>CAVTFM010000046.1:2500-261760 GCA_963733965.1 uncultured Alphaproteobacteria bacterium
TCTGTTCTCTGTCCTCTGTCCTCTGCCGCAGCGCGCGGCGCGTGCTTGGGGCTGAGCGTGGGCGAGCTTGAGAGAAGGGCATCTGGTGAATGCCTTGGCACCGAGAGGCGATGAAGGACGTGGCACGCTGCGAAAAGCTCAGGGGAGAGGCGAGCACTCGTGGATCCTGAGATCTCCGAATGGGGCAACCCACCCTTTAGGGGGTATCGTCGGCTGAATCCATAGGCTGGACGAGGCGAACCCGGCGAACTGAACCATCTCAGTAGCCGGAGGAAAGGACATCAACCGAGACTCCGCAAGTAGTGGCGAGCGAACGCGGACCAGGCCAGTGGCGCTTTTGTGACGAACCGGAACCGTCTGGAAAGGCGGGCCAGAGCGGGTGACAGCCCCGTACGGGCAAGGGTCGCAGGGCGTCCTCGAGTAGGGCGGGACACGAGAAATCCTGTCTGAACATGGGGGGACCACCCTCCAAGCCTAAGTACTCCTCGGTGACCGATAGTGAACCAGTACCGTGAGGGAAAGGTGAAAAGCACCCCGTCGAGGGGAGTGAAACAGACCCTGCAACCGGATGCCTACAGCCAGTCGGAGCCCGACCTGGTCCTCGGATCAGGGGTGGGTGACGGCGTACCTTTTGTATAATGGGTCAGCGAGTTGGTCTTTGTGGCGAGCTTAAGCCGAAGGGCGCAGGCGCAGCGAAAGCGAGTTTGAACAGGGCGGAAAGTCACAAGGAGCAGACCCGAAACCAGGTGAGCTAGCCATGGGCAGGCTGAAGGTGCGGTGACACGCACTGGAGGGCCGCACTCACCACTGTTGAAAAAGTGGGAGATGACCTGTGGCTAGGGGTGAAAGGCCAAGCAAACCTGGAGATAGCTGGTTCTCCGCGAAAGCTATTTTGGTAGCGCGTCACACGATCACCCGCGGGGGTAGAGCACTGGCT
The DNA here is from genome assembly GCA_963733965.1 of uncultured Alphaproteobacteria bacterium. Lineage (GTDB taxonomy): Bacteria > Pseudomonadota > Alphaproteobacteria > Geminicoccales > Geminicoccaceae > DATAOG01. The sequence continues at coordinate 3,438 of CAVTFM010000046.1, forward strand.
GGGCTAGGGGGGCGCGAGCCTTACCAAACCTAACCAAACTCCGAATACCGCGGCGTTGCAGTGTGGCAGGCAGACGGCGGGTGCGAAGATCCGTCGTCGAGAGGGAAACAGCCCAGACCGCCAGCTAAGGTCCCGAAGTCATGGCTAAGTGGGAAAGGATGTGGGACGGCCAAAACAACCAGGAGGTTGGCTTAGAAGCAGCCATCCTTGAAAGAAAGCGTAACAGCTCACTGGTCTAACAGCGGTCCTGCGCCGAAGATGTAACGGGGCTCAAGCCATGCACCGAAGCTGCGGGGTGTTCAGAGGACAGATGACAGATGACAGAGAACAGACAAGGACTGCCGCCGGCGAAGCTCGTTCGAGGACCTCGAGGTGTTCAAGCGGGCGTACGGCTGTCCTTGGCTGTGCATCGTCGCAGCCTCGAGTTCCCGCCGTGCGAACAGCGGGGCACTGGCCGATCAGGTGCGTCGGGCGAGCAAGTCGATTTGCGCCAACCTCGCCGAGGGCTTTGCCCGGCAGGGCGCGCAGCCGGCTGACTTCCGCCGCTATCTGATCATGGCCGATGGGATCGGCCGACGAGATGCGGTTGTGGTGCCGCTATTGTCTCGATCTCGGCTATCTCGACGAAGCCACGTGGCAGACTTGGCGCCAGGAGTATCACGAGATCGCGCAAGATGCTGCAGGGTCTGATCAAGACGCTGCGGGGGCGTGCGTGATGCGACGTCTGGTCTGTCATCTGTCGTCTGTTCTCTGTCCTCTGGCACCGGTAGCGGAGCGTTCCGTAGGCCGGTGAAGGCGGCTCGCGAGGGCCGCTGGAGGTATCGGAAGTGCGCATGCTGACATGAGTAGCGATCAACCGAGTGAGAAACTCGGTCGCCGGAAGTCCAAGGGTTCCTGCGCAAGGCTAATCCGCGCAGGGTGAGCCGGCCCCTAAGGCGAGGGCGACAGCCGTAGCCGATGGCAATGAGGTCAACATTCCTCAGCCCGCTGGTGGTGACGGCCTTGAAGCGTTGTCCGACCTTACTGGATTGGTCGGGCGGCCGGAGAGGTCCAGGAAACAGCCCCAGCATCATGGACCGTACCCGAAACCGACACAGGTGGACTGGTTGAGCATACCCAGGCGCTTGAGAGAACGGTGTTGAAGGAACTCGGCAACTTGCCCCCGTAACTTCGGGAGAAGGGGGACCTGTTCCTGGGCAACCAGGGGCAGGTGGCACAGACCAGGGGGTGACGACTGTTTACTAAAAACACAGGGCTCTGCGAAGTCGCAAGACGACGTATAGGGTCTGACGCCTGCCCGGTGCCGGAAGGTTAAGGGGAGAGGTGCAAGCTTCGAACCGAAGCCCCGGTAAACGGCGGCCGTAACTATAACGGTCCTAAGGTAGCGAAATTCCTTGTCGGGTAAGTTCCGACCTGCACGAATGGCGTAACGCTTGCCCCGCTGTCTCCAACACCAACTCAGCGAAATTGAAGTGCCCGTGAAGATGCGGGCGTCCCGCGGTCAGACGGAAAGACCCCGTGCACCTTTACTACAGCTTTGCACTGGCAGCAGGCGGGCCATGTGTAGGATAGGTGGGAGCCAATGAAGCCCAGGCGCCAGCTTGGGTGGAGGCAGCCTTGAAATACCACCCTTGGCGTGCTTGCTGTCTCACCGCGGCCCGTGATCCGGGTCCGGGACCCTGCATGGCGGGTAGTTTGACTGGGGCGGTCGCCTCCCAAAGAGTAACGGAGGCGCGCGATGGTGGGCTCAGGCTGGTCGGAAACCAGCCGTTGCGTGTAAGGGCACAAGCCCGCCTGACTGCAAGGCTGACAGGCCGCGCAGAGACGAAAGTCGGCCCTAGTGATCCGGTGGTCCCACGTGGACGGGCCATCGCTCAACGGATAAAAGGTACGCCGGGGATAACAGGCTGATCGCCCCCAAGAGTCCAGATCGACGGGGCGGTTTGGCACCTCGATGTCGGCTCATCACATCCTGGGGCTGTAGCCGGTCCCAAGGGTTCGGCTGTTCGCCGATTAAAGTGGTACGTGAGCTGGGTTTAGAACGTCGTGAGACAGTTCGGTCCCTATCTGCCGTGGGTGTCTGAGACTTGCGAGGCCCTGCCCCTAGTACGAGAGGACCGGGGTGGACGAACCTCTGGTGGACCGGTTGTGGCGCCAGCCGCATCGCCGGGTAGCTACGTTCGGCCGGGATAACCGCTGACCGCATCTAAGCGGGAAACCCGCCTCCAAACCAGGTCTCATCGAGAGCCGTGGTCGACCACCACGTCGATAGGCCAGAGGTCAAAGCGCGGTAACGCGTGCAGCCGACTGGTCCTAATCGCTCGAACCAAGCTCGTCGACGCTCAGCCCCAAGCGCGCGCTTCGGGCTCAGGCCAGCGGCCTCCGGCCGGCTTGAGCCCGCACGCCTGGGGCTTCGCTCCCCAAGGCCGAGGACAGACGACAGACGACAGACAGGGGCGCTGCCCGCCCGGGCGCGCGCCGTCTGACCTGTGCGGGTCTTCGGCCTTCGAACCCCATGCCCAAGCTTCACGACTCCAGACAGAAAGCGCGGACGGCGCGGCTGACGCCGCCGCCTTCTGACATCTGTCCTCTGACATCTGTCCTTGGACATCTGTCCTTTGTGGACTTCTGGCCCGGCCTGGTGATCACAGCGTGTGGGACCCACCCGACCCCATTCCGAACTCGGCCGTGAAACCGCACCGCGCCCAGGGTACTGCCCTCTTAAGGGTGGGAGAGCGGGTCGTCGCCAGGCCTGGCCAGCAGTCCCCCAGACCCGAGGACCGAGACCGGAGGACCGCCCGCCGACCGCTCACGACCCGCTTCCGACCGAGGCCAGACCCGCCTCGGATCTGATCGCCGATCGCCGATCTCTGTCCTTTCTGATCGTCCGCGGGGTGGAGCAGCCCGGTAGCTCGTCAGGCTCATAACCTGAAGGTCGCAGGTTCAAATCCTGCCCCCGCAACCAAATTTTCCAAACTATTCAGCCACTTACACTAAGGCCTCGGTCTCCGGACCGCGAGCCTTGCATCGCTATGGAATCACCGTGGAATCAAGACGGCGCGTAATCCTGCGTCAACCATCGAGCCACTGATCGACAATCGACGTCATGCCAGCAGCGCGGAAGCGGGGGCCTGGGCGGCAGTGCCGCAGTCGGTCTTCGGTGGTTGCGCTCCATTGGTGGGCTCGGCTCGCTCATGCAGCCGTCGAACATCTCCGGCAGCGAACGACACGATCCCTGCTTCGACCAACCGCTGGAGCATCGCGTAGCCGGATCGGTCGAGGACTTCGAACCGCGGCGAGCTGGTACCTTGCTCTCCCATGCCGCCATGGACCTGCGCAAGATGCTCGGCCTCATGGGCAGCGGTAGCTGGCGCAGCGTCGATAACTGCGAGGACCGTCTCGGTTCCCGCCTCATCGCGCCTGCTCTCCAGCAGCACCAGGCCGTCGCCGTAGCGCATCGACAGATCGTCTCGAACGCGCTCGGCAGAGAATTCGGCCCGCTCCAGGACCGGCCCTTCGACCTCGTCACCGCCGATCATGGCGTCCAGCCGCTCGACCAACGCGGCCCGGCCCGAAGGCATCCGGAGCGCCGAGAGATCGCCCAGCCCGTCGAGAACACCGTCGGCCAGCTCCTGCTTGGCGGCAAGGACAGCCAGCATCCGGTGCTCGATGGACGCCTCGGTGACCAGGTTGATCACGCGCACGGGGCGGCTCTGATGCTTGCGCCAGGCACGCGCGATACGCTGCTCCAGCTTGGCCGGGTTCCACGGCAGATCGAGGTTGATCACGACGCTCGCCATCTGGAGATTCAAGCCGAGGCTGCCGGCATCGCTGGACAGGAAGAGGCGGCAGAACGGATCCTCCTTGAAGCGGCGAATCTCCATCCGGCGCCGCTGCTGGGGCACCGAGCCATGATGCCAGGCGACGTCCAGGTCCATCTCGCGCGCCAGCTCGCCCACCAGCTCCAGCATGCGGACCCATTCCGAGAACACGATGATCTTCAAGTCCGGCTCGGCGACCAGGTCCGCGAGCACGCTTTCCAGCTCCTCGAGCTTGGGGCAGATCCGGCAGTCGGGATCGAGGATGTAGGGCGTGTCGCAGAGCATCCGCATGCAGGCCAGCCACTGCTGCAGGCGGTCGAACTCCTCGCGGGTCAGGCTGCGCCGCCGCGCCACGGCCACCAGCCGCGCCACCCAGGTTTCGTAGTCCTGGTAGCGCAGGCGCTGCTCGGGAGCCATGGCGACCAGATGGGTCGTCACCGTGCGATCGGGCAGCTGATCCTCGACGTCGCTCTTGCGGCGGCGCAGCATGACGGGCTCGAGCCGCCGATGCATCTGCTCGAGATTGCGATAGCCGACGGGGCGGCCGCGCTCGTCGAGCTCGTAGAACGCACGATTGAAGCGGAACAGGGGCCCGAACAGCTCAGGGTCCAGATACTGGACGATCGAGTAGATCTCGTCGATGCGGTTCTGGAGCGGCGTGCCGGTCAGCACGAAGGCGTAGGGGCTCCTGAGGTCCTTGACCGCCCTTGCGGTCTTGGTCTGCCAGTTCTTGATCCGTTGCGCCTCGTCGAGAATCACGACGTCGGGCCGGAGCAGGCGATTGATCTCGGGTCCGTCGGGGATGACCTGCTCGTAGTTGGCGAGATTGAAGAATGCTGGCCTCTGGTAGAGACGCAAGCGCGTAGCCCGATCGCCCTCCACGATCTGCGCTGGCAAGGTGGTGAAGCGCGCGATCTGCTCCTGCCACTCCGCCTTGAGCGAGGCCGGCGCCACCACCAGAACACGCTCGATGCCCCGCTGCCGCTGTAATAGCGCGCAGGCCGCGATCGCCTGCACGGTCTTGCCCAGTCCCATGTCGTCGGCGAGCAAGGCGCGTTCCGAGAAGGCGAGATGCAGCATGCCGTCACGCTGATAGGGCAGCAGCGGACGCTGCAGCATGTCGAGACTGGCGGCACCCGTCTCGACATCGGCCAGAAAGCGCTCGCGCTCGGCGGCGCGCGCTTCGCGCCGTCGATGGCCTTCCAGCCAAGCGTCCAGGTGCCGCGAAACGCGGAACTGGCGGCGTAGCGCTCCGGGCAATGCTGTAGCCGCCCGTTGAACCGCCGATAAGGCCTCGCGCGGCGTTCCGCGCAGCACGCCCTCGTCCGTGAACCAACCTCCCAGGTGCTCACGCAATCGGGCCGCCAAAGCCTGGTCGGCCGGCCACTGAAGGCGGGCTTCGGGTTCGCCCTGCCGACGCACATAGACTTCCGCCCAAGGACAACCTCGCCCTGCTGCCTGATCGAACTGCCGCGACCGTCCCCGGCGCAGAGCATGCAGCGCTCCTTCGATGTGCTTGCACGTGCCCAGGCCGTTGACGGCGTGGTCCACGCAGCCGCACGAGTTCTCAAGGGTCACGAGCGAGCGGATCTCCACCTCGTAGCTGGCGCCGCTCGCGGAGCGCACCCGATAGGTGCCAAAGAAGGGGTCCGCCTGCTCCAGAGCTTCGGCCGCCAGGACCTCGGTCCGGCCTCGCCAGAGCCGGCGCGCGATCTCCTCCTCGTCGCTGGTGCGCCAGCCGACGAAGCTGGGCGGTCGATCGATGACGCGTCGCGCCATTCCGCCCTTCTTGCGCGCATGGGTATCCGCGCCGTTTCGCTTACCGGGCAAGACGAAATCCCCCCCATCATTCGCAGCTGCCAGGAGCACCCCCGAGCTGAGCCCCCGGACGACACCCACAATATCTGGTGGTGCGTTTGCGTTCAATCGCAATATGAAGGTCCGCACCGCCGACAGCGCGCCGCTGCCGGACGCGATCGTGTTCGCCCTCGGTCCGCACGGCATCGAGGCGGCGGTCATGGCCCGCAAGCAGGAGGGCGCGAAAGCCGAGCACGTCAGCGGGTTAGCGCAGGAGGCGGAACGCCGCCCACCGACCCGCACGCCAGGGTCGCGGCTCTTGCGGTTGAGCGCGATCGGGCGGATTGAGCGCTCGACGGACGGGCCGGTTCGCCTTGCTCACCGCCTGGTTTGCTGATAGCTTGCAGCCCAAGCGGTGCCACGGAGACGAGGATGGATGATCATCAAACTTACCAGATCAACGCTCCTGCGGTGGCCTATCAGCATGTTGAGGATGAGGCCATCCTGATCCAATTCGACTCAGGGTGCTATTATAGCACAGACAAACTCGGCGCCGAGATCTTGTCTTTGCTGCAGCAGAGCGTGAGCGCGGTGACCGTCGTCCAAATACTTGCCGATCGACACTGCGTCGATGTGCCAACGGTCTACGGCGTGGTGAAGCCCTTCCTCGAGCATTTGTGCGCCGAGAACCTGGTCGTGGCGCAGCCGGGGGCAGTCGGCGTCGGTGCGTCGGACTGGCCCTCGAGCGCGCCGAACGGGTCCGCCCGCCAGCGGCTGCCGATCGAACCGCCGGTTCTGCACAAATACACGGACCTGCAGGATCTGCTCCTGCTCGACCCGATCCATGACACCGACGACGCCGGCTGGCCGGTGGCGGAACCGAACCGCTGGCGCGCTGGCTGAGACCCTGATCGACGCATGGGCGCCCGCGCGGGGGAATGCCAAGGAGGCGGGCGGGCCGCCTCGCGACACCCCGTTGACTGACGATCTCGAACCGGGCCCGGCTGAAGACCGGGTGCTCGAGTTCTTCGACGCGATGTGCGCCGTGCATGCGCAGGCTGTCGCGATCGCCGGCGGCGAGGAGCGTCATTTCCTGATCGGAACCAGGCGGGTGTGCCTGCGGTTCGCGGGTCCGGGGCTGCCCGCGCGCCTGACGCCGGCGCTCGAGCATCTCGCTGCGGCGCCCAGTTCTGGCGACCTCATCGTGCTGCTGTGGGATTCCGCGTCGAGCGGCGTGCCGCCGGTCCGCTCCCCCTGGCAGCTGGACGCCTACACCCCCCGGGGCGACCTGCGCGGCGATGCGGGCGGGCGGCTGCGCGCCGGGTTCTCGCTCGGCACCTGCACGCTCAGCATGCTCGATCTCGAGCGGGGCCTGGGCCTCTATTGGATCCACGACGCGCGCGAGCTGCCGCCCTGGGAGGTGGCGGCGCCGTTGCGAACCATTCTCGGCTGGTGGGCTGCCGACCAGGGCGCTCAGCTCGCGCACGGTGCCGCGGTCGGGATTGGCGAGGATGCGGTCCTGCTGGTCGGGCGCGGCGGTTCCGGCAAGTCGACCACGGCGCTCGCCTGCCTCGATCGCGGTCTGCGTTACGCCGGCGACGACTACGTGCTGCTGCGGCCGGACGGGGCTGCGCCGCCCACCGTCCACAGCCTCTACCGCACCGGCAAGCTGCGCCCGCAGGACCTGGCCGAGCGACTGCCGAACCTGCGGCTCAGGCACTTCACCGCGCCGGACTACGACAAGGCGGTCCTGCTCTTGGGGGACGACCACCGCGACCTGCTGGCAGATGGCCTCACGGTCCGTGCGATCGTGATCCCGAACGTCTGTCCCTCGGGCACCGCCCTGCGACCGGCATCCGCGATCGAGGTCCTCAAGGCCCTGGCGCCAACCACCCTCTTCCAGCTGCCCGGCGCGGGCAAGGAGGCGCTGCAGATGATGAGCGCGATCGCGCAGAACGTTCCGGGCTACCGGCTGGAGGTCGGCCCGGACCTCGACGAGGTGGTGGGCGCGATCCGCAGTCTGCTGACCAACGGGTGGCGACCCCATGCCTGATGGCCGCCCGTTCGTGAGCGTCATCCTGCCGACGTACAACAGCGCGTCGTTCCTGCCGGATGCGGTCGGCAGCGTCCGCATGCAGCGCTATGAACCGCTCGAGATCATCGTCGTCGACGACGGCTCGACCGACCGGACCGGCGACGTGGTGGATGCCCTCGAAGGCGCCGATCTGCGCTATCTCCGCCAGGAGAACCGGGGGCCGGGCGCGGCGCGCAACGCCGGGCTCGCGGCCGCGCAGGGCGAGATCATCGGCTTTCTCGACGCCGATGACCTGTGGCCCGAGCAAAAGCTCGCCCGACAGCTCGAGGTGCTGATCGCGGATCCGGCGGTCGATATCGTCCATGGCCGCACCCAGGCCCTGGTCCTCGTCGACGACGCTGCGGCTGGCGAAAGGCGGTTCGCGCCGTTCGCCGAGCCTTGGTATTCGACCCAGCTCGGCAGCGCCCTCTACCGTCGCGAGATCTTCGCCCGGGTCGGCTGTTTCGATCCGGACCTGAAGACGAGCGAGGATTTCGACTGGTTCCTGCGCGCTCGGGAATGTGGCGCGAAGGTGGTCCCGACGCCCGAGGCGGCGCTGCTCTACCGCTTCCACCACAGCAACCTGACGCGGGGCGCCGGCACCCACAACCTGATGACGACCATCAAGCGCTCCCTCGACCGGCGTCGCGGCCGAACCCAGCCGAACCAGGCGCCGACCCTGACGTCTGCTCCCGCGGCCGACGATGGCCGTGCGCCGCCCGGAGGCGAGCATGTCTGAGCCGCTGGTCTCGGTCGCCCTGCCGGTCCGCAACGGCGAGCGGTTCCTCGCCGAGGCGATCGAGAGCGTGCTGGCGCAGACCTACCGCCCGCTCGAGCTGATCGTCGTCGACGGCGGCTCCAGCGACCGCTCCGGCGAGATCGCGCGCTCGTACGATGGCGTCCGCTATGTGGCGCAGGCCGGCACCGGGCTGCCGGAGGCCTTGAACCAGGGGATTGCGTGCGCGCGCGGCGCACTTCTCGCCTTCATCTCCTGCGACGACCGCTGGACGATCGACAAATTGAGCCGTCAGGTCGACTGTCTGCTGCAGAAGCCCGGGCTTGCCTATACGATCGCCCGGTTCCGGTTCTTCCTCGAGCCGGGCTGCCGGCTGCCGCGCGGCTTCAACGCCGGCCTGCTGGATCGCGATCTGGTCGGCCGCATCCCGGAGACGCTCGTGGCGCGGCGCGAGGCCTTCGAGGCCGTGGGCCCCTTCAGCACCGCCTATGCCGCGGCCCAGGATGTCGAGTGGTTCCTGCGCGCGCAGGAGATGGCAGCGCCCATGGCCGTGGTCCCGCATGTCCTGCTGCACAAACGGGTCCATGACCGTAACCTGTCCTCCAACGCCGCGGTCAACACGCCGGCGCTGCTTCAGGTCCTGCGGCACTCGCTTCAACGCCGGAGGTCCCGGACGGATCTGGACGATCCCGCCGACGGCAGGCCCCATGGCTGACAAGCTGGTGAGCGTGGTCATCCCCGTCTACAACGGCGAGCGGTTTCTCGCCCAGGCGATCGAGAGCGTCCACGGCCAGACCTGGCGCGAGGTGGAGGTCATCGTCGTCGATGACGGCTCCAGCGACCGGAGCGGCGAGATCGCGCGCCGCTTCGCTTCGGTGCGCTGTCTGCGTCAGGACAACGCCGGCCAGGCCGCGGCGCGAAACCGTGGCGCAGCCGCGGCGACGGGTCCGTTCCTCGCCTTTCTCGACGCCGACGACCTCTGGCTCGAGGACAAGCTCGAGCGTCAGCTGGCGGCCTTCCGCTCGGCCCCCGACCTGACGGCGGTGTTCGGCTGGGCGGAGGAATTCGTCGAGGCCGGACAGCATCACGGCGGCCGGCCTCCGCGTCGATTGCCGGCGCAGCTGCCGAGCGCCATGCTGATCCGCCGCGCCGCGTTTGAACAGCTGGGCGGCTATGATCCGCGTTGGCGCCTGGCGGAGGTGGCCGACTTCTACAGCCGGTTGCAGGACGCCGGCCTCGCGTGCCGGACCCTCGATCACGTGGTGTACAAACGGCGCCTCCACGGCCGGAACATCAGCGTCCTGAAAGAGGCCGAAAGGATGGACTACGTGAACGTCGTGGCCGCAGTCCTGGCGCGACGGCGCAACCGGTCCACCCCGACGTGACGTCGACGGTCGTGCCGGATGGAGTGCCTGCGATGCCGCGGTTCGAGATCAGCGCGAGGCCCGGACTGACGCGCGCCCAGGAGCTCCTGCTGCGCGCAGCCCTGCTCGACGGTGACGCGGCGCTGGCGGCCTGGCGGGCGTGGCGGGCGGCCAATCAGCTCGATTCGATCGACGACGCGTCGTTTCACCTCCTGCCGCGACTTTACCTCAACCTGCAGCGGCTGGGCGCGCAGGGCGACCCCTGGCTGCCGAAGCTGCGCGGCGTCTACCGTCATGCCTGGCTGCGCAACACGGTGACGGTGCGGGCCGCAGTGGATGCGGTCGGCAGGCTGAATGCGGCGGGCGTGCCTGCGCTCCTGCTCGGCGGCATCGCGCTCGGCCTGGCCGTGGACGGCGATCCCGGCCTCAGGCTGGTCGCCCTCGATCTCCACGTCGACCCGGCGCAGCTCGCCGCCGCCGTCATCGCCCTGGAGGCGGCCGGCTGGACGATCGGGGACCCGGCGCTGGTCATGCGGCTCGCACCCTTCACCCCGGCGATCGCCGCCCGCAACCCCGGCTGGACCGGCACGACGCTCCGCCTGCACGTGCACCCGCTCGCGGTCGGGGTCCCCGGCGCGGCGGAGCGCGAGCTCTGGCAGCGCGCCTCGCGGCGCGAGCTCGAGGGCAGCGCCGTGCTGGTGCCCGATCCGACCGACCTGCTCATCCTCGCCTGCCTCGGTGGCCGATCGCCGGACCCGGCCCTGGCCTGCGCGTGGGTCGCCGATGTCCTGACACTCACCGGCGGCGCCGCCGGCGCCGAGATCGACTGGGACGCGCTGTTCGAGCGAAGCCGTCGGGCCGGTCTCACGCGTTCGGTCTGTGGGCCTCTGCTCGACGTCCAGCAGATATTCGGGTCCGTCATCCCGGCCGCCGCGATCGAGCGCGCAAGGGCAGAGATGGCGGCAGGCCCGGCCGGCCGGGACGACATCCGACTGCGGATGCACGATGCCCGCCCGCGTCCTCCGCTGGGGCAGCTGGTTGCTGCTTACTGGAGCCGCTATTGCGCCGGATCCCGGACCTGCGGCCGGCGCCGGACGCTGTTCAGCCTGGCCCGCTATGCCTTGCTGCAAGGCTGGCGCATCTGGCAAGCTCGCCGGCGGCCGCGCCTGCCCGAGCGGCTCCCGGTGGCCACAGCCCGCGGGGAGCAGCGGACGACGCCGGTCGCCGACGATCGGGCGGGCGGGCGCCGTCCGGCCCTTCAGCCGAGGAGTCGGTGATATCTCCACGCTCCCCCTTCGCCGCCGGCCGATTGCCGCGCCGTCCGATCTGGCCCGGCTGACCGCGGCGGTCGCCGAGTCCCTCTTCATTGCCTTCGACCGGGCGCTCTGGGCCGCCCAGGCACCGCCTGCCCGCCTGCACGACTGGGCCGGGCGGTTCCGCGACAATCTCCGGGACGGGATCCTGCGCTTCTGGCTGGACCACGGGGTCGACCGCAGCTGCGGCGGCGTGTTCGGCTGGCTCGACCGCGAAGGCCGGCCGATCGCTCCGGGGACCAAGCGGATGGTGCCGCAGATGCGCGTCCTATGGCTGTTCTCGGCCGCCTATCGGCGCGACCCCCAGCCGGCCTACCGCGAGCTGGCCGCGCATGTGCTGGACTTCGTCCTGGCAAAGCTGTGGGACCGGCGCCGCGGCGGCTTCTTCTGGGCCGTCGATCGCGAGGGCCGGTTGGTCGACGACCGCAAGCACATCTTCGCCCAGAGCTATGCCCTGTTCGGCCTCGCCGAGTACGCGCGCGCATTCGACGACGCTGCGGTCCGCTCGCAGGCGCTCGATCTGTTCGATCTGCTGGATCGCCACACGCACGACCGGATCCATGGCGGTTACCGGGCCGCCGCCTTCAGCAGGGACTGGCTGGACGAGCTGGCGGGCGACGACTTCTTCGGCGTGGCGGGCGGCAAGCATCAGTGCGGCGTGCTCGCGCTGCTCGAGGCCCTGCTGACCGTCCATGACGTCACCGGCGAGGCTCGAGTCGGCACACGGATCGAAGAGATCGTCGAGCTCGCGCTCGCCAAAATGATCGACCTCGAGCGAGGCTGCACGCGGGTGCACTTCAGCGACGACTGGCAGTGCCTCGCGCCGAACGAGTGCTCCTACGGTCATGACATCAAGCTGAGCTGGCTGCTGACCACTGCCGCGGCGGCCCTTGGCCGGGCCGACGACCCGCGGCTCCGCCGGGCCACGCTCGCGCTCGCCGATCACACGCTGCAGTATGGCTTCGATCAGCGCCGCGGCGGCGTCTACTGGAAGGGGGCGCCGCGGATGGCGGCGACCCACCGGCGGAAGGTGTGGTGGCCGCAGGCGGAGGCCCTGATCGGCTTTCTCAACGCCTACGAAATCTCCGGCGAGGCGCGTTATCGCGCGGCCTTCGAGCGTGAGGCCCGGTACGTCTGGTCCCACTGCATCGACCACCGCTACGGGGACTGGCTGCAAAGCGGCGGCACCCTCGGCCTCGGGATCACGATCAAGGCGAATACCTGGAAGGAGCCCTATCACCAGGGACGCGCCTGCCTCGAGGTGGCGCGCCGTCTGGAGGCGATGCCGGAGGCCTGAGCGCGACGACCGCGGCGCGCAATCGAGGCCAGGCCATGCCTGCGCTATGAGGCCTGCAGGCGGGCTGCGTGCTTCGCCTTCACCCGCTCAGCGAACTCCAGGTAGCGCGCCCTGGGCTTCATCCCGATGAAATGGAGGAAAACCGGGGACTGCTTCACCCATCCCGCGACGCTGCCCTCGAGGAACGTGACCCAGGAGCGCGGCACGTAGCGCACCGTTGCCGGCAGCCAGTGCCGGGACGGCGTGTGGACCACGGACAGCCCCCGGTCGGGGTCGAACTCGAGCCCCTGCGCGCGCCAGGTGGTCAGCATCCAGGGCCCGGCGCGCGCGTCTTCCGCGACCGGCTCGAGCCCGAGCCGGCCCATGGCGACCCCGAAGAACGGCTCGTCCGCATAATACCCGGCCTGGCCGCGGTGATCACGGCGGAGCTCGTCTCGCTGGTCGGCATAGAGCCGTCTGAGCTCGGCGAAGAACCTCGTCCCCGGCTCGCCCTTTTCGAAATAGAAGGTGCCGGTGTTCAGGATCACGACATAGGGGCAGTCGAAGCGCTGACACAACCGCTCGACATCGAGACCCAGCCAGCGCCCGCGCGTCCACATCAAGCCGGTCGCGGCAAAGCTCCGGCCGGCGCAGGCCGACCAGTAGGTATCGACCTGCGCTTTCATCAGCAGGCAGTCGGCGTCGATGAACATGGTCCGCTCGTACGGCGACCAGTCGTCCAGGCGCAGCTTCTGCAGGCAGCCACGATAGTCGGGATCGGGCTGCAGCTTCACCAGATGGTCGAAGATCCGGTCCACCTGCGGTGGCAGCTGCACGTGATCGTCATGGACCAGGCAGACCGGGCGACCGGGATCGCAGGTCTTGAGGGACAGCGCCAGCACGACTGCCATATCGACGTATCGTTGATGCTCGGCGGCAATCGTGATGTATCCCTGACTCGCAGCAGGTGGCATGGCTTCTCCCGCGGCGCCCCGTCTCAGCGATTGCCGCGCGTGGCCGCGGCGCCCGCATCATCCTGGACCGCCGCTGCCAGCCGGCGTGGGGCAGCCTGCCGGTGCGCGGACAGAGCGCGGCGCAGGGCGTCGAGCAGCAGCAGGACCAGGGGTCGGGCCAACAGCAGCAGCGCCGCGCCATAGGTCAGGCTGCCGATGATCACAAAGATGGCGACCCGCGCTGCCCGATGAAGATCTCCGGGCAAGAGGCTGCTCGCACCGAACAATGCGCTCAGCATCAGCAGAGATGCGAGGACGGGGCGAAGGCTCGTGCCGACCGACGCGCGCGGGTCGATCCCGTTGGTCTTCTGCATGAGGAAGAGATAGAGCGGGAACACGAGGTAGGAGCGAGCGACCATGACCGCTGCGAACCCCACGAGGCTCAAAGGCCGGACCAGCGCCAGGCCGGCCAGCAGAGCCGCCGTGGACACGACGCCCATCGTCAGCTGGACGTCGGCGCGGCCGATGCCGCACATCAGCGCGCCCTGAAGCCAGACGAGCGGCGTGATCGCCGCCAGCAGTGCGAACACCTGGATGATCGGCACGCTCGGCAGCCATTGCGGGCCCAAGGCGAGCGGGATCAGGTCGGGGGCGACGAAGGCGAGACCCGCAAGGCTCGGGCAGGCCACGAGCGCGCCCACCTCGGCGGTCCGCTCCAGCAGCGTGGCCAGCTTGTCGGGCCTGCCGGCGTAGGCCGCGAAGCCCGGGATGGCGACGCGCGCGAGCGGCCGGATCAGGAGCTGGTTCAAGAGCTCGGTGATCTTCCTCGCGAGCGCGAATTGCCCGACCGCGGGCGCGCCCATCGTGTAGCCGATCGCGAGGCGCGGAATCACCGTGTCGAACGCCAACAGCGCACGGCTCCCGAGCATCCCCACGACGAACGGCATCAGGGCCAGCAGATGGGCGCGCGAAAAGCTGGCCCTCGGTCGCCAGCTGCAGGCGCGCCAGACCACCAGCGTCGCGACCACCGGCTGCACGAGCTGGTTGGCGACCAGGCTCCACACGCCCATGCCGGCCAGGGCCATGGCGATCCCCACCGCGCCGGCCGTGAGGGTCGCGATCAGCGAGCGGGCCGCGAGCGCGCCGAAGCGCATGTCGCGGCAGAGCAGCGCCTCAGGCACGATCGCGAGCGCCTGCAGCGGGAGCGTCGGAGCGAGGCAGGCGACCAGCAGCGGCAGATCGGGGCGCCGGAAAAACCATGCCAGAGGCCCGCCGGCGATGATCGCGATCAGCGCGAGCCCGCCCCCGAACGCGAGCAGCGCCCAGAACACGGAATTGATGTGCCGGGATTCCAGGTCGCGTTGCTGGATGATCGCCTCCACCCAGCCGCCCTCGACGATCAAAGCCATCCCCACGATGTTCATGATCAGGGCGATGTTGACCAGACCATACGCCTCCGGGCCCAGGAGTCGGGCGAGCAGCAGAAAGACCACGAACTGCGCGAGCTGGCCGCCCCAGGTCTCGATCGCGACCCAGATCGCGCCGATCGTGCTCCGTTCCTTGACGCTGTCGACCATCAGCGGCCGTCGGCTGGCCGGGACCGCAGACGGTGACGCCCTTTTGCCGCCGCAAGGTCAGGCGTCACGGGCCGTCTCCGGCGCGCCGGCGTCACGCGCGGCCCGCAAGGGTAAGGCTCTTCGATTCGCGGCCGGGCCTTCGAGCGCGCCCGCGCCGGGGGCGCCGGCCGCCTGGTCTGCGGCCCGCAGCCTGACTTCCCCATAGATCCGGGCCACCGAGGCGGTGAAGCTCTCGGGCATGCAGTGCGCCCTCGCGTAAGCCTGAGCGGCGCTGGCAAGGCGGTCCGCCAGCTCCTTCCGGGTCAGGACCTCCACGATCGCATCCGCCAGGGCTCCGGCTTGCGGCGGGACGAGCCGGGCCCGGCGCTCGCTGAGCACCGTCCGATGCGGCTCGCCGTCGGTGGCGACGATCGGCTTGCCGGCGGCCATGTAGTCGAAGATCTTGAGCGGCAGATTGCGGCCGTGGACGCGCGGCGACACGAGCACGTCCGCGAGCGCGAGGTAGTGGGCGACCTCGGCCTGCGGCTGACGAGGGACCAGCCGCAGCCATGGCGCCTCGCGTCCCGCGACATCGGACGGGGCGGTGGCGCCGATCAGCAGGAAAACGGCTTCGGGTATCCGCCCGTGCACGTCCGCGGCGGCCGCGATCAACAGATCCAGGCCCTGGTAGGCCTCGAAGGTGCCGCTGTAGAGCACGATCGGTGCGCCGTCGGGAATGCCATGCTTTGCCCGCAGCTCGCTGGCGCAGCCCGCCGAGCTGGCCACCGGCGCGCTCGGAAAGATCCACTCGTGGACCCGCGTCGCGGGCTCGATCGAACGCACATAGGACCCGAGGCCGGCGCTGCAAAGAATGGTCTCGACATTGCGGAACAGCCATCGCTCGGAGGCGCGGAAAACCTTCTGCGCGGCTCGGGTTCGAAACAGCCGGTGCTTGGTCAGCTGCTCGGGCAGGCTCGAGTGCATGTCGTAGAGGACCGGGATCCTGAACAGCCGGCCACAGATCGCCGCGACGATCGCCGCCTCCTCGACCGCATGAATGCAGCCGTAGTCCTCCTGTCGGAGCCGCCGCACGACGGCCGCTGCGAGCAGGCCGTTCAGGAGCAGCTTGCGCCAGGAGAAGCCGACCGGAACGCGGCGCACCGGGAGCCTGGTGCCGACCCGGAAGATGCGCAGCCCCGGCAGGCGGACCGGCTCCCCGACCGGCAGGGTGAGAAGATCGACGGCCTGGCCCAGCGCGCTCAGCGCTTCGAGAACCCGACGGATGGCGATGGGTGAGCCCCGGTCCTCGTAGAACGGCTGAGGCGCGACGAACAGCACGCGGCCTTGCCACCCGCGCGCGTCGGAGTCGCTGACGGGCCCGGCCAACGATTGCGGGGATTCGGGCGCCGGGGGGCGATAGGGGGCATCATCGTCTGCGTGGGGGCGAGCTCCATCCACCCGGACTCTCCTTGCATGTCTCAGAAGACATGGCCGATTTCGGCGGATGAGGTCAAGCCGCGCCTTGACCTTCGGCAGGAGCAACGGCGTCGCCGTCGGGGCTCTGCCGTGGCGTTCCTCCCGTTCGGGGTGTCCGGCTGATCGGCGAAAAGTCGAAGGCCGCCTGTGGGTCATGGGCGCGCTGCCCCGACCGGTTGCGGGTCGGTCGACTTTGTGGTTGGCTTGAGCGTCCTCGCCCCGATCGGCGTTGGGGCATCGCCACGCCGTCGGTCGTGAGCTCCCCTGGCGGCGGCGACCGGTGCGCGCCTTCGACAGCAACCAGCGCGGAGCCAGCCCGAGGTGTTCAACCCAGCGGAGGTCCGGTCGCGCGGGCAGAGCGTCCGGCAGACACCCTCTGCGGACGCGTCCTCGTGTCGCGCGGAGCCATTTCCGAGCCTGCGTACCCTGCTGGTACGGGAACGCCGGCCGCTGGTGGCGGTGATTCTCATCTGCTGGCTCGCCAACTTTCTCTATTTTTCCTCATTCGGCTTGTACGAAGATGACTTCTGGCTGATCGGTCGTAGTATCAACCGGTTTTCGTTCGCCTCGTTGGCGCTGCCCTGGATCCACTGGTATGGAGGACGTCCGCTCAGTCATTTTCTTCCGCGCTTATTAGCGTTTGGCAGTATCGTGACTGACGATATCAAATTGCTTTACCTATTCACCTTTCTAGTGATCGCCGCGAACGCCATACTTCTCTATGTAATATTCCGACGGGTCGCGCCAATCCTTCCTTGTTTTTTGCTTGCGGTTTTCTACTTGCTGTCGCCTTTTAGCACAACGCGGATGTTTTTAACCCACGCGTTCTTCAGCCACCTCTCGTTGACATGGTCCTTGCTTGGCCTGCTTCTGTTCTCGAGAGGAGCTCTGAAATCCGCTTACGCCGTGTCGTTCCTCTCCCTGCTGACCTACGAGTCGCCCTATCTGCTCATGCTCGGCGCGCCGTTCCTCTATCTCCGCCGGATGTCGCTCCGCGACTGGCGCCTGCTGGCGCGACACGGCTTGGTGCTGGCCCTCCTGGTGGGGGTCTATGCCCTGATCCGGCTGGCCTTGGGCGAAGCGAGGCTGGTCAATACCCTCGAGACGACCGGGTTGCTCGAACTGAGCGCAGAGATTTTCCAGGCAATGGCCTACAACCTCGGCCTGGCGGGCGCGACCATCGTCTTCACGTTCCGCGCCGTGCTGGCGCAAGGGGTCACTGCCGGCGCTCTCGTCGCTCTGGCGGTGGCCGCCACCGTGCTGGTCGTGGTCCTTCGTGCGCGGCCGTTCGAGGCCGGGGCGCTCGACCACCACCAGAACCCGGCGGACGATCCCCCCTTTCCCCGATTCTGCCTGGTTTTCGCCGCCTTCGTCGTTGCGACCGGCTACCTCCTCTCGTTCTTCAACTTCGCCGCTGGAGAATTGACGCAAGTTGCCGGACGCGGGACCCGCGCGCACGTCGTGGCCGAAATCGGCTATGCGCTGCTCGCCGCCACGGCCTTTGCCGTCGCGCTCACGCGCCCGCGAAGACACTGGCTGCGGGCGTGTGCGCTCGCGGGTCTGCTGCTGCTCGTAGCTCACCTCGCCCTCTACGCGATGAAGATCCAGGACGACTACGCCCGGGCATGGCGCGACGAGCTGGCCTCAATTGCGGCCATCATCCCGCTCATCGGCGACGCTCGACCGGGTGACGTCATCATCTATGAGCACCAGGGGCTGAACGCGTACGGGGCCGCGATCGAGACGGTCGGTTGGTCGTACAACGTCATTCCGGCGCTGCTGTTCGCGTGGCCGGGCCCGGAATTGGGTGCGCCGCGCATCATGCCGGCGCCGCCGGGCTGGGCCGAGCACCTCCGCGCCCGGAGCGACGGCACGCTTGCCTGGACAGAGCCCCAGCTGGCCGGGATGCCTCAGTTCCTGGGGGCTCCCCTCGAGCCTGGCCATGTGATCGTCATCCAGGCGGACGCCAGAGGGCACCGCCGGCTCAAGCCGCCCCTGGTGATCGACGGCGTCGATCTGCTCGAGCGCCGCGAGGTCGACGGGCAGATCGCCCCTCGAACTCGCCGACCTGCCGTTCCAGCCTCTGGCTCGGCTGATCTTTTCCGAGGTGGAGCTGGCGACGTTGCGCTGCCGGCTCGATGTGGCAATGTGCGAGCGAGGGCCGTGAACCAAAGCGGCCGCGCGGCGTCCTCCTGCACAGGGCCTGTTCGCAGGCTGTTATCCTCTCCCCACCCGCTTCAGGATTTGACCCGCCGATGCACCAGGTGAAGGGCCAGCCGCACCCGGCCGCCGCCGCTCTCAACACCGTCTCCGACCGCCTGCTGTTCCTGGCGCGGTGTCTGAGCTTTGCGCCGCCCTCCGGGGCGGATCAGGCCTTTCGACGCATCCTGCGTTCGGCCGATCTGCCGTGGAAGGAGATCCTGGCGCTCGCCGATCGCGAGCTGCTGACGCCGAGCTTGTGGGTGCGGCTGCGGGACCGGGAGTGGGCCGAGGACCTGCCCCGGGAGGTCGGGCTGCAACTCCGGCGCCGTCACGCCGTCAACCTGATCCGCAACGACCGGATGCGCGGCGAGCTGGAACGGGTCATCGGGCGCCTGAACGAGGCGGCGATCGAGCCGGTCGTCCTCAAGGGCGGCGTCGATCTGCTGCTTGGACGGTATCCCGATCCGGGCGCGCGGGTCACCCGGGACTTCGATATCCTCGTTGCCAGGGCGGACGTCGAGCGGGCGGCCGCAGCGCTCGCCGGCCTCGGCTACAGCCCGGTTCCGCGCGAGGCGGCGTTCGTCACCTATTACGTCGAGCTGGCCGCTCCCGGACGCGTGGCGCCGATCGATCTGCAATGGTACGTCAGCAGCCAGCGCGACGTCCTGTCCCCGGACGAGGCGCTGGCGGCGTCCCTGCCGGCCACCGCCCGGGCCATGCGGTTCCGGACGCTGTCGCCCAACCATCAGATCATCCACAATGTCCTGCACTCCGAGTTGCAGGATCGGGGCAGCGACATCGGTCTGGTGTGGCTGCGCCAGCTGTTCGACCTGGCCGTGCTCGGTCAAGGCTACGATGGCGCGCTCGATTGGCGGCAGGTCCAGGATCACTTCGCGCGCCGCGGCCTCGGCGCCGTCCTGCGCAACCGCCTGTACCTGGCCAACCGGCTGCTCGGGCTGGCGCCGCCGGCGGGCTTCGAGCCCTCGATCGGCGCAAGGCTGCACTACCGGCGCTGCCTGGCTCAGCTGCGCTGGGGGTGGGCGCGGGAGATCAGCCGGACCTGGGCGACTCTGACCAGCCCGTTCGATGCCCGCCTCCTCGACGTCATCTATGCCTGCGGAACCAGCCCCTGGCGGATCGGCCTCGTCCGGGTATGGCACTTCGGCCGGCTGCTGGCGACCCATGCTCGCAACCCGCGCGAGACTATCCAAAGACGCAAGCTCAAGTTTGACTAGCGCGCCAGCTGGCGGGCTCGACCTACGCGCCGGTTGGCAACCACGAGGGGCCTCGCATATCGTATCTTCTTTATGGGCGGAGGGGCGATAGCGGGCGCTGGCGCCGGAGGGTGGTTTGGATCTGACCGGGAAGCGGGTCTGGGTTGTGGGCCACCGCGGCATGGTGGGCAGAGCCTTGGTGCGCCGCCTCGAGCGTGAGGACTGCCAGATCCTGACCGCGACGCGGTGGGAGTGCGAGCTCGTCCGGCAGGAGCGGGTCGAGCACTGGATGGCCGAGGTGCGCCCGCAGGTCGTGATCGCCGCAGCCGAAGTCGGCGGCGTCACGGCTAACGACAGCTATGCAGCCGAGTTGCTGTACGACAACCTGATGATCGAGGCGAACCTGATCGACGCCGTCCGCCGGGCCGGGGTCGAGAAGCTCCTGTTCCTCGGCTCGAGCTGCATCTACCCCAAGCTCGCGCCGCAGCCGATGGCGGAGGACTGTCTGCTCACGGGATCGCTGGAGCCGACCAACCAGTGGTATGCGATCGCCAAGATCGCCGGCATCAAGCTCTGCCAGGCCTATCGGCGCCAGTGGGGGTGCGATTTCATCAGCGCGGTGCCGACCAACCTGTACGGGCCAGGCGACAATTTCGAGCTGCTGTCCAATCACGTCGCGCCGGCACTGATCGCCGAGATGCACGCCGCCAAGATCGCCGGCGCCGACGAGGTCGAGATCCGGGGCACCGGCCGGTCGCGGTGCGAGTTGCTGCACATCGACGACCTCGCGGATGCCTGCATCCATCTGCTCCAGGTCTACAGTGGCGAGCTGCCCGTCAACGTCGGCGGCCAGGACCTGAGCATCGCCGAGCTCGCCGAGAAAGTCCGGGTGGTGGTCGGGTTCGAGGGCCGTCTGCGCTACAATGCCGAGCGGGCGGATGGCACGCCGCGCAAGCTGCTCGACACCTCCCGCCTGACGGCGCTCGGCTGGCGGCCGAAGATCGCCCTCGAGGACGGGCTGGCCGACGCCTATCGCTGGTATCGCGCTAGTAATGGTGCGCGATGCTTACTCGAGCATCGCCTCTATGGAGCCATCAAAGAGCGGCTGGCAGGCGGCGGGCACAGCGTAGCATATGGCGGCCGGGCCATCGATGAGCCAATCCCAGCGAACGAGATGATTCGTACATTGGTGTCACACGGGACATCCAGCGCAATCGGCAAGATCGGCGCCAACGAACTACTTGCCGTTCATGAATATCTTGCGCTCAATGATGGATCAAAAACAAGAGTGAAGCCATGGCTTCTCGAGGAGTTGCACGTAACTGCTGGAGTATTCCCTCCGACGCAAGACACTTTGGTTGACTTTGCTGTTTACTTTCTTGACATTGTTGGCCGAATGGATCTTCTAGTCGCGTGGTCCCGGCCAGGCGAAAGAGCTGTGCTTGAACGTTACTGCCCGAACGCTAATCTTGTCAGTATGATGGGATTGGATCCCTTCTATGTCAATCAGCCGTGGACGGCCGCCCTGGCAGAAAAGGCGGTTCTCGTAGCTAGCCCTTTCGTCGACAGCATCGGCCGACAATATCTGCGCCGCCAATTGGTGTGGCCCGATCGGCCCGCGATGCTGCCCGAATTCGACCTGCAACTGATGCGTTTGCCGTTCTCCGACGGGCTGGTGAAATCGACTTTCGACAACTGGTTTCACGCGCTGGACGCGCTGGTCACCGAGCTCCATTCTCGCACTTTCGACGTGCTGTTAGTCGGCGGCGGCGCTTTCTCGCTGCCCCTCGCTGTCGCCGCCAAGAAGATGGGGAGAATCGGAATCCATTTGGGCGGCTCGACCCAGGTCCTTTTCGGTGTCCGGGGCGCGCGATGGGACAACCACCCGCTGATCTCGGCACTGTACAACGACCATTGGGTCCGACCAAGCCTGGAGGAAACACCCCTGAACCACAAGCAGGTCGAAGCGGGCGCCTATTGGTGATCTCGCGGGTAGACGGATCGAGCCGGCACCGGTTCGGGCACAAGCGATCAGGTAGGCACGAGCGCGACTTCCACGGCGAGCCGCGCACCGCATAGCATATTTGCAGGGAAACGAGCGAATCCGATGCCACCGCCGAACTTCCTCGTCTTTGGCGCAGGCCGCTCCGGAACGACCTCGCTCTACCATTATCTGCGCCGGCATCGGCAGATATTCATGTGTCGAATCAAAGACCCGAACTTCTTTGCCTTTGAGGGAGAGTCCGGACCGTCATTGCCCTTACCAGCCCGGCCAACTCGCCCTGCAGGTCGATGCGCGCCTCGCCGTCCGCGGGCGTCACGACCACCTCCTCGCTCGCGAGCGGATCAGCTCGAACCCTTCATCCCGGAGCGCCTTGTCCTCGAGCGCCTCGTGCGGCGCCGCGATGCCGGACCGATGCGCCGGCTGCATGACCGTCTTCGACGACTTTGAGGAAGACTGCGACGAGCGCACGGTCACGCGGCCGGGACCGAGCCAAGCATGAGAGGATCGGACTCACAGGGCGAGCACGGCGGGCGCGTGGTTACCGAGCCGGCGCCGCAGCCAGTCGAGCCAATGATCCAGGCCCTCGCCGGTGGTCGCGGAGAGCTGCAGGCATTCGATCCCGGGATTGACCGCGCGGGCGTAGGCGAGGCAGCGTGGAGCGTCGAAGTCGACGTGGGGCAAAAGGTCGATCTTGTTCAGGATCATGAGGTCGGCGGCGCGGAACATGTGCGGGTATTTGATCGGCTTGTCCTCACCCTCGGTGACCGAGAGGATCACGACCTTGTGGCGCTCGCCGAGATCGAACAGGGCCGGGCAGACCAGATTGCCGACGTTCTCGATCATGACCACGGAGCCGGGCGGCGGCGACAGCGCCTCGAGCGCGCCGCCGGTCATCTCCGCGTCCAGGTGGCAGCCGGTACCCGTGTTGACCTGGACGGTCCGGCAGCCGGTGGCGGCGATGCGCTCGGCATCGAGCATGGTTGCCTGATCGCCCTCGATCACGCTGACGGGAAGCTCGTCGGCAAGGGCACGGATGGTCCGCTCAAGGAGCGTGGTCTTGCCGGCGCCCGGCGAGCTCATCAGGTTCAGCGCCAGGATGCCCCGGCCCTCGAGCCAGCCGCGGTTGCGCTCGGCCAGGCGGTCGTTCTTGGCCAGGATCCGCTGCTCGAGCGTCACGGTCGTGCCGGGCACGTGCCCATGGTCGTGCCCGTGGTGATGGTCATGATCGTGATGGTGGTGCTCATGGTCGTGGCGATGGCCATGGCCGTGGTGGCCATGATCGTGATCATGATCGTGCTCAGGCGTCCCGATCGCCCGGCGCTCGCCGTTCGCAAGATCGGTCAGGCTAGCTCCGGCGCGATCGGAGCAGCCGCAGCTGGTGCACATCACGAGAGCTCCATCTCTTTGACCTTGAGGTCGTCGCCGGCGATCCGCTGGAGGTCGTGAGAGCCGCAGCCGCACGGGGTCGCCAGGTCGTCCAGCGCCACCTCGGCGCCGCATCTGCGGCACCGGGCGCGGCCCGGGATCTCGATGATCTCGAGCTCGGAGCCCTCGAGGCTGGTGCCTTCGGTGCAGACGTCGAAGCAGAAGCGCAGCGCATCGGGCAGCACGCAGGTCAGCCGGCCGATCTCGACCGTCACGCGGGCGACGCGGGCGCCGGCGGCGCGTTCGGCGCAGGCCTCGACAATGCTGGCCGTGATGCTGAGCTCATGCATGGCCCGCTCGGCCCCAGGACGGCGCCATCAACAGATCCTCGGCAGCTGCTCGCCGACCAGCATGTCGACGATCCGGGCACCGCCGAACACCGTATTCAGCAGCACGGTGCCCTTGGGCGCCTGGTGGACCTCGCCGATGACGGCGGCGTCGCGGCCGGCCGGGTGCCGGCGCAGCGCGTCCAGCGCGGCCCCGGCCCGCTCGTTAGGCACAATCGCCACCAGCTTGCCCTCGTTCGCGAGGTATAAGGGGTCCAGGCCCAGGATCTCGCACATGCCCTTGACCTCCTCGCGGATCGGCAGGCTGCGCTCATCGACGTGCATGCTGAGATCCGCGGCCTGGGCGAACTCGTTGAGCACGGTCGCAAGGCCGCCGCGGGTCGCATCGCGCAGGCAGCGCACCTCCGGGCAGGCAGCGAGCAGGGCGTCGATCAGCCCATTCAGCGGCTGACAGTCGCTCTCGATCGCGGCCTCGAGCGCCAGATCGCCGCGCGCGTTGAGCACGGCGGCACCGTGATCGCCCAGATGGCCGTTGACCAGGATGACGTCGCCCGCCCGCGCCGCGCCGGCGTGCAACTCCAGTCCCTTGCGGATCACCCCGAGGCCGGCGGTATTGATGAACAGCTTGTCGGCGGCGCCGCGCTGCACGACCTTGGTATCGCCGGTGATCACGATCACGCCGGCTTGCGCGGCGGCTGCCCGCATCGAGGCGACCACCCGCCTGAGCGTGTCGACCGCCAGGCCTTCTTCCAGGATCACGGCACAGCTCAGGAACAGCGGTCTCGCCCCGCCGACCGCGAGATCGTTGACGGTGCCGTTGACCGCGAGGCTGCCGATGTCGGCGCCGGGAAAGAACAAGGGGTCGACGACATAGGAGTCGGTCGTGAAGGCCAGCCGGTCGCCTGCGGCCAGCAACTCGGCGAGCGGGATCCGGGCCTGGTCCTCCAGCGGCGCCAAAAGCCCGTTCGCGAAGCTGTCGACGAACACGTCGTCGATCAGGTCGCGCATCGCCCTGCCACCGCCGCCATGCGAGAGCGTGATGCGGGAATCCCGCAGCTTGCCGCTGCGCCGCCGGATGCCGCCGGTCTGCGAGTCCGGCCGGAGCGGCAGCACGCCTGCACTCATCCCGCCGCCCTCGCCAGCGTCTGGTTCCGTTCGGCGCGCTCGCGCAGCATCTGCGCGAGCTGCACGCCGCCATAGTTGTAGTAGGCCGCGCAGGCACCCTCCGAGGATACCATGAGCGCGCCGAGCGGCGTCTCCGGCGTGCAGGCGGTGCCGAACACCTTGCACTGCCAGGGCTTGATCACACCCTTCAGGACCTCGCCGCACTGACAGGACTTGGGATCGGCGATCTTGAGGTTGGGCACCGAGAACTTGCGCTCGGCATCGAAGGCGGCATAGGCCTCGCGCACGCGCACGCCCGAATGGTCGATCGAGCCCAGGCCCCGCCACTCGAAGAACTCGCGCAGCTCGAAGACCTTGGCGACCGCTTCGAGCGCGGGGCGGTTGCCCTCCTCGGGCACGATCCGCTGGTACTGGTTCTCGATCTCGCAGCGGCCCTCGACGATCTGCTGCAACAGCATCCAGACCG
Source organism: uncultured Alphaproteobacteria bacterium (assembly GCA_963733965.1). Lineage (GTDB taxonomy): Bacteria > Pseudomonadota > Alphaproteobacteria > Geminicoccales > Geminicoccaceae > DATAOG01. Next base: position 28,528 of record CAVTFM010000046.1, read on the forward strand.
ACTGCAGGATGTCGAGCGGCTCGAAGCCGGCGACCACCAGGGGCTTTCTGTAGTGCCGTGAGATGAACTCGTAGGGCGTGGTCCCGATCACCGTACTCACGTGGCCGGGCCCGACGAAGCCATCGAGCGTGAGCTCGGGCGAATCCAGGATCGCCTTGATCGTCGGGATGATCGTGATGTGATTGCAGAACAGAGAAAAATTCCGGATGCCCTTGCGCTCGGCCTCGAGCACCGTGATGGCCGTGCTCGGCATCGTGGTCTCGAAGCCAAGCCCGAAAAAAACGACCTCCTTGTCCGGATTGGCCGTGGCGATCGCGAGCGCGTCCATGGGCGAATAGACCATGCGCACGTCGGCGCCGTCGGCCTTGGCCTGGAGCAGGCTCTTCTTCGAGCCGGGCACGCGCATGGCATCGCCGAAGGTCGTGAAGATGACGCTCGGATGCTCGGCCAGCGCCACGCAGTCGTCGACCCGGCCCATGGGCAGCACGCAGACCGGGCAGCCCGGCCCGTGCACGAGCTCGATCTCGGCCGGCAGCATCGTCTCCAGGCCGTATTTGAAGATCGAGTGGGTATGGCCGCCGCAGACCTCCATCAGCTGCAGAGGTCGCCGGCGGCAGGTCTCGATCCTGCCGACCAGGGCCTCGATCTCCCGGAGCAGGGAGCGCGCCTTGGCCGGATCGCGGAACTCGTCGACATACTTCATGTCCGTTGCTCCTGTCCGAGGTCGCCCCGGTCGTCCGCGAGCAGCGTGTGCACCAGGTCCCACAGGACGTGATAGATGGCGACGTGGACCTCCTGCACGCGATGGATGCTGTCGGTTGGCACCACGAAACAGTGATCGAGATCGGGGCTCGCCGCCATCTTGCCGCCATCGCCGCCGGCAAGGCCGATGGTCGTGAGCCCCATCTCCTTCGCCCGGGCGTAGGCCGCCAGAAGGTTGGCCGAGTTGCCGCTGGTGGAGAAGCCGATCAGGCCATCGCCGGCCCGGGCGTGCGCGATCACCTGGCGCACGAAGATGTGCTGGAAGCTGACGTCGTTGCCGACCGCGGTCATCATGGCGACGTCATTGGTGAGATTGATCGCGGCCAGCGCCGGCCGGCCGGCGGTGATCGGGTGCAGGAATTCGACCGCGAAGTGCGCCGCATCGCAGCTCGAGCCGCCGTTGCCCATCGCGAACATCCGGCCATTGCGGCGATAGACCTCGGCGATCGCGTGCGCGGCGTCGACGACCGCTTGACCGTTCTGTTCGAAGAACTCGCGCTTGACGTCGACGCTGTGGCCGGCCTTCTGGCGGACGGATTCGAGCAGCGCCGCATTCTCCTTGGCCGGGTCCTTGTGGCCGCCGTGAAGGAAGGGGTAGAGCGCGCGCAGCTCGTCCGGCTGATCGGCCATGATCAGGCGTCCTGGGCCTGCATCGTTTCCAGCTCCGCCTGCATCTCGCCGAGCTCGGTCAGCACCGCGAGCGTCCGCGCGGCTTCGTCCTCGTCGATCCGGCTCATCGCGAAACCGACGTGCACCAGCACCCAGTCGCCGACGCAGGATTCGATCGGATGACCGTCGTCGACCACGCAGTGCAGGTTGATCTCGCGCCTGACGCCGGAGACGCTGACGATGCCGCGGCTGTTCTCGGCATCGCTGATCGCGACGATCTGGCCGGGGATCCCTAGACACATACCGCTACCTCACGATCGGTTCGGGTGCCAAGCGCACGGGCCGCGGCGATCGCCGCCTGGCCGAGTGCCAGACCGCCGTCATTGGCCGGCACCCGGCGATGGCCGAGCACGGTGAAGTCTCGGTCGCGAAGGCCGTCGCTCACGCGCTCGAACAGCAGGCGGTTCTGAAATACCCCGCCGGACAGCGCGACCGTCTCGAAGCGCTGGTCCCTCAGAGCGTCCACCACGTCGACGATCGCCCGCGCCAGACCGAGATGGAAGCGCGCAGCGATGACCGCACGAGGCGTGGCCTGGGCCAGATCGCACAGCAGTGCAAACCACATCGGCGCGCCGTCGAGGACGATGCGCCCTTGCTCGACCAACAGGGCAGACGGGTAGCCGCGACCCGCGGCGTGTAAGGCCGCATCGTCGATCAGGGCCTCGAGCAGGGTCGCGGCCTGACCCTCGTAGGTCGCGCGCTCGCGACAGATGCCGAGCGCCGCGGCCACGGCGTCGAACAGCCGGCCGCAGGAGCTGCTGAGCGGGCAGTTGAGGCCCCTTGCGAGCATCGCATCGAGCGTGGCGAGGGGACGCTGCCGCAGGTAAGCGCAGAGCTCCAGGTCCGCATGCTCGCGAGCGAACCGCTCCCAGCCCAGACCCGCGCGGATCTGGGCATAGGTGTTGCGCCAGGGCTCGCGGACAGCTTGGGCGCCGCCCGGCATCGGCAGGGACCGCAGATGGGCGAGGCGCGCAAAGCCGCGGTAGTCGGCGAGCAGGAACTCGCCGCCCCAGAGCGTGCCGTCCTCGCCATAGCCCAGGCCATCGAGGGCCACGCCCAGCACCGGTCGGGTGCCCAGCGGCACGCCGTTGTCCGCAAGACAGGCGGCGATGTGGGCGTGGTGGTGCTGGACGGCGACCACCGGCAAGCCTGCGCCCTCGGCGATCTGCCGGCCGAGCTTGGTCGAGAGGTAGTCGGGGTGCAGGTCGACGGCGATCATCTCGGGCTCGTGCTGCAGCAGCCCGAGGTACAGGTCCAGGTTGCGGCGGTAGTCCGCGTAAGTGGCGGCGTCTTCAAGGTCACCGATGTGCTGGGAGAGGGTCGCGGCACCGTCCCGGACCAGACAGAAGGTGCTCTTGAGCTCGGCTCCCATCGCCAGCAGCGGCGCCGCGTTGGCGAACCCCTCGGGCAGCGGCAGCGACGCCGGGGCGTAACCGCGCGCGCGGCGCAGGAGCCGAGGTGCGCCATCCATGACCCTGACCACCGAATCGTCGAGGCGATTGACGATGGCGCGATCGTGCGTCAGCAGGTGATCGGCCAGCGCCGACAGCCTCGCGCGCGCTTCATCGTTGCCGGTGACTTGCGGCTCCTCGGAGAGGTTGCCGCTGGTCAATACGATCGGCCGCTCCAGACCCTCGAGCAGCAGGTGGTGCAAGGGCGTGTAGGGGAGCATGAAACCGAGCGTACGCTGGCCCGGCGCCACCCCCGGAGCGACCCGTTGCGGCCCGTCGGCTGCGAGGATCACGATCGGCGCGGCCGGACTTTCGAGGAGCGCCTGCTCGTCCGCTTTCACCGTGCAACAGCGCCGCACGACATCCAGGCTGCCCGCCATCATGGCGAAGGGCTTGTCGTAGCGGCGCTTGCGCGCGCGCAGGCGCTGCACCGCTTCGGCATTGGTCGCATCGACCGCGAGATGAAAGCCGCCGATGCCTTTGATGGCGACGATGCCGCCGGCCTCGAGCAGAGCGCGGGCGGCCGCGATCTCGTCCCGATCCGTCAAGGTCTCGCCGGCGGCCGACTCCATGCGCAGCATCGGGCCGCACTCCGGGCAGGCGTTGGGCTGCGCGTGGAAACGCCGATCGGCGGGATCGTCGTATTCCGCCTGGCAGGCCCGGCACATCGTGAACCCGGCCATGCTGGTGCGGGCCCGATCGTAGGGGATGGCGCGCACGATCGAGAGCCTGGGTCCGCAATTCGTGCAGTTGGCGAAGGGGTAGCGATAGCGCCGGTTGTCCGGTGCGCGGACATCGGCCAGGCAGGCGGGGCAGGTGGCGGCATCGGGAACGACGCCGGTCCGCACGCCATTCGCGTGACTGGCCAGGATGCGAAAGCCTGCGGGCGACGCCTCGTCGAGCGGCCGGGTCTCGAGGGCGTCGATCCGCGCGAGCGGCGGCGCTTCGTCCCGCAGCCGCACGAGAAAACGGCGGCGGGCCGCCGCCTCGCCCCAGATCCGGATCAGCACGCCCTCGGCGTCGTTCCAGACCTCACCGCTCAGGCCGCAATCGGCGGCCAGCCGGAAGGCGTGCGGCCGGAACCCCACCCCTTGTACCAACCCGCGCACGCGGATCGCCTCACCCGGCGTCCGGGTGGGCACCGGAGCGTGATGCGGCCAGCGGTCGAGAGCGGTTGCCAATGCCTGTCCCCGCAAGCGCCCGCTCACATGTTGCGGATCCGGTAGTAGCGCTTGATGTCCTTGGCGTTCGCCCCGATCGCCAGACCGATCAACACCAGCACCACGATCCAAAAGATCACCCAGCCGCTCATGTCGTCCCTCCCGCGAAGTTGCCGCTCGCCTCCGGCCGGAGCGCCACGGGACTCCCGGCCGGACTGAGCAGGTCCGCGACCACGCCCTCGATGACGTACACCGCCTCGTCCACGGCCGCCGTCACCGGCTCGCTCAAGCCCATCTTGCCCTCGAGCTCATCGCCGAACGTCTCCGGCTCGCAGCCCACGAGCACGATCCGCCGGCAGCGCCCGTTCATCGCGCTCACCATGCGTAGGACCTTGGTCGGATCGAGGTCGTGGGGGGTGAGCGCCAGCTCGCCCTCCGCCGCCTCCCCCGGCTCCGGCTCGATCACGTACAGCGTGCCCGGCGCCCCACCCTGGCGGGTGGCGTCGACCAGCACCGCGGCATCGTAGCGATCGAGCAGGGCGTAGGTGAGGTCGATGCCGCGGATGCCGAAGTCGACCAGATCGACGTCCGGCGGCAGCTGGCGGCCGGCGAGCCGGCGCGCGACCTCGACGCCAAAGGCATCGTCGCCCTTGAAGATGTTGCCGACGCAGGCGATCAGCAGCGCGCTCATGAAACGGTGCCGCCGGCTTCGAGGATCTCGATCTCCTCGGGCGCGAAGAAGAAGCGGTGGCCCGGCATGCGTGCCGAGCCCGAACTCGCGGCCCGGGTCGTCGTCGACCGCGACCGCGACGTGCAGCCGGTCCTCGAAATCGAGCTCGATCGCCTCGATCACCGCGGTCTTGCCGGCCAGCACCAGGTCCATGATGTCGGCGCCGCCCTTGGGGTGCAGGCGGACGCGATCGCCGACCCTGAGCTCCAGGTCGCCATTCCGGACGCAGGCGAGCCGCGGTCCATCGTGGGTCATCCTCTCGTCGATCCGAGGGTCGACGGGGGCCGGGCTGCGCAGCGTGCCGTGCATGGCCTGCCACTGCTCCGGGGTGAGCGCCTCGGTGCGCTCGAGCAGCGCCCGGGCGCGCGCGTCGACCGCCGCCATCTCGCGCTTCTCGGCATCCGCCATGGCGAGGATGCGCAGGCTCAGGATCTCATCGATCTCGGTGGCATCATAGAGGTCGCCCGGGCTCTCCGGCGCCACCTGCGGGTGGTCGTAGAGGATGATCGGCGAGGACAGCAGCGTGTCGCAGGCACCGGGAGCGCCGACCAGCACCGGCCAGGTGCCCTGGTTGGCGCAGGCTGCGGCGGCCGCGGCCAGCGCCTCGGGCGGATCGAGCAGGGAGACAAAGGCGGCGTCGGTGCCGAGGATCGTGTGGGTCGAGGCGAGCGCATAGAGCTGCGCGTCCTGGCGGGGAAGCTCGCCGGCCGCCGCCAGCGGCGTGGTGTTGACGATGCCGACGCCGATCCGGAAGACATCGTCGCTGATCCGCTCAGCCGACACGCAGACCTCGCCTGCCACGGTCATGCTGGTGCGCAGCAGCACGCCGGCGATCCGGCCGTCGGAAGCGCGAAGCGCCGTCAGCTCACGCGCGCCGGGGAAGCTGAAGGCCAGGCGCTCGGGCGCATCCAGCAGCGCGCCGATCGCGGGGATGCCGAGCTCGACCTCGCGCTCGATCGCCTCCTGCCAGGTCAGGTGCTGCGCGCCGTCGACCTCGAGCGCCTCGACCTCGCTGAAGGCGGGCTCGCCGTCCTCCGGCAGCTCGAGCAGCGGCAGGGCCAGCTGGCCCACCTGGCGGTTCACGAGATGCAGGAAACGCAGCCGCAGCTCGAGCCGGGTTTCGGGACCGCCGCGCAGCAGGCATTGGGTCTGCATCCGGCAGGCATCGCCGGTGTCCGCCGACCGGGCGTAGGCCTCGGGGTACAGGCCGCCGAAGGTCCAGCGCTGGCGGTTCTTGATCGCCGACGCGCGGTAGGGATAGAGGATGTAGCCCTCGTAGAGGACGGCGCGGACGATCGTCTCGGCCGACGCGAGGTTCATGCGACCGGCTCGCGGTGCTCGTCGAGCAGGCTCTCCAGCGCCTGCTCCCAGGTGAGAAAGCCGCGGGCGCGCTTGTAGCCGTAGATGCGCTCGAACACGTCGCGCGAGAGGCGAAGCCACGCCCCGTCCGGGTAGTAGTGCTCCATCATCGCCTGCCAGAGATCCACCGGCAGCCGGAAGCTCGCCTCCTTGCTCCAGGAGATCTGATCCAGCTGCAGCAGGCCATCGGCGCCGGCGTAGAACACCGTGCCGCTGAACAGCAGCAGCACCGGCACCTCGCCGTCGTCCAGACCATAAAAGTACTTGGCGACCGCAAGGTTGAAGTCATAGCTGCAGGGCACCGGCAGGTCGACGACGCACTCGTCCGTGAAGGCCGGCACGTTGACGTTGACATGGGTCCAGAGCAGGCCGCGGAGCGTGTTGCCCCAGTCCTTGGGCTCGCCGAACAGCTCGCGCAGGCGCGACTGCTCCGCGGGCGCGTAGAGCCTGCGGGTCGCCTCGATCCGGATCTGACACTGCAGCATGATATTGCGGATGCGGGTGCTTGGATCGGCGTTGGCGACGTGCAGTCGGAACCGGATCAGCGGGGCGGCCGCAAACCGCTCGACCTCGGCACCTTCGACCCTGAAGTCGAGCTCAGGCATGGCCCCAGTCCCGGAGGCGGTCGGGCTCGGCCTGCAGCCAGGCGAAGAAGTCGCCGATCGCCTGCCAGGCCTCGGTGCCGCCGGACAGACCGCGCCAGTGGCGGCGGATCAGACCGACCAGCGCATAACAGTGATCGATCGGCACCCGGTAGTACGCGCGCATGCCGTGCACCCGGTTGACCAGCAGGGCCTCGACGTCGGGCGCGAGCTCGGCGAGCACCGGGTTGGTGACCGCGAGCCGTTGCCATGCCTCAAGGTCGAGCAGCGACTCGGTGGCGCCGGCCGGGCCCGGGTACATCGCGACCACGCGCCGATCGAGGCTGCTGTAGTAGAAGAAAGCCATGTCGATCGGCAGCCGCAAGGCCGCCCACTCGGAATCGGTCAGCTCGAAGCCGTCGAGCCGCCGGACGCCCCGCGGCACGGTCCGGTAGCGGCCGTCCGCGCGGTCCGCGAACAACAGCGCGCAGCCCTGGCAGGCACAGAGCAGCCGCCGCTTGTCCGGCTCGATCAGATGCGCGTGGTCGGCGGGGATCGGCTGGTCGCACAGCTCGCAGTGCTCGAGCGTGGCCTGCGGCTGCACGAAACGGCGCAGCGCCGCCACCCAGTTGCCGGTCCCGGCGCCGGCGGACATGCCTGCGCTCAAGTTCGGCGACCGGTCGCCTTGGGCTGGTCCCGGGACCAGCTCCAGACGACGGCGCGCGACGCGTCGGAGGTCGGCACCGGCAGGCCCTCGATCCCGATGCCGGCGACATCCGGCGCGGCGTCGAAGATCGCGTCCTCGATCTCGCGGCGCAGCGCGTCGGTCCGCAGCGGCCCATGGCCGTTGCCGCCGCAGCGCAGCTCCAGCCGCACGGCACCGCCCTCAATGCCGACGGCCTGCACGCTCACGCCGATCACCGCGAGGTGCGGGCGCAGCTTTGACACGGCGTTCCGCACCCGGGTCTCGAGGTCTTCCGGATGCAGGCCGTGCAGCAGCAACAGCCCCTTGACCTGCTCGTCGATCGCCAGTCGCTCGAGCAGGACGCGGCCGTTGCCGGCGTCGGCGATGATCGCCAGCATCCGCGCCAAGCCGTTGCCGTGCAGATCGAGCACCAGCTGCACCAGCTCGCGGGCGGGTGCGGCGGCTGCAGGCTCCGGCGAGCCTTCGAGGGCTGCGATCAGCTCCTGGACGCGCCCCAGCGCCTGCTGCTCGAGCGCGTCCGGGCCGGTGCCACTCACGAATGCTCGCCCTTGCCGACGCCGAACATCGGCGAGTGCGTGGTCTCGAGCGTCTTGCCGTTGCCGAGATACATGTGCACGCCGCAGGGCAGGCAGGGATCGAAGCTGCGCACCGCGCGCATGATGTCGATGCCCTTGAACTTGTCCGGCCCGTTCTCCTCGAAGATCGGCGTGCCCTGGACCGCGTCCTCGTAGGGCCCGGGCGTGCCGTAGAGGTCGCGCGGGGTCGCGTTCCAGGGCGTCGGCGGATAGGGATGGTAGTTGGCGATCTTGCCGCCCCGGATCACCAGATGGTGCGAGAGCACGCCGCGGACCGCCTCGTGGAAGCCGCAGCCGATCGCCTCGTCCGGCACCTTGAACTCGGTGAAGGTCCGGGTGCGGCCGGCCTGGAGCTCGGCCAGCGCCTTCTCGACGAAGTAAAGCGCGGCCGCCGCGGAGTACGCCTGGAAGTAGGTGCGGGCGCGATCGCGCTCGAGCGCGTTGCTCCACTTCGGGATCTTCCACTCGAGCTCCATCTCCGGCTTGAGCGCGGTCTTGGGCAGGTAGATCTTGACGCTGTGCCCGGTCGCCTTAACGTAGCCGATGTCCACGAGGCCCGCCAAAGCGGTCGCCCAGAGGCGGGCGATCGGCCCGCCGCCGGTGTCGAGCGCCAGGTGATCGCCGGTCCGCTGGTCGAGCCAGCGCGGGCACATCACCCAGGAATACTTGCCGCCGAAGTCGCGCTTTTGCGGCCGCGGGATGGTCGTCTGATTCCACGGGTGCTTCTGGTCGACCGGATTGCCGAGCGGATCGGTCTTGACGAAGGTCTCACCCTGGTCCCAGTCGTCGTAGTAGGAGTGGCCAAGCAGGATCCGGATGTTCAGGTTGATGTCGACCAGGTTGTTGGTGACCAGCTCGCCGTCGACCACGACGCCTGGCGTGACGAACATCGCCCGGCCCCACTCGGGCATCGTCTTGTAGTCGTAGTCGCAGACGTTCGGGTCCTGGTAGCTGCCCCAGCAGCCGAGCAGGACACGCCGCCGGCCGACCTCCTCGTAGCCCGGCAGCGCCTCGTAGAAGAAGTCGAACAGGTCGTCGTGCAGCGGCACGCAGCGCTTCATGAACTCGATGTAGCGCATCAGCCGGACGAGATAGTCGGTGAACAGCTGCAGGGTCGGCACGGTGCCTACGCCGCCCGGGTAGAGGGTCGAGGGATGGACGTGCCGGCCCTCCATCAGGCAGAACATCTCGCGGGTGTAGCGGCTGACCTGCAGCGTCTCGCGATAGAACTCGCCCTCGAACGGGTTCAGCGCCCGCATGATGTCGGCGATCGTGCGGTAGCCGTGGGCGGCGGCGTTCGGCGCCTCGGTGCGCTGCGCCTGCGCCCAGACGCCGGGGTTGGTCTCCTTGACCATCCGCTCGCAGAAGTCGACGCCGACCAGGTTGTCCTGGAAGATGTTGTGGTCGAACATGTACTCGGCGGCTTCGCCCAAGTTGATGATCCACTCGGCGAGCGGCGGCGGCTTGACCCCGTAGGCCATGTTCTGGGCGTAGACCGAGCAGGTCGCGTGGTTGTCGCCGCAGATGCCGCAGATCCGGCTGGTGATGAAATGGGCGTCGCGCGGATCCTTGCCCTTCATGAAGATGCTGTAGCCGCGGAAGATCGACGACGTGCTGTGGCATTCGACGACCTCGCGGTTGTCGAAGTCGATCTTGGTGAAGATGCCGAGGCTGCCGACGATCCGGGTGATCGGGTCCCAGTTCATCTCGACGATGTTGCCGCGCCCCGCCGGCCGCGTGGCTGCGCGCTCGGGTGCGATGGTCGCCATGCTTGAGCTCCTCCGTCGCGGTCGGTTCAGTGGGGCCGGTAGCCGGTGGTCAGCTGCGGGCGGTTGTGGCGCCACTTCGGCTCCTGGTTGAGCGTCTTGTTGGTGAAGCCGCGCAGCCAGTAGACCAGGCGCCCGTAGGGCTTGACCAGGCTCGACGACAGCACGCCGCCCGGCGGCTCGTCCATGAACGGCATGAACTTGTCGGGAAAGCCCGGCATGGTGCAGCCGATGCAGATACCGCCGACGTTGGGGCAGCCGCCGACGCCGTCCATCCAGCCGCGCTTGGGCACGTTGCACTGCACCGCCGGGCCCCAGCAGCCGATCTTCACCAGGCATTCGGGCTGGCCGTACTCCTTGGCGAATTGCCCCTGCTCATAGTAGCCGGCGCGATCGCAACCCTCGTGCACCGTCTTACCGAACAGCCACTTGGGCCGGCCGGCATCGTCGAGCGGGATCATCGGGGCGAGGCCGGCGAGCTGGCGCAGCAGGTAGAGCAGGGTCTCCATGAAATTGTCGGGCTGCACCGGGCAGCCGGGAACGTTGACCACCGGCAGGCCGGCCTTGGATTTCCAGGTCCAGCCCAGGTAGTCGTTGAGCCCCATGCAGCCGGTCGGATTGCCCTGCATGGCATGGATGCCGCCGTAGGTGGCGCAGGTGCCGGCGCCGACGACCGCCAAAGCCTTGGGCGCCAGACGGTCGATCCATTCGGTCGTGGTGATCGGCTGGCCGGTCTGCGGGTTGGTGCCCATCGCCGCCCAATAGCCGTCGCCGCTGAGCTTCTCGTTGGGGATCGAGCCCTCGACCACCAGCACGAAATGCTCGATCTCGCCGCGCTCCGCCTGGTACCAGTACTGCATGAACTCGTCGCCGTTCTCGTAGGCGAGCACCGGGTTGTGCAAATGCACCTTGGGCAGCCCCGGGATCGCGCCGAGCACGACATCCTCGACGCTCGGCAGGCTGGCGGCGGTGATCGAGACCGAATCACCGTCGCAACCGAGCCCGGCGGTGATCCAGATGATGTGGACCTCCTCGACCGCCGGCGTGTGCACGGCGGCGCGGCCGAACGGCACGGTCTCAGCCATGGGGCGCCTCTCCTTCGGGTTGTGGACGCCAACGATCGCGGCGCAGGGTCAGGGGGCCGACGGCCGGCAGGCCGAAGGCGAGGGACGTCGGACCCGACGGTGAGTTGATGTCTGTCCCGCAGACCTGAGCGCCATTCATCGTCGGTTTGCCTCTTCGGCACTCGGCACTCGGCGGACGAGCGCCGCGGTCACGACGTGTTGAGACGGATTCCGATACTACCGGCGGGCGCCGGGATGAAAATGGGGATCGATCCCCAGTGCGGGCTTTACAGGCGCGGCTCGTGCAGGCAGCCGATGACCGCGATGTTGAACAGGTCGTGCCAGGACGCGGCGCCCATCTTCGCCATGACGTGCTCGCGGTGGTGCTCGACCGTGCGCGGGCTGATGTGCAGCTCGGCCGCGACCTGCTTCGCCGACTTGTCCGCCACTACCAGGGCGAAGACCTCGCGCTCGCGGGGCGTGAGCTGGGCGTAGCGCGCCAGGATCCGGGCGCGGTCGGTCGCGAAGCAGCGCGCCTTGCGGTCGTGCGCCAGCGCGTGCTCGACGCTGTCCAGGAGCGCCTGCTCGGCAAACGGCTTCTCGAGGAAGTCGACGGCGCCGCGCTTCAGGGCGGTGACCGCGATGGCGACATCGCCGTGCCCGGTGATGAACACGATCGGGATCGAGACCCGGCGCTCGGCCAGGGTTTCCTGCAGCTCGAGGCCGCTCATCCGCGGCAGCCGGATGTCCGCGACCAGGCAACCCGCCTGGGCCGGTCGATACGCCATCAGGAAGGGTTCGGCGGCGCCGAAGCTCGCGACCCGCCGCTCCGCTGCCCGCAGCGAGCGCACCAGGGCGTCGCGAAACGTCCGGTCGTCGTCGATCACGAAGACCGTGGGGTCGAAGGGCATCATGCCTCGTCGCCCAAGGTCGGAAGTGTGAAATGGAGGAGCGCGCCCGTATCGGCACCGGGCTCGGCCCAAAGCCTGCCGCCATGGGCCTCGATGATCGCGTGGCTGATCGACAGGCCCAGGCCCATGCCGTCGTGCTTGGTGGTATAGAACGGCTCGAAGGCTCGTGCCGCGCACTTGCGATCCATCCCGGGCCCGGAATCGCCGACGCTGACCTGGACCCGGCCGGTCTGCAGCGGCTCCGCTAGGATCGTGATGCGCCGGATCGCGCAGTTCGCGCTGCACATCGCCTCGATCCCGTTCGAGATCAGGTTGACGAGCACCTGCTCGATCTGAATCGGCTCCACCACGACGGGCGGCAGGGCGCTTGCGCACGCGAGGTCGATCCGGACCTCGTGGTCGCGCGCCTCGGCTTCGATCAGTTTGAGCGCGTTGGCGATCAGCCCGGCAAGCCCGACGGCGACCGGTCGTGAGCCTTCCTTGCGCAGGAAACTCCTCAGGTGACGCGTAATCTCGCCGGCATAAGTGGCTGCGGCGGACGCTTGAGTCAGGGCCTCAGCGAGGATCTGATCGTCGCCGGTGCGGGTGCGAATCATGCGCAGCGCCGCATCACAGTTGAGCACGATCGTGCCGAGCGGCTGGTTCAGATCATGGGCGAGGCACGATGCCATCGCGCCGATCGTGCTCAGCCTCGCCGCATGGGTCAGCCGGTTCTGCTGCAGCCGGGCCTGGCGCTCGGCAAACCTGTGCGCGGACACGTCGACCATCGCGGTGCGGTAAGCGCAGCTGGCGTCGTCGCCGCTCGCGACCCTTGCGCTGTCCAGCCGGATGGGCACTGGCCAGCCGCTGCGGGTCTTGATGCGCAGTTCCTGAGTGAGCCGGCCCTCGCACCCCTGCAGCTCGCCGATATGGCGGGCGAACAGCTCGCGGTCGTCGCGCAGCACCCAGCGGCCGAACGGCCCGCCAATAAGTCGATCCCGCGGCCAGTCCAGCATCGCGGCACCGGTTCGATTGATGTCCGCGATGACGCCTTGTGCGTCCATCAGCAGGTAGCCGACCGGCGCTCGATCATAGAGGTCGCGGTAGTAGGCCAGCGCCTCCTCGAGCTCCCGCGGCCGCGCGCCGGCTGTCCCCATCGGGCCCGAAGCGTAAGCTTGCGGAGCCGGATACCCGTCCAGGCGCCGCTGGCGCTCGCCGCCTCGCCCTTTGCGCGGCAGGACTCTCCCCATTGCCTCCCCGCGTGGTTGAGCCCGTTTGACCGGTTTCGCGGTCGGACCTCGCCATCGGGCTCTGCGAAAACGTCGCACCCGAACAATTCGTTCCCTCAGCCCTCAATAACCGCGCATCAAATTTCCGTAAACGACCGGACGATGGCGCGCTTGCCGGCGGCCACCGCGATCGGCGCGTCGGCGCGATCGCGGCGGTTCTACAAAGGAGCGACCACGGGTCGCGACGCCGATCCCGGCGGATCGCCGTTGTCGGCATTCGCCGCCATCCACGCTTTGGCGCTCCAGCGAGCGACCATGGCGCCGTCCCAGGGGGGATCCGAAGGCGTCGAACAACGGCAGGTAGGCCTCGCCGGGCACCTCGCTGCCCGTGAATTGGCAGCCCCAGGGGTGGCGCGACCCGCTGCCGGTGGCGGCGGTCGAGGTGGCGGCGCGCAGGCCGTCGACGTATTGCCAGACCTTCTGCTGTCCCAGACGCGCGCCATGTGCGCCAGCCGGCGGTGACCGTGGGCCGTTGGGCTCGGGCAGGGCTCGTAGCTTTCGGTGCCGATTCGAACCCTCGGCCTCGGAGTGGTAACGGCGGCAGAACCGGCCGCCTCCTTCGGACGTGCGGCCGGTCTGCCGTCCAGCCCCAGCTCGACCATCCGACGCCGCTCCAGAGAGGGGCTGCCCGTGCCCGTCTCATGTCGATGCCCCGTTCGCGAGCCTCATGGAGGAGCGCTCATCGCCCGACCGAGCGAGGTCGGTGACCGCTGCCGGGCGCGTCATTCGGTCACTTCGGTCCAGGTCGCGTCGGGATCGTAGGCATCGATCGCGGCCGCCGCCTGCGCCGTGTCGGGACCGAGGTCCTTCTCGAACACCTTGCCCTGATGGCTGACCAGGAAGGTCTTGATCCCCGAATTCCCGTAGTCGGCCGGCCAGGCGATCAGCGCGAAGCCCGCGATCATGTTGCCGTTGATCACGTAGTCGTAGGCGCCGCCCGGCGGATGGGCGCCCTGCCGGGTCAGGATCCGGTAGTGGTAGCCGTTGAAGGCATCGCCGACGTCGTGGGTCTCGACCGCGGCCGCGAGCAGTGGCCCGATCGGGCTCTGCGCCTGGTCGCCCTCGGACGGCCAGTAGAGCCCGTCGTGCTGGCCCGGCGAGCTGCGGATGTGCTGCGCGTACTCCAGCACCTGATCGCCGTCGCGATCTTCGCTCGCGTACTCGTTCTGCGCTTCGACATAGGCGCGCACGCTGTCGATGGTGCTGAGCTCGTTGCGGCCGATCCGCCGGTTCAGGAGCTCGTCGATGCCGGCTTCGGTATCGAAGCGCCAGGCGCCGCCGCTCTGCACGATCGGGATCGGCAGAGGCGAGGCGCGCGGGCCGACATAGGCGACCCGGCGACCCGGGCCGTCCGGGCGCAGCTCGAGGCTCTGCTCGGCGGCGGCGACGAACCGCGCCTGCTCCTCGTGCGCGGCATCGCGGTCCTGACCGAGGATCTCGTCCGCGTACTGCGCGCCGAAGATCGCGATGACCGCGTCGTCGTCCTGGCGCTTGAGGGCCTCGAGCAGCGCCGCCATCGCCGCTTCCGGCGAATCGAATGTCCGCTGCGCCTGGGCGCGACCGGCGTGCGGTGCGACCGTCCAGAGCAGGCCGACCAAGGCGGCTGCCACCACCAGCCGCAGACGCGTCCTGTGCCCTTGCAGCATCATCTCTTCCCCCTGCGGCTCTGGCTGCCGCGCTGCTTGCCGCTCCCGGCCGCCTTGCCGCCCCCGCTCTCCCGCTGGGCGAATGCGCTGCCACCCCCACCGCCGCGGTTCGGCTTGATCTCGGTCTTGGCACCGGTCCGGCTCTGGAGGCCCCGGTTGGAGTCCCGCTTGGCCGCGCTCGCGCTCTTGGTGCCGCCAAAGGCGCTCGCCGCCTGCGGTTGCTTCCGGTCGCCGGCCCGCAGAGCCGTCTTGCTGCTCGCGGCCGCCGGGCGCGCCTGGGCGCTGCTGGCTGGCTTGGCCTTCGCCTTGGCCTGATCGACCCTCCCGGTCAGCTCCTTGCCGCCGGGCGACGCGCGGGTGGCCGTCGCGGGGGATTTCCTGGCGCCGCTGGTGGCGAGGCCCGAAGGTTTGCTCCTGGTGGCGGGCGCCGCGGCGCGGGTGGCGGGGGCGCCGGGCTGCGTCTGAGCATACTTCTGGTTGAGCTCCTTCTTGGTCTGTTCGCGCTGCTCCTTGACCTGCGCATCCCGCTTCAGGCGCTCGTTCTCGGCCCGGAGCTTGAGATCGTCGGCATTGCCCTCCGCGCCGCCGCCACGATTGACGGTGATGGTCGAGTCCTCGATGTTGACGTTGCCGCGACTGCTGCTGTTGCTGCTGCTGTTGCTATCGCCGTGGTCATGGTCGTCGTCATCGTCGTCGGCGATCGCCCAGCCGACCAGGCCGCCGACCACGGCGCCGCCGGCGAAGGTCGCAGCGGTGCCGAGCCATGAGGGCGACGGGTCGGAGTAGGTCATGGGCGGGGGCGGGTAATAGCCCGGTGCGGGATAGGCCGGTGCGGCGGCCGGTACGGCTTGGGTCTCCGGCGCCGGGGCCGGCGCAGGCTCGGCGGCCGACGGGGCCGGCGCGGGCTCGGCCGGCTCGCTCGCCACCGCCGCCGCCTCGGGAGCGGCCGCCTCAGCGCCCACGGCCGCTGGCTCAGCCGCCGGGGCCTCGGCGGTGCTGTAGAGCGCCGTCAGCAAGGCCTCGGGGT
The DNA here is from genome assembly GCA_963733965.1 of uncultured Alphaproteobacteria bacterium. Lineage (GTDB taxonomy): Bacteria > Pseudomonadota > Alphaproteobacteria > Geminicoccales > Geminicoccaceae > DATAOG01. Next base: position 44,203 of record CAVTFM010000046.1, read on the forward strand.
CGTACTGCGGGATGAAGACCGCGTCCGGATCGGTCGGCCTGATGCTGATGTTGTCGTCCTCGACGACGATCGTCATCTTGTCGTTGCTCTCCAGCCCGCCGACCGCGCGCATGAAGGAGCGGACGTCCTGGACGGCGTCCTGCACGCCCTCGAGCTGGCCCAGAACGGCCTGACCCAGCGTCTGGGTCCAGTCGAGGTCGGCGTTCATCTGGTGGATCACGGTCGGATAGTTGAGCAGGCCGACCACGCTCTGGTCCCAGTCCGGGTCCGGCGTCAGCGATGGATCCTGGGCGTAACGCTCCAGAAAGCGCGCCGCCTGGACGACGTCGAGCGGCGCCAGCGACGCCTGCAGCGTGAGCACCAGCACGAGGTCAGGATAAAGCGCGATCGGCGCGACCAGCGCCTGCAGCTCCTCGGGCGCCAGCGCCCCCGCGGACGGAGCGCTGGGTTCTTCGGGATCGACCGCGGGCGCCTCCTCGACGACCGCGGGCGCCTCCTCGACGGCCGCGGGCGCCTCCTCGACGGCCGCCGGAGCCTGCTCGACCGCCGGGCTCGCCGGCGCTTCGGGCGCCTGCTGCGCCTTGGCTTCGGGTTGCCCGAGAACCAGCGGCGCGATCCCGGCTAGTAGGATACAGGCGGTGACAATCGCGCGGCGGTGGGCAGATTCATCCTGATTGTTCATTTTATGTTTCCCTTACGGGGATCTTGACCGCGACCGTACTACCGTCAGTCCGGAGGCCGCAAGCGCCCTGCCTGTGGGGCAGACCCAGGTCTCTCCGCCCACGCTCCGGAGCCGGCGGTCGCCGGGCGCCCGCGCCCAGGCAGCTTGTGCGAGAGGCCACGCTAGAGCGGATGTTCCGTCGCCGTGAGCCGGTCGCGCAGAGCCTCGTTCGCGCCCTTGCCAAGTCGTTTCGCCATGTTCGCCACGAACGCGATCGACAGATCGAGGGGCGTGACGCGGTCCGCGTCCGCGACGCAGATGGAGCCGGACCAGGGGTCAGGTGCGCCCGGCAGGAAGAGGGCGACCTTGCCGCCCTCGATGCGCTCGATCTCGAAGGCGAACTGCCACGAGTTCGTCAAAGCGCACGACGACCGGGGACATTCCCTCGACGTCTTCGGGGCTGAGCATGCTCTGGGTCTTGGTCTTCAGCAGCGCATAGGCCGGCAGTCTGGAGAGCACATTCGCTTCGAGCCCGCGGACCAGCTTCCGCGCGATCGCGGCTCGGGCAACGAGCCCTGCGACGAAGCAGAGCACCAAGAGCAGTATGACCGCCAGCACGCGCGCGACCGCAAACCCGGCAATCACGTCGAGCGGCAGGACGCGGGCGATCGGCTTCGCGATCACGCCCGCGAGCTCCAGACCCTTGCCAATCACGGCGGCAAAGATCGCGATCGGTATCAGAAAGATGATGCCCCCGACGATCGTGGTCCTGAGGAGCTTGATCATGATGAGTGGGCTCCTTGCCGACCCAGAGGAGCTCGGACCGTCGTGTCTGTCATGGCTTGTTCCCTCCTACCCCAATCCCGCTGCCGAGCCCGAACTCAGCGCGTCATCATCTCCGCGACGTACCGGTTCCAGTACGGCGTCCAGCAGACTAAGCGCCTTGCCGGTGCCCTGGTAGACCCGCATCCGGGCCTCGCCGGCGAAGAAGGACTGGATCAGTGTGGTCGCGCGGCGGAGGCGGTAGTCGAGCCCTCGGTGCGCGCGAGCACGAGCTTGCCCTCGACCATCAGCCGTTCGTTGTTGAGCGTCACCTCCTCGACCGGCCCCGGGGCGTTGAGCACGACGCGGGCCGATCCGCTGACCCTGGTCTGGTATTCGATGAAGCCCTCGCCGGCCCAAAATGAGGTCCACACCCGCTCACGATGCAGGCCGAGCTGCACGCTGCCTTCGGAGGCCCAATAGGCGCCCTTCTGGAGAATCCAGGACTCGCCGGCAACCTCGAACGGATAATAGCCGCCCAGCGAGGATTCGAGGTTGATGGTCCCAGTCCCGGTGAAGCTCGGCCGGACCAGGGCCTCATTCGAGATCACCGATTTGAGCGCGCTGAGCGGGGACGGCGGCCGGGCGGTGATCCGGATGTCGCCCTGCAGGTACGACAGGGCGCCCGCCTCGGCGCGCACGGTCTCGTTCCGGACCTCGATCTGGACCCAGCGCATCCCCTCGAGCTCGCAGACCTTAAACTCGGCCACCGGACATCACTCCCAGCGCGGGCCGGCAGAGCCCCGCGTCATGATTGCTCGTCCCATTGCATCAGCGTGTCGTAGACCAGCTGATAGTTGGCCGGGGACACGCTGACCTCGCCCTTCATCGGATCAAAGGGCCCCAGTCCGTGGCGAAATGCGGACCGGGTGAGCTTGCCCTCGCCGGCGGGTTTGCCGTCGACGAACGATTTGAGGGTGCCGCCGCCTTCCTTCGATCGATCGGGCGTGAACTCCGTCTTGAGCGTCGCCTTGCCCTCCGGCAATGCGCCTTCACCCGCGGCCTTCACGAGCGCTGCGCTCGGCGCCCTCCCGGCGCCGGTGACGGCCAAACAGTGTCGGAGGCAGGCCGAAGCGGCAAGTAAGTTACGGTAAACTTACCCCGTCGGCCGCCGCGGCCGGCGGTTTCGGCAGGCGACGGTGGAACTGTCCCCCCGCTTTGATCAGGCCGTCGATCACTTGGTCGATCAGATCTTGGGGAGTGTTGTGACGCCTCATGGCGGCCCGCGGGTCCTCGAGGAAGATCGGGTTGAGCGCCATGGCCCGATCGAGCGCGCGCCGCGCTTCGTCCTTGTTCGCCAGCTGGCCGTGAATCGCTGCCAGGAGGACGGCAACCTGGACCATTCTGGTTGCTGCGATCGGCTCGGCTTCGACGAGCGCCGCCTTGTACTCGCCCCGGCGGTAATGGTCGAACACGATAAAGAGGCGGTCCCCCCTGATCGTGACCGAGACTGGGGCCGAGGACATCACCCGCTTCCCGTTCGGCCCCGAGCACAACATCGTCGGGAACTGAGCCGCCGGGGACGGATCTAGGTCTCCGGCATCAGCTCCTGGGTGAACAGGGCGGCGCCGGCCAGGTCCTTGAGGGTGACGGTCATCACCTCGCTGGCGCCATCGATGTCGACCTGGCCGAAGAACTGGAGCCCGGCGGAGGGTGCCAGGTTCGCCTGGCCCGCGGGCGGCGCCTTCTGGAACACGACCTTGGGGCCGAAGGTATCGTCGAGCGGGTTCGGCCCGAAGGTGCCGGCGTGGAGCGGCCCCGAGACGAACTCCCAGAACGGCGCGAACTCCTGGAACCGGGCGGCATTCGGGTCGTAGCGGTGGGCCGCGGTGTAGTGCACGTCCGCGGTCAGCCAGACCACGTTCCGGATCCCGGCGTCGCGGATGAAGCGGAGCAGGTCCGCGATCTCGAGCTCGCGGCCGCGCGCCGGCCCGTCGCCGTTGGCGATCGCCTCGAACAGGCCGTCATCGGGCACCACGAGGCCGATCGGCATGTCGGCCGCGATCACCTTCCAGGTCGCCTCGGAGGCGAGCAGCGCCTGCTTCAGCCAGCGGACCTGCACAGGCCCGAGGAACGCCGTGTCCGGCCCTGGCGCGGCCTGATCGTTCCTGCTGTTCGGCCCGCGGTAGCTGCGCATGTCGAGCCGGAACACCTCGAGCGAGGGGCCATAGCCGAAGGCGCCATAGACCCGTCGGCGCTCGAGCGGATGCTCGCGGATCGGCATGTAGTCGAAGAACGCCTGCGCGGCCCGCGCCGCGAGCAGGTCGACGCTCTTGACCTTGTAGGCGGCCTTCTTGGGGTCGCTCGCGAGGTCCTCGTGCGGGTACCAGTTGTTCAGGACCTCGTGATCGTCCCATTGCACGAGCATCGGCACCTCGGCATTGAACCGGCGGAGGTTCGCATCCATCAGATTGTAGGCGTAGTTGCCGCGGAACTCGGCCAGCGTCTCGGCGACCTTCGAGGTCGCCTCGGTGGTGAGGTTCTTCCAGACCCCGCCGTCCGGCAGCGCCTGCTCGGCCGCGAACGGGCCGTCGGCGTAGATCGTATCGCCCGAATGGATGAAGAAGGCGGGCTCGACCTCGCGCATCGCCTCGTAGATCTTCATGCCGCCCCAGTCGAGATTGATGCCCCAGCCCTGGCCCGCGGTATCGCCCGACCAGACGAAGCGGATGTTGCGGCGGACGGCGGGCGGCATCCGGAAGCTGCCGGCGACCGGCTCGCTCACGAGCTTGGAATCGGCAAGGTCGACGAAGCGCATGCGGTAGAAGACGCGCTGGCCGGCCGGCAGGCCGTCGAGATCGAGCTTGGCGGTGAACTCGGCATCCTCGAGCGCCGCCGGACCCGGCACCCGGCGCGCATCGGCAAAGCTCTCGGTGGTCGCCCACTCGACCAGCAGGCGCGCCGGCCGGTCGGCCCGGGCCCAGAGGATCGCCCGATCGCCCAGAAGATCCCCGGCCTGCACGCCGGATGGCAGCATCGGGCGCATCTTGTCGCTGGTGATCACCGCCGGCGCGCTCGCCTGAGCGAACCCGCGCGCCGGCACCAGCGCGCCCGCGAGCAGGCCGCCGCCCGCCAGCGCCGAGCGCGTGAGCAGGGCCCGGCGGCTGAGGGTCGAGGTCGGTCGGATCGGCGCCATGGTTGCCTCCGGGAGGTCGCGATCAGCCAGTCAGCAGTTAAGGCACCCTTTGTGACAGTCGCCGAGCGATTGCGTGCGCAGCCTGCGACACGGGGCTCACCGTCCCCGCTGCCACCATTCGTCATAGGCCCGCTCGAGCGTTTCGGAAGCCGCCTCGAACAAGGAGGGCTGCGGCCCGAGGACGCGCTCGACCAGGCGCCGCTCGGTCTCCTCCTGCGCCTCGATGGCGCCGTCCGGCAGGACATGGCAGATCGGCCGGACCCGCGGCCTGACGTAGCGGCAGATCAGGTGCAGGCGGTGGCACTCGAGCGGATCGCGCTCGCGACAAAGCATGGCGACGCGCTGCTCCCGGGCCGCCCCGAGCAGCTGCTCGATGCCGGCGCGGAACGCGGGCTCGCGCACCCGGCTGGCGTAGTCCTCCGCAGCCGGCGCCTCGCCCTTGGGCGGCTTGCCGCCCAGCCCGGCGCCCAGCCAGAGGTAGCCGATCCCGGCCTCGGCCAGGAGGCGTGCGAGCTGCCCCTTGGAGAAATGGGGCACGAAGCGCGAGTAGGGCCGCGAGCGCACGTCGGCCACCGCCTCGATGCCGTGGCGGCGCAGCAGACCGAGGAAGGCCTCGATCGCGTGGTTCGAGTGGCCGATCGTGAACAGCAAGGCTCCGCTCGCGTGCCCGCGCGCTCGCCCAGGGGCGAGCGCGACTGTTGGTTTAGCATGCCGTCGGCCGGCCGTGGCAAAAAGGTCGCAGTGTGTGCGAAACGACACCCGGTGCCGATTCGGGGCTGGCCATCGGCGGCCGGCGCGACTAATTCCGGCCCAGAAGCTCTCGACGTTCGCGCACCGGTGGCCGAGCCTGCCGACGAGCGGCAAAAGGCCGCAGCCGCGATCCAAGGGGGCCAACGGCATCGCTCGATCGGAGCAGGTTGGTGAAGGGAAGTCAATGTGGTCCTGGGCGCCGCTCGCGCTGGGTGTCTGGGTCGGTCTCGCCGGCGCCTGCCTGGCGGCCGAGCCCCGCCTGGCAGGTCAGCAACCGCCGGGCACGCCGGCAGCCGCCGACATCAGGCATCATCTCAGCCTCGACGTCGGGCCCTCAGGTCCTGGGCCTCGACGGCTCGGCTTCGAGCGCCGAGGCGCACCCGCCGGGCCGGCAGAGGGTCTCCTGGCGCCGCCCGGGAGCGAGCCCGGGATGCATCTCGATCTCCATCTCGGGCGGACCTCGCCGGCGGGGCGGAGCCCGGGCGATGCGCCGCCGCTCTATGGCGAGGTCGGCATCGACATCGACCCGCTCGCCGGCCTGTCGCTGGTGCCGTCCTACCGCCTGGTCCTGGACGAGGGCGAGCGCCCCGATGCCCGCGCCACCGAGGCCCAGGGCCTGAAGCTCGACGCCCAGGTCCTGAAGCTCGGCGCCCGCATCCGCTTCTAGCCCGCCGCCACCGGTTCCCGGCCGTCCCGGCCCCCGGCTCCTTGAGCGGCCAGAGCAGGACGCCGCCGATCACGAAAAAGACCAGGATGGTGGCGATGCCGAGCCGCTGGCTGCCGGTCCAGAAGGTCACCGTGCCGAGCAGGAACGGGCCGATGTAGGCGGTGATCTTGCCGGTCAGCGCATAGAGGCCGAACATCTCGGTGCGGACCTCGGCGGGCGCCAGGCGCGCCATCAGCGAGCGGCTCGCGGCCTGGGTCGGCCCGACGAAGATCCCGAGCACGCCGCCCGCGATCCAGAAGGCGAGCGGGTCGGTCGCGATCACCGCGGCGGTGCCGGCGGCGAGCAGGCCCACGAGCGAGATCAGGATGGTCCGCTTGGCGCCCAGCCAGTCGTCGATCCAGGCAAAGCCGAGCGCGCCCAGCCCCGCGGTGACGTTGAGCAGGATGCCGAACTTGATCACCTCGGCCATCGCCATGCCGAAGGTGCCGGCGGCGTAGATCCCGCCGAAGGCGAACAGCGTGTTCAGCCCGTCGGTGTAGATCATGCGCGCGATCAGGAAGCGCCCGATCTCGCGGTAGCGTCCGATGTGGGCGAAGGTGCGCTTGAGCTGGGCGAGCCCGCGGCGGACCGCTTCGGCGGCCGGCACGCCGGTGCTCTGGCGGTCGGGCGTGAACAGGAACAACGGCAGGCTGAAGAGCGCGAGCCAGGCGCCGACCAGCGGCCCGCAGATGCGCACGTCCTCGGCCTGGCTGCGATCGAGGCCGAACGGCGGCGGGTCGGCCTGGATGAAGCCGTAGAGGACGATGGTCAGGCACACGAGGCCGCCCGCGTAGCCCAGTCCCCAGGACCAGCCCGACAGCCGCCCGATGTAGTCCCGGCTGACGATCTCGGGCAGCATCGCGTTGTAGAAGACGCCGGCGATCTCGAAGGCGAGGTTGGTGAGCCCCGCCACCACGAGGATCTTCAAGGCGACCTCAGGCGACGGCCGGCCGAACCAGAGCAGGCAGCAGCCGACCACCGCGACCAGGGTCCAGGCGAACAGCCAGGGCTTGCGCCGGCCGCCGACGTCGGCGATCGCGCCGAGCACCGGGCTTATCACGGCGATCGCGATGCCGCTCGCCGACATCGCCCAGCCCCACTCGGCGGTGCCGCGGACCGTCGTCGGCCGCGATCCCCTTGGTGAAATAGGTGGCGTAGACGAAGGTGATGATCACCACCGAGAAGGCGGCGCTCGCCAGGTCGTAGAGCGCCCAGGAGACCTGCCCGAGACGGGACGCGGGAGAAGCCATGGCCTGGGGTATGCCCGGGGCCGGCGCCGCGCACAAGCCTCGAACGCATGGCGCGAGGGCGCGCTCGACTGACTCCCGCAGGCCGCGGCCGCGCTATACTGGCGCCGGGAGACCGCCTCGGCTCAGGGAGGATCCGGCCATGGCCGAAATCGAAATTCCGGTCGAACAGACCCAGTTCGGCCCCGCGGAGATCGGCGCGATCGCCCATCTCTATCGGGGCGAGATGTATCGCAGCAAGATCTGGCGCACCCGGCTCGACACCAGCACCAACTGGGCGGTGGTGACCACCGGCATCGCGATCTCGGCGACCTTCAGCAGCGCCGCCGCCTCGCCCTTGCCGATGGTGCTGGTCTCGTTCCTGGTGGCGGTGTTTCTGATCTTCGAAGCCCGCCGCTACCGTTTCTTCGACATCTGGCGGACGCGCGTCCGGGTCATGGAGACCTGCTTCTATGGCCCGATCCTGCGCGGCCAGGGCCTGCGCATGGACAACGGCTGGGGGGAGGTCCTGGCCGAGGACTATGCCGACGTCCACTTCCACATCAGCATCTTCGAAGCCGCCGGCCGGCGCCTGCGGCGCAACTACAGCTGGATCTTCGCCATCCAGATCGTGAGCTACTGGGGCAAGATCTGCATCCACCCGGCCCCGATCAGCTCGCTCCAGGACCTGTGGGCCCGGACCGCCGTCGGCCCCTTGCCGGGGCAGGTCGTGCTGCTGCTCGGGACGGTCTTCTATCTGGGCCTGCTCGGCCTCGGCATCGGGACCCTGCCCAGGCAGAAGGCGGTCGGCCGGGTGCACCGGCTGAAGGGCGCGCCGGACCGCATCCGCGAGCTGGCCGCAGCCGAGGGCGTCTGACGAGGGCGCGTCAAAGGATCAGGAGTCCCGCAGGCTCGCGAGCGTCTCGTCAGCGCGCGCGGGGCGCGCTAGATAGAGCGGAGGCAACCTCGACAGCGGAGCGACCGCCCATGGCCCCAGCGACCCCGATCTGCGACTTCGGCGAGCCGGCGAAGCCGTTCGACCTGCCCGCGACCGACGGCAAGCGCTATACGCTCGAGGACGTGCGCGGCCCCAACGGCACGCTCGTCATGTTCATCTGCAACCACTGCCCCTACGTCAAGGCGGTGCTCGACCGGATCATCCGCGACGCGGGCGACCTCAAGGAGCACGGGATCGGCGTGATCGCGATCAACGCCAACGATCCGACCAGCTATCCGGACGACAGCTTCGCCAACATGAAGCGCCTGGCGCAGGCCAAGCAGCTGCCGTTCCCCTACGCGTTCGACGAGTCACAAGGTGTGGCGCGCGCCTATGGCGCGGTCTGCACGCCCGACTTCTTCGGCTACAACGCCGATCTCGAGCTGCAGTACCGGGGCCGGCTCGACGCCTCCAAGACGACGCCGGTCCCGGGCGCCATCCGCGAGCTCTACGAGGCGATGGTCCAGATCGCCGAGACCGGCCGCGGCCCCGAGCAGCAGATCCCCTCGATGGGCTGCTCGATCAAGTGGAAGGCGGCCTGAGGCCGGCGCGATCGCACCCGGCCGCCCCGAGCGAGGCGGGCGGTCGCGCTCACCGCGCCCGGGTCAGCGCCAGCCAGAGGCCGCCGCCGATCAGGCAGACGCCGCTCGCCCTGGAGAGCAGACGGACGCGCTGGCGCGCCAGCAGCCGCCCGGCGCGGCCGGTCAGGACCGCGTAGGCGCTGTCGGAGATCAGCGCCACGACCATCGCGGTCGCCCCCAGCAGGGCGACCTGCGGGACGTAGTCGGATCGCGGATCGACGAACTGCGGGATGAAGGCGCCAAAGAACAGGAGCGCCTTGGGATTGCTCAGCATGACCAGGAAGCCCTGCAGCAGGAAGCCGCCGCGCGGCGCCGGCAGGCTGCTGGGGCTGATCGAGCCCGCCCGCGCTGCGCACGAGCTTCCAGCCGAGCCAGACCAGATAGGCGGCGCCGGCCAGCCGCACCCAGGCGAACCACCAGCTCATCGTGGCGATGATCGAGGCGAGCCCGACCACGACCACGCCAAGCATCAGCGCCAGCGCCAGCTGCGTGCCGGCGACGTTCAGGAGGCCCGCGCGCGCGCCGTGGCTGAGCCCGTTGGCGACGATCAGGGTCACGACCGGGCCCGGGACGACCGTGATCACGATGCAGGCGACCAGATAGGCGAGATAGACCTCGGGCGTCATTTGGGCGATCCTCAAGGCAAACCCGGCGCGCCCGCACCTTAGAGGGCGCCGCGCGGGCGGGTCCAGATGCCGATGAGCCGCCGGATGCCAGCAGCCCCGATGCCAGCGATCAGATCCGCAGACGACCCGGCCGGCGCCCGGCGCGGGGCGGCCGCTAGGCGACGCCATGGCCTACGAGTCCCTGCGCGACTTCACCCGCCACCTCGAGCGGACCGGCCGCCTGGTGCGGGTCAGGGCGCCGGTCTCGCCGGTGCTCGAGATCACCGAGATCCACACCCGCCTGCTCGCCGAGCGCGGCCCGGCGGTCTTGTTCGAGAACGTCCTGGGCAGCGCCATGCCGGTCCTCGCCAACCTGTTCGGCACGGTCGAGCGGGTCGCCTGGGGCATGAACCGCGAGCCCGGAACGCTGCGCGAGCTCGGCCAGCTGCTGGCGTTCCTCAAGCAGCCGGAACCGCCCGGCGGCTGGCGCGAGGCGATCGAGATGGTGCCGCTCCTGAAGGCGGCGCTGGCGATGAAGCCCAGGACCGTCGCGCGCGCGCCCTGCCAGGAGGTCGTGCTCCAGGGCGAGGCGATCGACCTCGGCCGCCTGCCGGTCCAGACCTGCTGGCCGGGCGAGCCCGCGCCGCTGATCACCTGGCCGCTGGTCGTGACCAAAGGGCCCGGCAGCGAGCGCGCCGACGGCTTCAACCTCGGCATCTACCGGATGCAGGTGACCGGCAGCAGCACCACGCTGATGCGCTGGCTGAAGCACCGGGGCGGCGCCCAGCACCATCGCCGCTGGCAGGCCGAACGGCGGGATCCCCTGCCCGCGGCCGCGGTGATCGGCGCCGATCCCGGCACCATCCTGGCCGCGGTCACCCCGGTCCCGGACACCATGTCGGAATACCAGTTCGCGGGCCTCCTGCGCGGCCAGCGGGTCGAGCTCACCGACTGCGTCTCCGTCCCGCTCAAGGTGCCGGCCGCCGCCGAGATCGTGCTCGAGGGCCTGGTCAGCCTCGAGGACCATGCCGACGAGGGGCCCTACGGCGACCACACCGGCTACTACAACGCGGTCGAGAAATTCCCGGTGTTCACGGTCACCGCCATGACCATGCGCCGCGACCCGATCTATCTGTCCACGTTCACCGGCCGGCCGCCCGACGAGCCCTCGGTCCTCGGCGAGGCCCTGAACGAGGTTTTCCTGCCTCTCTTCCAACAGCAATTCCCGGAGGTCGTGGACTTCTGGCTGCCGCCCGAGGGCTGCTCCTACCGGGTCGCCGTGGTGACCATCAGGAAGGCCTATCCCGGCCACGCCAAGCGGATCATGCTGGGCGTCTGGTCCTATCTCCGCCAGTTCATGTACACGAAGTTCGTGATCGTCACCGACGACGACATCGACGCCCGCAGCTGGCCGGACGTGATCTGGGCGATCTCGACCCGGGTCGACCCCGCGCGCGACCTCACCATCCTGGAGAACACCCCGATCGACTACCTCGACTTCGCCTCGCCCGAATCGGGCCTCGGCTCCAAGCTCGGCATCGACGCGACCAACAAATGGCCACCCGAAACGAAGCGCGACTGGGGCAAGAAGATCCGCATGTCCGACGACATCATCGCCCGGGTCACCGAGCGCTGGTCCGACTACGGCCTGCCGGGCGCGGGCCGGCCGATCTGGAAGTAGCCGAGCATCCCACGCCACGGAACACCATGTCTGAGCATCGGTCTGGTGTCAGCTCCCGTCCAGCTTCTCGGCGAGCCAGGTCTTGATCAGCGACTGGTAGGGAACGTCGCGCTTGTGGGCGGCGATCTTGATCCGCTCGAGCAGGCTCACGGGCAGACGGACCGAGATCGATCTCGTCGAGGGTCTGAGATTGGGTAGCCGCACGCGCTCGGCTCTGCTCCAGTCCACGTGATCGGTGGAGTCGTGGCTTTCCCAGAAGCGCCGCTCCTCGGCCTCGCTCTCGAACGTCGGGATCGGCTCAACTTTCTTGCGCATGGTGTGCCCTCTCCTTGCGGCTCATGTCGCGAGCCGAGATCACCCGGATCCGGGTGGCGGCGCGGCGTAGAGTGAAGGTAACGTGCAAGGCCTGCTGGCGGCTCGAGACCGGTGGATAGCCGACCAGGAGGAAGCCCGCGAGGTCTATGCAGTTGCTGCCATCAGGGTTACTGCCAACGAGCTCACCGCCAACAAGGTCTCCGATGAGAACGGCGTTCGATACCCCCTCGCCGCCACCGGTCGAGGTCACGCCGGCCGACCGTCGCGTACGCTGCCTGGTGGGCGATCTGCCGGCTCGTCCGCTCAGTACCACGGTCTGCCGGCTCGCATGACCACGCAGGCCCCGGCCGCCGTCGCGAGTGGGCGGGCGTATCTTCTGCTCACGCTGACCGCGCTCTGCTGGGGCGCCAACGCGATCTTCGGGCGCCTCGCGGTCGGCCAGATCTCGCCCATGGCGCTGGTCACCTTGCGCTGGCTGGGCGCGCTCGGCCTGCTCGCGGTGTTCGCCCATGCCCAGGTCCGACGCGACTGGCCGGTCATCCGCCAGCGCCTGATGTTCGTCTCGGCCATGGGCGCGCTCGGCTTCACGGCCTTCAATGCGCTCTACTACGTCGCCGCCCATTCGACCACGGCCGTCAACATCGGGATCCTCCAGGGCGCGCTCCCGGTGTTCGTCCTTGCCGGCGCTCTCGCGATCGACCGGACCCCGGTCGCCGGCGCGCAGGTCGCGGGCGTGCTCGTGACTCTGCTCGGGGTTGCCATCGTCGCCTGCGGCGGCGACTTCGCGCGCCTGGCGACGTTCACCCTCAACTTCGGCGATCTTCTGATGATCGCGGCCTGCGGCCTCTATGCCGGCTACATGCTCGGGCTCCGGCGCCGGCCGCCGGCCTCCGCGCTCGGCCTGTTCACGGTGATGGCGGGCGCCGCGTTCCTCGCCTCGCTGCCGCTGGCGCTGATCGAGGCGGCACTCGGCCGGTTCCAGTGGCCGACGCCCTTCGGCTGGGTCATCCTCGCCCTGGTCACGCTGTTCCCGTCCTTCCTGGCGCAGATCTTCTTCATCCAGGGCGTGGCGCTGATCGGCCCGAGCCGGGCAGGCGTGTTCGTCAACCTGGTGCCGGTGTTCGCCTCGATCCTGGCGCTGCTCGTCCTCAAGGAGCCCTTCGAGCCGTTCCACGGCGTCGCCCTCTGCCTGGTGCTGGGCGGGATCTGGCTGTCCGAGCGCGGCAAGCCGACCTGATTGCCGACCCTGCGAGCAGGACGAGCAGCAGTCGCGGCGTTCGGACCAGGTCGCAGTTGACTTGCGGTATAACTATGGTTATACCAAGCGCGATGAAGACGGCCATCTCGATTCCCGATCCGGTGTTCGAGGCCGCCGAGCGGCTCGCCAAGCACCTCGGCAAGTCGCGCAGCCAGCTGTTCGCCGATGCGCTCCGCGCCTATCTGGAGCAGCATTCCGACGAGGCGATCACGAGGCGGATCAACGAGATCGTCGATGCCGACCCGAACGCCACCAGGCTGGATCCGGGGCTCGACGCCCTCCAGCTCGAAACCTTGCGCAAGGTCGAATGGTAGGTGCAGCGGGGCGAGGTCTGGTGGACCGACCTTCCCGATCCGGTCGGCTCGGAACCCGGGTTTCGTCGTCCGGTCGTCGTCATCCAGGCGGACCCATTGAACCGAAGTCGGGTCAGCACCGTGATCGTCGCCGCGATCACCAGCAATCTGAGGCTTCGCTCTTTTCCCGGCAACGTCTACCTGTCACCCCGTGACGCGGGGCTCGATCGACCCTCGGTCGTGAACGCGTCGCAACTCGCTACGCTCGATCGTGGCCGGCTGATCCGGCATGTCGGCAACGTGGCCAGCGCGAAAATGCGCGAGATCGACCATGGCCTTCGGTTGGTGCTGGCCTTGTAAGGTTGCGAAGTGCCGCGATCCCAGCGATCATCGGCGACCGAAATCGCCGCTCAGGCGTGGCGGACGGCAGGGGCCGTGACCATATCTGCGACACCGGCTGCGAACCCACGATTGCTGGTGAGCGATGACCCAGGGCGACCGCAACCTCGACCTCCTCGACGACCTGCTTGCCCGCGCCAAAAAGGCCGGCGCCGATGCCGCCGATGCCATGCTGGTCGAGAGCGCCGGGCTCAGCGCCACGCGCCGCCTCGGCAAACTGGAGAAGATCGAGCGCGCGGAAGGCTCCGAGCTCGGGTTGCGCGTGTTCGTCGGCCGGCGCCAGGCGCTCGTCTCGACCGGCGACCTCGGGGCGGCGAGCCTGGACCGTCTGATCGAGAATGCGCTCGCGATCGCCAGGGCGGTGCCCGAGGACCCGTTCGCCGGGCTGGCGGCGCCGGATCAGATCGCCCGTGAGCTGCCCGAGCTCGACCTGGATGACGGCCAGGAGCCGGCCGCCGACGCCCTGGCCGAGCTCGCCGCCGCCGCCGAGGACGCGGCGCTCGCCGAGCCCGGCATCAGCAACTCCGAAGGCGCCGAGGCCGGCTGGTCGCGCACCCGCACGACGCTCGTCGCCAGCAACGGCTTCGCCGGCAGCACGGCGCGCTCGCGCCACAGCCTGAGCGCCGCGGTGATCGCCGCCGCCAACGGCAAGATGGAGCGCGACTACGACTTCGCGACCGTGGTGCGCGCCAGGGATCTGCCCGACCCCGCCGCGCTCGGCCGCCGGGCCGCGCAGCGCGCGCTGGGCCGGCTCAATCCGCGCAAGGTCAAGAGCCAGAGCCTGCCGGTGGTGTTCGATCCGCGGGTCGCTCCCGGCATCGTCCGCCACCTCGCGAGCGCGATCGCCGGGCCCGCGGTCGCCCGCGGCACGACCTTCCTCAAGGACAAGCTCGGCGAGCGGATCTTCCCGCCGGGCGTGACCATCGTCGACGATCCGCAGCGGGCCGACGGGCTCCGCTCCACGAGCTTCGATGCCGAGGGCATCGGCGCCAGGCGCCGCAAGCTGGTCGATGCCGGCGTGCTGACGACCTGGCTCCTGGACTGCGCCTCGGCCCGCCAGCTCGGTCTCGAGACCACCGGCCACGCCGCCCGCGGCGTCGGCTCGCCGCCGTCGCCCGCGCCCTCGAACGCCTATGTCGAGGCGGGCGGGGTCAGCCCCGATCAGCTGATGTCCGACATCAAGGAAGGGGTCTACATCATCGAGATGCTTGGTATGGGGATCAACTACGTCACCGGCGACTACAGCCGGGGCGCGGCCGGGTTCTGGATCGAGGACGGCGCGCTCGCCTGGCCGGTGAGCGAGATCACCATCGCCGGCAACCTGATCGACATGTTCCGGCAGCTGTCCCCGGCCGACGATCTCGAATTCCGCCATGGCATCGACGCGCCGACCCTGCGCATCGACGGCATGACCGTGGCCGGCCAGTGAGCGACGGTCCCGACCTCGAAGCCGACCGGCGCCTGCTGCGGCGCGCGGTCACCGCCGCGGGCGCGCTCGCGCTCGAGCAATTCCGCGCCGGGCCCGGCCACTGGTACAAGGGCCCGGGCCAGGTGGTCACGGAGGCCGATCTCGCGGTCGACCGCCTGCTTCACGACATCTTGATCGGCGCCCGTCCGGAGGATGGCTGGCTGTCCGAGGAGCGCGCCGACGACGGTTCGCGGCAGCGGCGCCGCCGGGTCTGGATGGTCGATCCGATCGACGGCACCCGGGCGTTCGCCGAAGGCGTGCCGGAATTCGCGGTCAGCATCGCGCTGGTGGTCGAGGGCGCGCCCGTGCTGGGCGCGGTGCTCAATCCCGCGACCGACGAGCATTTCGAGGCTCAGCGGGATGGCGGCGCGCGGCTGAACGGGGTCCGGATGCGGATCAGCGACCATCGCGACCTGGCCGGCGCCCGGCTCCTGTCGAGCCGCACCGAGATCACCCGCCGCGACTGGCCAAAGCTGATCCCCGAAGCTCAGTTCACGACCATGGGCTCGCTCGCCTACAAGCTCGCCCTGGTCGCCGCCGGCCGCTTCGATGGCCTGGTGTCGTTGCGCGCCAGCCACGACTGGGACCTGGCCGCCGCAGCCCTGCTGATCGGCGAGGCCGGCGGCCGGATCAGCGAGGCCGATGGCGCGCCGTTGATCCTCAACAAGCCGGCCATCGGCCACACCGGGCTCGCCGCCGCCGGGACCACGGCCCTGCACCGGGCGCTGGTGGCCCGGCTGCGCACCGCCTGAGCCGCGCGCAGCCCCAGCCGCCGCCCCAGGGTGGCGCCATGGCCACAAGGCTCGGGCGCCGCCCGATCGCGCCAAGCCGCGGGGATATCCTCTCACCGACGGGTTTGCGGGCGTCAGCTGTGGCGGGATCGCAACAGTCGCCGACGGAAATGCCACGCCGGCTGGCGGGGCGGCGCCGGACCGGAATAATGTATGTGGCGGTCTGTTGGCGTACGTGCAAACGACAGCGTGGGTGGACCCCGCGCACGACCCCGGCGCGGGGATGTCTGATGAGGGCGGCGTGGCGGACACCGAACATCTGATCGCGGAGCAGATCCCGAAGCTGCGACGCTACGCGCGATCTTTGCTCGGTGATCCCGTACGGGCGGACGACTTGGTGCAGGAAGCCTTGGTCAGAGGTCTGTCGCGCAGCCATCTGTGGCAACCCGGGACCGACATCCGGGCCTGGATGTTCACGATTTTGCACAACATTCACATCAACAACCAGCGCCAGCGCCGCACCCGTGCCGACTATCAGGAGCTCGATGACGACCAACCCGAGATGGCGACGGCGCCGAACCAGGAACGCTCGCTCGAGATCCGCGACCTGGCGAGGGCCCTGCAGTTGTTGCCGGAGCCCCAGCGACAGGTGGTGTTGCTGGTCGGTCTCGAGGGCATGAACTACAAGAACGTCGCCGCCGTTCTCGACATTCCCATAGGTACCGTCATGTCCCGGCTGCATCGCGGCCGCGAAGCCCTGCGCCGCTTCATGGCGTACGGACCCGCGCCCAAGGCGGCGGGGCAAGACCCCAAGTTGCGCAACATGCCATGACCACTCGCCAGACCTCGATCGACGAGGACGACTTCCAGGCTTTCGTCGATGGCCAGCTGCCGCCCGAGCGATGCCGGGCCGTGATGGCCTTTCTGGCCGCCCATCCCGACGAGGCGGCCCGCATGGATCAGTATCGGACGCTGACCGAGGCGCTCCATCTCGCCTATGACGAGGTGCTCTATGAGCCGCTGCCCAAGCGTCTGCGCGTCGAGCACTACTGCGGCCGGTCCTCCTGGGCCAGACGGCTGCAGGACTGGTTCGGCGTCGGCCGGCGCGGGCTGATCGTACGGTTCGCCGGGATCGCGCTGCTGCTTCTGGGCAGCAGCGGCGGCGGCTGGGTGATGCACAGCGAGATCATCAAGCAGGACGCCGAGACGCCGGCGATGAGCTTCGCCCGGCAGGCGGCCAATGCGCATCTGCTGTTCGCGCCCGACCTCCGCCACCCGGTCGAGTTCGGCGCCGATCAGCAGGACAGCATGCTGCTCTGGCTGTCGGAGCGGCTCGGTGAGGCCGTGCACGCCCCGAACCTGAAGGCGATCGGCTTCAACCTGGTCGGCGGGCGCCTGTTGCCGGCGTCCGGTCAGCCGGCGGCGCAGCTGATGTACGAGAACGCGGACACGCACCGGATCACGCTCTACATCCGTGCCCGCTGGTCCACGACCATGAACGGCGCCCATGACGGCAGCGTGAGCTTCGCCGGCGAAGACGGCGTCAATATGGTCTACTGGATCGAGGGGCGGTTCGCCTATGCGCTGATCGGCGCGCTCGATCGGGAGCAGCTGTTCAGCGCGGCCAAGAGCATCCAGCAGCAGATGACCGTGCCGACGGTGCCGACGCCGACGCCGGACCAGACCGCGACCACCGAGAAGGACGCGACCTGAACGCTGTCGACGGACGAGCTCTGCTGGCAGGCTGCCGACGAAGCCCGGCAGCCTGCCAGGGTTCGGTGCGCAGCTGCCAGAGCTCCGGAATGCAGATCACGTCGAGCGCCCGCCTCAGCTAGCTGTCATTGCTCTGAACGTTGGTCACGCCCTGGCAGGCCTGATCCGGTATTGCCTTCTGGCGAAGCATTCTCGCCGGCTCGGGCCACGGCCGGTCAAGGCCAGCCTAGCTGCCGGCTGCGCCGGTTGCAGCCTTGACCGGCCAAGCCCGCCCGGCACGCTCGCCCGCAAGAGGCCATGCCGCAGAGCCCGGCTCACCCTGAACCACGTTCTTGATAACGTCAGCTAGAGCTCCGTGCGCACCTGCCACAGCTCGGGGAAGCAGACCACGTCGAGCGCGCGCCGGAGGTAGCTCACGCCCGAGCTGCCGCCGGTGCCGGTCTTGTGGCCGATGATCCGCTCGACCGTGGTGACGTGCCGGAAGCGCCATTGCCGGAACCCGTCCTCGAGATCGACCAGGTCCTCGGCGAGCTCGTACAGATCCCACCGGTGGCTGGCGTCGCGGTACACCCTCGCCCAGGCCTCGAGCACGGTCGGATCCGACCGGTGGGGCCGGCTCCAGTCGCGCTCGACGCAGGCCCGCGCGATCGCAAAGCCGCGTCGCGCCAGAAGCCGGATCGCCTCGTCGTAAAGGCTCGGCCGCGCCAGCTCGGCCGCCAGCTCGGCGTGCACCTCGGGCGTGTGCCGGTGCACCGCGAGCAGCGCCCGCTGCCGGTTGCCGAGCAGGAACTCGACCAGGCGGTACTGGTGCGACTGAAGGCCGGACGCCGGCCCGAGCCGGTGCCGGAACACCAGGTAGTCCGCCGGCGTCAGCGTCGAGAGCACATCCCAGGACTGGATCATCTGCGCCTGGATGCGCGCGACCCGCGCCAGCATCTTGAACGCCGGCCGCAGATCGTCGGCGGCGATCCGTCCGCGCGCGGCCCGGAGCTCGTGGATCATCAGCTTGAGCCACAGCTCGCTCGCCTGGTGGATCACGATGAACAGCATCTCGTCGTGGCTGTCCGAGACCGGCCGCTGACAGGCGAGCAGCTCGTCGAGCGCCAGGTAGCGCCCGTAGGTCAGGGCATCGGCGAGGTCGGTCTCGACGCCCGGCTCCAGGGCCGGCTCGGCAGGGTCGGTCATGTCACGTCGGCTTCGGTCATGTCAGGTCGGCTTCGGTCCTATCAGGTCGGTTTCGGTCATGGCGCGGCTTCGATCATGTCACGGCGGCTCGTTGCCGGTATTCCGGAACGTCCCACGCGCGCTCGGCCAGCACCGCCCGGAGCGCCAGGGCCGCATCGAACACGTCGACGAAGCGGACATAGAGCGGCGCGAAGCCGAAGCGCAGCAGATCCGGCGCGCGGAAATCCCCGATCACGCCGCGCGCGATCAGCGCCTGGACGATCGGGTAGCCGTCCGGATGCCGGAGCGCAACCTGGGAGCCGCGCTCGGCCGGCGCCCGCGGGCTCGCGAGCTCGAGCCCGAAGCCCGCGCAGCGCTGCTCGACCAGGCCGATGAACAGCTCGGTCAGCGCCACCGATTTGGCCCGCAGCGCCTCGGGATCGACCTCGAGCAGGAGATCGACGCCCGCCTCGAGCGCCACCATCCCGAGGATCGAGGGCGTGCCGGCGAGGAATTTCCGGATGCCTGCGGCGGCCCGGTACTCGCTTCGGAACGCGAAGGGTTCGGCATGGCCGAGCCAGCCGGTGATCGGCTGGCGAGCCGCGTCCTGCCAGCGCTCCGCGACGAACAGGAAGGCGGGCGCGCCCGGGCCGCCGTTCAGATATTTGTAGCCACAGCCGACCGCGAGATCGACATCCGCGCGGTTCAGGTCGACCGCGACCGCGCCGGCGCTGTGCGCCAGATCCCAGAGCGCCAGCGCGCCCGCGTCGTGCGCTGCCCTGGTCAGCCGTGCGAGCTCGTGCATCCGCCCGCTGCGATAGTCGACGTGGGTCAGCATCAGGAGTGCCACCTCCCCGTCGAGCGCCGCCTCGAGCTCGGATGTTGCGACCAGACGCAGCTCGACCGATCCGCCCAGCAGTCCGGCAAGACCCTGGGCGACGTACAGATCGGTCGGGAAATTGCCGCGCTCGGAGACCACGACCCGGCGCCCGGGGCGCAGGCCCAGCGCCGCGGCGATCAGCTTGAAGAGGTTGACCGAGGTCGAATCGGCGACCACCACCTCGTGCGCCCCGGCACCGATCAGCTTCGCGATCTTGGCGCCGAGCCGCTCCGGCAGGTCGATCCAGCCGTGCCGGTTCCAGCTGGTGATCAGATCCTCCCCCCATTGCCGGCGCAGCACGTCCAGGACGATTCCCGGCGTTGCCTTGGGCAACGGTCCAAGCGAGTTGCCGTCGAGATAGATGACACCCGCCGGCAGCGCGAATCGCTGTCGCAACGCCGCCAGAGGATCAACGGCAT
This sequence comes from uncultured Alphaproteobacteria bacterium, assembly GCA_963733965.1. Taxonomy (GTDB): domain Bacteria; phylum Pseudomonadota; class Alphaproteobacteria; order Geminicoccales; family Geminicoccaceae; genus DATAOG01. The sequence continues at coordinate 64,008 of CAVTFM010000046.1, forward strand.
CCAGCGCCGCACATCCGGCCCGGGTCAGCGCACTCATCCGCCACCAGCCTTCGCTACCGGCGATCCATGGCCTTCGTTGCCCGACGCCCCATGATCTGGCTCGACCTCCAGCCCTGACAAGCCCAAGCCCCGACAAGCCCAGGCCCCGACAAGCCCAAGCCCCGACAAGCCCAGGCCCCGACAAGCGAAGCCCGGTTGCTAAGCCGTTAACCTTAACGAATGGTTAAGAAGGCGACCATAGATTGAGCTGGCCGACCTGAGCGCTGGCTGACCGACCATCGACGACGCGCTGCGGGAACAACTCGAGGTGAATCGGGTTGTCGCGATTAACCATTTCTTAACCTCTGCCGCTCAGGATTCGCACCGGCCCGGATCGGGCCCGAGCCACCGAGCAGGACGCGTCACTTGCCAGACCCAGCAGGCGTCGTCGAGTTCCTGAAGCGCCGCTACGCGCGCGCGATCGAATGCGGCGATGATCGGACCGCGACCCGTCTTCGGGCCGAGATCGATCGGCTGATCAACGGCCCGCCCGCCCTTCTCAGCCTCGCGGACCGGGTCGCCGCGGCGGGCGCGCGGCGATCAGCCGGAGCGGCGCAGCTCCAGCCCAGCTATGACCACAACGACATCTTGTATGACTATGACGACATCCTGGGGCCTCAGCTCGAACCGTGATGAAGTCGCCACCGTATTTTGCGCTCTCAACCACAGGGAAGGCGCCGCCGTCGGGTTTGCCCCGGCTTCGCACTGCCCTGGAGGAGGTGAGCTGTACCGGCCCGGTGACGAGCGACCCTGCAGCACGGCGCTTCACATATTTGGGCGCATTCGCGTGTTCAATCCCGCTTTTGGCCGATGGGGCAGGAGCAGTGCGATCCTATTGTCCACGAGGGTCGGAATTTCGTTGACCAGCGTGTCATCGGCCTGCCCGCGCTGCGGGCTCAGCCCATGGTCGGCATCTTGAACTCGGCGCCGGCGCGGATGCCGGTCGGCCAGCGCGAGGTCACCGCCTTCTGCCTGGTGTAGAAGCGGACGCCCTCGGGGCCGTGCATGTGGTGGTCGCCGAACAGCGAGCGCTTCCAGCCGCCGAAGCTGTGGAAGGCCATCGGCACCGGGATCGGCACGTTGACCCCGACCATGCCGATGTTGACCCGATGCGCGAAGGTGCGGGCGGCATCGCCGTCGCGGGTGAAGATCGCCGTGCCGTTGCCGTACTCGTGCTTGTTGACCAGCTCGACCGCGGCATCGAAGTCGGGCGCGCGCACCACCGCGAGCACCGGGCCGAAGATCTCGTCCTGGTAGATCCTCATCTCCGGCCGGACCCGATCGAACAGGCAGCCGCCGAGATAGTAGCCGTCCTGGTAGCCCTGGAAGCCGTCGAGCTTGAAGTCGCGGCCGTCGACCACGAGCTCCGCCCCCTCCTCGATCCCGAGGTCGATGTAGCTCCTGACCTTGGCCCTGTGCTCGGCGGTCACCAGCGGGCCCATCTCGACCCCCGCCTCGTGGCTCGGACCGATCTTGAGCGCGCGCACCCGCGGCGCCAGGTCCTCGATCAGCCGGTCGCCCGCATTGCCGACCGCGACCGCGACCGAGATCGCCATGCAGCGCTCGCCGGCCGAGCCGTAGGCCGAGCCGATCAGGGCGTCGGTCACCTGCTCGGGATCGGCGTCGGGCAGCACGACCATGTGGTTCTTGGCGCCGCCCAGCGCCTGCACGCGCTTGCCGTGGGCGGTGCCGGTGGTGAACACGTACTCGGCGATCCTGGTCGAGCCGACGAAGCTCACCGCGGCGATCCCGGGGTGGGTCAGGATCGCATCGACCGCCGCCTTGTCGCCGTTGACCACGTTGAGCACGCCGTCGGGCACCCCCGCCGCCTTGGCGATCTCCGCGATCCTGAGCGGGCAGGACGGATCCTTCTCCGAGGGCTTGAGGACGAAGGTGTTGCCGCAGGCGATCGCCATCGGGAACATCCAGAGCGGGATCATGGCCGGGAAGTTGAAGGGCGTGATCCCGGCGCAGACCCCGAGCGGCTGGCGGAACGAGGTGAGATCGACCCCGGTGCCGACGTTCTCGCTGAACTCGCCCTTGAGCAGCTGCGGGATGCCGCAGGCGAACTCGACCACCTCGATGCCGCGGACGACCTCGCCCTTGGCGTCGGCCTGCGTCTTGCCGTGCTCGGCGCTGATCAGCGAGGCCAGCTCGTCGAGCTGCTGCTCGAGCAGGTCCTTGAGCTTGAACAGGATGCGGGCGCGCCGGAGCGGCGTGGTGTCGGCCCAGCCGGGCAGGGCCGCCTGCGCCGCCCGGACCGCGGCATCGACCTCGGCGGCGTTGGCGAGCGCGACGCGGCCCGAATGCTCGCCGACCGAAGGATTGAAGACGTCGCCATAGCGGCCGCTCGCACCCGCGACCTCGCGGCCACCGATCCAGTGCCCGACGTCCTTGCCCATCTCGCCCTCCTGTCCTTCGCCTGACTCCGGCCAAGCGCGCGACGCGGCTGCAGCCTGAGGTAAGAGATAGTCCTGCCCGATCGGCAGCGTCCAGCCCGCGGGCGGCTAATGCGCCGTTTCCGCCAGCAGGACGATCGAGTCTGAAAGGCTGGCGTGTCGCCGGACGGCGTTCACGAACCGGCGATCGGCGGACACCATCTGGGCCCCACGGATCACCGCGAGCGCGAGGTACACACAGTCATAGATCGGGTGACCGATCTCGATGGCCAGCGTCAGCGCTCGATCCAGCAGATGTCCCGTGGGTGTCAGCGCGACCGGCGCGCGTCGCAGGGCAGCGAACCGCTCGAGGGCGACCCGGCCGGGCACCGCTCCTGTCCGCGCCCACCTCCAGAGCCCGTTCGCGCACTCCGACCAGAGCAGATCCGGCGCGCCAAGGTCCCTCGCGGCGAGCGCCCTTGCCAGCGGCGAGTCATCCTCATCGAGCACCCATTTCAGCGCCACGCTGGCATCGACGACGATCGCGGGACTCAACGCTCGTCGCGCATCTGACGAATGATGTCGGCGCTGTCGCCGGGCACCTTCGGACCTTCCTTGCGCAACCGATCAGCCAGCGCCCAGAAGGCCTCGGCACTCGTCTTCTCCTCCTGCGCGAGCGCCTGCTTCAGGATCTCGCGGTGCTCGGCCTCGGCGGAGCGGCCGTGCTCGGCGGCGCGGATCTTGAGCCGCCGGATGATCTCATCGTCGACCTTTCTGACCGTGAGCTGACCCATGGCCGGGCCTCCTGTCTGCATTTCGTCTTCAACGTAGGCAGATGGCCTGCAGCAAGCAAGTAGCCTCCGAGCCCGGCTGCGTGATGCCGAGACCTATGCTTTCTGGGCCATTGTCTGGACAGACGGGTGCAATCGTCCGATCCTGACCGGGTTGGCCGCCGTTGGCCTGTCCGCAAAGCGAACCGTGGGCGTTCCGGATCGTCTGCGCGACCCGCGATCGCCAAAAATCTTCGCAGGGGGGAAGCACGATGCCGGAAACTCTCGAACGCCAGCTGCGCACCGCGGTGGTCGCGGCGAGCCTTGGTGTCGCGAGCGCGCTGTCCGTTACCGGCGCGGCCGTTGCCGCCGACGACCAAGGCCTGTGGGGCGTCTACGACCAGTATCTGAAGGGCGCCAAATACGTCGACCTGACCCACACCATCGCGCCCAGGATCCCGGTCTGGTACGGCTTCGGGCCGTCGGAGTTCAAGCCGGCCAAGGCCGGCGCCGATCTCGAGGACTTTGCCAAGAAGGGCGACGACTTCACTTACGACAAGCACGGGTTCGAGGCGACCAGCTACCTGCTCGCGACCGACCAGCTCGGGACCCAGCTCGACCCGCCGGCCCACTGGGCGCCCGAGTACCCCTCGATCGACGAGCTGCCGGCGACCTACACGATCAGGCCGCTGGTGGTGATCTCGATCGTCGACCAGGTCAAGACCGACCCCGGCTACGCCCTCAAGGTCGACGACATCAAGGCGTTCGAGCAGGCGCATGGGGCCATCCCGGCGGGCTCGGTCGTGTTCGTGCGCTCCGACTGGTCCAAGGACTGGCCCGACCCGGCGCTCGCGACCAGGACGCCGTTCCCCGGGGTCAGCCTGGATGCGCTCAAGTTCCTGCACCTCGAGCGCCACATCCTGTTCCACGGCCACGAGCCGCTCGACACCGACACCACGCCGACCCTCGAAGGCGAGGCCTGGCTGATGCACAACGGCTACACCCAGGCCGAGGGCGTGGCCAACCTCGACCAGGTGCCCGAGACCGGCTGCCTGGTCGCGATCGGCTATCCCAAGTTCCAGGGCGGCACCGGCGGCTATGCGCGCTACATCGGGGTCTGCCCGGCCGACTGGAAGTACGGCGTCACGATCGGCGCCGCCGACGCGCCGCTGCCGAAGTCGGACAAGCCGCTGCACTGGAGCGAGGAAGCCGGCACCCGCGTGCGCTGAGCCGCGAGCGCCGCACCCCGGAGATCACGCCCGGGTCGGAGCGCGCCGCCAGGCCGGCACGACCCCGGGTAGCGAACGACCGCTGCCCGGGAACCGCCGGGATTGCCATTGACCGCCAGGCACGGCCGGGCAGAAATGAACCCGGAGGAGCTTCTCGGGAGGCTGCGGTGGACCTCACCCGACGCCAGCTGGACGCGATTGCGCTCGTGCTCTCGACCCGCCTCGGCGTGCCGGCGCAGGTCGCGCTTCGGGAGGCGCATGAGATCGGGCGCGCGCTCGACCAGGCGGGCGCGCCAGCGGCGCCCAGATGGCGCTGGGAGCACCTGCTGGTCGCCTATCGGAATCCCGCCTGCATCCTCGCCATCCTGGCGCTCGGCCTGACCGCCTTGATGGTCCGCCTGACCTGGGACCACATCGGCTGCGCGCCCGCGGTCGCGGGCGGAGCCTGCACCGCGCAGCCGCTGCCGGTGATCAGCTGGCCCGGCCTCCTGGTCGCCCTCTGGATCGTGCTGCCGCCGGTCTGGTTCTTCGTCGAGCTCTACCTCCGCGACGGGGGTGAGGACGATCGCGCGATGCTCAAGACCTACCACGATTACGCGCGCACCATCTGGTTGGCGCTCGCGGCCGTGCTGGCCGCTCTCTACGGCCTCGCGCTCAAGCCCTGATGCGGCGCCGCAGCGCCGGCGCGCGCTCAGCCCATCCGGCGCAGCACCGCGCCGACGGTGTCGAAGATCTGGTCGATGTGGCCGCGCTCGCAGATCAAGGGCGGCGAGAACTCGAAGGTGTCGCCCGCGATCCGCACCATCAACCCCGCCTCGTAGCAGGCGATCATGCCTCGAAGCCGCGCTTGCCCGGCTGGCCGGCAAGCGGCTCCAGCTCGATCGCGCCCATCAGGCCCAGGTTGCGGACGTCGATCACATGCGGCAGGTCGCGGCAGCCATGCAGCGCGTCCTCGAAATAGCCCTCGATCTCCAGCACCCGCTCGAAGATGCCCTCCTCCTTGTACGCCTCGAGGCTCGCGATCCCGGCCGCCGCCGCCACCGGATGGCCGGAATAGGTGTAGCCGTGGAACAGCTCGATGACGTGCTCGGGCCCCTTCATGAAGGCGTCATAGATGAAGTCGCGCGCGACCACGGCGCCCATCGGCACATGCGCCGCGGTCAGGCCCTTGGCCATGGTGATCATGTCCGGGACGATGCCGAGCCGCTCGGCCGCCGACGCATAGCCGAGCCGGCCCCAGGCGGTGATCACCTCGTCCAGGATCAAGAGGATGCCGTGCTTGTCGCAGATCTCGCGCAGCCGCTCGAGATAGCCGACCGGCGGCGGATAGACCCCGACCGAGCCCGCGACCGGCTCGACGATCACGGCTGCGATCGTCGAGGCATCGTGCAGCGCGCACAGCCGCTCGAGGTCGTCCGCCAGCTCCTTGCCGAACTTGGGCTGGCCGCGGGTGAAGGCGTTGCGCTCGAGATCCTGGGTGTGGCGGATGTGATCGACCCCCGGCAGCATCGGCCCGAAGGTCCGCCGGTTGGCGACCATGCCGCCGACCGACATGCCGCCGAAGCCGACCCCGTGATAGGCGCGCTCGCGCCCGATCAGGCGGATGCGCTGGCCCTCGCCGCGCGCCCGGTGATAGGCGAGCGCGATCTTGAGCGCGGTATCGCAGGCCTCCGAGCCCGAGTTGACGAAGAACACGCGGTTGAGGTCGGAGGGCATCGCATGCGCGACCCGGGATGCGAGCTCGAGCACCGGCGTGTGCGCGAACTGGAAGGTCGGCGCGAAGTCGAGCGTCGCGACCGCCCGCTGCACCGCCTCGACCACCTTGGGATGGCAGTGGCCGAGATTGGCGCACCATAAGCCCGCCGAGCCGTCCAGGATCGTCCGCCCGTCGTGCGAGCGGTAGTGCATGCCCTTGGCCGCGACCACGATCCGCGGCCGCTGCTTGAACTGACGGTTCGGGGTGAACGGCAGCCAGAGCGATTCCAGATCGTTCGGCGCCCCGGTGGCGACGATCTCGTCCAGCTCTTCCAACATGCCTTTTCCTCCACTTGCCGCCCGCGTTTTTCCTAACCGAGGCACGAACCATACCCCGCACCACGCACCAACGCGAGCCCCCCGCAGCCAGGATCAGGCTCAGACCCTGCGACCGCGCAGCACTTCCGCCTCCTCGACGCTGACGATCGTCCGCCCGATCGGCCACAGCGACAGGAGTGCCAGCTTCAGGTGCGCCCAGGCGAACGGCAGGCCGATGATCGTGACCGCGAGCGCGACCGCGGTGATCAGATGGCCGAGCGCCAGCCACCAGCCCGCCAGCACCAGCCAGATCAGATTGCCGAGCACGCCCAGCGGCCCGGTGCCGAGATCCTCCGCCCCCGCGACCTCGTCCCGCGCCAGCGCCACCCGGCCAAAGGGCAGGAAGGTGTAGCTCGCGATGTTGACGGCGGCCCGCGCCCAGGGCAGCCCGACGATCGTGATCGCCATGATCACCGCCGCCATCAGCCACGCGAGCGCCATCCAGATCCCGCCGGTCACGACCCAGAGAATGTTGAGCAGCAGGCTCAGCGGCGACATCGTTTTCCTCCACACGCCCTTCACCGATATGGGCGCCCGGCGCCGCCCCGCCACCTGCGCGGCGACGACCTTCTCGGCCGGCCTCAACAGCTCCCTACCGCCTTGTCGGCGGATGGTCGAATCCCTCGCGCTCGTCGTCGGGCGGCGAGCCTGAGGTCCCATCTCCTGCGGGCTCGACCGGACGGGTCGGGCCGCGATCGCGTCGAACCGCTGCGGACGCCAGAGATTGGGCTGGGGGCCGGACTTCGATCGGAGCCCGTTGCCCGCGTCGCCAGCGCCCCTGATCCGCGATCGCCTGCTTCAGCTCCGCGAGATTGGCGCGGACCGTCTTCGTGTTCGGGTGGTCGGGACCGAGCCGCGCCTCGCAGATGGCCAGCGCCCGCTGGTACAGCGGCTCGGCCTCGGCGTAGCGGCCGGTGCCCGGTACAGCCCGGCCAGGTTGTTGAGATCGGTGGCGAGGCCCGGATGATCCGGCCCCAAGGCCTTCTCGTCGATCGCGATCGCCCGCGGAGCTCGGCCTATCGCCCGCTGGTACAGCGGCTCGGCCTCGGCGTAGCGGCCGGTCGCCCGGTACAGCCGGCCAGGTTGTTGAGCGTCGATGGCGAGCTGCGGATGATCCGGGCCAAGGGCCTTCTCGTCGATCTTGACCGCCCGCTGGTACAGCGGCTCGGCCTCGGCGTAGCGGCCGGTGGCCTGGTACAGCACGGCCAGGTTGTTGAGGCGATGGCGAGCGCGGATGATCCGGGCCCAAGGCCTTCTCGTCGATCGCGATCGCCCGCTGGTACAGCGGCTCGGCCTCGGCATAGCGGCCGGTCGCCCGGTACAGCGCGGCCAGGTTGTTGAGGCAAAGGCGAGACCCGGATGATCCGGCCCCAAGGCCTTCTCGTCGATCGCGATCGCCCGCTGGTACAGCGGCTCGGCCTCGGCATAGCGGCCGGTGGCCTGGTACAGCGCGGCCAGGTTGTTGAGGCGTGCGAGATCGGATGTCGGCCCCAAGGCCCTTCTCCGACCGATCGCGGATCGATCCGGCAGCGGCCGTGAACAACGGCTCGGCCTCGGCGTAGCGGCCCGTCTCCTGGTACACCAAGGCCAGGTTGTTGAGCGCTACGGCGACCTGCGGATGATCCGGGGCCCAAGGCCTTCTCGTCGATCGCGATCGCCCGCTGGTACAGCGGCTCGGCCTCGGCGTAGCGGCCGGTGTCCCGGTACAGCCCGGCCAGGTTGTTGAGTGCGATGGCGAGGCCGCGGATGATCCGGCCCCAAGGCCTTCTCGTCGATCGCGATCGCCCGCTGGTACAGCGGCTCGGCCTCGGCGTAGCGGCCGGTGTCCTGGTACAGCACGGCCAGGTTGTTGAGGCTCACGCCAAGGTCCGGGTCGTCGGGCTCGAGATGCGGCCTCGCGCAATCGGAGCGCCTCCGTCCAGGCAGCTCCAGCCTCGGAGTAAGCTCCGCCCTCGTAGGCAGCCCGGCCTTCACGGTTCAGATAGCGCCGCCCGGACCAGCGGTTCCGCGGTCGGCACCAGGCTCGCTGCGGTCGCGAAATGCTCGGCCGCGGCTCGATAGTCCAGGCGCGTGAAAGCCAGCTCGCCGCGCTCGGCGCGCAGCGCCGCGGCATCCAGCCGGAGCTGGTCGGCGCTCGCGAGCGCCGCGTCCTCCGCCTTGGTCAGCAGGCTCTCGGCGCGCTCGTAGTCGCCCCGCTCGACCGCGGCGTGCGCCTGGTCCTTGATCGCCTGCACGTCCGGGCTGTCCGAGCGCACGCTCGCGATCTGCGCCAGGAGCGCCTTGTGCCGTTCGGCGATCTCGCCGAGCTTGGCCGGCAGCTCCTCGACCGGCACGTCCTTCTCGCCAAGCGTGCGCAGGAACGTCGTCACGGCCCCCTGCGTCACCCCGAGCTTGGTCGCCAGGTCGACGATCTGCGCCGTCCCGGTCCCGGCCTCGGACATGATCTGGCCGACCAGCTCGTGCACCTCCTTGGGCGTGAGCCCGATCGTGATGCTGCTGTCCCGGATGTCGCCGCCGGCGGCGACGCCGTGCTCGGCCGTGACGCTGTCGGCCGGCCTGCGCGAGCGCCGGCCAGAGCCCGAGCAGCAGGACGCTCGCCAGGATCAGATGACGGCGCGCCGCGCCCGCCACCGCCTATTTCTCCTTGGCCCGGCCGTTCGGGCCACCCTCGATCGTGATCCTGCTGCCTTCGATGTTGCCGCCGGCGGCGACGCCGTGGTCCGCCTGCACGCGCGGCCCGCCGTCCCCGCCGTCTTCCTCGTGAAAGTGGGAAAAAACGGTCCAGGCCGCCACGGCGACCGCCGCGACCGCCGGTCCGAGCAGGGCCAGGAGCTTCTGATTGCTGCTCCGCTGCAGCCAGCGCCACATCGCAATCCACTCCCTCGAATACTTTCTCTGTTCTTATGGTAGCAGGCGCGATCCGCGGCTGCAACTTGAACGTCCGGAGCAGCAGATTCCCGTTTCGTTCTCACCGTCGACCTCCGATTCGACGGGCACACGCGCCCAGGTAGGCGACAGAAGTGAGGCCTGCGTGGTCACCCGCCGCGGCATCAATCTGCCTCCATGCCACCCGCCATCGGCCGTCGATCGAGCTATTCGTCAATGTAGATGTACAATAGGTTTTTCCAATTTCTTCAATATGTTAGACATAGCTGAAATCGCGATTTCTGAAGTTGATTATCGATTGATTTTCGGTTGACTTTCCTTGATTTCCCGAACAACTTGCGGTGTCGAAGTCATGGCAGGCCGCACATCCGTCTCCTCGGCAGATCCGGAGGCGACACTTCCGTGCCCCGGACGCGCCACATCCGTCTAATCGCTCCTGGATCTACAATCATAATTTCAACGTTCATCTGAGCGCAGGCAAAAGTGCCAGCCATTGTGCTTGGGCATGACTGATCGAATTCAGGCAAAAACGCCGACCGTTCAGGCCTGATGCTGGACTCTCATTGGCGCCAGGCTGGCCGACCGAGGTCGTCCGCAGACCGCGTTCACCCGCCGACTCCAGCCCGCCTCCAGCCGAGGCCTCCGGAGGGGCCCCAAGCCGTGATCTGTCGTCGACTTCATGATTTCTATAAGGCCGGCGCCTGGTCGATCGGCCGGCGTTCTGATACTTGGAGAATGGGCGATTGACCTGGCAGATCATTGCAGGCTCTTGCTGGCGATCTCGTAGACGTCGCGGGACAGCTTGGGCGCGGCGAGGATGCGCTCGAGCTGGGTCTGCATCCTGGCCTGGCGCCCGGCGTCGTAGCGGCGCCAGCGGTCGAAGGCCTTGGCCAGACGCGAGGCGACCTGCGGGTTGCGCGGGTCGAGCTCGAGCACATGGTCGGCGACCAGGGCGTAGCCGCTTCCGTCGGCCCGGTGGAAGCCGGTCGGGTTGCCGGCGGCGAAGGCGCCGATCAGGGCGCGCACCCGGTTCGGGTTCTTGAGCGTGAACGCCTCGTGGCCGAGCAGGCCGGTCACGACCTCGACCGCGTCGGGGCGCTGCGCCATGGCCTGGAGCGCGAACCATTTGTCGACCACCAGCGCGTCGTCCCGCCAGCGGGCATAGAAATCGGCCAGCGCCTGCGGCCGCTGCGCAAGGTCGCTCTCGGCCAAAAGATCGAGGGCCGCGATCCGGTCGGTCATGTTGTCGGCGTCGCGGAACTGGGCCAGGCAGAGCCGCTGGCCATCCTCGCTTGCCGCCGCCATCAGATAGCCGAGCGCCAGGTTCCCGAGCGCCCGCCGGCCGACCTCGGCCGCCTCGAACCGATAGGGCTCGTCGCTTTGCAGGGCGCGGTAGGTCTCGAGCCAATCGCCGTGCACACCCCGGCCGAGCGCCCGGCGCAGGAACTCGCGCACCCCATGGACGCCGTCGACGTCGATCTCGGCCATCTGCTGGCCGACGTAGGTCTCCGACGGCAGGCTCAGCGCCTGGGCGACGAACGCAGGGTCCAGCTGCCGATCGGCGAGCGTCGCCCGGAACGCCTGGACGAGCCCGTCATCGAGCGCCAGCGGACGCCCCCGCCGCTGCTGCTCGACCAGCCCGAGCATCAGCTGCAGCGCATAGGCCTGGCCGGATTCCCAGCGCGCGAAGGGGTCGGGGTCGTGCGCCATCAGGAAGCGGAGGCGCGCGTGGTCGGCGTCGCTCTCGAGCACCACGGGCGCCGAGAAGCCGCGCAGCAGCGATGGGACCGGCGCTTCGGGCAGATTTCGGAACACGAAACGCTGCTCGGCTTCCTTGAGCTCGAGGACGCGGGAGGTGCCCGCGGGCGCGCCCTCGCCCGCAAGCTGCCCCGCGGGCGCGCCCTCGCCCGCAAGCTGCAAGGGGAGCTCACGCCCGCCGCGATCCAGGAGCCCGAGGGCCAGCGGGATGACCAGGGGCTGCTTCGCCGCCTGGCCGGGGGTCGGCGGCGTCGACTGGCGAACGGTCAGCGTGTAGGTCTTGGCGCCGGCATCGTAGGCGCCTTTGACCTCGAGCCGGGGCGTGCCGGCCTGAGCGTACCAGCGGCGGAACTGCTCGAGATCGCGGCCCGAGGCGTCGGCCATCGCCGCCACGAAGTCCTCGCAGGTCACCGCCTGGCCGTCGTGGCGCTCGAAGTAGCGCCGCATCCCCTCCTGGAACGCCGCCTCGCCGATCAGGGTATGCAGCATGCGGATGACTTCCGCGCCCTTCTCGTACACAGTCGTCGTGTAGAAATTGTTAATCTCGACATAACTCTCGGGGCGAACCGGATGGGCGAGCGGGCCCGCATCCTCGAGGAACTGGGTCGCACGCAGCCGGCGCACATCGGCGATCCGCTTGACCGGCCGCGAATGCAGATCGGAGGTGAACTCCTGGTCGCGGAACACGGTCAACCCTTCCTTCAGCGACAGCTGGAACCAGTCGCGACAGGTCACCCGATCGCCGGTCCAGTTGTGGAAATACTCGTGCGCGATCACGCTCTCGATGCCGAGATAGTCGGCGTCGGTGGCGCTCGCCGGCTTGGCCAGGACGTATTTGGTGTTGAAGATGTTCAGGCCCTTGTTCTCCATGGCGCCGAAGTTGAAATCGGCTACCGCGACGATCATGAACTGATCGAGGTCGTATTCCAGGCGAAAGCGCTCCTCGTCCCAGCGCATGGCCTTCTTGAGCGAGGCCATGGCGTGGGCGCATTTGTCGATCTCCTGGGGCTCGGTATAGATCTGGAGGGTGACCCTGCGCCCGGAGCGGGTGGTGAAGTGGTCCTCGAGCTTGGCGAGCCGGCCCGCGACCAGGGCGAACAGGTAGCTGGGCTTGGGGAACGGGTCCTCCCAGAGCGCGAAGTGGCGGCCGCCGGCGAGCGCGCCCGCCTCGATCGGATTGCCGTTGGCGAGCAGCACGGGGTGCCGCTCACGGTCGCCCTCGATCCGGACCCGGTAGCGCGCCATGACGTCCGGCCGGTCCGGGAAGTAGGTGATCTTGCGAAAGCCCTCCGGCTCGCACTGGGTGCAGAAGACGCCGTTCGAGACGTAGAGGCCCTCGAGGGCGGTATTGTGATCGGGGTGGATGCGCACCCGGGTGAGCACGGTGCAGGCGTCCGGCAGTTCATGGATGATCAGATGGTCGTCGTCCTGCGCATAGCGGTTGGCGCCGAGCGGCAGGCCGTCGACCTCGAGCCCGAGCAGCTCGAGCTCCTGGCCGTCCAGCACCAGCGGCCGCCCGCCGCCGCCCGCGCTGGGATTGCGTCGCACCTCGAGGCGTGCCGTGACCTCGGTCGCGGTCTCGCCGAGGGCGAAATCGAGCTCGACCCGATCGACCAGCCAGTCCGGCGGCCGGTAGTCCTCAAGGCGGATCGGCTCGGGCTTCGGAGCTTCGACCATGAACCAGATCCTTCATCGGCACGAACCAACCCGCGCGACATTGCCGAGATCGTCCTGGCTACACAAGCCCCCCGATCTTGCGCCACCAAGGCTGGGCCCGCCAGCGGCCGTGGTGCGGCGCTGGCTTTGGGCGCCCGGCGTTGATATAACCTATGATTGATGACATCGAAAGCGGGCTGCTAAGGTGGAGATCGCAGCGGCGCCGGGACGAGCGCTGCGGGGTCTGCTCGACCTCGTCCTGCCGCCCCGTTGCCTGGCCTGCGGTGCCGCCATCGAGACCCAGGGGCGCCTGTGCGCCGCCTGCTGGCGCTCGCTCACCTTCCTGGGGCCGCCGCACTGCCGCCTGTGCGGCTATCCTCTGCCGCATGCTTTGCCGGATGCGCCGCTCTGCGGCCGCTGCGCCGCCGAGCCGCCGGCCTTCGATCGGGCGCGGGCGGCGCTGCGCTACGACGAAGCGGCCCGCAGCCTGGTGCTCGCCTTCAAGCACGCCGACCGGACCGACACCGCACCGGCGTTCGGCCGCTGGCTGGCACGCGCCGGCGCCGACCTGCTTGCCGGGGCCGATCTGATCGTGCCCGTGCCGCTGCACCGCTGGCGGCTGCTCAAGCGGGGCTACAACCAGGCCGCCGTCCTCGCCCACGCGCTCGCCCGCGAGACCGGCCTGCCGACGATCCCCGATCTGCTGCAGCGCCGGCGCGCCACGCCCTCGCAACAGGGGCTGTCCGGCTCGGCGCGGTTCGCCAATGTCACGGCCGGCGCCTTCCGCGTCCACCCCTGGCACCGCCGCCGGCTGCCGGGGCGGCGCGTGGTCCTGGTCGACGACGTGCTGACCACCGGCGCCACGGCTGGCGCCTGCACGCACGTGCTGCGTCAGGCGGGCGCCGTCCAGGTCGACCTGCTCACGCTGACCAGGGTGGTGCGCGACGCCGCGACCCCCATATGATCAGAACCCCGATCTGGTGGCGCCGCGTCGCGGTCGGCCGGGCGACCGCCGACGTTCGCGCGCGAACGAGGTCCGAGACGTCCGGTCATGGCGGAGATCGAGATCTACACGACCCCCCTCTGCCCCTACTGCTGGCGGGCCAAGCACCTGCTCAAGAAGAAGGGCCTCACGTTCACCGAGATCGACCTCTGGCAGGAATCGGAGCGCCGGGCCGAGATGGTCGAGCGGTCGGGCGGTCGGACCACCGTGCCGCAACTGTTCATCGACGGCCGGGCGATCGGCGGCTCGGACGAGCTGGTGGCGCTCGAGGCGGGCGGCGAACTCGACGGCCTGCTCGGCCATGAGTAGCCGACCCTGTGGCCTCCACCCTTGCACGCGCGCGTGCCGCCCCCTAGGTCTTTGGTTGCGACCGATCGCTCGAGGAGCACGATGATTTTGTTCGAGCTGCGCTGCTCGCAAGGCCATGCCTTCGAGGCCTGGTTTCGCGACGGCGCGACCTACGACCAACAGGCCGCGGACGGCGCGATCAGCTGCACGATCTGCGGCGACGGCAGGGTCGGCAAAGCGCTGATGGCGCCCGCGGTCGGCCGGCGCTCGCCGCTCCGCGAGGACCATCGAGGTCCCCGCTCGGAGCCAGGCGAGGGGACGACCGCCGGGGGCCGGCCGGCGGTCCGGGACGACGACCCGAGGTCGTCCCTGGGAACCAGCCGGGGGGAGCCAGCCGGCGGGCCGAAGCTCGATCCCGAGCGGGCGGCGGCGGCGATGCGCGCCTTGCGCCAGGTCCAGGACCACATCCAGAAGAACTTCGACCACGTCGGACCGCGCTTCGCCGAAGAAGCGCGCAAGATGCACTACGGCGAAGCCGACAAGCGCAGCATCTACGGCGAAGCCAGCGCGGTCGAGGCGAAGGAGCTGCGCGACGAGGGCATCGAGGTCGGCCAGATCCCCTGGCTGCCCCGCCATGACGGCTGAGCGGAGCCGGGGCGTCAGTCGCGCACCGCGAACAGCAGGTAGTTGACGGCGGGATCGGCGCAGAGCCGGAAGCGGTCGCGCAAGGGGTCGTAGGCGACCCCGGTCAGATCGGCGACCGTGAGGCCGCTCCGCCGGAGCGCGCGGGCAGCCTCCGACGGGCGCACGAAGCGCGACCAGCGATGGGTGCCGGGCGGCAGCCAGCCGAGCACGTATTCCGCGACCACGATGCCGAGCGCGAACGACCGCAGCGTCCGGTTCAGGGTCGCCAGCACCAGACCGCCTTGAGGTTCGACCAGCCGGCCGCAGGCGGCGAGGAAGCCGGCCTGATCGGGGACGTGCTCGACCACCTCCATCACGCACACCAGATCGAATCCGGCACCCTCGGCCGCGAGCTGCTCGGCCGAGGTTTCCCGGTACTCGATCGCGAGCCCGAGGGCGGCCGCGTGCTCGGCCGCCACGGCGAGGTTCGCGGGCTCGGGGTCGATGCCGGTGACGCGCGCGCCCAAACGGGCGAGCGGCTCGCACAGCAGCCCGCCGCCGCAGCCGACGTCGAGCACGTCGAGGCCGCCGAGCGGTCGCTCTGCGTGCGGGTCGCGGCCGAAGCGCTGGCAGACCTGTTCGCGGATGTAGCCGAGCCGGGTCGGGTTGAGCTTGTGCAGGGGTGCCAGCGGGCCGGTCTCGTCCCACCATTGACCGGCGAGCCCGGCGAAGCGCCGCAGCTCATCGGGATCGGCGCCCGCGGCTTGCCGCACGCGCTCGGGGTGTGATCGGCGCCGGCGGCTCCGGGCACGATGGCCTTCGGCCCCGGTCGGATCACCTTCGGCTGCGATCGGACGGCCTGCGCTCCTGGACGGGCGGCCTCCGGCTCTGGTCGCCCGGCGTTCGGCAGGGGCGGGACGGCCTTCGGCTTGGATGGCGCGGCCTTCGGCTTGGATGGGACTGTCTTCGGCATTGGATTGGACTGCCTTCGGCGGCGGTCGACGACGCCCAGGGTTGCTTCGGTGGTCCGGGCCGACTATGTACGAGCCAGCCTGTAGTTGGCCAGAGGCTGCGCCGTCGGGTGGGCGCCGCCGCGTGGTCCGATTGTGGCGGAATCGCGGGCTCCGCTCGGCTCGGAGGTCGGCGCTTTGGCCCTGGTGGTGCAGAAATTCGGCGGCACTTCGGTGGCCGATCTCGACCGGATTCGCGCGGTCGCCAGCCGGATCAGGGCGGCTCGGGAGGCGGGCGACCAGGTCGCCGTGGTGGTTTCCGCCATGGCCGGCACCACCGACCAGCTGGTCGAGTGGGTGACCGGGATCGGCGGTCCCCGGCACGACCGCGCCGAGCACGACGTCGTGGTCGCCTCGGGCGAGCAGATCACCAGCGGGCTGCTGGCGCTCGCCCTGCAGGCGATCGGCGTGCCGGCGCGCTCCTTCATGGGCTGGCAGATGCCGCTCGAGACCGATGCCGGCCACGGTCGGGCGCGGATCCGGGCCCTCGACGCCAGCGCCGTGCGCGCCTGCCTGGATCAGGGGCAGGTCGCGATCGCCGCGGGCTTCCAGGGCGTCGCGCCGGGCCTTAGGATCAGCACGCTTGGGCGCGGCGGCTCCGACACCTCCGCGGTGGCGCTCGCCGCGGCCCTGGGCGCCGAGCGCTGCGATATCTTCACCGACGTCGACGGGGTCTACACCACCGACCCACGGATCGTCAGCAAGGCGCGCAAGCTCGACCTCGTGACCTACGAGGAGATGCTCGAGATGGCCTCGCAGGGGGCCAAGGTCCTGCAGACCCGCTCGGTCGCGCTGGCGATGCAGCATGGCGTGCGCATACAGGTGCTCTCCAGCTTCGAGGAGCGCCCAGGCACCCTGGTGGTGGATGAGAGCGAGATCGTGGAACAGCAAGTCGTGAGCGGCATCGCCTACAGCCGCGACGAGGCCAAGATCACCCTGGTCGGGGTCGCCGACCGGCCGGGCGTCGCCGCGACCATCTTCGGCCCCCTGGCCGACGCCGGCATCAACGTCGACATGATCGTGCAGAACGTCTCGGCCGACGGCGAGACCACGGATCTGACCTTCACGGTCGGCCGGGCCGATCTCGAGCGGACGCTTGCGACCCTCGAGACCATGACTGCCCAGCTCGGCTGCCGGCGGATCGATGCCGACGGCGAGGTGGTCAAGATCTCGGTGATCGGGGTCGGGATGCGCTCGCACGCCGGCATCGCGCACGTCATGTTCCGGACGCTCGCCGAGCGTGGCATCAACATCCAGGCGATCTCGACCTCGGAGATCAAGATCAGCATCCTGATCGACGAGGCCTACACCGAGCTGGCGTTGCGCGCGCTGCACACGGCCTATGGCCTCGATGCCGCGTGACCCCGAGCTGATCTCCGAAGCGTCCCCGGGACGGCACCGGCTCGACCAGCTGTGGCGCGCGGGAACAGAGTTCCTCGGCTGCCCGTTAGCGCTCATGGGCGGCGCCATGACCTGGGTCTCGGAGCGCCGCCTGGTCGCGGCCATCTCCGACGCCGGCGGCTTCGGGGTGCTCGCCTGCGGAGCCATGACGCCCACTCAGCTCAGCGCCGAGATCGCCGCCACCCAGACGCGGACCAAGCGGCCGTTCGGGGTCAACCTGATCATCATGCATCCCAAGCTCGCCGAGCTGGTCGACGTCTGCCTCGAGCGCCGGGTCAGCCACATCGTGCTCGCGGGCGGCCTGCCGGCGCGTGCGACCATGGCCAAGGTCAAGGACGGCGGCGCCCGGCTGCTCTGCTTCGCGCCGAGCCTGGGCGTCGGGCGGCGGCTGGTGCGCCAGGGCGCCGATGCCTTGATCATCGAGGGCATGGAGGCGGGCGGCCACATTGGCCCGGTCTCGACCAGCGTGCTCGCCCAGGAGATCCTGCCCCAGCTGCGCGCGGTGCCGGTGTTCGTCGCCGGCGGCATCGGCCATGGCGAGGCGATCTGTGCCTATCTGCGCATGGGTGCGGCCGGCTGCCAGATGGGCACCCGCTTCGTCTGCGCCGCGGAGTCGATCGCCCATCCAGCCTTCAAGCGGGCGTTCATCCGGGCGAACGCCCGGGACGCCGTGGCCTCGGTCCAGATCGACCCGGAGTTCAAGGTGATCCCGGTGCGCGCGCTCGCCAACCAGGCGACCCGCCGCTTCGTCGACACCCAGCTCGAGGTGATCGGCCGGCACCGCGCCGGTGAGCTGAGCTACGAGGAGGCGGCGCTCGCGATCGAGCATTTCTGGGCCGGGGCGTTGCGCCGGGCGGTGATCGACGGCGACGTCGAGAGCGGCTCGCTGATGGCCGGCCAGAGCGTCGGCCTGATCGAGCGCGAGCAGCCGGTGGCGGCGATCCTGGCCGAGCTGGTGGCGCAGACGGTGGCGGCGCTCGAGCGCGACCCGGCGATCCTGCCGCCCCTGCCGGCGGCCGCGGAATGACCCTGGCCACGGGTCGCGGTGGCCCGCCCGGGCCCACGGCCGAGCGCCGCGGCGACGAGCTGAGCGCCGCCCGCCGCCTGCTCCGACGCCTGGTCCAGGTCATGGCGACCACGGTCAGCCCGCAGGAGCGCCTCGACCGCATGGTCCGCATGATCGCCGCCGACATCGTCGCCGAGGTCTGCTCGGCCTATGTGATGCGCGCCGGCGAGTATCTCGAGCTGTTCGCGACCGAGGGCCTCAGACGAACGGCTGTCCACCAGACCCGGCTCCGGGTCGGCGAGGGCCTGGTCGGCCTGATCGCGGCCCAGGGCTCGGTGGTCAATCTCCCGGACGCGCAGAGTCATCCCGACTTCGCCTACCGGCCGGAGACCGGCGAGGAGATCTACCATTCCTTCCTCGGCGTACCGGTCGTGCACGGCGGCCGGGTGACCGGGGTGCTCGTGGTCCAGAACCGCACCCGGCGGCACTATTCCGACGAAGAGGTCGAGGCGCTCCAGATCATCGCGACCGTGTTCGCCGAGATGTTCGCCTCGGGCGGCCTGCTCGATCCGAGCCAGTTTCCCGCCGGGGCCGGCCGGGCGCCCGGCGCGGAGCGGCTGGAGGGTCTGCGTCTGGTCGAAGGCGTGGCGCTCGGCAGCGCGGTTCTGCACCAGTTGCGGATCGAGGTCACCCGGCTGGTCGCGGACGACCCGGACAGCGAGGCGGCCCGCCTCGAGGCTGCGATCGCCAGCCTGCGCGCCTCGGTCGACGAGCTGCTGCTGCTGCCCGAGATCGCCAACGGCGAGCACCGCGAGGTCCTCGAGGCCTACCGCATGTTCGCCCACGACGCCGGCTGGCGGCGGAGCATGCGCGAAGCGATCCGCACCGGCCTCTCCGCCGAGGCGGCGGTGCGCCGGGTCCAGGAGGAGACCCGCCTGCGCATGGCGCATGTCGCGGACGCCTATCTCAAGGAGCGGCTGCACGACCTCGACGCGCTCGCCGACCGGCTTCTGGTCCATCTGACCGGGCGCAGCCAGCCGCACGACCCGGCGGCCCTGCCGGAGGAGTTCATTCTGGTCGCGCGCGAGCTCGGTCCGGCCGAGCTGATCGACTACGGTCGCGCCGGGCTGCGCGGCGTGATCGTGGAGGAAGGCTCGCCGACCGCCCATGTGACGATCGTCGCCCGGGCGTTCGGCATCCCCATGGTCGGCCGGGTGCGGGGCGCCATGAGCCGGATCGAGCCGGGCGACCGGATCGCGCTGGATGGCGACAACGGCCAGGTCTTCATCCGCCCGGGCGAGGATGTCGAGCAGGCGTTCGGCCGCTCGCTCGCCGCTCGCGCCGAGCGGCAGCGGATCTACGCGACGCACCGCGACCAGCCCGCGGTGACCCTCGACGGCATGCGCGTGGGCCTGCATCTGAACGCCGCTTTCCTGGTCGATCTCGCCGCGCTCGAAGCGACCGGCGCCGACGGCATCGGCCTCTACCGCACCGAGCTCGCCTTCATGGTCGGCAGCCGGTTGCCGGACGTCGACGCCCAGTGCGAGCTGTACGCCAAGGTGCGCCAGGCGGCCGGAGACAAGCCGGTGGTCTTCCGCACCCTCGACGTCGGCAGCGACAAGCATCTGCCGTACTGGAACTTCCCCGACGAGGAGAACCCGGCCATGGGCTGGCGCGCCATGCGCATGGTCCTGGATCGGCCGGCGATCCTGCGCACCCAGCTCAGGGCGTTGATCCGGAGCGCTGCGGGCCGGCCGCTCGACGTCATGTTCCCGATGGTCGCCGAGGTCGCCGAGGTGACGGCCGCCAGGCAGCTGCTCGCGATGGAGCTCGAGCGGGCCGATGCCCGGGGCGAGGTGCTGCCGAGCCGGCTCCGGGTCGGCGCCATGCTCGAGGTGCCGTCCTTGTTCTGGCAGCTGACGGCGCTGCTGCCGCGGATCGACTTCCTGTCGATCGGCAGCAACGATCTGTTCCAGTTCCTGTTCGCCTGCGATCGGGGCAACCCCGAGCTGATCGGGCGCTACGACGTGCTGTCGCCGCCCGTGCTCTCGTTCCTGCGCGAGCTGGTCGAGCGCTGCCGGGCGGCGGGCGTGACGCTCTCGATCTGCGGCGAGATGGCTTCGCGCCCGCTCGAGGCGATGGTCCTCTTGGGCCTCGGGGTACGCACGCTGTCGCTGACGCCGGCCGACGTCGGCCCGGTCAAGGCCATGCTCCGGTCCCTGCGCTGCGGCCGGCTCGCAGGCTATCTGGCGCAGCTCTATGATTTGCCCGACCACAGCCTGCGTGTTAGGCTGCGCAGCTACGCGCTTGATCACGGCGTGCAATTGCATATCTGACAGGTGCCCGCGCCGGGTCGATGCCGCCGCGAGCGCCGGTCAGGGCTCGCCGGCGGCGTGCGCGTCTGATTGTCCGACCAAGCGGAGCACCGACCCCGGCCGCGGCTGCGGACCCCATGCTCAACTCGATGAGTGACGATCACGACCAGCTCGACCCCGCCGAGGCCTTGATGCGCGAGGTCGGCGCCCAGCTGCGTCAGGTTCGGCTCGAGCGCGGCGAGGAGCTGGACGAGGTCGCGCAGCAGCTGCGCATCAAGGCGACCTACCTGTTCGGCATCGAGCAGGGCGACCTCTCGACCATCCCCGGCCGCACCTATGCGCTGGGCTTCCTGCGCAGCTACGCCGACTACCTGGGCTTCGACGGCGACGACCTGATCACCCAGATCAAGTCGACGGTCGCCAATCTGACCGACAAGACGCGTCTGCGGGTCCGCACGCCGTTGCCCGAGAGCCGGCTGCCCAAGACCCCGCTTCTGGTGCTGTCCTTGGCCGCGGTCGCCGGGATCTATGCCGGCTGGTCCTACGTCAACCACGGCAGCCAGCTGGTGATCGAGACGGTCGCCGAGGTGCCGGGCAATCTGCGCAATCTGGCGTTCGGCGCCTTTCGCGAGCGCGGCGACCGGCCGACGCCAGGCGCGGACGCCGCGGCGGCGAGGCCGCCGCAGGTCGCGGCACTGACCGAGCCGATGGCGCCCGCGGCGAGGTCCACCGTGGCGCGGGCGGCGCCGCTGCCCGAGCGCGGCGCGGCGGCGCCGGCGTCCGAAGGCCGCCCTCCGGGGGCGCGCGCGGCGGCGCCCGACCCGCCCGGCCCGCGCGCGCCGTCCGGCGCGATCGAGCCTGGCGCCCCGCCGGTCTCCGCGATCGAGCCGGAGACCGGGCCGGGACCGGCGACCGGCGCGGTCCAGGCTGACGCTGCGCCGGGCCCCTCGTCGTCCGCGACCGCGTCGGCAGAACGGGCTCCTGGCGCGTCCGCCGCGCCGAGCCCCTCGTCGCCCGCGCCCGCGCCCGAGCAGGCGACGGCTGCGCCCGATCGCTCGCTCGCGCCGGCCCGGGCGGCCCCGAGCCAACCGCCGGCGGTCGTTGCGGCGGCGCCACCCGACACGGCTGCGGCGGACAAGAGCGCGAGCCCTGGCACCGGGCAGGTCGCCCCCGTCCCGGTCACGCCGGAGGCCGAGGCGGGCGCGCGCCAGGACCAGCTTGCCGCCCTGCCGCTGGATCCGGCGACAGTGGGTCCGGTGGGCCGGATCAATGAGCCGGACAACAGCGATGCCCGGGTGGTCATCCGAGCGCTCGAGAGCAGCTGGATCCAGATCTCGAGCCCGGGCGGCGACTATCTGCGCGCCCGCACCCTCGAGCCGAACGACGTGTTCCTGGTGCCGAACCGGCCCGACCTCCAGCTCTGGACCGGCAATGCCGGTGGCCTGGAGGTGATCGTCGACGGCAGCGTCCTGGCACCGCTCGGCACGAGCGGCGCCGTGATCCGTGACGTGGCCCTCGACCCATCGAGCCTGCGCGTGCGCTTCGGACGAACGCCCGTTCGCTAGTCGGCCGCGATCTGGCATCGATCACGAAACGACGTATGATGCGCGCGCTACCGGGCAGCTGGCGCCGGACGATCACGGACCGGGGCCCCGGCTCTGATCACGATGGAGCGAACATGGTCGCATTGAGCGGGATCGAGCGGCATCCGACCCATGCCGTGCGGGTCGGCAAGGCGGTGATCGGCGGCGGGGCGCCGGTCGTCGTCCAGTCGATGACCAACACCGACACCGCCGATGTCGCGGCCACCACCCAGCAGGTGATCGAGCTCGCCGAGGCCGGCTCCGAGATCGTGCGCGTCACGGTCAACACCGACGAGGCGGCCCGCGCGGTGCCGCAGATCCGCGACCGGCTCTGGCTGCGCGGCTGCGACGTGCCCCTGGTCGGCGACTTCCACTATCACGGCCACCTGTTCCTGACCCGTCATCCGGAGTGCGCCACGGCGCTGGCCAAGCTCCGCATCAACCCCGGCAACGTCGGTTTCGGCGCCAAGCGCGACCGGCAGTTCGAGACGATGATCGAGGTCGCCCTCCGGCACGACCGGCCGGTCCGGATCGGGGTCAACTGGGGCAGCCTGGACCAGGCGCTGTCGACCCGGATGATGGACGACAACGCCCGCCTGCCCGAGCCGAAGTCGGCTGACGACGTGCTCCGCGAGGCGCTGGTGGTCTCGGCGCTGGCGAGCGCCGAGCGCGCCGAGGCGATCGGCCTTTCGGCCGACCGGATCGTGATCTCGGCCAAGGTCAGCCGGCTCCCGGATCTGCTCGCGGTCTATCGGGAGCTCGCCAGGCGCTCCCGCTACGCCCTGCATCTCGGCCTGACCGAGGCCGGGATCGGGGCCAAGGGCATCGTCGCCACCAGCGCAGCCCTCGCGATCCTGCTCCAGGAGGGGATCGGCGACACCATCCGGGCCTCGCTGACGCCCAGGCCCGGCGAGGCGCGCACCCAGGAGGTGATCGTCTGCCAGGAGCTGCTGCAGAGCCTGGGACTGCGCTCCTTCGCGCCCCAGGTCGCCGCCTGCCCGGGCTGCGGGCGCACCACCAGCACCTATTTCCAGGACCTCGCGGACCGCATCCAGGGCTATCTGCGGGCCCAGATGCCGGTCTGGAAGCAGCGCTATCCCGGGGTTGAGACGCTCAACGTCGCGGTCATGGGCTGCATCGTCAACGGCCCGGGCGAAAGCAAGCACGCCGATATCGGGATCAGCCTGCCCGGCACCGGCGAGAGCCCGGCGGCGCCGGTGTTCATCGACGGCCAGAAGGCCTGCACGCTCCGCGGCGAGCGGATCGCCGAGGAGTTCCAGGCGCTGGTCGAGGACTACGTCCTGCGCCGCTATGGCGGCGCGGCCGCTGCCAAGAGCGCCTGAGCGGCCGATCGCGCCTTGGCTCGGACCAGGCAGGCGCTCGCGGAGTTGACGCTTCGGCCAGCGGTCGCCGCCGAACTGGCGGCGATCGAGCGGCTCGTGCTCGAGGTTGCCCGGGAGGTCTATGGCCATCTGTTCCAGGGCGACGTGCCCCGCCCGGAGGGCAATTGGGCGCAGAGCCTGGTCGCCCTGGAGCGGGAGCGGATCGTCGGCGTGATGGTTGCCGACGACGACTGGATCGAGGACCTCTGGGTCGCGAGGGAGCATCGCCGGCGCGGCGTGGGCAGCCGGTTGCTGGCGGCCGGCGAGCACCGGATCGCGGCAGACGGCCACCCGGTCGCACATCTGCGCGTGGTCGCGGACAACCAGAGGGCCCGACGCTTCTACGCGGCCCGCGGCTGGACCGAGATCGCCGCCTACCCGCACGAGCGCTGGGGTTTTGGTATGCTCGACCTGATCAAGCCGCTCACCCGCCGGCGCACGGAAAACCAGCCATGAGCAACTTGCGCCCGGTCCGCGGCACCCACGACATCGTCGGCGACGATGCGTCACGGCATCGCAAAGTCGTCGAGACCGCTCGGGAGATCGCGGCGCGCTATGGCTATGCCGAGATCGGGACGCCGGTGTTCGAGTTCACCGAGGTGTTCGCACGCACGCTCGGCGAGACCTCGGACATCGTGACCAAGGAGATGTACAGCTTCGAGGACCGGGGCGGCGAGCGGATCACGCTCCGGCCCGAGTTCACGGCCGGGGTCGCGCGGGCCCTGATCTCGGGGGCGCTCGGCCAGAGCCTGCCGATCCGCCTGTTCATGAGCGGCCCGGTGTTCCGCTACGAGCGGCCGCAGAAGGGCCGCCTGCGCCAGTTCCACCAGATCGACATCGAGGTCCTGGGCGCGCCCGAGCCCGAGGCCGACGTCGAGGTGATCGCGGTCGGCCGGCGGATTCTCGAGGCGCTGGGCCTCGGCGCCAAGGTGACCCTCGAGCTGAACACGCTGGGCGACCCCCCGAGCCGGCGCGCCTACCGCGAGCGCCTGGTCGCCTACCTCGAGGGCTTCCGCGAGCGGTTGTCCGATGACAGCCGCACCCGGCTCGAGCGCAACCCGCTGCGCATCCTCGACAGCAAGGATCAGGGCGACCGCGCGATCCTGCAGGGCGCGCCGGTCCTGAGCGAATGCCTGAACGAGCCCTCGCAGGCCTTCTTCGCGAAGGTGCGCGCGGGCCTCGATGCGCTCGGCATCTGCTACCAGGTCAACCCGCGGCTGGTGCGTGGCCTCGACTACTACACCCACACCGCCTTCGAGTTCACGACCACCGAGCTCGGTGCTCAGGGGGCGGTGCTCGCCGGTGGGCGATACGACGGTCTGGTCGCGACCATGGGCGGGCCGGATACGCCCGGCATCGGCTGGGCGGCCGGGATCGAGCGCCTGGCCATGCTGCTCGACGAGACGCCTCTCCGGCCGCGCCCGGTCGCCGTGGTCCCGATCGGCGAGCCGGCCGAGCTCGAAGCACTCCGCCTCGCGGAGGAGCTGCGCGCGGCCGGCCTGATCGTCGAGATGGATTTCCGCGGCAAGGTCGGCCAGCGCCTGAAGCGCGCCACGCAGCGCCACGCGCGCTTTGCCCTGTTGCTCGGCGGGGACGAGCTGGCCGCCGGCAAGGTCGTGCTGCGCGACCTCGACCGGGGCGAGCAGGTCGAGGTCGCGCGCGTCGGGCTCGCCGCCCGCCTGCTTGCCGAAGCCGCCGGCTGAGATCAGATTGGCCCATGGCCAGCGCGATCTTCGACACCCACGCCTTCGTGAAGCGGCTGACCGCGGCCGGCATGCCCGAAGCCCAGGCCGAGATTCTGGCCGAGGAGAACACCCGGCTGCTCGGCGAGCAGCTGGCCACGAAGCAGGACATCGCCTTACTGCGAGCCGACATGACGGCGATGGAGCAGCGGATCAAGGACCAGCTCACCATCCGCCTTGGTGTCATGATGGCGGGCGGGATCGCGGTCGTCGCGACCCTCGTCAAGCTGCTCTGACATCGCGGCCGACGGCGACCGGCAGCGAGCCCGGCTCTGGGCTTGTGTCAACAAGCTCGCGGCGCCACATGGAGCGGCGTTGCGACGCAAATGTCCGGCCTCGAGGAGCGCGCGCGCAGGGCCATGACCGCCGAACCGACCACGGGCCTCGAGGCCAAGCTCGATAGCATTCTCGCCCGCCACGCCGAGCTCAGCGAGCTGATGGCGGGCGTGTCGGGCGAGGGGTACGTGGCGCTGGCGAAGGAGTTCGCCCATCTGAACGCCCTCGCGGGCACGGTCCAGGCGCTGCGCGCGGTCCGCGCGGAAGCCGCGGGCCTCGAGGGCATGCTGGCCGACCCGGGGCTCGATCCCGAGATGCGCTCGCTCGCGGCGGCGGAGCTCGAGGCGCTCGAGGCGCGCCTGCCCGCCCTCGAGCAGGCGGTCAAATTCGCGCTCCTGCCCCGCGACGAGGCCGACGACAAGAGCGCGATCCTCGAGATCCGGGCCGGCACCGGCGGCGAGGAAGCGGCGCTGTTCGCGGGCGATCTCTACCGCATGTATCAGCGCTATGCGGAAGTGCACGGCTGGCGCTTCGAGCCGCTCTCGGTC
Organism: uncultured Alphaproteobacteria bacterium; assembly: GCA_963733965.1. Lineage (GTDB taxonomy): Bacteria > Pseudomonadota > Alphaproteobacteria > Geminicoccales > Geminicoccaceae > DATAOG01. The sequence goes on from CAVTFM010000046.1 coordinate 89,975, forward strand.
TCCGACACCGGGCTCGGCGGGATCAAGGAGGTGATCGTCGCGATCAAGGGCCAGGGCGTGTTCGCGCGTCTCAAGTACGAGGCCGGCGTGCACCGGGTGCAGCGGGTGCCGGCGACCGAGGCCTCGGGGCGCATCCATACCTCGGCCGCGACGGTCGCGGTCCTGCCCGAGGCCGAGGACGTCGACATCCAGATCGACGACAAGGACCTCCGGATCGACGTCTACCGCTCGAGCGGGCCGGGCGGCCAGTCGGTCAACACCACCGACAGCGCGGTCCGGATCACCCATCTGCCGACCGGGATCGTGGTCACCCAGCAGGACGAGAAGTCGCAGCACAAGAACAAGGCCAAGGCGCTCCGCGTCCTGCGCGCCCGCCTTTACGAGCGCGAGCGGTCCGCCCAGGACGCCGAGCGGGCGGCCAACCGGCGCGGCCAGGTCGGCTCCGGCGACCGCTCCGAACGCATCCGGACCTACAATTTCCCTCAAGGCCGCTGCACCGACCACCGAATCAACCTCACCCTCTACAAGCTCGAGAAGGTGCTGAACGGCGAGGCGCTTGACGAGCTGATCGACGCCCTGATCGCCGAAGACCAGGCCGCCCGCCTCGCCGACGCGAGCTGAGGCTCAATCCCGGAGCGCTCAGCGCAACCGGTAGCGATCGACGAACGCTTCATCGATCGTGACGCCCAGGCCTGGGCGGTCGGGGATCTCGATGTGGCCCTCGACGACCGGGAAATCCTCGATCGCGAGCTCGTGCAGCATCGGGTTGGCGCCGAGCGAATATTCCAGGATGAAGCCGCTGGTGGCGACCGCGGCGACGTGCAGGCCGGCGGCGAAGGTCAGGGCACCGCCCCAGAGGTGGGGGGCGAAGCGGAGCTGATGCGCGGCCGCGAGCGCCTCGATCCGGATCGCCTCGGTGACGCCGCCGGCGATCGACAGGTCGGGCTGCAGGATGTCGACCGCGCGAAGGTCAATCAGGTCGCGGAAGTCGAAGCGGGTGAATTCCGATTCCCCGCTTGCGATCGGGATGTCGGTCATCGCCCGGATCTCGGCCTGGCCGCGCTTGTCGTCGGCGGTAACCGGCTCCTCCAGCCAGCCGATGTTGCAGTCGGCGACCGCCCGGCAGAAGCGCTTGGCCTCGAGCGACCGTCCAGGTGCCATGGGCGTCGCACATGATGTCGATCGCCTCGCCCAGCCCGTCGCGTGCGGCGCGGACCCTCCGGATCGAGTGGTCGAGCGTGCCGTCGCCGGCGCCGACCCGCATCTTCACGGCCTTGAAGTCGCCACGGTCGAGGAAGCCCTGCAGTTCCGCCACGATCCGGTCGGCCGGGGCCCAGCCGCCCGAGGCGTAGGCCGGCATGCGCGCCTGGCGCCGGCCGCCGAGCAGGCGCCAGACCGGCTGGCCCAGCGACTTGCCGAGCAGGTCCCAGAGCGCCATGTCGATGCCGGCGAGCGCGCCGATGGTCAGGCCGCGCCGGCCGAGCACCGGGAAGGCGTGGCCGCGGGCGATCGCGAAGTGGGCGCGCGAGCCGTTGTACATCACGTCCCAGAGGCGCGAGATGTCGCGGGCGTCCTCGCCGATCAGCAAGGGCGCCAGCTCCTGCTCGATGCAGGTGACCAGCGCGGCGCTGTTGCCGGCGCTGCCGACCGCGGCTTTGGCCTCGCCGTAGCCGACCAGGCCGCCCTCGGTCTCGACCCGGACCAGGGTCGAATCGAACGCCCGGATCCGGCCGAAGTCGGTCGTGTGCTGCTTCGCCTCCGGGATCGGCACGTGCAGCCCGACGGCGGTGACCTTTCGGATCCTCGTCACTTCAGGTTGCGCTCCTTCTCGATCCGGTCGTAGGCGGCGTTGATCGCGGCCAGGGTCCTGTTGGCCCTTTCGACGAATTCTTCGGGCATGCCCTTGGCAACCAGCCGGTCGGGATGGTGCTCGCGGACCAGCTTGCGGTAGGTCTGCTTGATCTCGTCGTCGGATGCGCCCCGGGTCAGCCCGAGCACGGCATAGGCGTCGTCGGCGCCGGACAGGTTGCGCGCGGTCGCCGAGAAGCGCGCCCGGACCTGCTCGAAGGAACCGACGTTGAAGCCGAAGATCGCGGCCACCCGGCGCAGGAAATCGACCTCCGCCGGGTTGATCTCGCCGTCGGCGCGTGCAACCTCGAACAGTCCGACCAGCAGCTCCTCGAGCAGGAACGGATCGTGGCCGAACAGGGCCGAAATCTGGCGCGCATAGGGCTCGAAGCCGCGCGCCGAGGTCTTGGCCTGGTTGTAGATCCGGGCGACGTCGCCGACCTCGCCGTCGTCGATCCGGAACACCCGCTTGAAGGCCTGGATCTCGTCCCGGGTGACCACGCCGTCGACCTTGGCAAGCTTGGCGCCGAGCACGATGACCGCGGTCGCGAACGCGATCCGGCGGGTCTCGGTCGGATCGGCGAACACCGGTGGCTCGGCCCAAGGATCGGACGACCGGTCCGACGACGGGTTCGGGGACCGGTCCGGCGGCGGCTCATGCCGCGGCTCGGCGGTGGCCCAGGGATTCCGATCCCGATGCCGGCCGGGCGGCGCCAGACGCTCGCGGCTCTCCTCCTCCCGGTAGCGATCGTAGGCATGGCCGGCGACCGCGCCGATGACCGCGCCGATCGGGCCACCGATGGCGAGCCCGGCCGCGCCGCCGAGAATCTTGCCCCAGATGGCCAACGCCCGATCTCGTCTGTTCGACTCACCACCTGCCAAGGTGATCTAGACCGCCCGGCGGAGGGCAGCAAGAACCTTGACCGAAGCCCGGGTCCGACGGCCGCACCGCACGCGGTTCGCCGCCTTAGGATTGGTTAATGATTTCAGGTATAACCGCGCCCGCGCAATCACGAGCAGCGAACAGGAGTCGGACGGCCATGGCGGAGGCGCCCGCAGGCTGGCAGTTCTGGATCGACCGCGGCGGCACCTTCACCGACGTGGTCGGCCGCGCGCCGGGCGGCGAGCTCAAGGTCCTGAAGCTGTTGTCCGATCATCCGGAGCAGTACCAGGACGCAGCCCTCGCGGGCATCCGCATGCTGCTCGGGCTCGCCGCCGACCAGCCCTTGCCGGCGGCCGAGATCGATGCCGTCAAGATGGGCACGACGGTTGCGACCAACGCTTTGCTGGAGCGGCGGGGGGCTCCGACCGTGCTGGCGATCACGCGCGGCCTCGGCGACGCGCTCCGGATCGGCTATCAGCATCGCCCCGACATCTTCGCCCGCAGGATCGTCCTGCCCGAGCTGCTCTACACGGCCGTGGTCGAGGTCGACGAGCGCGTGCGCGCCGATGGCACCGTCCTGCGCCCGCTCGATCTGACCCGCGCGCGCGCCGACCTCGAGGCGGCCTTCGCCGAGGGCTTCCGCGCGCTCGCGATCGTGCTCGTGCACGGCTATCGCCATCACGCCCACGAGGCGGCGCTGGCCGAGCTGGCGCAGGAAATCGGCTTCACCCAGGTCTCGGTCAGCCATCATGTGTCGCCGCTGATGAAGCTGGTCGGGCGCGGCGACACGACCGTGGTCGATGCCTATCTGTCGCCGATCCTGCGGCGCTACGTCGATCAGGTGGCGGAAGCGCTCGGCGACGTCCGCCTGATGTTCATGCAATCGAGCGGCGGCCTGGTCGACGCGCAGATGTTCCAGGGCAAGGATGCGATCCTGTCGGGGCCGGCCGGGGGCATCGTCGGCGGGGTCCGGGTCAGTGCGCTCGCGGGCTTCGGCAAGATCATCACCTTCGACATGGGCGGCACGTCGACCGACGTCGCGCATTACGCCGGCGACTACGAGCGGACCTTCGAGGCCGAGGTCGCGGGCGTGCGCATGCGCGCCCCGATGATGGCGATCCACACCGTCGCCGCCGGCGGCGGCTCGGTTCTCGCCTTCGATGGCGCCCGCTTCCGGGTCGGGCCGGACTCCGCCGGCGCCAGTCCGGGCCCCGCCTGCTACCGCAAGGGCGGGCCGCTGACCGTGACCGATGCCAACGTTCTGGTCGGCAAGCTGCACCCGCGCTTCTTCCCCAAGGTGTTCGGGCCGGACGCGGACGAGCCGCTCGACGGCCAGATCGTGCGGCGCAAGTTCGAGAAACTCGCGGCCGAGGTCGAGGCCGCGACCGGGACCGCGCGGACGCCGGAGGAACTGGCGCACGGCTGCCTCGCGATCGCGGTCGACAACATGGCCAATGCGATCAAGAAGATCTCGATCCAGCGCGGCCACGACATCTCGGGCTACGTGCTCTGCTGCTTCGGCGGCGCGGCCGGCCAGCACGCCTGCTGGGTCGCCGATTCGCTGGGGCTGAAGCGGGTGCTCGTACATCCGCTCGCGAGCGTGCTGTCGGCCTACGGCATGGGGCTCGCCGACGTCCGCGCGCTCCGCCAGCGGGCACTGGAGGCGACGCTCGCAGATGCTCTGCTGCCGCGCATCGAAGCGATCATCGAGGAGCTCGCGGCCGAGGCGCGCGCCGAGCTCGCCCGCCAGAACCTGCCCGCGGCGCGGGTGACCACCGAAGCGCGCCTGCACATCCGCTACAGCGGCACCGACACCCCGCTCGAGATCCAGGTCGCGGGCCGGGCGGCGATGGTCGAGGCGTTCGAGGCCGAGCATCGGGCCCGCTATGGCTTCGTGGTCGAGGGTCGCTCACTCGTGGTCGAGCAGATCACGGTCGAGGCGATCGGCCGCATGGCCGAGGCTCGTGAACCCGAACGGCCGGTCGTGCCGCGCGCCGCGCGCGAGCCGCTCATCCCGGTCGACGAGGTGGTCATGGTGACCGCGCGCGCGCCTCATCAACCGCCCGAGAGTTTTGCCACCCCCGTGCTCGAGCGCGCGAGCCTGCGCCCCGGCGACCAGGTGCGCGGGCCTGCGATCATCGTCGAGACGACCACGACCGTGGTGGTCGAGCCGGGCTGGCAGGCGGAGCTCACGGCCCGCGATCATCTGGTTCTGACCCGGGTCGAGCCGCTCGCCCGCCAGGCGGCGATCGGCACCCGCTCCGACCCGATCATGCTCGAGGTGTTCAACAACCTGTTCATGTCGATCGCCGAGCAGATGGGCGTCACCCTCCAGAACACCGCCTACTCGGTCAACATGAAGGAGCGCCTGGACTTCTCCTGCGCGCTGTTCGACCCGGCCGGCATGCTGATCGCGAACGCGCCGCACATGCCGGTCCACCTCGGCTCGATGGGCGAGAGCGTGCGCACGGTGCTGAGGCTGCGCGGCGCGAGCATGCGCCCTGGCGACGTGTTCGCGCTCAACAATCCGTACAATGGCGGCACCCACCTGCCGGACGTGACCGTGATCATGCCGGTCTTCGGCGAGGACCGCCGGCTCCTGTTCCTGACCGCCGCGCGCGGCCACCACGCCGACATCGGCGGCATCACGCCGGGCTCGATGCCGCCGGACTCGACCACGATCGATGAGGAAGGCGTGCTGATCGACAATTTCCAGCTGGTCGATCAGGGCCGGTTTCTGGGGGATGAGCTGGACGCGCTGCTGGCGTCCGGCCCCTATCCCGCGCGCAACCCGCGCCAGAATGTTGCCGACGTCCAGGCGCAGATCGCCGCCTGCGCCAAGGGCCGGAGCGAGCTGCTCAAGATGATCCAGCACTTCGGGCTCGAGACGGTGCAGGCCTACACCGGCCACGTCCAGGACAACGCCGAGGAATCGGTCCGGCGCGTGCTCGGCGTCCTCAAGCCCGGCGCCTTCACCTATCCGCTCGACAACGGCTCGAAGATCCAGGTGCACGTCGAGATCGACCGCAAAGGGCGCAGTGCCGTGGTCGATTTCACCGGCACCTCGGCAGAGCTCGCCGACAACTTCAACGCCCCGTCCGCGGTCTGCCGGGCCGCGGTCCTCTACGTGTTCCGCACCCTGGTCGACCAGCCCATTCCGATGAACGAGGGCTGCCTCAAGCCGATCGAGATCATCATCCCGGACGGCTGCATGCTCAAGCCCGGCTATCCCGCGGCGGTCGTCGCCGGCAACGTCGAGACCTCGCAGTGCATCACCGATGCGCTCTACGGCGCGCTCGGGGTGATGGCGGCGGCCCAGGGCACGATGAACAACTTCACCTTCGGCAACGAGCGCTACCAGTATTACGAGACGATCTGCGGCGGCTCGGGGGCCGGGCCCGACTACGACGGCACCGCGGCCGTGCACACCCACATGACCAACTCGCGCCTGACCGACCCCGAGGTCCTGGAATGGCGCTATCCGGTCGTGCTCGAGGGCCACCGGATCAACCGCGGCTCAGGCGGAGCCGGCCGCCACAAGGGCGGCGACGGCACCATCCGCCGCATCCGTTTTCTCGAGCCGATGAGCGCAGCGCTCCTCTCCAACCATCGCGTGGTCGCCCCCTTCGGCCTCGAGGGCGGCCAGCCCGGGGCCGTCGGCCGCCAATGGGTCGAGCGCGCCGACGGCCGGCGCGAGGACCTCGCCGGCTGCGCCAAGACCGAGATGGCCGCAGGCGACGTCTTCGTGATCCAGACCCCCGCCGGCGGCGGCTTCGGAGCGCCCGAATGATGAAATCGCCGCGATCTGCAGCGGGCGAAGGATCGCGCCCCTACCCAGAGAAGGCAGGCGCCGGGACCTGTTAACTCGAAATTAACCTTCGCTTCTCTACGCTTCCTTCGGATGGTCCATGTGATCCTGGAGTGCGGACCACCGCCCCTCGGTTGTTGGGCGACATGGATTCCCACGATCGCATGGACCATCGAGCTCGGATAGTTAAGCGCCGAAGGTTGACGAAAGGTTAACAGGGCGCTGCCCGCGAAGTTTGGAACATCCGTGGAGGCTACTGCATCGCCATCGCATGTGTCATTTGCAACTCGACTTAGTGACGGTCACACGATCTGAACCCGACTGCCGGAAGTCCTTGAACAGCGCCAGCAGCATGCAGTCGGCTACTTGATCGAACGATCGATTGCTGCCAGTGCTCGCAACCGTGCCTTCGTAGACGGGCACGAGATTCTCTTTGGTCGAGTGCTTGATGTCGATCATGCGCAATGCGAAGTAGCGGTCATATTCGGTACGCGAATAGGGCATCAGGCCGACGATCCCATAGGTCGGCGCACTGTAACTCGTGCCATTGTAGTTGCCGAAAGTGCTGCCATCTGGGCCGAACGTAGATATCGTACCAGAATGAGAAGTCGTACCACCGCCAGTCTGACCATAGAGCGGAAGCGCGCCGGTGACCTGGCGCTCGCCGCCGGCTCCATAAGCCATGATAACTGCATAGTCAGCCTGGGCGAAGTCATCGGTCCTGTTCATGCCTTGTTTGGCAAGTTCGGCGGCAATTCGGGTGGCGTAGGCTTGGTAGGCCGCGCTGGTTTTCTGGTCATCAAGCGGCAGGAAAATGACCGTTGCGCCCGTCGTATCGCTCGGGAGCTGGTTGAACCGTGTCACGTCGGAGCGCACCAACGTGCAGGCGGGCAAAAACAAGCCAACGCTGGCGAGCGCGAGTAGCAAGAAGCGCATTGACCTCTCCATGCCGCGTTTATCCGTTAAATAGCATAATGACATTGGATAATCTACCATAAAGAGCATCTAAGTGCTTACGCGCCCCTCTGGCCTGGGTTGCCCTCGGGCCGTGCCGACCGCATGATCGCGGCGCGGCATCGAAGCGCGCGGAGTCGGGGAGAGCGTCATGCTGGAGACCACCATCGCCGGCAGCCTGCCGAAGCCGTCCTGGCTGGCCGAACCCGAAAAGCTGTGGGCGACATGGCGACATGAGGGTGTCGAGCTCGAGCGGGCGAAGCAGGATGCGGCCCTGGTCTGGCTCAAGGAGCAGGAGGCGGCCGGGATCGACATCGTCTCCGACGGCGAACAGTTCCGGGTCCATTTCGTGCACGGTTTTCTCGAACGGATCGAGGGCATCGACTGGGCGAGAAAGACCAAGATGGGCATCCGCGCCAACCGCTACGTGGTCGACGTGCCGACGGTCACGGGGCCGGTCCGAAGGCGGGGTTCGGTCCATGGCGCGGAGGCGCGCTTCACCCGTGCCTACACCGAGCGCAAGCTGAAGTTCACCCTGCCCGGGCCGATGACCATCTGCGATACCATCGCCGATGCCCACTACGGCCGGCGCGCCGACATGGCGATGGCCTTCGCCGGCCTCCTGAACGAGGAGGCCCTCGAGCTCGAGGCGGCAGGCGTCGACGTGATCCAGCTCGACGAGCCCGCCTTCAACGTCTTCCTGGACGACGTCAAGGAGTGGGGGATCGAGGCCCTGCACCGGGCGATCCAGGGGCTGCGCTGCACGACCGCCGTGCACATCTGCTACGGCTACGGCATCGAGGCCAACATCCGCTGGAAGCAGACCCTGGGCGCCGAATGGCGCCAGTACGAGGAGATCTTCCCGGCCCTGAATGCCAGCCGGATCGGCCAGGTGTCGCTGGAATGCGCCAACTCGCACGTGCCGCTGTCGCTGCTCGGTCTGTTGAAGGACAAGGACGTGCTGCTCGGGGCGATCGATGTCGCCACCACGGAGGTCGAGACCCCGGAACAGGTTGCGGCCGTGATCCGCCACGCAATGGCCCACGTCGATGCCGCGCGCATCCTGCCCTGCACCAACTGCGGGCTCGCCCCGCTGCCGCGCGCGGTCGCGGTCGGCAAGCTCAAGGCGCTCGGTGCCGGTGCCGCCCTGGTCCGCCGGGAGCTCGGACGGTGACCGCCTGGCGCCGGCGCGCCGGTCCTAAAACGCCCGCCGGCCGGGGACCTGGAGCCGCACCCGGTAGAGCGAGGTCGAGGCGCAGACGAACAGGCTCCGGAGGTCGGCGTCGCCCCAGGTGAAGTTCGCCGGGACCTCGGCAAGGCGAATCACGCCGAGGCAGCCTGCGTCCGGCGCGAACACATGGATGCCGCCCGGCCCGGTGCAGAACAGATTGCCCGCGCTGTCGATCTTCATGCCGTCGGGCGCGCCCGGACCCTCGCCCTCAGGCTCCGCCCAGACCCGGCTGCTGCCGAGCGTGCCGTCCGCCTCGACCTCGAATACCCGGATGTGGGCGCGCTCGGTGTCGTTGACGAACAGCCGCCGCTCCTCGAGGTCGAAGCAGAGCCCGTTCGGCTGGCCGAAGTCGTCGGCGAGCAGCGTGAGCGCCCTGGTCTCCGGGTCGAGCCGGTAGACGCCCCGGAACGCCAGCTCCGGCTCCCGCGGGCGGCCATAGTACTCCATCCGCCCGAAGGTCGGGTCGGTGAAATAGATCGCGCCATCGGCCTTCACGACCACGTCGTTCGGGCTGTTCAGCTCCTGGCCCTGCCAGTGGGTCGCCAGCACCTCGATCCGGCCGTCCGGCCCGGTGCGGGTCACCCGGCTGGTGGCGTGCTCGCAGGTGACGATCCGGCCGGCCCGGTCATAGGCGTTGCCGTTGGCCATGTTGGACGGCTTGCGGAACGTCGTGACGCCTTCGCCGGCGCGCCACCTGCGCATGTGGTCGCCCGGCATGTCGCTGAAGATCAGGTGCTGCCCCTGCGGATGCCAGATCGGACCCTCGGTGAAGTCGAAGCCGGCCGCGAGCCGCTCGATCCTGACCCCGGGATCGACCACTGCCTCAAGGCGCGGATCGCGGACCTCGACCGTCACGACTTGGCAGCCCGGAGTTCCTGGACGCTCCGGTCGCCGACGTACCAGTCGCGCGCCGCGACCTCCTCGAACACCACCCAGACGGCCTCCTTGGGTACGCCCGCGACCTCGCTGACCGCATCCGCGACCCGCCGGCTGATCTCGGCTTTGCGGCCCTCAGGGTCCTCGGCGATCACCTCCTTGACGATCCGGATGTTGACGAACGGCATGGCGGCCTCCCCCGGCTGTCTTGATGGCCCGTCGCCCGCGGGCAGCAGGGCAGGAAGGCTAGCGCCCGGCCTGGCCGTTGTCCAACCTGAAGCGGGCGCTCTGCCGCCTCGGAGCCCGCCGGGGGCATGCCGACGGTTGACCCGCCCGCCGCGGCGATCGATGCTGGGCGGGCCAGTATGAGGGGGCGGAGGATGGCATCAGAGTCGAGCCGCAGGCGCGCCGCGGCAGCGGCGGTCGCTCTTGGGTTGCTGGGGCTCACGACGACCGCGGCCGCGGATCAGCGCGTCATCACGGGCCCGGGGCCGGCGTCCTGGCAAGGCGATCTGACGCCGATCTCGCCCGATGATTGGAGCTACGATCGTGCCGCACACCTGCTCGAGCGCGCGGGCTTCGGCGGCGCGCCCGAGGAGATCGCAGCCCTCGCCGCCATGACCCCCGAGGCGGCGGTCGCCTTCCTGGTCGACTACGAGGCGGTCCCGAACGACCGGCTGCGGGCCTTCGATCCCTCCGACATCCACGACCCGGGCCTGGTCGACTTCCCGCCGAGCCGGCCCGCGACCACGGCGCTTGCCAAGCGGACCGGCGAGGCGCTCGGGGTCAAGGTCAAGCCGTCGGGCAACCGGCCCCTGCAGCCGGTGGTCGACAAATTCTTCTACTGGCTGCGCGCGAGCGCGCTCGAGACCCGCCGCGTCGCCTACTGGTGGGCCGATCGCATGCTCAACACGCGCCGGCCGCTCGAGGAGAAGATGACCCTGTTCTGGCACGGCCATTTCGCGACCAGCGAGGACAAGGTCCGCGACGCCCGCAAGATGCTGGCGCAGAATCAGACCTTCCGCCGCCTGGCGACCGGCAACTTTCGCGACCTGATGATCGCGGTCGCGAAGGACCCGGCGATGCTCGCTTACCTGGATGCCGGGGTCAACGTGAAGGGCGCGCCCAACGAGAACTTCGCCCGCGAGATCATGGAGATGTTCACCATGGGGGTCGGTCACTACCAGGAGACCGACATCCGCGAGGCGGCGCGCGCGTTCACCGGCTGGAATTCCGACGACCTGACCTTCGTGGTCCACCCCGGGCAGCACGACGACGCCGCGAAGACGTTCCTCGGGCAGACCGGAAACCTCGATGGCGTCGAGGTGATCGACATCATCCTTGCCCAGCCCGCAACCGCCGAGTTCATCGCCGCCAAGCTCTATCGCTATCTCGTGCGCGACGACCCGGACCCCGCGCTGCGGGCCAGGCTCGGCGCCGTGCTGCGGGGCGGGCACTACGAGCTGAAGCCGCTGCTGCGGACCATCTTCCTGTCGCGCGACTTCTACAGTGCGCCGTCGGTCGGGACCCACATCAAGAGCCCGGTCGAGCTCGTGGTCTCGACCTACAAGAAGCTGGGCGCCTCCGCGATCCCGGGGATTCCGGACCTCAATGAGGCGACCGAGGCCATGGGCCAGGCGCTGTTCTGGCCGCCGACCGTGGCCGGCTGGGCCGGCGGGCGGAGCTGGATCACGCCCGGCCTGCTGCTCGAGCGGGGCAATTTCGCGCTCAACGTGCTGTTCCCCGACATCGACTTTGTCGCGCACGACCGCTACTCGCCCGACCCGACCATCATCGCCGTCCACGAGAAGATCAAACGGGGCTACGACATCAGCAGCGCGACCATGCCGGGCGATGGCGCCGCGATGATGGCCGAGTCGAACATGGCCGCCGACCGCGACGAGGACTTCAACACGCGCTACGGCTCCTATCGCGGCTGGCAGATGGCGATCGAGCGGGTCAAGCCGATCCCGCGCACCGTCCTTCAGGTCGATCTCGCAGAGATGGTGCGCGCCGCCGGGCTGACCACCAGCGGGCAGGTGGTCGATTATTTCCTCGCGCGGTTCATGAGCGTGCCGATCCGGCAGCCGGAGCGCCAGATGCTGGTCGAGTTTCTCGACCGCGAACTCGGCACCGCCGACATCGTGCGCGCCGACAGCTACCTCGACGACCCGCTGCGCGAGCTGGTCCATCTGATCATGAGCGAGCCCGAGTATCAGCTCGGCTGAGGGCCGGACGACCGAACCGTCAGGATGGGGAGCGACGAGCCATGAACCGGAAGTTTCTGCGCGCCCGCGGCATCACCCGGCGCGAGCTGGCGCGGGCGGGGCTGGGTGGTGCTGCCGCGCTGTGCACCCTCGGCGGCATTCCGGCGGGCTCGGTGTTCGGGCGGATCGCCGAGGCCGTGGCGCCGCCGCGCGAGCTTCAGAACCGGGTCCTCGTGGTGTTCGAGATGTCGGGCGGCAACGACGGCCTCAATACGCTGGTGCCCTATGGCGATGACGCCTACTACCGGCACCGGCCGACGATCGGGCTCAAGGCGGACGGGCTGCTCAGGCTCGACGACCATTTCGCGTTCAACCCTGGCATGGTCGGCTTCGAGCGGCTGTGGCGGGACGGCAAGCTCGCGATCGTGCAGGGCTGCGGCTACGACAACCCCTCGTTCTCGCACTTCACCTCGATGGCCTACTGGCAGACCGCCGCCCCCAACAGCGGCGCGGAGTACGGCTGGGTCGGCCGGCTCGCCGATGGTATGGACCCGGGCGGCACGCCCAATTTCGTGGTCAACGTCGCCGAGACCCAGTCGCTCGCGGTGCGCAGCGAGCGGCACGTGCCGGTGGTGTTCGACGACCCGAAGACCTTCCAGCGCGCGGGCTTCTTCGAAGAGCAGGCGATGTTCCAGCACGTCGCCGACCCGGCCGCCGCGGCCGACAATCCCGCGCGAAACTACCTGCTCGAGATCGCCAGGAGCGCGCTCGACGCGTCCGCCCTGGTGCGCGAGGCCTGCGCCGGCTACCACACCCCGATCGACTACGGCATCACGGCGCTCGATCTCGACAAGGTCGCGGCGCTGATCGCGGCCGACCTGCCGGCGCGCCTCTACTATGCCTCGTTCCGCCACAACGCGTTCGACACCCATGTCCATCAGAACGACCTGCACCAGCGCCTCTTGACCTACACCGCCGATGCGATCGCCGCCTTCATGGCCGACATGGAGCGGATCGGGCGGGCCGACGACGTGGTGCTGCTGGTGTTCTCGGAGTTCGGCCGGCGGGTGCCGGAGAACACCAGCCTCGGCACCGACCACGGCACCGCCGGCCTGATGTTCGTGATCGGCAAGCCGGTCAGGGGCGGCTATTACGGCCTGGTCCCGAGCCTCATCGACCTCACCGAGGGCGACAATCTCCGTCACACGACCGACTTCCGTCGGGTCTATGCCACGGTCACCGAGGGCTGGCTCGGCTACGCCGACACGAAGGGCCTGCTCGGCGCCGATTTTCCCGTCTTCCCGATGTTCGCCACAGCCTGACGCGGGCGGGAACGCCCCAGAGCAGGACGCCGGCGGATCAGGCGGCGTTGCGGCCGAGGGTCAGCCGGTCCGAGAGTGGCAGGCGCATGCTGCAGGTGAGGCCGGTCGGCGCGAAGGCGAGCGTGATCTCGCCGCCGAACTCCCCGGCCAGCGCCTGCTCGATCAGCATCGAGCCGAAGCCGCGCCGGGTCGGCGGCACGACCGCCGGCCCGCCGGTCTCCTGCCAGGTCAGGCGCAGCGCCGGGCCGCGCTCGTCGGTCTGGATCTGCCAGCGGACGCTCACCAGGCCGCCAGCCGCGCCGAGAGCGCCGTATTTCACGGCATTGGTCGCGAGCTCGTGGAAGGCCATGTGGACCAGGGGCACCGCGGCGGCCGCCACCTGTACCGCCGGACCCTCGATCTGGCTGTGATGCTCCTGCGCCGCGTACGGCGCCAGGACCTCCCGGACGATCGCCTCCAGATCAGCGGCATGCCAGGGATCCTTGACCAGGACATCCTGACCGCGGGCGAGCGCCTGGATGCGCCCCCCCAGGCTGTCGACGAACTCGCCGAGGCCGCGCGCGCTGCGGGCGCTCAGATGCAGGATCGACTGCATCTGCGCGAAGCTGTTCTTCAGCCGATGGTTGAGTTCCTGGGTCAAGAGGCGCTGCTTCTCCTCGGCGGCCTTCTCGGCGCTGACGTCGGTCGCGATGCCGACGACCCGCAGGGTCTCGCCCGAGCGCACCAGCCACGCCTTGTCGCGCACCCAGCGAACTGCGCCATTGCGGCCTTGCATGCGGTAGATCAGCTCGTAGGTCTCGCGGCGGCCCGCCATGATCTGATCGAATACCTGCTCGGCGAGCGCGCGATCCTGCGGATGCAGATGTGCCCGCCAGGCCTTCGGGTCGCGATCGAGCTGCTCGCGCGAGCAGCCCCAGACGCGCTCGTAGGCCGGGCTCACGTAGACGACCCGCTTCTGGCCCACGTCGATGATCCAGAACACGTCGTCGACGGCCTCGGCGAGCAGGCGGAAGCGCTCCTCGCTCTCCTGCAGCGCCGCGGCCCGCACCTTGCGCTCGGTCACGTCACGCAGCGAGATGGCGACGCCGTCGTCCAGCTTCACGACGCTGATCCGGAACCAGCCGCGGACGCCGTCGGCATCGTAGAAGACTTCGGCCTCCTGCGGTCGGCCGGTCCGGATGACCTCGACGTAGCTCGGGAACAGCGCCGGATCGCTTTGCTGCCCAGGCAGCTGCTCGAGCAGCCGGCCGCCGACGAGGTCGTCCTGGGAGCGATGCAGCAAGCTTGCCATGGCCGGGTTGGCATACAGCCACCTGAGATCGACGATGGTGCGCTGCGAGTCGCGCACCGCCTCCAAAATGCCGAAGCCGTCCAGCGCCAGGTCGCCGGCGGCGCGGAAGCGGCGCTCACCCGCGAGGCTCCGGTCGTGATACCGCCGGGTTGCCTCGGCGGTCCCGACCAGGCACAGGCAGGCGACCGTGAACAGGGCGAGATTGATCGGCACGGCGGCCGCCGGCGAGACCAGCGCCGCGGTCGGGTGCAGCCAGAAGAACCAGCAAAGGAGCCCGCTCAGAAAGGTCGCGAGCAGGCCCGGTCCGAGGCCACCGAGCAGAGTGGCGATCAGCACTGCCGGGAAGAAGGTCGGGAACGGCACCAGCCCGAGGAATTGCGCGCCCAACGCCCCCCGCAGAAGTCCCGCGACCACGACGACGGCGGCTGCCAGCCCGTAGCGCACGACCGGATGCCGCAATTTGTTCCCCAACCTGCACGAGTCGAGTCGGGCCTGCCTCCGAGCCGGTCCGCTGGTCGTCAGCTGAACGGCGGCGACGCTCGTCGGGAGGGCTGCTCAATGCGAGGATCTGCGCCCAATTCGCGGGCAATGTCAATCATCGCCGCGCGCCCTGGCCGGGTCCGGCTCAAAGGGTCGGATCGGGTGCGACGCGGACCAGGAGCTTGCCGAAGTTCAGCCCTTCGAGCAGGCCGATGAAGGCCGCGGGCGCATTCTCCAGGCCATCCCTGATGTCCTCGCGATAGCGCAGCCGGCCGTCGCGAATCCAACCGCCGACCTCGGTCAGAAAATCGCCGGGCGCGAAGTCGCGGACGATGAAGCCGCGGAACGTCAGCCGCTTGGTCAAGATCTGGCGCAGGAGCGACGGCGTCCGATCGGGCCCGGGCGGCAGCTCGGTCGCATTGTACCAGGCGACCAGGCCGCAGACCGGCACGCGCGCGAAATTGTTGAGCAGGGGAAAGACCGCGTCGAACACCCGTCCGCCGACGTTCTCCCAGTAAACGTCGACGCCGTCCGGGCAGGCGGCGCGCAGCCGGTCGGGGAGATCGGGCGCGTGATGATCGAGGCCGGCATCGAAGCCGAGCTCGTTCACCACGAAATCGGATTTCGCCTTGGAGCCCGCGATCCCGACCACGCGGCAGCCCTTGATCTTCGCGATCTGGCCGACCACCGAGCCGACCGGGCCGGAGGCCGCGGCCACCACCAGGGTCTCGCCCGCCCGGGGCTTGCCGATCTCGCGCAGGCCAACGTAGGCGGTCTGGCCGGGCATGCCGAGGACGCCCAGCGCGGTCGAGATCGGCGCGAGGCCCGGGTCGATTTTCTCCACGCCTCCCTGCCGGAGGACCGCATAGGTCTGCCAGCCGCCGCGCCCGACCACGATATCGCCCTCGGCGAAGCCCGCGAGCCGCGAGCGGATGACCGCACCGACGGTGCCGCCTTCCATCACCTCGCCGATCTCGACCGGCCTGGCGTAGGATGGTCCCTCGTTCATCCGCCCGCGCATGTAGGGGTCGAGCGAGAGATAGATCGTGCGGCAGAGCAGCTCGCCGTCCGCGGGCTCCGGCAGCGGCGCCTCCTCGATACGAAAGTTCTCCGACGTCGGCCGGCCCTGCGGCCGCGACGCCAGCACGATGCGACGGTTCATGGTTTCGGTCACCGGTCTCTCCCAGGCGTGGCAGACACGCTAATTGACATCACTCGGTCGCGCGTATACGTATCAAATCACGTATCTCACGCGGGGTCCTCAGCATGGTCAGTTTTTCGGGCAAAATCACCACCACCGGCAAGTCGGAAGCGATCCGGCTCGAGAAGGCCTTGTTCCGGGCTCACCCGGAGTTCCGCCAGCGGGCCAGCGTCCGTGCCCGGGTGATCGCTCCAGGTCAGCTGCTCGTGTCGGTGGTGGAGGATGATATGCCCGCTGCCGACGCGAACGACGATCCGATGGTCGGGGCCTTCGTCGCTTTCCTGGCCAACGACATCGCCCATCATCCCGAGCGGGTGGAACCGCTTTCCGCGAGCCGCATCCGCCGGGCCGCAGAGCTGACGGCGGGCATGCGCGTCAGAGACGACGAGCCGATCCCGGATGATCTTGGCTTGTGAGCTGGGACCCCGATCAACGCAAAGGTTGGAAACTCTATCTGCACCCGGCCTTTCGCGTACCGTTCGATCGGTTGACCGATGAGGTCGAGCGCCTGCGGACAGCTGATCCGACTGGCTATCAGCGTCATCCAAAGACCAAGCTGCTGCAGCGTATCCTGGACCTCGTTCTCGACGAGATCCCGAGCGACCCGACAGCGGCAAACTTCCGGTTGGGCAAGACGCTTGGAGCAGACCACCGGCATTGGCGGCGCGCCAAGTTTCTCGGCCGGTTTCGACTGTTCTTTCGGTACAGCAGCGCGCATAAGGTGATCATTTATGCTTGGCTGAATGACGAAACCACGCTGCGCAAGGCGGGCGGCCGGAGCGATCCGTATGCAGTCTTCCGGAGGCGACTCCGCCGCGGCGAGCCTCCCGACGACTGGGCCGATCTGATGCGCGAGGCGGCGCGGCCGAAGGCAGAGCGGGGACACAAGAAGTGACGGTCTCGGCGGTGGATTCCCGGGTCTACGGCGCTTTGTTCACGACCGCGGAGATGCGGGCGGCGTTCGGCGATCGGGCACGGCTGCAACGGATGCTCGACGTCGAGGCGGCGCTGGCACGGGCGCAGGCGAAGCTGGGTGTGATCCCGGCGGACGCGGCCGAGGAGATCGCCGCCAAGGCCGAGGTGGGGCACTTCGATCTGGAGGCGATCCGGGCCGGGACCGAGCTCGCGGGCTACCCGATCATCCCGCTGGTCGACGCGCTGAGCGCGGCCTGTGCGGGCGATGCCGGCCGCTACGTGCATTGGGGCGCGACCACCCAGGACATCGTCGACACCGGGCTCGTCCTTCAGATCCAGGACGGGCTCGAGCTGATCGACGCCGATCTCGCCGGAATCGAGGCGGCGCTCGTCGATCTCGCCAGGCGCCATCGCGACACGCCCATGGCCGGCCGCACCCATCTGCAGCACGCCCTGCCGATCACCTTCGGCTTCAAATGCGCGATCTGGCTGGCCCCGATCCAGCGCCAGCGCGCCCGGCTCGGCCGCCTCGCCGGCGAGGTCGCCGTGGTCCAGTTCGGCGGCGCGGTCGGCACGCTCGCCTCGCTCGGCGTCGACGGCATCCGGGTGATGGAGGCGCTGGCCGTGGAGCTGGGGCTCCGGGTGCCCAGGATTGCCTGGCACGTCGGCCGCGATCGCCTCGCCGAGGTTGCGGGCTTTCTCGGCGTGCTCACCGGCTGCCTCGGCAAGATCGCGACCGACGTGATGCTGCTCATGCAGACCGAGGTCGACGAGGTCCGCGAGCCCTACCTGCAAGGCCGCGGCGGCAGCAGCACCATGCCGCAAAAGCGCAACCCGATCGCCTGCGAGCTCATCCTGGCTGCCGCCCGGAACGTCCGCCAGCTGGTGCCGGTGATGCTCGATGCCATGCTCGCCGACCACGAGCGCGCGACCGGCCCCTGGCATGCCGAGTGGGTCGCACTGCCCCAGGCGTTTGCGCTGACCGCAGGTGCCTTGTATCACACCCGTGCGATCCTGGAGGGGCTCGAGGTCGATCCGGCGAACATGCGGCGCAATCTGGATGCCACCCGGGGCATGATCGCGGCCGAGGCGGTGATGATGGCGCTGGCGCCCGCGGTCGGCCGGCAGACGGCGCATCACTTGGTCGCGGCGGCCTGCCGTCAGGCGGTCGAGCGCGGCGCGCATCTCGCCGAGGCGCTCGCGGCCGATCCGAAGGTGACCGCCCACCTGGCGCCGGAACGCTTGCGACAGCTGCTTGATCCTGAGAACTATACCGGGCTCGCCGGCGCGTTCGTCGATCGCGTGCTGGCCGATCGCCAATTCGAGGAGTGAGCATGCCCGACATCCAGGCCAATGGCATCACCATCCACTACGATTTGAGCGGGCCGGCAGACGGGCCCGTGCTGCTGCTGAGCAACTCGCTCGGCACCCGGCTCGAGATGTGGGACCCGCAGCTGCCGGCGCTCGGCCAGCGCTACCGGGTGCTGCGCTACGACAGCCGCGGCCATGGCCGAAGCTCGGCACCCAGGGGCCCCTACAGCATCGAGATGCTGGCCGCGGACGCGCTCGGCCTGCTCGATGCGCTCGGGATCGGGCGGGTGCATTTCTGCGGCCTGTCCAAGGGCGGCATGGTCGGCCAGATGCTGGGCGCCAGGCACGCCGATCGCCTGCGCAGCCTGGCCCTCTGCTCGACCGCATGCCACGTGGCGCCCAAGGAGATCTGGGACCAGCGCATCGCGGCGGTGCGCAAGGGCGGCATGGCCGCGGTCGCCGACGGCGTCGTCGAGCGCTGGTTCACAGGCCCCTTCCGCGCCGAGCCGACGATCGTGGTCGAGCGCGTCCGCCAGATGGTGCTCGAGACGCCGGCCGAGGGTTACACCGCCTGCTGCGCCGCGATCCGCGACATGGACCTGCGCGAGGCGATCCGAGGCATTCGCCTGCCGACGCTGGTCATCGTCGGCGACAAGGACCCGGCGACCCCGCCCGAGAAGGCCGAGGAGATCCATGCGCGCATCGAGGGCTCGCAGCTCGAGGTCATCCCGGACGCCGCGCACCTTCTGAACATCGAGCAGGACGTGGCGTTCGACGCCTCATTGCTCGGATTTCTGGACCGGCTGAAGACCTGAGCGACAGGGAGAGGACAGGATGGCCAGCGAGCTGTTCGAGAAGGGCCTGAAGAACCGCAAGGAGGTGCTGGGCGCTGCGCACGTCGAGCGCTCGCTCGCCGGCGCCGACGATTTTACCCGTCCCTATCAGGAGCTGGTGACCGAATATTGCTGGGGCGCGGTCTGGGGCCGCGCGGGGCTGCCGCGCAAGACCCGGAGCCTCCTCAACCTCGCCATGCTGACCGCGCTCAACCGCGAGGAGGAGTTCAAGCTGCACGTGCGCGCCGCGTTCCGCAACGGCGTGACCAAGGACGAGATCTGCGAGGTCCTGCTCCAGGCAATGATCTACTGCGGCGTCCCGGCGGCCAACTCGGCCTTCAAGCAGGCCCGCGAGGTGTTCGCCCAGATGGAAAAGGAGGCGGGCACGCCGACGCCTTAGCCCGCGCGGACCACTCCGCAGTCGTTGCCGAACCGACGCGAGGCGGTCTCACTCTGATCGTCGAGCGTGCTGCCGCCGGGACCCCGGCGCTCGTTGGCGTGGGTCGATCTCGGAACCGACCTCGTGGCCGCGGGGTTGCTCGCAAGATCTCTGGTCATCGCCCCGCGGCGGCACGGACGAGACGTCGGTGCGCGAGGATTGTCCGCCCCGCAGCGGTGGTTCATCGCGGCCCCGCCCCTCCGCGCATCCGCCGCCTTCACCTCGGTGGTCTCTTCGATGGTCGTCAACGCCCCTTCGCGATCGGGCGGCGCTCGATTCCGGCCGGTCTCGCTCGACGCGGTCAACTTCCTCCTCGCCGACGTGCGCGGTGCGCTCGGGCCTTATCTCAACGTTTTCCTGGTCATCCACGAGGGTTGGAGCCAATCCTCGGTCGGCCTCATGACGACGATCAGCGGCCTCGCCGGCCTCGCCGCGCAGACGCCGGCCGGCGCCGCGATCGACGCGACCCGGGCCAAACGCGGCGTCATCGTGCTGGCGCTCGCCGTGCTGGCGCTGGGGGCCGTCGTCATCTTCGCGGTGCCGAGATTCTGGCCCGTGCTCGTGGCCAATACGGTCCTGGCGGTCGTCGGCGATGTCTTCGGGCCGGCGGTCGCGGCGCTGACGCTGGGGTTGTTCGCGCACCATCAGCTGGCGACCCGGATGGGCCGCAACGCCGCGTTCGATCACGCCGGCAACGTCGCCATCGCGGTCGTGGCCGGCGGCGTCGGCTGGCTCTTCGGCCAGCGCGCGGTGTTCCTGCTGGTGCCGTTTTTTGCCGTGCTCGCGGCCGGCGCGGTCGGGTCGATTCCGGCTGACGCCATCGATCATCGGCGCGCGCGCGGCGCCGGTCCGGACGCTGCAGGCCGAGAAGGACCGGGCTGGCAGACGGTCGTGACCTGCCGGCCGCTGGTCGTCTTCTCGGCCTGCGCCATGCTGTTTCATTTTGCCAATGCGCCGCTGCTGCCCCTGGTCGGGCAGAAGCTCGCCCTGGCCAACCAGCAGCTCGCCACGGCGATGATGTCGTTCTGCATCATCGCGGCGCAGTTGGTGATGCTGCCGATCGCGCTGTTTGCTGGCCGCGGGGCCGATCGATGGGGGCGCAGGCAGATCCTCCTCATCGGCTTCGCGGTCCTGCCGATACGCGCTGTCCTCTACACTCTGTCCGACGACAGCGTGTGGCTGATTGCCGTCCAGCTCCTGGATGGCGTAGGCGCCGGGATCTTCGGTGCCCTGACGCCGCTCGTGGTCGCGGACCTCATGCGCGGCACGGGCCGGTACAATCTGGCGCTGGGTGCGGTTGCGACCGTGCAGGGCGTCGGCGCGTCGCTCAGCGGTCTCGCCGCCGGCCTCGTCGTCGACAATTTCGGCTATGGCGCCGCGTTCCTCGGTGCAGGCGGGGGCCGCCGGGATCGCGCTCGCGGTCCTGCTCCTTGCGATGCCCGAAACCGGATCGGGACCGGAGCTGCAGGCAGCCGGGAATGGTGCACCCACGAACCAGCCGCGGTAAGTGTCGGACGAGCGGCGTGGCGGGATTGGCGCCGGGGCGGGAATCGGGTAGCCACGACGCCGACAGGGAGGCTTGGCGCCAACAAGGGGGGCCCGCGATGCATGCCGCCGTGCTCTACGAGCCCAACACGCCGCTCAAGATCGAGACGTTCGAGCTGCCCGAGCTCGGGCCGGACCACGTCCGGGTCAAGCTCGTGGCGAGCGGCGTCTGCCACTCCGACTGGCACATCATCAAGGGCGACTGGCCGCACATCCCGATCCCCTCCATCCTGGGTCATGAAGGTGCCGGCATCGTCGAGGAGACCGGCGCGGCGGTGCGCGGGATCGCCGTCGGCGACCACGTGGTGCTGTCCTGGAAGCGCAACTGCGGCCTCTGCGAGATGTGCCAGAAGGGCTATCCGAACCTCTGCGACGAGGTCCCGGACGAGCGCACGTTTCCCCGCTTTCCGGGCAGCGAGCGGACCATGCGCAAGCTGCTCGGGCTCGGCACCTTCAGCACCGTGACCGTGGTGCCGAAGGACGTGGTGATCCCGATCGACAAGGCGGTGCCGCTCGCCCAGGCGGCCCTGGTCGGCTGCGGCGTCATGACCGGGGTCGGCGCGGTCATCAATACCGCGAAGGTCGAGCCCGGCGCCTCGGTCGCGATCTTCGGCTGCGGCGGGGTCGGGCTCAACTGCATCCAGGGTGCCGTGCTCGCCGGCGCCCTGCCGATCATCGCGATCGACCTGCGCGCCAACAAGCTCGAGATGGCGAAGGCGTTCGGCGCCACCCACACCATCGACGCCGCGCGCGAGGATCCGATCGACAGAGTTCGAGAAATCACCGGCGGGCCGGGCGCACACTACGCCTTCGAGGCGATCGGGCTGACCGGCGAGCCTTTCCGCCAGGCGATCGAGTGCACCCGCAAGCGCGGCGTCACCGTGTTCGTCGGCCACGCGCCGCACGGCACGCCCGTCGACTTCGACGCCCGCATGCTGATGCCGGAGAAGATGGTGATCGGCTCGATGTACGGGAGCGCGCGGCCGCATGTCGACATCCCCCGCCTGATCGCGCTCTACCGTGCCGGCAAGCTGAAGCTGGACGAGCTGGTGACAAGGAGCTTCGCGCTCGATCAGGTCAACGAGGCATTCGCGGCGCTCGCGTCGGGCCAGGTCGCGCGCAGCGTGCTGACCCTCACCTGAGGGTAAGGGAGGCCCCCCAATGAAGATCAGAGCGCTCGAGTGCCTGCACGCCGACGCCGGCCACCGCAACTTCGATTTCCTGAAGATCACGACCGACGACGGGCTGGTCGGCTGGAGCGAGTATAACGAATCGTTCGGCGGCAAGGGCGTCACGTCGGCCATCCAGCACCTGGCGCCGGCGGTCGTCGGCAAGGACCCGCGCGCCTACGAGGCGATCACGACCCTGCTCTACGCGCTCCGGCGCCAGGCGAGCGGCGGCATGGTCCAGCAGGCGATCGGCGCGATCGAGAATGCGCTCCTCGACGTCAAGGCGAAGGCGCTTGGCATCCCGGTCTACGAAATGCTGGGCGGCCCGGTGCGCGAGCGCATCCGGCTCTACTGGTCGCATTGCGGCACCTATCGTCTCGCCTGGCCGGGCCCGATGCAGCTGCCGCCGTTGCGCACGCTGGACGACGTCGTGGCCATGGGCAAGGAGGTGGTCGCGAAGGGCTACGGCGCGCTCAAGACCAACGTCTTCCTGCTCGATGAGAAGCCCCGGCTGCATGCGCCCGGCTTTGCCCGCGGCGACCATTTCCCGGAGCTGAACGCCGAGCGCGACGTGCTGCGCGCCATCCGCGACCAGCTCGCGGCGTTTCGCGAAGGGACGGGCCCGGACGTCGACATCCTGGTCGACCTCAACTTCAACTACAAGACCGAGGGCTTCCTCAGGATGGCGCGCGCCATGGAGCCGTTCGATCTGTTCTGGGTCGAGATCGACACCCGCGACGCCAGGGCGCTGCACACCATCCGGCAGGGCACGACGATCCCGGTCGCGTCCTGCGAATGCCTGTTCGGCCGGCGCGACTTCCGGCCCTTCTTCGAGCAGCAGTCGGTCGATGTCGCGATCATCGACACGCCCTGGAACGGGGTTGCGGAGTCCCTGAAGATCGCGGCCATGGCCGATGCCTACGAGGTCAACGTCGCGCCGCACAACTTCTACGGCCATCTCGCGACCATGATGAACGCGCATTTCTGCGCGCTGGTGCCGAACTTCAGGATCATGGAGATCGACCCCGACCGGGTGCCCTGGTACGACGATCTGGTGACCGTCAAGCCACGGATCGAGAACGGTTTTCTGCACCTGCCCGACGGTCCTGGCTGGGGCACCGAGATCGATGAGGCGGCGGTCCGCGCCCATCCGCCGCGCTCCGCCTGAGCCGTTGAGCCGACGGGGCAGGTCCCGTCCGCTGCGCTCAGGGCTTGGCGGCCTTGCGATCGTCCGACGAAGACGGCAGCGGGATCGTGAAGACGCCGCTCGGCCCGCTGAGCAGGCCGGGCCCGATCGGGTCGTTGTTCGATTTGACCGGGATCGGCTCGAACCCGCTGCAGGCGGCGAGCACGAGCCCGGCGCCGGCCAGCAGCGCCGTCGAGCCAAGTCGCCTCCAGAGCAGCCTCACGATCGGCATCAGAACTTCATCCTGGTGCCGACGGTGCCGACGTAGATGTCGTCGACCGAAGGCGAGTTGCCGGTGTCCAGGGTGTACCAGCGAAAGCCGGTGTAGATCTCGGTGCCGTAGCCCGCGATCGTCTGCACCGCCGCGAGGCCGATCGAAATCGCCGGTGTCGTCGCTGGTCGGCTCCTTGTCGGTGCGCTGCCAGTCGACGCTGAACGCGGTGCCGCCGAAGGTGAAGATTTTGGTCTGCCAGCCGCCCTTGACGTAGGTGAAATAGGGATTGTCGCCGTTCTGGCTCTGGACGCCGCCGGCGACGGTGAGATTGAGCCCGGTCGCGCTGTGCAGCACCGTGCCGGAGCCCGAGACCACGTAGTCGACGCCCGAACTGCTCGGGTCCTGGATACCGAAACCCGCCATCGCCTTCAAGCCGGCGAAGGCCCCGCCCCAGCGCAGCGCCGCGCTGCTCTTCTGGTCCTCGCCATAGGTGGCGGAAAGCGAGGCCCCGCCGAGCGCCGGCGTATCGTAGCGCACCCGGTTCTGACGGCCGCTGTCGAAGTCGGTGAACGCGTTGGCGACCGAGGTGTTGGTGAGATCGTCGTCGTCATTCGTTCGGAACAGGAGCCCGCCCGCGATATTGGAGACGTTGGCGTAGGCCAGCACGTCGGTGCCGGAGAGGTCGATCCGCGCGATGTCCTTGACCGAGGGATCGCCCTTGCCGAGGTACACGGCACCGTAGGTCTTGCTTTGCGCGATGCCCTCGACCTTGCGCGCGTCGAACACGTCGTTGGCGTCGCTGACGGTCTCGTTGGTCTGGCTGACCTTGTTCGACGGGTTGGGCTGGATCGCGACCTCGATATAGGGGCCGATCGTCAGGTCGTCCGTGACCTTGGCCTTGCCGACGAAGCGCACGCGCGAGGCCGAGTTGTTGTTGTCGACGAAGTAGGCTTTGGTCGACTTGCCGTCGTTGGCGACGTTGACCATGCGGTTGATCTGGCCGGAGAGTTCGACGCTGACCTTTGGCTCCCCGGATGTGACGACGTGCTGGCTCGCGGCGCTCTGCCGCGCCGCCTCGGCCGTCTCCTGCGCGCGGCTCGCCGCATCCTGCGCCTGGGTTGCGGTCTTGGCCGCCTGCTCGCTTTTTTGCTGCATGGCCTCGACCTGCCGGCGCAGGTCCTCGAGTGCCTGCTGCTGCGCCTGGATCTGCCGCTGCTGCTGCTCGATGACGCGTTGCAGGTTCTGCAACTGCTGGGCGTCCTGAGCAGAAGCGCTGCCGGCCGCGCCGATCAGCGCGGCGGCCAG
The DNA here is from genome assembly GCA_963733965.1 of uncultured Alphaproteobacteria bacterium. Lineage (GTDB taxonomy): Bacteria > Pseudomonadota > Alphaproteobacteria > Geminicoccales > Geminicoccaceae > DATAOG01. The sequence continues at coordinate 114,993 of CAVTFM010000046.1, forward strand.
GGCGACGGGCGCTACATGTCGACCAAACATGGGACCAGATCCCTCCGTGGTGCCAAGTCCGGGCTTGGGCCTTGAAGATGCAGCCTTGGCAGAGTCTGTGACAACCGCGGCACGAAGGCGTGACAGCTTTCGACGAATCCCGTGACCGCCGGTCCGCCGAGCGCGTGACGCGGGACCGCGGTGTGACGGGCGCCCGCCACGCCAACTCGCTGGGGGCCCCCTCGAGCCCGTCGGCCGGGCGGCGTAGGCAAGAGGAGTGCCCCCGGCCGAAGGCGTTGCCGAGATGGCCAAGCGCGAGACCGCCGCCGGCTATGCGCCCTATGAGGACGGCGCCCACCCGGCCTACGACTTCGAGCGGCGACCAAGGTCGCAGGCGCTCCATGTCGACCAAGCATTGGCCAGACCCTCCGCGGTGCCAACTCCGGACTCGGGGCGCTCCCGATGGCGGTGCTATATCCAACTATATATAGCGTATAGGAGTCGAGCCTCGAGTGAGATGCGGACGGGCGGAATCCGCGACAATCTCAGGCGATCGTCGTGGCAGTCTTGGACAATCCCGTGACAGCCGGCTGGCGGCCGCCCGCGGCGCCGCATGGCAGGGTGCGACCGGCGGGGTCGGACCGGCTCGTCCTCGGATCGTCCGGTGACCCCTTGAGCCTGCCGGCCGGGCGGCGTAGGCAAGGAAGCTCATTGCGGCGGGGAGCGAGCCCGACCGAAGGAGTTGCCGGGATGACCAAGCGCGCGACCGATGCCGGCTATGCGCCCTACGCGGACGGCGCGCATCCGCCCTACTACTTCGAGCGCTATCAGTCCTCGACCCGGCGGGCGCCAAAGCGGCCGCTGCTGGCGCCGCCGCGGACGCTGTCCGAGCTGACCGGGCCGTTATTCCCGGCCGACGAGGTGCTCCCGGACGAGAACGATCTGGCGATCGGGCGTGACGGCCAGCCTGTGCTCGGCCAGCTGATGATCGTCACGGGCCGCGTGCTCGACGAGGCCGGCCGACCGGTGCCGGGCACCCTGGTCGAGCTCTGGCAGGCGAACACCGCCGGCAAGTACAATCACCCGGCCGACGAGTTCCGGGCGCCGGTCGATCCCAATTTCATCGGCTGCGGGCGCTGCGTCACCGACCGCGAGGGCCGCTACAGCTTCCGGACCATCAAGCCCGGCGCCTATCCGGTCCAGCACACCGGCAACTGGTGGCGGCCGCCGCACATCCATTTTTCCCTGTTTGGCCCGACCTTCCTGACCCGCCTGGTGACCCAGATGTATTTCCCGGGCGATCCGCTCAACGAGATCGACAACATCCTGGCCGGGGTCCACGACCCCGCAGCCCGGCAGCGACTGATGGCGGTGCCCGCGCCGGAGGTCGGGGTCTGGGAGACCGCGCTCGGCTGGCGCTTCGATCTGGTGCTGCGCGGCCGCCACGCGACGCCCATGGTGGACTGAGCATGGCAGGCCTGCAGGCGAGCGCCTGGCAGACCCTGGGGCCGTTCTTCGATCGCCAGCTGATCCGGGCCGGCAACGACCTGACGCGGCTCGCGCCCGACGCGCCCGAGGCCGAGGGCCAGGTCATCGAGATCGCCGGCCAAGTGCGGCAGGAGGACGCGCTACCGGTGTCCGGCTGCCTGATCGAGCTCTGGCAGGCGAACGCCGCCGGCCGCTACCGCCACCCGGCGGACCGCTCGGACGACCGGCCGCTCGATCCGAATTTCAAGGGCTTCGGCCGGGCGCTGACCGACCCGGACGGCCGCTACCGCTTCCGCACCATCAAACCCGGCGCGGTGCCTTACCGCGGCAACCGTTGGCAGGCGCCGCACATCCTGTTGTCCCTGTTCGCGGCCGGCCTGCTCCGTCGCCTGGTGACCCGGCTCTATTTCCCCGACGAGCCCGCCAACGAGGCCGATCCGATCCTGGCGACGATCGAGGATCCAAAGGTCCGCGCGACCCTGATCGCGCGCCGGGACGAGGCGGCGCCATCGCCCCGCTACGTCTTCGACATCGTGCTCCGCGGCGCGGGCGAGACCGCGTTCTTCACCGACTGAGCGGCGGCCGACAGATCGCCGCGGCGGAAGGGGCTGGCATCGAGCCGGCGCAGGGCGTATCAGTCCTGATCGCTTTTCCCGCGCTGCAGCAATTCGGGAAAAGGTGGCTTCGACATGTGTCCGGCGACGACCAGGAGAATGCCATGAGCCAGCCGCGGGTCCGGCCGGCCAACCCGTGCTTCGGCTCCGGCCCGACCGCCAAGCGGCCCGGCTGGTCGTTGGCGGCGCTCGAGGGTGCCCTGGTCGGCCGCTCGCACCGGGCGAAGGCGCCGAAGGCAAGGCTGGCCGAGCTGCTCGACCGGTCGCACGCGCTGCTTGGCCTGCCCGCGGACTATCGGATCGGCCTGGTGCCGGGCTCCGATACCGGCGCTTTCGAGATGGCGATGTGGAACCTGCTCGGCACCCGCGGGGTCGACGTTTTCGCCTTCGAGAGCTTCGGCTACGGCTGGCAGAGCGACGTGGAGTCGCAGCTCAAGCTCACCGACCGGCGCATCCTGCGCGCCGACTATGGCGAGCTGCCGGCGCTCGAGCACGATCCGGCGCGCGATCTGGTGTTCACCTGGAACGGCACGACCTCGGGCGTGCGGGTACCGGATGGCGACTGGCTCGCGACGATGCGGGACGGGCTCACGCTTTGCGATGCGACCTCGGCGGTATTCGCCATGGCGCTGCCCTGGCAAAAGCTCGATGTCGTCACCTACTCCTGGCAGAAGGTGCTGGGCGGCGAGGCACAGCACGGCATGCTGATCCTGTCGCCGCGCGCGGTCGAGCGCCTGGAGAGCTGGCGCGCACCCTGGCCCCTGCCCAAGCTCCTGCGCCTGACCGCCAAGGGTAAGCTGATCGAGGGCATCTTTCGCGGCGAGACCATCAACACGCCCTCGATGCTGGCGGTCGAGGACGCCCTCGACGGCCTCGACTGGGCCGAGCGGATCGGCGGGCTGAACGCGCTGATCGAGCGCAGCGAAGCCAATCTCGAGCGGGTCGCCGCCTGGGTCGCGCGCACCCCCTGGGTCGACTTCCTGGCCAAGCGGCAAGAGACCCGCTCCTCGACCTCGATCTGCCTGCGGGTGGTCGATCCCGGCGTCCAGGCGCTGCCGGCGGCGCGCCAGGCCGAGTTCGTCAAGGGCTTGGTCGGCCGCCTCGAGACGATGGGGGTCGCCTACGACATCGCGGGCTACCGGGACGCGCCGCCCGGGCTTCGCCTCTGGGGCGGCGCCACGGTCGAGGCGGGCGACCTCGAGGCGCTGCTGCCCTGGCTCGAGTTCGGATTCCACGAGCAGCGCCGGGCGGAGGGCCTCTGACATGCCGAAGGTTCTGATCTCTGATGCGCTGAGCCCGGCCGCGGTCGCGGCGTTTGAGGAGCGGGGCGTGGAGGCCGAGGTCCGCACCGGCCTCGGCGAGGCCGAGCTGATCCAGATCATCGGCGCCTACGACGGCCTGGCCGTGCGCTCGGCGACCAAGGTGACGGCCCGGCTGCTGGCGGCCGCGGAGCGGCTCAAGGTGGTCGGCCGGGCCGGCATCGGGGTCGACAACATCGACCTCGCGGCCGCGACCGAACGGGGCGTCGTGGTCATGAACACGCCGTTCGGCAACTCGGTCACGACGGCCGAGCACACCATCGCCATGATTCTGGCGCTCGCCCGCCAGCTGCCCGCGGCGGACCGCTCGACCCGGGCGGGCAAATGGGAAAAATCCCGCTTCATGGGCACGGAGCTCGCCGGCAAGACGCTGGGCCTGATCGGCTGCGGCAACGTCGGCTCGATCGTCGCCGAGCGGGCCCATGGCCTGAAGATGCGGGTCGTCGCCTACGATCCCTATCTCGCGCCGGAGCGGGCCCAGGACCTCGCGGTCGAGAAGGTCGAGCTCGACGAGCTGCTGGCGCGCGCCGACGTGATCAGCCTGCACACCCCGCTCAACGAGGGGACGCGCAACATCATCGACGCGGCCGCGCTGGCCGCGACCCGGCCGGGCGTGCGGGTCGTCAACTGCGCCCGCGGCGGCCTGATCGACGAGGCCGCACTCTGCGATGCGATCCGGACGGGCCACGTCGCCGGCGCCGCCCTCGACGTGTTCGCCGAGGAGCCCGCCCGCACGTCGCCCCTGTTCGAGCTCGACCAGGTGGTGGTGACGCCGCATCTCGGCGCCGCGACTGCCGAGGCGCAGGAGAAGGTCGCCCTCCAGATCGCCGAGCAGATGGCCGACTATCTGACCACCGGCGCGGTCGTCAACGCGCTCAACATGGCGCCGGTCAGCGCCGAGGAAGCGCCGCATCTGCGCCCCTACATGATCCTCGCCCAGCAGCTCGGCAGCTTCGCCGGCCAGCTCACCGAGACCGGCCTCCTGGGTGCCACCATCAGCTACGCCGGACAGGTCGCCAAGCTCAACACCCGGCCCTTGACCGCGGCGCTCCTGCAGGGGCTGCTGGCGCCTCTGCTGGCGAGCGTCAACATGATCAACGCGCCGCTGGTCGCGCGCCAGCGCGACATCGCCGTGACCACCATCCATCAGGACCAGACCGACGGCTACCAGACGCTGATCCGGCTCACGGTCGAGACCGAGCGCGGCAGCCGCACCGTCGCCGGCACGCTGTTCCAGGAGCGCCGGCCCCGGATCGTCGCGATCCGCGGCATCGAGATCGAGGCCCAGCTCGGCCCGCACATGCTCTATGTGCGCAACATCGACCAGCCGGGCCTGATCGGCGCGCTCGGCATGACGCTCGGCGACGCCGGGGTCAACATCGCGACCTTCCACCTCGGCCGCGAGCAGCCGGGCGGCGACGCGATCGCCCTGATCGAGGTCGACCAGCCGGTGCCCGAATCCGTGCTTGACGCGATCTGCGCCTTGCCCCACGTCGTGCAGTGCAAGCGTCTGCGCTTCTGAGCGCCGCGGCCAGGTCTGAACGGTCGAGACCCGGCCGCGGAATGACGCGGGCATGATCGTAAAAGGCTGCACGGCGGGGAGGGCCAGAGGAGGCCGTCATGGACTACGAGGAGCGATTTCGGGCCGCGGTGGCGCGCATCCGGGGCGAGGGCCGCTACCGGGTGTTCTGCGACCTGGAGCGCGAGGCGGGCGCGTTCCCGCGCGCCCGGCGTTACCCGAGCCCGGACGGCGCGCCGGCCCCGGTCACCGTCTGGTGCTCGAACGACTATCTCGGGATGGGCCAGCACCCGGTCGTGCTCGAGGCGGCCTGCGCCGCGATCCGGCGCATGGGGGCAGGGGCGGGCGGCACCCGCAACATCTCCGGCACGACCCATCTGCACGTGCTGCTGGAGCGGGAGCTCGCGCGCCTGCACGGCACCGAGGCGGCGCTGGTGTTCACCTCGGGCTACGTCGCCAACGAGGCGGCGCTGTCGACCATCGGCCGCCTGCTGCCCGGCTGCGTGATCTTCTCGGACGCCGACAATCACGCCTCGATGATCGCCGGCATCCGCCATTCGGGCTGCGAGAAGCGGATCTTCCGGCACAACGATGTGGACCATCTCGAGCAGCTGCTGCAGACGACGCCCGCAAGCGTGCCAAAGTTGATCGCGTTCGAATCGGTCTACTCGATGGATGGCGATTTCGGGCCGATCGCGGCGCTCTGCGAGCTCGCCCTGCGCTACGGCGCGCTCACCTATCTGGACGAGGTGCACGCGGTCGGGCTCTACGGTCCGCGGGGCGGCGGGGTCGCCGAACGCGACGGCGTCATGGCCCGGCTGGATGTGATCCAGGGCACGCTCGCCAAGGCGTTCGGCTGCATGGGCGGCTACATCGCGGGCTCGGCCGCCCTGGTCGACGCGGTGCGCTCGATCGCGCCCGGGTTCATCTTCACGACCTCGCTCGCCCCGGCGATCACCGGCGCGGCGCTGGCGAGCGTCCGCTACGTGCGGGCCCACGACGAGCTCCGGACGCGCCATCAGGAGCGGGCGGCGACCGTCAAGCGGCGCCTGCGCGCGGCCGGCCTGCCGGTCATGCCGAGCCCCTCGCACATCGTGCCGGTGCTGGTCGGCGACCCGGTCGCCTGCAAGCAGGCCTCCGACCTGCTGCTCGACGACTTCGGCCTCTACCTGCAGCCGATCAACTACCCGACCGTCGCGCGCGGCAGCGAACGCCTGCGCATCACCCCGACGCCGGCCCACGACGATGCCGCGATCGACCACCTGGTCGCCGCCCTCACCCAGGTCTGGTCGCGCCTGGACCTGCAAAAGGCAGCGTGAGAGGGGCCAAACCGCGCTTTCCGATCATCGAGACCACACGGGCTCCCTTGCGGTCGCGCCGACCGCCGGCCGCGACGCATGCGCGCGGGGTGGACCGGGGCCATGGCCTTCGCGGTGGCGGCGGGCTAACCTCCCGGCCGCCGGGCAGTAGCGCGGCGACCGAGGGTCTGGCTGCGGCCCGCGGGCGGTCCGGCGACCGAAGCGCGATCGCCCGTGGACAATCGATCGGTCCCTCGCAAGGATCGGTCCGACAGGGAGAAAACGATGACCACACGACGCCTTGGAGTTTGGATCGCGGCCGGCATGGTCGCGCTCGGCAGCAGCGCGGCCCTGGCGGCCGGCGACCCGGCGCAGGGTGAGAAGGTCTTCAACAAGTGCAAGGTTTGCCACGACGTCAAGGAGAAAAAGAACACGATCGGCCCCTATCTGATCGGCGTCGTCGGTCGCAAGGCCGGCAGCGTTGACGGTTTCCACTATTCCGAGGCCATGAAGGATTCCGGGCTCGTCTGGGACGATGCCACGCTCGACAAGTACCTCGCGGACCCCAAGGCGGTCGTGCCGCACACCAAGATGGCGTTTGTCGGCCTGAGCAGCGAAGAGGACCGCCAGAACGTGATCGCCTATCTCAAAACCCTCTCGAAGTAGCATGCACGGCGCCGGACGCCGCGATCCGGTGGCGTCCGGCGACGCCCGGGGGCAAGCCCATGGCAGCCGCTGACCCGAGCTTCCCGCGCGCCGAGTACGACCGGCGGATCGCCAAGACCCGGGCGGCCATGGCGACCCGGGGCGTCGACCTTCTGATCGCGACCGATCCGTCCAACATGGCGTGGCTGACCGGCTACGACGGCTGGTCGTTCTACGTCCACCAATGCGTGCTGCTGGCGCCGGACGACGAGCCGGTCTGGTACGGCCGCGGCCAGGACGCGAACGGCGCCAGGCGCACGGTGTTCATGGCCGACAGCCAGATCATCGGCTACCCCGACCACTATGTGCAGTCGACCGAGCGCCATCCGATGGACTATCTGGCCGGCATCCTCGAGAGCCGGGGCTGGGGGCGGCATCGGATCGGCGTCGAGATGGACAACTACTACTTCAGCGCCGCCTGTCTCGCCGCGCTGCAGCGCCATCTGCCGAATGCGACCTTCGTCGATGCGACCGGCCTCGTGAACTGGCAGCGGGCGGTCAAATCGGCGGCTGAACTCGAGTACATGCGCCGCGCGGCGCGCATCGTCGAGGCGATGCACACGCGCATCCTCGAGCTGGTCGAGCCGGGCCTGCCCAAGCACGAGCTGGTCGCCGAGATCTTCCGCACCGGCATCCGGGGCGCCGAGGGTCACGGCGGCGACTATCCGGCGATCGTGCCGCTGGTGCCGTCGGGCGCCGACGCCTCCGCGGCGCATCTCACCTGGGACGAGCGGCCGTTCAGGAGGGACGAGGGCACGTTCTTCGAGATCGCCGGCTGCTACCGCCGCTATCACTGCCCACTCTCGCGGACGATCTACCTGGGCCGGCCGCCGCAGAAATTCCTGGACGTCGAGCAGGCGGTGATCGAGGGCATCGCCGCGGCCCTCGAAGCGGCCCGCCCCGGTGCTTTGTGCGAGGACGTCGAGGCCGCCTGGCGAAAGGTGATCGCGCGTCATGGGATCGAGAAGGAGAGCCGCTGCGGCTACCCGATCGGGCTCAGCTACCCGCCCGACTGGGGCGAGCGCACCATGAGCCTGCGCCCGGGCGACCGGACGCCGCTCGAGGCGGGCATGACCTTCCACCTGATCCCAGCGATCTGGCAGGACGACTGGGGCCTCGAGATCACCGAGAGCTTCCTGGTCACGGATCGCGGCGCCGAGCCCTTCTGCACCTATCCACGCAAGCTGCTGGTCAAGGCCTGAGCCGGCGCCATCGGCGCGGATCGCGAGCGCACCGACGCCGATCCGGACCCTCCGCAGCGTGCTGGTCAAGGACGGAGCCGGCGCCGCCTCGCGCGCCCCGACATCGGCCGTGGGCGGAGTCCCAGGGTCGCATGGACCAGCCGAAGAAAGCGTTAGCAGCCAATCGTTAATGCTTGGTTACTGTCCGGGCGCGCCGGCGATACTGTCTGGACGATCCGATTGGGGGCGCCGGAGCGCGCGAGCGTCGCCACGGGGCCACAGGCGGGCTAACGCGGAGGGCCCGGCACTTCTGCTCGTGGTCAGGCCAGAACCAGGGCACGTGCTTCTGGGCTCGCGCGGATGTTGAAGTTTCGCACAAACTGCGGCTAGTATCGTCTTCGCTTGGTGGCCAATTCCGGCCCCGAGCCGGAGGCGACGATCCTGGTCCATCTGAGCTCGCTCAACCCGGCGCAACATGCGGCCGTGACGTTCGATGTGCCGGAGGGCGGCCGCGCGGAGCCCGGCCGGCCGCTCCTGATCATCGCCGGCGCGGGCTCCGGCAAGACCAGCACGCTGGCCCACCGGGTCGCCCATCTGGTCCTGCATGGCGCCGATCCCGGGCGCATCCTGCTGCTCACCTTCACCCGGCGGGCGGCCGAGGAGATGACCCGGCGGGTCGAGCGGATCTGCGGCCGGACGGTGGACGCCGGCACGGGTCGCGGGCGAACGATCGACTGGTCCGGCACCTTCCATGCGATCGGCAACAGGCTGTTGCGCCTCTACGCCGAGCCGATCGGTCTCGCGCCCGGCTTCACCGTCCTCGACCGCAGCGATGCCGCCGATCTGCTCAACCTGGTCCGGGACGAGATGGGCCTCAGCGAGCAGGCCCGCCGCTTCCCGAAGAAGGCGACCTGCCTTGCGATCTACTCCTACGCCGTCAACGCGCAGACCGGCCTCGAGCCGGTGCTGGAGAAGGCGTTCCCCTGGTGCCAGGAGTGGCAGGCGGAGCTCAAGCGGCTGTTCGGCGGCTATGTCGCGGCCAAGCAGCAGCAACGAGTGGTCGATTACGACGACCTGCTGCTCTATTGGTCGCGGGCGATGGGCGTGCCGGCGATCGCCGAGGATATTGGCCGGCGCTTCGACTTCGTCCTGGTCGACGAGTACCAGGACACCAACGCGCTCCAGGGCCGGATCCTGCTCGGGCTCAAGCCGGAAGGGCGCGGCCTCACGGTGGTCGGCGACGACGCCCAGTCGATCTATGGCTTTCGCGCCGCGACGGTCCGCAACATCCTGGATTTCCCGAGCCGCTTCGAGCCACCGGCCGCGGTCGTCAAGCTCGAGCAGAATTACCGCTCGACCCAGCCGATCCTGGATGCCGCCAACGCGGTCATGGCAGACGCCAGGGACGGCTTCACCAAGAGCCTGTTCTCGGCGCGCCGCTCGGCGCAGAAACCTTGGCTCGCCATGGTCGCCGACCCGACCGGCGAGGTCGACTATGTGGTGCGGAGGGTCCTTGCCAATCGCGAGGCCGGCATCGAGCTGCGCGAGCAGGCGGTCTTGTTCCGCACCACCCACCACAGCGGCGAGCTCGAGGTCGAGCTCCGCCGGCGCAACATCCCGTTCGTCAAATACGGCGGGCTCAAGTTCCTGGAACTTGCCCACGTCAAGGACCTGCTGGCGCTGCTGCGCTGGGCCGAGAATCCGCGCGATCGGATCGCCGCCTTCCGGCTGCTGCAGCTCCTGCCCGGGATCGGCCCGGGCACCGCGCGCAGGGCTCTGGCGCACCTCGAGGCAGCGGCGTTCCGGTTCGAGGCGCTTGCGGGCTTCTCCCCGCCGCGCGCGGCCGCCCATCTCTGGCCCGAGCTCGCGGCGCTGATGCCGGCGCTCGCGGGGCGGGAAATCTGGGCGGGACAGCTCGAGCTGGCGCGCCGGTTCTATGACCCCCTGCTCGAGGAGCGCTACGACTTCGCCCGCGCGCGTCTCGCCGACCTCGACGAGCTGGTGCGCCTCGCCGCCACCTATCGTTCGCGCCAGCACTTCCTGACCGAGCTCACCCTCGACCCGCCGGCCGCCGCCGGCGACGAGGCCGGCACGCCGCTCCTGGACGAGGACTATCTGATCCTCTCGACCATCCACTCGGCCAAGGGCCGGGAGTGGCGCGCGGTTTACGTCCTGCACGTGGTCGACGGCTGCATCCCCTCGGACATGGCGACCGGCTCGGCCGAGGAGATCGAGGAGGAGCGCCGCCTGCTCTACGTCGCGATGACCCGCGCGCGCGATCAGCTGCACCTGATCCAGCCGCGCCGCTTCTACACCACGAGCCAGGCCCGCTTCGGCGACCGCTACGTGTCGGCGCCGCGCTCGCGCTTCATCCCGGCCACCCTGCTCCGGCACTTCGAGCTCGGCACGGCGGGCCGACCGGAGGCCGAATCGCCGGCCCCCGCGCGCGCCCGTCTGCCCAAGGTCGACATCGCCGCCGAGCTGCGCGCCATGTGGGCCTGAAGGCTCAATCGGGCGCGGTCTGGCCCAGAATCCAGCCCTCGGTCCGGCGGATGACCGGATCGTCCGGTTCGCCGGATGGGCGCCGGCCGAGCACCACGTTGAGCACGCCGAACAGCCCCACGACCGCGTCGAAGCGGTCCTCGCCGCTGGCGTTGGCGCCGAAACCGTCCCCGATCTCGGCGGCCAGTGCGGGCGCAACGTCCACGCCGGCAGCCTCTGCCCCTACGAGCAACGCCGCGGCGTTGGCCCGGCGCACCGCCTGCCTGCGCTTGCCGCCCCGCAGGTCGAGACCGAGATGACCATAGACCTCGGCCGGATAGGTCTCGGCGACGACCAGACGGTGGCGTGTCAGCAGCTCGTCCAGCTTGCCCTCGAATGGCCAGAGCGCAAGGTCAACGCCGCTACGCAGCGTCGGCGCCAACAGGTCGCGCCAGCCGGTGATGGCGGCCTTGCCGACCTGCTGGCCGCCGAGCGTCCAGAAGATCGCGCAGGCTGCGCTCCGGGTCTCCGACGCGCGATCGCAGCAGCGCAGCAGATCGGGCCATGACGCCAGCCCGAGCCCGTCGAGCAGCTGTCGCCGACGACAGCCGCCGGCACGCATCGGATAGAAGGGCCGCTGCAAGCCGATCTCGTCCGGACGCTCGGCGACCGCATAGAAGCGATCATCGAAGCCCAGGAGAGCGGGCCTGAACGCGTTGATCCTGGCTCGTTCCGCATAGGCGCCCGGAAGACCGATCGGAAAATCGACGCCCAGCAGCACCCGGCCGCCTCCGGCCTCGTGTCCGAGGCGCGCCCAAAGGCTTTCGAGCGGACCGACCGGCTCCGGCGCCGAAGCGCGGTAGCCGCCGTCCGGTTGCAACCTCGCCGGCGCGAGCCAGCGCTTTCCCGGGTGAACGCTCCAGTCGGCGTGGCCGACCAGCGCCGGCAGCGTCAAAACAAGGTGCCGTCGCTCAGGAGTTCGAGCGGCGGTCCGCCGCCCGGCCGACGCTCGCGGGCGATCCGTCGGCCCGCGGCCCAGGTGCCGCCCTCCAGCACCCTGGCAAGCGGCAGCTGTTCGGCCGTCAGGCCGAGCCCGGCCCGGACACCCTCCGCCAGACGGTCGACCAGGGCGACGGTCAGCGCCCGCCACTCGACCACCACTTCCGAGTCGCCGGCGTGCGGCTCGCCGAGCACGGCGTCGTGCTTGGGCCGCAGCATGCCGAGGTCGATCAAGAGGCCGCCGTTCCGGTACTCGGCGAGCGCGGTCAGCCGGTCGAGGTCGGTGACCCGGATGCCGGCATCCTCGAGGGGCTCGATCAGGGAATAGGCGAGCCATTGGGAGAGCTTGTGGAACGGCACCAGACCCGATGTCAGATCCCCGGTCGCGGCCACCGGGTGGCGGCCGACGTCGCCGAGATTTTTCCCGGCCAGCGCGATCCGCCCGGGCCAGATGTCGCCCAGGCCCTCGAGCACCGCGGCCAGGATCCTGGGCGCGGGCAGGCGCAAGTCCTTGGCTTGACGGGTCAAATGATCGAACAGGCCGCCGATCCGGGGCGCGTCGGTGCCGAAGATCTCGGGCTTCTCGATCACTGCCTCGCCCAGCCGGTTGAGCAACCGGCACCGCCCCGCGAGCCCGACCAGCGGATTCTTCTCACTTGTCTGGAAGGCGCTGCCGAGGGTGCGCTCGTCGAGGCCGATCAGAGCCTGGGCATCGGCGCGCAGCGGCCGCTTGGGATCGGCCGAGAGCGCGCCGGAGCGAAACAGATCGAGGCTCGCGAGCGCGAGGCCTTCCGAGCGGGCGTAGGTCTCCGCCGTGCCCGGCTCGCGGTAGCGCCAGGCATCGCCGGCGCCGGCATCGAGCAGCACGCTGACGACCACCAGATCGAAGCGCGTGCGCGCCAGCTCTTCCGGGGCGAGGCCGGCGCCGAGCGCCGCAGCGCGATCGTGACCACCTGTGGAAAAATGCCGCCAGCGGCTGTGGTAGGGGATGTCGAGGTCCGGGTAATTGGTCCGGATGGTGTCGATGACGTAGTCGGCGGTGGGCTCGAGCCGGCTGATGTCGAGCGCGAAATGGCGGAGCTGGTCGTGCTCGGCGGCCGCCAGCAGCAGCCGACAGCGCGCCCGGATCGCGTCCGGCGTGCGCAGCCAGGCGATCGCCTCGGCCGGGGTTTCGAAGCGCGGCACTCAGGACGCCTGGTAGTCGGTCAGCGCCCGGCCCTTGGCGGTCTCGAGCTCGGTCGGGGTCGGCGTCTCGAGGGCGTAGTAGCCGGCCGCCTTCTTGGCATCCATCTCGACCCTGGCGTCCTCGGGGATCTGGCCCTCCGGGATCGGCACGCGCTCGATGATCTCGATGCCCGAGCGGACCATGGCGTCGTATTTGAGGTTGCTCATCGACACCAGGTGGTGGATGCGCGTGATGCCGAGCCAGTGCAGCACGTCCGGCATCAGCTCCTGGAAGCGCACGTCCTGGACGCCGGCGACGCATTCGGTGCGCTCGAAATAGGCGGCCGCCCGGTCGCCGCCTGCCTGCCGCTTGCGGGCGTTGTAGACCAGGAACTTGGTGACCTCGCCGAGCGCCCGGCCTTCCTTCCGGTTGTAGACGATCAGCCCGGCGCCGCCGGCCTGGGCGGTCGCGATGCAGACCTCGATGCCCTGCACCAGATAGGGCCGGCAGGTGCAGATGTCGGAGCCGAACACATCCGAGCCGTTGCACTCGTCATGCACGCGACAGGCGAGCTCCCTGGCCGGATCGGCAAGAGTGAGAACGTCGCCGAAGATGTAGCAGGTCAGGCCGCCGATCGGCGGCAGGAACACCTTGAGGTCGGACCGGGTCACCAGCTCCGGGAACATGCCGCCGGTCTGCTCGAACAGATGCCGGCGCAGGCTCACCTCGCTCACGCCGCAGCGCTCGGCCACTCCCGGCAGGTACCAGACCGGCTCGATCGCGATCTTGGTGCAGTTGACCTCACCGGTCTCGGTGACGATCCGGCCGTCCGGCGGCAGCTGCTCGAGGCGCACCGCGTGCTTCAGCTCCGGCACGGTCAGCCGCGCCCGGGTCACCGCGATCGTCGGCCGGATGTCCCAGCCGAGCGCGAGCTGGCTCGCGAACGCTTCGCCGACGATGTGGCCCCAGGGATCGAGCGAGACGATCTTCTTCGGGTCCGCCCACTGCGGATGCGGGCCGATCGCCATGGCCGGGGCGGTGTTGGTGAGGTCGGGCCGGTGCAGCGCATCGAGGCTGCCGGCGGCGACCGCGAGCGCCCGGTAGAGCGCATAGGAACCCGAATGGGCGCCGATCACGTTGCGCCGGCTGGCATCGGCGAGCGTGCCGATCACGGGCCCGCGGGCGGCCGGGCTCGCGGCCCCCCAGACGATCTTCGGCGCCTTCGCCCTTCCCGGCCTCGGATGGGAGGTGAGCGTAATGTGCCGCGCCGCTGCCGGCCGGTCGAGGCTCGCGTCAGTCATGGGCTTCAATCCGCCACTGCGTCCGGCTCGCCCTCGGGGCCGGTCGGACTTTGTCGCCCCCGGCAGGCGCTGGCCATTGGCCGGGGTTGCGAGATACACTAATCTGGTGATGGTTGAACGAAACGCCAGAGCCGATCACGAAACCGGGAGGTGAGTTGTCATGCGCCTGTTGCGCTATGGACCAAGCGGGGCCGAGAAGCCGGGATTGCTGGACGCCGAGGGGCGGATCCACGACCTCTCGGGTGAGATCGACGACATCACGCCAGGCGTGCTCGCGGCCGACAGCCTCGCGCGCCTCGCGCGGCTGAAACCGGCTTCGCTGCCGCCGGTCCAGGGCCGGCCGCGGCTCGGGCCGCCGCTCGCCCTGGTGCCGAACCTGGTCTGCATCGGCCTCAACTACGCCGACCATGCGAAGGAGAGCAACCAGCCGATCCCCGAGCAGCCGATCGTGTTCATGAAGCACACCGGCTCGATCATCGGCCCGAACGACCTGGTCAAGATCCCGCGCGGCTCCAAGAAGACCGACTGGGAGGTCGAGCTCGGCGTGGTGATCGGCAAGCGTGCCTCCTACGTCGAGGAGGCGGACGCCCTGGACCACGTCGCCGGCTACACGATCGTCAACGACGTCTCCGAGCGCGACTTCCAGTTCACCGGCGGCGGCGGCCAGTGGATCAAGGGCAAGAGCCCGGACACCTTCGCACCCATGGGCCCCTGGCTGGTGACCAAGGACGAGGTCCGGGACCCGCAGAGCCTCAACATGTGGCTCGAGGTCGACGGCCACCGCTATCAGAACGGCTCGACCGCGACCATGATCTTCGGCGTCGCCCATCTGGTGAGCCATCTCAGCCGCTACGTGACGCTTTTGCCGGGCGACGTGATCAGCACCGGCACGCCACCGGGCGTCGGGGCCGGGGTCAAGCCCAACCCGGTGTTCCTCAAGTCCGGCAATGTTATGCGCGTCGGCATCGAGGGCCTGGGCGAGCAGCGCACGGAGGTCGGCCAGGCCTGAGATCCCCCGCTGCGCCGGGCGCGCTCGGAGCTCCTGACGCTGCGCCGTCCTCGTCCTTGGCCAAGTCCTCGCCGACGACCGCGCCGCCGCCTGAGCTCGTGACTGCGCGGCTGCGGCTGCGGCCGCGCACGCGGGACGACCTGGAGGCGAACCTCGCGATGGACCTCGATCCGGAGGTCCATCGCTACATCTTCGTCCACGGTCCGCCGGACCCGGAGGCGCACCGGGCCGAACTGCTGCGCCGGATCACGACCCCGCCCGCGCAGAGCAGCCTGTGGGTCGTGGAATGGCGCCAGCAGCCGGGCTTCCTCGGCTGGTGCGGGGTGTTCCCGCTCGAGGACTCGGGCCTGATCGAGCTCGGCTATCGCTACGTCCGCGCGGCCTGGGGCCAGGGCGTCGCGACCGAGGCCGGCCGTGCCGTGCTCGAGCACGGGTTCAAGACCCTCGGCCTCGATCCGATCGTCGCGGTCGCCCACCCCGGCAACCGCGCCTCGCGCCGGGTGCTCCAGAAGCTGGGCCTGCGCTCCCAGGGCATGGCGCGCTACTACGACCAGGAGCTCGCGTTCTACCAGCTGATCCGCGCCGAGTACCTTGGGGCCGGGTAGAGGGACGGCGGACGATCCGTCAGGCGCGAAGATCGGCCATGGCGGCGGCGGGGATGAGCGCGCCGGGGTGGGCGATGACCCGGGCGGCGAGGGTGCACCCGAGCCGGGCCGCGGCCGCCGGCCCGGCGCCGAGCAGGCGGGCGCCGAGATAGCCGGCGTTGAAGCTGTCGCCGGCCGCGGTGCTGTCGACCACCTGCGCGACCGGCGCCGGCGGCACCTCGCCGGTGAATGCCGCCGAGGACAGGAAGCAGCCCTTGGCCCCGAGCTTGACCGCGACCTCGGCGACCCCGAGCCGATGCAGCCGGTCGGCGGACTGCTGAGCATCGGCGACCCCGAACAGCGCCTGGTCGTCGTCGAGGGTCGGCAGCGCGAAGTCCGCCCGGCTCAACAGCTCGTCGAACACGGTCCGGGCGGCTGCCGCATCCGGCCAGCCGACCGGCCGGTAGTTGCTGTCGAACGCGACCCGCCCGCCGCGCGCGCGGACCGCATCGGCGATCGCGAGCAGTGCCTGCCGCTGCCCGGCATCGAGGATCGAGAGCGTGATCCCGGACAGGTAGAGCAGATCGTAGCCTTCGAGCGCCGGCAGCAGCCGCTCCGCCCGGCCGTCTTTCAACACATCGCGCACGGCCGAGGCCGAGCGCCAGTAGGTGAAGCTGCGCTCGCCCGCAGCATCGGTCCGGATGGTGTGCAGGCCGGGCAGGCGGCCCGGCAGCCGCGCGACCAGCCCGGTGCCGACGCCCTCCGCCTGCCACATGGCGAGCATCGCGTCGCTGTAGGGGTCGTCGCCGAGGGCGCTGATGTAATCGACCCGGACCTCACGCTCCCGGGTCAGGCGCGCCAGATAGACCGCGAAATTGAGCGTGTCGCCGCCGAACGCGAGGGTCAGCTCGACCGGGCTGCGATGGCGCAGCTCGATCATGCATTCGCCGATGCTGGCGATCTTGAGCATGGCCCGCGGGCAGGCTTGCCGGCGCGTGCTCAGGCCGCCCGGCTGAGCGACTGGCGCAGGGCGCGCTCGACCTCCTCGGCGAGCGCCAGCGACGAGGTCAGGCCAGGGCTCTCGATCCCGAACAGGTTGACCAGGCCAGGCGCGCCGTGCTCGCGCGGGCCCTGGACGACGAAGTCCGCGGCCGGGCTGCCCTTGGCGCCAAGCTTCGGGCGCATCCCGGCATAGCCGGGCTCGAGCGCGCCGTCCTTGAGCCCCGGCCAATAGGTCCGGATCGCGGCGTAGAAGACGTCGGCACGCCTGGGATCGACGTCGTAGTTGATGCCGTCGACCCACTCCACGTCCGGGCCGAAGCGCACCTGGCCGCCGAGATCGAGGGTGACGTGGACCCCGAGCCCGGCCTGCTCGGGCACCGGATAGACCAGGTGCGAGAACGGCCGGCCGCCGGAAAGCGTGAAGTAGTTGCCCTTGCAGTAGTGCGCGGTCGGCAGCAGGTCGCGCCGCAGGCCCTCGAACCGCGCGGCGAGGTCCGGCGCGTGCAGGCCGGCGCTGTTGACCACGATCCGTGCCTTGAGCGCCATGGGCTGATCGCCGCCGACCTCGAGCTCGATGCCGTCCTCGGCGACCTTGCCGCGCTCGACCGGGGCGCAGAACGCGAGCATGGCGCCATGATCCTCGGCATCGCCCTGATAGGCGAGCATCAGGCGGTGGCTGTCGATGATCCCGGTCGACGGCGACAGCAGAGCCGCCATGCAGAACACCTCGGGCTCGATCTCTTTGACCGCCGCGGGCTCCAGCCATTCGAGATCGGTCACGCCGTTGGCCGCGGCCTTGGCCCGGATCTCCTCGAGCATCGCCTTCTGGGCTTCGGTGGTGGCGACGATCAGCTTGCCGCAACGGCGGTGGGGCACGCCGTGTTCGGCCAGGTAGCGGTAGAGCATCTGCTTGCCGGCGACGCAGGTTCGCGCCTTGAGCGAGCCGGCGGGATAGTAGATGCCGGCATGGATCACCTCGCTGTTGCGCGAGCTGGTCTCGGTGCCGATCATGGTCGCCGCCTCGAGCACGATCACCTCGTGCCCGGCCAGCGCCAGCTGGCGGGCGACCGCCAAGCCCACGACCCCGGCGCCGATCACCACGCAGTCGACCCGTTCCATCCGTTCGTCCTCGCTGGCTCGCTCCGGCCTAGACGGTCAGGGCATCGAGCCGGGCCTCCGGCACGCCCACGGCCCTGGCCGCCGCCAGGATGTCCGCCCAGCTGCGCGCGTCGACCTCGATGCCCTCGGCGAGACGCTGCCGCCGCCTTTGCTGCTCGGGCTCGCCCGGCACCAGGACCTCGGCGACCCCGGCCAGCGGCCGGGCCGACTTGATGTAGGCCAGCAGCGCGCCGCCCTCGCGCCAGAGCTGCTCGCGCCCGCCGAGCGCGTCCGGGTCGATGACCACCGAGAGCATGTTGTTGAGCGTACCGCCGGCCATCGGATGCTCGGGCTGCATCGTCCAGCCGCCGGTCAAGGCACCGGCGAGCAGCTCGCAGAGGATGGCAAGGCCTGAGCCCTTGTGCTCGCCCATCGCGACCAAGGCACCCTTCGGCTCCTGGAACATGACCGCGGCGTCCCGGGTCGGCCGGCCGTGGGCGTCGAGCAGGCTGCCCTCGGGCACCGGCACGCCGCGGTTGGCCGCGACCCGCGCCTTGCCGAGCGCGATCTTGCTGGTCGCCATGTCGAGCACCACGAGCGCGCCGTCCGGGCCGGGCAGGGCGGCGCAAAAGGGGTTGGTGCTGAGCCGCGACTGGGCGCTGCCGAACGGCGCCTGGATCGGCGGGTGATCGATGCCGTTGACGAAATGGATCGAGGCGAAGCCGCCTTCCGCGCACTGCTCGGCCCAATGACCGATCCGGCCGAGGTGGAAGCTGTTGCGGATCGCCAGCAGGGCGACGCCCTGGTCGCGGGCGCGCGCCATGGCGAGCTCGATCGCCTCGTGACCGATCACCTGGCCGTAGCCGCGCCGGCCCTCGACCACCAGCACCGAACCCTGGTCCTGCACCGGCTCGGCGTGGCGGTTGGGCACGAGCGCGCCGTTGGCGAGCGACTGGACGTAGTACGGCACCAGGCCGACGCCATGGGAATCGTGGCCGGTCAGGTTCGCCTCGACCAGCTGGTCGGCGACCAGACCCGCCTCCCGCTCATGACTGCCGCCGGCCGTACAGACGGCGTGGATCAGGGCCTGCAAGGTGTCGCTCGCGAAGGTCGGCATGACTCTCCCGGGTCCCGCGGCTGGCCGGCATGATCTACCGAGCTCGTTGCCAGAAAGCAAAGACCACGGCAAGCGCGTCGCGGTCGCAGCCGCGCGCCGCGACGCTGCGCCCCGGGGCCGTGCCCGCGAGGCGATGGGATCTTGCGCCCGGCCCCGGGCCCTGATCGCCAGCCGCGAGCGCGATCGCTACACCGATCTGGTCGTCCGGCCCTTGCTAGCCGCCGCGCTTGGCCGCGGCCAGCGGCGGGCGACCGGCCGCGGAGCTCGCCACCAGCGCCGCCGCGATCAGCTCCTGCAGGCGCCGCTCGGCCAGCGCATGAGCGAGAAAGGCGCGGAACTCCGGCCGCGCCCGCAGCTCGGCCCGACCGATCAACGGCGCGCAGATCTCGGCCCGCTCGGCCGAGTTGAAGAAGCTGTCGAGCACGGCCTGCACGCGCTCCCAGTAGGCGCCGCTGGCAACATAGCTGCGCAACGCGTCGGTGCCGCCGATCTGCAAGAGGAAAGCGGCGTAGGCCTTCGACTGGGCCTCCCCGAGGTAGCGTTTGCCGGCCTGCTCCAAGACGTCGATGATGCTCGCTCCCATTGGCGCTGTCATGGCGTATCCTCGTCCATTTGCGCTTCTCAAGACACCCGCTGTGCCAGTGCGATCGTAGGCGCGTCGCGGCTAGGGAATTGTGAAGCAGTTCACAAGCCGGTGCGGAGGCTGCGGCTTTTCGACCGGGCCGCTCTTGAGCCCGGGAGCACGGCCGGACGCGCTCGACGCCGGACCCGTCCGCCGCCTGCCTGCGCATGCCTCAGGATGCCGATATGGTCTTGACAGCCGGTAAAGCCGCCCGTCCGCGCTCCGATTGCGTGGCGCGCCCAGTCGGCTAGAGTGCCGCGCGTGATGAGAGAGCCGCCCGGGACTGCCGTCCGCCGCGCGCTGTCGGCCGTTGGCCTGGCGCTGCTCCTGGCGGGCTGCGCCGCAGAGGGCAAGCTCGAGGCGCGCCATATCCCCTCCGGGCTCTCGACGCCGCTGCCGCAGGCCGACTTCGCCGCCTACATCGAGCAGGCCAAGGCACAGATCGCCGCCGCCAACGCCGCGATCGGCAGCCCGCTCGACCCGGAGGTGATCGAGCGGCGGGCGCCGTTCGAGCTGCAGCCGGAGGCTGCCCGCTGCCGGAGGGCGAAGGACGGCCGCTACCCCCGCGCGGTGCTGCTGATCCACGATCTCGGCGACAGCCCCTACGAGATGCGCGATCTGGGCCAGCGCTTCGCCGCCGCCTGCTATCTGGTGCGGGCGATCCTGTTGCCCGGGCACGGCACGGTGCCGGGCGATCTGCTCGAGGTCGACCGCGCCGCCTGGGTCGAGGCGACCCGGCTTGGCGTGGCGAGCTTCGCCGGCCGGGCGGAGCGGCTCTATCTGGTCGGCTTCGGTGCCGGCGCCACGCTTGCCCTGGACTACGCGCTCGGCGAAGCGCGCGCCGCCGATCCGACGCTCGGCGGCCTCGTGCTGCTGGCGCCGGCGCTCGCGCGCCCGGGCGGCGTCCTGACGCTGGCCCGCAGCTACCTCGGCTATCGCGCGCCCGGGGCGGCCGGCGGCTTTGCGGAGGTGCTGCCCGATCGCGATCCGGTCCGCTATTCGTCGATGACGCGCAACGCCGGGCAGCAGCTCGACGCCCTGATCGACGACGTCGACCGCCGCCAGCGGCTGCTCGAGCTGCCGGTGTTCCTGGCGCTCAGCGCCGACGACGCGGCGATCGACGTGCCCGCGGCGCAGCGCTGGTTCTGCCGCCAGCTGATCGGGCCGCGCGAGCTGGTCTGGTACGCGCCGGGCGCCGAGCCGCCAACCGACTGCCGCTTCGCCCTGGCGCGCGCGAGCGATCCCTGGCCGGGCATCCTCGATCTCGCACACCCGGCCCTGCCGATCGCGCCGGACGATCCGCACTACGGCGTCGCGGCCGACTATCTCGACTGCCGCCACTATTATTGGCAGACCGATACGCCGAACTGGCTGATCTGCCTCGATCCGGGCAAGACGCCGGCGAACTCGGAGGTCCGCTACGGCGAGATCACGCCCGAGAACCTGGCCGATCACGTCATGCGCCGGCTGACCTACAATCCGGATTTCAAGGGGCTGATCACCTCGATCCTGACCTTCATCGACGGCGCACCGCGCTCCAGCCCGCCGCTCCCGAGCTTAAAGCCGGCCGCGTGAGCCCCGGCGCGGCTGGCCGGCGTTGGTGATTCGCGCACCCTTTGTCTGCTAGGATCGCGTCTGCCGGCCCGCTGCCGGCCCCTGGTCAGCGAGGAACAGCGATGAGCACAGCGCGCCAGAACGTCACCGTGGTCGAGCATCCCCTGGTCCAGCACAAGCTGACGCTGATGCGCAAGCGCGAGACCACGACGGTCAAGTTCCGCCAGCTGTCGCGCGAGGTCGCGACGCTGCTCGCCTACGAGGTGACCCGCGACCTGCCGACGACCACGACCCCGATCGACACCCCGCTCGCCGAGATGATCGCGCCGACGCTGGCCGGCAAGAAGCTCTGCCTGGTCTCGATCCTGCGCGCCGGCGACGGCCTGCTCCAGGGCATGCTCGACCTGGTGCCTTCGGCCCGGGTCGGCCATGTCGGCATCTATCGGGATCCCGAGAGCCTGACCGCGGTCGAATATTACTTCAAGGTGCCCGAGGACCTGCAGGAACGCCTGGTGATCGTGGTCGATCCCATGCTCGCGACCGGCAACTCGGCGGTCGCCGCGGTCTCGCGGATCAAGGAGGAGGGCGCCCAGCAGATCAAGTTCGTCTGCCTGCTGGCGGCGCCCGAAGGCGTCGAGCGGTTCCAGAGCGTGCACCCGGACGTGCCGATCTTCACCGCCGCGATCGACCAGAAGCTCAACGACCACGGCTACATCATGCCCGGCCTGGGCGACGCCGGCGACCGCCTGTACGGGACGAAATAGGGCGGGATACCTTAGGCCTCGTCCGGCAGGCCGGCCTACCGCCTCTGTTCGGCCTCCTTGCCAGCTGAGATTGTGGCCGCCACCAGTTTCGCGGTCTCCTTTGGCGGACCCTGTCGCAGGGCGTATCGGGCACGCAATGGATAGGGCAAGGCCGAAGCCTCGAACTCGATCGGCACGACGGGAATTACCCGCTTTCCCATTCCCAGTGCTGCCCCCAGTTCGAAGAAGAGCGCCGAACTCGCCGTGCTGGAAGGGCCTACGACCGCGACGATGGCGTCACTCTCTCTCAGGGCGCGCTCAATCAATTCCTCCCATCGGTCGCCGGGCTTCAGCTCCACGGAATCCAGCCAAACGGACAGCTTCTCCGCCTCCAAAGCGCGGGCGAACTCACGTACCCATGCCAGGTCTGGCCCTGCATGGGAGTGGGAGATGAATACTTTCGGCTCGCTCATTCCTTGCGCCTACGTGAAGGTGCTCTTCGGCCGGCCTTGTGCCTTACTTGGTCGAGATAGCCGTCGATCTCGTTCAAATTCAAGAGGTCGCGTCTCTTCAGGAAGATTGGGACGGCTGGCCGGACTGCAAATCGGCCGGAGCGACGCCGTGTAGTAGGGCGACGATCGGAATCCGACGACCCCACGCCGCGCCCATTTTCCGCCCATACATAAGGCCGTTCCATGGCCCACGGCGTGAGCAGCACGAGCAACTCATCCGCCGTCTCAAGGAAGTTCAGGATGTGCTCCTCGAAATCCGCACCAACATCGATTTCAGCCTCATCCAGGAAGGGCACCGCACCGCAGGCCGCGATCTGCGCGGCAATCTGCTTCGCGACCCAAAGGTCGGTGCTACGATGGCTGATGAAAACCGACCACTTCTTACGCGACTGACGAGCCATCGGACCGCTCGGTGTGGAGCGCCATTAAGCCAAGAATTGCACAGACGGGGTTGCATGTACAACGTCAAGTAGAGCGCGAAACCGCGATCATAGTTGCGTTAGCGGTCGGCTGGTGATATGTAACAGTATAACATTCTCTTGGAGGACAAGCCATGGCGCGGGGCACGCCGCCCGCATGGCCGGCCGTCACGCCGCTTGCGGCGGGTGCGGTCGGTCGCCTGGCGGTCATCGCCGGTGCCTTGCTCCTGCTCTGGTCGGCAATCGGCGGGGTCCTCCGTTGGTGGGGATGAGCGGCCAGTGACGCCGGCGATCTGCCTCCAGGACCTCACGGTCGGCTACGACCGGCAGCCTGCGCTCCGGCAAGTGAGCGGCAGCTTCGCGGCCGGCTCGCTGACCGCGGTGATGGGCCCGAACGGCGCCGGCAAGACGACGCTCCTCAAGGCGATCTGCGGCCTCCTGCAACCGAGCTCCGGCCGGGTGGAGCTGGTCGGCGCCGACCGCGACCAGATCGCTTATCTGCCGCAGCAGGCGGAGATCGACCGCAGCTTCCCGATCTCGGTCCAGGACGTCGTCGGTCTCGGCCATTGGCGCCGGACCGGCGCCTTCTGGCCGATCGGCCGGGCCGGTGCTGAAGCCGTGAGCGGGGCGCTCGCCCAGGTCGGCCTCGAAGGCTGCGCCGGGCGGCCGATCGGGAGCCTGTCCGCCGGGCAGTTCCAGCGCGTCCTGTTCGCGCGCCTGATCGTCCAGGACTGCAGGGTCATCCTGCTCGACGAGCCGTTTGCGGCGGTCGATGGGAGGACCACGGCCGACCTGCTCGAGATCGTCCGCAGCTGGCACCGCGAGCGACGGACGGTCGTCGTCGTCCTCCACCAGGTGGCGCAGGTCCGCGCCGACTTCCCCGAAACCCTCCTGCTCGCGCGCGAGGTGATCGACTGGGGGCCGACCGACCGCGTGCTCGACCCCGACACTCTGCTGCGTGCCTGGGGCCTGCCCGACGCCCTTGCGGACAGCCCCGCGGTCCGCTTGCGGAGGTCGGCATGAACCTCTACGCGCTGCTGATCGAGCCGTTCGCCGACTACGAGTTCATGCGCCGGGCCCTGGTCGCCTGCCTGGCGCTGGCCATGGGTTGCGGCCCGGTCGGCATCATCCTCTTGCTGCGGCGCATGAGCCTGATGGGCGATGCGCTCTCGCACGCCGTCCTGCCGGGGGCCGCGGTCGGCTTTCTGATCGCCGGCCTGTCGCTGACCGCCATGAGCCTCGGCGGCTTCGTCGCCGGCCTCGCGGTGGCGCTGCTCGCGGGCCTGGTCACCCGGCTGACGCCCTTGCGCGAGGACGCGGCCTTTGCCGCCTTCTATCTGACCTCGCTGGCGCTCGGCGTGCTGATCGTCTCGCTCAGGGGCAGCAACATCGATCTGCTCAACGTGCTCTTCGGCTCGGTGCTCGCGGTCAACGATCAGGCGCTGCTGCTCGAAGGGACGCTCACCAGCGTGACCCTGGTGGCCCTGGCCCTGATCTACCGGCCGCTGGTCACCGAATGCTTCGATCCTCTGTACCTGCGCGCGGTCGGGGTGGGCGGCGGCCTCTACCACGGCATCTTCCTGGTGCTCGTGGTCCTGAACCTGGTCGCGAGCTTCCAGGCGCTCGGCACGCTGATGGCGGTCGGCCTGATGATGGTGCCGGCGGCGGCGGCGCGCTTCTGGGCCCGCGAGGTCTGGTCGCTGGCGCTGACCAGCAGCGCGATCGGGTTCACGGCCGGGCTGATCGGCCTGCTGGCCTCGTATCACGCCGGGCTGGCGTCGGGGCCGGCCATCATCCTGACCGCGAGCGGCATCTACGTCCTCTCCGTGCTCGTGGGGCCGCGTGGCGGCATCTTCAGCCGCGGCCTCCGGCTCCGGCCAGCCTGACGTCACCATGACCTACTCGAGCTGAGGAAGGAGTCCCGACCATGCGTCGTCGTAGCTTGCTCCTCGTATCGGCCATCCTGGGGAGCGCGCTCGCCATCCCGATGGCGTCGCGTGCCGCTGCCCGGGACAAACTCAAGGTCGTCGCCACCATCACCATCCTCGGCGACATGGTCGAGCAGGTCGGCGGCGGGCAGGTCGCGCTGACCACGCTGGTCGGCCCGGACGGCGATGCCCACGCCTTCGAGCCGACGCCCGCCGACGCCAAGGCGCTGAGCGCCGCCGACCTGGTGGTGGTCAACGGCCTCGGCCTCGAAGGCTGGATGGACCGGCTGATCCAGGCGTCGGGCTACCATGGGCCGATCCTGGTCGCGAGCCAGGGCGTCAAGCCGCGCCAGATGGACGAGGACGGCAAGACCGTGACCGACCCGCATGCCTGGCAGGACCTCGAGAACGGCCATCGCTACGTGGTCAACATCGAGGCCGCGCTGGCCAAGGCCGATCCGGCCCACGCCGCCGACTATCAGGACGCTGCCAAGACCTATCTGGCCGCGATCGATGCCATGGACGCTCATGTCCGGAGCGAGTTCGCCGACGTGCCGTCCGAGCGCCGCAAGGTGGTGAGCTCCCACGACGCCTTCGGCTACTTCGGCGCCGCCTATGGCGTCGAGTTCGTCGCACCCCAGGGCATCAGCGAGGATGCCGACCCCTCGGCCGCCGACATGAGGAGGCTGATCGATCAGATCCGGCGCGAGCACATCAAGGTGCTGTTCTTCGAGAATGCGCTGAGCCCGCGCCTGGTCGAGCAGATCGGCCGCGAGACCGGTGCCGTGGTCGGCGGCACGCTGTACGCCGACGCGCTCTCGCCGCCGGACGGGCCGGCGCCGACCTACCTCGACATGTTCCGGCACAACCTGCCGCTGCTCAAGGCCGCCATGCTCGGCAAGTCCGCCTGAGATCATGACACAAAGTTCACTCACCCTACGCAGCGGGTTCTGCTACCCTACATCCGGATGGGTTCCTCGCTGCGGAGAGATCAGATGGGCGTTAACCTGTCGCGACGGAGTCTTCTCAGAGGTACCGTGGCGGTCGTGCCCGGGCTCGCGCTGCTGAGCTTCGGGCGCGGGGCGCAGGCGTTCTCGATGGAGACGATGGCGCCGCAAAGCTCGCTGGGCCTGGCTTACAGCAACCGCTGCGGCGGCGATTCGATGCATGCGGCGGTCACGGCCCGGCTCGAGGCCGATCTCGCCAACCAGACCGGCCCGGTCGGCACGACCCTGTCCGAGACGGCGGTCTGCCCGATCTGCGGCTGCCCGATCACCGTCACGCGGGTCGTGCGCTGAGATCGGCGAGCCGGGCGTCCACGCCGTTTCGGCGTGGCTGATGTCGTGGTGTGGCTGGACCGCCCTGAGCGTGGCGGTTCTCGGTGGCGCGTCAGTCCTGTTCGGCCAGTCCGCTCCGGCCGGCGGCGCATCCGCACGTCTGGATCAATGACATCACCACCTTCCAATTCAAGGATCGGCAGCTGGTCGGCATCCACCAGCATTGGGAATTCGATGAGATCTTCAGCTCGTTCGTGATCAAGCAGCACGACCACGACCGCAACGGCAAGTTCGACCAGGTCGAAACTGCATCCGTGCAGAAAGAAGCCTTTTCCAACCTGCACGAGTATGGCTATTTCACTCATGTCCGAGTTGACGGCAAGAAGATGGCGCTCGACAAGGTCGAGGATTTCCGGGCAACGATCAAGAAGGGCATTCTGATCTATGAGTTCACCTTGCGGCTGCCGCAGCCGGTCGACGTGACCAGCCACCATCTCGCGGTCGGGGTCTACGATCCCGAGTACTATGTGGAGGTCGACCTGGACGAGAACGATCCGGTCCACTTCGCCGGCCTGCCGAGCGGTGCCTGCACCTTCGACGTCAAGGAGGACAGCGACAATCCGATCTACTTCGGCATGGTCTACCCGCTCGTCATCAAGCTGAACTGCGCGACCAGCTGAGCATGATCCGGACCATTACCCTCTGCGTGCTGGCGCTGCTCCTGCTCCTCGGGCTTGGCCTGGGCGCGCCGGCCGGGGCCGACCCATTCACCGGCAAGTCTTCGCAGACCGCCCCCGACGCGTCTTCAGAGACCGCTCCCGACGCGTCTGCGGAGACCGCTCCCGACGCGCCGCGGGTCGAGCGCGTCTGGGGGCCGATGGCGGTCGTGGGGCGCGCGCTGCTCAGCTTCCAGCGCGAGAGCAACCGGCTGATCGCTCAGCACATGAACGCGATCCGCGACGGCGAGACCGCGGGCCCGCTGCTGATCGGGCTGGTGCTCGCCTTCGCCTACGGCGTCGTCCACGCGCTCGGGCCGGGGCACGGCAAGGTCGTCGTGGCTACGTATTTTCTCGCGCGCGACGCGCAGATCACGCGCGGCCTCATGATGGGCCTGCAGATCGCGGTGTTCCACGTGCTGTCCGCGATGGTCGTGGTGGCGCTCGCCGATCTGGTCCTGCGCCAGGCGTTCGGCAGCGCGCCGGCCGAGGTCGCGGGCGTGCGCCTGACCAGCTATGGCCTGATCGCCCTGATCGGCTGCACGATGCTGGTCCAGGCGGTCCGGCGCTCGCGCCTCAGGCGCGCGGGCATCGAGGTCGGCTGCGGCCACGACCATGGCCTGGGCCACGGGCATCACGGCCATGAGCACGCGCATGGCGATCACCGCCACGATGCCGGGCCGGCCGTCGGCGGCCGCGCCCAGCAGGGCGCGCTCTCGATCGGCGTCGGCCTCGTGCCCTGCACCGGCGCGGTCCTGATCCTCCTCTACGCGCTCGCCAACGACATCCTGTTTGCCGGCGTGCTGCTGGTGGTGGCGATCGCCGCCGGCATGGCGATCACCATGGGCGCGCTTGGCATGCTCAGCATCCTCGCCCGCAGCGCCGTCGCCGCGCGGCTGGAGGCTGCAGGCAACGGCCGGAGTGCCACCCTCGCCGTTGCCAGCGACTATGGCGGGGCGTTGCTGATCACGCTGCTCGGCGTGGCGCTTTTCTGGTCGGCGTGGTAGGCCGCCCAGGAATCGGCGTTGGCATCGGTTCTGGCCTTAACTGTTCGTTAACCTTGGCGCAGCAACTCTACGTTAACCATGGCGTGGTGTGGCGCCGCCCGGGTCCGTCCGCGACGCGGGCGCTGCCGGGCGGGGCTCTGGGCCGGAGCGATGGCTGAGATGCGGGATCCGGAATGCGCAAGCTGAGCACTCGCCTCGCCGCCGCGCACAGTTTCCTTGCCAAGCTGTGGAAGCTGACCGCGCCCTATTTCTGGTCGGAGGAGCGTTGGAGCGCCCGCGGCCTGCTCGCGATCGTCGTCGGCAGCGGCATCGTCCTGGTCTACATCTCCAAGCTGTTCAACGACTGGAACGCCCGGTTCTTCAACGCCCTGCAGGACAAGAACATTGAGGCGTTCTGGGCCGAGCTGCGCTATTTCGTCGTGCTCGCCTTCTTTGCCATCGTGATCGCGGTCTACCGGCTCTGGTTTCGCCAGATGCTGCAGATCCGCTGGCGGCGCTGGCTGACCCAGGTCTACTACCGCGACTGGCTGGCCGACCGCACCTACTATCGGATGGAGCTGACCAGCGCTCAGGCCGACAATCCCGAGCAGCGGATCGAGGAGGACTGCAACGCCTTCACCGGCCAGACGCTGGTCATCGTGCTCGATCTGGTCTCTCAGGTCCTGACGCTCGTCACCTTCACCTCGGTGCTCTGGGGCCTGTCCGGCAGCGTCACCTTGCCGGTGTTCGGCGGGCTCACGATTCCCGGCTACATGATGTGGGTGGCGGTGGTCTATTCCGCGCTCGGCTCCTGGTTGACCTACAAGATCGGGCGCCCGCTGGTGCGCGTGAACTTCGACCTGCAGCGCTTCAACGCCGACTTCCGCTATCGCATGGTCCGGGTGCGCGAGAACGCCGAGAGCATCGCGCTCTACCGCGGCGAGCCGGACGAGGAGCGGCGGCTCGCGGCGGCGTTCGGCCGGATCTTCGGCGTCTGGTGGGACTACATGCGCTACAACAAGCGCCTGACCTGGTTCACCGCCTTCTTCGGCCAGGCGGCCGACGTGTTCCCGCTGGTGGTCGCCTCGCCCCGCTACTTCATGGGCCAGATCCCGCTCGGCGTGCTGACCCAGACCGCGGGCGCGTTCGGGCGGGTGCAGGGCTCGCTGTCCTGGTTCGTCGACGTCTGGCCGACGCTCGCCGACTGGAAGGCCACGATCGACCGGCTGACCACCTTCGGCGAGAGCATGGAGGCGGCCCGCCGGGTGACCAAGACCGCCACAGGCTTCACCATCGAGCGCGTTGCCGAGTCGCTGCTCCGGCTCGAGGGCGTCGAGGTCGCGCTGCCCAACGGCCGCATCCTGCTCGAGCGCGTCGATCTCGAAGTCCGCCCGGGCGACCGGCTGGTGATCCAGGGGCCCTCGGGCAGCGGCAAGACCACGCTGTTCCGCGTGCTCGCCGGCCTCTGGCCGTTCGGCAAGGGCCTCATCCAGCTGCCCGAGGCTGCGCGCCTGCTGTTCCTGCCCCAGAAGCCCTATCTGCCGCTCGGCACGTTGCGGGAAGCGCTGTGCTTTCCCGACCGCCCGGACGCCTATGAGCTGGTCGCGATCGGCGAGGCGCTCGCGGTAACCGGCCTCGATCACCTCGCCGACCGCCTGGACGAGGAGCGCTTCTGGTCGCCCGTCCTGTCGCCGGGCGAGCAGCAGCGTCTTGCGATCGCCCGCGCGCTCCTGCTGCGGCCCGGCTGGCTGTTCCTCGACGAGGCGACCTCGGCGCTCGACGAGGCGATGGAGGCGAAGCTCTACGGCCTGCTGCGCGAGCGGCTGCCCGAGGCCGCGATCATCAGCGTCGCCCACAAGCCGAGCGTGGTCGCGTACCACGACCGCCGTCTGGTGATCGACCCGGGCGCGCGCCGCCTGCTGACCGCGCCGGTCGCGCTCGCCGGCTAGCGCTGGGGCAGACCGCCGAGGCGAGGCAGCGTCCGCGCGCCCGACGGGCAAGCCGCTTGCGAGTTGCAGGCATCGGTGGCCATGTGTGAGCTTTGGGGCTGAGCGGCATGAGGCTTGCATGACAGCGAAGCGCCGCGCGCGGACCGGGGCAGCTCAGGCAGCCCGGCTTGGCGACCGCTTGGGCGCGTGCCCGGGCGTTGGCCGGGCGGGGCGAGCTCGATCGGGCGGACCGGGTGGTCGATGCCGCTCTCGCCGACGATCCGGATGGCTCCCGGGCTGGCCGATCGAGGGCGTGCTCGCCCTGCTCCAGGGTCGCGCCGAGGCGGCCGTCGAGGCGTTGCAGCGCGCGGTCGCGCGGCGGCCCGCGCGGCCGGTCCCGCCTGCGCCAGGGTCTCGCTCGAGCTCGGCTGCATGCGCCTCCCGCCGGCCGCGCCCGACGCTGCGCTCGCCTGCCGGATGCGCGCCGAGCCCTTGCCGGAAGCGCTCGAGGAGGCGGGGTCGATCGGGCAGGCCGGGCCGCCACCATGGCGCCGCGATGACACCTCTTCGCGCCGGCCTGCGTCAGGCGCCGCGACGCCCGGTGGCGACGCTGGCGCCCGGCGTCCGCCTGCGGGAGACCGGAGCGGTCGAG
This sequence comes from uncultured Alphaproteobacteria bacterium, assembly GCA_963733965.1. Classification (GTDB taxonomy): domain Bacteria; phylum Pseudomonadota; class Alphaproteobacteria; order Geminicoccales; family Geminicoccaceae; genus DATAOG01. The sequence continues at coordinate 145,189 of CAVTFM010000046.1, forward strand.
CCGGCGCTCGAGGTCTGCCGCAGGGCGCTCGCGCGCGATCCGGGGCTCTGTGGCGCAGTGGTCAGGCCCATCGCGAGCGCGGCCAGGGGCCGCCTCTGCCTCCGCCCGCAGGATCTCCGCCGCGCCTTGCCCGGCGAGGCGGCCACGGTCCCATGAGACGACGCTCCGGAGACCGTGCCCTCGCGCCGGTCTGGCGGCTCGCCTGCCTGGTCGTCATCGGGCTCGCGAGCGGCCGCCTGCATGCCGAGACCTGGACGACCAGCGGCCTGTCGTTCAGCGACGAGCTCGGCGGGGCCCGGCTGCTCGCAGCGAGCGGCAAGGGCACGCTCAACGATCCGATCGTCCTGGTCGAGGAGATCACAGGGACGGGGCCCGCGATCCTGGTGGTTCACAATGTCCGCCCGGGCCATTCGAACGTCTCGCCGGCGGTCGGTTTTCTCAGCCTGTCGATCGTCAACGTGATCGTCAACCGCGGTCCCTGGCGGTGGGCGGGCTTCGATCTCGAGCTCAGGACCACGCCGGACCAGCCGAGCGTCTACACCGACGGCCTGTCGTTCGATCAGCCGCAGACCTTTCACCGCATGGCCAAGGCCGATCGCTTCGCGCAGACCCGGCAGGAAGACGAGCCGTTCGATCGCATTCGCTTCGACGGCGGCAACGTCGATCCGCGGGACGACCTCAGGCTCGACTTCGATATCCTGGATGCCAACGGGCGCGCGGTCTTCTACCTGGTCCAGCAGCCGATCATCCTGCTTGCCTGGAACGCCCCGCGGCCGACGGTGCAGCAGATGGCGGCCCTCGATCAGGGCCGGGCGGCGCGCAATCGCTTGCCGTAGATGCCAGGCTCGGGCGCAAGCGCATCCTCGACGATGGCGAAGCGTGCCGCCGCGTCGCCTTAAAGCCGCTCGAAGGTCAGCTCCAGGCATCGCACCGGACCGGGATGCGATGGGCAACCGGGGTGCCCCGCGCAGCCGGTGCCGGCCGCGGCAGGATCTCGAACCGTTCGGGCTGACGGCGGAAGGGGACCTGCATGGCAAACCATCTTGCAGATTCGGGCCGGGCTGGTTAGATGTAGTGCAATCACTACAGGATGCGAATCGCCATGAGAACCGTCTCGGCCCGGGAAGCCAACCAGCAGTTCTCGCGCCTGCTCGGCGAAGTCGCCGACGGCGAGGAGGTCGTCATCACCCGCCGCGGGCGACCGGTCGCGACGCTGGCCCCCTACCGCGGCCAGCCCATGACGCCCGAGCGCGAGGCGGCGATCGAACACCTGCTTGCGCTTGCAGAAAAGGGCTGGCCGATGGGCGGTATCCGCGCCACTCGGGACGAGATGCACGAGCGATGAGGCTCAGCCTCGACGCCAACATTCTGGTTTACGCTGCCGACAACCAGGCAGGGAAACGACACCGCATCGCGGTCGATCTGCTGCGACGGGCGGGCAGGGTGGACAGCTTCCTGACCCTGCAGTCACTCGGCGAATTCTTCCACGTCGTAACGCGCAAAGGCAAGGTGGCGCCGACGGATGCGGCGATCCTCCTCGAAAGTTTCCGGGCTGCATTCCCAATCGAGGCGGCCGACGCAGGCATCCTGCCAGTCGCTCTCCGGGCCGTTCTCCGGCACGATCTGCCGTTCTGGGATGCCATGCTATGGGCGACGGTGCAGCAGGCTGGCTGCCGGGTCCTGCTGACGGAGGACTTTCAGGATGGCCGCAAGCTCGGTTCGGTGACCTTCATCAACCCGTTCGAACCCGGCAATGCTGCGGTCCTGGATCGGGCGCTGTCGCCGATCGCCTCTTGAGCCTGGCGTGCGCTGGCGCGCCGGAGCTCGGGTGGCGCCGCAGGACGTCGATCGAGGCGGCGGTCATCTCTGATGGCGACCAAGATCACCCCGATCACGTTGATCACCCGCGACCGGCCGAAGGCTGTCCCTCGTCGAGCGTCGTTTGTGCCGGACGATCGGATGCGCCCGGCAAGCCTCATGGCGCCCTGCACCCGGGCGACCCAGCCCCGCGCCGGGCGGCCGGCGCAGGGATCGCTCCGCCCGAGCACCCTGCCATGAACGTCCTGTTGATCACCGCCGATCAGTGGCGCGGCGAATGTCTCGGGGTGCGCGGCCATGCCTGCATCCGGACACCGCATCTGGACGCGCTCGCCGGGCGGGGCGCGCTGTTCCGGCGCCACTTCAGCCAGGCGACCCCCTGCGGGCCCGCGCGGGCGTCCCTGCACACCGGCATGTACGCGCTCAACCATCGCTCGATCACCAACGGCACGCCGCTCGACGCCCGCCACAGCGATCTCGCCGCCGAGGCGCGGAAGGCGGGCTACCGGCCGATCCTGTTCGGCTACACCGATCGCAGCGTCGATCCGCGGGGGCGCGATGCCGCTGACCCCTGGCTCCGGACTTACGAGGGCCTACACCCGAGCTTCGAGGTCGGGCTCTATCTGCCCGAGGACAACGCCGCCTGGCTCGCAGATCTGGAGCGCCGCCACGGCCGGTCCTGGAGCCTGGCCGAGCTGTTCGGAAGGCCTCTCGGCGACCCCGCACCCTATCCGGCCGAGGACAGCGAGACCGCGTTCCTTGCCGATTGTTTCCTCACCTGGCTCGAACGGCGAGAAGCCGCCGACCCCTGGTTCGCACATCTCAGTTTCGTAAAGCCGCATCCGCCGCTGGTCGCCCCGGCGCCCTATCACGCCCTCTATGATCCCGACCAGGTGCCGGCGCCGGTCCGGGCCGAGAGCCCCGAGGCCGAGGCGGCCGCGCATCCCTGGCTGGCCGCCAAGCTCGCGCAGCCGAAGGCCGAGAGCTGGTACGGCCGGCCGGCGACCCTGGACGAGCCCGACGTCCGCAAGGCGCGCGCGGTCTACTACGGCCTGATCACCGAGGTCGACCACCACGTCGGCCGAATCGTCCGCGCGCTCGAGGCGCGCTCCGAGCTCGATCGGACCCTGGTCCTGTTCACCGCCGACCACGGCGAGATGCTGGGCGACCACTGGCTGCTCGGCAAGGAGGGTTTTTTCCCGCAGGCCTTCCACGTGCCGCTGATCGTCGTCGATCCGAGCCCCGGCGCAGTCCGCGGCCTTGCGCTCGAGGCGTTCACCGAGCATGTCGACCTGATGCCGACGATCCTCGGGCGGATCGGCCTCGAGGCGCCGTTGCAGTGCGACGGCCGGAGCCTGGTGCCCTGGCTCGAGGGCGGGACGCCCGCCGGCTGGCGCCAGGCGGCGCATTACGAGCACGACTTCCGGGACGTCGAGACATTGACCTTCGAGGCCGCGCTCGGCCTCGCCTCGGACCGCTGCGCGCTCGCGGTCCGCCAGAGCGGGGACTATGCCTACGTCCACTTCAACGGCCTGCCGCCGCTCTGCTACGATCTCCGGCAGGATCCGCACCAGCTCGACAACATCGCGGGCGACCATGGGCGAGCCGGCGAGGTGCTGGCGCAGGCGCAGGCCATGCTCACCTGGCGGATGGACATGGCCGAGCGCCGGCTCACCGGCTGCAAGCTCACGCCCAAAGGCCCGGTCGGCCGCTTCTGAGCGGTGGCGCAATCGCTGCGCCGCCGGCTCCTGCACCGGCCTTGCCAAGGCTCACCAGGAGGTCATGGTCCGCCGTGGCGCAACGAGGTCCGTAGTCCTCCAATCATCGTCGCTCCGGCGCCCGCGCCCCGGCAAGCGTTCCTACGTCGGTGCGCGACCGGCGCTGAGGTGACGTCGCCGGGATCGTCGCGACGAGCGTGAGCCTGGCGCCGGACGTCTGGCAGATCACCGCCGCCGGCGCACGCCACGGTCGCACCCGGCCAAGCGGTACGACCCCGATCATGGCCGCGCACACATCGGCGCGGCGCACGCCGATGTCCGCGAGGCTCCGGTCGCTCAGGGCCATGAAACGGTGGACCCGGGCGCGCCGTCCCCTGGTCCGCCGCCGCCAGGTGTCGAATGCCCGCACCAGCCGCCGCATCACCATGATCGCGCCCGAGCCGGGCCAGTTCACGGAGGTCGCGGGCGATCCGGCGCGCGCCGCCGGTGTGCTGGCCCAGGCCCGCGCCGCCATCCTTTCCCAGGACGAAGGCAGAGCGCCGGATAGTCTAACCGATCGCAAGGTCAGGTCTTTCGGCGTGCTGGACCGGTTCTGAACTTTATTCGTGATCCATGTAGCCCAGGATGTTGTTCAGCATGGAGATGCCCTCCTCCGACTGGCCGGAATCACAGAGTCCCTGGGCTTTGCGGAGGTCTGCCTGCGCCGAGGGCGCCTTGTCTGCCCTGGCAGTGGGTATCCTCGCCGCCACGTCTCGCGCAAGCTGGTCGCACTGGTTCATCTCAGTCATCTGGGCAGGGCGCACCTGAGTCGACGACGGCTCTTGCGCGGCCATCCGGTCTTGACCGTTCGAAGAGCATCCGCCGACCGCCCCGAACGCCAACGCGACGGCGATCACGGGTAAGGCAAATCGCACTGACATGGGAGTCTCCCCTCTGCAACCTGACGGTGTTTCTTGACCAAATGAGCATGTGGTCTCGCCTCGGCGCTGAAAATCCCATCCAGGATTGACAGGGCATTGAAGAAAATTCAGCAATCTCGCGAGCCGGCATTGGATTAGGGTGGCCGATGCACATCGACGCACGTCGCGATCCATCCGCGCCTCCCCGGCAGGGCTTAAGGGCCGCTCATCGCCCACCGCTCCTCCATGGGCGGGGCTCGCGTTCGCCGCCGATGCCCTCGACCCGCTCGATGAGCAATCCCATTTGTCCTGGGTCGGGACTTGCGGAGAGTTCAGCGATGCGTCGAGGCGAGCTTGCGGACCTGACCGCGTTCATCGCGGTCGCCGACAGCCTCAGCTTCCGGGCGGCGGCCGCGCACCTCGGCGTCACGCCGTCTGCGCTCAGCCACACCGTCCGGCAGCTGGAAGAACGGCTGGGCGTCCGCCTGCTGAACCGCACAACGCGGAGCGTCGCGCCGACCGACGCCGGACGTCGCCTCCTCGAGCGGCTGCGGCCGGCGATCGACGAGATCACCGGCGCCCTGGACGACCTGAATGACGAGCGGGCCCGTCCTTTCGGCCGGCTCCGGATCTACACGACCTACCTCTGGGCGGCGGCCGTGATCGCACCGGTCTGGGCCCGGTTCCTCGGCACCTACCCGGATGTGCACCTCGAGCTGGTGCTCGACGACGCCTCGCCCGATATCGTTGCGCGCGGGTTCGATGCCGGGATCGGGCCGCGCGATCGCGTCGCCGCGGACATGATCGCGGTTCGCGTCATGGCGCCGACCAAGGTTGCCATCGTCGGCGCGCCCGAATACTTTCAGCGCCGCCCGCCGCCCCGTACGCCCGACGACCTCGGGCACCACGATTGCATTCAGTTCCGGCGGGGTGGCGACGGATCGGTGTTCGAGTGGGCGTTCAAACGCGATGGCCGATCGCTGCGTACCTCGGTCCCGGGGCGGCTGATGGTCAACGACCCCTGGATCTACATGCGCGCGGCGGTCGACGGGGTTGGGATCGCCTACACGCTCGAAGCCCTGGCCGAGCCCTTCCTTCGCTCCGGCCAGCTGGTCCGCGTGCTCGAAGACTGGTCACCCTGCCACGAGGGCATGTTTCTCTACTATTCGGGCCATCGGCAGGTTCCGGCTGCGCTGCGCGCCCTGATCGACATGATCCGGGTTTCGAGCTCGGTTGCCGCGAGCCAACGCCCACCTCGGGTAAGTCCCTTCGTGATCGACGGCCAGACGCCCGAGGGCGCGGCCCGGGACCACGCGCTGATGGCTGCGGGCGCGGAACCTCCGCGAACGGCCGTGCGGTTGTGGCCGTACAAAAACAGCGCCTGAGAGTCGGCCGACGACGACCAGGGAGCGTGAATCCCTGGCCCGGATCCGCCGATCGTCGGAACCCTCCGGCAAGGGAGCGTGAATCCCTGGCCCGGATCCGCCGATCGTCGGAACCGGATCAGCCGAGCACCTGGAAGTGCGCCTCGGTCGGCGTCATGGCGGCGCCGTTGATCGGCACCAGGTCCTGCGGGCAGGCGGACATGGCGATGATGCAGTCGAGCTCGGCGCGCAGCACCACGTGATCGCCGGGCCGGCTGACCGGCGGCCGCCAGTCGATGCCCAGGCCCTCGACCACGGGCGTGTTCATCCAGAGGTTCAAGGGGCTCGGGCATTCGGGCGGCACGAGGCCGAGCTCGGCCATGCCGGCGAACAGGTTGTCCCGGCAGTTGTCGTGGTAGCCAGCGCAGCCGAGGTTGCGGTAGCGCCAGATGTCGCAGGCCGCGAGCAGCGTGTCGTGGATGCCGGGCGAAGTGTCCTCGACCAGGGTCAGGATCGGCCGGCGGTGGTTGGTCGCGAGCTGGTCGCCGACCCGCGGCATGATCCGGTTGAGCACCTGGCGCAGATGCTCCATCGACATGAACTCGGCAAGGTCCTGGGCATGGAACGCCCAGGTGTCGACCACCTGCTGGCCGTGGGTGTTGACCAGCTTCAGCGCCTGTCCCCTGGCGAGGCGTACGGCCTTGCCGGAGCGGGCGGGCAGGGTCGAGATCTGCGGGTCGATCGTCATGGGGCATCTCCGGCTCGGCGGTCCGGAGTGAGGTGTAGGGCGCTGCGCGCGGCACCGCAATCGCCGCCGGATCGGCGCGCGGCGACCCATTGACAGGGCGCGCCTGCCCCTCATGATGATCGGGGAGGCCGATCGCAAACGGGGGGCGGGCGATGGATCTGCGGCTGGACGGCAAGCGCGTGCTCCTGACCGCGGGCGGGGCCGGGATCGGGCGGGTCACGCTCCAGACCTTGTTCGAGGCGGGTGCCCGGCTCGTGACCTGCGACGTCGATCAGGCGGCGCTCGACAAGCTGCGCGGCGAGCTGCCGGAGGTCCCGGCGATCCCGGCCGACGTCGCCCTGGAGGCGGACGTCGATCGCCTGTTCGCGCTCGCGGAGCAGCAGCTCGGCGGGCTCGACATCCTGATCAACAACGCCGGCATCGCCGGGCCGACCGGGCCGATCGAGGCGATCCTGCCCGAGGACTGGCGGCGCTGCCTCGAGGTCAATCTCACCGGCCAGTATCTCTGCGCGCGCCGCGCCGTGCCCATGATCAAGGCCGCGGGTGGCGGCTCGATCGTCAACCTGTCCTCGGCCGCCGGCCGCTTCGGCTTTGCGCTCCGGACCCCTTATTGCGCCTCGAAATGGGCGGTGGTCGGGCTCACCAAGGCGCTCGCGATCGAGGTCGGGCCGGATCAGATCCGGGTCAACGCGATCTGCCCGGGTGCGGTCGAGGGCGACCGGATCAACCGGGTGATCGCCGCCAAGGCCCGCGCGCGTGGCGTCGCGTTCGAGGCGATGTACCAGGAATATACTGAGACCGCGTCGATGCGCCGGATGATCAGCCCGCAGGACATCGCCAACATGATCCTCTACCTGTGCTCGGACGCCGGTCGGCTGGTCTCCGGCCAGGTGATCGGGGTCGACGGCAACGCCGAGTACCTGCGGTGAGCGCGGCCGCAGCCGCGGCCGATCCCGGCGAGGTCCGGCGGGTCGCGGTGCTCGGCGCCGGCACGATCGGCGCGAGCTGGACCGCGCTGTTCCTGGCGGGCGGCCTCGAGGTCGCGGTCTACGATCCGGCAGCGGGCACCGAAGCGCGCGTGCGTGACTTCGTCGCGCGCGCTTGGCCGACCCTCGAACGGCTCGGCCTCGTGCGCGCGGGCGCGCCGGCGGCGCCGTCCTTCCATCGGGGTCCGGCAGCGGCCGTGGACGGCGCCGGCTGGGTGCAGGAGAACGGCCCCGAGAACCTCGCGGCCAAGCGCGCGCTCTACGCGGCCATGGAGCCGGGCCTCGGCGCCGATGCGGTGGTCGCCTCCTCGACCTCGGGGATCATGCCGAGCGAGCTGCAGGCGGGCCGCGCGGGCGAGGGGCGCTACATCGTGGCCCATCCCTTCAACCCGCCGCACCTGATCCCGCTGGTCGAGCTGGTCGCCGGGCGCGCGACCGAGCCGGCGGTCATCGACCGGGCCGAGGCGTTCTACCAGGGCGTCGGCAAGGTCACGATCCGGGTCAAACGCGAGGTCCCGGGCCACGTCGTCAACCGCATGCAGGCCGCCCTCTATCGCGAGGCGATCAACCTGGTGCTGGCAGGGGTCGCCGACCTCCCGGACGTCGACCGCGGGATCGCCTACGGGCCGGGGCTGCGCTGGGCGATCATGGGCCCGCACGCGGCCCACCACCTGGCCGGCGGCAGGGGCGGGCTTCGCCACCTGCTGGAGCACATCGGCCCCGGTCTGCAGCGTTGGATGGACGATCTCGACCGTCTGGACATCACGCCCGAGGTGATCGAGCGCCTGGTCGCCGCCCATGCGGCGAGCCATCCGCCTTCGATCGAGCGCCTCGAGGCCGAGCGCGACGCGCTGCTGCTCGCCCTGCTCGAGACCCTGCAGGCCACCCGCCGGCGGGTGGCCGACGGCCCTTGAAGGAGGGCGGAATGAGGTTCGCAGGCAAGAGCGTGATCGTGACCGGCGGCGCGGCGGGCATCGGCGCAGCCGCCGCGCGGCTGTTCGCCGCCGAAGGGGCGCGCGTGGTGATCGCCGATCTCGACCCGGCCGCCGAGGCGATCGCCCAGGAACTGCGCGGGCAAGGGCACGAGGCGGCCTTCGTCCGCACCGATGCGGCCGACGCCCGGGATGCGGAGACCCTGATCGCCGAGACGGTCCGCCGCTACGGCCGGCTCGACGTTCTGCACAACAACGCCGGCGTCCTCGTGATCGGCGATGTCACGACGCTTTCCGAGGCCGACTGGGACCGGTGCATCGACATCAATCTGAAGAGCGTCTTTCTGGTCTCCAAGCACGCCGTGCCGGCGATGCGGCGAAGCGGCGGCGGGGCGATCGTCAACACCGCCTCGGTCGCCGGCAAGGCGGGCGGCCGCGGCTATTCGGTCTACTGCGCCTCCAAAGCCGGGATCCTGCTCCTGACCCAGTGCATGGCGCTGGATTTCGCCGCCGACAAGATCCGGGTCAACGCGGTCTGTCCCGGCCCGACCGCGACGGCCATGGTGCTCGGGCTCACCAACGCTCCCGACCGCGAGCGCGCGCGCTGGGCAAACGAGCTGCCGGCCGGCCGGATCGGAGAGCCCGAGGATACCGCCAAGGTGGTCGCCTATCTGGCCTCGGACGACGCCGCGTTCGTGACCGGGGCCGCCTGGGTGGTCGACGGCGGCCGGCTCCTGACCGGCATCGGCCAGAGCACGGTCGACCGCCCTTGACCTTGACGCGCCCGGTGCCAGGCTTGCCATCGGCCTGGATCGTCCGCTTCGCACCGCTGGTGAGGGCGGCGGCGCCGGTCCTGGACCTTGCCTGCGGCCAGGGTCGCCACACGCGCTTCTTCCTCGAGCGCGGCCATCCCGTGACCGCGGTCGACATCGACGTCGCCGGGCTCGACGACATCGCCGATCACCCAAGCGTCGAAGTCATCCGCGCGGATCTCGAGCACGGCTCGCCCTGGCCGTTTCCGGGCCGGCGCTTTGGCGCGGTCGTGGTCACCAACTACCTCTGGCGGCCGCTCTTTCCCCATATTCTCGAATTGATCGATGCCGAGGGCCTGTTGCTCTACGAAACCTTCGCCGTCGGCAACGAGGTCTACGGCCGGCCGGCCAACCCGGACTTTCTGCTGCGGCCAGGCGAGTTGATCGGTCTGGTGCACGATAGCCTCCAGATCGTCGCCTACGAGCACGGCTACCTGGAGCAGCCGCGACCCATGATCAGGCAGCGGATCTGCGCCGTACGCGGGGAACGACCGGTCGCGCTCGGTGTTGCTCCTTCAATGGCCAGCGAACGCGCTCCAATCGCTGAGCGCGGACGGGGACCGCCATGATCCGCAATCCTTTGGTGGCGTATCTGATCCGTCATGGTCTCGCCGGCATGCTCGCCGGCTGGCTGACCGTGGCTATGCTCCTGGCATGGGACGTGGGGGGCGTCGGGACCCTGGCGCTGGCCTCCGACCTCTTCCCAGTGCCGCTGATCATGCTGTTCGGGTTCTTCGGGCTGACGTTTGCGAGCGTCGCGATGGGCGCTGCCATCATGAGCCTCGGCGGGACCGAACCGCGAGGGCCTCGGATTGCTCCGTCGGGGATACCACCAGATCCGCGAGGCGCTTCGGTGCCGACGCCCGCACCCTACCGAGCAGTCGCGTGTCGGCGGTGACCAGGGGTTGGGCGAGCTGCCCGGCGAGGCAAAGGTAGATGTCGTCATAAGCCGGATGCCTGAGGGCGGCCCGCAGCAGCATCGACCGCCGCCTGCCAATGACGCCGCGGCTCGTCGACCAGCCACTTGATTGCGACGCTGGCGTCGACGACGAAGCCGCTCAACGCTCGTCGCGACCCTCGCGCAGCAGGTCCTCGGCCGGCGTATGGCGGCGTCCGTGGGTCAGCGCGCGCAGCTGCGCCGCAATGTCCTTGAAGACGGCGTTGGGCTCGCCGCTCAAGGCCCGCTTGAGGACCTCATGATGCTCGGCCTCGGCCGACCGGTTGTTGCGCTCCGCCCGCATCTTGAGCCGTCGGATCAGCTTCTCGTCGACCCGCCGGACGATCAGAGCCTTCGCCATGGAGCCTCCTTCTGGATAGCACCGATTGCCGATCGATCACGACAACGGCCGTGACTCAAGCGCGCCGGCGCGTGCTATGCTGCCGATTCCACTACACCAGGACAAGGGCGAGGGCACCGTGATCGATCTCTACACCTGGAGCACGCCGAACGGGCGCAAGGTCTCGATCATGCTGGAAGAGGTCGGGCTGCCTTACGAGGTTCATCCGATCAACATCGGTCAGGGCGACCAGTTCAAGCCCGAATTCCTGGCAGTCAGCCCGAACAACAAGATCCCGGGCATCGTCGACCGCGACAACGGTTACAAGATGTTCGAATCCGGCGCGATCCTGATCTATCTCGCCGACAAGACGGGCCAGCTGCTGCCAGCGATGGACGACTACCTGAAGCGGATGGACGTGCTGCAATGGCTGATGTTCCAGATGGGCGGGGTCGGCCCGTTCTTTGGCCAGACCCACCACTTCAACCGTTTCGCCAAAGAGAAGATCCCGTACGCGATCGAGCGCTACGTCACCGAGACCAAGCGGCTCTACGGGGTCATGGACAAGCGGCTCGACGAGGTCGCCTATCTCGCCGGCGACGACTACTCGATCGCCGACGTCGCAACCTGGCCCTGGGTGTCGCGCTTCGACTGGCACGGGCTCGACCATGGCCTGAACGATTTCCCGAACGTCAAGCGCTGGTATACGGCGATTGCGGCGCGGCCGGCGGTGCAGCGCGGCTACGACGTGCCGAGCGCGGGCAACGCGATCCCGGTCGCGTGAGCCGGCTCGCGCATCCGGCGGTCCGGCGGGTCCAGGCGGCGCTCGCCGGGAAGGGCTCGCGGGCGCAGATCATCGAGCTCGCGGCGACCGCGCGCAGCGCCAAGGACGCGGCCGATGCGCTCGGGGTGGCGCTCGGCGCGATCGTCAAGTCGCTGCTGTTCACGATCGACGGCGCGCCGGTCATGGCCCTGGTCGCGGGTGACCGGCGCTGTGCCACCGAAGCCCTGCCGGGGGCATTCGGCCGGCGCGGGCTGGTGCTGCGGGCCGATGCCGAGCGGGTGCGCGATGTGACCGGCTTCGCGATCGGCGGGGTGGCGCCGCTCGGCCATCCGCGCCCGCTGCCGACCGCGATCGACGCCAGCCTCGGCCGGTTCGAGACGATCTACGCCGCGGCCGGGCACCCGTTCTGCGTCTTCCCGACCACGGTTCTGGAGCTCAGCCTGCTGACCGGCGGGGCGGTGGTCAAGGACCTCACGACCGATTGAGTTCGGCGGCGGCCGCCCCATATCAACGGGGCGGCGGGATCCAGGCGGCCCGGATTGACAGCCGCTTTCTCGCCTGAGTAGAAGGAAGCGCGCCGCGGAGGGGTGGCCGAGCGGCTGAAGGCGGCGGTTTGCTAAACCGTTATACGGTGATAAGCCGTATCGTGGGTTCGAATCCCATCCCCTCCGCCACCGCATCCAGCAACATATTGTTATACCGGCATTTTTCTACGCAATCTCCGGCCGAACCCACACTCTTACCCACACATGGGACGGCCATGGCCGCCCGGGGCAAGCTCGGGCCAGATCTGATCCGGCCTCCTGCTTCGTCGAAGCGGTCCGGGCCGTGAGCCAAGCGCACAGGTCAGTGCCGCCACAGTGCGATTACACTTCTGGCGGGTGCTGCCGTCATAGCGGCAGCGCTGAGCGGCCCGGCCTTTTCGCAGGTCGAGCCGCAGACGTGGTCCCTGATGAAGGTCGACCCGCAGTCACTGGCGACCGGCTACCGGACATCCAAGGTGGTGGGCAGCACCGTCGTTAACGAGTCCAACGAGACCGTGGGAACGATCGACGATCTGATCGTCACCCCCAACGAGAGGGTGCCATTCGCGGTGCTGTCGGTCGGCGGCTTCCTGGGCATCGGCTCGAAATACGTCGTGGTGCCCTACAGCGCACTCAAAGTGCAGGACAAGCAGATGGTGCTCCCCGGCGCCACCAAAGAGTCGCTGAAGAGCCTTCCGGAATTCAAGTACAGCAACTGAGCGATCGTGGGAGCCGGGCCTGCCCGGCTCCCCGGTGAAACCGTCACTAACTAAGGCTGACGATGTCGCGCAGCTCGCATCATCGTTACTGGCGCAGCTCCTCGAGCCTTACCTTGGCCAGCGGGACGAACTCGCCATTCGGGTACTTCTCGAGATAGGCCTCGTACATATCGGGGTTGTCGCTTACCCTCGACCGCGGTATCGGCGTCCACGGCAGGCGCGACGACCTGGGGCGTCTGCGGGGGCGCTTGGGAGAGTGCAGTTATCCGGTCGCGGGCGATCTCAGCAAACTCGCCCTCTGGAAAACGCTGCAGATAGTGCAGAAAGCCCTCGACATCGCCGCTGTCGCTGACGGTCTCCCACATGGCGAGATCGAGGGCTGTGCTGTCGGCGGCGGGCGGATCCGTTGGAATTCCGGGCGGCTGCGGCGGCGCAGTCTCCTCGGGTGCCTCCGCCACGGCCTCTTGATTGATCGTGACACGGAACGCCCTGACGGGCCGCGCGATGTTTTTGACGACCTGCTCACCCAGGTCCTCGAAGCTAAAGCCGGCGAGGTGGCGGATGCTGTCGCGGACACCGCGGCTCACGCAGATGCCACCCGCGTCGGTCAAGGTCTGGAGCCGTGCAGCCACGTTCACGCCGTCGCCGAAGATGTCGCCGTCCTTGACCATGACGTCGCCGACATTGATGCCGATGCGGAACAGCATCCGGCGCTCCTCCGGCAGCTCATCGTTGGCCGCGGCGATCTTCCTCTGGATCTCTATGGCACAGCGGACGGCATCGACGACGCTAGCGAACTCGGCGAGCACGCTGTCGCCTGCGGTATTGGCAATCCGGCCATGGAAGGCGACGATCAGCTCGTCGGCGATCGCCCGATGCGCCGACAGCGTGGCGAGAGCCGCCTCCTCGTCGAGCGCCATCAGCCCGCTGTAGCCTTCGACATCGGCTGCGAGGATGGCGACCATCCGGCGATCGAGGGTAGGGACTTCCATGCGGACGCGCCAATCTCCTATCGGTCAGGCTTGCCTTTTCACATTCGTCTGACGGGCCCACCCTGGGATATCCCGCATTCTCGGACTGTTTGTCAAACTCGAAGATGTCCCGGGCGAGATGCGTTTTTTGAGACAACCTGGTTTTTGAGATAGACAATGCGCGGCACCTAAATGGGGAGGAGCTACTATTCTTATTTTACAGATTTAGAGAACATTTAACCTTCCATAGGACCTCGCCATGGTTGAAGATCACGACTGGCGGGAACCGGCCCTTCGCGCGGGTCATGGCCTCGGCGTATTCCTTCACGATCTCACCGCTCAGCACCACGCGCGCCCGTACTTCTATGCTCAGAACGTCGATGCTGACCCAACTTGTCGGCGGTGCCCTCTCGGTCGCGCACCCGTCGCCTATACTGGTCATCGACCTCATCCGTCTTAAACAGGCGCCCCGACAGGGACCTTGGTCGGGCCGAGGCGACCGGAGAGCGCTTCCTGCTGTTCGACTTCGCGCCCACCGGGCTCGTGCTCAGCGCCGCAGGCGTCACGGAGGCGCGCTTGCTGCCTTCGTCACTGGTCATCGGCCTGGAGGTGGCTCAATACGAAGCCAGCCGGAACGCCCGGATCCTGGGCATCGTCCGGGACGGCCGCCGCGTGTTCGGCCGAACGCATGCCGCGGTGCTGCAATCGGGCGACATCCTTCTGCTGGAAGCCGATACGGCGGCTCTGGAGCGCACGATCGAGGCCGATCAGCTGGAACTGGTCGAACGGGAGACGCAGCCAGCTCAAGCCGGCGAGCGAGATCTCGTTTGGACAGGTGGTGCGGATTATCGACGGTCCGCTCGCGCCGCTGCCCTGCCTCAGCAAGATGGCGTATCGCCGGTGCGACGATTGTCCGGGCGAAGCGATTCGCCGGGTGTTCGCGCGCACCCATCAGCTGACCAGCGAGGTTCTCGACCGGACGACGCTTGCCGACGCGCTTGCCGGCAGCACGCTGGAAGCGCCCGGCAGCACGCGACCGGGGGGCGCGACCGGCCGGCAGGAGGTCGCCTGAGCCGCGAAGGCGGTACCGTTCAGCGCCAGCCGTGTGACGAGCGGGCCCTGCTCGCGGATCTTGGTACCTTGCTCTCTTGGCAAGTCTTGGACACGGTACGGCAGCTTCGCAGGCGCTTAAACAAGTTGTACCTTGATCCTCCATCCAAGACTGATGCCGCAGCGTCCGCCGAGGGCGCCGCGTCGTCCCTCTGCCGTGCCCGGGGCGATCCGATGGACGATGGACGAGCGTGTGCCTGCGCTGAGCAGGGAATGGCAGGCCCGCATCAGGTACCTCGCCGGATCGACGGCGCCAAGTTGGACGTCCTGATGCTCTCGTACGAGTACCCGCCCCTGGGCGGGGGTGGCGGCCGCGTGGTCCAGGGGCTGGCGCGTGAGCTCGCGAGCCTCGGTCACCGCATCGACATCGTCACCATGGGGTACAAGGGGCTGCCCCGGCATGACGTTCAAGACGGCGTGGTCGTGCACCGGGTGCCCTGTCTGCGCGAGAAGGTGCACGTCTGCACGATCCCGGAAGCCGGCTCCTACCTGCCGGTCGCGCTGCTCAAGGCGCGGGAGCTGACGCAGCGGCGCCGCTTCCACATCAACCACACGCATTTCGTGCTGCCCGACGGCTTCAACGCCGCCCTCCTGAAGTGGCAAACGGGGCTGCCCTTCATTATCACCGCCCACGGCTCCGACATCCCGGGCTACAACCCTCACCGATTGAAGGTCGCCCATCGTCTGCTGTCTCCGGTGTGGCGGCAGACAGCGCGAGCCGCCACCCATCTGGTGTGCCCGAGCCGCTCGCTCGCGGACCTCGTGGCACGCCGTGGCATCGATCTGCCGATGAGCATTATCCCTTACGGGTTCGACGCCGCGCGCTACCATGACGCCGCACCACGGTGCAGGCGCATCCTCGTGGTCTCGCGTCTGCTCCGGCGCAAGGGCGTTCAGACTTTCCTGCGCGCACTCGCCGGGCTCGAGCTCGAATACGAGATCCACATCGTCGGCGACGGGCCCGACCTGCCTGCCTTGCAGCGACTCGCGGCGGGTCAGCGCCATCGCGTGGTCTTCCACGGCTGGCTGGACAACCGCTCGCCCGCGTTGAACGAGCTTTACGAGAGCTCCGAGATCTTCGTGCTCGCCTCGGAGCAGGAGAACTTTCCCGTGTCGCTGATGGAAGCGATGGCGGCGGGGCTGGCGATCGTGACCACGCGCGGCACCGGCTGCGCCGAGGTCGTGGGCGACACCGCGCTGCTGGTCGAGCCGGGCAACCCGGCGCAGATAGCCGAAGCACTGCTGGCGCTGATCCGCGCTCCCGAGCGGGCGCGTGAGCTCGGCCGCGCCGCACGGCGGCGGCTCGAGAGCGAGCTCTCGTGGCGCCGCGTCGCCGAGCGCTACCTCAGGCTCTACCGACAATACGGCCGCTGCGCCGACGCCGATCCTGGGTCCGCCGCCTGATCGCTGCTCTCGGATCTGGTCGGCGAGATGCTGGAGAGCCTCCGGGTCCCGGCGCCAAGATCCGCCGGCCGGCTGAAAGCGGCGGAGGATCAGCCGAGCACCGGCAGCGGCCTGCCGTCGCATCCGGACAGGCCAGGGACGCCCAGCGCCTGCATCACGGTCGGCGCGATGTCCTCGAGCCGCGCCTCGATCCGGCCCGGGCGCACGCCGTCGCCGAGCATCAGGAGAAAACTCTCGGTACAGTGATCGCTCGAGTGGTTGACGGGACTCGGCGCGACGATCCGACGGCCGGAGCCGATCCGGCTGTCGCCGGTATAGCCCTCGCGCCATTGCACGACCAGGTCAGGCGCCTCGCTCACCTTGGCGCCGCGATAAACCTCCTCGCGGCGCCAGACCCGCTCGACCACCGGCTCGCCGGTGCGCGGATCACGCAGCGCCTGCAGAGCGGCGCTGAGCCGCTCGCGTTCCGCTTCGCGTTCCTGCGGCGCCACGACCCCGGCAGGCCGCTCGCCGCACACGTTGAGGTAGATCTGGCCGAGGTAGCCCAGCGCCACCGCGCGCGTGCGCGACCAGTCGACGTCGTCGTACGACAGAAAGGCCGCGCCGGTCAGCGACGCCCGCCGGCCGCGCGGCACCGCGTAGTGAAAGCGCTTCCAGATACTGAGCCGGTGCGCGAGCTGTTCGGCACGATCGACGGTCATCCCCAGCCGGAACAGGCCGTGCTTCGACTGGCTCGCCAGCCCCCGCTTGAAGCGGAGATAGCCCTCGCGCTCCAGGAGGCGATTGAGATGCACCGTCGTGTGCTCGAGTCGGTGGCCCCAGGCGCCCATGACGATGATCAGCGCGCCGCTGCCGGCCGCCTCGATCATCTCGGCCAGGAGCGCATCGATCGCCACCAGCGCCTCGAGAAAGGGATCGGTCTTGCCGAAGACCTCCGCCAGCGGCCGGTATTCGGGATGGCGCCGGTCATAGAACCTCCAGAAGGCGTGCAACAACTCTCCATAGAGGTGCAGGGTCAGCATCCCGAAGTCCCACAGCTGCTCGCGGAACAGAACGCGCGCCGCATCGCGCCGCATCTCGAGCACGGCAAGGCAGTGTTCGTGGAACGCGCGTTCGCGGCCGGGCGCGTAGGAGTTCCCGAACGGCACGCGGTACCCGCGCTCCGTGAGGGCCCGGCAGAGCTCGACCGGGCGCGCGAAGTCGTCGCCGATGCTGTCGTCTCCGGAGACCACGAAACCGTCGAGCTGCGGCAGCGGATGGAGCAGCGGCGTGTTGAGCATGCCGACGCGCTTGCCGCACTCGGACAGGTGCTCGAACATGGTCTTCTGCGCGAGCAGGCGCAGGCTGTACGGGATCCGCTGGTAGCCGCCGGTGCGGAAGCTGAAGAAATCGAACAGGCCGGTCCGGCCCGGGTTCATGCCGGTGTAGAGGGTGGCGAACGAGGGCGGCAGCACCGGCTGCGGTGGCCCCTCCAAGGACGCCCTCGCGCCGTGCTCGAACAACCTTCTGAAGGTCGGGAGGTGATCCAGCCGCTGCTGCAGAAACGGAAGGGTCGGGCCGCTCAGCTCGAAAATGAACACGCGCCTGTACATCCGACCTCGCTCCATCGGTCGCCCTGTCGGTTCAGGTCAACGTGGCGTACAACGCCTCGGTGCGCCGCGCCATGCCCTCTCTCGAACAGTGGGCGCGCACCCGGCGCCGGGCCTCGTCGACGAGGCGTCCCCACAGTTGCGGATCGTCGAACAGGCGCAGGATCGCGGCCGCGAGCGCCGCGGGATCGTCGGGCGGCACCAAGAGGCCGGTCGTGCCGTCCTGAACCGCGTCGACGCTGCCGACGACCCGGGTCCCGACCACCGGCACGCCCATGGCCATGGCCTCGACGAAGGCGATGCCGAAACCCTCGTGGCGGGAGGGCATGACCATGACGTCGAGCGCGGCATAGATCGACCTCGACATCGGCACGGTAGCCGAGGAAGTCGACCGCGGCCGCGATGCCGAGGCGGTGTGCCCGGGCCTCGAGCGCGACCCGGCCCGGTCCGTCGCCGACGACCAGGACACGGGTGTCCGACGCCGCGTCGAGCAGGCGCGGCATGGCGTCGAGCAGGGTCTCGATCCCCTTCTGCTCGGCGAGCCGGGCGACGGTCCCGACGACCCGGCTCGCCGAGCCGCGCAGGCGCCGGACCCCGGCGGCTTGGACGGCAGCCGGATCGAAGCGGTCGAGGTCGATGCCGGGACGGATCACCTCCAGGCGGCGCGCGCTGCGCAGGAACGGTCGCGCCGCCTCGCGCAGGCTGGGGGAAAGGATGATGTGGGCGTCGACGCGCGACGCCACGCGCCCGAGCAGCCAGCGGGCGGCGCGGCCGTAGTGCAGGCGCGGATGGTTTTCGATGTGGCAGACGATGCGCGGCCGGGCGCTTCCCAGCGTAAGCGCCACCGCGGCACCAAGGGTGTTGCTGATGTCGAGGTGGGTGTGCAGCAGGTCCGGCCGCACCTGCGCGAGCGACGCGCGCAGGGCGCGCAGACGGAGCGGGTTCAGGCCACTCAGGCTCAGGTATCGCAGCCTGACGCCGCTGTCCCGAAGCCGCTGCGCAGTCTTTGGGAGGGTGCGATCGCGCAGCGTCCACACCTCAGGCTCGATGTCGGGGCCGCGCCGTTCCAGCAGATCGAGCAGCAGCGTCTGCGAGCCGCCGAGGCCCAGATGATCGATCAGGTGCACCACCCTCATCGCAATGCGGCGCGCGCGAGCCCGACCCTCTGCCCACCGCCTGCCTGCGAGCGATGGATGGCGTCGATGACCGCGATCGCCTCGCGCGCCTCCTCGCCCGAGACCAGCGGCCGACCGGTCCCGCGCGCCGCCGCGACCATCCCGGCCAGCAGCAGGGCGTGGCCCTGAAGCTCCCCGGTCTCGGCTCTGCGCGATGCGATCGAGGCGCCGGCGCAGGAAGGCGCGCGGCGAGCGGAACGGATGCCCGCCGCGCTCGGCGCCGGCGATGCGGGCCAGCAGGCGCAGCAGGGGCGAGCGGGGACCGGCCCGCCAGGCGCCGCCCTGCTGCCGGATCAGCGCCTCGACCTCCGCGCCCGCGAGTCGGCGCGCCCGACCGGCGCCAGCGGCAAGATCCAGGGCGGCGATCTCGGCATGGTCGTAGTCGCGGATCTCGAGCCGAAACCCACCGCGGGTGCCCGCCAGGTCGAGCGCGATGTCGTCGCGCATGCGGTTGGCCGCGGTGCTCGCCGCCAGCGCCGCGAGCGCGCCGCTCTCGAAGCCGATGGTGGCGACCACGGTCTCCGCGCCCTCGGTGTCGGCATCATCACCCGTCGCCCCGGTCACCCAGGCCGGCGGGCCGAGGAACCAGACCAGGAGGTCGATCGCGTGGACCGCCTGGTCCAGGAGCAGGTCGCCGCCGGCGCCGCTTTGGCCGCGCCAGCCGTCGCGCGCGCGCTGCTCCAAGGGACGATGCCAGCTGTGGACCGCGACGGCGACCCGCACGTCACCAAAGGCGCCGGTCGCGGTCATCGCGCGCAGGGCCATGGTGGCCGAGCGTGCGCGCTGCTGATGGGCGACGCCGAGGTGGACGCCCTGTCGCGCGCAGGTGCGCACCGCCCGATCCGCCTCCTCCAGGGTCAGAGCCAGCGGCTTTTCGACCAGGACGTGCTTGCCGGCGAGCGCCGCCGCCTCGATCAGATCGGGGTGGCTGGCGGGCGGCGTGCAGATCGAGACGACGTCGACCTCCGGCGCTTGCACGAGGCCCTCGGCGGTGTCGTAGGCGCGGCTGCCGAACTTCCGGGCCAGCTCCTCGCGCGCCCGGCGCTCCAGATCGCTGACCGCGACCAGCTCGGCGCCGGCGACCGCCTGCAGGCTGGTCGCGTGCCAGCGACCGATCCGCCCGCAGCCGACGATGCCGAACCCGACCCGCCGCTGCGTTGCGTCGTGCTCCGCGGAAGGCACGGGGTCAGCCGCGTCGGGGCGTGACACCGGTCGCGAGCCGCAGCTCGCAAGGGCTCTGCGGCGGCGTCAGGATGTGCAGGACGCCGGGCCGGCGATCCTGGAACATGGCGCTCAGACCGGCGCAGGCACCGGCTCCGGCAGCGCGGGCGGCGGCGGCGCGCGCCGCGCGGTCGCGGTCGCACACGCCGATGATCCGAACATCCGCGAGCCGGCGCAGGGCAGCAAAATGCTTGCGCGCGACATCGCCACAGCCGACAACACCGACCGCCACCGGGCCCTGGATCCCGTCAGCCGAGGTCAATGTCTTCCGTCCTGCACGTCATCCCCATGGAGATCCTTGCTTGGCGCCCGCTTCCCGCGTCCTGATGATTGGCCTGGACGCCGCCGACCCGGTCCTGGTCGAACGGTGGATCGAGGACGGCACTCTACCGAACCTCGCCGCCTTGAGAAGGTCGGGTGCCTACGGTCGCCTCAAGTCCTCGGCGCGCTATTTGTCGGGCTCACCGTGGCCGACCTTCTACACAGGGCAGCCGCCGTCGCACCACGGCATCTACCACGACTACCAGTGGCGGCACGAAGCCATGGCTACGCGCGCCCGAGCTCGCAATGGCTGACCGCCACGCCCTTCTGGCGGACGCTTCCTGCGAACATCCGCGTCGTCGCCTACGATGTCCCGATGACCCTCGGCTGCGCAGATGGCACGGGTTTCGAAATCAGCGGCTGGGCGAGCCACGACTCCCTGGCGCCGCCGGCGAGCCATCCGGGCGATCTGCTGGCGGAGGTCAGGCGGCGGTTCGGCAAATGGCCGATCAGCCCCGAGCCCTATGGCCCGCAGCCGCTCGCGGAGCTCCTCTGGCTGCGCCAGCACCTGCTCGACAACGTCGGGCGCTCCTGCGAGGTCGCCCTCTGGCTGCTGCGGCGGCCGTTCGATTTCGCGATCGTCGTGTTCAGCGCGCTGCACCGCGGCGGGCACCGGCTCTGGGACCGCTCGAGCATCGACGGCCCCGTCCCTGAAGCGCAGGGCCGGGTGTTCGACGGCAGCCTCCGCGAGCTCTACATCGCCTGCGATCAGGCCGTCGGACGGCTGCTCGCGGCGGTCCCTGCCGACACGACCGTCATGGTCTTCTCCCTCCACGGCATGACGGCCAACAGCACCCGGATCGACCTCCTCGACGCCATGCTGGCGCGGGTCCTCGGCACCGCGGACGAAGCGTCGACGCCGCGCCGCGGCCTGACCCGCCGGCTTGGCGAAGCGCTGCCGCTCGGCCTGCGCCGCCGTCTGACCCTGGCGGTGCCGGCGGCGCTGCGCGATCGCGCCATGACCCTGTGGGCGGCGGGCGGAATCGACTGGGCGCGCACTCGGGCCTTCACGCTGCGCGCCGATCTCCAGGGCTACGTCCGGATCAATCTGGAGGGCCGCGAGGCCGCGGGAGTCACGCCGCCGGCCGCGTACGACGCGCTGTGCGAGGAGATCGCGGACGGGCTCGGATCGTTCGCCGACGCGGCCACCGGGGAGCCGCTGATCGCGGAAGTCTGCCAGGCGAAGGAGCTCTTCGCGGAGCGACCAGCGCGGGATCGCCTGCCCGACCTCGTGGTCTGCTGGCAGGACAGTCCCGCAGCGGCGCACCGAGCAGTGGTTTCGCCTCGCTTCGGCCGCATCGAGCGCGCAACGCCCGGCCGGATCCCCAACGGCCGGAGCGGCAACCATCGCTCCGAGGGCTTCGTGATCGCGTGCGGTGCGGCCATCCTCCCTGGATCGAGCCTGGGCGAGGCCGACATTCTCGATCTGGCACCCACGGCGCTGTATCTGCTGGGCGCCGGTCGTTGCGATGCGTTGCCAGGCACCCCGGTCGGGCTGATCTGCGGAACTCCAAGCCGGAGCATCAGCCCCGGCCGAATTCGAGCCCGAGCCGCTCGATCTCCGCCGCGCTCGTCTCGAACATGGGACGGTCGGCTGGCGCCGGCCCGTGACGGAACGTGACCACGAGCCGGCCACCAGGCTTCAGGAGCGTCGCCAGCTTGCGCAAGGCCCGCTGCCGATCGCCGGGCGGGTCGTGCATCCAGACCGCGCTGAGCCAGATCAGATCAAACATCAAGCCCAGTCGATGTACGGCCTCAAGCCCGGGCAGACGACCGCCAAGCCACCGGATCGATGCCTCCGGATGCCGTCGCTGGGCCTCGCGGCGCATGCCTTCCGCGGGCTCGACCGCCACCACATCCCAGCCACAGCCGGCGAACCAGGCCGCGTCTCGGCCCGACCCGGCCCCGACATCGAGGACCAGGCTAGGCTGATCAGGAATGAATGGATCACGTACGCAATCCAATTGTTTCCGCACTCCGATCCTCCCACCTGCGAGCCCTTCATGAATACGACCCGCTGAAACGGCGAGGACGGCGACAGGCAGTCCATCATCTCCTTGAGGTAGGGCGTGCTCTCGGTCCGCCAGCGACGAGGCCCGCTGCGAGAGGACGCGATAGCGGTCGGCCCACTCCGGGACCGTCAGCAGCGGGTCGGGGGTAAGGCCATCCCGCCAGGCGCGCTCGATCGCGCGCAGGTCCTCATGGCTGTCCATGGCTCTGATGACAACCAGACCCCCTCTGAGTAGTGGTCGGAGCCCGTGAGGTCAGCGGCTGAGGAAAGGTCGGCTCGAGCCGCGCTCGAGCCACTCCGTCGCGCCGTCGATGACTGCCTGCAGGCCAGCCAGGGTGTGGGGCTTGCTCAAGAGGCCCAGCAGTCCCGCAGCTTCAGCCTCGGCCGCAGCAAGATGTCCGGTTGCAGCGATCGCCGGAACGGCAAAGCGCTCCTGGATGTCGCGGGCAGCAGCCAAGCCGTCGCTGCCGTTCGCAAGGCGAATATCGACCAGCGCGAGGTCAGGACGCTCCCGCGCGACCAGCTCGACCAGCTCCTCACCTGTACGGGCCAAGCCCACGACCTTATGGCCAAGCGCGGCCAGCTCGCTCCGGAGATGCTCCGCTACGAACCAGCTGTCCTCCGCGATGGCAATGCGCAGGTGCTTCATCAGATGCTGCCGGCTTGGTCAGGGCCGGCCCGCATGGTCGCCCCCTTCCAATAACGAACCCTCGATCGAAGGTTCCAGCGAAAGCCCTTGGGGATGCCGAAGGGATGCCCTAACTTTTCCTCTCGGTGCAGCCCGTCCTCGCCTCGCCGTGCTTCCCGAAGGCTTCCTGGAGGGCCTATGGCTTCGACATCCGGAGCGACCCGCGAATTCCAGGCCGCCGGCTGGCTGGCCGCGATCGTGGAGTCTTCGGACGACGCGATCGTGAGCAAGACCCTGGATGGCACTATCACGAGCTGGAATCCCGCGGCGGAGCGGCTGTTCGGCTATACCACCGAGGAGGCGCTCGGTCACCCGATCGCGATTCTCGCCCCGCCCGATCGCGCGAACGAAATGCCTGCCATCCTGGAGCGCATCCGGCGCGGGGAGAAGATCGAGCACTTCGGGACGGTCCGGCGCCGCAAGGACGGCAGCCTGATCCACATCTCGCTGACAGTATCGCCGATCCGCGATCATAGGGGGCAGATTGTCGGCGCCTCCAAGATTGCCCGCGATATCACCGAGCACAAGCGGGCCGAGCAGGCCCTGCTGGAGAGCGAGGAACGTTTCCGCAATCTCGCCAATACCGTGCCGGACATCGTCTGGACGGCAGATCCGGCCGGCACCATCACCTTCGTCAATGATCGATGGTTCGACTTCAGCGGCGGCACGGCCGAGCGTGTTGCTGGGGACTGGCCGCAGCCGCTGTTGCACGCGGATGATCGCGAACGTTGCATCGAGCAATGGAACCGGGCGCTGCGGGATGAGACCAGGTACGAGATCGAGGCTCGCCTCCAACGGAATGATGGTGAGTATCGCTGGTTCCTGATCCGCGCCGTGCCGGTCCGGGACTCCCGCGGCAAGATCACCGCCTGGTTCGGGTCGACGACCGACATCCACGACCGCAAGCAGGCCGAAGAGCGGCAACAGATGTTAACAGCCGAGCTGTCGCACCGCGTCAAGAACATGCTCGCCGTGGTGCAGGTCCTGGCCGAGCGCAGCGGCTCCAGGGCGACCTCGGTCGACGAGTGCCTCGAGGCGTTCCGGGGTCGTCTCCAGGCTGTCAGCGCCGCCCACAACGCCCTACTGGCAGGCAATTGGAAGTGCGCCAGTCTGACGTCCCTCGTCCGGACTGCCCTCGAGCCGTATCTGGGCGACAACGATCGCATCCGCCTGGACATCCGCGAACTGGGGCTCGAGCCTGAGGCGGCCTTCACGCCCAACGCCGCCAAGTATGGCGCGCTCTCGTGCCCGACCGGCCGAATATCTCTTAGCGCGCACGTCCATTCGGGCGAGACTGGCGAAGAACTCCGAATTGTGTGGAAGGAGAGCGGCGGCCCTGCGGTCGAGCCGCCGGCAGTCGCCGGCTTTGGCACGACCATGCTGAGCCGGGCCATCGAGTACCAGCACGAGGGCAGAGCCGAGCTGGACTGGCGCAAGGAAGGCCTGGTCTGCCGTCTCGCTTTGCCGCTCACCAAAGCGGCGAGCCTCACCGAAGCTAGGAAGGGAGCTGCTGTAACGTTCTGATTGCAGACGCCCAACCTCCGGGAAAACGATGGTATTCGCCGATCAGCTGATCCTGCTGGGAGCGTTTCTCCTGCTGCTCAGCATCTTCGTCGGGCTGGTCTCCTCCCGGATCGGTGCGCCGCTGCTGCTCGCGTTCCTGGCGCTGGGCATGTTCTTCGGCGAGGACGGGCCGGGGGGCATTTACTTCGATAACTACCGGGCAGCTTACGTCATCGGCAGCGTGGCCCTCGCCATTATTCTGTTCGATGGCGGCCTGCGAACGGACTTCACGAGCTTCAAGCTCGTGGCCTTGCCAGCGCTACTCTTGGCGACCGCCGGCGTGCTGATTACGGCCGGGTTGGCCGGCGTTGCTGCGCGCTGGCTGCTGGGGCTGGGGTGGATCGAGAGCTTCCTGGTCGGCGCTATCGTCGGCTCAACCGACGCGGCGGCAGTGTTCTTCCTCCTGCACCTCCACGGTCTAGACATCAAAAAGCGGGTGCAAAGCGTGCTCGAGGTCGAATCCGGCCTGAACGACCCGATGGCGTTCTTCCTCACGATCGCCTGCGTCGAGCTGCTGCGCGCCGGCCTCGAGGCCCCCACATGGTCGCTGCTCGCGGATTTCGTGCGGCAGATTGCAGGCGGCGCCATGATCGGCGTTGCCGGCGGCTTCCTGCTCGTCGGGCTGATCAATCGGCTCCAACTCGCCACAGGTCTCTACCCGGTGTTCGCGATGGCGGCCGCCCTGTTTACCTATGGCGCAGCGCAAACCGCGGAGGCGAGCGGTTTCCTCGCGGTCTATCTGGCTGGGCTGATCGCCGGCAACCGTCGGCATCGGGCGACGCAGCTGGTCAACCGCTTTCACGACGGCCTGGCATGGCTTGCCCAGATGGTGATGTTTGTCATGCTGGGGCTTTTGGTCACGCCCTCGGACCTGCTTCCGATGCTGTTCCCCGCGGTCCTGATCGCGGGCTTTCTGGTGCTGGTGGCGCGCCCGGTGGCGGTCGTGCTCTGCCTGCTGCCGTTCCGATTTTCGATCAGGGAGCACGCCTTCGTGGCTTGGGTCGGGCTACGCGGCGCGGTGGCGATTTTTCTCGGCACGATCCCGGTACTGGTCGGGGTCGAGAAGGCCGCAATCTATTTCGAGGTCGCATTCGCCGTCGTCCTGGTCTCGCTGATCGTTCAGGGCTGGACCGTAGCGCGCGCCGCGCGGCTGCTCGATCTGGAGTTGCCCGCCACCCCGGAGACGCCGCGGCGGATCGACATCGACCTGCCGGCCTCCGGTCCGCGCGATCTGATGATCTACACGGTCGGCCAGAGTAGCCGCATCTCCATGCGCGGCGTCCGCCGCCTCCTGCGGATCCCGAACACGAGCGTGCTCGGCGTCCTGCGCGACGGTCGGCTGCTGCGGTCGAGGGAGTTCGAGGAGCTGCAGCCTGGCGAACTCGGTGCTGGTGATAGCCCCGCCGGAGCAGGCGGCGAAGCTCGATCAACTGTTCGGCCCCGAGGCGACGCCGTCACGCGATGCCGGCATCTTCGGTGAGTTCAGCTTTGCGGGCGAGGTACCGCTCGGTCGGGTCGCCGCCTTCTATGAGATCGCGGTGCCGGACGATGAGCTTGATCGGCCGCTTGCCGTCTTTGTCCGCCAGCGCCTGGGCCGCGCGGCGGTGGTAGGCGACCGGCTGAGCTGGGAAGGCATCGAGTTCGTGGTTCAGGAGATGGCGGGCGATGAGATCGCGCGGATCGGCATCGAGCTAGAGCCGGAGCAGCGGCCGAAGCCGTCGCTGACCAAGCTGCGGCAATGGCTTAGGCGGTACGGTCTCGGGCGGCTGCGGGAGCGGCGGGCAGAGCCGGCGGGTGAGGCGAGGCCAAAGGTCAAGATTTAGCGACCTTCGGGCGGAACGGCATCGGCGCGGATAGCAGGCGGGCCGGACCGCAGCCGACTGTCGCTGGCGATCATCGCCGTGTAGGCGAGGCGAGAGCGTCGGGGTCAAAGCGGCTCGATCTCATGCTCCCACCTGCGGCCTGCCGTGCAAGGCCACCCGCCAACGCAGTCCTGACTATCATTCGGCTCAGGCCTTGGTCGCGCCGGTGGTCAGGCCCGAGACCATGTACTTGCGGACTGCATAGTAGAGCGCAGCGGGTGGCAGCGAGTAAATGATCGCGGTCGCCATCAGCAGGTTCCAGGGCGAGTCGTCGGTCACCAGGAAATAGCCCATGGCCACCGGGATCGTGTGCTGCTTCTCGGTCGAGAGCAGGAGGAAGGCGTAGAGATACTCGTTCCAGGCGAGCAGCAGCGCGTAGGTGCCGATCGCGATCAACGCCGGCAGCAGGAGCGGGATGTAGACCAGATAGAAGATTTGGATCGGCGTCGCGCCGTCGACCTTCGCCGCCTCGTCGAGCTCGAAGGGCACGCTCTCGCTGTATTGGCGCAAGACCCAGATGGCGTATGGGATCGCGAAGGTCGACATCGCGAAGACCAGCGCCCACAGGGTGTTGAGGAGATGGTACTCGCCCATCACGACGTAAAACGGAATGGCCAGGAAGGCCGCCGGAATTAGGTAAGTGAGCAGGGCCATGTTCGAGATCACATGGCCGTAGCGCACCTTGAGGCGGCCGATCGCGAAGCTCGCGAAGCTCGCGACGAGCAGGACCATCACCATGGTCGCGACCGCCACGAAGATGCTGTTGCCGAGCTGGCGCCAGAAGTTCTGCAGAAAAAAGTGATCCTGGGTCAAGACGGTACGGTAGTTCTCGAGCGTCGGGTGGTCGGGCCACAGGCGGCCGGCGAACGTGTCGGGGAGCGGGGTGAGCGAGAGCATCACCATGTGGTAGATCGGCAGTAGCGTCCAGATCAGGACGACGACCGCGATCAACAGGAGCAGGCCCTCGGAGAGGGCGCGCCGCCCGACATAGAAGGCGCCGGTCCGGATCCCGACGGGACGCGCGATCGCCGCGGCATGGACGGCGGGAGCGCGGGCACTCATGTCTCGACCCTCCGTCCGAGCCGGCGCAGGAGCAGGATGACGAGCGGGATCAGGAACGGCAGCGCGGTCATTACGGTCGCGACACCGGTACCGAGTTGCTGCAGGTTGAAGGCGTAGCGTATGCCGAGGGTCGCCAGCACGTGGGTCTTGTCGGCCGGGCCGCCGCCGGTCAGGAGATAGACGCTGTTGAAATCGCCGAGGCTCCAGATTGTCGAGAGCAGCGTGCTGGTGACATAGAGGTTCCTCAGCTGCGGCCACGTCACGTACCAGAACTGCTGCAGCGGCGAGGCGCCGTCGATCCGGGCGGCCTCGTACAGATCGGTCGGGATCGCCATCCGCCCGGCGAGCAGGATCAGGGTCCAGAACGGCAGATATTTCCAGATGTGGACGAAGATCACCGAGCCGAAGGCGAGCTTCGGCCTGACCAGCCACCACGGGCCCTCGATGCCGAACAGGTCCCACAGCAGGGTATTGAACATGCCCCATTCCGAGTTCAACATCCAGCGGAACGATGTGCTGTTTTCGGAGACGGGGCTTAGTGGCTTGCGCCTTGTGCGATGCCGCGAATGTGGTTGCTTACCGCCGTTCTGAGCAAGCCATTATCCGACGATCCTGCCGTCAGGGGCTCGCGCTCGCGTTCCACGTGAAGGCAGTCGGTGCGGAATTTTAGCGAGCGTACGCTCAAGGCGAGCCTATCGGGATGCTGAGCGAACCCGAATGACCCAGCGCACTCGAGCAGACGGCAGAGGAGACGAGAAGGTGCCACCGCGGATCGGCGCCAGCCTGTGGCTGCTGGCCGCGATTCTCGTCGTGTACTGGGGTTCGACAGCTGGTTTCGGAGCCAATGGGGAACCGCCCGGCGTCGGCGGGGCCGCAACCAGGCTCACTTCGGGAGCATCGGTTGCTCAGCCTTCATTCCTGCCGCGCGATCTGCTCCCGTCCGTCACGCTTGCAACCGATCGCCCGAAGGCGGGCCGCGTCCACAGGTCGAGCGAGGGCAAGCGCTTCGGGATTGCTCCTGCACCAACATTCCTACCGATCCTCGCCGGCGCAGCGCTCAGACCGCCCCTTCGGCATTCCCTGCTGCGGCCAACGTTCGTCCGGGCCTTCGATCCGCGCGGTCCACCCAACCTCTACGGGTGACCACGGTCGTCGCTGACGCGACGTCTGTAGCGGTTCCTTCGGCCATCATCGGTACGCGTCTCCGCCCCCGATCGCGCGGGCTGGCGCGCCTGCTCGGATGGACATCATGCGCACGCCACGCTGGCTGGTCGTGACCTATGCCCTCATCATCCTGTTCGGCATCGTCACGGCGCTCCCGAACCTCTTCCCGCAACCCATGCTCGCCCAGCTCCCGGGCTGGCTTCCCAAGCAGCAGGTCACGCTCGGCCTCGACCTGCGCGGCGGCTCGCATCTGGTCCTCGAGGTCGACGCCCGCGCCCTGGTCCAAGAGCGGCTGCAAAGCCTTCAGGGCGACGCCCGCCGCGAGCTGGCTCAGGCCGGCATCGACACGAGATCGGTTCGAGTGCTGGACAAGTCGGTCGTCGTCGTTCTCCAGGATCCCGCACGGCAAGCGGATGCCGTCCGAGCCCTCCAGGGGCTCGCAACGCCGGTCGGCATGGCGTCGTTCGGGGGCGGCACCTCCGACCTCACGGTGGCAACCGCGTCGCCTCAGGAGATCCGGCTGTCGCTGACCGAGGCAGGGACGGGCGACCGGATCGATGCCGCGGTCGAGCAGAGCCTAGAGATCATCCGCCAGCGCATCGATCAGGTCGGGGTCGCCGAGCCGACGATCCAGCGCGTCGGCGCCGACCGGATCCTGGTGCAGCTTCCCGGGGTGCAGGATCCTGCGCGCATCCGCGAACTGCTGGGGAGCACGGCGAAGCTCTCCTTCCACATGCTCGCGGCGGCCGATCCGTCAGGACGTGTGCCGGCGGGGGTCACGCTACTGCTTGGCGCGGAAGGGCACGACCGTTACCCGGTCGACGACCGCGTCGCGCTGTCCGGCGAGCGCCTCAGTGATGCCCGCTCTGGCTTTGACGAGCGCACCAATCAGCCGATCGTCTCGTTCCGGCTCGACAATGCCGGGGCAAGGAAGTTCGCAGTCATCACCGAGGAGAACGTCGGCAACCCGTTCGCCATCGTGCTCGACGGCAAAGTGCTAAGCGCGCCCGTGATCCGGGAGCCGATCACCGGCGGCGCCGGTCATATCAGCGGCAATTTCACCGTACGACAGGCGTCTGACCTTGCAGCTCTGCTCCGCGCCGGCGCGCTGCCGGCACCCCTCACCGTCATCGAGGAGCGAAGCGTCGGCGCCGACCTCGGCGCCGACGCCATCGAAAGCGGTTTGCATACCGGCCTCGTCGGCTTCGCTCTGGTGTTCGGCTTCATGTTGGTCCTGTACGGAGGCTGGGGTCTGATCGCCAACTTCGCGCTGGCGCTGAACGTGGTCCTGACCTTTGGCGCCCTCAGCCTGCTCGGGGCGACGCTGACCTTGCCCGGCATCGCCGGCATCGTGCTCGGGATCGGCCTCGCCGTCGATGCCAACGTCCTGATCAACGAGCGCATCCGCGAGGAGACGCGCAAGGGACTCGGGGCCTTGGCGGCGCTCAACGGCGGCTTCAGGCGCGCCTACGCCACGATCGTCAACTCTAACCTCACCGCGCTGATCGCGACCGCGCTCCTCTTCATGTTCGGCTCCGGCGCGGTGCGCGGCTTCGCGGTCACCATGGGTCTGGGCATAGCGATCTCGATGTTCACCGCGGTCTCGATCGTGCGCGTCATCATGACCGCCATCGTCGGGCGCTGGCGGTTGAAGATGCTGCGCATCGAGCCGCTCTTCCGGATCAAGCTCATCCCGGACGGGACCACCATCCCCTTCATGCGCGGCCGCTACCTCGGCATTATGGTCTCGGCGCTCCTCTCCCTCGGCTCCGTCGGGCTCTTCGTGTCGCCCGGCCTCAACTACGGCGTCGACTTCAAGGGCGGCATCC
This sequence comes from uncultured Alphaproteobacteria bacterium, assembly GCA_963733965.1. GTDB lineage: Bacteria > Pseudomonadota > Alphaproteobacteria > Geminicoccales > Geminicoccaceae > DATAOG01. The sequence goes on from CAVTFM010000046.1 coordinate 175,740, forward strand.
AGATGGAGGTCGCGACGTCTGGACCAGCTGATCTCGCCCGACTCCGATCTGGCTTGGAGAGCCTTGGGCTGGGCGAAATCGCGCTTCAAGGATTCGGCGGTCCATCGAATGTCCTCGTCCGGGCCGAGCGTCAGCCAGGTGGCGAGGAAGCTCAGACGCAGGCCGTTCAGAGTATCAGCGCGAAGCTCGCCGAGCTCGATCCCGGAGCCGGGATCGAGCGCACCGAGGTGGTGGGGCCGAAGGTGAGCGGCGAGCTTGCCACCGCGGGCATCCTGTCCGTCATGCTGGCAAGCCTCGCCATGCTCGTCTACATCTGGGTCCGTTTCGAATGGCCCTTTGCAGTCGGCGCGATCGCGACGCTGGTCCTTGACGTGACCAAGACGGTCGGCTTTTTCGCCCTGACCGGCCTCGACTTCAATCTGACCGCGATTGCGGCGCTTTTGACGCTGATCGGCTACTCGGTCAACGACAAGGTCGTGGTCTACGACCGGATGCGCGAGAACATGAGGCTTACAAGGAGATAAGCCTGCGTGACCTGATCGATCGGAGCATCAACGAGACGCTCGCGCGCAGCCTCTACACCTCCGTCACCGCCTTTCTCGCGATGGTGCCGATGGCAATCTGGGGCGGCAGCGCGGTCGAGAGCTTCGCCGTCCCGATGGTGTTCGGCATCGTGGTCGCTGCGAGCTCGACCGTGTTCATCGCTGCGCCGATCCTGCTCTTGCTCGGCGACTGGCGGAACCGACGTAGGGTACCGGCGCCGCAGGAGGCGCCCGCTGGTGCCTGATGGGAGGAGGATCCGCAGCCCGCGAAGCAATCTCGGAGCGTCGCTCGGAGCTGCTTGAAGTCGGCGCTTGACCGTGGTCCCTTGAGGAGAGCGTCGACGCGGTCCCCGGCCGCGCGTCAGGTCGGGAACGTCGGAGGGTGTCAGGTCGTTCCGATGCCGTAAGGCGGAGACCTGCTCAAGCGGGGGCGGGCGCGCCGGGCCCTGGCACGGGAAGGACTGCACGCGATGCGTGTGCGTGAGGCCAGCTCCCTAAAGGATGGGATCTGCGCGCAAGGAGGAAGCAGCCGGTCTTTCCGGCAGCCGGTTACCGGTCCTGGTGGTCGGTGCCATCGGCGTCGTCTACGGCGATATCGGCACAAGCCCTCTCTACACGATGCGCGAAGCGTTCAGACTCGGTGGGCTGCCGCTCGACGACGTGACCATCCTCGGCGTGCTGTCCCTGGTGTTCTGGGCGCTGCTCGTGGTCGTCACGCTCAAGTACGTTGCCGTCATCATGCAGGCCGACAATCAGGGCCAGGGCGGCGTCCTCGCGCTCGCGACCCTTGCTGTGCGTGGTCTGCGCGCGGGCGGACGACGGCAAAGGCTGGCGATCGTGCTCGCGATGATCGGCGCCGCGCTGTTCTACGGGGATGGTATCATCACCCCGGCCATATCAGTGCTCAGCGCGGTCGAGGGCCTGCAGGTGGCGACACCTGCGTTCAAACCTTACGTCCTGCCGTTCGCGATCGCGATCCTGATCGGGTTATTCCTGATGCAGCCTCGCGGCACGGGCGGCGTGGGCCAACTGTTCGGCCCGGTGATGTGCGTCTGGTTCGCCACGCTGGCCGCACTCGGCCTATGGCAGATTCTGGCGGATCCCAGCGTTCTGCGGGCGCTCAACCCCGTCTATGCGGTCGCCCTGTTTGCGAGCCATGGCTGGCAAGCTTTCGTGGCGCTGGGCGCGGTCGTCCTCGCGGTGACGGGTGCCGAGGCGCTCTACGCCGACATGGGGCACTTCGGCCGGTGGCCGATCCGGCTTGGCTGGTTCAGCGTGGTAATGCCGGCTCTCCTGCTCAACTATTTCGGCCAAGGGGCGCTCCTGATCAGCGACCCCGGCGCGGTGGTCAACCCATTCTACCTGCTTGCCCCTGCCTGGGCGCTCTATCCCATGGTCGTGCTGGCGACCTGGGCTACGGTCATCGCCTCGCAGGCGGTCATCTCGGGGGCGTTCTCGCTGACCAGGCAGGCGATTCAGCTTGGCTATCTTCCCCGGCTTGAAATTCGCCACACCTCGGAGCAGGAGATCGGCCAAGTGTACCTGCCGCGGGTCAATTGGGCGCTCATGATCGCCGTGGTCGCGGTCGTGGTTGGCTTCGGCTCCTCGAGCGAGCTCGCCGCGGCCTATGGCATCGCGGTCGTCGGCGCCATGACCATCGACGGCATCCTCGCCTGCATTGTGGTCATCACCTTGTGGCGCTGGCACCCGGTGGCCGCCGGGCTGGTGTTCGCGTTGTTCTTCGCCATCGACCTTGCCTTCCTCGGCTCCAATGCCCTCAAGATTCCCGCCGGCGGGTGGTTCCCGATCGCCTTCGGCGCCGCCGTCTTCACATTGATGTCGACGTGGCGGACGGGGCGCGAGGCATTGTTTCAGCGGCTGTACCGGGGCGCGCCGTCATTGCACTCATTTCTCGCCAGCCTGGCTCACCGGCCGCCGGCGCGGGTCCCAGGCACCGCGGTGTTCCTGACCGGCAACCCTAACTCGGTGCCGCGCGCCCTGCTGCACAACCTCAAGCACAACAAGGTCTTGCACGATCGGGTGGTCGTCTTGAACGTGCAAACGGAAGACGTTCCCCAAGTGCCAAATTCCGAACGGGTGCAGGTTGAGCACCTCGCGGCGAACTTCCATCGCGTTTGGCTACGTTATGGCTTCCTGGAGCATCCGAACGTAGCGGCAGCTATCCTGCGATGCCAGCTCGGGGCGCCGGAGCCTACCTACATGGACACCTCGTTCTTTCTGAGCCGCGAGAGTTCGATTCCCTCGGACCACCCGGACCTGCAGCCCTGGCGCGAGCACATCTTCATGCAGATGACCAACACCGCACTCGACGCCACGCGGTATTTCAGATTGCCACCCGATCGGGTCGTCGAGATCGGCAGCCAAATCGAAATCTAGCGTGCTTGGCGGCTGGTGCCACGGAGCTGCCGGTTGGGCTGGTGGCCGCCAAGAGCGAGCTCGACGTCCGGCCCCGGCCGATATCGCCCGAGGCACTCGAAGAGCAAGGGCTGCGCGCCGCGGTTGGCCCTTGCAGCCCGCTCGTCGCCGCAGGATCAGCGTCGTCTTGACCCCAACGTGACCGCATGCCAAGCGACCACCCGCCGGTTAGCATGCTGGCTCCAGCGACCGGCGCTATGTCTTGTGGTCGGTCGGCGTGCCGGCGTCTTCGATCTTGGCCGGGGTCGACGCCAGGTCGTCGTCGTCCTTCATACCCCTGGTCACTTGCGGCAGCCTCGTCGAGGAGGATATCGTTGGGCACGGGCGGTGCCAAAAGATCCTGTCGACAACGGGTCCAGCGAGAGCCAGGGAGGGCCGAAGGCATGGGCAAAGGCCAGGAAGCAGTCATCGAGATCGCGTGCATCCAGATGGAGCCCATGGTCGGCGAGAAGGAGACGAACCTTCGCAAGTCGCTCGGTATGATTGAAGAGGCGGCAGGCCATGGTGCGCGCCTGATCGTCCTGCCCGAGCTGTGCAATTCAGGCTACGTGTTCGAAAGCCGCAACGAGGCGTTTGCGCTCGCCGAGCCCGTGCCGGACGGCCCGACCGCGCGCGCCTGGATCGAGATCGCCCGGCGCCGCGACCTGCACATCGTCGCGGGCATCGCCGAGCGCGCCGGCGATGCGCTCTACAACAGCTCGGTGGTGATCGGCCCGGAGGGCCACCTCGGCAGCTTCCGCAAGGTCCATCTGTGGAACGAGGAGAACCTCTACTTCGAGCCCGGCGACGTCGGCTATCCGGTGTTCAAGACGCCGATCGGCCGGATCGGCACCTTCATCTGCTATGACTGCTGGTTCCCGGAAAGCTTCCGGCTGTGCGCGCTGCAAGGCGCCGACATCGTCTGCGTGCCGACCAACTGGGTGCCGATCCCCGGCCAGGATCCGAACCGGGAAGCGATGGCCAACATCCTTTGCATGGCGGCCGCGCACAGCAATTCGGTGTTCGTCGCCGCCGCGGACCGGGTCGGCAGCGAGCGCGGTCAGCCGTTCATCGGCCAGAGCCTGATCGTGAGCTACACCGGCTGGCCGATCGGCGGCCCGGCGAGCCCGGACCGCGAGGAAATCATTTACGCCAAGGCCAACCTCGCCGACGCCAGGCGCAAGCGCAACTGGAACGAGTACAATCAGGTGCTGCGCGATCGGCGCGGCGATGTCTACGATGAGATGCTGGGCGCCGACCTCAGGCCCGGATGGTATTGAGGCGAGGGGCAGTCGCCGGATGACCGCAACAAGAATCAGGGAGAGACACCGATGGCTCGTCATGCGAAGGCTGGAGAGCTTACCCGCCGCGCCACGCTGAAAGCGCTGGGCGCGTCGACGGCGATCGCGGCCGGCAGCCTCGCGGCGCCGCCGATCATCCGCAGGGCGTCGGCCGCCGATCCGATCCGGGTCGGGGTAATCTCGCCGCTGACTGGCGCCTGGACGGTGTACGGCAAGGCGCACAGCGCCGGCTTTCAGATGGCGGTCGACGAGATCAACGCCAAGGGCGGCGTTCTTGGCCGCCCGCTCGAGGTGGTGATCGGCGATTCCAAGACCGAGCCGCGCATCGTGGTCGAGCAGGCCAACCGGCTGATCCGCCAGGAGCGCGTAGATTTCCTCGCCGGCACCTTCTCGAGCGCCGAGCGCAATGCCGCCGGACCGGTCGTGACCTCGGCCAACAAGATCCTGCTCTACCCGACCTTCTACGAGGGTCAGGAGAAGGAGTATTACCCGGGCGTCTGCAACAAGAACATCTTCATGTTCGGTCCGGAGCCGACCCAGCAAGTCTGGCCGCACATGGAGTACATGATGAACAAGTTCGGCAAGAAGTTCTTCATGATCGGTTCCGACTACGCCTGGCCGCGGGTCACCAACCTGGTTACCAAGCGCAAGCTCAAGGAGCTCGGCGGCGAGGTGGTCGGCGAGGTCTACATCCCGTTCAACACGCCACAGTACGAATTGGTCCTGCGCGAGATCCAGGGCTCGGGCGCCAATATCGTCTTCCACTCGCTGACCGGTAGCGACACCGTGAACTTCCGGCGCCAATACGCGGCCGCCGGCATGAAGGACCACTTCGCGTTCTGGACGGTGGACGACGAGGAGGTGGTGACCTCGGGCCTGGGGCCGCAGGTCTCCCAAGGAGACTATGTCAGCTTCGACTACTTCATGACCATCAAGCAACCGAACAATAAGGTGTTCCTTGAGCGCTTTAAGCAGAAGTTTGGTCAGGACGCGCTGATGAACACGGTCGGCGTCGCCATGTACAACGCGGCCTACATGGCCGCGAGGGCGATCGAGAAGACCGGCAAGGTCAGCACGGATGCGCTCCGCGAGGGCCTCAAAGACATGACCTTCGACGGCGCGCCGCAGGGGCCGGTGCGCATGCGCGCGATCGACAATCAGATGGTATTGCCCTCCTACCTGATGCAGGTGCGCAAGGGCTGGACCGGCGTCAACGACATGTTCGAGGAGGTGCAGCACTTCGATTCGGTCGAGCCGTTGGACGCCCGTTGCAATCTACCGCTCTGACCCCGCCGGACCGCCGGTCCGCGCGTTTGGACCGCGCGGCGCTCGCGATCCCGGCCGCGTAGCGGGGCGCCCATGATCCTGGCCCTCGAGGTTCTGGTCGACACGGTCTCGATCACGCTCGTCCTCGCGCTCGCCGCCTTCGGCCTCGCGATCATCTTCGGTCTGATCGGGGTGATCAATCTCGGCCACGGCGCGATGCTGACGCTCGGCGCCTACTTCACCTGGGCCTGCACGTCGGCGGGCGTGCCGTTCGTCGTCGCGGTGCTGGTCGCGGCGGCTGGCGTCGGGGTCATCGGGCTGTTCCTCGAGCATTTCGTGATCCGGCACTTCTACGATCGCCCGTTCGAGACGCTGCTCCTGACCTGGGGGTTTTTCCTGATCGCGACCGAGGTTATCAAGATCGTCTTCGGCACCGACTTCCGCAACGTCACCAACCCCTTGCCCCTTGCCTTCAACCTCGGACCGGTCGCCGTGCCGGCCTATCGCACGGCGGTCGCAGGCTTCTCGCTGCTGCTGCTGGGGGCGACCGCCTTCCTGCTCTATCGGACCTCGCTCGGCATCAGAATCCGGGCCTTGATCCAAAACCGCGAGATGGCGAGCCTGCTCGGTCTCGACATCGGCCGCACCTACAAGCTCGTGTTCGCGGGCGGCGCACTCGTCGCCGGCCTCGCCGGCGCTTTGATCAGCCCGATGCTGAGCGTCGATCCCTATATCGGCAACGTTTACCTCGTGCGCTCGTTCTTCGTGGTCACGGTCGGCGGTCTCGGCGAGCTGCTCGGCGGCACGCTGATCGGCAGCTTCCTCATCGGCGGGTCCGAGACGATCATCGCGCTCGCCTCGAGCCAGGCGTTCGCGCAGACCATCGTCTTCGCACTCGCGATCGCGGTGCTCCGTTTCCGGCCGCAGGGCTTCTGGGGCGAGCGATGAAGCTCACCCACGGGGTTCCGGCCGGCGGGCTCGGCCGCGCCGGGCTCCGCGCGTCCGGCCGGAGGCGGTTGGACGGCGAGACGGCGGCCGCAGTCGTGGTCCTGCTCGCGGCCGCCGCGCTCCCCGCCGTGATCTCCGGCTATCCGATCTACATCCTGCCGCAATACATGCTGTTCGGCATGCTGGCACTGTCGCTCGCCCTGCTCTGGGGCCAGGTCGGCATCGTGAGCTTCGGCCAGGCCGCGTTCTTCGCGCTCGGCGCCTACACCATGGGGCTCGCCATGCGGCAGACGGCGCTGCCCGTCAACGGCGCCTACCTCGGCCTGCTTGGCAGCGTCGTGCTGGGCGGCGTGCTCGCCGCCATCATCGGCTATTTCCTGTTCAGTGTCGGCGTGCGCGGCGCTTATTTCGTGATCGTGACGCTCGCTCTCTCGATCATTGTCGAGCAGCTCGCGGTCAGCCAGTCGCAGATCACCGGTGGCTGGAACGGCATGTACATCGACCGCATGTCGCTGACCTTCGGCCCACTCGGCGAGATCTCGCTGTCGGAAGACGCGCCGATCTACGAGCTCGTCCTGGTCGTGGTCGCGGCGGCGTTCGCCTTGCTCAAGGGCCTGAGCGGGGCACCCTTCGGCAAGCTCCTGGTCGGTGTGCGCGAGAACGAAGACCGGCTGCTGGCGCTGGGCGTGCGCACCCCTTTGTACAAGACCGCAGCGTTCGCCCTCTCAGGTGCGATCGCCTGCCTCGCGGGCGCTCTCTATGGCACGCACGCCGCGTTCGTGGCCCCCTCCCTCGCCGGCGTCCAGTTCTCGACCGAGGTCGTCGTGTGGGTTGCGATCGGCGGCCGCAACTCCCTGCTCGGGGCGCTACTCGGCGGCATCCTCGTCTCCTCGCTCTCGAACTACCTGAACGCGATCATGCCCGACTACTGGCAGCTCGCGCTCGGCGTTCTGTTCGTGCTGGTGATCCTGTTCCTGAAGGGCGGCGTGGCCGGCGCGATCGCCCGACTGCTTGCGGCCGGGCGGCGGAGCTGAGGGCTATGGCGGAGCTCCTGCGAACCGAGGGCCTGACCAAGCGCTTCCAGGGCCTGCTCGCCAACGATGCGATCGATTTCCGGCTCCAGAGCGGCGACCTGCGCTGCGTCATCGGGCCGAACGGCGCTGGCAAGACCACCTTCATCAGCATGATCTCCGGCCACCTCCGGCCAACCGCCGGCACGATTTGGTATCGCGGCGAGCAGATCACGCAGCTGCCGGTTCCGGCGCGCGCCCGGCGCGGCATCGGACGCAAATTCCAGACGCCGAGCGTGTTCGATAATCAGAGCGTGTTCGAGAACGCGGAGCTCGCCGTGCTCGCGGCCGCCCGGCGGTCGAGCGGCGGCCGGGCGCGGATCGCCGAGGTGCTCGAGCTGGTCCGTCTCGAGGACCAGGCGGATGTCCTCGCCCGAAATCTCTCCCACGGCCAGCGGCAGTGGCTGGAGATCGGGCTGCTGCTCGCCAACGATGCCAAGCTCCTGCTGCTCGACGAGCCGACCGCCGGCATGACCGCCGAGGAAACGGTCGCGACCGGCCAGCTCGTGCGCAGCCTGATCGCAGAGCTCAACGTCTCCGCCATCATCATTGAGCACGACATCAATTTCATCCGCGCCTTGCAAGCGCCGATCACGGTTTTGCACCTCGGCCGCGTGCTGGTCGAAGGCTCGTTCGACGAGATCGGGCGCGACGCCCAGGTGCGCGAGGTCTATCTCGGCGGCGAGCAATGATTCTCGAGGTCGACGACGTTACTGCGGGCTACGGGCCGATCACCGTGCTGCGCGACATCTCGATGAGCGTCGCCCCGGGCGAGATCCTGGGCGTGCTCGGTCGCAACGGGATGGGCAAGTCGACGCTGATCCGGTGCCTCTCGGGCTTGATCCGCCCGGCCGCCGGCCGCATCACCTTCGATGGTCGCGACGTCACGAATGTGCCGGCGCACGAGCGCGCCCGGCGCGGCATGACGACCGTCGTCCAGGGCCGCGGCATGTTCCCGAAGCTGTCGGTGCGCGAGAGCCTGGAGATGGGCCGCATCGCGTCGGGCCGGGCGCGCCGCAGCCGGATCGACGAGGTTCTCGACTACTTTCCGCGGCTGCGGGAACGGCTGGGCCAGAGCGCCGGCACCCTCTCCGGGGGCGAACAGCAGATGCTCGCGATCGGGCGCGGCTTGATGACCGATCCCAAGCTCATGCTCCTCGACGAGCCGTCGGATGGCATCATGCCGGTGCTGGTCAGCCAGATCGCCGAGATCCTGGTCGCGATCAATCGCAACGAGCAGATGACGCTGGTGATCGTCGAGCAGAACGTGTCGATGCTGTTTCGCATGACCGACCGCTTCATCATTCTGGAAAAGGGTCGGATCGTCGCCCAAGGCTCGCAGGCGCAGATCGCCGCGAGCGACGTCATGAAAGAGTATCTTGCCATCTAGGAGCCTGTCCGGATAATGGTTCGGCGGGATGGGGTTGGTGATGGCCTGGGCTGGCGGGTCGTGTCGATGGACATGGCGGGATGGCCGAGGTGCGGGTGGCGGTGGGCTCAGATAGCGTGGGCGCTGACCAGTTTGGTCAGATTGTGCGCGATGCAGACCAGTGCCCATTCGGCCTGGACCTTGGCGAAGCCGCGCAAGAGGAACTGGCGGAAGCCGCGGGCGTGCTTGATCTGACCGAACACCGGCTCGACCGTCTGCTTGCGCAGGCGATAGCGCGAGCGGCGGCCGGCGCGTCTGAGCCGGGCGGCCATCGCGGCCATCCGCGAGCCCGGCCGGACCTGGCGCTGACCACTCGGGTCGGGGTTGCCGTGACGGCCCCGGCCGGGCGCCAGGTAGCCGCGGATGCCGCGCGCCGCCAGCGCTTCGAGGTTGTCCTCGCGGCAGAAGCCGGCGTCGGCCGAGACCTCGCGGGGCTTACGCCCGAGCGCGGCCGTGGTGGCCTCGAGCAGCGGCACGAGGCCCGCCTGGTCGTTGCCGTTGGTGGTCAGGCGCTGGGCGGTGATGATCTGATGCGCGGCGTCGACCGCGAGCTGGCCGTTGTAGCCCTGGACGAAGCCATCCCTGGTCTTCATGACCCGGCTGTCGGGGTCGGTGAAGTTGCGCTGCGCCCGCGCCGGCGGACGCGCCGCTTCGCGCCGACCACCAAGGTCGGCGCTGGAAGCCAGGCGCGCGGCCGGGGCGCGCGCCGGACGGCCGTGATCGACCATGCCCGAGGACGGGCCGGGCTCGGCGTCTGGCGGCGGCGGGTCAGCCCTCGCCTCGGCCTCGAGCGCCGCCTTGGCCGCGCGGAGGCGCTCGAGCCGCGCCTGCGGGTCGGCGACCCAGTCCGGCAGCTCGTCGCCGCGCCGCTCGGGGCCATGCTCGGCGTCCTCGGCGGCGTCCGCGGCCTCGGCCTTGGCCAGCCAGCCTTGACCTCGGCCGCGAGCGCCGCCTCGGCCGATCGTCATCCGGCCATAGCTCATCGCCTTGTGCTTGCTCGCGTTGGCCTTGAGCTTGGTGCCGTCGAGCGCGACGTGGCCAAGCCTGACCAGCCCCGCCTGCCGGCACAGCCGCAGGACCTGCACGAACAGCGCCGCCAGCGCCGCCAGATGGCGCTTCCTGAAGTCGCAGATGGTGCGGAAATCCGGCCGCTGCAGGCCGGTCACCGCCATGATGTCGAGCCGCTCCTCGCAGCCCCTGGCGATCCGCCGCGAGGCGTAGACGCCCTGGGTGTAGGCATAGAGCAGCAGCGCCACCATCATCGCCGGGTGGTAGGGCGGCTGGCCGCGCTCCTCCCGCTCGTAGGGCTCGACGATCGCCGAAAGGTCCAGCTCGCGGCGCACCAGCTCGCGCACCAGATGCGCCGGATGGCCCGCCGGCACGAAGTCGTGGACCGACGGCGGCAACAGCCAGACCTGATCCACGTCCCACGCCCGAAAGGTCTTGCTCATGCAAGCTGATCAACCACGCCGCGTCCTGCTCGTCCATCCCTCACGCGCTAATACTCGGACAGGCTCCTAGATTGCGGTCTTGGCGATTCCCGTCGCGGCTACGAGCTCGCCGGCTCCCCGTCCGCGGTGCCCAGGAAACGGGCGACCGCCGGCGGCAGACCGACCGAAGGCTTGGGATCCGGCCGCCGGTAGGAGCCGGCGCTCGCCTTGCGCGGCCGCAGGCAGACCAGCGTCTCGGCCTGGCGCACGGCGGCGGCCACGCCATCGACCAGCGGGACCGGGACCCGGTCGGCGATGCGACCGGCGAGCCCGGCGAGCGGGGCGCCGGCGAGGATGACCACGTCCGCCCCGTCCAGGGCGACCGTCCGGTTCGCGACCTCGACGATCGCGTCCGCCATCTCGTCCTGGACGCTGGTCACCGAGGCGAAGGCGGCGTCGGCCAGGCGGATCGCCGCGAGGCGCGAGCGCAGGCCATGCCACTCGACGCATTCCTCGTACCAGGGGCCGAGCGCCCGCGCGAAGCTGACGATCGCGAACCGGCGGCCCAGCATGCAAGCGGTCAGCATCGCCGCCTCGGCGAGGCCGATCACCGGCACGGCGGCGAGCTCGCGCAGCCCGCCGAGCCCCGGGTCCCCGAACGCGGCGACGATCACCGCGTCGGCCCCCTCGTGCGACTCGGCCAGCATCTCGAGCGCGACCGCGGCGCCGATCAGCGCTTCCGCGCGGGTCGCGATGTACGGCACGCCACGGGGCGCGGTCAACGGCACGATCTCGGTGGAGGGCGCCGCCACCGCTCTGGCCACGGCGTACATCCGGTCGGTCACGCCAACGCTGGTGTTCGGATTGAGCAGCAGGATCCGCATGCGAGCGCCGTCACCCGGCCGCAGACAGCGGGCCGCCGATCGCTGCCGCCAGCACGGCCTCCGCCTGGGCGGCGAAAGCGAGCACCCGGCGGTCGCGGCCGCGCCCCGCGATGATCTGCAGCCCGACCGGCAGGCCGTCCCGCCCGCGCCCGCAGGGCAGCGAGAGCGCCGGCACCCGAGCGTGATTGAACAGGGGCGTGAACACCGCATGGCCCCGGGGGCTGACCGCGACGCCCCCGATCGTCTCGGGGCCCAGGCGCTCGAGCGGCCAGGCGACACAGGGGGTGGTGGGGCCGAGCAGGAGATCGACCTCGGCCAGGAAGCCGGCGAGCGCGCGCCCGATCTCGGCCCCGAGCGCCAGCGCCTGGGCCACCTCCACTCCGCCCAGGCCGAGTCCGCGCTCGATCTGGGCCGCGATATCCGGATCGAAGATGCCCGGCTCGCGACGGAAGCGCGCGCCATGGAGCGCCGCGAGGCCGGCCTGCTGCAGCGGCATCAGCGCGGTCTCGGTCGCCGCGGCCGGCCACACCGGGTCCTGGCGGACGATGGTCATCCCGGAGGCGGCGAGCGCCGCGAGCGCGTCCTCGGTGCCCGCCTCGACGTCGGGGTCGACCGGCACCTCGAGCCCGAAGCGGGGGCTGTAAGCGATCTTGAGCGGGCTTCGGGCCCCGGACGTCCCGTCTTCGACCGGCACCGAATCGGGATCGCGAGGATCGGGCCCCGCCATGACCTCGAACGCCAGGGTGACGTCGGCCACGTTCGCCGCGATCGGTGCGACCACCGACAGACCGATGAAGGGCTCGGCGAAACCCGGACCGTAGGGGATGGCGCCGAACGACGGCTTGAAGCCCACGACCCCGACATGGGCCGGCGGCCGGCGGCTCGAGCCGCCGGCATCGGTGCCAATCGCCAGCGGCACCATACCTGCGGCGACGGCCACGGCCGGGCCACCCGACGATCCGCCGGGCGTCAGCCTCGGGTCGATCGGGTGGCGGGTCGGCCCGAAGAGCCGATTGGTGGTGTTGCCCTTGGCCGCGAACTCCGGCGTATTCGCCATGCCGACCACCACGGCGCCAGCGCGGCGTAGCCGCTCGACTGCGATCGCATCGGCCGCTGCGCGAAACTCAGCGAACAGCCTGGAGCCCTGGGTCACACGTCGACCGCCAACCCAGATGTTGTCCTTGACGGCGACCGGGACGCCGGCCAGAGGCAAGACCTCGCCGGCGGCCACCCGACCATCGACCACCCGCGCGTCGGCGCGCACGCGCTCGGGAGTGATCTCGACCAGCGCGTTCAAACCCGGATTAGCCCGCTCGATCCGTCCGAGGGCCTCGTCGATCACCGTGAGCGCGGTGCGCTGCCCGCCGCTCACGGCCTCTGCGATGCTGCGGGCGGTCCATTTGGCCATGATCGGGCGCCTTGGCAGATGGTGAGTCCGTGAGTTCCGCGCCTCAGCCGACGATCACGTCGCGACCAGCGCGTGGCGTCCACTGCAACAGGCGGAGGCACAGGCGGTCGAAGAGCGCGTAGCTGATCGAGGCGTAGGTCACGAACAAGAGCGCGATCACGAACATCCGGTCGAGATAGGCGAACTGCTCGGAATAGACGATGATGTAGCCGAGCCCCGACTGGGCGCCGAGGTACTCGGCCCCGAGCACCGCGGCCCAGGCGGTGCCGAGGCTGAGCAGAATGGTTGCCCGGAGCTCGGGAAAGATCGCCGGCAGGATCACCGTGCGATAGAGCCGAAGGCGCGAGGCACCGAGGGTGCGGGCGTTGTCGATGTAGATCTGCGGCACATTGCGGACCGCGTTGACCGTGCCGGCGAAGAAGATGACGCCGACGCCGTAGGCGACGAAGATCACCTTGCCGACGAAGTAGGTCCCGAACCAGAGCTGGAACAACGGCACCATGGCGAGCAGCGGCAGGGTCCGGATGATCTGCACGGGCAGATCGACGATCCGTCGGCTCCAGCGCGACCAGGAGACGGCGAGGCCGAGCGCCGTCCCGATCACGCCGCCGACCAGAAGCCCGGTGTACAGCCGGACCATGGTGTCGAGCGAGTGGCTGAGGATGGCGAGCAAGGCGGCGAGATAGCTGGGCGGCGCGCCCTCCGCGACCGAGGGCACGCCAAGCCCGCCCTCCCAGTAGTCGGCGAGCGACAGAAAGGTGCGCGTGACGACGACCTGCCAGCCCGGCACCATGGGCTCGCCCGGCACCGCCTCGGCGGTGAACACCATCGAGAGGATCTGCCAGATCCCGGCCATGACGAGCAGGACCAGGATGGACACGCCGTGACGCCTCAGGAAGGATGGCATCGGCGGGCTACCTCGCTGCCGTTAGCGGCCGCTCCGACCGCATCGTCTCGAGCCCGAGATGCGCCAGCAGCACGTGCTTGTTCGTCACCATCGCGGGCTCGAGCAGCGCGTCGGTGGTGCGCGGCCGCTCCGCCGTGATCGCCATGTCGTCGACGATCCGGCCACTCTGGAACACCAGGATGCGATCCGCGAGGATCATCGCCTCGTCGACGTCGTGGGTGACGAACATCACCGTGCGCCGCTGACCCCTGTCGGTTTCTCCCCAGAGCGTCAGGAGCACGTCGTGCAGCTGCCGCTTGGTCACGTAGTCGAGCGCCCCGAACGGCTCGTCGAGGAGGAGGACGCCCGCGCCGTTGGCGAACACAGTCGCGACCGCCACGCGCTTCAGCATGCCGCCCGAGAGCTCGCGCGGCCAGGCGCGCGCCACATGGGCGAGGCCGACCCGCTGCAGATAGTGCTCGGCGACCCTCCGCCGCTCGGCCCTGGCGACGCCGCGGCAGACGAGGCCATACTCGACGTTGTCGATCACCCGCAGCCACGGGAACACGCTGTCTTTCTGGAAGACCATGCCGCGATCGGGGCTCGGGCGCGTCACGATCGCGCCGCCGACCTCGAGGGCGCCCGCGGTCGGCAGGAGGAGGCCCGCGATCATCTGCAAAAGGGTCGTCTTGCCGCAGCCTGATGGTCCGACCAAACAGACGAACTGGCCGCGCAGAACCTCGAAGCTGACGTCCGCGACCGCCTGCACCGCCTGGCCGTCGGCGCGCCGGAACGTCCGCGACAGGCCGGAAGCGGCGATCACCACGTCGTCGTTCGGTTTCCGCACGGGCCGCTAACCCTCGCCAGCTCGTGCAGCGACGCTCCACGCGGCGATAGAGGAGAACAGGAGCGCTGCCAGGGCATCGAAGATCACCGCGGCGAGCCCCAGCACCAGGAGTGCCGCGAAGATGCCCTCGACGTCGGTGGCGCCCGCGAGGACCTGGACGATCTTACCGATGCCGTATTGAGCGCCGAGCAGCTCGGCGATCGCCTCCAGGCCCCAGGCGCCCGCGAGCGCGATCCGGATGCCGCCCAGGATCTGCGGCACCGTCCCGGGAATCAGGATGTCCCGGACGATCCGGCCCGGGGTCGCGCCGAGGGTATAGGCCGACTCCTCGTACACCGGGTCGAGATTGTCGGCCGCGCGCTGAGCGAAGACGTAGAGGATCACAGCAACGTAGATCGCAACCAGCAGGACCGCGCTCGCCCGGCCAACGCCGAACCAGATCAGGAAGAACGGCGCCAGCACCAGGATCGGAATCGTGCCCATGGTCAAAAGGATCGGGTCGAGCACCGCGCGCGCCAGTTCGAAGCGCGCGGTCACCAGGCCGCCGATCGTGCCGACGAGGCTGCCGATCGCGACCGCGATCAGGACGTTGGACCCGGTGAAGACGATGCTGCTCCAAAGCCCGGTCGCGGGCAGGCCGTAGGCTGACAGCTCCTCGGCGAGGACGAAGTCGTCCCCGATCCGGGCCGCGACCGACCAGGGCGGCGGCAGCGAGAACAGCGGCACGACATAGGTCAGCAGCTGCCAGACGACCAGCAGCAGCAGGACCCCGACGAGCCCGAGCGGGTCGAGGCGAAGGTCGGCGGGGAAGTGCCGCATGCGCCCGCCGACCGCTGCCCGCACGGGCTGGGGGGTCGGTTCTTGGCCCGCTCGAGCCAAGCTGGCGGCAACGGGCGCGTGGCGGACCGGATCCGATCCGCCACGGCCGGGGCCGACCGACGCGCCGGGGGCGGCTTTCACCTGCCGGCTCTGCTCAAGACCAGGCGCCGCCGCTCAGGCGGCAGCCGCCGCCGCGAGGCGGTAGGCATCCAGGAAGTCGAAGATCTCGAAGTGGTGCTTGGCCTGATCCAGGAGCTTCTGATGGTCGGCGCTCAGCGTCTTGCCCTCGAGCCCCTTGATCAAACCCTCCGCCTTGGCCCTGTAGTCCTTCATCTGGTGCCAGATCGGCGCCGCCCAGATGACGTCGTCGGCGGTGACCGCGCCCTTCGGAACGAGCCCTTTCTCGGTCCAGTCGGCGATGATCGCGGGCCAAGCGTTCTTGTAGTAGAGGATACTTGACTGGTCGGTGAAGTAGGTCGAGCTATAGTCGAAGGGCGAGAACGGATCCAGGATCTTGACCGTGGCTTCCACGCCCTTGCCGTCCAAGCTGGTGCCCGCGACGCTGTTCAGATACGGCGCCTGGAGGTCGAACAGCGACGGGTCCTTGTCGACCGCGTCGATCGTCCGCCAGACCACCGAAAGGAACCGGAGCACGGTGTTCTGGTGGGCGTTGACGAAATCGGCATTGCCGGCGATGCCGACGTTCGCGACCAGCTTCTCGACCGGCGAATCGAGGCCGCCGGGGCCGTGCTCATAGAGGTCGCCGATGTCGATCAGGTCCGTCCAGCCCGCCTGCATCAGGGTATAGACGATCGGTGCGCCCTCGGGGTCGGCGAAATTGATCCGGCCGGCCTTGGCGAGCACGAGTGCCTTGGCGTCGTCCATCAGCTCCAGGTCCCACTTGACGCCGGAGAACTGCGCGACGATGTCCTCGAACGGCCGTTTGCTCAGCACCGGCGAGCCCGTGAGGGTCTTGCCCTCCATCGGCTTGAGCGCCGCGGTGATCGCGTCCTCGAACGACATCCCTTCCTTGATGTAATCCTTGAACGATTTCAGCTTCAGCGCCGGATTGGCGAGGATCGCCGTGCCCAGGAAATTGTCGGTGAAGGCGACACACTTGAGCTTGTTCGAGGTCTTGTAGGTCGGCAGCAGCAGCGGGCAGTACTGGCTCGACATGTCGAGCTGACCATTCAAGAGCAGGGCAATCACGTTGTTGTCGGTGACTTTGAGGCCCTCCGGCTCCGGCAGGATCTTGATGCCGACCTCCTCGAACCAGCCCTTCTTCATGGCGATGATGTAGAAGGTGTTGTCGGCATAGGGACGCATGCCGAACTTCACGGCCGCGGCCGGGATCTCGGTTCCGGGCTCGGGATCCGCCGGGGTATACCCGTCAGCGGCGCGGGCAGCGCCGCCCACGAGCCCGATCGCAAGGATGCCGGCAGCAGCGGCGGCGAGCGCCAGGCCACGGACCGTTTTGCAGTTTGGCCGCTCCTTCATGGTTTTCTCCCCCTTCGTTGTTGAGACCATACGACGCGAGCAGTTAGGGTGCCAGATCGGTTGGCTGGTTGCTCGCCCTGCCTCGGCCCGGGCGGGATTCGTCGTCCCCCGGACTGCGGACGCCCCAGCTGCCGGCAACAAGGCGACCTTGCGCTCGAGTGCCCGATCTCATGGTGCCAGGTGTCGGCGCGATAGTCGATGCCAGCACGGCCGGCTGCTCGTAAATGTCGCGTCTCGTCGAAGCGACCGGAGCTCAAGACATGGCAGGTCGACGGCGAAGCTCGAGCCAGGCCAAGGGGCGCCGGCGCGGCGATCGCCGGTCCGCGGCGTTGACATGGATCGGCCCCACTACCTGGCCCTGCTCGCCGAGGCCTGCGGTCATGACGACCGGATCGCGGAGGGGATCGACGCGGTCGGCGAGGGGCTGGCGATCGTGCAGAAGGCGCGCGGCGGGAGGTCGTCTGAAGTCCGCCCGGCTACTCCGGGCGGTGCGGTCGGCGCCCGCGGTCGTTCGACGGCAACCGGATCGCTCACGCCAGCCTGCTTGCGGAGGTCGGCCAGGATTTCAGGCTCGTGCTGCGGCCGGCCTGGACCCGGCATCGTGGGCGTGCTCGTCGACGAGCTCCTGCGTGACCAGCACCTTCTCCGGGTCGTCCGCCTCCTCCTCGGTCTCCTGGTCGAGATGCCGGCGCATGCGCGCCATGTCGAGCGCGTTCTCCCACCTCGCCACGACCATCGTCGCGACGCCATTGCCGATCAGGTTGGTGAGCGCCCGCGCCTCGGACATGAAGCGGTCGACGCCGAGAATCAGCGCGATGCTGGCGACCGGCACGGTGCCGAGCGAGGCGAGCGTGGCGGCGAGCACGATGAAGCCCGAGCCGGTCACCCCGGCAGCGCCCTTCGAGGTCAGGAGCAGGACCGCGATCAGGCCGAGCTGATGGGTGAAGGTCAGCTCGGTGTTGGTCGCCTGGGCCAGGAACACCGCCGCCATGGTCAGGTAGATGCAGGTGCCGTCGAGATTGAACGAATAGCCGGTCGGGATCACCAGTCCGACCACCGACTTGTCGCAACCGAGGATCTCCATCTTGGCGATCATGCGCGGCAGCACCGACTCCGATGACGAGGTAGGCCGAGGCCCAGGGCCGAGCAGGGTGGCCCCCCGCGGGGCGTGGATTGATCCGGGTCGAGAATACAAGGTGCACCTCGAGTTGAGGGCTACGACCAGACCGACGTGATCACCGGCGGATGGACCAAATCCCATCGCCGCGGGTGCCGTGACGGCCGCCGCCGACGCTGCCCAGAAAGTCGCGTCTCCAAAGCCGTAGTCCTCAGTCGGCCTCCGCGCCTCGCTCCAGTCCGCCTCACCTAAAATCACCGGGTTACCCGCTCATTTTTCCGGACAGCGTTCGCTTGCCATGGAAGACGTCGGTCCCCATGCGGAACGGCCATAACGGGCAGGTAACCGCCACACATTTGCGCACCTCGCCCGGCTGATGGCAGACGCAGTCGAGGCACTTGGCCCGGATCGCCTGCATCACGCCGGAGGGCTCAACGCCCGCCGCCCTCCAATCCGCGGGCGCGATTTTGCGTGGATCACGACCGACCAGCTCGCCCTGGTCCTCGGCGTTCGCCGAACGCTGAAGCAGAGCGTGGCGCCCCTCGACGTGACCTCCAGCAAGCCGTTCCCGACCACAGGGGTGCTCATCAGCCTCGAAGCGCTGCGGGCGGATCATGACAGGGGGACGAGCCGCGAAAAAAGCGAAGGAAGCGAAAAAAGGGTCATGCCGCATACCACATCTCGACGGGCCTGCCGCCGGTGCTTATCCACGCGACCCGCGCCACGCCACGCCCGGCCAATTGCTCCAACGCCGCCGCGAGCGAACCCTGATCCTTGTGCCGCCCGAACAAAGCGGAAATGTCGGTTCGGGTCAGACCTGTCGGCGCAGCGCCCGCGAGCGCGTGCATGATCTCGTCCGCGACCGGATCACCAATCGAGGCGGCGAACACGTAGCCGGCGCTCGCATCCGCGTAGCGCCATACCTCGAGCGCGGCCTCGAGATGCTCGACCTCGATCACGGCCGAGCATGCCAGGAGCGCGAACAGCAGCGCAAGCCGCGTGACGTGGGCCTCGCCGCGGGCCGTCACTGCTCCGTGGAGGCCGGGCTTTCCGTCGGACAGAGCCGGGTAGACATCATGCCAGAGAGAACGGGCGGCCTGCGAGCGCGTGACCTCTCCCGTCGTGCGAGCCTTCTGTAGACTGGCGGCGACCCTCTGGCTGATTGGCCCAAGGTTGATCTGGTCGCCACCGTCGGGCAGCAACTTCGAGCGCCGAACGCAAACGAAAAGGAATTTGTTGGCAAAATCGTTGCCGGCCTCGGTGCGGTCGAGGTAGCGGCGCAACTCCTCGGCAGTGATGTGGCCGATGATCGAGATCATCGAGCCGGTCGCGCGCGCCGGGCTGGTTTTGGTGAGTATCCGGAGGTCGCCGCGGTCCCAGGCTTGTCGGATCACTGGCGACAACGTGTTCCCCGGCCGGCCCATTGCGCGCAACGTTGAGGCGAACTCCTCCTCGATCACCAGCGCGCGCTTGTCGGCGACACCAGGGTCGATTTGCACATCCTCGTAGCCGGCGACGCGGCCCCTTTTTTTGATCGGTTGCCGCGTGACGACCGAGTCGCGCGCCGACCAGATCAGGCCTTCTCCGCTCGACAGACCGGATGAGATGGAGTTCTCCGCCCACACCGGATCGGCGAGCTCCAACACCGACCGGATTCGGCGCCAGCTCGTGCCCTTCCGAGCCTTCGAAGTATCGCCAACCAAGACCACAAAGACATTCGGCCCGTGGTGATCGGCCTCGACCCTATAGAAGGGTCCGCGGCCGATCGCGATGTCATCGACCCGTCCTGATCCAGCTTGACGGCTAGGGCATCGTCTCGCGGGCCGCGGTCGCACCACGGGCAGGGCGCACGATGCTGGCGAGGGGATTGGGCCGGGGCGCAGACCGCGCCGCCAGCGCTGACGCCTGCATCAGTTCCGATGGTGGGAATCGCATTGCGCACAGCTTTCTGCTGTGGCTCGCGGTCACCTGACCTGGGTAACAAGCAGGCGCGCGCGCCGGTGTGTCGACCGGATCACGTGCACCTACCGAGTACCGGGAGTGCCTCTATGTCAGACGCTTAGCTGCCAATTGCTGGGGCTAAGCTGATTGACGCATCTTATCTAGCGCATCTGTGTATGTGTGTCAAGATATGGGCGATCTCCACCTGACTATTTCTACCGAAGGCTGGCATGCGCCTTGGCCGCTTTGCGATTTAACTCCGGTGCCGACTGAGACTATCGTCGACGGCGCCAGGATCTGGGAGACCCGTGCCGGGACCGTGGAGCTGCGCATCCCCAAGCTCGGGAAGGGCAGCTAGTTCCCGGGCTTCCTGGAGCCGCGCCGGGTGGCCGAGAAGGCGCTGACGGCAGTGATCCAGGAAGCCTACGTGCAGGGCATTTCGACCACGCAGCGTCGACGCGCGGCTGGCTCCCAGCACCGACCTTGGTGGTCGGTGCGGAGCGCCGCGGGTCAAGGCGCTGGGCAGGGCCCGCATCTCCGAGAGCCAGGTCAGCCGCCTGTGCGTGGAGATCGACGAGCGCGTGCGTACGTTTCTCGATCGACCGATCGAGGGCGACTGGCCCTATCTGTGGATCGACGCCACCTACCTGAAGGTGCGCGACGCCGGCCGCATTGTCTCGGTCGCCGCGACCCTCGCGGTCGCGGTTAACACCGACGGCCGGCGAGAGGCTTCCGGGAAACGGATCGACCACCAACGTCGACCCTGGTTTCCCGGAAGGGCTTGGCCATCGGCGCCTCGGAGGCCGAGACCTTCTGGGTCGACTTACTGCGCCAGCTGAAGTGCCGCGGCCTGGCCGGGGTCAAGCTGGTGATCTCGGATACGCACGAGGGCATCAAGGCCGCGATCGCGCGCGTGTTCCGCGCCACCTGGGAGCGCTGCCGCGTGCATTTCATGCGCAACGCATTCGCCCACGCCGGCAGGAGCGGCCGGCGCGTGGTGTCGGCGTTCATCCCACCGCCTTCGCCAAGGACGACGCCGGCGCCGCCCGGCCGCAGTGGCGCCCGGTCGCGGACCAGGTCCGCCCCAAGCTGCCCAAGCTCGCCGCCCTGCGCAACGAGGCGGAGGAGGACGTCCTCGCCTACGTGACCTTCCCCAAGGAGCACCGCGCCAAGATTCACTCGACCAGCCCGCTCGAGCGCCTCAACGGCGAGCTTATTAGTAAGCGGCGCACCGAGGTGTCGGCATCTTCCCCAACGAGGCCGGGATCACCCCCTCGTTGGTGCGATCCTGCTCGAGCAGACCGACGAGTGGTCGGTGCAGCGGGCCCGCTAAATGACCCTGGCAACGATCGCGCCCTTGCGCGATGATCTCAGCCTCATGCTACCCGCCCGTGGCCACATGACCAAGATCGGCCCGATTCGCCACGGTGATCCCGGCTCCCGAGCTCCTACACCACGTCCAGGGACACGACCGCCGTCGCCAGCCCGGCCCAACGCTAGGTGCAGGGAGTGTAGGGTTCAAACCCCGCGAGTTCCGCCCCGATCCTGCAGCTCGAGCACGGCCGCCGGCGCCGAAACGAGATAGCTCGCCCAGTCCGCCATCAGCCTCCTGCGTTTCTGGAACAGGTCGCCGCGGGCGTAGGCGGCTTCGGCCTTGTCTTTGAGCCGATGCGCCAACGCCGCCTCGATCACCTCCCTTGGGTGCGAAGTTGTCTCGCCAGCCCAGTCTCGGAACGTGGATCGGAAACCGTGCACGGTGATGTGGCCGTAGCGCATGCGCTCGAGCACGGCTGCGAGCGTCGCGTCCGACAGCGGTTTGCCCGCCTTGATCGGGCTCGGGAAAACCAGTTCGTCGGGCTCTCGAGCCTCGCCCAGCAACCGGATCGCCCCGGGCTGCAACGGCACGCGGTGCTCCCGACCGGCCTTGATACGCCTGGCAGGTACCGTCCAGACTCCGTCCCCGAGATCGAGCTCGCTCCAGGTCATCCCGCGCACCTCGCCCGACCGGGCGGTGGTCAGGACCGCGAACGCGAGCGCCCGGGCGTCAACAGACTGACGCTTCGCCAGCTCTGCCATGAAAGCCGGCACCTGGCGCCAGTCCAGGGCGGCATGATGCTTCACAGCGCGTATCTTCGACGGCTTGGGGAGCAGATGGTCGAGATGCCCCCTCCACCGAGCCGGATTATCGCCGGTGCGCGCCTTGATCGCAGTCGCATAGTCCAGCACGGCCTCGATGCGCTGGCGCACCCGGCTCGCGGTCTCGGTCTTGGTCGCCCAGATTGGACGCAACACGTCGAGGACGGCGGTGGTGTCGACGATCTTCACGTCCAGGGCGCCGAGCTTGGGATAGGCATAGGTCGTGAGCGTGGAGCTCCACTGCGCTCGATGTTTCGCGTTGTGCCAGCCCGCTCGCTTGCTCTCGATCAGGGCTTCGGCCGCCTGCTTGAAGGTCTGGATCTTGGCACGCCTACGCTCGGCGATCGGATCATTGCCGTCGCGCTTTATCTGCCGGCGGGCGCCGAGCGCCCGCTCGCGTGCATCGGCCAGGCCGATCTCGGGATAGGGGCCTAGCCCCATATCCCGGCGGCGCCCACCGATCTGGTACCTGAGGACCCAGCTGCGGGTGCCGCGGTCACGAACTACCAGCATCAGCCCCTTCACCGTGCCCTCGCTGTAGCGCCCCGGCTTGGCGGTCCGCACGGTCATATCGGTCAGCGTCTTCATGGCGATAGACCCACATTCAATCCCACATTGAGTTGCAGATTATCACGAACGGTGGTGGACTAGCAAGAACGTCAACGAATTTAACTCATTGCTAAACCGTAGAAATTTCGGACATGCGGGAACGATTATGGATGCCAGCGGACGGTAGTTAGGCGGACATTCCATCCGCCAGTCTGCCCGTTCGGGACACGCTCTTTCCTGCCTCGAGCGCAGTCGTCAATCGCATCCAGCACCGGTCGGGCCTCGGCGCCGAAATCGTGGCCCTCGCTCCGGCGGCATGATCGATCCGCGCGAGCACGGTCATGCAACCTCGACTTCGCCACGTCATAGCCGCCGGCCGCTGATCCGCATCACGGTCATCGGACGCTCGATGCCGCGGAACTCGGCGGTCCGCTGCTCGACCGGAAAGGCTTCGAGAGCGGCACGCACGCCAGGGTAGTGCCAGACGTCCTCCGTGATCCAGATTTCCTCGGCATCGGCCATTTCCTGGACGCGCGATGCGATGTTCACCGTCTGCCCGAAGTAGTCGAGATCGTCGTTCAGCGTGACCGCGATCGCCGCCCCATGATGGATGCCGATCTTGAGCGACACCGGCCGCTCGGGCTGGGCCTCGTTGAAGCGTTCGATCGCGCCCCGCATCTCGAGCGCGGCGCCGACCGCCTGGGCCGCATCCGGATAGGCGGCCATGACCGCATCGCCAATGGTTTTGACGATCGCGCCGCCATGGCGCACGGTCGTCTCGCGCAGCAGCTCGAAATGCTGCTGGACCAGCTGGAAGGCGTTCAGATCGCCGATCCGTTGATAGAGAGCGGTCGATCCCCTGATGTCCGTGAACAGCAGCGCGATATCCCGGATCGCGAGGCCCTGGGCGCCACCCACCACCTCGGAACGGAACAGGCTCCTGAACGTCTGGCTGGTCAGCAGGTGCTTGCCCGTCAGGTACGGGTCGAAGTGCAGCAGCTCGTCCTCGGCGTCTGGTGCAACCTGCAGAATCGCGAGGACCCCGCGCGTGGGCGTGGGGTTCTCGACCTCGAGCGCGACCGGCCCCGGGGCCAGCGCGGACCGTTCCGGCTGGTAGCCGGTGCCGACATAGGTCAGGCGCAGCGATTGCGGCAGGGCGGCTGGTTCGCTCCCGACCTCCAGCACGAAGCCTGCCTCGGTATCCGAGCTCACCCCCGCCAGCGCGCCCAATTCGGCCTCGAGCGCGAACCGGGTGACCTTGCCTGGCTCCAGAAACGCCAGCCCCCGCAGCGCCGCCCGGACCGAATCGACATAAGCCACGCCATCCGGCCTGCGCCCCTCGCGCACACCCTTGAACGCGAACATGTAGTCGAACGGGTCGAGCGTCTCAGGGCGATGATAGCGGATCGCGCAGATCTGGGGCGAGACGGTGAAGTAGATGGCGATGAAGTCGTCCATCGCCGCCTCGTATTCGTTGTGACACTCCGGGCAGCGGAAGCGGCGCAGGACGGCGCGCAAGCGGGCAAAACTCTCGACCGCGCAGGCGCACCGCGGGCAGACCAGCAGCCAGTCCATCTCGAACAGCCCGAGCGCCGTGGCGTGCAGGAAAAGGTCGACGGTCTCGCCCTCCTCAAGGCCCCGCTGGCTGGCAAAGGTGAACGGGTTGACGCGAAAGAGCGCAGCGTCGTCATCCGCCCGGATCAGGGCCTCCAGGCGCGATACGATGCGCGGGCTCCAGGGCCGCGCCGCCTCCAGCTGGGCGAGGCGCTGATCGAGCATCCGCTCGTCGACCAGTGTCGTCATCGGCGTGCTCCCCTCCTGCTCGGCGATCTGGCTGGACCGTCAATGCTACGATCGCCCGTCAATGCTACGATCGAAGGCCGGCGGGTCCAAGCCCGCAAGAGCGCCGGGGAGGCGTAAGCCTGCGCTCGCGCGCGAGCCCGGCGTTGTCCGGGTCGCAGGTTGCCGTGGTCAGGAGGTTGCCGCGGAACCCCCGCCGGCGGCCGCCCGCGTGGCCGCCCGCGTGGCCGCAGTGAGCGCATTCGTCATGCAGGGCGCGGACAGGATCCAGCACCCTCATCTCGCGATCATCGCCGGGACCGCGGACCGTCTCGGCGCGCCCGTTCAGGTCGAAAGGCGTGGACTGCGACGGGCGGCCGAGCGCGTTGGCTCTCCCGGTCGCGAGCACGCACATGTCGCGAGCAGCACAATGTCGCGAGCAGCACCGGGCGGGATGGAAAAGATGTAGCCTTCTCATCGGCGGCGAACCGCGACCCCTCGCGGACCGTTATGGTGAGGCCGAAATGAACCGGACGACGAGGCGCGGCCGCCGCGGCGAGCGACGTGCAGCTCTCTCTCTCGACGTGCAGCTCTCTCTCTCCGAGCCGCGCCGGACCTCTGGTCTCGGCGCGACATGAGGATGTGATCCATGACCAAAGGTTCCGACCTGCTGGTCGCGGCCCTGGAGAATGAAGGTGTCGAGTACGTCTTCGGCCTGCCCGGCGAAGAGAACCTCGACGTCATCGAATCCCTTCGGCGGTCGCGCATCAAATTCGTCCTGACCCGCCATGAGCAGGCGGCCGCGTTCATGGCGGGGACCCATGGCCGGCTGACCGGGCGGCCGGGAGTCTGCCTCGCCACGCTCGGGCCCGGCGCCCTCAACCTGACGACCGGGGCTGCTTACGCGCATCTCGGCGCGATGCCGATGATCATGATCACCGGCCAGAAGCCGATCCTGAGCGGCCGACAGGGCCGCTTCCAGATCGTCGACGTGGTCGCGACCATGCGGCCCTTGACCAAGGTGTCGCGCCAGATCGTGAGCGCCGCCAGCATTCCCACCCTGGTCCGGGACGCGTTCCGGATCGCGGAGCAGGAGCGGCGCGGCCCGGTCCACCTGGAGCTGCCGGAGGACATCGCCGCCGAGGAGGCGGACGCTCCCCTGATCGCGCCCCATCCGATCGACCTGCCGGTCGCGCCTGCCAGCGCCTTGGACCGGGCCGCCGCCCTGATCCTCGAGGCCGAGCGCCCCCTGATCATGCTGGGCGCGGCCGCGAGCCGCCCGCACCTCGCCCTGCCCCTGTCCGCCTTCGTTGGTCGCCTGGGGATTCCGTTCTTCAATACCCAGATGGGCAAGGGCGCGGTCAGCGGCGGATCGAACCTCTACCTGGGTACGGCCGCGCTCTCGGAGCGGGACTACGTGCACCAGGCGATCGAGGGCGCCGACCTGATCCTGTCGGTCGGCCATGACACCGTGGAGAAGCCGCCCTTCATCATGGGTCCGCACGGCCCCCGGGTGATCCACCTCGGCCATACCTCGGCCACGGTCGAGCAGGTGTTCTTTCCGCACGCCGAGGTCGTGGGCGACATGGGCGCGAGCCTCTCGATGCTGGCCGAGCGTCTCGCAGGCAAGCTGACCAACGCCTCGGCTCTGATCGGGCTGCGCGAGGAGATCTGGCAGCGGATCGGCGACCGGGCGACCGAAGACCGGTATCCGTTGACGCCGCAACGGATCGTGCACGACGTGCGCGCGGTCGTGCCGGAGGACGGCATCGTGACCCTCGACAACGGCATGTACAAGATCTGGTTCGCCCGGAACTATCGGACCCGCGTCGCCAACACGCTGCTGCTCGACAATGCTCTCGCGACCATGGGCGCCGGGTTGCCGTCAGCCATCATGGCGGCGCTCTTGCACCCGGAGCGGCGGGTTCTCGCGGTCTGCGGCGACGGCGGCTTCATGATGAACTCGCAGGAGATGGAGACCGCGGTCAGGCTCGGCGTGCACATCGTCGTCCTGATCCTCGAGGACCACGCCTACGGAATGATCCGCTGGAAGCAGGCCGTCGACGGCTTTGCCGATTGGGGGATGACGTTCGGCAATCCCGATTTCATCCGCTATGCGGAGGCGTACGGCGCCACGGGCCACCGGGTCGCGGCAGCGGACGAGCTGATCCCGACGCTCGAGGCGGCCTTCCAGGCCGGCGGCGTGCATCTCGTCGCGGTCCCGATCGACTACTCCGAGAACGTGCGCGTGCTGGTGGACGAGTTGAAGGCTTGCCTGCCGGCGGTGGAGCCGGCCTGACCCGGAGGTCGTCGGGGCCCGGTCGAAGCGGCGTCCACGCCGGCCCGGGCTCGCTGCTCTCGATCTGCAGGCTGCGCTCGGCTGCCGCCGGGCCTGGGCAGGCACACCGCCGCGCGCATGGTGCCGGCGGTTTGACAATTCATAACTCGTGGGTTATGGATACGCCATGCTCACGACCGCGAACCGGCTTTTCAGCACCCTGGCCGATCCGACCCGCCGGGCGATCTTCGAGCGGCTGAGCCGCGAGGGCGAACAGACCGTGCGCGCGCTCACCGACCGGGCCGGAGTCTCGCAACCAGCGGTCTCCAAGCACCTGGCCGTTCTGAAGCAGGCCGGCCTGGTGCGCGACCGGCGCCAGGGGCGCCAGACCCACTACAGCGCAGAGCCGCAAGGTCTGGCACCCCTGATCGACTGGATGAGCCTCTACGGCGCCTTCTGGCGCGACCGGTTCGATCGCCTCGACGCCCTGCTGAACAGGATGCACCCATGACCGAACTCGCCGCCGCCACGCGCTCCCTCGTCGTCGAACGCGAGATGCCGCATCCGCCGGAAAAGATCTGGCGGGCTCTCACTCAAGGCCCGCTGCTCGAGGCGTGGCTGATGAACAACGACTTCCAGCCGGTGGTCGGCCACAGGTTCCATTTCCGCGCCACGCCCATGCCGCATTGGAACGGCGTCGTCGACTGCCAGGTCCTGGTCGTCGAGCCCAACCAACGGCTCTCCTATAGCTGGCACGCTTCGGGCGACGAGGCCGCGGGGGGACTGAAGACCGTCGTCACCTGGACGCTGACACCGACCAAGGGCGGCGTTCTCGTGCGCAT
Source organism: uncultured Alphaproteobacteria bacterium (assembly GCA_963733965.1). GTDB lineage: Bacteria > Pseudomonadota > Alphaproteobacteria > Geminicoccales > Geminicoccaceae > DATAOG01. The sequence continues at coordinate 203,124 of CAVTFM010000046.1, forward strand.
GGAGCAGTCGGGCTTCCGGCCCGAGGACGAGGCCAACTACCAGGGCGCAAGCTACGGCTGGCAGCGGTTCGTCGCGGGCCTCGAGCGGGTCGCCGCCGGGCTGGGCTAGTTGAACGTGACGGCAAGATCTTAGAGCCGCACCTGAGCGTCCAAGCTTGGCCAGCCGCCGTTCGGCGTCTCGATCCACCGGCGCGAAATAAAAAGGCGATGTCTCATCGACATCGACGAATGCTGTAGACACGACGTGCTCGACATCGGCGGCCGCGGGCCGAATCGAGCACGTTGGCGTCAGTCTCGCATGCGGCGGGTCAGCCCTCACCGAAGCGCGCGGCCATCCCTTTGACATCGCCCATCCCGGCGGGGCATAGTTTGTGTGAATACCCGTGCCGTGTCCACCGGGCGGTCGAGCGGTCCCTGGACAGAGCAATGCACTGGGTCGCACCGGAGGTGGCCAGCATGCCGCAGGCGCTAGGTCCGCGAGCCCGCCAGCGCTCCGGTCGGCCATGAACCAGGAGGCGGGGGCCGCCACCGTGGCGGCCGGGCAGGGCGGCGGTGGACGATCGTCCCAGCGGCCGCGCCTGGCCATGCACAAGGTGACCAGGACCTTTCCGGGCGTCCGCGCCGTCGATGACGTCTCCTTCGAGGTCCGGCGCGGCGAGGTGCACGCGCTGATCGGCGAGAACGGCGCCGGCAAGTCGACGCTGATGCATCTGGTCGCGGGCGTGTACCAGCCGGACAGCGGCGCGATCGAGCTGGACGGCACCTCGATCGTGGGCCTCAACGAACAGGGCGCCGCCGACGCCGGGATCGCCATGGTCTACCAGGAGCGCAGCCTCGTGGGCGCCCTCAGCGTGGCCGAGAACGTCTATGCCGGCCGCCAGCCGGTCAACGCCCTGGGTGTCATCCGGCGGGCCCCGATGTACGAGGGCACGCGCCGGATCCTGGCCGACCTCGAGGTCGACATCGACCCGCGCACCCCGGTCGCGCAACTGTCGCCGGGCCAGCAGCAGATGGTCGAGATCGCCAAGGGCCTCTCGCACGAGCTCAAGCTCCTGATCCTCGACGAGCCGACCTCGTCCTTGACCATCAACGAAGGCCGCCACCTGTTCCGGGTCATCCGGCGCCTTGCGGCTCAGGGCGTCGCGGTCGTCTACGTCTCGCACCGCATGGCCGAGGTCTTCGAGATCTCCGACCGGGTGACGGTCATGAAGGATGGCCACGTCACGGGCGTCCGCGAGACGGCATCGGTGACGCCTGGGGAGCTCATCTCGCTGATGGTCGGGCGCGAGCTCTCGTTCGAGCCCGATCCCCGGCGCGCCGCCACCGACGCCGCCGTCGCCCTCGAGGTCCGGGACCTGGTCGCCGACCCGGTGGTCAGGGCCTCCTTCTCGTTGCGCTACGGGGAGATCCTGTGCCTCGCGGGCCTCGTGGGCGCCGGGCGCACGGAGGTCTGCCAGGCGATCTTCGGCGCGCGCCCCATCCAGTCGGGCAGCGTGCTGGTCGAAGGCCGCGAGCTGCGCCCGCGCAGTCCCGCGGATTCCATGGCTGCGGGCATCTCCATGCTCCCGGAGGATCGCAAGGACAGCGGGCTGTTCACCGACTTCACGATCACCGCGAACGTGGTCGCCGCCAACCTCGCCGCCTACACGCACTCGGCCCTGCTGTCCAAGGCCGAGATGCGCAAGGTCAGCCAGCACTATACCGACGAGCTGCGCATCGCCACCCCGAGCGTCGAGCGCGAGGTGCGCTATCTGTCGGGCGGCAACCAGCAGAAGGTGCTGCTCGCCAAGTGGCTGGCGCGCGAGCCGCGCATCCTGATCGTCGACGAGCCGACCCGCGGCGTCGACGTCGGCTCCAAGGCCGACCTCTACCGCATCCTGCGGGACCTCGCCGCCAGCGGCCTCGCCCTCCTGGTGGTGTCCTCCGACCTGCCGGAGGTCCTGGCGCTCGCGCATCGCATCGTGGTCATGTCGGAGGGCCGGGTGGTGGGCGAGCTCGACGCCGCGAGCGCAACCGAGATCGGCATCCTGGAGCTCGCCGCGCCCCGGGCCCATCATGAGCTGGAGCAGAGTACCGCATGAGCAGCGATCTTCCCTCCTCCGGCACCAGCGCCGCGGTCGTTCCCGGCGAGGCGGTCGAGAGCCCGGCGGCCGCGGTCGAGAGCCCGGCCATCGCGCGCTCGCGCGGCAGAGACCTGCTGGTCCGCATCGCCACGGAACGGCAGCTGTTGCTGATCGTTCTGATCGGCGCCCTGATCGCGGTGATGACCATCCTGGAGCCGACCACCTTCACGCGCGGCCCGAACGCGGCGGTCGTCCTCCTGGACACCGCCCAGACCGGCATCCTGGCCTGCGGGATGATGGTGCTCCTGATCAGCGGCATGTTCGACCTGTCGATCGGCGGCATCCTCGGCTTCTCCGGCATCATGGCGGGTCTCGCCGCCAAGCACCTGGCCCTGCCGCCGATCGTGGCGTTCCTGATCGGTTGCGGATGGGGCGTGCTGCTCGGGGTCATCAACGGCGTCCTGGTCACCAGGTTCAAGATCAATGCGCTGATCGCCACCCTCGCGACGCTGTCGATCTACCGCGGCCTGCTCCAGCTCGTCTCCGGCGCCGGCGTCACCAACATCGGCAACGGCTACACGGTCTTCGGCCAGACGAAGATCCTCGGCATCTACTCGCCCTTCTGGTTCATGGCCGTGATCGTCCTGCTGTTCGCCTTCCTGGTCGGCCGCACCCGGTACTTCCGCCAGGCCTACTACATCGGGGGCAACGCCAGGGCGGCCAAGCTGTCGGGCATCAACGTCGATCGCACGGTGTTCAGCTTCTTCGTGATCATGGGGCTGTTGTCCGGCCTCGCCGGCGCGCTGCTGGCCTCACGCCTGAACACGGCGGTGGTGCTCGCGGGCCAGGGCGTCGAGCTGAAGGTGATCACCGCGGTCGTGCTGGGCGGCGCCAGCCTGTCCGGTGGCGTCGGCACCATCTTCGGCGCGTTCCTGGGGGTGCTGCTCATGGCGCTGCTGCAGAACGCCATGATCATCGCCGGGATCAACCCCTTCTGGCAGCTGATCGTGGTCGGTATCGTGCTGTTGCTCAGCGTCGGGCTGGACCAGTTCGCGCGAGCGCGCGGCCGCGCCTGAGACTACTACTCGAAGACGCGCCTGAGACTACGCGAAGAGATGCGCCGGGAGTCGCGACGGGCGCTCCAGCAAAGGGCGCAGGAGAGGGCACAAGGGAGGGCATCATGAGACGAACGGGGTTCTGCGCCGGCGCGCTGGTCGCGCTCCTGGCGATCGCGGCCGGCATGCCGGTTCGTGCCGAAGGGCCGACCGGGCTGGACGTGCCGATCGGCGATCCCAGCCGCAGCAACCAGGAGTACGTCTGGATCAGCAACGCCTCGAACCTGCCGCTGTTCGTGGAGCGGGTCTACCCGGGGCTCGAGTCGGCGCGCAAGGCGCTCAACGTCAAGGTGCGGATCGCCGGCCCGACCGCGGTCGACCTCGCCGCCTTCATCACCACGGTCGACGCCGAATGCACCAAGAACCCGGCCGGCGTGATCGTGGTCGGCGGCTGGGACGACGCGCTCGCCTCCGAGGTCGACAAGTGCATCGAGAAGCAGGTCCCGACGGTCGTGACCGACGGCGACCTGCCGATGTCCAAGCGCCTCACTTACCTGGGCACCAACTGGTACAATCTCGGCTATCAGCACGGCCAGTACCAGTGCCGCTACCACGCCGAGGCGGGCCTCAAGGCCGGCGAGATCGGCACCATCTCGTTCCTCGCCGCCAGCAACTTCATCCAGGCCCGCCAGGGCCTGCGCGACGCGCTGGCCAAGGAGTGCCCGGGGGTCAAGGTGGTGGCCGACGAGGAGTCCGGCACCAACGTCGAGCAGGTCGCGGCCAACACCGCGGCCATCATCCAGGGCCACCCGGACCTCACCGGCATGGTCGGCTTCGACTCCGAGGCCGGCCCGGGCATCGTCCGCGCGGTCACCGAGGCCGGCCAGGCCGGCAAGATCATCGTCACCTCCAACGAGGCCGGCCGTGACTTCCTCAACACGATCAAGGACGGCTCGGTCAAGATGATCAACATGGAGAAGTACGAGACCATGGACTTCTTCGCGGTCTTGTACCTCTACACCTTCCACAACGACATCATCCGCAATCTGAACATGGATCACTGGCTGCAGAACCCGCTGCCGGCGATCGGCGACTCGGGCCTGATCTTCATCACCGCGGACAACGTCGATACGCTCCTCGCGGCGACCGATCCGGACTCGCCCAAGGCGGCGCCGACCGGGCTGGACGTGCCGATCGGCGATCCCAGCCGCAGCAACCAGGAATATGTCTGGATCAGCAACGCCTCGAACCTGCCGCTGTTCGTGGAGCGGGTCTACCCGGGGCTCGAATCGGCGCGCAAGGCGCTCAACGTCAAGGTCCGGATCGCCGGCCCGACCGCGGTCGATCTTGCCGCCTTCATCACCACCGTCGATGCCGAGTGCACCAAGAACCCGGCGGGCGTGATCGTGGTCGGCGGCTGGGACGACGCGCTCGCCTCCGAGGTCGACAAATGCATCGAGAAGCAGGTGCCGACGATCGTCACCGACGGTGACCTGCCGATGTCCAGGCGCCTGACCTATCTCGGCACCAACTGGTACAACCTCGGCTACCAGCACGGCCAGTACCAGTGCCGCTACCATGCGGAAGCGGGCCTCAAGGCCGGCGAGATCGGCACCATCTCGTTCCTCGCCGCCAGCAACTTCATCCAGGCGCGCCAGGGCCTGCGCGACGCGCTCGCCAAGGAGTGCCCGGGGGTCAAGGTCGTGGCCGACGAGGAGTCCGGCACCAACGTCGAGCAGGTCGCGGCCAACACCGCGGCGATCATCCAGGGCCACCCTGACCTCACCGGCATGGTCGGCTTCGACTCGGAGGCCGGGCCGGGCATCGTCCGCGCGGTCACCGAGTCCGGCCAGGCCGGCAAGATCATCATCACCTCCAACGAGGCCGGCCGTGACTTCCTCAACAGCATCAAGGACGGCACGGTCAAGATGATCAACATGGAGAAATACGAGACCATGGACTTCTTCGGCGTCTCGTATCTCTATACTTTCCACAACGACATCATCCGCAACTTGAACATGGACCACTGGCTGCAGAACCCGCTGCCGGCGATCGGCGATTTCGGGCCTGATCTTCGTCACCGAGACCAACGTCGACACCATCCTCGCGGCCACGAAAGGCGCCGAGTAGCGGCGGCTTTGCGACCACGAGCCATCCCGGCCCGGGAGCATGGCGCGCTCCCGGGCCCAGCACGCATGTCGGTGCATCACGCGCTGAAGGGGGAGGCCCCGGACGATGACCCGAACCCTGACCCCACCCGCTCCGGTCACCCTTGCGGCCTTCGACGCCATGTTCGAGAAGGTCAAGAACTGGGGTCGCTGGGGACCCGACGACGAGCTCGGCACGCTCAACTACCTGACGCCCGACAAGGTGGCCGCGGCCGCCGCGCTGGTGAAGAGCGGGCGCACCGTCTCGATGGCGATCCCGATCAACAAGGTGGCCGGGCCCGACAACGCCAATCCCGCCGTGCACCTCATGTCGCTGATGCACGACATCCCGATCAGCGCGAGCGGGCTGTCGTTCGGGATGTGTTTTCTCGGGATGGCCAGCCACGGGGACTGCCACACCCACGTCGATGCTCTCAACCACGTCGCCTATCGGGGCCAGCTCTACAACGGCAAGCCCGCCTCGCTCCTGACCTCGCGCGGCTCGGACTGGGGCAGCATCGCGGCCTACGCGAACGGCATCGTCGGTCGCGGCGTGCTGCTTGGACGCCGCCCGCCACCGCAAGGTCGACTGGCTCGAGCCCGGCGAGGCCGTGACCCGCGCGGAGCTCGAGGCGATCGAGGCCGAGGAAGGCGTCCGCCTCGGCGAGGGCGACATCCTGGTGTTCCGCACCGGTCACCACGCCCGCCGCCTTGCGCTCGGCGCCTGGAGCAACGAGTATCCGCCCGCGGGCGAGGGCAAGGCCGGGCTGCATGTCGACACCATCCCCTGGATGCACGAGCGGCGGATCGCGGCCTTCCTGCCCGACGGCGACGGCGAGACCGTGCCGAGCAACGTCGAGGGCATGCCCTATCCGATCCATCCCCTGCAGCTCACGGCCATGGGCATGCTGATCTCGGACAGCCTGCAGCTCGAGGACCTGGCGGCGGCCTGCGCGCAGGAGGGCCGCTTCGAGTTCATGGTCGTGGGCCTGCCGCTCCGCCTGCCCGGCGCCACCGGCTCGCCCTGGAACCCGATCGCCGTTTTCTGAGCCGCAGCGGCGCAAAGGAGCACACGATGGAACGGCGATTTGCGGGCAAGGTGGCTCTCGTCACCGGGGCCACCAACGGCATCGGGCGGGCGACCGCGGTGCGCCTGGCCGCCGAAGGGGCGCTGGTCGGCGTCAACCAGCGACCGACGGGTGATCCCAGCGAGACGCTGCGGCTGGTCAAGGAGGCGGGCGGCGAGGCCTTTCCCGTGGTCGCCGACATGCGCGACCCGGACGCCGTCAAGGCCATGGTGCAGGAGGTGGCAAAGCGTGGCGGCCGCCTCGACTACGTCGTCTCGAACGCCGCGATCAACCCGTTCATGACCTGGGACGCGACCTCGATCGAGGACTTCGACCGGCTGTTCGAGACCAACGTGCGCGGCACCTGGGTCGTGTGCACGGAGGCCGCACGGCAGATGATCGCCGAGGGCCACGGTGGTGCCATCGTCATGGTGAGCTCGATCTCGGCGCACGTGGGCGCCCCGGAGCAGGTCGCCTACTGCGGCACCAAGGGCGCCATCAGCATGCTGGGCAAGGCGCTGGGCGCGGTGCTCGGCAAGCAGGGCATCCGGGTCAACGTGGTCGAGCCGGGTGCTGTGGCCACCAACATGAGCGCTTCGATGTTCGACATGCCCGACGTCATGAAATACTACCTCGAGCGCATCGCCCTGCACCGGATCGCCGACCCGTCCGAGCTGGCGGCGACGATCGCCTTCCTGCTCTCGGACGACGCCAGCTACGTGACCTCGGCGACGCTGCTGGTGGACGCCGGGTTCATCGTCAACGCCGAGCTGTGAGGGCGCGGCGCGAGCCTTACTTCGGCAGCTTGGCCATGGCTTCCGCGGCCAGCGCGCGCTCGGGGGTCTGCACGAACAGGAGCGTGTCGCCGCGCACGAAGACGTAGAGCGGCCCCTGGGTCAGCTGGCCCGGGTCGCCGATCCGGGTGACCGCGCGTCCGGCGACGGTCTCCTGGGCCACGGTCAGGGGCGTCGTGCTGGAGGCCTGCACGGCCTTCCTGAGGCCCGGCAGCAGCCGGGCCGGGTCGGCGCCCTTGACGCGCCAGGCACCGACCTCGGCCTTGAGCCCGCCGCCCTGGGCATAGGCGCTGGCGAGCGAGAAGTCGGCCCGGGTCCTGCCCAGGCTGGCGAGGAACGCATCGAAGGCTGCGCTCTCGGTCGCGAGGTCCGTGCCGGCCTGGCTCTCGATGGTCAGCGCGACCCCGCCGAGCGTGGCCGGCAGCAGCCTCTCGAGCTCCGGATCGGCATGGCGACCGCCGGCGAGCGCTGCCACGATCACGACCGGCGCCGCCGAGGCCAGCGCCGATGCCGTCATCGCGGCCGGGTCGGTGAGCGGCGCTGCTCTCGAGGCGGCGGAGGGTGATGCGGCGGAAGCCGCCGAGACCACGAGGACGAGGGCGATGGGGAGGAGCCAGAGGCGCATGATCGCGCTCGTCCCGCCGCTCGAGATGTCGATGGCCGCCACGGTCCAGGGCCCGTCCCACATCGAGCGATTCATCGGCCAGAGGCGATGTCAGAGTGCGTGACGCGGTCGGCGGCCGATCGGGCCGCTGCCAGGAGGCTGACAGGACACTCGCGACCGTCCTGGCTGTCAAGGCAGAACCCGTTGCGGGCGGTGCTTGCGTGAGCGCCCACGACCGATCTACGATCCTGGCCAGTGAATGCGGGAGGGACAGCGATGGTCGGACACGCCGGGCGTTCGCGGAGGCCAGGCTGAGCTTCGGAGGCTGAGCCGATGGCGCGGGTCGCGAACGCAGCGCTGATCGGCGCGCCGGATGCGCGGGCGCGGCTCGCGACGCCCTGCCTGCTGCTCGAGGCCGACGCTCTCGAGCACAATATCGAGGCGATGATGGCGCTGGTGCGCCGCTCCGGGCGCGAGCTTCGCCCGCACGTCAAGGCGCACAAGTGCACGACGATCGCCAGACGCCAGCTCGAGGCCGGTGCGATCGGCCTCTGCTGCGCGACCGTGCGCGAGGCCGAGGTCATGGCGGCGGCCGGGCTCCCGGGCATCCTGGTCAGCTCGCCGGTGCTGGCGCCGGCGATGGTCGAGCGGCTGCTGCGGGCGCATGCGGCGACAGGCGACCTCGCGGTCGTGGTCGACAGCGACCTCGGTCTCGACGCGCTGGCGGCGGCGGCATCGCCGGCACAGCCGCTGGGCGTCCTGGTCGAGGTCGACGTCGGGCAGGGGCGGACCGGCGTCACCCGGCCCGAGGACGCGCTCCGGCTCGCGCGGCGGATCGCCGACCTGCCGCAGCTCCGCTATCAGGGCGTCCAGGCCTACTACGGCCATCTGCAGCACGTGCCCGCCTACGCCGACCGCAAGGCAAGGGCGGCCGAGCAGTGGGCGCGACTGCAGCCGTTCCTCGATGCGCTCAGCGCCGATGGCCTCGCGCCCGGGATCGTGACCGGCGGCGGCACCGGCACCCACCAGCTCGACCTCGAGGACGGACCGTTCACCGAGATCCAGCCCGGCTCCTATCTGTTCATGGACAAGCAGTATGGCGCCATCGAGCTGGCCCCGGGCGGCGCGCCGTTCGAGGTGGCGCTCTGGGTCGCGGCCCGGGTGATCAGCGTCAACCAGCCGGGCCTCGCGGTCATCGACGCCGGCTTCAAGGCCATGGCGACCGATGCCGGCCCGGCGCTCCTGCAGGGTGGTGCTGCCAGCTATCAGTTCATGGGCGACGAGCACGGCGGCCTGCGCTACGGCGAGGGCGCCCCGCGCGCCGGCGTCAACGAGCTGGTCCGCCTGGTGGCGCCGCACTGCGACCCGACGGTCAACCTCCACGACCATTTCCACCTCATGCAGGGCGATCGGCTGGCCGGGATCTGGCCGATCGACGCCCGCGGCTACGAGCCGGCCGGAGGCCCATGAAGACGATCGTCCTCGGCGGCGGCGTGATCGGCACGTCGACCGCCTACTACCTCGCCAAGCTCGGCCACGAGGTGCACCTGATCGAGCGCCGGGAGGGTGCGGCGCTGGAGACCAGCTTCGGCAACGGCGGCGTGCTCCATACCAGCGAGGCCGAGCCCTGGTCGCGACCCGGCATGCCGGCCAACATCTGGAAGTGGCTGGGCCGCGAGGACGCCCCGATGCTCCTGCGCTACAGCGCGCTGCCCAAGATGTGGCGCTGGGGGTTCGCCTTCGTGCGCAATTGCACGCCGGAGCGGTACCGCCGCCACACCCAGATCAATTTGCGGCTCTCGTTCTACACCTTGAAATGCATCGAGGAGATCCGCGCGGAGACCGGGATCGACTACGATCTTATGCAGAAGGGCACGCTCAAGATCTATACCAGGCCGGAGGCGCTCGAGCAGAACCGCACCGAATGCGAGGCCATGCGGCCGCACGGCATGGTCTTCGAGGTCGCGGACGCCGCGCGCTGCGTCGCGATCGAGCCGGCGCTGGCGCCGATCCGGGACAGCCTCGCGGGCGGCCTGTTCTTCCCGCCCGACGAGCACGGCGACTGCCACAAGTTCACGACCGGCCTTGGCCAGTACTGCGAGGCGAAGCTCGGCGTCGTCCGCCACTACGGCACCGAGGTGAGCGCGCTGCGCCGGAGCGGCGATCGGATCGCGGCGGTCGAGACGTCCAAAGGCCCGATGACCGCCGACGCCTATGTCGCGGCGATGGGCAGCTTCACGCCGCTCCTGCTCGGGCCGCTCGGCGTCAAGCTCGCGATCTATCCGGCCAAGGGCGTCAGCGTGACCGTGCCGGCGGCGGGCTGGCAGGACGGCCCGAAGGTGCCGATCATCGACGACACGCGGCTGTTCGGCCTGATCCGGCTGGGCGACCGCTACCGCTGCTCGGGCTCGGTCGAGATCGGCGGCTACGACGCGACCCCGAACCGGGCCCGCTGCCAGGCGATCGTCGACAACGTGATCGGCGTGTTTCCGGAGTTCGCCCGGTGCTACGACCCGGCGACCGCGCTGTTCTGGGGCGGCCTGCGGCCGATGGCGCCGTCCGGCAACCCCTATCTGGGGCCTACGCCGGTGCGCAACCTGTTCGTCAATGCCGGCCACGGCCACCTCGGCTGGACCATGTCCTGCGGCTCGAGCCGGGCGGTCGCCGATCTGGTCGCGGGCCGCCAGCCCGCGATCGACATGACCGGCCTGACCCTCGACAGCCACGACTGAGCTCGCAGGGAGGCCACCATGGCAGAGACCGAGGCCAAGGCCGTCTTCTTTGGCGGCGCGCCGCCGTTCCCGATCTCGCGCGCCGTGCGCGCCGGCGATTTCGTGATCACCTGCGCCGTGGGCGATCGCGTCTTCACGCCTGAGGAGGCGCTCTACGACCAGCACGGCGGCGTCGTCTCGACCGGCGCGAGATTGCAGGGGCTGACCTTCGCCGAAGAAGTCCACGCCACCTTCAAGGTCCTTGAGGAATCCCTGGCCCTGGCCGGCTGCACGCTCGCCGATGTGATCGACTGCCAGGTCTGGCTGCGCGACCCGCGCGACTTTCACGAGCTCAATCGAATCTACGCCGGATACTTCGAGACCAATCGGCCGGTGCGGTCAGTCTTCCGCACCGACTTCATGTTTGACTTTCGCATCGAGATGAAGGTCATGGCGTACAAGCCTCTTTGACCAGTTCGCCGACGACCCCGGCGGCGCGCGGGGCTGCGGGCACGGCACGCCCCGGGCCGGCGCAGCGAGGCGGCTCGGATGCGCCAGCTGCGGACGGGCTGCCCCGGGCTTGCCATCCCAACCAGGCTCTGCTAGTCACCTGGCGCGTCGGGGTTGCGTCTCGGCCTTGACAGGTGATGGAGTCCGCCGCAAGCGCCCTTCCGGGCTGATGACTCCTACCATGCTCCCGAGCCGATCGCGGTCGGCAGGGATGGTGCGTAGGCTGTCAACGGAAGGGGTATGGCTGTTGCAGTGGCCCTGGCGATCACGACGCCGCTGGTTTCCGATCCGCGCGACGGAGCGCTCGGGCGTGGTCATCGGCATGACCGTCCGGACCGCGGCCGGTTGGATCGCTCGGAACGATCCCGGGCAATTCCCCGCTGATCCTTGGCGGACCCGGGCTCGTGACTGAGAGGATTCTCTACAACCTGCTCCAGGCCCTGGTGGTGATCGCTTTCGCTCCGTTGGCGGAAGGCGTCCTCAGCCGCCTCAAGGAGATCGTGCAGTCCAAGCGCGGTCCCAGCATCTTCCAGCCCTACCGCGACCTCTGGAAGCTGTTGCACAAGGACGAGATCGTCTCCGAGCACAGTTCCTGGATCTTCCGCGCAGCACCCTATCTGGCGTTCACGACGCCGGTGTTCGTCGCCCTGCTGATCCCGGTGCTGACCAGCTACCCGCTGTTCTTCGCGTTCATGGGCGACATGCTGGGCGGCGGCTTCATCCTGGCGCTCGGCGGCTTCTTCGCCACCCTCGCCGCGGTCGACACCGCCAACCCCTATGGCCCGATGGGCGCCAGCCGCACGCGCATGGTCGGCTTCCTCGCCGAGCCGGTGTTCATCATCGTGTTCTTCACCGTCTCGTTCGTCGCCGGCTCGACCATTCCCTACATCGTGCAAAAGGTGTGGGTGACGCCGCTCAGCAACTTCTTCGAGCCGTCCCACGTGCTGGTCATGATCGCCTTTCTGATGCTGATCATTGCCGAGGACGGCCGGATCCCGGTCGACAGCCCGTCCGGGCATTTCGAGCTCGCCATGATCGACAAGTCCAAGTCCCTCGAATACTCCGGGCGCGGCGCCGCCCTGATGAAGTGGGCCGGCGCCATGAAGTTCTTCGTGCTGGTCTGCATCTTCATGAACGTGCTCGTGACTCCCTGGGGACTGGCGGGCTCGATGTCGCTCGCGGCGGTGCTGCTGGCGATCCCGCTGATCCTGCTGAAGATCCTGCTGTTCGTGGTGGTGCTGGTGGTGATCGAATCCTCGCTCGCCAAGCTCCGGCTGTTCCGGATCACCGAGTTCATCGGCGCCGCCTTCGTCACCTCGGTCGTGGCCATGATCACCCGTCTCTCGGGCATCTAGGGCATGGCCGAGCCGATGCCGCCCGTGCTGATGCATCTCGACGCCCTGATCGGCGGCCTGTTCCTGCTCGCGGCCTTCGCGATCGTCGCCACCCGGCAGATGCTCGCCTGCGTCCGCCTGTTCGTCCTCCAGGCGCTGCTGCTGGTGGCCTCGGCAGCGCTGCTCGCGGTAGCGCTCGGCTCGCCGCACCTGGTCGCGGTCGCCCTGATCACGTTCGCGACCAAGGCGCTGGCCATTCCCTGGCTGCTGCGGCGCACGGTGCGCCGGGAGATCTACGGCCGGCGCGAGATCGTCCAGGTCATGAACATCCCGACCTCGCTCCTGATCGGCGCCGGCCTCACCCTGTTCGCGTACCTGATCGTCGCCCCCATGGTCAGCGCCGCCCCCGGCCCGTTCGTGCGCATCAACCTGCCGATCGGCGTCGCGGCGCTGCTGCTCGGCGCCTACACGGTCACGGTCCGGCGCGAGGCGCTTTCCCAGCTGCTCGGCCTGCTCGCCATGGAGAACGGGGTGTTCTTCGCGGCCGTGGCGATCGCGTTCGATCTGCCGGTGATCGCCGAGCTCGCGGCGGCGTTCGACGTCCCGGTCGTGACCCTGGTGATCGGCCTCCTGATCCGTCGCATCCACGAGCGGGTCGGCGACACCTCGGTCGGCCTGCTGGCCGCCTTGCGCGAGGAGTAGGCGCGCCCATGGAGCTCTCGGCGGTGCTCCTCGTACCCGCGCTCGCCGCGGGCCTGGTCCTGCTCCCGGCCTTGGCCCGCTTCGCGGCCGCGATCACGCTCGGGGCGAGCGCCCTGGCCCTCGTGCTCGCGCTGGCGATCGCCGCGACGATCGTCGGCTCCGGCCCGATGACCGGCGTCGCGGGCCTGCTCGGCGTGGATGCCCTGGGCGCGCTCGTGCTTCTCCTGGTCGCGTTCGTCGGCACCACCGCGGCGCTGTTCTCGGCCGGCTATCTGGGCGCCCACGGGCACCACGACGATCGCCGCGCCGCCCGCCGCTACTATGCGCTGTTCAACCTGTTCCTGTTCTCCATGCTGGCCGTGCCGATGGTCGCCCACATCGCGCTGATGTGGATCGCGGTCTCGCTGACCACGCTGCTCTCGGCCTTCCTGGTCGGCTACGAGGACACACCCGAGGCGCTCGAGGCGGCCTGGAAATACGTCGTGCTGACCACGCTCGGCGCGATCCTGGCGCTCCTCGGCATTCTGATTCTCTACTGGGCGACCCGCACCGCGGGCGATGGCGCGTTCACCTGGGCCGGGCTGGTCGCGGCCGCGCCCAAGATGCCGCAAGCACTGCTCTGGACCGGCTTTTTGCTGATCCTGGTCGGGTTCGGCACCAAGGCCGGGCTCGTGCCCATGCACACCTGGCTGCCCGATGCCCACAGCCAGGCGCCGGCCCCGATCTGCGCGCTGCTCTCCGGCGTCGAGACCACGACCGTCTTGTACATGATCCTCCGGCTGTTTCCAGCGCTCGAGGCCGCGGGGATCGCGAACGCGCGCAGCTGGTTCATCGTGTTCGGCCTGATCTCGGTCGGCGTCGCGGCGCTCCTCCTGATCCACGTCCGCGACTACAAGCGCATGTTCGCCTTCTCGACGGTCGAGCACATGGGGATCATCCTGGTCGCGGTCGGGCTCGGCGGCGGCGCCGCCCATCTCGGCGCCGCCTATCAGATAACCGCCCATGCGCTGGCCAAGTCCTTCTGCTTTTACGCCGCCGGCATCGCGGTGCTCGCGGTCGGCACCCAGGAGATCGCGGCCGTGCGCGGCCTGCTGCAGAGCTCGCCCGGCGCGGCGCTGACCCTCCTGCTGGGGGGCCTCGCGATCGCCGGCGCGCCGCCGTTCGCGGTGTTCGTGAGCGAGTTCGCGATCTTCAAGGCCGGGCTCGCCGCCGGCCAGTACTGGACCATCGGGCTGCTCGCGTTCTTCGTGGTGGTGGCCTTCTGCGGCATCCTGCTGCAGATCGGCCGCATGCTGTTCGGCACGCCCGAGCCGGCGGCGACCATCGCCGCCGCCCCGGTGACCTGTCGGGTGACGCTTCTCCTCGCTGCGATTCCGATGACGGTGCTCGGCCTCTACGTGCCGACCGCGTTCCAGAGCCTGCTCGCCGCCGCCGCCGCGGCGCTCGGGAGCTGACCTCATGCGCGAGGGGACTCAGCTGGACCACGCTGCCGGCTCTCTGTGAGCGGCGCTGGGGTGGCGGCGTCCGGACCGTGGTCGAGGATCCGGGACGGATCTGTCATCTGCATTGCCGGAGCGACAATCTGGCCGAGGTCACGGCCTGGTTGTTCGCCGAGCTCGGCCTGGCCTTCGCGACCCTGGTCGTCGAGGAAGGGGTGAGCGAGTGGTCGCTGACCCATGTCTTCTACGGCGGCGCCGACCAGGGCTGGGTCTGGGTGCACCTCGGCCAGCCGCTCGCCGCCATGACCGTGCCCTCGATCAGCGACCGGGTGCACGCCGCCGACTGGCACGAGCGCGAGGCCGAGGACCTGTTCGGCCTGGCCTTCGAGGGCCACCCCAAGCTCGGCGAGTTCGTCCTCCACGAGGAGTGGCCCGAAGGCGTCAATCCGATGCGTCGCGGGTTCGATGCCAGCCAGCCGCTCGCCATGCGCGAGCTCGACCCGCAAGTGGCAGCCCCAGACCATCGTCGAGGCGCCGGGCGCCTTCGCGATGCCGATCGGGCCGGTGTATCTCGGACTTTGCCGAGGCCGCGCATTTCCTGCTCGAGACGGTCGGTGAGGACGTGATCGTCACCACCCCGCGCTTCTTCTACAAATACCGGGGCGTCGAGAAGATCGCCGAGGGGCAGGCGGCCGATCGCGTCCTGCTGCTCGCCGAGCGCTTCTCCGGCAGCTCCGCCTTCGCCCATGGCCTGGCCTTCTGCCAGGCGCTCGAGACGATCTGCGGCGCCAAGGTGCCGGCGCGGGCGCAGCGCCCTGCGGACGCTGCTCGCCGAGCTGGAGCGGCTGCGCCACCACGCCGCGGCGATCGCCGGCATCTGCGCCTCGACCGCGCTCGCGGTCGCGACCGCCCAGGCCCAGATCCTCGAGGAGGACCTTCTGCGGCTGAGCGCTGCCTTCGGCGGCCACCGCTACCTGTTCGGCCTGCTCCGGCCGGGCGGGCTCACCCGGGACTTCGAGGACGACGCCTGCGGGCGGCTGGCGGACGACGCCCGGGCGATCCTCGAGCGGCTCCGGAAGCTCGAGGGGATGCTGCGCTTCTCCTCGAGCTTCCTCGACCGGCTCGAGGAGGTCGGCATGGTCGCCCGCGCGCCGGCGCTCGACTACGGCCTGGTCGGGCCGATCGCGCGCGCGTCCGGAATCGACCGCGACCTGCGCAAGCTGTTCCCCTACGCCGCCTACGGCGGGGTCGGGTTCGAGGTGCCGACCGAGGTCGAGGGCGACGGCTACGCGCGCCTGCGCATCCTGTTCCGCGAGGCCGGGCAGTCGGCCCTGATCATCCGCGAGCTCGCGCAAGGGCTGCCGGCGGGCCCGGTCGCGGCGCCGATCGAGCTTCGGCCGGGGGCGGCGCTGGCTGCGGTCGAGGCGCCGCTCGGCGCGACGTTCCATTGGCTGCGCCTGGGCGAGGACGGCACGGTCGCGCGCTGGCGGATCACGCCGCCGTCGTTCACCAACTGGCACGGCTTCCACCTCGCCGCCGAGAACTTCGCCTTCCAGGACTTCCCGATCATCATGGCGAGCTTCGGGCTGTCCAACGTCGAGTGCGATCGTTGAGGCCACGCGCATGAGCACATGGGTCCTCGCGGGGCTGCGCACCGGCATCAAGAGCACCCGCTATCCGGACGCTCCGGAGACGGCCGCCGGCGTGTCGCCGGGACGGCCCGGCACGACCCGCGTCGCCGAGGCCGAGGCGGCTGCTCGCCTCGCGGCGGTCTGCCCGACCGCGGCGCTGGCTTCGGAGCAGAATGGCGTCACCGTCGACTACACCCGCTGCGTCCATTGCCAGCGCTGCGCCAGGACCAGCGATGGCGCCGGGATCGACTGGCAGGACGGCTACGAGTGGGCCGCCGAGGCGAGCGATCCCGAAGCGATCAAACGCCGGCTGGGCAAGGCGTTCGGCCGCTCGCTGCACATCCGCTACCTGGACGCCGGCGCCTGCGGCGCCTGCATGAGCGAGGCGCGCCAGCTCAACAGCCCGTACTACAACATCCACCGCCTCGGCTTCTTCATGACCCCGACCCCGCGCAACGCCGACATCCTGCTGGTCGCCGGGCCGGTCACCGACGCCATGATCCTGCCATTGCAGAAGACCTACGAGGCCATGCCCCCACCCAAGCGCGTGGTCGCGATCGGCGTCTGCGCGCTCTCGGGCGGCGTGTTCGGGCGGACCTTCGCTTCCCAGGGCGGGGTCGCTCGCATCATCCCGGTCGATGTCATGGTGCCGGGCTGCCCGCCGCCGCCGCTCGCGATCCTGCACGGCCTCCTGGTCGCGGTGCAGCGCAAGCCCCCGGTGGCCCTGGTCTCGCCCTCGCCCGCCGGAGGCTGACCCTGGTGGCCGCCCCCGAGACCCTCCTGATCCTTTGCCTGGCGCTCTGCGCCGGCGGCGCCGGGGTCGCCTGGGCCGCGCCCGCAGCGCTGCAAAGGACCGCCTTCGTGGCCTTCCTCGGCGCCGAATGCCTGGTCGCGATCGCCCTCGGCATCGACATCCTGGCGAGCGGCAGCGCCCTCCAGCTGCCGCTCTGGCCGCTCGCCACCTTCGGCGATCTGGTCCTGGTGCTCGATCCGGTCGGCGCGCTGTTCCTCGTGGTCACCGCGCTCGTGTTCCTGATCGGGGCGGGCTTTGCCGCAAGCGAGAGCCGGCGCCAGCCGCGCTTTGCGACCTTCGCAGCCCTCTATCAGCTTCTGCTCGGCGCGATCGTCCTGGTCCTGGCTGCCGGCGACATCGTCTCGTTCATCATCGGATGGGAGCTGATGTCGCTCCTGATCTTGGCGCTCGTGACCTTCGACCACGGCAAGGGCAGTGCCGGCCGGGCCGGTTACGTCATGATCGCGATGAGCGAGGCGGGCACGATCGCCGGCCTGATCGGGCTCTTGCTGCTCGCGGGCGCCGCCAATGGCATCGACTTCGCCGCCCTGCGCGGGCTTCAGGGCCTGGATGGCGGCCTCAGATGGGCGGTCTTCCTGCTGACCTTCTTCGGCTTCGGGGTCAAGGCCGGCCTGCTGCCGGTCAACCAGTGGCTGCCGGATGCCTACGTCGCCGCGCCGCGCGGCTTCACGCCGGTGCTCGCCGGCGCGACCACCAATCTCGGCATCTACGCGATCCTCAGGGTCAACGCCGATCTGCTGCCGCCGGTCTCGCTGGGGCCCGGCATGGTCGCGCTGGTGATCGGCAGCCTCACCGCCCTGGTCGGCATCCTCTATGCGACCATCCAGACCGATCTCCGGCGGATGCTCGCCCACAGCTCGATCGAGAACATGGGGATCGTGATCGCCGCGCTCGGCGCCGGCCTCGTGTTCGCCGCGGCGGGGCTGAGCGTGATCGCCGCCATGGCCCTGATCGCCGCCCTCTATCACCTGGTCAACCACGCCTTCTACAAGGCGCTGCTGTTCACCGGCGCCGGCGCCATCGACGACCGGGCCGGCAGCACCGACCTGGACCGGCTGGGCGGCCTGATCCACGGCATGCCGTGGACCGCCGGCCTGTTCCTGATCGGCGTGCTCGCGATCGCGGCCCTGCCACCCCTGAACGGCTTCGTCTCCGAATGGCTCACCTTCCAGACCCTGCTGCGCGCGACGCTCCTGTCGTCGACCGTGGTCAAGATCGGGTTCGCGCTCTCGGGAGCGCTGCTGGCGCTGACCGCAGGCCTGGCCGTGACCTGCTTTGCCAAGGCCTTCGCGATGAGCTTCCTCGGCATCGCCCGCTCGCCGGAGGCGGCCGGGGTCAGGGAAGGCCGGGCCGGTGCCTGCGGCCCGATGGCGGCGTTCGGCCTCTTGTGCGCGCTGCTCGGGGTCCTGCCGACCTACGTGGTGCCGGCGCTCGACCGGACGGTCGCGCCGATCGTCCATGCCAGCGCCGCCCAGGCGCTGGTGCCGCCATTCTTCACGCCGCAGCTGGCCGCGGCGGAAGGGATCGCGCCCGAGTTCATGGCCGAGTTCCATGATCTGGGCGCCGAGGTCGGCCGCGGCAGCCTGCCCGGCCGCGGCCTCGTGGTCCTGCACCGGGGCGGCGCTTCGAACCCGGTCGTGTTCGCGATGTCGACCTCCTACATGACGCTCATGCTGGCGGCGCTGCTGGCGCTCGCCTGGATCCTGTTCCGCCTGCTGACGCGCGCGCGAACGGTCGCCCGGCGGGCGGCCTGGGCCGGCGGGCTGCGCCGCCTGCGGCCGGGCATCACCTACACCGCGACCGGGTTCTCGAACCCGGTGCGGGTGGTCTTCCATGCCCTGCTCCGGCCGGCGACCGTCGAGAATTCGACCGAGGCGGTCGCCCTGCATTTCCGGATCGCGGTGCGCCGCGAGTACGACGAGGGCCACCTGCTCGACCGGCTGGTGCTGACGCCTGCCGTCACCGGCCTGCGCCGGCTTGCGAGCCTGCTCCGGCGCATGCACATCGGTCAGGTCAACGCCTATGCCGCCTACGTGCTCTTGACCTTGCTTCTGGCGCTCGTGGTCGGGGTCGGCATGCTGTGAGCCGGGCGATCTCGCTCATGCGGGCTTGACGGTCGGAAATCCGGCCTCGGCGCAGGAAGAGCCGGTGACCGGGTTCGCTTGCCGCTGCCGGTGAAGGGGTCCATGCCGGTTGACGCGGATGACGAGCCCGTCGAGAGAGACCGGCAGGCCCTTCCTGAGACGACGCCGCGGCAGGTGCCCGAGCAGCCAGCGCTTGGCCAGCCCAGAACGTCAGGTGGCTCGCCGGCAGGCGCAGCGTCACATCGCCTCAGCCGACGACGACCTGCACACCCCCCACACCCCAGGAGACCCCGAAGTCTCACCGACCCTGAAACCCGCAGGCCAACTTGCTCTCGTGCCGTCGCCAGCTTGCTCCCGTGCCGTCGCCAGCTTGCTCTCTTGCCGTCGCGAGCCTAGTGTGCGCCCGGTTATTCACGTCCGGCGAAGGAACGCCGGCGCGTTGAGGGAGATGCGCAGCATGCGTACCGGCAAGCGGTCAGGCGCCCCGATCATCGACCGCCGTACCCTGATCAAGGCCGCGGCGGCGGCCGGTGTCGCCCAGGTCGCGGCGCCGTTCGTCATTTCCGCCCGCGCCGCCGACACCGTCAAGTTCGGCCTCGACGACCCGCTCACCGGCACCTACGCCGAGCTCGGCAAGAACGAGCAGATCGGCTGCGAGCTGGCGATCGAGCAGATCAACGCAAAGGGCGGCATTCTCGGCCGGCAGGCGGAGCTGCTGGTCGAGGACTCGACCAGCGCCGATACCGGCACCGCGGTCCAGAAAGGCCGCAAGCTGATCGAGCGCGACCAGGTCGATTTCCTGCTCGGCAACGTCAACTCGGCCATGGCGATCGCGCTCGGACAGGTCTCGAACGAGCTCAAGAAGCTGCACATCGTCACCGGCGGCCACACCGATTCCGTGACCGGCACCGATTGCCACTGGAACGTCTTCCGCGTCTGCAACACGACGCGGATGGAGACCAACTCGGTCTCGAAGACCCTGTTCACCAAATACGGCAAGAAATGGTATTTCATCACCCCCGACTACGCCTTCGGCCATACCCTGCAGCAGGGATTCGAGGCGAGCCTCAAGGAGTTCGGCGGCACCGAGGTCGGCGCCGACCTGACCCCGCTCGGCGCCAGCGACTATTCGTCCTACCTGATCAAGGCGCAGGCGGCCAATCCGGACGTCATCATCCTGCTCATGGCCGGCCAGGACATGGTCAGCGCGCTCAAGCAGGCCGTGCAGTTCGGCCTCGACAAGCGCTTCCACATCGCCGGCGCGCAGCAGGAGCTCGAGGTGCTCCAGGGCCTGCCGCCCAACGCCCGCATCGGCACCTGGGTGTTCGAATGGTATTGGAAGCAGAAGGACGTGCCGCACGTCGCTGAGTTCGTCGACGCCATCAAGAGCAAGACCGGCAAGGTGCCGAGCGCGCGGCACTGGTTCGGCTTCGTCGCGACCTGGACCTGCGCGCTGGTCGCCAACGAGCAGAAATCGCTCGACGCGGTCAAGCTCGCCAAGGCGCTCGAAGGCTTCAAGCTGCCGCCGGAGGTGGCGTTGATGCCGAACGCGCCGTTCTATCGCGCGGGCGATCATCAGCTCATGCCCTCGCTCTACGTCGGCCATGCCATCGAGAAGGGCGATGAACCCGACGACCTGTTCCAGGTCGACGAGATCGTCAAAGGCGTCGATGTGGCGCCGTCGGTCGAGGCGACCGGCTGCCATCTCAAGTGGCCGGCCTGAGCCCTCCGTGAGCACCGGGCGCCGTCGCCGTGGCGGCGCCCGCTTCGTCTCGCCGCCCATGACCGACACGTCCGCATGACCCAGCTGGTCCTGTTCAACCTCTTCAATGGCCTGATCATCGGCGCGTTCTATGCGCTGATGGCGCTCGGGCTGTCGCTGATCTTGAACCTGTCCGGGGTGATCAATTTCGCGCATGGCGGGTTCCTCGCGATCGGCGGCTATCTCGCCTACACGCTCATCCCCTATGTCGGGTTCTGGGGCGCATTGGCGATTGCCCCGGTCCTGACCGCGGCGATCGGCCTCCTGATCGAGCGGGTCCTGATCCGCCGCCTCTATGGCCGCGATCCGCTCTACAGCCTGCTCTTGACCTTCGGGCTCGCCTTCATGATCGAGGACGGGATCCGGTACATCTGGGGGCCGCAGACGGTCCCGTTCGAGATCCCGGGCTGGCTTGCGAGCCCGCTCAGCAGCGAGTTCTTCTTCCTCACCGGTTACCGCCTGTTCATGGTGGCGCTGGTGGTCGTGGTGGTGGCCGCGCTGTTCGCGATCCTCACCCGCACGCGCCTGGGCCTGCGCATCCGCGCCGGGACCCTGGACCTCGAAACCGTGTCCGTGCTCGGCGTCAACGTGCGCCTGCTGCGCAACCTCAATTTCGGCCTCGGCATCTACCTCGCCGGGCTGGCGGGCGTGCTCGCCGCCGGCATGCTCGGGCTGCAGCCGACGATCGGCAGCACCCTGATCATGCCGAGCTTCGTTGCGATCATCATCGGCGGGCTCGGCAGCCTGCCCGGCACGCTGCTGGGCGGGCTCTTGATCGGCGCCGCCTCGGGCCTGGTCACGGTGTTCTACCCGTCGGCGTCGGAGGCGGTGATCTACGTGATGATGGGTCTCGTCCTGCTGATCCGGCCGCGCGGCCTGCTCGGCGAGGAGGGCCGGTTCTAGTGGACGCGCTCGGCAAGCGGACCGCCGACGCCGTCATCTGGCTGCTGCTGGTGACGATGCCCTATTGGCTCAACTGGGTCGGCGGCTACACGGCGCTCGGGAGCCGCGTGCTGGTGCTGGCCCTGGCCGCGACGGCGCTCAATTTCCTCCTGGGCTTCACCGGCGTGCTGTCGTTCGGCCATGCCGCCTATTTCGGCATCGGCGCCTATGGCCGTCGGCCTCACCATCAAGTATCTCGTGCCGAGCACGCTCGCCGGCATGGCCGTGGGCGTGGCCGCCGGCGCGCTCGCCGCGGCGATCATCGGCGCGCTGATCGTGCGCCTGCGCGGCGTCTACTTCGCCATGGTGACGATCGCCTTCGGCCAGGTTTTCTATTTCATCGCGTTCCGCTGGAACACGGTCACCGGCGGCGACGATGGCCTCTCCGGCTGGCGCCGCGTGCCGATCGATCTCGGCATCGGCACGATCGACATCCTCGGCAACGACAAGGCGTTCTACTATCTCGTCCTGATCTGTTTCGCGGTCGCCGCCGCGATCATGGCGGCGCTGCTGCGCTCGCCGTTCGGGCGCACGCTGCTGGCGATCCGCGAGAACGAGCGCCGCGCGCGCTTCCTCGGCATCCCCGTCGACCGCCATATCTGGCTGTCCTGGGTGATCTCCTGCACCTTCGTCAGCCTCGCCGGCACGCTCTATGCGCTGCTCAACAATTTCGCCGATCCGCATGGCCTGCGCTGGGACCAGTCCGGCGATTTCGTCATCATGGCGGTCCTGGGCGGCATGCGCTCGTTCTGGGGGCCGCTGATCGGCGCCGCGATCTTCGTCGTGCTCCAGGACTACGTCTCGAGCCAGACCGAGAACTGGATGTCGTTCATCGGCCTGTTCTTCATTCTCGTGGTCCTGTTCTTTCCGCGCGGCGTGGTCGGCGTCATCCGGCGGCGGGCGGCGTCATGAGCCTCTTGCAGGTGGACAACGTCTCGCGCCAGTTCGGCAGCCTGATCGCCGTCAACGGCGTGTCGATGACCGTGGAGCAGGGCGAGCTGCGCGCGGTGATCGGCCCCAACGGCGCCGGCAAGACCACGTTCTTCAACCTGATCAGCGGCTTCCTCATGCCGACCGCGGGCCGCATCGTCTTCGACGACGAGGACATCACCCGGCTGCTGCCGGCGCGGCGCGTCTGGCGCGGCATCGCCCGCACCTTCCAGGTGACCGAGGTCTTCCCCGAGCTTTCGGTGTGGGAAAACCTCCGCATCGCGGTCGAGGTCGCGGCCGGCTACCGGCTGCGGCCGTGGATTTCGCGCCATGCCGATGGCGAGGTCCATGCCCGCGTCACCGATCTCGCGGTCATGAGCGGCCTTGCGGACAAGGCCGACCGGCTGGTCGGCGAGCTGAGCCACGGCGACCAGCGCGCGACCGAGATCATGATGGCCCTCGCGCTGAAGCCGCGGCTTTTGCTGCTCGACGAGCCGACCGCCGGCATGGGCGACCAGGAGACCTACGACATCACCCGGCTGATCCGCAAGCTGCACCGGGACCACAAGCTCACCATCGTCCTGATCGAGCACGACATGCGCGTCGTGTTCCACCTCGCCGACCGCATCATGGTGCTCGCCGAAGGCGCCATGCTGGCCGAGGGCACGCCGTCCGAGATCGCCGGCAACGAGGCCGTGCAGGCGGCCTATCTGGGCAAGGTCGCATGAGCGAGGTCACCCTCGAAGCCCTGGACCTGCACACCTTCTACGGCAAGAGCCACATCCTGCACGGCGTCAGCCTCGAGGTGCGGGAAGGCGAGATCGTGACCCTGCTCGGCCGCAACGGCGCCGGCAAGACCACGACGCTCCGCAGCCTGGTCGGGCTCACCCCTGCGCGCGAAGGCTCGGTGCGCATCTTCGGCGAGGCCACCACCGACTGGCCGCCCTACCGGATCGCGGCGCTCGGCGTCGGCTACGTGCCCGAGGGCCGGCGCATCTTCGCCAACCTCACGGTCGACGAGAATCTCAAGGTCCCGCTCGAGCGCCCCGGCCCCTGGAACGTTCAGCGCGTCTACCAGCTGTTCCCGCGCCTGGCCGAGCGGCGCGCCAACAAGGGCCGCCAGCTCTCGGGCGGCGAGCAGGAGATGCTGGCGATCGCGCGCGCGCTGCTCCTGAACCCGCGGCTCCTGATCCTCGACGAGCCGTCCCAGGGGCTGGCGCCGCTGATCGTCCAGGAGGCCTTCAAGGTCGTGGTCGCGGCGCGCGCCGAGGGCATCTCGGTGCTGCTGGTCGAGCAGAACGTGCGCGCCGCGGTCGAGATCGCGGACCGCGCCTATGTGCTCGACGACGGCCGCGTCGTCTACGCCGGCGCCGCGGCCGAGTTCGCCAAGGACGAGGAGCGCGTCCGCGCCCTTGCCGGCGCCAGCGCCGAGCAGTGGGACGAAGCGCCCCCGGCGCACGCGTAGTCGTCATCGAGACGCCCTCTCGGCGCGAAGCTCGCCCGAGCCCTTGGCCGGCGGCACGAGCGCCAGTTCCCGATGGCCGCCGCGTTCGCGCAATGCTGCAATGCAGCATCAGCCCTGGTGCCGCCCCCCGGCCGCCTCACATAGAGCAGTGACGGACAAGATCCGTTGCCACTCCTGAGGATGGAGGTGTGCTATGTTGGACTACGTCCGTGACTGGCTGAGCCGTTGGCGCATCTTTCGACGACTGCGCAACGAGCTTTTGCAGCACAATCACCGCGAGCTCTACGACCTCGGGATCAGCCCGGGCGACATCGACGCCATCGCCTGGCGCGGCGCCTGGGACGCCCTCCCGCGCCCCGCAGGCTAGAGCCTCAGGGCCGACCCGCCGGCGCGGCCCGCCCAAGCCCGGGCCGCGCAAGGCGGGCTGGGCAGAGCCGGGAGGCTTGAGCGATGACCGCGAACCATCCCGGCGCTGACCCGCTGCCGGCAAGCCGCATCCCCCTGGCCCGGGGCGCGGCGCGGCGGTGGTCACCACCAGCTCGACCCGGCGGTCGAGACGGTTCAGGATCCGCACCCCGCGGTCGATGGTGAAGCGGTCGAGGTCGACCTTGCAGATGCGCGAGATGTCCGCACGCTGCACCCCGGCACGCTCGGCCGCGGCGGCGTGGGTCAGCCCCTGCTCGCGCATCGCCTTGAGGATCTCGGCGGCCAGAGCCGATTTCATCTGCTCGGTGTCGGCATCGGGCAGCCCAAGGTCGCGGAACACGTTGCCGCTGCCTCGGACGACCTCGAGATCGTCGCCTTCGCTCATGGCTCCCTACCCCGCAGGCCTGCGCCCGATACTCCCGCAACTCCCCGGCGACGCACCGAGGAGCGCCCTTTCCGCCGCGATTCGAGCGCCGCTTGGCAGGATTTGCGAAACTGTAGGATAGCCCGCATGGTCAACTGAGAACGATCGTAACGCGATGGCTCCGATCCGAGATATTCATCTCCTACAGCCCAAGGACGAGCGTGGCTCGCGAAGCTCGATGCGACGCAGCTCGGCCTGCTGAAGCGCGCAGCGCCTGCTCGACGCCGGCCGACGAGCGTGAGCGACGGCAGCCGTACCGCCGGCACGAATGGGAGTGGGCGGGCGCGAATCGAGGCGCAGCCCCAGCCGCCGCCGTCATCCTGCTCTATGGCAGCGCCGACTTCGTCGCCTCCGACTACTGCTACGACCCGAAGATGACGAGGAGCGCTGGACAGCGCCACGACGCCTGGACGCGTTCCTCGCATCCGTCAACCGGCGGAAGCGCCCTTCGCCACAGACTCCGGCGCCGGCCGAGGACGGCAAGCGCCTTACACCGACCTGAAGCACAGATCGCTCGCGCGCAAGTGGCAAGCCGCGAGAGATCCTGAGGCCGTTCGAGGACAGGCGCCCCCGGCCGCGGTTGGCCGCCGACGCGGCTGGCCCAGAGCCGAGGCCCGCCTCGCGGCCATGCCGCTGGATCCGGTGCCGGCACCGGCAGCGCTGCCCGCCATCTGGAACATGCCGCTTGCCGCAACCCGCACTTCACCGGCCGCGAGCGACCTAAGCTCGACGAGCTGCACAAGAAGCTTACCAGAGGGCGGGGTCGCGCTGACCGCCGCCGCAGGGCATGGGCGGGATCGGCAAGACCCAGCTGGCGCGCGAATTCGCCTATCGCTACGGGCGTATCTTCCAGGGCGGCGTCTGCTGGCTCGGCTTCGCCGATCCCGCGGCGGTGCCGGCCGAGATCGCCACCTGCGGCGGCCCCGGCGGACTGAAGCTCCGGGACGACTTCGGCAGCTCTGCCTCTGAGCGACCAGGTCCAGCTGGTCGCGGCCGAGTGGCAGGGTCCGCTGCCGCGCCTGCTGGTGTTCGACAACGCGAGGACGGGCCCTGCTCGAGCGCCTGCTGCCGCCGGCGGGCGGCGGCCGCATGCTGATCACCTGCCGCCGCGAGCGCCTGGAGCCTGCACCTCGCCGTCCACGCCCTGTCCCTGGGCTCTCGCCCGCCTCCGAGAGCCTGCCTGCTGCGAAGGGACCGGCCGGACCTGGCGCCGGACGATGCCGGCGGGCGCCATCGCCGCCGAGCTCGGCGATCTGCCGCTGGCGCTCGCAGCAGGCCGGCCGCTTACTCGCGCGCACCGGCACGCGCCGTCGGTCAGCCGGCGGCATATCTCGAAGCTGTTCCGCACCCGACCAGACGCGAGCTCGCTGGACCAGGAGGGAGCACCGCCCGACCGGCTACGCGGAGCACGTCGGCCCGACCTTGGCGGTCAGCTACGACCGGCTGCAGCCGGCCGACGCGATCGACCAGATGCGCTCACGACCCTCGCGCGGCGGCCTGTTCGCGCCCGGAGGCGATCCCGCGCGCATTGCTGCCGGCAAGCGCCGTCGATGCGCGCCGAGGAGCCCGCGGCCCTGCCGCTTCGAGGACGGCCTCGCGACGGCTGCGGCGAGCTAGGGTCTGATCGCGGACCAGGAGACCGACGCCCTGGAGCTGCCACCGCCTGTCTGGCGGCTTCTGCGCAGCGACGCGCTGGGCGACGCCGAGACGCACGCGGCCAGGTCGAGGCGGCGGTGCTAGCCGAGGCGGCCAGGCTCAACGATGCCGACTAACCGGCGCCCCTGCTGCGCCTGGCGCCGCTGCTCGCGATTCGCTGGCGGACCAGGCGGCCGCAGACGAGACCGCGAGGACCTCGCCGGCTCGCTCAACGACTCGGCGATCATCTGCGAATCGGTGGCCGAGTTCGCGGGCGCCAGGGCGGCCTACGCGCGGGCGCTCAGGATCGCCGAAGCTGCTTCGGGCCCGACCACCCCGAGGTCGCGACCTACGTCAACAACCTGGGCTATGTGCTGCGGGACCTGGGCGATCTGGCGGGCGCCAGGGCGGCCTTCGAGCGGGCGCTCCGGATCGACGAGGCGAGCTTCGGGCCCGACCACCCCAAGGTCGCCATCCGGCGTCAACAACTGGGCGTGGTACTGCGGGACCTGGGCGATCTGGCGGGCGCCAGGGCGGCCTACGAGCGGGCGCTCGGGATCGACGAGGCGAGCTTCGGGCCCGACCACCCCAACGTCGCCACCGACGTCAACAACCTGGGCGGTGTGCTGCGGGACCTGGGCGATCTGGCGGGCGCCAGGGCGGCCTTCGAGCGGGCGCTCGCGGATCGACGAGGCGAGCTTCGGGCCCGACCACCCTCAGGTCGCCATCTACGTCAACAACCTGGGCGGGGTGCTGCGGGACCTGGGCGATCTGGCGGGCGCCAGGGCGGCCTTCGAGCGGGCGCTCCGGATCGACGAGGCGAGCTTCGGGCCCGACCACCCCAACGTCGCCATCCGCGTCAACAACCTGGGCAGGGTGCTGCGGGACCTGGGCGATCTGGCGGGCGCCAGGGCGGCCTTCGAGCGGGCGCTCCGGATCGGCGAGGCGAGCTTCGGGCCCGACCACCCCAAGGTCGCCATCTACGTCAACAACCTGGGCAGGGTGCTGCGGGACCTGGGCGATCTGGCGGGCGCCAGGGCGGCCTTCGAGCGGGCGCTCCGGATCGACGAGGCGAGCTTCGGGCCCGACCACCCCAAGGTCGCCAGCGACGTCAACAACCTGGGCATGGTGCTGCGGGACCTGGGCGATCTGGCGGGCGCCAGGGCGGCCTTCGAGCGGGCGCTGGCGATCTTCGAGCGCTTTCTCGGGCCGGAGCATCCGAGCACGCGCACCGTGCGCGGCAACCTGGAGAGCCTCGGCGGCGGGTGAAGCCCGCCGCCGGCAGGCCGGGCAGGGCACACTTCTGTGTCATCAGGCGACAGAAGTGGCGCCTGGAGGCTGCCGCCATCGGCCGGTGGCGGCCGGTTTGCGAATAGTGGCGGGGCCGCTCGGGAATACTTTGGCGACCCGTGATCGACTTGGCGTGGACTTGCGGTCCCTGCGGGTGATCTGGCCGGCCTGGACGATTACTGGTTGATTTTGGCTGGAGGCGATGGAGGCTGGTTGATCCGTTCGCCTCGTCTTGCCGGGCGGCGCACGCTTCTGTGTTACGGAGGCGACGGTCGAAGTCGATCAGGCGCCACCTCTGAGTTACGCCGCCGGGTCGGGCAAGATGCTGACCGAGTGTCCGCGGCCCGGGTCCGGGGATCAGGTCTTGACGGCGGCGGGCGTCAACTTTGGAGCTGGTCGATCATCGGCTGGGTGATCAGGCACACGCCCTTGTCGGTGCGGCGGAAGCGCTTGGCATCGAGCGTCGGGGTCCTCGCCGACCACGAGGCCCGCGGGGATCTCGACGCCGCGGTCGATCACGACCTTGCGCAGGCGGGCGCCCCGGTGGATCTGGACGTAGGGCAGCGCCACCACGTGGGTGAGCTCGCTGTAGGAGTGGGCGTGGACGCCCGTGAACAGGAGGGATTTGTCGATCCGCGCGCCCGAGATCAGGCAGCCGCCCGAGACCAGGGAGCTGGTCGCCATGCCGCGGCGGCCGTCCTCGTCGTGCACGAACTTGGCCGGCGGCGTGATCTCGGCGTAGGTCCAGATCGGCCAGTTGCGGTCGTACATGTCGAGCGCCGGCACGAAGTCGGTGAGGTCGATGTTCGCCTCCCAGGGAGTGCCAACCGACGCGCCGGGGGTGTTTCCGGCAGGCTGCCCTCGGGCAACGGGCGGCGGATTCAGAACGCGGCATCGGCTTCGGCCCGGGTCGGGGCCCTCGGCTTCGGCAGGAAGGTGATCGCGGCCGCGCCGGCATCGGCGCTGGTGACGGCGGCGCGGAAGTTCGCGAACAGCTCCCGGCCGAGACCCTGAGCATTCTCTGAGAGATCGGGCTCGGCCGCGGTCCGCCAGGCCCACTCGGCCTCGTCGACCAGGGCCTCCAGGCGACCGGCGGCGGCATCGAGGCGGATCAGGTCGCCCTCTCGGACTTTGGCGAGCGGACCGCGCTCGGCGGCCTCGGGCGTGACGTGGATCGCGGCCGCCACCTTGCCCGAGGCCCCGGACATGCGGCCATCGGTGACCAGAGCGACCTTGAAGCCCTTGTCCTGGAGCACGCCCAGCGTCGGCGTCAGCTTGTGCAGCTCCGGCATGCCGTTCGCCTTCGGCCCCTGGAAGCGCACCACCGCGACGAAATCGCGCTCCAGCTCGCCGCGCTTGAAGGCCGCCTGCAGCTCGGACTGATCGTCGAAGATCAGGGCCGGCGCCTCGATCACGCAGCACTCGGGTTTGACCGCCGACACCTTGATCACGGCCCGGCCGAGGTTGCCGCTGAGGAGCTTCAGTCCGCCGTTCGGGCTGAACGGCCTGGCGGCGGGGGCGAGGATCGCCAGATCGCCGCTGGCGCGGGCCGCGGGCCGCCAGACCAGCCGGTCGTCCTCCATGGCCGGCGTCTCGAGGTAGCGCTGGAGCCCACCCGGGCCCCACACCGTGCGCACATCCCCGTGCAGCAGCCCGGCGTCGAGCAACTCGCCGATCAGGAACTGCATGCCGCCGGCGGCATGGAAGTGGTTCACATCGGCGAGGCCGTTGGGATAGACCCTGGCGAGCAACGGCACGACCTCGGAGAGATCGGCGAAATCCTCCCAGGTCAGCTGGATTCCGGCCGCCCGGGCCATGGCGACCAGGTGGATCGTGTGGTTGGTCGAGCCGCCGGTCGCGTGCAGCCCAACCACGGCGTTGACCACGGCGCGCTCGTCGACGATCTCGCCGATCGGCGTGTAGTCGTTGCCGAGTGCTGTGATCTGGGTGACCCGCGTGGCCGCGGCCCGGGTCAGGGCGTCGCGCAGCGGCGTGTTCGGGTTGACGAACGAGGCGCCGGGCAGATGCAGGCCCATGATCTCCATGAGCATCTGGTTGGAATTGGCGGTGCCGTAGAAGGTACAGGTGCCGGGACCGTGGTAGGACCGGCTCTCGGCCTCGAGCAGCGCGCTGCGGTCGGCCTTGCCGGCGGCGTGGAGCTGCCGGACCTTGGCCTTCTCGCTGTTCGACAGGCCCGACGGCATCGGCCCGCCGGGCACGAAGATCGCGGGCAGGTGACCGAAGCTCAGGGCCGCCATGACCAGGCCCGGGACGATCTTGTCGCAGATGCCGAGATAGAGCGCGCCGTCGAACATGTCGTGCGAGAGCGCCACCGCCGTCGCGAGCGCGATCACGTCGCGGGAGAACAGGGACAATTCCATCCCGGGCTGGCCCTGGGTGACGCCATCGCACATGGCCGGCACGCCGCCCGCGAACTGGGCGACCGCGCCCGCCTCGCGCACCGCCGCCTTGATCAGCGCCGGAAAGCGCTCGAGCGGCTGATGGGCGGACAGCATGTCGTTGTAGGACGAGACGATCGCGATGTTGGCCTTGGCCGGCCCCTTGAGCGCCGCCTTGTCGTGCAGGTCGCAGGCGGCGAAGCCATGGGCGAGGTTGCTGCAGGACAAGGCCGTCCGCTTCGGGCCGCGCAGGGTCGCGGCGCGGATGTGATCGAGGTAGGCCCCGCGCGTGTCGGCACTGCGCCGGACGATCCGCTCGGTGACCTCGAGAAGCCTGGTATCCATATTCGTGCTCGCTACTTGGGGGTGAGCGGCGCGCTCGCGGCCGGGCGCTCGTCCAGAAAGTGCCGGACGCGCTCCAGGGTCGGCAGCGCCGGGATCGCGCCCCGTTCGGTCGTGGTCAGCGCGCCGACGGCGCAGGCGAGGCGGCAGATCTCGCGCAGACGCCGCTGGTCGCAGACTGCGCCACGGTCCTGGATCAGGCCGTGCAGCAGGCCGGCGACGAAACCATCGC
Organism: uncultured Alphaproteobacteria bacterium; assembly: GCA_963733965.1. Taxonomy (GTDB): domain Bacteria; phylum Pseudomonadota; class Alphaproteobacteria; order Geminicoccales; family Geminicoccaceae; genus DATAOG01. The sequence continues at coordinate 233,926 of CAVTFM010000046.1, forward strand.
CCGCCCCGGTGGTATCGATCGCCTGGACGCTGAAGCCGACCACGACGCCCTCGTGCTCGGGGGTGAAGTAGACGCAGCCGGTGGCACCGAGCGTCACCACCATCAGATCCAGCCGGTCGTGCCACAGCTGCTGGCGGGCGGCGGCCGGATCGTCGGAGCCGGTCAGGAAGCGCAGCTCCTCGTCGCTGATCTTCACGATCTGCGCCTCGGCCATGGCGAGCCGCAAACCCTCGCGCGCGGCCGCCGCATCGGGCCAGAGCGCGAGGCGCAGGTTGGGATCGCAGGAGATCAGGCAGCCGGCCGCGCGCGCCGTCTCGATCGCGTGCAGCGTGGCGCTGCGGGACGGCTCGCCGATCAGGCTGATCGAGCCGTAGTGCAGGGCTTTGGCGGTGCGGAATGCCTCGAGATCGACCTCGTCGGGCGTGAACAGCATGTCGGCGCTGGGGTGGCGGTAGAACATGAACTCGCGCTCGCCATCGGCGCGCAGCGAGACGAAGGCGAGCGCGGTGCGCGCCTGGTCGGTGAAGCGCAGAGGGCCGACGTCGACCCCAGCCTCAGCCAGGGTATCGGCCAGGAAATGGCCGAACGGGTCGTCGCCCACCTTGCCCATGAAGGCCGAGGAGATGCCGAGGCGGGCGAGCCCGACCGCCACGTTGGCGGGGGCGCCGCCCGGCGCCTTCTTGAACGCCGGCGCCTCGATCAGCGACGTCCCGGTCACCGTCGGCACGAAGTCGATCAGCAGCTCGCCCAGGCAAATGACATCGGCCATCGTCGCTATCCCGTGACCCCGGTGGGGAAAAAGCCTGCGTCGGCCGGGGAGGCGGCAGCCGACGCAGGCCACCCGCTTACTTCGAGGTCCAGCCCTTGTACTGGCCGACGTTGTCGCGGGTAATCAGATCGGCGGGGATCAGGATGGTGGTCTGATCCGGCTTCTTGCCCTGCATGATGTCGTAGCCGACCTGGACCGCCATCTGCGCCATCTTGTAGGGGTCCTGCGCCGAGGACGCCTGAATCAGGGTGTCGCTCTTGAGCGCCTGCTCGATGTCGGGCGCGCCGTCGACCGAGGTGATGATCAGATCGGTGACGTTGAGCTGCTTGGCCGCGAGGTCGGCGCCGATCGCCTGCGGGTCGTTGATCGTAAAGACCGCGTTGAGGTCGGGGAAGGCGGTGAGCAGGCCGACCATGACCTCGAGGCCGCCCTCGCGCGAGCCCTTGCCGTTCTGGTTGTCGGACGCGATCTTGATGTTGCCGGCCTTCTTCAGGGTATCCTCGCAGCCCTTGACGCGGTCCATCACGGCCGAGACCGGCGGGCCGTTCATGATCGCGACGTTGCCGCCGTCGGGCAGCTTCTGGACGATGTAGCCACAGGCCTTCTGCCCGGCCTCGATGTTGTTGGTCTGGACGGTGGCATCCGCGCCCTTGGCCGAGACGTCGACCGCGACCACGACGATGCCGGCCGCCTGGGCGCGCTTGATCGCCGGCTCGATCGCCTCCGGGTCGGCGGCGTTGACCAGGATCAGGTCGACGCCCGAGGCGATGAAGTTGTCGATCTGCGAGTACTGCTTGTTGAGGTCGTAGTCGGCCGAGACCGTGGTCACGGTGACCTTGTCGCCGCCGATCTTCTTGGCTTCGGCCTCAGCGCCCTTGGCGACCTGGACGAAGAACGGGTTGCCGAGGTTGCCGACCGTGACCCCGACCGCGGTCAGGTCCTTGGCGGCGGCCGGAGCGGCCACGGCGAGAGCGAGGGCCGCCCCCATCAACAGGCTTCTCTTCAACATGGCGATGCTCTCCTGGTCTTGCTTGTTGGGCCACCGGGCGGCTCGACTGCGCGAGGCCGGGCGGCGGATGAACGCGGGTCGTCGGACGTGCAGTTCGCGTAACATGGCGGGCGCTCAGGTCCGGGCGCTGCCCTGGAGCCGGTAGCGGTCGAGCGCGACGGCGCCGATGATGACCAGGCCCTTGATGATGAATTGCCAGATCTCGCTGACGTTCATCAGGATCAGGCCGTTGGACAGCACCGCGATGATCAGCGCACCGATCAGGGTGCCGATGATCGTGCCGATGCCGCCGACGAACGAGGTGCCGCCCAGGATCACCGCCGCGATCGCATCGAGCTCGTAGGCGAGGCCAAGCTGGGCGCCGTTGGCCGAGAAGGTGCGCGCCGCCGACATGATGCCGCCGAGCCCGGCGAGGAACCCGGACGTCATGTAGACGAACATCAGGATCAACCAGACCTTGATGCCCGAGAGCCGGGCCGCGGCCGGGTTGCCGCCGACCGCGTAGATCCAGACGCCGAGCACCGTCCGTCGCAGGATGAACCAGCTGATCGCGATCACCAGCAGCGCGATGATCACGAGCCAGGGCACGCCGAACAGCCGGGCGTTGCCGATCCAGGCGAACTGCAGCTGCGGATTGAAGACCGTCGTGTCGTTACCGACCAGGCGCGCGAGACCGCGGACCGCGGTCATCGCGCCGAGGGTCACGATGAACGGCGGCAACCGGAGGAAAGCGACCAGGGAGCCGTTGACCGCGCCCAGCGCCAGGCCCGCGATCAGCGCCATCGGGATCGCGAGCAAGCTGAGGCTGGAGAGCGACATCGCGACCGCGACCACGGCTGCCACCGCGAGCACGGCGCCGACCGAGAGGTCGATGCCGCCGGTCAGGATGACGAAGGTCATGCCGGCCGCGAGCACGGTGTTGATCGAGGCCTGTTGGGTCACGATCGCGAGGTTGCGCGTGCTGATGAACTTGCCGGTGGCCAGCTGGAAGCCGATGCAGATCAGGATCAGCACCGGCAGCATGCCGACCGCCTGGATGATGGCCTTGATCTGCGCGCTCCTTGCGCCGGCACCCTGGATCGCGGTGCTGCCGGTGGCTGCAGCAGGATTGGTGGAACTCATTCGTAGCCTCCCCGAGCCATGCCCTGGCCGATCACGCCGCGACGCCGGTCGCGTAGGCCATGATGTTCTCTTGCGTGATCGGGCGCCCTGACGGTCCGCCGACCTCGCCCTCGATATGCCCCTCGCGCATCACCAGCACCCGGTCGCAGATCCCGATCACCTCCGCCAGCTCGCTGGAGATCACCAGCACGCCCAGGCCCTTGCGCGCGAGCTCGTCGATGATCCGATAGATCTCGGACTTGGCGCCGATGTCGACGCCGCGGGTCGGCTCGTCCAGGATCAGGACCTTGGGCTGGGTCTCCAGCCAGCGCGAGAGCAGCGCCTTCTGCTGGTTGCCGCCCGAGAGGCTGCCGACGCCGACGCTCGGGCTCGCGACCCGGATCGTGAGCGCCTTGATCGCGTCCTGGGCCCGCCGTCTGCCGGCGCCGAGGTCGAGGATGCCGCCCCTGCGGGAGTCGCGCTCGATCACGCCGAGGTTGATGTTCTCGAGCACCGACATGTCGAGGAACAGGCCCTGGCCCTTGCGGTCCTCGGTCAGGTAGGCGACGCCGGCGTCGAGGGCGTCCTGCGGCGACCTGATGTCGGCCCGCTGGCCGTCGAGCAGCACCTCCCCGCCCGCCCTGGGGTCGGCGCCATAGATCAGGCGCGCGAGCTCGGTGCGCCCGGCGCCGACCAGGCCGGCCAGCCCCAAAACCTCGCCCTCGTGCACGGTCAGGCTCGCCGGCTGCACGCGCCGGCCGCCGTCGGTGATGTCCCTGACCTCGAGGATCGGCCGGCCGCGGCTGCCGTGCGGGTCGTGCTCCTTGGTGTAGAAGGTGTTGAGGTCGCGCCCGACCATCATCTTGACCAGCGCCTCGGCGCTGATCTCGTGCTTGTCGAGGGTCCCGACGTAGGTGCCATCCCGCAGCACCGACACCCGGTCCGACAGCTCGTAGACCTCCGCCATCCGGTGGCTGATGTAGATGATGGCCATGCCGTCGCGCCGGAACTGGCGGATCAGCTCGAACAGCTTTTCGGTCTCGCGCGAGGACAGGGCCGTGGTCGGCTCATCCATGACCAGGATCTTGGAATTGGCGTGCAGGGCGCGGGCGATCTCGACCTGCTGCTGCTCGGCGATCGACAGGCTGCCGACCGGGGTCGAGGGCGTGAAGGTGGCGCCCAGCCGCTCCAGCACCTCGGCGCAGCTGTCGCGCATGACCTTGCGGTTGACGAGGCCCCGGCTGGCGATCTCGGAGCCCAGGAAGATGTTCTCGGCCACCGTGAGGTTCGGCGCCAGGCTCAGCTCCTGGTAGATGATCGCGATGCCGAGATGGCGGGCGTGGATCGGGTTGGCGATCACCACAGGCTGGCCGTCGATCAGGATCTCGCCGCCCGGGTCGGCCTGATAGGCGCCCGAGAGCACCTTCATGAGCGTGCTCTTGCCGGCGCCGTTCTCGCCCATGAGCGCCAGGACCTCGCCGCTCCAGGCCTTGATCTGCACGTTGTTGAGCGCCTTGATGCCGGGAAAGGTCTTCGAGATGTTGCGCATCTCGAGGGTCGGCGTTCCGGCGCCTGCGGTGGTCATGGCTCGAGCCTCCCTGCTCGTAGCGTCGTTGTGTCCGCCCGGTCCCGTTATTGGCCCAACAGGATGTCCCGGTTCGGGCTGAAATTCAGGTGAAGCGGCAGGATCGCGGCGCCGATCGCGGCCGCCCGCCGGCCGATCGTGCCCATCCGCAGCTCAGGCGCGTCGCGGGCTTCCGGGGTCGCGGTCGCGAGCGCCGCGATCAGTCGCGTGATCAGATCCTCGATCACCGCCTTGGGCAGATCGCCGTCCAGCACGATGGTCCGCACGTCGAGCACGCAGGCCGCCGACAGCAGCGGCGCGACCAGCGCCTCGACGGAGTCCTCGAGCCACTCCGCGACCCGCCCGCCGTGGCTGCCGATCGCCGCGTCCAGGTCGCTGCGCCGCTCGATCGCCACGCCTGCCGCGCGCAGGTGACGGATCAGCGAGTTGACCGAGGCGCGGGTCAGGAGGATCTCGTAGGCACCGCTCGGCCGCGGCGCGCTGGCGAGCCGGGACGGCGGCACCGGCATCAGGCCGATGTCGCCGGCATTGCCGCTCATGCCTCGATGGTAGTGGCCATTGAGGATGACGCCGCCGCCGATCGCGCTGCCAATGAACACGTAGACGAAATCGTCGAGCTTGCGGCCGTGGCCCTGGAACAGCTCGGCGACCGCGGCCGCCGTGCCGTCGTTCTCGCTGAACACCTCGAGGCCGGTCTCGGCCGCCAGCCGCTCGGTGATGTCGAACTGGTTCCAGGCGCGGTAGGCCTCGGAGGGAATGCCGAGCTCGCGCCGCCAGCTGCCCATGTGGTAGGGGGTCGCCACGCCGAGCCCGGCGAGCCTCCGGGACGCCGTGGTCGGGATCTCGCGGCGGACCGCCGCGATGTCGTCAAGCAGCAGGGCGATCGCCTCCTCGGGCAGCGGGAAGGCGCGCTCGCGGCGCCGCTGCTCCAGCACCTGGCCGGAGAAGTCGACCAGGATGGTATCGAGCGAGCGCCGGCCGACCTTGACCCCGATCGAATAGGCGCCGTCGGCGTTCAGGCTGAGCAGGGTCGCCGGCTGGCCGCGCTGGCCGGAGCGCTTGCCCTCGGTGCGCACCAGGCGCTGCTGCTCGAGCTCGCGCACGATCACGCCGGCGGTGTTGTTGGTGAGGTTGGCGTAGCGCGCCAGGTCGGCCTTGGAGGCGCTGCCGAGCCGGCGCAGCGCGGTCAGGATGACGCGCTCGTTGAACAGCCGCAGGTTGACCGAATTGCTGCCTTTGCCGATCGCTGCGTCCTGCACGGCTGGGGTCCCCCCTGGTAACGCTCGGGCGGCGCTGTCCTTGCCGCGCCGAAACCCTACATGCCAGGGGAGAGGGGGGTTGTCAATAAATAATTCACGCTGAATTATCTTTTTCAGTGCTCGTCGTTCCAACCCCTCGGAACCGGCCCCGAGGTCCGCCATCGCAGTGCGCGGGCGACGCCAGGAGCGTACGGCGCCCGCCGCCGTCGCTGTGACCCCGGTTGCCACGCGCGCCGCAGCCTGCCGCTTGACAGGCAGCCCCGGGAACCGACGTGCAAGCTCCGAGAATTCTCGCACTCACGGCGCCGTTACTCCTCCCTTCCCAGTCGGTTTGGTGTCGGTTTCGCGGCGTGCGAAAAGCCCAACCGAGTTTGCGTAGTATGGGCCTGCGTCTGAACCAATTAATTCACTATGCATTATTTTTCTAGCCCCTGCCCATACTTAATCTCTACAAGAATCCTTTGACCTGGTCAAAGAAGCAAATAAGCTCGCAAGCGACCGGCCGGCCGAAATTACCAAGGGAGGTGGGGCGATGAAGGCGAGCCAGGCGGTGATGGCGGTGGCCGTCTACCTTGGAGCGGGCGGCGTCGGGGTGGCCGGCCAGTATGTCGACTGGCTGGAGGACGGCACGGTGCTGCTGAAGCTCGGCCCCGGGTACGACAACGCCGTGCTCGAGACCTCGCGCGCCGAACTCGGCAGCCGCTTCGGCCCGGACAAGAAGCCCTTCGATGGCGTCGCGGTCACGATCCTGACCCAGGACGATGGGCCCAAGGGCGCGATCTCCGGGCCGATCGAGGCGCTGCGGCCGGTCTGGGAGGAGCTGACCGGCGGCAAGCTCGAGGTCGCGCTGGTGCCGGTGACCGACCTCTATGCCGCGACCATGCTCGATCTGGAGCAGGGCACCGGCCGCTACGACGCCATGGTGGTCGCCGCCTTCTTCTATGGCGATCTCGTCGCCGGCAAATACATCGTGCCGGTGGATTCGTTCATGGCCAGCGGTGAATATCCGCAATGGAGCTACGACTCGATGCCGCCCGCGCTGCGGACCCTCTACCATTGGGGCGATGTCGGCTACGGCGTGCTCAACGATGCCGATGGCCAGATCCTTTACTACCGCCGCGACATCCTGAATGATCCCAAGTGGCAGGCGGCGTTCCAGCAGGCGACCGGCCACGCCATGGCCGTGCCGCCCAAGACCTGGCAGCAGCTGCTCGAGATCTCCCGGTTCTTTGCCGGTAAGAACTGGGACCCCCACGACGCACAAGCCGACGAGGGCACCGTACTCCACCTCAAGATCGGCGAGCAGGGCCACTACCACTTCCAGTCGCTCTCAGCCTCGTTCGCGATCACGCCGGGCGACAAGGTCGACCGCTACCACAACGTCTACTGGTTCGACCCGACCGACATGAAGCCCTTGATCAACAGCCCCGGCCACGTCGCGGCGCTCGAGTTCCTGCAGCAGCTGAACGAGACCGGGCCGGCCGAGCAGATCGGCTGGCGCCTGCCCCAGGCCTGGGAATACTTCCTGCGCGGCAAGGCGGTCTTCATGTACACCTGGGGCGACCTCGGCGCGCTCTGCCAGGACGAGACCCGCTCGAACGTCAAGGGCAACTGCGCGGCGACCGTGCTGCCCAGCTCCGACAGATACTGGGACATGGAGAAGCAGGCCTGGGTCGAGACCGTCGCGCCGCGCTTCGTCGGCAACACCGTGGGCGGCTCCTGGCACGGCGTGATCTCGGCACTCTCGAAGCACAAGGAGGCCGCCTATTCCTTCCTCGCGCTGATGGCGACCAAGCCGGTGTCGCTCTGGAACGGCGAGCACGGCTGGACCGGCGTCGACCCCGGCTTCTACTACCAGTTCCCAAAGCCGGAAGGCCAGGCGCGGATCGCCGACTACGTCAAGGCCGGCTGGGACACCGCCGACGTCACCGACTATCTGAACGCCTTCTACCGCAACTACACGGCGCCGACCATGCTGACCTATCTGCGCATCCGTGGCACCCAGGAATACTGGTCGGAGCTCGACAGCGAGGTCGGCGCGGCGCTCGGCGGCAGGAAGAGCGCCAAGGAGGCGCTCGACGACACCGCCGCCGCCTGGGAGGCGATCACCGACCGGCTCGGCCGTGACGAGCAGCTCAAAGCCTACCAGGCCGCGATCGGCTACCCGGGCGAAGCGAAGGACCCGAGCGGCTAGCTGTTGTTGCCAAGGCGGCTATTCAGTCTGCTGGCAGGGGATCGGGCGGGCCGCCGAGCGGCGGTCATGGAGGGCGGGCTCGCCACCCGCCCGCCAGCGCGCCAGCCAGGTAGAGGCGGTGCGCTTCGCCGCCGGTGACGGCGATCGTCGCGCGGGCTCGGGTCGCACGGGCTGGCCTTGCTCCGGATCTTGACGAAGTGCCTCACCCGGGTCTCATTGGGGCGCCGACATCGATGTCGACCTTTCCGCGGGTCCCGGCCGTGACTCTGATCGACGCCGAATTTGCGCCTGGCCACCGCATAGCGGTCGTCGTTGCACCATCCCCGGATCACCGGGAACAGTCGCTTGATCAGCTCGGCCGTCGGCGGCTGCCGGTTGCCCGGAGAAGATCGGAGGGCCGCCTGTGGTGCGGGGCGACCGTTGTCCTTCCGGGCCGAACGGGCAGCCTCGCCATCGGCTGGAGGCGGTCATCGTTTTGTCGCTTTGAGCCCATAGCCTGCTGAGCTGGGCGGGGCGCGTTCAGATGAAAGGGAGGAGCAACCTATGATGCACTCGAAACGCCTGCTATTGGCCGCCGGCGTGGCGACGGCGCTCGCTGTCGGGCCGGCATACGCGCAGTCGGACGTGGTTACGGTCTACAGTGCCGACGGATTGCACGACGGGTCGCCCAACTGGTACCAGATGGAGTTCGACGCCTTCTCCAAGGCGACCGGTATCAAGGTCCAATATGTCGAGGGCGGCTCCGGCGTCGTGGTCGACCGCATCGCCAAGGAGAAGAGCAACCCGCAGGCCGACGTCCTGGTCACCCTGCCGCCGTTCATCCAGAAGGCCGCGGCCGACGGCCTGCTGCAGCCCTCGAGCCCGGCCGGCGCCGATCAGATCGCCGCCGGCGAGAAGGATCCGCAGGGGCGCTACTATGCGCTGGTCGATAACTATTTCGACTTCATCTACAACGGCTCGACGCTGAGCGCGCCGCCGGACAACTTCACCGCTCTGCTCGATCCGAAATACAAGAACAAGATCCAGTACTCGACACCCGGCCAGGCCGGCGACGGCACCGCGGTCATGCTCCAGGTGCATCATGCCTTCGGCAGCAAGGATGCCGGCTTCGACTATCTGAAGCAGCTGCAGGCCAACAATCGGGGGCCGTCATCCTCGACCGGCAAGCTGACCGCGCTGGTGAACAAGGGTGAAATCTGGGTCGCCAACGGCGATCTGCAGATGAACATGGCGCAGATGGCGGACAACCCGAACATCCACATCTTCTGGCCCGCCGGTCCGGACGGCCAGCGCTCGACCTTTGCCCTTCCATACTACATCGGGTTGGTGGACGGGGCGCCGCACGCCGACGCCGGCAAGAAGCTGATCGATTTCCTGTTGAGCCAGGACGCGCAGATGCAGGTCAGCGCGATCGCCCAGGGCATGCCGGCGCGCCAGGACGTGCATCCGACCGACGACAACTACACGCAGCTGTTGTCGAAGATGAAGGGGATCACGGTCTGGACGCCGGATTGGGCCAAGGTCCTGACCGACCTGCAGCAGGACGTGGCCCGCTGGCATGAGGTGACCGGCAGTTGACCGTCTCTGAGTTCGCTCTGGAGGGAGTTCAGCGCACGTCCGCTAGGGCGGCGCTGGCTCCGGCGGCGGCCACCGGGATCGGCTTCGAGGACGTGAGCGTCGCCTACCGCGGCGCGACCGTCCTCGAAGATTTCAGCCTGATGGTTCCGCCCGGCGAGATCGTGGCCCTCATCGGCCCCTCCGGCTCCGGCAAGACGACGGCGTTGCGCGCCGTCGCCGGGTTCGTCCGGCCGGTCCAGGGCCGTGTGCGCCTCGGCGATCGGGATGTGACCGCCCTGCCGCCCTATGCCCGCGACATCGGCATGGTGGTCCAGAACTACGCGTTGTTCCCGCACATGCGGGTCGACGAGAACGTGGCCTTCGGATTGCGGGCGCGGCGGTCGCCCGAGGCGCTGGTGGCCGAGCGGGTTCGGGAATGCCTGCGCATGGTCGGGATGCTCGACTTTGCCAAGCGCCATCCGCGCGAGCTCAGCGGCGGCCAGCAGCAGCGCGTGGCGATTGCGCGCGCACTCGCGATCCGTCCGCAGGTGCTGCTGCTGGACGAACCGCTCTCCGCCCTCGACGCGCAGATCCGGCGCAACATGCTCGACGAAATCGCCCGGCTGCACCGCGAGCTGCCGGCGCTGACGATCCTCTACGTGACCCACGATCAGACCGAGGCCCTGACGCTGGCCGACCGCATCGCGATCATGCGCAATGGCCGCCTCGTCGCCTACGGCCCGTCCCAGTCCCTCTACCGCCAGCCGCCGAACCGCTTTGCGGCCGAGTTCCTGGGGCGCGCCAATCTGCTGCCGGTCTCCGTCGAAGGGATCACGGAGGCCGGCCGGATGGCCAGCGTCCGCTTCGGCAGCGACCGCCTGCAGGCGCAGCGGCATCCGCAGCTGCAGGTCGGCGACGACTGCCTGCTTTGCATCCGCCCCCACGAAGTCTCGCTTTCGCCGCTCGCGGAGCTGCACAACACGCTGAAGGCCACGGTCCAGTCGGTCGTCTGGCAGGGCGACCTGCACAGCATCGCGCTCGAGATGCCAGACTGCACGCTACGGCTGGTGTGCACGCCGATGCGCGACCCGCCGCGGCCCGGATACCCGCTCGAGTTGCATTTCTCCGCCCAGGATTCGATCCTGATTCCTGTCGACCCTACCGAGCATGCCTAGCGCCTCCGTCGACCCGACCGAACATGTCTAGCGCCGCTCTGCCTGTATCCGGGCCGAGCGCGCGGAGCGCAAACTCGGGCGCCGGCCTCTGGATCGTGCCGCCGCTGCTGATCCTGGCGGGCTCGTTCTTCTATCCGCTGGCGTTCGTCCTGGGCCAGGCTGTCCTGGGCGATGCGGGGCCGCCAACCGTGCAACACTTCGGGGCGGTGTTCCGATCCCGCCTCTTTCAAAGTGCCATCGTGCATACGATCGAGATCGCGCTTGCCGCCAGTGCCGGCTGTCTCGTGCTGGGGTTCATTTTCGCGCTGATCCTGACCTTCGTGCCGTTCCCCGGCGCCCGCGTGCTGGCGCGGCTGATCGATACCTTCATCGCGTTACCGACCTTCCTGGTGGCGCTGGCATTCACCTTCGTTTACGGCTCGGCCGGGCTGCTGAACGCCTCCCTGATGGAGCTTTTGCACCTGCCGCTGCCGCCGCTCGACTTTCTCTATTCGGCCGCGGGCGTGATCCTGGCCGAAGTGACGGTCTACACCCCGTTCATTTTGCGCCCGCTGCTGGCCGCATTCTCGCTGATCGAGTCCGCCCAGATCGAGGTTGCGGGCAGCCTCGGCGCCGGACCGTGGCGCATCATCCGCCAGATCATCCTGCCGGCGGCCCTGCCGGCGCTGCTGGCGGGCGGCAGCCTCTGTCTCCTTTTGACCGTCAACGAGTTCGGCATCGTCATGTTCATCGGCGCCAAGGGCGTGATCACCCTGCCGCTGCTGGTCTACGACAAGGCCATTCAGGAGTTCGATTATACCTCGGCCTGCGTGGTCGCCGTGGTCAACATCGCGCTGTCGCTGGCACTCTATTCGCTCTACCGGTCCCTGGTCGGCAGGTTCGGAGGGCGCCTTGCTGGTCTGGAGTAAGTCCGGTCGGGTCGGCGCCTGGCTGGTTCTGGCGATCCTGTTCGGCGTGATCTATGGGATCCCGCTCGCGATGATCGCGCTGGCGAGCATCGCTGGACAGTGGAATGGCATCTTGCCGAGCCATCTCACCTTCCGCCACTACCTCGACGCCGTCCACGGCGACTCCGGCGCGCAATTGCGGGTCAGCCTGCTGACCGGCCTGCTCTCGAGCACCGTCGCGCTGGTCGCAGGAACCTGGGCGGCGCTTGCCCTCCGTGGCGCCTCGCCGCTTGGCAGGCGGTGGCTCGGGACCCTCTTCTTCATTCCGAGCGCCGTGCCGTCGGTCTCGGTCGGGCTGGGGCTGCTGGTCGCCTTCAGCCGGCCGCCGGTCTTGTTGAACGGCACCACGGCGATCGTGGTGATCGCGCATTTCATCCTGATCTCGGCGTTTGCCTACGGCAACGTGTCGGCTGGCCTCGCGCGCCTCGCGCCTGAATATGCCGAGGTCGCCGCGAGCCTGGGAGCGCGGCCCGCTTACCTGCTGCGCCACGTTACGCTGCCGCTGATCACACCCTACCTGATCGCCGCGTTCAGCCTCAGCTTTGCCCTTTCGATGGGCGAGTTGGGCGCCACGGCGATGGTCTATCCCCCGGGATGGGTGACGCTGCCGGTCGGGATCTTCGCGCTCACCGACCGTGGGGAAGTGTTCCTGGGCGCGGCGCTGACCATGCTGCTGGCCATGGCGACGCTGGGCGTCCTGATCGGACTGTCACGCATTCCGTCCAAGGCCGCGGCGCGGTGACCGCCGGGCGCTCGGACGCAACCTGACCACGCCCATTTTAGGACGGTGAGGCGGCGTAGGTTTGGAAAGAGCCGCCCGCAGGCGGAATGAACGGGCGTCGAACAGCCCGGTAGCGTATGCCGCCTCGAGGCGGGGCGGCCGCGCGGATGACCGCCGCCGCGTCTCCTGCACCTGGATGGCCCGTTCCGTACGCCGCTTGGAATCGGGGCCGCAGCGGCGGGCGCGGCGCCGCCATGATTACGGAGGGGTCGATCCTGATCAGAGCCCGTCCCTACGGCGATTCTGGCCGGAATCAGCCGTCGCATCCTTCTGAAGTGCTGCCAGGATCTCGATCTCGAGATCCGCCAGTAGGTCGCGAAGTTCCTCCAACTCGGCCCGCCGGCGCGCGGCCCGCTGCCACCGTTCGAGGGCTTCGACGCCATCATTGTATTCCTCACACATTTCCCGGAAGCTCTCGCTGCTCCGCGCGAGGCGTTCGACCGCCAGCTCGTAAGCTGGAAAGCGCGCGACGACGGTGTCGTGTGGCTCCGGTCATGAAGGCCGCCAGCACCCTCGGTTGAGGCATTCAAAGGAGGTGCCCAAGGTGCGGCCGGCAAGTAACTTACGGTAAGCTTACGGCGCGCGCCGACCTCGAAATCGAGCCGCGATGCCGCGGCCCCTGTCTCGCTTGCGCCTCTCGCGGGCGCGCGGGTTCCACCCGCAGGCTTCATAGCGCCTGCCCGGCTCATATGCTATGGCTGGCCGCAACGCCGGGCGCCCACGACGACAAACGCGGTGATCGGGAGGCCCTTCGATGCCCGGACAGCGTGGTCCTGGTCACGTCGGCGGCACGGGCGCCTTTGGCGTCCAGCCGTCGCCGGAGGCGGTTCGGGAGGAACTGGAGCGGACCGTGACGAGCGCCGAGTTCGTCGCGTCGGGCCGGCTCAAGGACTTTCTGCGCTTCGTGGTCGAGGAGGCGCTCGCGGGGCGCGCGGACCACTTGAAGGCGTACACGATCGCGGTCGAGGTGTTCGGCCGCGACCCGCGCCATTTCGATCCCCAGACCGATCCGGTGGTGCGCATGGAGGCGGGCAAGCTGCGCCGCCGCCTGGAACGGTATTACCTCGGGGTCGGTCGGGGCGACCCGCTGCGGATCGCGATCCCCAAGGGCAGCTATGCGCCGACCTTCGGCTGGCAGCGGAATGGCGAGCCTGCAGCGGAGGCCGTCCCGGGCTCGCCAGCGCCGTCCCGGGGTCCTGCGGCTTACAGTTAGCTGAGACACCGCTTGTGCTTGATGAGGGCGGTGCAAGGAGGTGAGCATGACGGGCGCGACGGCACGGGGCGCTGGCCCGGCGGAGCAGCGCCCATCATGACTGGCGGAGGCACGGAAGTGTCGCCTGGGTGTCGCGTGATGGATTGACGGATGACACAGAATCGTGCGCTCGCGCGCAAGTCAAGGCCAAGTCGAACCGCGGATCAAGCGGCTTGAGCCAAGCTGGAGGACAGATGTTTTCTGATGTAAAAGATGAAGATGCCACGATAAATGACGGTTTTACATAGGGAGAAAAGCCGACTGCACACAATTTGTCTCGCATTGCGGGAATGGGTCTTGCGGGCGCTGACTCAAGCGCGTTGATCCGGATGGAGCGCGCGCGGATCTGACCGGAATGCGACGAAAGTGGAGCATCCTCGCGCCCGAACGCAACTCCGGGCTGCCACCAACATGAGCGCAGGCGGCCGGGAGGCGGGCAGGGCGGCGGCGCCGCCGCGGCCCGGGCTTGCCCGGTCGGGCGTGGGGCGTGCTAGAAGAGGCGAAACCGCTGGATCAGGGGAGGACGGATCATGGCCGCATCGGGCGCCCGCGAGGGCCAGTTCGTGATCGTCGCCGAGTTCGAGGTCAAGCCTGGGGACCTCGAGCGGTTCCTCGAGCTCGCCAAGGTCGATGCCGGCCAGTCGGTCGCCAGGGAGCCGGGCTGCCATCAGTTCGACGTCACGGTCGACCGGGCGGGGGCCCGTGTCCTGCTGTACGAGGTCTATGACGACCAGGCGGCGTTCGATGCCCATCTGGAGACGCCGCATCTCGCGGCCTTCCGCGCCGGGATCGAGGGGCTCGTGGTCAGCCGGAACGTCCGCCGCCTGCTCCGCGTGCACGGTTGAGGAGCGGGAGGATGGCCAAGGTCCTGGTCGCGATCCCGCGGGTCCACGAGGCGACCCGGCCGGCGCTCGGGCGGTTGACGGCTGCGGGCTTCGAGCTCGTGGAGAACCCCCATGGCCGGACGCTCGGCGAGGCGGAGCTGGTCGGCCTGCTGCGGGGCTGCTTTGCCACCATCGCGGGCGGCGAGCGCTACGACGAGCGGGTGTTCGAAGCGGCGCCTGAGCTCAAGGTCGTGGCGCGCATGGGGGTCGGCTACGACAAGGTCGACGTCGCCGCCGCGACCCGCCATGGCGTGGTCGTGGCGATGGGCTTCGGCACCAACCACGAGGCGGTGGCCGATCTCGCCTTCACCATGATGGGGGCGCTCAGCAACCGGCTGTTCGCCTACCACCAGGAGGTCATGGAGGGCCGCTGGGGCGGGCATTTCCATCCCGGGCTGTTCCGGCAGACGGTCGGCATCCTCGGTCTCGGCCGGATCGGCCGGGCGCTGGCGAGGCGCTGCCGGGGCTTCGAGATGCGCCTGCTCGCCTACGACACGGTTGCCGATCCGGCCTATGCCGCAGCCGAGGGGATCGAGCTCGTGGCGCTCGAGCGCCTGTTCCAGGAGGCGGACTTCGTCTCGGTGCACGCGCCGCACACCCCCGAGACCGACAAGATCGTGAACCGAGCGCATCTGGCGCTGATGAAGCCGTCCGCCTTCCTGATCAACACCGCGCGCGGCGGCCTGGTCGACGAGGCGGCGCTCGCCGAGGCGCTGGCCGCCGGGCGGATCGCGGGCGCCGGGCTGGACGTGTTCGCAATCGAGCCGCTGCCCGCGGCCTCGCCGCTGCGCAGCCTCAAGAACGTCGTGCTGACGCCCCATTGCGCCGGCGGCAGCGTGCCCGCGGCGGTCGCGATGACCGAGCGTTCGGTCGACCAGATCCTGGCGATCAGGGCCGGCCGCAGCCCCGGCGACCAGGCTCTCCTGAACCCCGAGGTGCTGCGCGGCGCCTAAGCGGTCGAGGCGGCGGCGAGGCTGTTCAGGTGATCGTAGTGGCGGGCGATCAGGTCCGCCTTCTCGATCACCATCCGGGCGCGGCCGATCTGCCGGTCGAGCCGCTGCTGGTCGGTCTTGCCGAGCGCCGGATCGAAGGCGACCTCGGTGATCTGATGCGCGCCGATGCAGATCCGGAGCGCGCCGGCCGGCGCGCCTGGCCCGGCTGGCCGCGCACCAAGCGCGGCGCCGGGCGGCGCGCCTGGCCCGGCTGGCCGCACACCAAGCGCGGCGCCGGCCAGCGCGCCCGGCTCGGCTGGCCGCGCACCAAGCGCGGCGCCGGGCGGCGCGCCTGGCTCGGCTGGCCGCGCACCGAGCGCGGCGCCGGGCGGCGCGTCGTCGACGGTGCCGAGGCGGATCGGCTGACCGACCTGGCAGACCAGCGCCGCGAGCCGCCGCTCGGATTTCCCCGACCCGGCCGGCAGGAGCTCGGACAGGTCCGCCCGGAGCCAGTGCCAGACCTGACGGGCGGCGTCGACGTTCCGGGGGCGGCTCCGGCCGGCGCCATCGCGCTGCAGGATCCGGAACGAGAAGATGGTCGGCGCCGCATTGCCTTCGGCGCCCGACCGCCTCGAGCCCGACGGCTTCGAGCCCGACGGCTTCGAGCCAGGCCGAGGCGTCGATCGCCTGCCGGATCGCGGCTCCCAGCCGTTCGACGATGCGCAGGCGCGAGGCCTCGGGCATGGCCCGGCAGGCCTGCAGCTCGAACAGCGCAGCGTGCCAACGGCACAGGAGGCCGAGGTTCGCTTGCGCGGGCAGGGCCGCGGTCAGCGCCTGCCAGCCGTCCGGCCAGTCCGGCCGGGCGAAGTACTGGCGGTAACCGGCCGGTAGCGGATCGAGCCCGGCCGCCTGCGCGGCGAGCCGCGCCGGGACCAGCAGCGCGCCCGCGAACGGCGGGCCCATGGCGAACTTCGAGCCCGTGAGCAGCACCATCCAGCCCGCCTCGAGGTAGCTTCGCAGCGAAGCCCTGCCCTGGCGCATCTGGCAGGCGTCGACCACCACGTCGATCCGCTCGCCGTGGCGGGTGATCAGATCCTGAAGCGTCTGCAGGCTCGGCGCGCAAAGCCCGCTCTTGGACACCTCGAGCAGATGGACGAGACAGCGGGCGCCCCTCGCGACCGCCCGCAGCGCCCGGGCCCTGACCTCGGCATCGACCGCACTGCGCCGGCGGGGCGTGCCGTCCGGCGCCCGGATCTCGACCGTCTCGATCGCGACCATCTCCGGCCGGACACCGGCGAGCGGCTGGCCCGGAGCGACCGCCTCGCCGGCCGGCGTCGCGCTCGCGAAATGCAGCCCTTGAGCCGCGTCCCGCAGCCCCCGCCCGGTCTCGTCGGGCGCGATCACGAGGTTGACCAGGCGTTCGGCCCCCCGCCTGCGCGCCAGATGCAACGCCGCGTACTCGCCATCGGTGCCGGATGGCGTCAGCACCACCTCGGTGCCGGCCAGATCTCCGGCGCCGGCGGCCTCGAGGATGCCGCGCCTGATCCCGGCGATCGTCCGTTCGAGCGCCTGGGGCAAGCGGCCGGCGAGGCCAGCCTCGATCAGCTCCTGGCGAAGCCCCTCGACGGCCCGGTAGGCCGGCGCCGAGATGCTGGACGCGGTCGACGACGCGAACGCCAGGCTGTCCGGCTCGGGCAAAGCGCTGCAGCCATAGGGATTGCGGCCGGTCTCCGGGTCGAGGCGCAGCCGGCTGCCGCCGCCGCCGAGCAGGAGATGCTCGCTGGGCGCGGCCAGCGCCTGGAGCCGTGCCATCAGCTGGTCGCTGGCCGGGCCCGGTCCAGCCTCGGCGGCTTCGCCATCGAGGCGCAGCAGCTCGGACGGCAGCCCTGCCCAGTCGGGGTCGTCGGTCGCGAGCGTCTCATGGGCTGCCGCGAGCCATCCCGGCAACGCCGCGAGGCCCCGGGCGCGCTCGCGCGCCGGCAGGATGGCGCCGTAGCGGGCGGCGACCCGGCAGGTCAGAAAGGCTCGCGCCCGGCGCTGCTCGTTCAGGAGCTCCGGCCGGCTGAGCCGCTGCCAGAGCGCCAGCTCCAGGGCGTGACGGAGGATCAGCGCGGCGCCGAATGGATCGGCGAGACTGTCCGGGTGGAGGACGATCCGCTCGCCGCGCGGCGCGCAGAACGGCAGGTCCAGCGTCGGGTCGACCGCAAAGCGGACGCCGGCGCAGAGCGGACCCAACTCGGGCCGGGCCGTGGTCAGCCTGATCGCGAGGCGCAGATGGTCGGCCGTCCCCTTCTCCACGGCAGCCGCCGCGGGGGTGCGGAACAGCGCGCCGGGCCCGGTATCCGGGTCCGGCAGTCCCGGTTGCCGTAGCGCGCCTGGGCTGGCCCTCGCCATCACGCGGCGCTCGAGCCCGCACGGGGCCGTTGCGCGAGGCGCCGCTCGCCGATCTCGATCACCGCCTCGAGCAGGCGGTCGAGGTCGGCATCGGTGGTCCGGTGATTGGTGAGGTTGACCCGGATCGCGACGCCCTTGGGCAGGCTCGCGGTCGAGGGCGCGGCGATGCCGCTTTCCTGCAGGTCGGCCACGATCTCGGCGTTCAGGCGATCGGTCTCGGCGGCCGAGAGATGGGCGCCCCGGACGCGGAAGCAGACGATGTTGAGGGCGACCGGCGCCATCAGCTGGAGGCGCTCCTGCTCCAGCACCCGGGTCGCCAGATATTCGGCCTGGCGGCAGTTGGCACAGATCGCCTGGCCGAGGCGGCGGGTGCCGTGCTCCTTGAGGGTGAACCAGACCTTGAGGGCGCGAAAGCCGCGCGACAGTTCGGGGCCGAGCTCGCAGAACCAGGGCTCGCCGCCGGCGAGCCCGCGCGGCGCGCGCTGCAGGTAGTCGGCGTGGAAGGTGAACGCGGCGCGCTGCAGCTCGCCCTGCCGGACCAGGATGCAGCCGGCGTCGTACTGGACGTGCAGCCATTTGTGGAAGTCGAAGGCGAGCGAATCCGCCCGCTCGATGCCGGCGAGCTTCGGTTTCAGCTCCGGGCTGAGCACCGCGAGCGCGCCGAAGGCGCCATCGACATGCAGCCAGAGATCGTGCTCGGCGGCGATGTCGGCGAGCGCGGCGAGGTCGTCGATCGCGCCGGTGGTGGCACTGCCGGCGGTGCCGATCACGCAGAACGGCTTGAAGCCGAGGCGCCGGTCGGCCGCGATCGCGAGCTCGAGCTGCTCCAGCTCGATGCGGTAGTCGGCGCCCACCGGGATCGAGCGCAGCGCATGCCGCCCCAGGCCCAGGATCTCGAACGCGCGCGCGACGCTGCTGTGCGCCTCGCGCGAGGCGTAGCCGACCAGGCGCTTGGGCACTGCGGCCAGGCCATCGGCGCGGACGTCGCAGCCGGCATGATGATGGCGCGCGACCGCGAGCCCGACCAGGGTCGCGATCGAGGTGCCGCTGACCAGGAGGCCGCTGGCAGCCTCGGGGAAGTCGAACAGCTGCCGGCACCAGTCGATCACCTGGCGCTCGACGTAGACGGCGCCATGGTCGCGGCCGCCGAGATTGGCGTTCATGGTCGCGGCCAAAAGCTCGGCCAGCAGGCCGCCCGCCGTGCCCGAGCCGTGTACCCAGCCGAAGAAGCGGGGATGGATGTTGCCGGTCGCGTAGGGGAGGATCGAGCGCACCGCCTCCGACGGCGGTCGCTTCGGCGCCCTGGCCCGCGACCGGGAGCGGCGCCTCGAAGACCGCGCGCACCGTGTCCGGCACCGGCTGCCAGACCGGCCGCTCGGCGACCGTGCGCAGATGGTCCAGCGCCTCGTCGAGCAGCCGATGGCCGAGCGCTGCGAACGCGTCCCAGTCGGCGGGATCGAGGGATCCTGGCGGGGCAGCTGGCATGGCACCTATCGACCGGAGGTGGTCCGCGTCGTCCACCCGCCGGACGCTAGGCGATCCGGGTTAACGAATGGCTAACATGCCTTTGCCCACGCTGGCGGCGATGGCGCAACCGGTTCGCCGGCGCCCTTCGGCTCGCCTGGGCTCGCCCCGGCCCCGGGGGCTCGACGTCAGTTCGCGATCAGTTCGCGATCAGTTCGCCATGATCACCGGGATCTCCGCGGCACCCAGGATGTGGCTGGTGGCGCCGCCGAAGATCATCTGCCGCAGCCGGCTGTGGGTGTAGGCGCCCTTGAGCAGCAGGTCGGCGCCCGCGGCCGCGGCTTCCTCGAGGATCGCGGCCCCGACCACGCGGCCGGCCGCGTGAGCGTGCCGGCTGCGCGCCTGGATGCGGTTGCGGACCAGGTTCTGCGCGACCTCCGCTCCGCTCGGGCCCGGCACCATACCCTCCTCGACGCTCAGCACCAGCACCTGCTCGGCCTGGGTGAGGAACGGCATCGTCATCGCGATCGTGCGCGCGGTCTCGGTGCTGCCGTTCCAGGCGATCACGATGTTCCGGCCGACGCTCGCCGGCGCGCTCGGCGGCGCGATCAGGACCGGTCGCCCGCTGTCGAACAGCGCCGTCTCGAGCGCGCTCATCGACGGTGCGGCGGTGCCGGAGACCGGTCGCCCGACCACGATCAGGTCGAACACCCGACCGAGGCTGCCCAGCAATTCGGTGCCCGGCGAGACCTCCTCCTCCCAGTCGGCGACCGGATGCTCGCCGGCCAGCACGTCGCGCCCGACCGGGATCTCGTGCTCGCGCATGAAGGCATCGAAGGCCTCGCGCAGCCGCCGGCTCAGCTCGCGATCGGCGCGCTCCAGGTCCTCGACGATCTCGGTCGCCGGGATGAACGCGCCCTCGGGCGCGACCGGCACCAGGCGCGGCATGCCCGGACGCACGTGCAGCCCCGAGATGTACGCGCCAAAGCGGGTCGCGGCGAACAGCGCTGTGGTCAGGACCGACTGCAGCCCTGCGTGCTCCTCGAGGTGAACCAGAATCGTGCCCATGGTCATCGTCGTCGCCCTCCTCGGGGCCGCCGCCAGGGGCCAAGGGAGCGCGGCCAGCGGCATCGGACGCCGCGCTCCGGCCGTGGCGAGCGGCTCGGCGGGGTCAGATTCGCCGAATTCGATCCGAGTTTCCAGCCCAACCTGTACCGGTCGCGTTTCGATCGCCGTGCCGGTCGCGGTCTGCGCCCTCCGGGAGGATGGGCGTCGACGCCCGACCGGCCCTCAATCCTCGTGGTCGGTCGCCAGATGGGCCAGGCAATCGCCGCGCTCGACCTGCAGGATCGGGCGCTTGCAGATCACCGTGCCGCCGCCCGGGAAAGCCACCTCGACCGGCGCCGCCGCGGGATCGTCGACGGCATGGATGAAGCCCGCGGTCTGGCCAGGGCGGACCTCGTCGCCGAGCTCGAAGGCGGGCTCGAACAGGCCGCGGCCGGATGCATGCAGGTAGTATTCGGGCCCGCCGACCCGCATCAGCCGCGACTCGGCGCCGGCTTCCTCGGACGGCGGCGGCTCCATCAGGCCGAAGTGGGCCAGCAGGTTGCGCACGCCGCGGCGGGCGACCTCGAGCGTCTTGAGGGTCACGGTGCCGGCGCCGCCCAGCTCGGTGCCGACCCCGACCACGCCCGCCCGGTCGGCGGCCGCGAGCAGCGTCCGATCCTCGCGCCCCTCGCTCACCAGATAGCCGACCGGCGCCCGGAACGCCTTGAGGGCCTCGAGCTTGGCGGCGGCCAGCGGGTCGCCGGCGCGCTCGCGCACGAGCGCGCTCGGGATGTACTCCAGCGTCTTGCCGCCGGAGTGGAGGTCGAGCGCCGCATCGGACATCGGCAGCAGCACGCTCTCGATGAAGTGGGCGATGGCTGCGGTCGGGCCGCCGTCGGGGTCGCCCGGGAAGCTGCGGTTGAGGTTGCCGCCGTCGATCGGCGAGCAGCGCTGCCCGGCCAGCGCCGCCGGCAGGTTGGCCGCCGGCAGGATGATCAGCCGGCCCTGGACCCTGCCCGGATCGAGATCCCGGATCAGGCGGGCGAGCACGATCTGGCCCTCGTACTCGTCGCCGTGGTTGCCGGCCTCCAGGTAGAGCGTCGGGCCGCTGCCGTTCCGGATCACGGCGATCGGGATCCCGATCCAGCCATAGGCAGACGTGTTGCTGGAATGCGGCAGCTGCAGATGGCCGGTCTGCTTGCCGTCCCGGTCGAAGTCGACGAAGCAGCGGATCCGGGTTTTTCCCACCATCTCTTTCTCCCAAGGGGTCGGGGGAGCCCTTAGCACGATCCGCGGCCGCTCGCGCCTTTTCCGGAGGCATCTCTGCGGCTAAGCTCGGCCCGCCTTCAGGGAGGGAGACAATGCTGGAGCGGTTTCCGGTCGACAAGGCGGACTTCGACGGGCCGGTGCTGATCACCGGGGCGGGCGGCTGCATCGGCAGCTGGGCGACGGCGCTCCTGGTACGCGCGGGCGTGCCGGTGGTGGTCTATGATCTGACCGACGACCAGCGCCGGCCGCGCCTGCTGATGACCGAGGACCAGCTGGCGAAGGTCACCTGGGTCAAGGGCGACATCGCGGATACCGCCGCGGTCGCCGACGGTCGTGGCCGAGCACCGGGTGCGCGCGATCATCCACCTCGCCGCCCTCCAGGTGCCGTTCTGCAAGGCCGACCCGGTCGCAGGTGCGCGGGCCAACGTGGTCGGCACGGTCAACGTCCTCGAGGCCGCCCGCGCCTCCGGCCTGAAGCGGGTCGCCTACGCGAGCTCGATCGCGGCCTTGAGCTTCTTCCCGGACGCGCCCTGGCTCGACACCCTCTACGGCGCCTACAAGCTCTGCAACGAGATGACCGCCAGCGTCTATTTCCAGGACTGGGGCGTGCCCAGCGTCGGCATCCGCCCGGGCGTGGTCTACGGCGTCGCCCGCGACCAGGGCCTGACCTCCAAGACCACGATCGCGATCCTCGCCGCCGCCGCGGGCAAGCCCTACACCATCCCCTTCACGGGCGCGGTCTCGGCGCTGCACGCGGGCGAGGTCGCCTCGGCCTTCATCAAGGCGGTCTCCAGGGAGCGCAACGAAGCCCCGGTCTTCGACCTCAACGGCCGCGCCACCTCGGTCGCCGAATGGCTGGAGATCTTGCGCGGCATCGCCCCCGACGCCCAACTCTCGATGACCGGCGCCGAGCTCCCGTTCCCGGCCGACCTCTCCGACGCCCCGATCCAAGCCTACCTCGGCGACTACGGCCCGGTTCCCCTCCAGGACGGCATCCGCGCCACCTACGAGGCCTTCAAGCAGCTCCTCGATCGTGGCGCCCTGTCGCCCGAAGCCGTGGATTGATGCGGGAGACCGCCCAATGGGCGTCCACTCAGCTTTTCACGTCGCCGGTCCCCGAATCACGATTGAGCTGTTAACCGAAAGTCATAAGCGCAATCCCGAAATCGTTCGACAAGACTGTGTTTTCATTCGAAGATGGTACACATGCGACCAAGAAAAAGGTGGCTGATCTCAGATCTTTCGTCAGAGGGCCGACTGGTCGATCGGTCGCGGCGCTTGAGATCAGAGGGTCATAGCGCTCTAACGCCTCGGTCCAGCTTTCGGAGAAGGCAAGCGCGCAGGTGCTGAAGGGGCGGGATTCGCGGTCGCGGGGCCAGGGTTGGCCGGTGGCCTCTTGGCCGTTGCGGGTCAGGCGGGCGGCGAGGGCTGGGATCAGGATCGTGCAGACGCCGTAGCGGCGGTCGGGGATCTCGTTGGGCCTGGTGTGGATCAGGAGCGGCTCGCCGAGCTGGTACCAGGTCAGCGAGATCTCGTCGTCGAGCGAGATCAGGCGCTCGGTCCAGAAGTCGCGCGCGTCGCCCGACTTGGTGAACTCGGCCTCGGTGACCGGGATCGTGGTGTCCGCGGTCTCGGCATTGAGCATGCCCTGGACGGTCGTCTGCAGCCAGCGCGCCATCGCGATGTTGTCGGACCAGATGCGCCAGCGGTTCTCGGTCAGCTCGCTCTTGAGGTAGAGCACGTGCCCCGGGCCGGCCGGGCAGAAGAGGATCCGCCAGAAGCTGGCATCGGTCGAGTTCGGGTCGCCGTCCCTGGCGCTGAGGCGGATGAACGGGTTCTCGCCGGTCAGGATGACCTGATTGGGGTCGACAGTGCTCATGGCGTGCTCCTCCGATCAAGTGATGCCCCCACCCCGATCCCGGGTCGGAGCGTCGACCCCGGTGGTCGACGCGGACCGGATCGCCTCCCCACCAAGGGGGGAGGGAAGGTATGGCCGGCCGGGTGACCCATTCCCTCGATGGGGAGGTGGGGTGGAGGTGCCGACGACCCCCGAACCTGACGAAGCCCTTGCGATCGCCCGGTCTACTTCGCGGCGATCGCGGCGCCGGTCGCCTGGCGCAGGCCCGGCATGACCTCGTTCGCCATCAGCGCCATCGAGCGCTTCCACAGCGCCGGGTCGTCCCAGTCGAGGCCGGTGAGCACGATCGTGCCGAACGGGCCGATCTGCTCGCGCACCGCGAGCAGCTTCTCGGTCACGGTCTTGGGGCTGCCGGCGATCACGATGTTGTCGATCGCCCAGTCGACCGTGAGCTTGTCGTCGTCGAACTGGTCCAGGCCCTTCATGATCTGGGAGAAGCCCGCCTTCTTCATCAAGGAGCTCAGGTAGTAGAAATAGTAGCGGACCGCGCAGTTGGGCTTGGCCAGATAGGCCTTGGCCTCGGCGTCGGTCTCGGTCACCAGCACCGTGCGCGCGACGTGCCAGCGGTCGCCGTCGGGCGCGACCCCCGCCTCGGCGCAGCCTTCCTTGAACTTCTGCCAGTGGGTCGCGACGCTCGCCGCCGGGATGAAGTTGGCGCTGACCGCGCTCCAGCCGCGCTTGGCCGCCTCCTTGACGAAGAACGGGTAGGGGCTCATGCCGGCGACCGCGATCGGGGGGTGCGGCTGCTGGTAGGGCTTGGGCATGCGGCCGAGGCCGAGCTCGGGCCAGTGCCACTCGTCCTGGCGGA
This sequence comes from uncultured Alphaproteobacteria bacterium, assembly GCA_963733965.1. GTDB lineage: Bacteria > Pseudomonadota > Alphaproteobacteria > Geminicoccales > Geminicoccaceae > DATAOG01. The sequence goes on from CAVTFM010000046.1 coordinate 258,271, forward strand.
TCTGCCAGTACTGGCCCTCGATCCGATAGGGCGGCTCGCCGGCCCAGATCTTGAGGATGATGTCGATCAATTCGAGCGTCATCTTGCCCCGCGCCATCGGGTCCTCGAGATGGAACAGCTCGAAGTCGGATGGCAGGCCGCCCGGGCCGATGCCCATGGTGAAGCGGCCGTTGGCCAGGTGATCGAACATCGCGCAGAAGCCCGCGATCACCGCCGGGTGCTGCTGCGGCAGATTGAGCACGCCGGTGCACAGCTGGATCTTCTTGGTCAAGGGGATCGCCTTGGCCATGAAGGTCAAGGGCGAGGTCACGGGCTCGGTCATCGAGCTGAAATGCTCGCCGATCCAGACCTCATCGAACCCCAGCTGATCGGCGACCACGATCGCCTCCAGGTCCTCCTCGAGCATCTGGTGGTAGTCCCGCGTCGGCGGGTGCAGCGGCATCATGAACAGACCCAGTCTCATCCCACGCCTCCCTCGCTGAACTCGAGCCCGCGCCGGGCCGCCCGATCGGGCCGGCCGCCCAGGCGGATCACCCGGTCTCCGGTCGTCTCGACTCTAGCATATTGCCAGGCTTCACCGGCGCGCCGCCAGCCGAGAATCGGCGGCCGGCGGTTGCTGCACCGCACCTGCGGCGCGCTCGTGCGCCGGGGGCGGCCTGCGCAGGCGCCAGAATGCGGCCATCTTCTGCCGGACCAGGCCTGCGGCGCCGAACACGGTAAGGGTCAGGATCAGGACCGCGCCGGTCACGATCTGCTGCTCCTCGGGCGTCACGCCGGCAAGGCCGAGCGCATTCTGCGTGAAGGCCAGCACCAGGAGCGCGATCAGGACGCCGGCCAGCGTGCCGCTGCCGCCGAAGATGCTGACCCCGCCGAGCACGACCGCGGTGATCACCGGCAGCTCGAGCCCGGTCGCGGTATCGGCGCGAGCGCTGGCCAGATAGGCGGTGAGCACGATCGCCGCGATCGCGCACATGGTGCCCGCGATCAGGAACACAGCCAGGATCGAGCGCCGGACATCGATGCCCGAGAAGCGCGCGGCCTCCCGGTTGTTGCCGATCGCGAACAGGCCGCGGCCCCAGTGGGTCGCGTGCAGGAAGACCGCAAAGCCGATGAACAGGACCACGAAGATGATCGAGCTCCAGGGAACAGGCGTGTCGCCGATCGTGCCGAAGCCGAGGTTGGTGTACCAGTCGGGAAAGCCGAACACGCCCCGCTCCTTGAGGATGATCAGGGCGGTGCCCCGGTAAAGCGCGAGCGTGCCCAGCGTCACGACCAGGGACGGCAGGCCGGCGTAGGCGACGATCAGGCCGTTGATCAGCCCGGCGAGCGTGCCGGCGAGGATGCAGAGCACCATCGCCGCCTCGATCGGCAGCCCGTGCTCGATCGCGACCGCGAGCGTCGCCGCCGACAGCCCGACGTTGGAGCCGACCGAGACGTCGATCTCGCCGGTCACGATGATCAGCGTCATGCCGAGCGCCACGATCGCGATCGGGGTGGCGCCGGCGATCGCGATCGAGAGGTTGGACGCGGTCAGGAAGTATTCGGACCACCAGCTGCCATAGACGAAGGCACCGATCAGGACCAGGACCAGGAACAGCTCCCAGCGGGCAACGAGGCCGCCCAGGCGGGTCATCGCCCGGCCCCCGGCGGCATCGTGAGCCGCATCCCCGCCGGCTGGCGCGCGCTGCGCTCGGCGCCGCGCGCGAGCAGGCTGTAGAACATGACCGTGCCGAGGATCGCGACCCCGATCACCGCCTCGAGCCAGAACTGGTTGATCCCGAGCAGCTGGACCCCGTTCTGGAGCACGGCGAAGATCACGGCCCCGATCGCGGCGCCATAGACCGAGCCGCTGCCGCCGAAGATGCTGACCCCGCCGATCACCACCGCCGAGATCGCCTGGAGATGCAGGTCCGGGGCGATCACCGCGTCGACCGTGCCGAAGCGCGCCCCCCAGAGCACGCCGACCAGGCCGCACAGGAGGCCGGACAGGATGAACACGAAGGCGAGGTGGCCGGCCTCGTTGATGCCGACCAGACGCGCGCTCTCCGGATTGGAGCCGAGCGCGTAGAGGTTGCGGCCGGTCCGGGTGTAGCCCGCCGCGTAGCCGAACAGCGCGGTCAAGGCCAGCGCCAGCCAGACCAGCAGCGGCACCCCCGCGACGTGGAGCTGGGCGATGTGCGCATAGCTGTCGGGCAGCACGGTCGCCGAGATCTGGCGGCCGCCGGCGAGCACGATCACGCCGCCGCGGTAGACCGCGAGCGTGCCAAGGGTGGCGACGATCGCCGGAATCCGGGCGAGGGCGACCAGCAAGGCGTTGACGATGCCGAGCCCGCCGCCGACGCCGAGCCCGATCAGGAACACGATCACCATGCTGCCGCCCTGGTGATCCTCGAGCCAGTCGGCGGCCAGGAACGCGCTCATCGCGACGATCGCGCCGACCGAGAGGTCGATCTGGCGGGTGATGATGACCAGCGCCTCGCCGAGCGCCACGATGCAGACCAGCGTCGCCGACAGCGCCACCTGCTCGAGGTTGGCGGCCGTGAGGAAGCGCGGCTCGCGCAGGGTCACGAGCGCGCAGATCAGGGCCAGCGCCAGCACCAGGCCGATTTCCCGTACGCGCAGGCTCCGGTCGACCAGCGCACGGACGCGGGCCTGCCAGCCGGCCCGGGTCGCGGCGCCGGGATCGGTCATGGCCGGCCCGCCACGGCGGTCGGCGCGTGCTCGCGCACGGTATGCGCGGCCGCGAGCAGCATCGCCTCCTGATCGAACGCCGCGCGGGCGAACTCGCGGACGATGCGGCCGCCGCGAAAGACCAGGATCCGATCGGCCATCGCGATCACCTCGGCGGCGTCGTCGCTGATCAGGATGATCGCGATCCCCTCGGCCGCGAGGTGCGAGATGATGCGGTGGATCTCCGCCTTGGCGCCGACGTCGATGCCGCGGGTCGGCTGGTCGAGGATCAGGACCCGCGGCGCCGGGATCAGCCATTTGGCGAGCAGCACCTTCTGCTGGTTGCCGCCGGAGAGGGTGTTGGTCGGCTGCTCGATGCCGGTCGCGACCACCCGCGTGCGCCTGGCGAACTCGCTCGCGAGCTTGGCCTCGGCCGCGCGGTCGACCAGGCCCAGCCGGTTCGCGAGCCGCCGGAGCACCGGCAGGGTCGCGTTCGCCCGGATCGAAAACGGCAGCACCAGCCCCTGCTGGTGGCGGTCCTCGGGCAGGAGCGAGATCCCGAGCGGCAAGGCGTCCTGGGGCGAGGCCGGCCGGACCGCGCGGTCGTCGATCCGGATCTCGCCGCGAGTCGGCCGGGTGATGCCGAACAGCATCTCGGCGACCTCCGAGCGGCCGGCGCCGACCAGGCCGAAGAAGCCCAGGATCTCGCCCGCGCGCAGCTCGAAGCTCACGTCCTCGACGAAGCCGGCGCCGGACAGCCCGCGCACATCGACCACGGCTTTGCCGATCACCGCCGCCTCCTTGGGGAAGAAGGCGGCAA
>CAVTFM010000047.1:0-253775 GCA_963733965.1 uncultured Alphaproteobacteria bacterium
CCGCGGCGGCCGGTGATGCGCCAGTACGAGCTGGTCGAGCGGGTCAAGGCGTACGATCCGAGCGCCGACGAGGAGCTGCTGAACCGCGCCTACGTGTTCGCGATGAAGGCGCACGGCGCCCAGGTGCGGGCCTCGGGTGATCCCTACTTCTCGCACCCGGTCGAGGTCGCCGGCATCCTGTCCGCGTGGAAGCTGGACAGCGCCTCGATCGCGACCGCGCTGCTGCACGATACCATCGAGGACACCGGCGCCACCCTGCCCGAGCTCGAGCGGCTGTTCGGCGCCGAGGTCGCCCGCCTGGTCGACGGCGTCACCAAGCTCAACAAGCTCGAGCTGCAGTCCTCGCACACCGAGCAGGCCGAGAACTTCCGCAAGCTGCTGCTCGCGATGTCGGACGACATCCGCGTGCTGCTGGTCAAGCTCGCCGACCGGCTGCACAACATGCGCACCCTGAACTTCATCCGCAAGGCCGACAAACGGCGCCGGATCGCCGCCGAGACGATCGAGATCTACGCGCCGCTCGCCGAGCGGATCGGCATGCAGGCGCTCAAGGACGAGCTCGAGGACCTGGCCTTCGCCGCCCTGTGGCCGGATGCGCGCGAGTCGGTCCGCAACCGCCTCGGCCAGCTGCGCAAGCACGACAGCAACCTGATCGATCGGATCGTCGACGAGCTGCGCCAGACCCTGCACGACGCCGGCGTCGAGGCCGAGGTCTACGGCCGCGAGAAGACGCCGTTCTCGATCTGGCGCAAGATGAAGCGCAAGAACGTCAGCTTCGAGCAGCTCTCGGACATCATGGCGTTCCGGATCAGGGTCGACAGCGTGCCCAACTGCTATGCGGCGCTCGGCGTGATTCACGGCCGCTACGCCATGGTGCCGGAGCGCTTCAAGGACTTCATCAGCACGCCCAAGCCCAACGCCTACCGCTCGCTGCACACCACCATCTTCGGCCCCGAGCGGCGCCGGATCGAGGTCCAGATCCGCACCCGCGACATGCACGAGATCGCCGAGATGGGGGTCGCCGCGCACTGGGCCTACAAGCAGAAGCGGCAGCTGACCGACGGCCGGCAGTACCGTTGGGTGCGCGGCCTGCTCGACATCCTCGAGCAGGCGTCCGGACCGGAGGAGTTTCTCGAGCACACCAAGCTCGAGATGTTCCAGGACCAGGTGTTCTGCTTCACCCCGCGCGGCGATCTGATCTCCCTGCCCCAGGGGGCGACGCCGATCGACTTCGCCTACGCGGTCCACTCCGAGGTCGGCGACAGCTGCATCGGCGCCAAGGTCAACGGCCGCCTGGTGCCGCTGCGCACCCGCCTCAACCACGGCGACCAGGTGGAGGTGATCACCAGCAAGAGCGCCTCGCCGTCGCCGGCCTGGGAGCGGTTCGTCGTCACCGGCAAGGCCCGCTCGCGCATCCGCCGCTTTCTGCGCACCCGCCAGCGCAACGATTTCATCGCCCACGGCCGCGAGCTGCTGCAGCGGGCCGGGCAGAAGGAGAAGATCAGCCTCGGCGACAAGCGGCTCGAGGCGATCACCGAGGGGCTGCACCAGAAGTCGGCCGAGGATCTGCTGGCCGCCATCGGCGAGGGCGCGCTCGGCGCCCGGGTGGTGATCGAGGCGCTGCGCCGGGAGCAGCAGGCGGCCCCGCCGGCCACTCCGGCCGAGGTCGAAGATGCCAAGGTGGTGCAGCTGCGCCGGCCGCGGCCGGCCCCGGCGCCGGACGGCCGCGAGGGCCTGATCAGCGGTCTTTTGCCCGGCATGGCGATCAACTTCGCCGGCTGCTGCCACCCGATCCCGGGCGATGCGATCGTCGGCGTGGTGCGCACCGGGCGCGGCATCGCGATCCACCGCAGCGACTGCCGCTCGCTGATCCGCAAGGCCGACGACCCCGACCGCTGGCTGGATCTGGGCTGGAACCCGAAAGCCAAGGACGCCAAGGCGGTCGCCCGCCTCCAGATCATGACCACCAATCAGCCCGGCAGCCTCGGCTCGCTCAGCACCGTGGTCGGCAAGCAGGGCGGCAACATCACCGACCTGCGCTTCGGCAGCCGCTCGCCCGAGCTGTACGAGATCATCCTCGACGTCGAGGTCGAGGACCGCGATCACCTGGAACGGATCCTGGCCAGCCTGCGCGCCACGACGGCCGTGACCTACGTCGAGCGGACCCTCAGCTGAGCCTGGCCGCGCCGGGCCCCGTGGGCCGGGCCACCGCTCCGGGCGCCGAGGCGCCGGCGGAGGGCGGCAGCTGCGCGACGCGCGCTATCGTTAACCCTTGACGAGACGTTAACCGAGACGTGACGTAAAATTGAGCGCTATGTTTGGCCGTCGGCATCCGATCCCCTTCTGGCCGCGGGTCCAGCGCTGGCTCTGGCCGCACATGGGCTGGCGCCGGATGGGCGTCTATCTGGTCAAGCGCCTGACCCGCCTGCCCGGGACGCCGCACAGCATCGCCGCAGGGTTCGCCTGCGGCACCGCGATCTCGTTCACCCCGTTCATGGGGCTGCACACGGTGCTGAGCGTCCTGCTGTCGTTCCTCGTGCGCGGCAACTACCTGGCGGCGATGGCCGGCACGCTGGTCGGCAATCCCTGGACCTTCCCGTTCATCTGGGTGGCGAGCGCCAAGCTCGGGCACGCCCTGCTCGGCGGCGCGACGCCGCGACGGCGCTCGCGCAGCCGCATCTGCACGGCCTGTTCCACGAGGTCGGCGCCCTGCTCTGGCCGATGACGGTCGGCGGCGTGCCGCTCGGGGCGCTGGCCGCGCTCGTGGTCTATTTCCCGATCCTGCGCATGGTCGCGGCCTATCAGACCGCCCGCCGCCACCGCCGGGAGCGCCGCCAGGCGGAGCGCCGCGCCAAGCCGGAGATGGCCCCGCCGGGCGCTTCCCCGGACACCCGCGCATCGTAATCTCACTCTGGTCAGCGCGACCCGCTCCGCCTATAACCGGCCGCCACCTGAGCCTGCGGGAAAGCCCTCCGATGATCCTTGCGCAACGATCGGCCTTGCTCGCACGCGCCGCGATCCGGTCGGCGCCGCATCGGTCCTTCCCGCTCCGGCGTGGCTGCCGAGGGGCGCCCCCGGGAGCCAGGGAAGCCCGGAGACGATGATTCTGGGCGTGGGGACCGATCTGATCGACATCCGTCGGATCGAGCGCACCCTCGAGCGCTTCGGGGAACGGTTCGTGGACCGCGTGTTCACCGCCGCCGAGCGGGCCAGGGCCGAGCGCCGATTCGACCGGGCGGCCGCCTACGCCAAGCGCTACGCCGCCAAGGAGGCCTGCGCCAAGGCGCTCGGCACCGGCTTCCGGCAAGGCGTGTACTGGCGCGACATCGGCGTCGACAACCGGCCCTCGGGCCAGCCGCTGCTGCACTTGACCGGCGGCGCCGCGGCGCGTCTCGCGGCCTTGACGCCGACCGGCATGACGGCGCGGATCGACGTCAGCCTGACCGACGAGCCGCCGTTCGGGCATGCGGTCGTGATCATCAGCGCGGTCGCGGCGGCGCCGGCGAGCGCGGCCGTGACGGCGATCAGATGACAGGGCGTTCACTTTACGTCCGCAGGCGCGTTGGTTACTCTCCGTCGATGAGGGATCTGTTGTCGATTGCTCGCCAGCTCCTCGATCACGCTCTCGGCATGGCGCCTGCGGCCGGGGGATGCAACCTTTTGGTGCACGAACCATGGCCGTGAGAAAGCATCTGGCGATCGCGCGCAGCCGGTCCAAGGGCTTCTGGGAAACCGCGCGCACCCTGGTCTATGCGGTCCTGATCGCGCTCGCGGTCCGGACGTTCCTCTATGAGCCGTTCAACATCCCCTCGGGCTCGATGAAGCCGACCCTCCTGGTCGGCGACTACCTGTTCGTGTCCAAGATGGCTTACGGCTACAGCAAGTATTCGCTGCCGTTCAGCCTGCCGCTGTTCGACGGTCGGATCAACGAGCACCTGCCGCAGCGCGGCGACGTCGTCGTGTTCAAGCTGCCCTCGGACAATCGGACCGACTACATCAAGCGGATCATCGGCCTGCCCGGCGACAAGGTTCAGGTCAAGGACGACATCCTGTACATCAATGGCGAGCCGGTCGACCGGGTGCGGCTCGAGGACTTTTACGACGACGACGGCACCAGCAGCGGAGCGGTGCCCCGCTACCGCGAGACCCTGCCGGGCGGCCGCAGCTACACCGTGCTCGACATCACGACCCACGGCTCGCTCGACAACACCCGGGTCTACGAGGTGCCCCCCGACCATGTCTTCGCGATGGGCGACAATCGCGACAACTCGCTCGACAGCCGGGTCGACAACGTCGGCTTCATCCCGATCGAGAACCTGATCGGGCGCGCCGAGATCATCTTCTTCTCGACCAACGGGAGCGCCCGGCTGTGGGAGATCTGGAACTGGCCCGCCGCGATCCGCTTCCGCCGGCTGTTCCACCTGATCGAGTAGGCGGCGCGCTGCCGGCGGCCGGGCTCGAGCACAGGATCGGTCACCGGTTCGCCGAGCCGGCGCTGCTGCGCGAGGCGTTGACCCACAGCAGCGCGGTCGGCCGCGGCCGGCGCGTCCGGCGCAGCAACGAGCGCCTGGAGTTCCTCGGCGACCGGGTGCTCGGCCTGGTGATCGCCGAGCTGCTGATCCGGCAGTTTCCGGCCGAGGGCGAAGGTGCTCTGTCGCGCCGGCATGCCGCCCTGGTGCGTCGCGAAACCCTGGCCGAGATCGCGCTCGAGCTCGGGCTCGGCGCCTGTCTGGTCCTGGCCCGCAGCGAGGACGACAGCGGCGGGCGGGCCAAGCCTGCGACCCTTGCCAACGGCCTGGAAGCGCTGATCGGGGCGCTCCATCTGGATGCCGGGCTCGGCCCGGCCGCGGCGTTCGTCACGCGCTACTGGAGCCCGCGCCTGCACGCGATGCCAGCACCGCCCCAGGATCCCAAGACCGCGTTGCAGGAATGGGCCCAGGGCCGCGGCCTGGCACTGCCGGACTACCGCGTGGTCGAGGTCGCCGGGCCGGCGCACGCGCCGCGCTTCGAGATCAGCGTCCAGGTCGGCGATCTGCCGCCGGTCACCGCCGCGGCCGGCTCCAAGCGGGCCGCCGAGCAGTCGGCGGCCGAGCAGCTGCTGAGCGCCCTTGCGGCCGAGCCCGAGGCAACCGATGGCTGAGGGCGAGCCAACCGTGCCGACCCGCTGCGGCTTCGTCGCCCTGCTCGGCGCGCCCAACGCCGGCAAGTCGACCCTGCTCAACCGGCTGGTCGGCACCAAGGTGTCGATCGTCACCCCCAAGGTCCAGACCACGCGCCGGCGGATTCTCGGCATCACCATCCGCGGCGCTGCCCAGCTGGCGTTCGTCGACACCCCCGGAATCTTCGCCGCCCGCCCGGGCCGGCCGCTCGAGCGGGCGCTGGTGCGGACGGCCTGGCGCGGCGCCGAGGACGCCGATCTGCGCGTCCTCGTGGTCGACGCCCGCCGCGGTCTCGACCCCGATACCAGGCTGATCCTGGACGGCCTGCGCGCGCGCCGCAGCAAGGCCACGCTCGTGATCAACAAGCTCGACCTGGTGGCGCCGCCCAAGACCCTGCCGCTGATCCGGGAGCTCGACCGGACCGGCCTGTTCGAGCGGGTGTTCATCGTCTCGGCGCTGACCGGCGATGGCTGCGAGGACCTCCTGACCTGGCTGCTGGAGGTGCTGCCCGAAGGGCCCTGGCTGTTCCCGGAGGATCAGCTTTCCGATCTGTCGCAGCGCGCCATGGCGGCCGAGATCACGCGCGAGCAGCTGTTCCGCCAGCTGCATCAGGAGCTGCCCTACAGCCTGACCGTCGAGACCGAGAGCTGGGCGGCCGCCGCGGACGGCTCGGAGATCCGGATCGACCAGACGATCTACGTCCAGCGGCCGAGCCAGAAGGCGATCGTGCTCGGCAAGGGCGGCCGCCAGATCAAGGCGGTCGGCGAGGCCGCGCGCGTCGAGCTGGAGCAGATCCTGGCGACCCGGGTCCACCTGTTCCTCTACGTCAAGGTGCGCGAGCGGTGGACCGAGGACCCCGAGCGCTATCGGGAGCTCGGGATCGACTATCCGGGTTGACGCGCATGCAATGGCAGGACGAGGGTGTGGTGCTGGCCGCGCGCCCGCACGGCGAGAGCTCGGCCGTGGTCAGCCTGTTCACCGCCGGCCACGGCCGCCACGCCGGCCTGGTGCGGGGTGGTGCCGGGCGGCGGGCGCGCCCGGTCTACGAGCCCGGCAACCGCCTGCGCGTGACCTGGCGGGCGCGCCTGCCCGAGCAGCTCGGCAGCTTCAGCGCCGAGCTGGAGGTCGCGGTCGCGGCCCGGCTGCTCGATGATCCCTTGCGCCTCGCCGGGCTCGGCGCGGCCTGCGCCCTGCTCGATGCTGGCTTGCCCGAACGCGATCCTCATCCTATGCTTTACAAGATGTTCGAACATCTGATTAAGGGTCTACTTCAGCATGAGGAATGGCTGGAGCGCTACGTCCGGTTCGAGCTCGACCTGCTCGCCGAGCTCGGCTTCGGGCTCGATCTGGAGGTCTGCGCCGTGACCGGCGCGACCACCGACCTCGTCTATGTTTCGCCGCGCTCGGGCCGCGCGGTCAGCCGGGCGGGTGCCGGCGACTACGCCGACCGGCTTTTGCCCCTGCCCGCCTTCCTGCTTGGCCCGGCCTCGGGCCAGGCCGCGGCCGATCCCGCCCAGATTACCGCCGGCCTGCGCCTGACCGGCGCGTTCTTGCGTCGCCATCTGTTCGATGCTAGCGAGCGGCCCCTGCCCGCTGCGCGCGAGCGGCTGATCCGCCGGCTCGCCGATGCCACCGCCGGTTCACCAAGCGCGTGAGGGATCATGCCGAGCCAGCCAGCGCCCACCGCGATCGCGCCGATCCCGTTCGCCGACGCGCTGAGCAGGCGCTATCTGGCCTACGCGCTCTCGACCATCACCGCGCGCTCCCTGCCCGACGTGCGCGACGGCCTGAAGCCGGTCCAGCGCCGCGTCCTCTACGCCATGCTCAAGCTCCGGCTCGACCCGGACGCCGGCTACAAGAAGTGCGCGCGCGTGGTCGGCGACGTGATCGGCAAATACCACCCCCACGGCGAGGTCGCGATCTACGACGCCATGGTCCGGCTCGCCCAGGAGTTCGCCCAGCGCTACCCGCTGGTCGACGGCCAGGGCAACTTCGGCAACGTCGACGGCGATAATGCCGCCGCCATGCGCTACACCGAGGCGCGCCTGACCGCGGTCGCGCGCGCCCTGCTCGATGGCATCGACCAGGACACGGTCGACTTCCGGCCGACCTACGACGGCAGCGACGAGGAGCCGGTGGTCCTGCCGGCCGCCTTCCCCAACCTGCTCGCCAACGGCACCAGCGGCATCGCGGTCGGCATGGCGACCAACGTGCCGCCGCACAACGCGGGCGAGCTCTGCCTGGCGCTGTGCCGTCTGCTCGACGATCCGGAGGCCTCCAACGAGGCGCTGCTCGAGCACGTCAGGGGCCCCGACCTGCCGACCGGCGGCGTCCTGGTCGAGCCCTGGCCCTCCGTCGTCGAGGCTTACCGGACCGGACGCGGCAGCCTGCGCCTGCGCGCCCGCTGGCAGCGCGAGGATCAGGGCCACGGCCAGTACCAGGTGGTGGTCACCGAGATTCCCTATCAGGTGCCGAAGGGGCGGCTGATCGAGCGGATCGCCGAGCTTCTGGCGCTGCGCAAGCTGCCGCTGCTGGCGGACGTCCGCGACGAGTCGGCCGAGGCCGTGCGCCTCGTCCTGGTACCGCGCGCGCGCACCGTGCCGGCCGAGCTTTTGATGGAGCAGATGTTCCGCCAGACCGAGCTGGAGGTCCGCCTATCGCTCAACCTGAACGTCCTGGACGCCGAGGGCGTGCCCCGGGTCATGAGCCTCCGCCAGGTCCTGCGCGCCTTCCTCGAGCACCGTATGGTGGTGCTGATCCGGCGCTCGCGCCATCGCCTCGCCAGGATCCTGGACCGCCTGGAGGTGCTCGGCGCCTACCGGATCGCTTATCTCAATCTGGATGAGGTGATCCGCATCATCCGCGAGGAGGACGAGCCCAAGGCCGAGCTGATGCGCGCCTTCGAGCTGTCGGAGCGCCAGGCCGAGGCGATCTTGAACATGCGCCTGCGCAACCTGCGCAGGCTCGAGGAGCAGGCGCTGGTCAAGGAGGAGCGCCAGCTCAAGGCCGAGCAGCGGGAGCTCGAGCGCCTGTTGAAGGACGAGAGCCGGCGCCGCGCCCGGCTCAAGGTCGAGATCGAGGAGGTTCGGGAAAAGTTCGGCGACGGCCCGCTCGGGCGCCGGCGCACCAGCCTGGGCGAAGTGCCCCTGATCGATGGCGAGGCGCTCGAGGAGCCGGTCGAGCGCCAGCCGGTGACCGTGGTCTGCTCGCGCCAGGGCTGGCTCCGGGTGCTGCGCGGCCATCTCGAGGACGAGGCGGAGCTCAAGTACAAGGAGGGCGACGGGGCGCAGTTCGTGCTCAAGGCCGAGACCACCGACAAGCTGCTCCTGATCAGCAGCGACGGCCGCGGCTATCTGTTGTCGGTCGAGCGCCTGCCGGGCGGCCGTGGCCAGGGCGAGCCGCTGCGGCTGCAGATCGATCTCGCGCCCGACGCCGAGCCGGTCCGGCTCGCGGTCCACCGGCCCGACGGCAAGCTCCTGCTGGCGTCCAGCGCGGCGCGCGGCTTCCTCGCCGAGGAGAGCACGATCGCCACCCAGAACCGGACCGGCAAGCAGGTGTTCAACCTGGATGAAGGCGAGCGTCTGGCGATCGCCATGCCGGCCGAGGGCGATCACGTCGCGACCGTGGGCTCCAACCGCAAGCTCCTGATTTTCCCGCTCGACCAACTGCCGGTGATGAGCCGGGGCAAGGGCGTGCTGCTGCAGCGCTACCGGGACGGCGAGCTCGCCGATGCCTGTGTGGTTCGCCTCGAGGACGGCCTCAGCTGGCCCGCCGCCAAGGGCACGCGCACGGTCACCGACCTCGCCCCCTGGCTCGGCCGGCGCGGCCAGGCCGGCCGCATGGCCCCGCACGGCTTCCCGCGGACCAACCGCTTCACCGGCTGACCTCACGTTCACGCCGGGATGAGCGGCGGGCCCGATGCCATGACCGGCGGCAGGCCTGATGCCATGGCCGGCGGCAGGCCCGATGCCATGGCCGGCGGCAGGCCTGATGCCATGGCCGGCGGCAGGCCTGATGCCAATGGCCGGCGGCAGGCTTGATTAATACGGGACCAATCAGATCGGGCTGCCCAGCAGGAGTGTCATTTGATAGGCTCTGTTCGCCTGGCAGCGATGATCACTATCGCCCGCTACGGAGGAACGACGCGTCACCGCCCGCAGCGGGCAATTGCAATGACAGTGCTGTTCGTTGTAGCCATTCCGACCGCTTGATTTTGGAGGAGACGCAGCATGGACCGATTCACCGGCGGTTGCCTGTGCGGCAACGTCCGAATTGTGGCGTCGGGACTCCCATACCGGGTCGGCCTTTGTCACTGTCTCGACTGCCGCAAGCATCATGGGGCCCTTTTTCACGCTTCCGCGGTGTTCCCTCAGGATGCGGTGACGATCGATGGCGAAACACGCGACTACGCCGGGCGGTTTTTCTGTCCCCGCTGCGGCTCGTCCATTTTCGGACGCAGCGCAGACGAAATCGAAGTGAACCTAGGATCCCTGGATGCCCCAGACCAACTGATGCCAACCTACGAAAGCTGGATCGTCCGTCGCGAGTCCTGGTTGCCGCCGTTTCCGCTCACGAGACGATACGACCGCGATCGTGACGCCACGGGTCGCTTTGAGGAGTAGCCTCATGCGATGGCCGGCGGCAGCCTCATGCCATGCCGCAGCAGGCCTGATGCCATGGTCGGCGGCAGCCTCATGCCATGCCGCACCAGGCCTGATGCCATGGCCGGCGGCAGCCCTCATGCGATGGCCGGCGGCAGCCCTCATGCCATGGCCGGCGGCAGCCTCATGCCATGACCGCAGCAGGCCTGATGCCATGGCCGGCGGCAGCCTCATGCCATGACCAGCAGCAGGCCTGATGCCATGGCCGGCGGCACAGGCCTCATGCCATGGCCGGCGGCAGGCCTCATGCCATGGTCGGCGGCAGACCCGATGCCATGGTCGGCGCCAGGCCTCATGCCATGGCCAGCGGCAGGCCTGATGCCATGGTCGGCGCCAGGCCTCATGCCATGGCCAGCGGCAGGCCTGATGCCATGGTCGGCGGCAGGCCCGATGCCATGGTCGGCGCCAGGCCTCATGCCATGGCCAGCGCTGATTCCCTGCTGCTCGTCTCGGGATGACCAAGCGCGCCGCGAAGACCCGGAACACCTCGCCGCTTCGGTTCAAGTCCCGGGCTGTCCCCTTAACCTTTCGTCAACCCTTCACCCCTAAGCTGTACCTAGCCCGACGGTCCATGCGACCCTGGGAGTCCGCCGATCGCCGAAGCCGCTGGTGGCGCGGAGTCCCAGGGTCTCATGGACCAGCCGAAGACGAGGCTAACGGGCAATCGTTAACGCTTCGTTAAGCGCTCAGCCCGCCGTCTCGATCTGCGCCCTCGAGGCCGGACGGTGATGGGTGCTGGCGGCCGGTCCGATCGCGAGGACGCGGGCCCGGACGGCCGTCCGTCAGGTTTGATACTGTCGGCGGTCAGGTCAGACACGGCCGTGGGTCAGGTTTGACACGGGCCCGCGGGTCAGGTTTGACACGGGCCCGCGGGTCAGGTTTGACGCGGCCGCGGGTCAGGTTTGACACGGGCCCGCGGTTTTGACACGGGCCCGCGGGTCAGGTTTGACACAGCCGCGGGTCAGGTTTGACACGGCCGTGGGTCAGGTTTGACACGGCCGTGGGTTCAGGTTTGGCCCCGCGGTGGGTCAGGTATGGCACGAGCCGACGGTCAGGTCTGACGGATACCGAGCCCAGAAAGTCTCGACTTTCGCGCTTGGGCTGCGCGCCTGGGTTGGTGGTGCGGCAGGCGCGCCCCGCGAAGGTGAAGTCGTCGCGGGACCGGTATCAGACGACCGAGACGACCCCACGCCGAGCGGATACCGCGAGCTGCCGGGGCGCGCACCGCTGCCCGGGGGTATGGCGCGATGCGCGCGGCTTTCGCGATGCTCCGCGCGGACCTCAGGGCTCGAGGTAGTGGGGCTCGGGGCGGCTGTGGAGGTCGTCGTAGTGGACCAGCTGGGGCTCGCCGAGCGCGCAGGGCTCGCCGTCCCGGAACGCCCATTCGCCGCGGTCGCAGTTCTTTGCGATCACGTAGCCGTTGAGATAGAAGCGCCGGTCGCCCGCGGCGCGGTTCCGCCCCGAGCCGTGGATCAGGTTCAGATGCCAGAGCGCGAGGTCGCCCGGCTCGAGGACCAGGTCGACCTTGGCCGCCGGGTCGAGCCCGAGCGCTCTCAGATCATCGTCGCTGAGCGCCCGGTCCATGACCCGGCCCGCGGTGCCGAAGCTCAGCTCGCCGAGCTTGTGGCTGCCCGGGAGAACCGTCATCGCGCCATTGTCGGGGCGGTGCGGGTCGATCGCGATGCCGGTCTGGACATAGGAGGTCGCGGGGTCGCGGTACGCCGCCCGCGGCCGCCGGAACCCGATGTCCTGGTGATAGCCGAACTCGACCGCCTCGGCGCCGGGCGGCTTCCAGTGCATCTGATTGATGATCTGCTTGAGGTTGTCGCCGAGCAGCGGCGCCAGGATCCCGAGCAGGCGCCGATCGGTCCGGCAGCGCGCCAGCACCGGGTCGAAATAGGCCGGCCATTGCACCATGCGGACGATCCGGCCGAGCCCGCGATCTTCGGTCACCCGGAAGAGCACGTTCTGATGGCGGAAGCTCGCCCGATGGCCGAGCCCGAGCGCGTACACCCGATCGAAGGCGTCGCTCAGCTCCCGGACCTCGGCAGCTGCAAACACGCCCTTGACGACGGCGTAGCCGAGGTCCCGATAGTGATCGAGATATGTGCAGTCCATGCCGACCCCCTGAGCAGCCTGTCGAGCCGCTGCCGAAGCTGTGCGATCGGCCTAGCAGACGGGGGTTAAGAACGCTCCAAGCGCAGTGACCTCGACTGGTCGCTTGACCGGCTCCGGCCCGGCGCCCCAATGGTCGCGCCGGCCCGTCTCGATTGTCATGCTGTCGCCGCAGCTTCGCGGCCGGTCTTGACCTGGGACTCGAGGACGATCCGACCAGACCTGGGGTCGGCCGGGACTGGCCGGCAAGGTCCCTGGACCGGTGACACTTCGGTTGAGACGATTGCCAGAAGTTCATCAATTTGCCCCTTGACCTCTCAAGGCGGCGCGCCTAAAAATCCTGCACCCTGAATTATCCAAAAAAAAAGAGCGCCGGACCCGAGGGTCCGGCGAGTTCATCAGGGAGGCTTAACGTCTGGGAGACGTGAGGATCACCGATCCTCAAGCTTCAGGCATCGCACCTGAAGCACGAGACTGGCCTCTTCAGGGACAGAGCCCAATCCCGCCACAGCAAGGATCTGCGAGAACGCAGTCCCTTGCTGCAATGCACAATATAGTGAAAGGATCCTTGCTCGGCCAGAGGCTTGATGCATGGCTGCTATGAATTTTTGCAACGCTGTGGCTCGGCTACCACACCGCCTGCTCCGCCATCTTACGGAGCAGAAAGTCGCGGAACACACTGACCCGCTTCGAAGCCCGCATCTCCTCGGGGTAGACGAAATAGGCGTCGAAGGTCGGCCCTTCCAGCTGGGGCAGGACCCTGACCAGTCGGCGTGAGGTCGAGCACAGATAGTCTGGCAGCGACGCCACACCCAGGCCGCGCTCGGCGGCGCGCAGCATGCCATAGACGTTGTTGATCAACAGGGTCGGGCGCCGCGGCGGGCGCAGATCGTCCTCGGCGCGCCCGGCGATCACCACCCAGTTCAGGCTCGGCACCGGCGGCGGCGTCGTCTCGGCGCCGTAGACGATCAGGCGATGGCGGTCCAGGTCCTCCGGAGTCGCGAGCAGCGGCGCCGCCTCGAGATACTCGGGCGCGGCATACAGATGGGTGTGCACCGTCATCAGCCGCTTCTGGATCAGGTCGGGCTGGCGCGGCGGATTCAGCCGGATCGCGACGTCGGCCTCGCGCATGCTGAGGTCGAGCTCGGTGTCGATCACGATCAGCGACACCGTGATCTCGGGATAGAGGTCGAGGAACTCGCTCAGATGCGCGGTCAGCCAGACGGTGCCGAAGCCGACCGTGGTGTTGATCCGGAGATGGCCCGCGGGATGGTCCTTGGCCTCGGCGAGGCGGCTCTCGACCGCCGCCATGCGGGTCGCGAGCTCCTGGGCGGTCTCGAGCAGGATCTCGCCCTGCTCGGTCAGCACCAGGCCGCGGGCATGGCGGTGGAACAAGGTCGTGCGCAGATCCTCCTCGAGCGCGCCGATCTGGCGGCTGATCGCGGACTGGCTGAGCCCCAGGGACTCGGCGGCGCGCGTGAAGCTGCCGGCCTCCGCCACCCCCCGGAACACGCGCACCCGGTCCCAGTCGATCATCGCCCGGCTCCTCAGGCCCCCGCGGCGTACGCGGCCACGGCCGGCGCCTCGGCCTCGATCCCGGCCAGGAACTTCTCGGCCTCGAGCGCCGCCATGCAGCCGCTGCCGGCCGCGGTCACGGCCTGGCGGAAGATCCGGTCCTGGACGTCGCCGGCCGCGAACACGCCCTCGACGCTGGTCCGCGTGCTGTCCGGTGCGGTGATCACGTAGCCGCCCGCGTCCATCTCGAGCTGGCCCTTGACCAGCGCGGTCGCCGGATCGTGGCCGATCGCGACGAACACGCCCTCGAGCGCGAGCTCGCGTGACGCCCCGCTGCGGACGTCGCGCAGGCGCAGGCCCGTGACCGCGCGCGGCTGGCCCTGTCCCAGGATCTCCTCGACCACGCTGTGCCAGACCATGGTGACCTTGGGGTTGCGGAACAGGCGGTCCTGCAGGACCTTCTCGGCGCGCAGCTCGCCGCGCCGGTGGATCAGGGTCACGTGGCTCGCCATCTGGCTCAGATAGAGCGCCTCCTCGACCGCCGTGTTGCCGCCGCCGATCACCGCGACCGGCTTGCCCCGGAAGAAGAAGCCATCGCAGGTCGCGCAGGCCGAGACGCCGTGGCCGGCGAACATCTTCTCGCCCGGCAGGCCGAGCCAGCGGGCCTGGGCGCCGGTCGCGAGGATCAGGCTCTCGGCCAGGAAACGGTCGCCGCAATCGGCCCGGCACGCGAACGGCCGCCGGCTGAGGTCGACCTCGGTGATGGTCTCGAACACCAGCTCGGCGCCGCAGTTCGCGGCCTGGGCCGCCATCTGCTCCATCAGCCAGGGCCCCTGGATGACCTCGGCGAAGCCCGGATAGTTCTCGACGTCGGTCGTGCCCGCCAGCTGGCCGCCGGCCTGGAGACCCTGGATCAGGATCGGCTGCAGATTGGCTCTGGCGGCGTAGATCGCCGCGGTATAGCCGGCCGGCCCCGACCCGATGATCAGGACCTTGCAGTGGCGCGTCGCCGCCATGGCTCGACCTTTCCTACGTCTGATCGCGTGAATTTAAGGTGTCCGAGGCGCCGGCGCCACCGCTTGCCCCGCGGCTGCGCTGATCGGTCCCGCAAAGCCTGGCCCGGATCGCGTCGGCGATCGCCGCGGCCGGGTTGAGCGGCGGCGGCCGACGCGCCGGCCAGGCGCTGCCGAGCGGGCAGAGACAGCCCTGGTCTTGGAGCGCGGCATGCAGCCTCGCGAGCCTGGTCGAGACGCCCGCCGCCGGGCGGAACAGGAGCACGGGCTTGCCGGTCGCGCAGGCCTCCGTGCACATCGAGGCCGAATCCGCGGTCACGATGATCGCATCCGCCGCGCCGAGCAGGCCCAGATAGGGGTTGTCGGCATTCTTCGAGCGGTCGTCGGGGCCCTCGCCGCGGCCCTGCTCGGGGCCTTGGGGCATCCAGCGATGCAGCAGCCCCGGGCCATCGAGCGCGGCCTGCAAGGCCGGCAGGCAGCGGGCATCGGTGCGCCGGCTGGTGGTGATCAGGAGGCTGCCGGCGCGCTCCCGCGCGAGCGCGCTCGCCTGGCGCCCGAGCGCGGCGGCGTCCGCCCGGGTGAAGCGCACGCGCCGGTTGCTGCCGCCGACCAGGCAGGCGATCCAGGGCCGCGGCAGGGCGGCAAGACGCGGCGCCAGGGCGGCGGCGGCCTCGGCCAGGCGCGCGGCCGTGATCCGATGCGGCACGCCTTGGGTGCGGATCAGCTGCGGCCGGTCCGGCACCCGGTCGTGCGCCGGCACGGCGACCAGATCGAGCCCGCGCGCCGAGCCCGGCCACATCAGCTGGACCAGGAACGCCGCCGGCTGGCGCTGTTTCAGCCAGCGCGCCACGGGCAGGCTGCGCCGGCCGGCCGTGATCACCAGCGCCGGCCAGGGCGGGACCAGGGCCGCCCGCGCCGCGGGCGTCAGGCCGAGCACCGAGCGGCCGAGCAGCCCGTTGGGCAGCCGGGCGAGCGGCCCATAGCCGAGCTCCTTGATCGCAAACGGCCACCCCAGCGCCTCGGCCACGGCCAGGACCTGGTTGCGGTTGCCCGGTCGATCGTCGACCAGCACCCAGGTGCGGGGCGGGGCCGCCGCCCGGCCGCGGCCGCTACCGGGATCGGATCTCGCCCGGATAGGCGACCTCGAGGATCTCGAAATAGCGGGTTCCACGGGGGGTCGGCACCTCGACCGTATCGCCGGCCTCGCGCCCGATCAGGGCGCGGCCGAGCGGCGCGCTGATCGACAGGAGGCCGCGCTGGATCTCGGCCTCGTCGGGTCCTACCACCTGGTAGACGACCTCCTCCTCGGTCTCTTCGTCGACCAGCTTGACCTGGGCCCCGAACTTGACCGTCGAGCCGCCCTGCTGACTGATGTCGATGATCTCGGCGCGGGCGACCTTGTCCTCGAGCTCGAGGACCCGACCCTCGATGAAGCTCTGGCGTTCGCGCGCCGCATGGTACTCGGCGTTCTCCGACAGGTCGCCGTGCTCGCGCGCCTCGGCGATCGCCTTGATCACGGCCGGCCGCTCGTCGTACTTCAGTCGCCTGAGCTCTTGCTCGAGCCGCTCATAGCCGCCCGAGGTCATCGGGATCCGGTTGCTCATCGGTGCCATCACAAACGCGCCGCGTACGCGCTCCAACGGGGCACGCCGCAGGCAGGAACGTTGCTAGCGTAGGCAGCAGGCCCGCTAGTTGAGGGCCCGATAATAGGATTGCAAGGGGGCCACTGCAAGGTCGCGCTCGGCGAGGGTGACGATCGCCTGCACGACCGCGCCGGCACCCGCGACCGTGGTGTAGTAGGGCACCTTGTACACCAGTGCGGCGCGCCGCAGCGTGTAGCTGTCGCTGATCGCCCGCTGGCCTTCGGTGGTGTTCATGACCATGGCGATCTGGCCGTCCTTGATCCGATCGACGATGTGCGGCCGGCCCTCGAACACCTTGTTGATCCGCTCGACCTCGAGACCGGCGGCGCGCAGATGGGCGGCCGTGCCCCGGGTCGCGATCAGCTCAAAGCCGTGCGCAATCAGCGTTCGGCCGAGCGCCACCATGGCCTCCTTGTCGCGGTCGCGCACCGAGATGAACACGAGGCCCCGGTCGGGCAACTGGTTGCCGGCGCCGAGCTGGGACTTGGCGAAGGCGGCGCCGAAATCGTGATCCAGACCCATCACCTCGCCGGTCGACTTCATCTCCGGACCGAGCAGGGAATCGACGTTGGGGAACCGCGCGAACGGGAAACACCGCCTCCTTGACCGCGACATGCTCCGGCGGGCGCTCGCTCAGATCGAAGCCCGCCAGGCTCTCGCCGGCCATCACCCGGGCCGCGATCTTGGCGATCGGCCGGCCGATCGCCTTGGCGACGAAGGGCACCGTGCGCGAGGCGCGCGGGTTGACCTCGAGGATGAAGACCTCGCGGTCCTTGATCGCCATCTGGACGTTCATCAGACCGCGCACCTTGAGCGCCCGCGCCAGAATGTCGGCCTGGCGCCGGATCTCGGCCAGGATCTCCGGCTCCAGCGAATGCGGCGGCAGCGAGCACGCGCTGTCGCCGGAATGGATGCCGGCCTCCTCGATGTGCTCCATGATCCCGGCGACGAACACCCGGCCGCCGTCGGCCACGACATCGACGTCGACCTCGATCGCATCCTGCAGGTAGCGGTCGATCAGGATCGGCCCGAGCTCGGCGAGCTTGCCCGCGTTGGCCATGAACTGCTGGACCTCGGCGGCGCTGTGGACGATCCGCATCGCCTGGCCGCCGAGCACGTAGGACGGCCGCAGGACCACCGGGAAGCCGAGCCGCTCGGCCTTGGCCAGGGCCTCCGCCGGATCGTGGCAGATGGCGTTGTCCGGCTGGCGCAGGTCGAGCTTGTCGAGGAGCTTCTGGAAGCGCTCGCGGTCCTCGGCAAGATCGATCGCGTCGGGCGAGGTGCCGAGGATCGGGACCCCGGCTTGCGCCAGCGGATGCGCGAGCTTGAGCGGCGTCTGGCCGCCGAGCTGGACGATCACGCCCAGGAGCTCGCCCTCGCTCGCCTCGACCCGGACGATCTCGAGCACGTCCTCGGCGGTCAGCGGCTCGAAGTACAGCCGGTCCGAGGTGTCGTAGTCGGTCGAGACGGTCTCCGGATTGCAATTGACCATGATCGTCTCGAAGCCCGCCTCGGCCAGGCCGAACGCGGCGTGCACGCAGCAGTAGTCGAACTCGATCCCCTGCCCGATCCGGTTCGGCCCGCTGCCGAGGATGATCACCTTCCGCCGCTCGCTCGGCCACGCCTCGCACTCGGCAAGATCACCCCCGGCGCGGCCGGATTCGTAGGTGCTGTAGAGATAGGGCGTGCGCGCCTCGAACTCGGCGGCGCAGGTGTCCACCCGCTTGAACACCGGATGCACGGCCAGCGCCTCGCGGCGCGCCGCGACGTCGGCCTCCGAGAGGCCCGCGAGCCGGGCGAGCCGCGCATCCGAGAAGCCCATCGCCTTGAGCTCGAGCACGCCCGCGGCGTCGGCCGGCAGGCCGTCCCGGCGGACCCGCTGCTCGGCCTGGACCAGCGCCCGGATCTGCTCGAGGAACCAGGGATCGTAATGGCAGGCGCATTGGATCTCGCGCAAGCCGAGGCCGGCGCGGAAGGCCTCTGCGATCACCCGCAGCCGGTCGGGGGTCGGCCGGCCGAGCGCCGCCCGGAGCGCGTCCTGCGGCCGGTCCGGGTCGGCCAGTCCCTCGATCGCCACCTCGTCCAGGCCCTCGAGACCGGTCTCCAGCGAGCGCAGCGCCTTCTGCAGCAATTCCGCGAACGTCCGCCCCAGCGCCATGACCTCGCCGACCGACTTCATCGAGGTGGTCAGGATCGGCTCGGTCTGCGGGAACTTCTCGAAGGTGAAGCGCGGCACCTTGGTGACCACGTAGTCGATGGTCGGCTCGAAGGACGCGGGCGTGCAGCCGGTGATGTCGTTGGTGATCTCGTCCAGCGTGTAGCCGACCGCGAGCCTTGCGGCGACCTTGGCGATCGGGAAGCCGGTCGCCTTGGAGGCGAGCGCGGATGAGCGCGACACCCGCGGGTTCATCTCGATGATCACCATCCGGCCGTCGTCGGGGTTGATCGCGAACTGGACGTTCGAGCCGCCGGTGTCGACCCCGATCTCGCGCAGCACCGCGATCGAGGCGTTGCGCATGCGCTGATATTCCTTGTCGGTCAGCGTCAGCGCGGGCGCCACCGTGATGCTGTCGCCGGTATGGACGCCCATCGGGTCGACGTTCTCGATCGAGCAGACGATGATGCAGTTGTCGGCCCGGTCGCGGACCACCTCCATCTCGAACTCTTTCCACCCGAGCACCAATTCCTCGACCAGCACCTCGTGGATCGGCGAGGCGTCGAGGCCGGCGGTCACGACCTGCTCGAACTCCTCGTGGTTGTAGGCGACCCCGCCGCCCCAGCCGCCAAGGGTGTAGCTCGGCCGGATGATCGCCGGCAGGCCGACCTCGGCGAGCGCGCGGCCGGCCTCGGCCAGCGTCCGCACCACGACGCTCTTGGGCATCTCGAGCCCGATCCGCGCCATCGCGACCCGAAACAGCTCGCGGTCCTCGGCCTTGGCGATCGCCGCCTGCGAGGCGCCGATCAGCTCGACGCCATAGCGCTCGAAGGTGCCGTCCTCGGCCAGCGTTCGCGCCATGTTGAGCGCGGTCTGGCCGCCCATGGTCGGCAGGCACGCATCCGGCCGCTCGCGGGCGATGATCTTGGCGACCACCTCGGGCGTGATCGGCTCGATGTAGGTCGCATCCGCGAGGTCGGGGTCGGTCATGATCGTGGCCGGGTTCGAGTTGACCAGGATCACCCGGTAGCCCTCGGCCTTGAGCGCCTTGATCGCCTGGGTCCCGGAATAGTCGAACTCGCAGGCCTGACCGATCACGATCGGCCCCGCGCCGATCACCAGAATCGACGCGATGTCGGTCCGCTTAGGCATCAGCTGCGCTCGATATGCCGGAGGAAACGCTCGAACAGATAGGCGCTGTCGTGCGGCCCGGGCGACGCTTCCGGGTGATACTGGACCGAGAACACCGGCCGGCCCTGGACCGACAGGCCCTCGAGCGAGCCGTCGAACAGCGACACATGGGTCGCCTCGACGCCCGCGGGCAGGCTCTCGGGCCGGACCGCGAAGCCGTGGTTCTGGCTCGTGATCTCGACCTTGCCGGTGGTCAGGTCCTGGACCGGGTGGTTGGCGCCGTGATGGCCGAACTTCATCTTCTCGGTGGCGGCACCCAGCGCCAGCGCCAGCATCTGATGGCCGAGGCAGATGCCGAACAGGGGCTTGCCGCTGGCCAGGAGCTTTTGGATCTCGGGCACCGCGAAGGTCCCGGTCGCCGCCGGGTCGCCCGGGCCGTTGGCGAGGAAGATGCCATCGGGGGCGAGCGCCAGGATGTCGTCCGCCGGCGTGCGCGCCGGGACCACGGTGACGCGCAGCCCGAGCGATGTCAGCGAGCGCAGGATGTTGCGCTTGATTCCGTAGTCGACCGCAACCACATGGTAGCGGCCGTCGACGCGTTCACCATAGCCTTCGGGATAGCGCCAGACGCTGCCTGTCCAGCCGTAGCGCTGCCGGCAGGACACCTCCGAGGCCAGATCCATGCCGACCAGACCGGGCCAGTCACGGGCGAGCTTTGCGAGGCGGTCCAGATCCGGGCCGTGCTCGGGATCGAAGCCGAGCGCCGCGGTCTGGGCGCCGGCAGTGCGCAGATGACGGGTCAGCCGGCGCGTGTCGATGCCGGCGATCCCGACCAGCCCCTGGCGGGCGAGCCAGCGATCCAGATGCGCCGCGGCGCGATAGTTGGACGGGTCGGTGACCGGCGCGCGCAGCACGAGCCCGCGCGCCCAGCAGGTCGTCGCCTCGACGTCGTCGTCGTTGGCGCCGACGTTGCCGATATGGGGAAAGGTGAAGGTGATCAGCTGGCCGGCGTAGGACGGGTCGGTCAGGATCTCCTGATAGCCGGTCATGGCGGTGTTGAAGACCAGCTCGCCGACCACCTCGGCGGGCGCGCCCAGGCCCTGGCCATGGAACACCGTGCCATCCGCAAGCACGAGGCTCGCGGGGGCCGGAGAGCGAACGGGAAAGGTCATGAAAACAGCAGCTCGTAGCTTGGAAGCGCGGCCCATCCGCCCGGGAGACCGGCGTGCGACGGCCGGCGCGCGACTGGGAGTGCGAGCGGGCGGACCTTACGCCACGGTTGAAACAGCCGTCAAGCGGCGCGGCCATCATGGTCCTTCCGGCCGACTTGCGGGATGGTAAAGGCAATGCTAGTCGACAACCAAGAGCCTGGGGGGAGCGAGCCGGTGCTACGCGAGCAGCTGTCCGAAGCGCTGCGAACCGCGGCCGAGACCGGCGATCGGTGCGGGCTGGCGATCGTGCGCCTGATCCACGCCGCGCTCAAGGAACGCGATCAGCAGTCGCGCAGCGAGGGCCACCCGGACGGGTTGTCCGACGCCGAGCTGCTGGAGATGCTGCAGGCGATGGTCGGCCAGCGCAGCGAAAGCATCCGCCGCTACGAGGAGAACGGCCAGCTCGAGCTCGCCGCGCGCGAGGCCGAGGAGGTCGAGGTCATCAAGCGCCTCTTGCCCCGCCAGCTCGACGAGGCGGCCTGCGCCGAGGCGGTCAGCCGGGTGATCGCCGACCTCGGGGTCGAGAAGCTCAAGGACACCGGGCGCGTGATCTCCGAGCTCAAGCACCGCTACCCCGGCCGGATGGACTTCGCCAAGGCGCGCCGCCTCGTCTGCCAGCACCTCGGCTAGCATCGCCGCCAGCCCCGCCCGGCCCGAGGCCGCCCCGACGACCCTGAGGCAACCGTTGACAGCCGGGCCGCCCGTCGAGCACAAAGACCGGGCAGGGCAAGCTCAACCAGAGACTGAACAGCGCGTGCGACATCGGCGGCTCGACGCGTCTTCGCCGCGCATCGGTCGCGATCGCCGACCCGTGATGGCTGACCGATGATGGCTGATGGGGGCACGATCTCGCTCGAGGAGTTCAAGGCGCGCCTGCCCCTGATCGAGATCGTGGCGCGCCACGTGCGGCTCACGCGCCGGGGCCGCGAGCACCTGGGCCTGTGCCCGTTCCACCAGGAAAAGACGCCCTCGTTCACGGTCTCCGAGGCCAAGGGGTTCTACCATTGCTTCGGCTGCGGCCAGCACGGCAACGCGATCGACTTCGTCATGGCGCTCGAGGGCCTGGACTTCGGCCAGGCGGTCGCCCGGCTGGCCGAGCTGACCGGCCTGCCGGCGCCGCGCCGCGCCGGCAACGCCGAGCCGCCGGTCGATCGCACGCTGTACGCGGTCAACGAGGCGGCGGCGCGCTGGCTGGCGGGCCGTCTGGAGAGCGCGCAGGGCGCCGAGGCCGCAGCCTATCTGGAAAAGCGCGGGCTCGACCGCGCGACCATCCTGCGCTTCGGCCTCGGCTACGCGCCGGCCGACCGCACCGCGCTGAAGCGCGCGCTTCAGGCCGAGGGCTACGGCGAGCCGACCGCGATCGAGGCCGGCCTCCTGGTCCAGCCCGAGGACGGCGGCCCGAGCTTCGACCGCTTCCGCCATCGGGTCATGTTCCCGATCCACGACCGGCGCGGCCGGATCGTCGGCTTCGGCGGCCGGGCGCTCGGCGAGGCGCGGGCCAAGTATCTGAATACCCCCGACACCCCGCTGTTCCACAAGGGCGAGCTGCTGTACGGGCTGGCGCTCGCAAGGGCGGCGGTCCGCGAGCATGGCACGGTGGTCGTCGCCGAGGGCTACATGGACGTGATCGCGCTCGCCCAGGCGGGCTTCGCCAACGCCGTGGCGCCGCTCGGCACGGCGGTCACCGAGGCCCAGCTGGCCCTGCTCTGGCAGCTCGCCGACGAGCCGGTCGTCTGCCTGGACGGCGACGAGGCCGGGTTGCGCGCGGCCCATCGCCTGATCGAGCGGGCGCTGCCGGTGCTGAGCGCCGGCAAGTCGCTGCGCTTTGCCCTCCTGCCGCCCGGCCAGGACCCGGATTCGAGCCTGCGCCGGCGCGGCCGGGAGTTCCTCGCCAAGGTGATCGGCGAGGCGGTGCCGCTCCATGAGCTGCTATGGAGCCGCGAGACCGCGACCCGCGCGCTGCAGGTGCCGCAGCAGCGCCTGGCGGTCGAGAAGCGCTTCCGCGAGCTCGCCGCCACGATCCCGGACCGGACGCTCGGCCGGCTGTTCCTCGGCGCGTTCTTCAAACGCCTGCAGCTGGCGGTCGGGCGCAAGGACGGCCGCGCCCGTCCCGGGCCGTCCCTGGTCGCCGCCGATGGCGGGCCGGGCGTCGGCACCCGGCGCCTGGCGGAGGGGGTGATCAAGCCCGAGCTCGCCGATGCCCGCCAGCTGTTCGGACCGGTTCTGGTTCATCCCGAGCTCCTGCTCGAGGTCGAGGATGAGCTCGCGACGCTGGAATTCGCCGAGCCGGAGCTGGATTCGCTGCATCAGGCGATTCTTTCCTGGTACGCCGAGTCCGGCCACCTTGACCCCAGAGGCTTGAGCAACCACCTGTGCGAGACCGGTTTTGCCGGGTTGGTCAAGCAGCTGGTGGCCCGTGGTCCGCAAACGGCATGGTTCTGCCAGGATGGAGCTGCAAGGGGTGCGGTGCTTGACGGTTGGCGCGCCTGTGTCGTCCGGCATCGGCACTTCGCCGAGCGGCGGGCGCGCCCGCGGGCCGCGTCGGCGGCCGTGGCCGAGCAGCGGGACGACGCGGGAGCGTACCTCATGGCGGTGAACCGTCTGCTCAACCCGGTCGATCGGGCCGTACCCCTGCGACCCGCGCAGGATCCGAAGGAATGACGGTCGCCGCGGCCGCGGCCGCGCCGGCATCCGGAGCCTGGGCGAAGTGGGGCGCCCAGGCCGTCGCCGTCATCTGATCATTGGGCAAAGAAGGGACCGCCGCATGGCGAAAAACGCTGTCGCAACTGGGACCTCGGTGCTCAAGCCGCCGCCCGGCAAGGTCGCGGCCGAGAGTCCTGCCCAGGAGCTGATCGCCAACGCGCCGGCGCTCAAGCGGCTGCTGGCCCAGGCCCGCGAGCGCGGGTTCGTCACCCTCGACGAGATCAACGCCGCCCTGCCCGAGGAAGAGGCCCCCTCGCCCGACCAGCTCGACGAGCTGATCGCGATGTTCGAGGACATGGGTGTGAGCGTCGGCCGCGACGAGGACGGCAGCAACGGCAACGGCGCGGCCAAGACCGACCTCGAGGGCGGCGACGAGGAGCCCGAGAGCGCGGCGGCGATCGACGAGGAGGATCTCGGCCGGACCGACGATCCGGTGCGCATGTATCTGCGCGAGATGGGCACGATCGAGCTCCTGTCGCGCGAGGGCGAGATCGAGATCGCCAAGCGCATCGAGGCCGGGCGCAACACCGTGCTCGAGGCGCTGTGCGAGAGCCCGCTGACCATGCGCGCGATCATCAGCTGGCGGGACCAGATCGGCGAAGGCAAGGTCCTGCTGCGCGACGTGATCGACCTCGAGGCGACTTACGGCGGCGCCGAGCCGCAGACCGAGGACGCCAACGCCGCCAAGCCGGCCGAAGCCGAGCCCGCCGCGGCCGACGGCGAGCAGCCCGCGGCCGAGCCCGAGCCCGAGAGCGAAGACGAGGACGACTTCGATGAGGGCGCCCTGTCGCTCTCGGCCATGGAGGCGACGGTCCGGGACGGCGTGCTCCAGACCTTCGACTGGATCGCCGAGAGCTATGACCGGCTGCGCAGCCTGCAGGAGCAGCGGCTCGCGAGCCTGCAGCACAACCAGCCGATCGCGGCCGAGCTCGACCTGCGCTACGAGCACGCGCGCAGCGAGGTGGTCGAGCTGGTCAACCAGATCCACCTCCACCCCAACCGGGTCGAGAACCTGGTCGACCAGCTGTACAAGGTCAACCGGCGCCTGAACGGCCTCGAGGGCAAGCTGTTGCGCCTCGCCGAGAGCTGCCAGGTCGAGCGCGACCCGTTCCTGCGCCACTACCGCGGCTGCGAGCTCGATCCCGACTGGGTCGAGCGCATGGCCGGGCTGGGTCTGGCCTGGGCCAACTTCGTGGTCCGCCACGGCCGCGAGATCGAGGGGCTGCGCGCCGACATCGGCGGCATCGCGAGCAACACCGGGCTGCACATCGGCGAGCTGCGCCGGATCGTCGGCCTGGTCCAGAAGGGCGAGCGCGAGGCCGGCCGCGCCAAGAAGGAGATGGTCGAGGCCAATCTCCGCCTGGTGATCTCGATCGCCAAGAAGTACACCAACCGCGGCCTGCAGTTCCTGGACCTGATCCAGGAGGGCAACATCGGCCTGATGAAGGCGGTCGACAAGTTCGAGTACCGGCGCGGCTACAAGTTCTCGACCTACGCCACCTGGTGGATCCGGCAGGCGATCACCCGCTCGATCGCCGATCAGGCGCGCACGATCCGCATCCCGGTGCACATGATCGAGACCATCAACAAGCTGGTGCGCGCGTCCCGGCAGATGCTGCATGAGTACGGCCGCGAGCCGACGCCCGAGGAGCTCGCGACCAAGCTCAACATGCCCCTCGACAAGGTCAGGAAGGTCCTCAAGATCGCCAAGGAGCCGATCTCGCTCGAGACCCCGATCGGCGACGAGGAGGACAGCCACCTCGGCGACTTCATCGAGGACAAGAACGCGGTCCAGCCGGTCGAGGCGGCGACGCTCTCGAACCTGCGCGAGGCGACCACCCGCGTGCTCGCGACCCTCACCCCGCGCGAGGAGCGCGTGCTGCGCATGCGCTTTGGTATCGGCATGAACACCGACCACACGCTGGAGGAGGTCGGCCAGCAGTTCTCGGTCACCCGCGAGCGCATCCGCCAGATCGAGGCCAAGGCCCTGCGCAAGCTCAAGCACCCCTCGCGCTCACGCAAGCTGCGCAGCTTCCTCGACAGCTAGGCGCCACGGGCGCCTGCGCGAACGCTGCGCGGAGCCCTGCAACGCGGTCCTCTCCCTGCGTCTGTCGACGCCGCTTCGACCTCAGGCGGGCCGTGGGGATGGCTACCAGCCTGCAGACCGCGCCGATCGCTGCGGGCCTATGATGGGTCGGGTTGCTTTTGCCTGATCGTTCCTCCCGTTGTTCGATGCGACGCAACCGGAGCATGGTCCGGCCAAGCTGAACCGAAGCTGAACAACATGACGGCGCGCCCGCAGCGGCAAGCTTTGCGCCAGCTGCGAGCTTGCCGGGCATGATCGGAGCCTCGAGATGCGCGATCGCCCCGCCGCAGGTGGTCGTCATCGGCGGAACCACGGGCATCGGGCCCGTCAACCGATTGCCGCAGAAAAGTGCCTCGATGGCTTCAAGGGTGACCCAAGTTGACCTATGACCTTCACCAGTACCTGGCTGGGCGCGCGCCGCTTGGCGCGCCCGGCCGCGGGCCCGTAGTTCAGCGGTCAGAACGCGCCGCTCATAACGGCGTTGTCGCAGGTTCGAATCCTGCCGGGCCCACCAGCATCGCGCGATCAACGCCGGGCCCAAGCACGGCGACCGCGACGTCGCCGGTCGGGACGGCCGTCGCGGTCCAGGATTCGGAGCCCCGCGACGGCCGGCGACCATCGTCGACCGGGCAACCTCTCTAGCGCGCGTGCGGCGGGCCGGTAGCGATCAGCGCCGACGCCGGGCGCGCCGCTTGCGCGCTCGGGACCGGGATGCGGGCGTCACGGTCGAAGGCGACGGGCGGCGCATAGCTGCCCTCGATCCACAGCTGCCACTGCCAGGCGGCGCCTTCGAGGTCGCCCTTCTGGTCGAAGGCGACCCGCCCGAGCACGGTGTCGAAGCGGCCCCGGTGCAGCATCCTGACGACCGCCGGAAGCTCGGGCGTGCGCGCCCGCTCGACCGCCTGCGCCCAGACCTGGACCGCGGCATACCAGCCGAGGCCGTTCGTGCGCGCGCCCTGGCCCAGCGCCCGGAACCGGGCGAGCAGATCGGCGGCCGCCGGCAGCGCCTTCGAGTCCGGCCGGGTGCTGAACAGCGTGCCCGCGCCAGCCTTGCCGGCGATCGTCCAGAACTCGTCCATGCTGAAGCCGTCGCCGCCGACCAGCTGGAGATCGTCGCCGCGCGCCCGGAGCGCCAGGAGGATGCGCGCCGCATCCGGCCCGTAGCCGCCGAGATAGAGCACCTCGATCCCGGCCGCCTGCAGACGCGCCGCGAGCGCCGAATAGTCGGCCCGGCCCGGCGTGTACATGTCGTAGATCGCCTCGACCACGCCCTTGGCACGCAGCTGCCGGCGCGCCTGGATCGCCAGGTCCTCGCCGTAGACGCTGCCGTCGTGCAGGATCGCGATCGCGCGGCCCGGCCAGTGCGCCGCCAGGAGGTCGGCCGCGAGCCCGCCCTGCTGATCGTCCCGGCCCTTCAGCCGGAACACGTTCTGCCGGCCCTCCTCGGTCAGGCGGGGATGGGTCGAGGCGGGCGTGATCATCAGGACATCGGCGGTCTCGTAGATCCCGGCCGCGAGCAGCGAGGAATGCGAGCAGAGGTGTCCGATCACCGCCCGCACGCCGGCGGCGACCAGCCGATGCGCGGCTTCGATCGCCTGCTGCAGGCCGCAGGCGTCGTCGGCGACGCGGAGCGTCACCGGCTGGCCGAGCACGCCGCCGTGGCGGTTCAGATCCGCGACCGCCAGCTCGACCGCGAGCCGGTCACGAGCGCCGGTGGCGGCGTAGGGTCCGGTCAGCGGGCTGGCGAAGCCGATCCGGATCTCGGCCGCCGCGCTGCCCGACAGGGCGAGCGCGAGGGCGCCGACCAGCAGACAGATAGGGCGCCGGGGCGACATGGTAATCTCCTTCGACCCGCAGGCCGGGCGCTGATCTCTGCCCCGCCGCAGGCGCAAATGCCTCTAGGTTCCCTGGCCCGAATCTAGCGCGCCGCCGGCCGGCAGACTGTGGACTGGTTCACAACCGCCGATCATTTGGTTAAATTCGATTCTTCGCGCGCCGCGCCAGCATTTCAACCGCGCGCAGGCGCGCTGGTGGCCGGCGGCAGATGATCGGGCTCGGGAATCGGCGTTCGGTGCTTCCGTTCCGGCCGTTTGCGGGCGTAGACTGACGGCAAGCGTCCGAGGCGCGACGCCACCGGCGATCGCAGCCTCGTGCCAGGGACATCCATCGGTCGCCGACCGGCGGTCGCCGCGGCCAAGCATCGGGGGGCGAGCCCATGACCAGCCAGCTGTTCACCAATGTCATGATTTTCGATGCGACCGGGCGGGCGCCGTTCCCGGGCGAGGTGCTGCTGCGCGGCAATCGGATCGCGAAGGTCGCCGAAGGCACCCGGCAGATCGCCCGCGAGGAGGCCGAGCAGGTGATCGACGGCCAGGGCATGACCCTCATGCCGGGCATGACCGAGGGCCATTGCCACATCAGCTTCACCGGGGTCGCGAGCCCGGCCGAGCTCGGCGAGCTGCCCCCCGAGGAGCACACGCTGGCGACCATGCACAACGCGAGGCTCCTGTTCGACCACGGCTTCACCAGCGTCTACTGCGCCGCCTCGGCCAAGCCCCGGCTCGACATCGTGATCCGCAACGAGATCAACGCCGGGCGCATCCCGGGCCCGCGCATCCGGGCCGCGAGCCCCGAGATCACGGTCACCGCGGGCCTGGGCGACGAGCGCAAGCTGCACCTCTACCGCGAGAGCTTCGCGCTGGTCGTCGACGGCGTCGACGAGATGCGCCGGACCTGCCGGACCTGCATCCGGGAGGGCGTCGACAACCTCAAGATCAACATCTCGGGCGACGAGTTCGTGACCCACTGCAAGGCCGAGATGACCGTGATGATGGACGACGAGATCGCAACCGCGGTCGAGATCGCCCACGACTTCGGCAAGCAGATCGCCTGCCACGCGCGCGCCGCGGGCTCGGTCAAGCGCGCGGTCAGGAACGGCGTCGACGTGATCTACCACTGCGATTTCGCCGACCAGGAGGCGCTCGACCTGCTCGAGAGCGTGAAGGACAAGATCTTCGTCGGCCCCGCGGTCGGCCTCCTGCACAACACGCTCTACGAGGCCCAGGCCTTCGGCATGACCGAGGAGGTCTGCGAGAGCATGGGCTTCTATCGCAAGATGGAGGCGACCAAGGCCACCTACCGCGAGATGAAAAAGCGCGGCATCCGCGTGGTCCCGGGCGGCGACTACGGCTTCGCCTGGACCCCCCAGGGCACCAACGCCCGCGACCTCGAGCACTTCGTCAAGCTGTTC
This sequence comes from uncultured Alphaproteobacteria bacterium, assembly GCA_963733965.1. Taxonomy (GTDB): domain Bacteria; phylum Pseudomonadota; class Alphaproteobacteria; order Geminicoccales; family Geminicoccaceae; genus DATAOG01. The sequence goes on from CAVTFM010000047.1 coordinate 28,643, forward strand.
GGCTACACCCCGACGGAGGCGCTGCTCTCGGCAACCAAAGTCGGCGGCGAGCTGATGGCGATGGGCGACGAGCTCGGCCAGGTCAAAGAGGGCTATCTCGCCGACCTCCTCCTGGTGCGCGGCAACCCGGTCCAGGACGTCTCGCTCCTGCAGCACCAGGCCAACCTCGCGATGATCATGAAGGACGGCATCGCCCGCAAGCTCGACCTCACCCCCCAGGTCGGCCAGATCGCCGCGGAGTAGACCGGCAGCCGCAGCGACCCGACGATGGCGGAGGAGCTGATCGGCCATGCCGTAGCCATGGCCGATCTCCCCTTCGATCATACCTATGTGGCCAGCTCCGCCGACGATCGTTGGGACTGTAAGGGCAGGAGCCGAGGCGGTCGGATCATCTGTCGAGGATCAGGCGACCTTGGCTTGGCCAGATGCCTGGCCTGCTCGGACGGCCAGGCCGGGCTCACTTATGGCGTGACGGGCGTCTGTCACCAGATCGCGAATCGGATCCTGTACCCCGCAAGCATCCGGGTCGACCGGGCCAAGGGCTATAACAGATCGTTCAGAATTTTACGGTGACTATGGCGCCGATCTCGGCATGGCGCCGTATTGGCCCGAACGTCCCCGCTGCCTCGCCGAGCTTGGCGGCGACCTACGTGAAGCCGCGCCGGACTTCGTGCCGGATGGGCTTCGGGAACCGGAAGCGGCGTACGTGATGCAGAGCGACCCCTTCGTCGAGCAGAGCGTCCAGCGGATGAACCTCCTCCTGGATCGCGCACTCGCGGGATCGGCTCGACCCTGGGGTGCGGGCGCGGGTCGAGCAAATCGTCGCCGCGACTGCGGCCAGGCAGCGCGAGCTGGTGCTGGCGTTCGAGGACGGCAAGATCGCGCCCGAGACCTACCTCGACGCGTTCAACGAGCTGGTCGCCATCGACTTTCGCCGCATCGACGACGTGATAGGGCGCGACGCCTTCCTCGCCATATTCGGCGAGCCGCCGGACGTGGCCGCGAAGATCATCGATCCCAAAGCCTTCGCCGCCGCCCGCGGGCTTACGCAGCGCGACTGAACCCCACGTCGCGTCGGGGCATCTCCAGCAGGGGAGGTGCGGCCATGAGCTAGTAAGGTCGCTTCGAGCTTGGCCCAAACCCATGGCTCAAGCTCGAACCGGTCTGCACTATTGTCGGTGCTGGTGCCCGCCTTCTGACCGCGGCGTTGCTTTTGCCGCCGACCGCTGTCATCTTCGAGGGGATGTAGGACCATCCGGCGGGAGCGAGGAAGCCTCATGGCTTCAGAGGATCGCGTCACGGAACCAAAGGCCGAGGTGATCAAGGATATCGCCGCGGGTCCGCTCATCGGCGCACAGGAGGCGCCCGACGTCTATATCGAGGGGTACCAGGGCGCCACCGTCTACAATGGCGTTATGAAGGTGAACGCCTATGTCGTCATTTTCGACCCTGAGTCGAAGAAACACTTCAGACGCGTCGTTGCGCGACTGACGATGCCGCTACAGACCCTCGTCCAAGTTCACGATGCCTTTGGTCGGTTCCTTAACGATTTAGAAAACCAAGGCCTCATAAAACGTGTGGAAGGTGCGCCCGATGCCGGCGAATGAACAGCCTGGATATGTGGTTATTCCGAGCGAACAGGCCGGGTGGCTCTTCAACAATGCCATTGCGGGGCCGTGGCTGATTGGGGATAGGGACGAGACGATCACGATGGTAGTTCGCCAGCTCCCGGAGGGGGTCTGGCTGACCACCAGTGACGACCTGCGAGGCCTGATCGTCGAGACCGAGACCCGAGACGAAGCTATCGACCTGGCGCGAGAGCTGGCCCTGGAGTTGTTGGAAGCCAGAGGCGTGGAAGCCGATCGGCGTCATCAGAAGTTCGCCTTCATCTTCCAGTGATCTGTCTGGCGTCGGTTACGCTATGGCCTCGATGTCGTATCGAGAGCTCGTTGCTCTGTTTCGGCAGAAAGGCGTAACGTTTGTACGGCAAGCTAAAGGAAGTCACGAGATCTGGTATAGCCCAATAACTGGTCAAAGGTTTACGGTACCTAAAAAGTTGAAAGCCGAGGGTACACTTCAGAGAATTCTTCGAGAGAGTGGCTTGAAAGGTCAGAGCGACCAAGAATGACCTAACCGCTACGCGCGCCAATAGCGGACTCGATGGGGAAAGGTTCTTTAATCGAGAGGGGGGAAAGGTGTCAGCGACTGTCTTGGCAGGTCAAGCTGGTTGTGGTCAGCGCCATGGCTGGCGGTCCCTGAGCATGGCGTTGAGGATCACCAGGAGCTTGCGCATGGCGGCGGTGAGCGCGAGCTTCTTGGCTTTGCCGGCGGCGACCAGGCGCAGGTGGAAGGCCCGAAGTGCGGGGTTGTGGCGGACTGCGACCAGGGCCGCCAGGTAGACCACGGCGCGCACCGGCGTCCGGTCACCCAGATGATGCGCCGACCCTTCACGGGCCGCATTCGAATCCGAAATGGCGAGACTATACGAATCGCATGACGATCGGGAATAGGATGAGCGCCCGCGGCCACGTCGATCCACTGCGCGCTCCGTCGAACTGGTCGCATCGATAGCGTGGGCGCGGACGACCCGGTGGGCGCACGCTTGTGGACGAATTTGTGCCCTGGAGCTGATTGATTTTCGGAGGTCCACGGCCTCCACTCAATGGAGGCGGGCGTTTGGAGGGGAACGTTGGCCGCCGAAACCCTCAGGAAAAGCGTCGGCGATCAACCAACCTCCAGCAGATTGAGTTTAGGGTGACCTCCATCCTGGAGGCTCGGCGCTCTTCTTCCCAAGCCATAGTCATTCAGGCGCCAGAAGTGTGCCCTGGTCGCACGAATCCGTCGCATCGGCGTGCAGATTGAAGATACCGCCTAGATCTCGCCACCTGGAGTTTTGGCGAAATTGGCGGACTTACTTCAGCTGGCGATGGCGAAGGAGTCGATATCAGTGTCTGTTCTTTCCTGCCCGAAGCACGGCCGGTAAGGTCACGACTGAAGACTGAACAGCGTTGGAGGAATCTGAAGACCGACCGGCTGGAGGGGAGGCGAGATCCCAGAGGTGATGGCGGGCGTCGACGACCTTCATGGAGGGAGGCCTATTCGAAGACGTGATGCGCGGTGCGCTGGCGCTCGATCAGGTCCCAGTCGTAGCTGACGCCGAGACCCGGGCCGTCCGGCACCGGGAAGCAGCCGTCGGCGCCGACGTCCTCCAGAAGATCGCTGTAGCCGCAGCTGTAGACCGGCGGCATGGCGTTCGGCATGTCCGGGCCGACCAGGGCGAGCTCGTAGAAGTGGGTGTTGCGGATCGCGGCGATGCAGTGGCGGTGCGCCGGCCCCGAGGCGTGCAGCTGGACGTCGAGGCCGAGCGCCTCGCACAAATGCGCGATCTTCATCGCGCCGGTGATGCCCATGTCGTACTCGGGGTCGGCGTGGATCATGTCGCAGCCGCCCATGATCACGAAGCTCGCCTTCTGCTCGAGCCCGCGGACGTGCTCGGTGATCAGAAGCGGCGTCTTCAGCTTTTCCCGTAACCGCTTGTGTCCGAACGCGGAAACCGCCGCATCGCGGTAGGGGTCTTCATACCAGAAATAGCCCGCCTCGTCGCACGCCCGGCCGACGTGGAGGGCGTCCATGAAGGTCCGGAGCTCGCAGGCGGGGTCGATCATCAGCGCCATGTCGTCGCCGACCCGCGCGCGCACGCCAAGCACATTCTTCGCCTCGCGCCGACGGTCGCCATCGTGCCAGCCGTGGATCTTGAAGCCGGCATAGCCCATCTGCCGGCAGGCCTCGGCGAAGTCCGCGAAGGCTTCGGGGCTGTCGAGGCCGCCCGGCTGGTCCTGGCCGTGGTAGGTGCTGGCGTAGGTCGGCAGGCGCGTGCGGAAGCCGCCCAGCAGCCTCGCGACCGGGACGCCGTACTTCTTGCCGGCGAGGTCCCAGAGCGCGATGTCGAGCGGCCCGTGGCCCATGTGGTCGTAGGCGCGCAGCTCCCGCTTCAGGTCGTCGTAGATCTGCTCGCGCGCCTCCGGGTCGCGGCCGAGCAGGTGCGGGGCCAGCATCAGGCTCTGCGCCATCGCGGCCGGCGTGCCGACCCAGTGGGTCACGTATTCGCCGAGCAGGCCGTCGTCGGTCCGGATCCGGACCGCATAGCGGCTGGCCTTGACCCTGCTGCCCTTCTGGTAGACCCAGTTGCCGACGCCGGCGGCGCCGTGCGCGGGCAGGCCGAGGTTCGGCACCTCGTAGGCGAACGCCTGGATCTCGACCCGGTCGATCTTGCTCATCGCGTGCCTCCCCGTTCGCGGAGCCGCCGGCAACCGCGGCCCGACCGGGTCTGCCGCCCGGACGCCGCTCCGCCGCTCGTCGCTCGGCCCTACCTTGGCATGGCGGCCAAGCCCGGGAAAGGGCCGCCCGCGCCGAGACGGCCAGCGCTGAGATCGAAGGTCGCAGCCCCGCGCCCACAACTCGCCCACAACCATGGCGCCTTGCGAACAACCCGCCGGGTCTGCTATGCAGCGCCTCAAAGTGGTTTGCCTCAAGCGATGGATCTGGCCCCGTGAACCGATGCGTCTTCATCCACACCAACCACCGGCAGATGGTCGGCGCGCTGGTCTCGCAGCACTCGATCCGGCGCAACAGCGCCCACAGCGGCGAGTTCGAGGTCAAGCTGATCCACACCCAGGACCAGCCGTTCCTCAAGGCGCGCGAGGGTCAGCTGTACCTGCGCGGCGGGATCAAGCGGGAATGGCTGATCGACGATCTGCAGTCGTTCACGCCGCTCCGCTTCATGCCGCCCGAGCTGATGGGCTACGAGGGCCGGGCGATCGTGATCGACCCCGACGTGTTCGCGGTCGGCGACATCTTCGAGCTCCTGAGCCGCGACATGGCGGGCAAGGCGCTGATGTGCCGCGCGCGCAAGGGACCGAAGAACCTGTCCAGCGCGGTGATGCTGCTCGACTGCGCCAAGCTCCGCCATTGGCGCACGGCCGAGCAGTTCGACGAGCTGTTCGAATTCAAGCGCGACTACATGGACTGGATCTCGCTGAAGCTCGAGCCGGCGGAGACGATCGGCCTGTTCGAGCCGGAGTGGAACGACTTCGACCACCTGGACGAGCACACCAGGCTGCTGCACAACACCAAGCGCTGGAACCAGCCCTGGAAGACCGGGCTGCCGGTCGACTTCACGCCCTCGGACAAGACCCGGAGCTTCGCCCCGCTCGGCTGGTTCCGGCGCACCCGCGAGGCGCTGGTCGGCCGCTACGCGCTGCTCGGCGCCTACAAGCCGCACTGGGACCCGAATCAGGAGCGCCTGTTCTTCGGCCTGCTGCGCGAATGCCTCGAGCAGGGCGTGATCCCGGAGGCCATGCTGCGCGAGGAGATGGCCCGCAACCACGTCCGCCACGACGCCTTCGAAGTCATGGAGCGGACCCCGCCGCTGGCGGCCTGACCAGGCCTCAGATCATCGAGCCGACGGCGAGCCCGAGTTCGCCGCGGCCCCGATCGCCGAATCGCGCCGGATCGAAGCACTGCTCCAGGAACTGAAAGGTCGTTGACACCCTAAGCACAAAAGGGTCCTGACACAGTGTCCGGAACTGTTCCTGACACGTTCCTTACACGTTTCGCCCGGGAAACTTTCGACGGTCGGCACCAGCCAGAGCATGAAACGGTACATCGCCTCCAGTGCCGGGCCGGTACGGCGTGCATTGGCCGAACTCTTCTGATTCAATCCTGCCCCCCAAAAACGACTGCGCCTCGGCCCCAGACCCCACAGTAAAGAGGTAAAGAATCAAGGGGTAAGCGTCCTGGAGACCCGGAAGCCGAGGCCATAGATGCGGATGCCCGGCCCGCCCTCGTAGCGGCTGGCGGAGCGGAGGTACCACGGCTCGTGGTACCAGGAGCCGCCGCGCACCACGCGCCGGGAAAAGTGTCCTTGCATCCAGGAAGAGTTCCTTGCAGCCAGGCGGAGCCGTCCTTCGGTGCGCCATCGTAGGTCTGGTGCCAGCGATCCTCGCACCATTCAAAGACGTTGCCGTGCATGTCGTGCAGACCCCAGGGGTTCGCCGCGAACGCGTCGACCGGCGTGGTCTGTCCGCGATACTCGCCCTTGCCGCCGGAGCCATAGGTGTAGTTGCTGTCGAAGTTCGCCCGCTCCGTGCTGATCGTGCCGCCGGTCCAGAACGGGGTCGTCGTCCCCGCCCGGCAGGCGTACTCCCATTCGGGACTCGCTCGGCAGACGATAGCCCTGACCGGTCTGCGCCCCGAGCCACGCACAGTAGGCCTTGGCATCCTCCCAGGATACATGGATCACCGGCCGCCGGCCGCGCCCCCCCGGCCGCGGACCCCACCAGCCGCGACCCGAGATCTGATCGGGCGGTTGCGCCCGCCCCGTTTCGACGCAGAAATGATCGTACTCGGCGAAGGTCACCGGGAACTTCCCCAGCGCAAACGGCGAGGCGAACGTCACCCGGTGCTGCGGCCCCTCCGCATCCCTCCGCTCTGCCTCGTCCTTGGGCGAGCCCATGACGAAGCTGCCGGCTGGGATCACCACCAGCTCCGGGCACCACGGCGCGTCGATGTCGCGAAACACTGTGCCGGGCGCCCGCTCTGAGGGAATGCTCGTCTGCGTGGCCGCTCTCTGCTGTTGTTCCTCGGCTCGCCGTCCCGCATCCTCCTCAAGCTGCCGCCTGGCCTCCTCCTCGGCAAGCTGTCTCGCCTCCTCCTCGCCCTGATGCCTCGCCTTCCGCTGCCTTGCGTCCTCCTCGGCTCGACCTCTTGCCTGCTCCAAGGCTCGACCTCTTGCCTGCTCCAAGGCTCGCTCTCTTGCCTCCTCCTCGGCCCTCGTCTCCTCTTCGGTTCGCCGGCGAGTTTCCTGGACCGAGCGTTCGATCGCGGCGACCACGTCGTCGAACGCCTCGTCCTCGTCCGGCCAGGACTTGATCGGCTTGGCGTCCTTCGGCACCGCCTGCAGGCTGGCGAGCGGCGTGCTCCGCCAGTGGCAATGTCGGAGAATCACCGGGATGACCCGCGCCTCGTCACGTGCGTGCCGCGCCAGCGCCTTGGTCATCTCCTCGCCCCAGCAGTAGTCCGAGGCGATGAAATCGGAGCTGACCAGGAGCAGGACGATGTCCGCCGACGTCAGGTGGCGGTCGATCTCGGCCTTCCAGGCATCGCCGGGCTCGAGCTTGCGATCGTGCCACTCGGCGATCAGGCCGCCGCGGCGCAAGGCCGCGAGATGGGTCTCGAGCCTGAGCCTGAGCTCCTCGTCCTTGTGCGAATACGAATAGAACAGGCTGATGGGCTTGGCTTGATCGCTCTGGCCGGCCAACGGCTGCTCCGCTTCCCTTGTGCGCTGGCTGCCAGTAAAGCGACAATAACCGGTGGCGGGCAAGCCCTTCGAGTTGAGCGGCTCCACGCCGGACGGCTCGGAGAACCGGCTAAAAACCGGCCGGGCGACCCTGGGCTCATGCGGGTGCGCCGCCAGAGCACGAGGCGGGCAGCGATGCGGGAGAACACCGCCACCACGCATAGGGCGGTGTCTCACCTGACTGCAGGCCGGAATCGAACGGGCCGGTCTCCAGCAACGACGACGCCGGCGGGCTCCTCAGGATGGAGTGGGGGGCGGAGCTCCACGGTCAGGGTTCGACGGTCAGGTAGGCGTACATGCCGGCGCCGAAATGGCCCTCTTCGTTGCAGAACAGCAAATACTTCCCGGGCGTGAGGTCGAAGGTCCCCGTGCGGCTCTTGCCGGGCTCCAGGTCGCCGAGCTCCTGGAGGTCGGCAAGCTTGCTCTCGTCGACCCGGGCGCCGGCCTGGGTCATGGGCAGCTGATCGGGCGCAAGGTCGGTCCTGGCGAGCAGAAACTCGTGCTCCTCGTCGTTCCTGGAGACATTGGTGACCTCGAACGTCACCTTGCCCGCCTTCACCTTGGCCGTGCTGAGGTCCATGCCCTGCGAGCCGTCCGGCTTGTCCCACATCGCGACCTTGACGGTCGTGTCGGCGGCTGCCGGCAGGGCCGGTAAGCTCGCCAGGCCGAGCACCAGCAGCGCCGCGAGGATGCCGTAGCCGGCCGGTCGAAGTTGCGTTGGTCATCGGGGTTGCCTCTGTTCGCGATGGTCGATCACATGGCAGGGCCGCCGATGGGCAGGGCTGCCAATGATCCGAGCGCAGCAACCGAGCACCCCCTGAGGGCTCCGGCATTGATATGGCTCAACCGCACGAGCCCGGAGCGGGCGCCGGAGTGGCGCGGAGATCCGGCTGGAACCGGCCGGGCGAGCCTGCTCATGGGCAAAGTGGGAAAAGAGCACGCCGGAGCGGTGCGGGAGCAGCGTCAGCATCGGCCTGCACGGGACGATCGCGGCGCTGGCGCTGTGGTCCAGGCGCCGGCGGCGCGCGGAGATCCCTGTTCTGACCTCGGCGTCGCGCGCCGGCAAGGTCACCGGGCTGGCATGCGCGAGCGCCGGACCCTGACCTCGGCCCCACGATCGCGGCCTTGCGCCGGCCTCAGTTGAGGCGGGGCGCAGGCCGGGTGTGGGCTGGCATCGAGACCGAGAGCGGGTTGGCGACGACCAGGCCGGGGTTCGGGTAGTAGTCGACGAACAGGTTGACCCGCGGCCGCTTGCCCTTGTTGCGCACCGAGTGGCGGACGCGGTTGTTGAAGTCGTAGGCGTGGCCGGCACGCATCGCGAGCTTGCGGCCGCCGATCTTGTATTCGACCGCGGGCGACGAGGTCAGCGGCACGTGGATGCGGTGCGCCCTGAGCGCCATCGCGTGGCCGTCGGTGTGCGGCAGGATGTGGCCGCCGGGGTTCAGGCGCACCAGCGCCAGGCGCGTGATCACGCCGTAGGGCGTCCGCAGGGGCTCGACCACCTGCTCGACCAGCGGCCCGAGCACGTCCCGGTAGCGGAGCCACTCGGGCAGCGTGAACACCGGCCAGACGTCGGTCTCCTCGCGCCCGACCGGCAGGTACTGCTCGGGGTCGAGGCCGCGCTGCTTGGCCCAGAGGTAGACCAGGTCCTCGAAGTGCTGGATCCCGGTGCGCGAGGCCGACGGGTGCCATTCGTGCTTGAAGATGATGTTGTTGGTGACGCAGTGCACCGGGTCGGCCAGGCAGTCCTGGCGGAAGGTATTGCTGGTCCAGTCGGCCTCGGTCAGGGTCTCGACCAGAGCGACGGCCGGCTTGATGTCGACCGGTCCCAGGTCCTTGAGCGGCTCGCCTATGTCCATGTCCCACCTCGGCGCTTCGGTTGCTGGCGACGCCAACCCGACCGGCGACCCCACGCCGATCGACCGGCCCCCGCCGGCTGGCGACGCTCTCCGCGAAACTCCCTGAAGGTCCAACGAAACCGCTGAGTTTCAGATGGGAACCTAGCACCCGGCGTCCAGAGGTCAACTGGCGTGTTGTCAACCGGCCCTCAAGCGCCGGCCGGCGACCGTCCGGGCGGGCGCGGTCGGCAGGCAGAGCGGCTGGCCCGAAGCTGAGAGGTCCGGAAGGGGGGCGGCCCGGGGCAGGACCGAGCGGTCGGCAAGGTCATCTGCGGACCCGGCAGCCCGCACGCGCCCCCGGGTCTCGGAGTGACGCATGAGCCGACTTTGCGCAGCTTACGGAGCTGCGTCCCCAGGTCGCGACCGCGGCGACAAGACCGATCCGCCTGCGGTTCCTCGAAGGCCGACCACGGTTCCTTAAAGCAAGCCCGGTAGGGATGGCCGCCCGCCGCTGCCGCCGGGCGCGCGGAGGGCGACATCGTCGGGTCGTCGAGCATCTTCGCCCACGGCGGATCCCGTCTCGAGCGGTGTCGAGGGAGATCGTCGACCATGGGCAAACTCAAGCAGATCTGGTTGCTGATTGCCTTTATTGCGAGCTTTGGCGCGGTTGGCGTTTTCTACTGGGTGATCCCGTACAATAAGGTCAATCTGCCGGAGTTGTTGATGGCGCCCGGCATGGTCGTGGTTGGCTTCGCGGCCCTGGCGCTATGCGCACATCGCGTCGCATCGTTCTGGAGGGTCACCAGCATCGTCGGGGCCTCGGTGCCGGCGGCGGTGTTCGCGCGCGTCATCTGGGATGGGGTGCAAGACCCCACCTCGCACAATCTCTGGCCGTTTGAAGTCATCATCGCGCTACTGGTGGGCCTGGTCGTGGCCTTCGTGGGCGCCCTTGCGGGCAGTCTGATTGCCAGATTGTTCCCATGACAGACCGCAAATCGGGCTCGCTGCGCTGACGCCTGATGAGAGCTTGAATCCGTTTCGTGCGGAGACTGCCCGCCGGCAGCTTCGACGCGCTGCTCAATCGCGTGCCCGAGGGTCGGCGCCGGACGGCAGGGAGATCCGGCTGGCAACCTGGCCGGCGGATCTGTACTGATGGGCGGCTGGGAAGGACGCCGGATCGAGGGAGTGCCACGATGCGGGAGAACACGGCGGCGCGCTGGGGCAGCGTCAGCATCGGCCTGCACTGGACGATCGCGGCGCTGGTGCTGCTGGTCCAGGTGCCGGCGGGGATCACCATGGTCGCGGTCGGGCCGGGGATGCTCCAGAACGTCTGCTACGACATCCACAAGACCACCGGCATCGTCATTTTCCTGCTCGCGATCGTGCGGCTCGGCTGGCGCTGGTCGAACCCGGTGCCGCTTTTGCCCGCGGACCTGCCGGACTGGCAGGCGATCGCCGCGCGGACGACCCATGCGCTGCTCTACCTGGTGCTGTTCCTGATGCCGATCACCGGCTTTCTCTACACCGCGATGGCGGGCTTTCCGGTGCCGTTCTTCATGCTCTACAACCTCGCCCAGTGGGTGCCGGTCAACAAGCCAGTCGCCGAGGTCTTCAAATATGCCCATCTGACCCTGCAGTTCGTGCTCTACTTGACCGTGATCCTGCACGTCGCCGGCGCCCTGCAGCATCACTATGTGCGCAAGGACGGCGTGCTGCGGCGGATGCTGTCCTCGAGCGCGCCGCTGCCGGAGCTGCGGCGCTAGAGCGCTGGACAAGCGCCCGGCCGCCCGTTTGTATGGCCGCCGGGCAGAACGGGAGAGGCACCATGAAGGCGGGCGAGGCGATCGCGGAGATCCTGAAGCGCGAGGGCGTCGAGATCATTTTCGGCTATCCGGTCAACCACATCCTGGAGTTCGCCGCGCGCGCCGGGATCCGGCCGGTGATCGTGCGCCAGGAGCGGATCGGGCTGCACATGGCCGATGCCATGTCGCGGCTCACCAGCGGCAAGAAGATCGGCGTGTTCGCGATGCAGCACGGCCCGGGCGCCGAGAACGCCTTCGGCGGGGTCGCCCAGGCCTACGGCGAGGCGGTGCCGATCCTGGTTTTGCCGATGGGTTACCCGCGCCAGCTCGCCTACGTCGAGCCGAACTTCAACTCCGTGCTCAACATGCGCCACGTCACCAAGTCGGCCGAGCCGATCGTGCTGACCTCGGAGCTGCCGAACGTGTTCCGGCGTGCCTTCACCCAGCTCAAGACCGGGCGCGGCGGGCCGGCGCTGATCGAGATCCCGCGCGAGGTGTTCACCGAGGAGGTGGCGGAGCCGCTCGCCTACAAGCCCGCGACCATGCCGCGGATCGGCCCCGATCCGGATGCGGTCGGCGCGGTCGCCAAACGCCTGGTCGAGGCCAGGAGGCTCGTGATCTACGCCGGCCAGGGGGTGCACTATGCGCAGGCCTGGGCCGAGCTCAAGCGGCTGGCCGAGCTGCTCGCGGCGCCGGTCACCACGAGCCTCGGCGGCAAGAGCGCCTTCCCCGAGAACCACAAGCTGGCGCTCGGCTCGGGCGGCAATGCGATCCCGGCGCCGGTCAATCATTTCCTGAAGAATGCGGACCTGATCTTCGGCATCGGCTGCAGCTTCACCAAGACCAACTTCGGCGTCGACATGCCGGCCGGCAAGGCGATCATCCACGCCACGCTCGATCCCCTGGACGTCAACAAGGACGTCGAGTGCGAGCTCGCCCTGCTCGGCGATGCCAAGCTGATCCTGGAAGCGCTGCTGGCCGCGATCGAGCCGCAGGTCCGGAGCCCGAGGGATCCGGCACCGGTTGCGAGCGAGATCAAGGCGGTGCGCGAGCCCTGGCTCGCCGAATGGCGCCCGAAGCTCACCTCGGACGAGGTGCCGCTCAACCCCTACCGCGTGCTCGCGGAGCTCGCGCGCACGGTCGACCTCGACACCACGATCATCACCCACGATGCCGGCAGCCCGCGCGATCAGATCTCGCCGTTCTGGGTCTCGACCGTGCCGCTCAGCTACATCGGCTGGGGCAAGACCACCCAGCTCGGCTATGGCCTGGGCCTCGCGATGGGCGCCAAGCTCGTGCATCCGGACAAGCTCTGCATCAACGTCTGGGGCGATGCCGCGATCGGCTTCACCGGCATGGACTTCGAGACCGCGGTCCGCGAGCGGATCCCGATCCTCTCGGTCCTGCTCAACAACTTCTCGATGGCGATCGAGCTCGGGGTGATGCCGGTCTCGACCGAGCGCTACCGGGCGACCGACATCTCGGGCGACTACGCGGCCATGGCGCGCGCCTTCGGCGGCTACGGCGAGCGGGTGACCGAGCCCGCCGAGATCGTGCCCGCGATCAAGCGCGGCATCGCCGCGACCGAGCAGGGCCAGCCGGCGCTGCTCGAGTTCATCACCTCCAAGGAGGTCGCGGTCTCCAAGTTCAAGTAGGCTGCCGGGTCGGGCGCCGCAGCTTGCACACCACCCGCTACTTCGAAGAGCAGGTGCTGCGCAAACGACCCTATATCAAGCTTCGATGGTGCGTTCGGATCGTGAGCGATCCCGTCCGCAGCGAGAGGCAAGCGGACGGCCGCGTCAGACACTGGGGTTATGTGCCCGAGCTTGGCGGCCGCGCTTTGCGAGTGATCACGCTCGCGGACGGGATCACGATCCACAACGCGTTCCCGGACCGGGACTTCAAGGGATAGGCTTCGTGCGGCTGTTCTACTATCCGGAGACCGACTCGCTCTACGTCGAGTTCCAGGATCGGCCGAGTGTCGATACCAGGGAGATCGGCCCCGAGATCAGGCTCGACCTGGACGACACGGGCAGGCCCGTGGGCCTGGACATCGATCACGCGTCGTTGAGCCTCGACCTGAGCGTCCTCGAAGCCAAGGGGTTGCCGCATGTCGGCGCGCCTCGCTCTGCGGCCAACCCTCGGACAAGCAGGCGGTCGCGGCCATCGACCCTTTGATCTGAAGAGGCCGCCGGCGGGCGGCGCGGCGAACCGCTGCCGCCCGCGGCCGGCGCGTCAGCCGCGGCCGACGAACGGCATCTTGGTCGCCATCACGGTCAGGAACTGGATGTTGGCCTCCGGCGACAGGCTCGCCATGTAGGCGACCGCGCGGCCGACGTTCTCGACGTCCATCAAGGGCTCGACCTTGATCGAGCCGTCGGCCTGGGGCACGCCGTCCTTCATGCGCGCGGCCATCTCGGTCAGCGCGTTGCCGACGTCGATCTGGCCGCAGGCGATGTCGTACTTGCGGCCATCGAGCGAGGTCGACTTGGTGAGGCCGCTGATCGCGTGCTTGGCCGAGGTGTAGGGCGCCGAGTTGGGCCTGGGCGCATAGGCCGAGATCGAGCCGTTGTTGATGATCCGGCCGCCCATCGGCTTTTGCGCCTTCATGATCTTGATCGCTTCCTGGGTGCACAGGAACGAGCCGGTCAGGATGGTGTCGATCGCCGCCTTCCACTTCTCGAACGGCAGGTCCTCGAGCGGCACCGCGGGCGCGCCGACGCCGGCGTTGTTGAACAGCAGATCCAGCCGGCCGAAGGTCTCCTTGGCCTTGGCGAACAGCGCCTTGACCGAGGCGGGATCGGCGACGTCGGTCGGCACCGCGAGCGCCTTCCTGCCAAGGCCCCTCGCCTGCTCGGCGACCGCCTCGAGGGGCTCCTTGCGCCGTCCGGCGAGGACCACGTCGAAGCCATCCCTGGCGAGCGCCAGCGCCGATGCCTTGCCGATCCCCGACCCGGCACCCGTGACCAGTGCGACCTTAGCCATGCGACCACCCTCCCTTGCTGCTTGGCGCCCCTTGCATAGCCGCTTTGGCGCCGCTTGCCTATGGTCGGGGGATGCGCCTCATCCGTGTAAAATCCGATTGCGCGGCGCCGCCGGCCGGCGCATGATCAGTGCGCGTCCGACGCAAATTGGGACGCCTCGGACGCGCCTTTCGATCGGCAGTGCATCTGCAACCAACAGGAGGATTTCATGTCAAAGCCGTTTGTGATCGCCCTGGCGCTGCTCGCGGGTTTTGGCGGCAGCGCCGTCGCGGCGGATTTCGACCCCGCCGCGGCCCACGCCGGCTTCATCAACGCGTTCAACAGCCGGCAGTGGGCCGACCTCAGACCGCTGCTCGCGGAAGACATCGTCTTCCATCGCGCCAATGCCGGCCAGGTCTACAGCGGATCGACCCAGGTCATCGGTACCTTCGCGAAGACGATCGGCGGCGAGTACAACGTCAAGTTCGCCAAGCTTGACTCCACAGACCAGTTCACGGGCAAAGACGGCCGGGTGGTCGAGCGCGGCAACTTCGCGATCACCGCGGGCGCCAAGGACGACAGCTGCTATGCCGGCTCCTACATGATGACCTGGGCGCCCGAGCCCGACAACAAGTGGCAGTTGAAAACGATCGCCTGGCAGGACGTCGAGACCGATCTCACGAACTGCAAGTAACCGGGCGTACCAAGCTCAGTCATCAGACTACCAAGCACCGACCGAGGGGGCGCAACTCCGGTCTGCGCCCCCTCATCCGGTCACCCCGCCCGGTCGATCGCCAGCAGGGCCCGGTGGCCGGGGAGATACCAGGCGAGCGCCAGCAGCTGGAGGGCGAAGAAGGCGCCGAAGGCGACCTGGTACCCGCGCGCGCTGTAGCCGGCGGCGGCGGTCGTGGGAAACAGGTCGATGAGCGCGCCGATCGCGTATTGGGCGCCGAAGGCGGTAAGGAAGGTCACGAGGTTGATCGCCGTGTTGGCCCGGCCCGAGAGCGCGGCGCCATAGTGCGAGGCGAGCCAGGGATAGCCGAGGACCGCGGCCTGGCCGGTCATCCCGAAGAGCGTCCAGATCGGCAGGCTGAGCCTGGTCCACTCGAGGACGATGGCAAGCTCGGCCAGGAAGAAAAGGGCCAGAAAACCGAGCATCACGGTCAGGAGATCGATCCCGCGGCGGCCCAGCCGGTCGGCGACCGCGCCGATCGAGAGGATCCCGATCAGGAAGCCGACGGCGGTCGCCATCAGGTAGTTGGCGACCCCGATGCGGTCGAGGCCGGCGACGTCGCGCAGCCACGGTCCGGCCCAAAGCGTCTGGATCGCGATGTGGGTGCCGGCGGTCGTGGCCATCAGCGGCGCGAGCCGCCAGAAGACCGGATCGCGGCCGATCCGGACCAGGCCGGCGATCTGACGCCTGAGGCCTTCGACCCGTCCGGCCGCGCCGCGCGCCGGCACCACGGCGAGGATCAGCGCTGCGACCGCGAGCGTGATCGCGCCGAGCAGGACGAACACCGCTCGCCAGCCGACCGCCTCGACCGCGAGCTCGGCCGGGACGGTCGCGACCAGGACGCCGAGCGCGCCGAACGACATCACGCCGGCATTGGCGAGCGCGCGGCGCGGCTCCGGGATCCAGAGGACGATCGCCTTGAAGCCGCTCATCAGGCCGCCGGCGAAACCGAGGCCGATCAGCGCCCGGGCAAGCGTGAGGGTCGCGAGGCTTTCGCCGAGCGCGAACAGCAGCGCGCCCAGGGCGGCGGTCGCGAGCAGCGCCGCCTGGACGCGGCGCGGGCCGAACCGGTCGAGCAGCAGGCCGAGCGGCAGCTGGAACAGCGCGAAGGCGAGCAGATAGGCCGAGGTCAAAAGGCCGAGCCCGGTCGCGCCGAGACCGATGTCCGCGACCAGCCTGGGCCCGACCACCGCGTTCACCGAGCGGAACAGATAGGATAGGAAATAGCCCGCAGCGAAGGGTGCCAGCACGGTCAAAACGATGCGCAGGGTCGCCGGCGCCGGCGACGCTCCGGCGGGTCTCGATCGCGCGGCCCCGGCAGGCCTCATGCAGCCTTGCCGCGACGGCCCAGCAGCACCGACCTCACGGCCACCAGTCGCCGATGATCTGGTCGACGCCGTAGGGGCAGATATTGGGGAGACCATCAGCTGCGAAGTTTTCACCGTGCACGCGCAACCGACGATCGGCGGTACGGCGGGCGACCGCGTAAACCCGCGGGAGCTCGTCCTGGAGGATCTGCCGCAGCCGCGGCGTGAGCTCGTACTCGAGCCGATTCCGGTGCTCGAGGATCGAATCGATCCAGCCGGCCCGCGGATCGGCTGCCGGGCTGTGCTGCAGCTTGAGCAGATGCTCGATTACCACGGTCGCGTTGCTGAGCACGGCGCTCTTCTTCGCGTCGCCCAAGCCCTCCACCTCCTCGATCAGATGGTCGAGATCGAGTTCATCGAACCGGCGCTGGCGCAGGAGCTCGGCCTGGACCTCGGTCCAGACGTAGAAGTCCTGGTCATAGACCGACTTCGTCTCGGGCTTGATCTTGGTCGCCATCAGGGTGGTCCGGCACTGTTTCATCTCAGGGGCATTCTATCACGATCGCGCGGGCGCGCCCCGTCGCCAGACTGCGTGTCACGTCACCTTGCCGATGAAGGGGAGATAACGGTACTGCTCGGCGTAGTCGATGCCGTAGCCGACCACGAACACGTCTTCGATCTCGAAGCCGATGAAGTCGACCGGGCTCTCGACCTTGCGCCGGGATGGCTTGTCGAGCAGCGCGCAGGTCCAGACCGCAGACGCGTTCCGGCCGAGCAGCAGGCGCCGGCCGTAGGCCATCGAGAGCCCGGTATCGACGATGTCGTCGACCAGCAGCACCGCCTTGCCTTCGAAATCGCGGGGCGCATCGCCCAGCAGCAGGACCTCGCCCGAGCTCTCCTTGGACTGGCCATAGCTCGCGAGCCGCATGAACTCGATCCGAGGCCGAGCGCCCGCGCGGCTCAGCGCCCGCGCCAGATCGGCCAGGAACACGAAGCTGCCCTTGAGGACCCCGACGACGATGAAATCCTTGCCCATGGCCGTCACGATCTCGGCCGCGAGCGCCTCGACCCGGGCCGCGATCTCGGCCTCGCTGAACAGTCGGTCGACCGGCGCTCCGCTCACGGCTCCCTCCTTTGCACCGTCCCGACCCCTACCGCTGCCATCACCGGGGACTTGGGGCAAGCCCCCCGAGCGGGCTCATCGGCCGGGCACGATGCGAAAGCGCCGCCGGCCGTCGATCCGATACGTCTCGAAATGGTCATGGTCGATCGTGAACACGAGGCTCAGCTGCTCCCTGCGCGCCAGATGCACGAGCGTAGCGTCGGCGAAGTCCATCGGCCGATCGGCGTATTTGCGCATCAGGTGGTCGAGCCCCGGCAGGTCGGCATCTTCGATCGACGGCAGGACGATCGCGGCCGCGCGCACGAACTCCCAAGCCACCGCTACCGAACGGGGTCCGCGGCTGGCCAAGTAGAAGAATTCGGTCAGCACAGCGACTGATGTCGCCCATGGGCCGGGCAAGCGGAGGAACGTTTGCACGCAGCGCGGATGCCAGCGATCGTCCTCGTGCAGCAGCGCCAATAAGGCGCCGGTATCAATCAGGCCTTGAACGCGCATGCGCCTTCAAAAGACCTTCTCGCATCCGCTCGCTCGCCTTCTCAGCCAGATCCGGATCGCCGCTGCGGAGGCTGCCGATGAAGCGCATCGCCGACGCTCGCAGTCGCGCCTGCTCGGCCTGGTCGTCCTCGGCGGCCGCCGGTTGCGTCTTCAGCCATTCGCGCGCGATTCGTTCGAGGAGGCGGGAAACGCTCACCTGTTCGCGCCGCGCAGCGTCCTCGAGCGCGCATTTGAGGTCCGGCGTCAGCCGCCAGCTGTAGACTTCGCTCTTCATGCACTACAGTGTAGTGCAGGCGGAGCCCGAAAGCAACGCCGCGCGCGTTGGTTACCCTGCCCGGCCCCAGACCATGGCAAAGCTGACCGGATGGTTCGCGTATTTCTGCCACTTGGGCTTCTTCGCGAGCCAGGCGTCGTCGATCACGCCTTCTGCCATCTCGAGCAGGGCAAAGCCGGTGGCCAGCGCCGCCTGGACGTGATCGCTGAACAGATGGACGTGGCTCTCGATCGCCGCCGGCGTGCCGTCGGCGCGATCGAAGTGGGTCGGGATGCCGATCATCAGGAAGAACGGATGATAGCCGACGATCACGAACCGGCCGCCGGAAGCGAGGAGCCGCGCGGCTTCGGCATAGAGCGGGACGAGGTCCGGGAGATGCTCGTCGGCCAGCACCACGGTTGCGAGGTCATAGGCCGCGGCCGGCAGGCCGGTCGCGCGCAGATCGGCCTGCAGCAGGTGGTCGTAGAGCCTCCGTTCGCGCGCCCGGGTCAGCATTTCCGGGGTCAGGTCGACGCCATCGAGCGCGTTGACGCCCTGTGCCCGCAGCCAGGCGCCGATTCGCCCGGTACCGCAGGCCAGATCGATCGCCCGGCGCCGTCGGCCCCAGTCGACCGTGGTCAGCCGCTCGAGCAGCCGCAGGTCCATCTCGTCCTGGACCACGCGCTCGTAGGTCGGCGCCCATTGACCGTAGCCTTCGCGCACCCCGAGGGTCGGATAGTGGCGGCGATCGAAGATAGAAAACTCCATTTCTGCGCCGACAGTTAGGAAATCTTCTTGACGTCGTCTGAGAACTCCATGGTGCAGAAGCCGCCGCCCTGGAACTGCTCGCCGATCGGGTCGGGCGGCAGCTCGAGGTCGGCCTCGGTGGCGCTCGCGGCATAGTCTTCGGCCTGGTCCTCGGGCCGGTAGCCGAGGCGCCACGCGTTGGCGTTGTCGTACCAGGCGCGGGCGTTGTCGGAGATGCCGTAGACCACCTCGAAGTGGATCTCCGGATGCTCGAGGCCGATCCGCATCAGCTGGACCAGGTCGCGCGGGCTGATCCAGATCGACAGGCGCCGGCGGTCGACCGGTTTTTCCCACAAGTTGCCGATCCGGATGTTGAACACGCCAAGCCCGTATTTGTCGGCGTACATGCGGCCGAGCGCCTCGCCGAACGCCTTGCTGACGCCGTAGCGGGAGTTCGGGGCGCACCATCACCTTGTGGTCGATGGTCCGCTGGCGCCGGTAGAAGCCCACGACGTGGTTCGTGGTCGCGAACACGATCCGGCGCACGCCCTGCCGCCTTGCCGCCTCGAAGACGTTGTAGCCCCCGATGATGTTGTTCTGCAGGATCGGCTCCCAGGCGTCCTCGACCGAGCTGGCACCGAGGTGGATGATGCCGTCGACGCCGGCGCACAAATGCTCGACCGCCGCGAGATCGGCGAGGTCGGCGCGGACGAACTCCTCGCCCGCCTGAGCCTGGATCTCGACCACGTCCGACAGCCGCAGCGTCGGATAGACACCCCGCAGCAGCGGCCGGATCCGGCGCCCGATGCCGCCGGCGGCACCAGTGATGAGCACGCGGTTCATAGGCTACCTCCCTGGGCGATTCGCGTTCGGCCTTTGATAACCGACCGCTGGTGCCACGGCCAGCCCGCCGAGCGGCGCTTTGACGGCATCGGCAAGTCGTGCGATCAGTCGGCGACCCTGCCGGCTCCGCTCCGAGGATGACCAGATGGCCCGCCGTCCCCCACGCATACTCGTGTTCCAGCACATGGAGCTCGCGCATCCCGGCATCTTCCGCGACTGCCTGCGGGCGGACGGGATCGAGTGGGACGTGGTGGCGCTCGAGGCGGGCGAGGCGATCCCGGCGCTCGAGGACTACGATGCGCTCCTGGTCATGGGCGGCGCTCAGGACGTCTGGCAGGAGGCCCTGCATCCGTGGCTCCGGCCCGAGAAGCAGGCGATCCGGACGGCGGTCCTGGAGCTGGGGATGCCCTATCTCGGCATCTGCCTTGGTCACCAGCTGCTGGCGTCGGCGCTCGGCGGCGAGGTGCGGCCGGCGGTCACCCCCGAGGTCGGCGTCTTCGAGGTCGAGCTGACCGCAGCCGGGCGCGCGCACCCGCTGTTCGCGGGGCTGCCGGGCACGACCCACTTCCTGCAATGGCATGCGGCCGAGGTGGTGACCCCGCCCGCGGGCGCCAGCGTGCTCGCGACCTCAGGCGCCTGCGCGGTCCAGGCGCTGGCGGTTGGCGAGCGCGCTTTCGGCCTGCAGTTCCATGCCGAAGTCGATCCTCCGACGCTCGCCGACTGGTTCGCGGACCCTTCGACGACCGAAGCCCTGATCCTGCGCCTGGGCGCGGACGGCGCCGCCCGCTTCACGGCCGCCGCCGATGCCCACATGCCCGGGCTCAACCAAGCCGCGCGCCAGCTCTACGCCAACTTCAGCGCGCTGCTCTGACAGCCGGCGCCGCGGGATTCAGGGCGGGCGCGCGCGCCGGGGCGGAGCCCGGGAGCAACAGCGCCACCAGGGCGACCAGCGCCGCGGCGCCGGCCAGGACGAAGAAGAAGGTGGAAAAACCGCCGGTCCGGTCGTGCAGCACCGCGATCAGCGGCACCACGATCGCGCTGACGCCGAGCGAGAGCACATATTGCAGGGCGAAGATCCGCGACTGCCAATGGCCGGGCGTGTACTGGCCGACCAGCCAGGCGGTGATCGGGATCTCGCCGAACACCAGCAGCATCAGGGCGGCCGCCAGCAGCAGCATGCCCCAACCGGAGATCTGGACCGCGAGCAGGAGCAGGAAAACCTGGGGCAGGACGATCAGCGGCAGGATCAGGCGCGCGCCATAGCGGTCGAGCAGGCGGCCGACGGCGATCTGGGCAAACGCCGCGAGCGTGAACACCGCGGCCACCAGGACGCCGATCGTGGCGAGGTCGCCGACCTCGCCGGCAAGACGCTCCTGGAAGATCTTGGGCAGCGCGATCGTCGTGCCGTGGAAGATGATGCCGCCGAACAGGGCACTCACGGCGACCACCACGAACACCCGGACCAGGACGCCCTGCGCCGCCACCGACTTCCTGGCGGCGGGACGCACCGCGAGATCGCCGGTCATCAGCGGCGCGATCCTGCGGGCGAACAGGACGCCGGTTGCGACCGCGATCAGGCCCGGGAGGATGAACGCCGTCCGCCAGCCCAGCCACTCGGTGATCAGGCCGGTGATCAGCGCGGCGCCCGCCACGCCGAGATTGCCGAACACGCCGTTGACGCCGAGCGACTGGCCGGTCGCCTTGGCGTTCTGGATCACCAGCGCGGTGCCGACCGGGTGGTAGATCGAGGCGAACAGGCCGAGCAGGCCGAGACCGAGCGTCAGCGTGATCGGGCCGGACGCGAGCCCGGTCAGGATCGCCGCGAGCCCGATCCCGATGAAGAAGATCGACATCAGATGGCCGCGGCTCCAGCGATCGCCGAGCCAGCCCGCCGGCAGGGTGCCGAGGCCGAAGGTGACGAAGGCTGCGGTCCCGAACGCCAGCGCCTGGCCGTAGGACAGGCCCCAGGCCGGAGCAAGCGCCAGCACCGCGGTCGGGAAGATCAGGAGGAAGAAGTGGTCGTAGGCGTGTGCGAGGTTCAGAAACCAGAGGACCCGGCTCATCGGTCTTCGCCCGCTCGAAAGTGGCTCACGGCATTGAACCTAGCAGAGCTCAGGCTTACGCTCTCGCGACATGAGGTCATTTGGTATCGACGAACGGTCAGAGGCGCTCACGCCCACGGTCCGGGCGCTCGCCGCGGACTACCCCAAGGGCCACCTGATCGCGCCGCACCACCACGACTGGGCGCAGCTGATCTACGCCCGCGCCGGGGTGATGACGGTGGTGACCGCCCGGGGTGCCTGGGTGGTGCCACCGCAACGGGCGGTCTGGATGCCGGCCGGCATGGAGCACGCGATCCGCTGCGCGACCCGGCTCGAGATGCGCACGCTCTACGTCGATGCCAGCACCCGGGATGGCCTGCCGGCCGCCTGCGGCGTGGTCAACGTCGGGCCGCTGCTGCGCGAGCTGGTGCTGGCGAGCGTCGAGGCGCCGGGCCAAGAGCGGCGGCGCGAGCTGCTGGCCCTGCTGCTGCTCGAGGAGATCCGGGCCGCGGCGCTCGCACCTTTGCACCTGCCCGAGCCCGAGGACCCGCGCCTGAAGCGGATCACGGCAGCGCTCGGCGCCGATCCCGGCGACCCGCGCACGCTCGCGGCCTTTGGCCGGGAGGTCGGCGCCAGCGTGCGCACGCTCAGCCGCCGGTTCCTGGCCGAGACCGGCATGACCTTCCGCCAGTGGCAGCGCCAGGCCCGCCTGCTCGCCGCCCTGGTCCGCCTCGCCCAGCGCGAGCCGGTGACGAGCGTGGCGCTCGATCTCGGCTACGACAGCCCGAGCGCCTTCATCCACGCCTTCCGCCGCGCGCTCGGCACCACCCCCGGCCAGTACTTCGAGCGCGACGGCGATTGATATCCCTGGTGCTCAGTGGCCCGGGGCTTCGCCAGAAGGCGGCGGCGATGCAATGGGTCTGAGCCGCGCGATCACCTCGTCGGTCAGCAGGTCGCCGTTCCAGTAGGCGATGATCGCCTCGTGATTCAGCTCGATCCACTGGCGCACGAGCTCCAGATCTCGACGGTCGATCTCCGGTCCGGCGACCATCTTCACCCTCGGGCGCACCGAGACGGACGCCGTCCGGTCCGGCCGGGCGCGGCGGCCATGCACCAAGGAGATTATCACACGAGCGTCGTGCCGGGCGCGCCCGCGCTCCGAAATCCAGACGATCATCGGAAGTCCGGTCAGCGTCGGGGACAGGTTGGCCATCTCGAAGAGATCGTCCGGTTCGTCAGCGACTGACCTGGAGGCGCGCATCTCGATACCTTCAAGAGAAGCCGAAGCTAGCCGACCGGCTGGCTGCGGGCGAACTCGAAATAGAGGTCGCGCGCCTTCTGGTAGACGTGGCCGGTCTGGTAGTGGCGGTCCTCGACCCGGGTGATCGGCAGCACCTTGCCGTAGTTGCCGCTGCAAAAGACCTCGTCGGCGTCCAGGATGTCCTGCTTGGTGAGGGTCGTCTCCTGGACCTCGGTGCCGGCCTCGCGCAGGAGCTGGGCGACCCGGGCGCGGGTGATGCCCGCAAGGAAAGTGCCGTTGCTCGCAGGCGTCATGGCGACCCCGTCGCGCGCGATCCACAAGTTGGCGGTCGCGAGCTCGGCGACATTGGCCGAGGCATCCAGCGTGATGCCGTTGTCGAAGCCGCGGCCCGCCGCCTCGACCAGCGCGCGCTGCATGTTCGGGTAGAGGCAGCCCGCCTTGGCGTCGGTCGGGGCGGCATCGCGCGCCGGCCGCCGGTAGCTCGAGAAGCAGACGCTCATGCCGCGGGGCTCGGGCATGGGCGAGGGGTAGACCGCGAGCGCGAACTCGGTCGAGGCGGCCTCGGGGGTGACGAAGCCGCGCATGGCGTAGAACATCGGCCGGACGTAGAGCGGCACGCCCCGCGGCAGCCGGCGGATCGCCTCGCGGCAGAGCTCCAGGACCTCGCCGGCGCTGAGCGTCGGCTCGAGCAGCATTTTGCGCGTCGAATCGATCAGCCGGGCGCAGTGCCGGTCGAGGTCGGGGGCCAGGCCATCGAAGGCGCGGGCGCCATCGAACGCGAGGCTCGCCATCCACATGGCGTGGTCCATCGGGCCCAGGAGCTTCGGCTGCTGGTCCTCGTACCACCTGCCGTCGTGCCAGAAGATCGCCGCCGCCATCTGCCGCCTCCGCTCCCCCGGACACCCTGCTTAGCAGCTCCCCTACCCGCCAGGAAGCCCGCCTCGCCCTGGCCTCACTCGAGCCTCACCCCCGCCGCCCCGCCCGGCCGCCTATTTCGGCAGGCCCTCGATGACGTAGAGCGCCTTCAAAAGATCGCTCTCGTTGGCGTTGGCGCCGAAGGCGTGGGTGAAGACCTTGTGGATCAGGCCGGAGCGATAGAGCGCGCTCAGGGTCCGGTCGACCAGGAGCCGGAACACGTGGTCGCCGCGCGCAAGCGCAAGCCCGTAGGATTCGAAGGTCAGATAGCGGTCCGAGACGCGCAACCCCTTGTCCTGGCTCTTGGCGGCGAGGAAGAGGAGGATCCCGCGGTCGGCGAAATAGGCCGCGATCTCGCCCTTCTCGAGCTGCTTCAGGCCGTCGTCGTGGCTCTCGACGGTGATCACCTCGGCCGCGATCGAGGCCTGGGCCAGGGTGTTGCGCAGCGCCTGCTCGGTGGTCGTGCCGGCGCGCACCCCGATCTTCTTGCCGGCCAGACCCTTCATGTCCTGCGGGCTGTCGGCGCGCAGCAGGACCCCGGCGCCGTCGACGAAGGTGAACAGCGAGAAGTCGACCAACTCGCGCCGCGCGAGCGTCACCGTGGTCGCGCCGCACAGGATGTCGATCCGGCCGTCCCGGACCGCCTGGAAGCGGTCTTCGGTGGTGACCGGGACGTAGACGATCTTGAGGTCGGCAAGGGCCAGCGCGTCCTTGACGTTGGTCGCGATCGCCTGGCAGAGCTCGACCGAATAGCCGGCCGCGTGGCCCTGCGCGTCCCGGTAGGAGAACGGCGACGCGTCCTCGCGATAGCCGATCTTGAACGTGCCGCTCGAGCGCACCCGTTCCAGCGTCTGCGCCTCGGCAGTCGCGCCGAGCACGAGCAGGGCGGCAAGGGCGGCCCCGACCAGTCGCAGGATCATGATGTTTTCCTCCCCAAAGCCTCGACCGAAATGGTCATGCGATCACCGGGCCGGTCAGCCTGTTCCCTTGGGCGGGCGAGCCGCCGGCCAGCGTCGGCTCGATCGCCTGACAGGCGACCGATCGCGCGCTATGATGGCGCATGCCTGAAGCGACCGCTACACCGCAGCCGGTGCTCGCCGACGTCCTGGACTTCCTCGCCTGGGTTCAGGGCCAGCGCGAGCGCTACGAGTTCGTCGGCGGCCGCCTGGTCATGATGGCCGGCGGCAGCGAGGATCACAACGACATCCAGGTCAATCTCCTCGCTACGCTGAAGCAGCGTCTGCGCGGCGGCCCGTGCAAGCCCAACGGCAGCGATCTCCTGGTCGGGATCGACGACCGCACCGGCCGCTTCCCGGACGCGAGCGTCACCTGCGGCCGTGAGGGCAGACACTTCGTCATGGCCCCGGTCGCGGTCTTCGAGATCCTCTCGCCGACGATCGAGCTCGCCGATCGCACCGACAAGCGCCGCGATTACCAGCGCCTGGAGAGCCTTCGCCACTACGTCCTGATCGCCCAGGACGCGCCGCGGGTCGAGATCTACAGCCGCACCGGACCAAGCTGGCGGTTCGAGGAGATCGAGGGCTTGGACGCAGCCCTGCCGCTCGACGCCCTGGCGATCACGCTGCCCCTCACCGAGATCTACGACGGCCTGTCTTTCCTCGCGGGGAACGAAGCGGTCGGGTCCGACTGAGCCAGGTGCGCCAGGATGACCAGTTTCGCCGACCCGCCGCGTAACGCAAGAGAGCGTCGCAAGCATTCTCAAGGACTGGCCGCAGGTTGTCAGTGCTGAAGACGGCGACCTGCTCATCCCCGATGACCGGCGGTGACCACGGATGCGCCGACCGCCGGCGGCGGTTGCAGAGCGTGCCGTCTTCGGCCAGGATGGCGTGGGTTAAGCGAAATCGACAGGGCACCGACGATGCGCCAGGCAGAGCTGCTCGGAATTCTCGTGGCCCTGGTCGTGCTCGGCCTGGCGACGCCGGCGCTCGCCGCGCCCGAGCAGTTGAAGGGCCAGCGCTTCATCGACGTGATGAGCGGCAATACGGTCTCCGGCACCGTCGCCTCGGGCGCCGCGTTCAACATCTATTTCGTGGACGGCGGCGACGTGACCTACGAAGATTCCTCGGGCGAGCACGATCGCGGCCGCTGGTTCACCGACGCCGACGGCGACGTCTGCATCAAGTGGCACGAGCGCGATCCTGAGCACGAGAACTGCTACCAGGTGACCGTCGACGGCGACCAGCTCACCTGGAAGGGCAAGGGCGGCAGCGGCGAGGCGCTGCTGCGCGGCGGCGTCGGCACCAGCTTCCTGAAGCACCCCTGAGGCCTGGTGGCTCCGAGTGTAAACCCGTCAAGCCCGATCGGCTGGATGAACTCCGGAACGAGGATCTCGTTGGGGATGCGAATCCGAGACGCCTACCGCCAGCTCCGGTGAGATCGAGACCGCTTTCTGCGCCTTACGCCTCAAAGATCTTCGGGCCTGAGCCCGGTGTACTTGGCGATCCGGGCGAGGATGCGCGGCCCAAGCTCCTCGTCGTCGTGAAACGCGAACACGACGTCCGGCCAGCCCTTGCGTTCCAGCGTCCGATGTGAGCCCGACCGCCGCTTGATACCCCAGCCGAGCCGTCGCAGCGCCGCGAGTACGCGTCGCGCCTTGGTCGACGGCCACGGCTCACGCGGCCTCGAACAGACCGTCAGCTCGCCCGCGGCCTCGCCGTGCTCCAGGCGCTCGGCCAGGACCCGCAAGGCCAAGGCCTTGGCTCGGGCGATAGCCTCCTCGCGAGTTGCGCCGTAAGCGAGCACGCCGTGCAGCGCCGCGATCTCGGCGATCCAGCGGCCATCCGCCTCGCGCTCGATCTCAATCGTGAATCTCGTGGGCGTCGACATCGCGCCGTACCCTCTCAGACCGAGAGCACGATACCACGGCGCGATAGCTTCGCCCAGCGCGCGAAGCTCGACGCGTGCAGCCCGTGAGTCACGGCTCAGGCCGCGCGCGGACGGATGGTGGCGAGCTCGGGCGCGATCTCGCGTTTGCGCTCCATCAGGTCGTAGTCCGCCTGCAGGCCCAGGAAAAAGCCTTCGGAGAGTCCGAAATAGCGTGCGAGGCGTAGATCGGTGTCGGCGCTCACGGCGCGTCTGCCATGGACCAGCTCGTTGATCCGGCGCGGTGGGACGTGGAGGGCGCGTGCGAGCGCATTCTGGCTGAGCCCGAGCGGCTGCATGAACTCGAGCGCCAGGATCTCGCCGGGATGCGGGTTCGGCAGAAGGTCTTGGTCAGTCATGGAAGTCGACGATTTCGACATCGTACGCTGCTCCGTCATGCCACCGAACACAGATCCGCCATTGCCGGTTGATGCGAACGCTGTATTGCCCGCGGCGATCGCCCTGAGCGCTTCCAGCCGATTGCCCGATGGCACCCGCAGATCACTCAAGGTTCGCGCCTGGTTCAGCATGCGCAGCTTCCGCAGAGCGACCGATTGGATCTCGGAAGGCAACCGCCGACTGTGCCGCCCGTTCCAAACGCCCGCCGTCTCGGGGTCGGCAAACTCCTTGATCACGCGGCCGTCGTAACGGCTTCCTCGCTATGACGCAACGCGTTATACCCATCCATCACGCGAAGCCGAACATGCACGGCAGCCACATGAGGGATTCGGAAGGCCTCGGTCACGAACAGCAGCACGCCAAACACGATCGCGAGCAGCAGCAGCATCGGCGGGATCAGCTCGGTCATCGAGATGCCGGCGATCCGAGTATCGCGGGTTGTCTTCCCGTCGTTACCAGCTTGCAAGCGGGTCGTTACCGTTGCCGTAACACGGTACAGATGCTACCATCTCGAGGGTGATCAAGAGCTTCGCCGACCGGGACACCGAAGCGCTCTACCAGGGCAGGCGGGTCCGGCGCTTCGATGGCTTTCGGGAGCAGGCGGAGAAGCGACTGCAGATCCTCCGGCGGGCGCGTAGCCTGGAGGATCTGCGCGGGCTGCCGAGCAACCGGCTCGAGGCTCTGGCGGGCGATCGCCAAGGGCAGCTCAGCATCCGCATCAACCGACAATGGCGGATCTGCTCCCGCTGGCAGGGTGACGACGCTTACGACGTTCTGATCGTGGACTACCATTGAGGGAGCAGGACCATGGCCAAGGAGGACCTGATCGCGTGCGCCATGCGCCCGGTTCACCCCGGCGAGATCCTCCGTGACGAGCTCGCCGAGCTCGGCCTGTCGGCGCGCGCCTTCGCCCGGGCGCTCGACATTCCGGTCAACCGGGTGACCCAGATCCTGCGCGAGCAGCGCGGCGTCAGCGCCGACACCGCGCTCCGGCTGGCGCGCTATTTCGGCACCTCGCCCGAGTTCTGGATGGATCTGCAGAGCGATTTCGAGCTGCGGCGCGCGCAGCGGGACGTCGGTCCCGCGATCGAGCAGGCGGTCCACCCGCGGGCGGCGTAGATCGAAGCCGAACATCGGGGACGTAGGTCACGAACAGCGGGACGGCGCACACAATCGCGATCGGGGGGCCGCATCGGCAGGATCAGCTCGGTCATCGAGATTGCCGGCGATCCGGCAGCGATGCGCACCTGTGTGGCCCGTGAGCGGGGCGCCGCGCGCGACCAGGACAGCGTCCGGACGGCCGCTTGCCTCGAGCACGCCAACAGCGTCGCGACGGGATTTCCAGGTCAGGCCGCGCGCGGGCTGGAGAAGAAACCCTCGGAGAGCCCGAAATAACGGGCAATATCGGTGTCAATCCTCGAACGTACTGGTCTCACGCCGCTGGCGGGCGGTAGGGCTCGACCTTGATCTCGACTTCGCGTCTTCGGACCTGAGCGAGGCCGTAGGCGGCCTGCAACCGCAGCCAGATCTCGGCCGAACCGCCGAACGCCTTGGCGAGCCGCACCGCCATCTCCGGCGAGATACCGGATTTGCCATTCACGATGTTGGAGAGATTGGCGCGCGTCACGCCAAGAATTCGGGCCGCCTCGGTCACACTCAGACCGAGCGGCTCCAGGTACTCGAGCCGGATGTGCCGGCCGGGATGCGGAGGGTTCTTCATCGGCATGGGCCGCCACCTCAATGATAGTCGACGAGATCGACGTCGAACGCCTTGCCATCCGCGAAGCGGAAGATAACCCGCCAGTTGGCGGTGACCGTCACCGACCAGAAACCTTTGAGCTTCCCGGCCAGGCGATGCAGCCTGAGACCGGGTGCGTTCATGTCGCCAACATGCTCGGCGGCATCGAGTTCGAGCCAGGATGACTCCGAGCTTCTCAACCTGCTCCGGCGGCAATCGGCTTCGATCATCGTCCTCGAAGAAACGCCTGAGCCCGCGATGGCGGAAACTGACGATCATAGGTCTGGATTGTATCGTGCCAATTGGCACTTATCAAGCGACGGCTTCCGAAGACCTCTGGAGCGAGCCTCGCTCGCCTGGTTAAGCCGTGCCCAACCCTTACCGCGCAAAGCCGAACATGCGGGGCAGCCACATGAAGGTTTCGGGGACGTAGGTCACGAACAGCAGCACGCCGAACATGATCGCGAGCAGGGGCAGCATCGGCGGGATCAGCTCGGTCATCGAGATGCCGGCGATCCGGCAGCCGACGAACAGGGAGGTGCCCACGGGCGGGGTGATCAGGCCGAAGGTCAGGTTGACCACGACGATGATCCCGAGGTGGATCAGGTCCATGCCCAGCTGGTGCGCAATCGGCAACAGGATCGGCACCATCATGATCAGGGCCGGCGTCAGGTCGACGAACAGGCCGATCACCAGCAGCACGATGTTGATCACCAGGAGCAGCAGATAGCGGTTGTGGATCACCGCGAACAGGTGAGCGGCCAGCCACTGCGGCACGTCCTCGTAGGTCATGATGAAGGAGAAGACCGAGGTCGTGGCGATCAGGAACAGCACCACGGCGTTGGTCAGGCAGCACTCCCAGAGGATGCCCGGCAGGTCGGCGAGCTTGATCTCGCGGTAGATCACGACGGTGAGGAACAGCGCGTAGACCGAGCCGACCGCGCCCGCCTCGGTCGCGGTGAAGATGCCGCTGGTGATCCCGCCCAGGATGATCACGAGGGTCAGCATCCCGGCCAGGCCATCGACCACGCGGATCAGCTTGTCGCGGCCGGACATCGGCGGCACCGGCTGGTGGTGGTAGAGCCGGCCGTGGACGTAGCAGGCGATCAGGAGGCCGATGCCGATCAGGACGCCCGGCACCACGCCGGCGAGGAACAGGCCCGCGACCGACACCGAGCCCACCACATAGGCGTAGAGGATCATC
Source organism: uncultured Alphaproteobacteria bacterium (assembly GCA_963733965.1). Lineage (GTDB taxonomy): Bacteria > Pseudomonadota > Alphaproteobacteria > Geminicoccales > Geminicoccaceae > DATAOG01. The sequence goes on from CAVTFM010000047.1 coordinate 58,546, forward strand.
GGGATCGAGGGCGGGATGATCGGGCCCATGGTCGCCGAGGTGAGCACCACCGCGGTCGCGTAGCGCTTGGTGTAGCCCGCCTTCTCCATGGCCGGGATCAGGGTCGCGCCGATCGAGGACACCTCGGCCACCGCCGAGCCCGAGACCCCGCCGAACAGCATCGAGGACAGCACGGTGATCTGGGCGAGCCCGCCCGGCAGGCGGCCGACCACGACCTCGGACAGGCGCACCAGGCGCATGGCGACGCCGCCTTTGGCCATCAGCACACCGGTAAATACGAAAAAGATCACCGCCAGCAACGGGAAGGAATTGATCCCGACCAGCATGCGCTGGACGATCGTGACGTTGTCGATCACCAAGATGTTGATCGCGGCCACCGCCGAGGCGATCCCGATCGCGAACGCGATCGGCATGCCGATCGCGAGCAGCACCGCGAACACGCCGAACAGGATCAGGATGGTCATCGGGCAGGCATCCGGTCAGCAGCCGCTCAGGCGGCCGAATGGCTCGGATCGTGCTCGAGCGCGCGCTCGCGGTGGCACCAGACGTTGAGCTGGTCGCGCAGGCTGTAGAGCATCATCAGCGCGCCCGAGACCGGCAGCGAGCTGTAGTACCAGACGTTGGTGAACGGGATCGATTCCATGAAGTCGCTGCCGAACGCCTCGACGAAGCGCACGCCATAGAACAGCATGATCCAGCCGAAGCCGAAGATCGCGGCGTTGATCAGCAGCTGGACCAGGGTGCGGACCGGACCGGGAAAGCGTTTGTAGAGGTAGTCGAAGGCGATGTGGTCGCGCAGATCCACGCAGGCCGCGGCACCCAGGAACGACACCCAGATCAGGAGGTAGCGCGGCACCTCCTCCGACCAGGACAAAACGTAACTGAAGCCGTAGCGGGTGACCACGGTCACGATGATGATCGCGAATATGGCCGTGGCCTGCAGCAGGATCACCACGCGCACGAGCGCGGCGATCGCGTCGACGACGCGGTTGAAGGCGGTCATCGCGACAGCCGGTCCGGACGCCGCGCGGGCCGATCCGGCCAGGCTGGTCCGAGGCGGGCCGGCCCGCGGACAGGCGTTCCCGTCGGGCTCAGTAGTTCTTGCCCGAGTCGAGGATGTAGTTGACCTCGTCGACCACGCCCAGCCGCTGGGCCTCGCTCTGGACCAGGTCGTGGACGGCATCGATGAACGGCTGCTTGTCGACCTCGATGATCTCCTTGAAACGGTCCTTGAGCGCGGTGCGCGCGTCCTGCTCGGCCATCGCCCAGGCACCGCGCATGTAGGCCTCGGCCTCCTTGCCCGCCTGCTTGACCGCCTGCTGCTGATCGGGGGACAATTTGTCGTAGACCATCTTGGACATCAGCAGCATGTCGGGAATCCGGGCGTGCTCGTCGAGCGTGTAGTATTTGCTGACCTCGTAGAACTTCATGGTCAGGATCGAGGGGTCGTTGTTCTCGGCGGCATCGACCACCCCGGTCTGCAGCGCGTTGTAGAGCTCGCCCCAGGCGATCGGCACGCCGGTGCCGCCCATCGCCTCGATGGTCTTGACCTGGACCGGCGAGGCCATGACCCGGATCTTCTTGCCCGCGATGTCGGCGACCGAGCGGATCGGCTGGTCGCTGAAGAAGTTGCGCGAGCCCGAGTCCATGAAGCCGAGCACGACGATGCCCTTGTCCTCGAGCGGCCTGACGAACGCCTGCGCCCGCTCGGAGTTCAGATAGGCCCAGTAGTGGTTGGCGTTCTTGAACAGATAGGGCAGCGAGAACATGTCGATCTGCGGCCGGACCTGCGACAGGTTGGAGGCCGAGACGGTGGCGAAGGCGATCGTGCCGTTGCGCAGGCTCTGCACGCTCTCGACCGCATCGCCGAGGCCGCGGGCGTCGTAGACCTCGACCTGGATGTCACCCTTGGTCAGCTGCCCGACCCGCTCGGCGAAGAACTTGTGGCTGAGCGAGACCGGGTGCTCCGGCGGCTGGATGCCGTTCAGCTTGAGCTCGATCGGGGCCGCCCCGGCCGGCGCCGCTGTTGCCAGCACGCCGATGCCGGCGACCAGCGCCAGCGCGCCCGCCACCGACGCCCGCATCCAAAGGTTCATGGCTTGAGCCTCCTGATCCTGGTTGGTTCGCCTCCGAAGCGGCCATGCGCTCCCTTCTGCTGAGGCGACCCTAGGCGACGATCGCGAGCTTGGCAAATCCGGCACCGGCGCATGGCTGGACAGGGGGTCCTGCAGGACTTACGTTGTGATCACGCGGCAGGCGCCAGCGACGGAGAGTCGGCATGAACGTGGATCTCGTGCGCATCGGCAACTCGCGGGGCATCCGCATCCCGAAGCCGATCATCGAGCAGTGCGGCTTCGGCGACCGGGTCCGGTTCGAGGTCGAGGGCGATCGGCTGATCATCGGCCCGGCCGAGAGGCTGCGCGGCGGGTGGGACCAGGCGTTCGCGGCGATGGCGGCCGCGGGTGACGATGCCCTGCTCCTGCCGCACGATCCCGATCAGGCGTCCGACGCCGCCCTCTGGCAGTGGTAGAGGCGCCAGAGCGCTACGAGATCTGGCTGGTCGCCCCCGACCCGAGCGGCGGCGCCGAGATCCAGCCGCCGCGGCCGGCCGTGATCGTCTCGCCCGACGAGATGAACCGCCACGTCCGGGCGGTGATCGTGGCCCCGATGACGACCGCGGCGCAGGGCTATCCGACCCGCGTGCCGGTGCGCTTCGAGGGCAAGGACGGCCAGATCGCGCTCGAGCAGATCCAGACCATCGACAAGGCGCGCCTGGTGCGGCGCGCCGCGGCCTTGCCGAAGCGCACCGCCCGCCAGGTCGCGGCCGTGCTGGTCGAGCTGTTCGCCTACGAGTGAGCGGCCCGCGTTCGCCTACCGATGCCGCCAGTCGTCGGAGTCGGCGGCGTTGGCAGGCGAGAGCCCCAGGGTGTCGCCTCCGGCCCTGACCCCGAGCCCGAGCGCGGTCCGGTTGGCGTAGGCGAAATAGGCGATCACCTGGTTCGCCTCGAGGATCTGGCCATCCTCGAGCCCGGCCGCGCGCAGGGCCTCGATGTCCGCCGGGCCGAGCGCCGCGGGCTCGTTGGTCAGGCGCTCGGCGTAGCGCATCAGCGCGAGCTCGCGGCCCGCGAACGCCTGCTCCGGCCGGTCGGCCTCGAGCGCCGCCCGGATCGCGGCGGTCCGATCCTGGTCGCGCAGCAGGCGGGCGAGCCCGGCCAAGTGGTGCTCGACGCAATAGCCGCAGCCGTTGAGCAGGCTGACGTAGAGCCCGAGCGCCTCGAGCAGCCAGCGCTCGAGGGTGTTGCGGCGGTCGTGCAGAACGCTCTTGTAGAGTGCCAGGTGGCCGGCCATCGCGTGCGGCCGCAGGCTGTGGGCGCGCATGATGTTGTCGATCCGGCCGCCCGGGCCTTTGATCCGATCGTAGAGCTCGAGCAGCTGGCCGCCCGCATGCTCGTAGGGAACCGTCTCGATCCACATCGCGAGCGCTCCCGCCAGAGCCGTGCTCAGACCTCCTTGGGCACGGTGGTCGCCAGCGACGGCCGTCTGGCGAAGGTCGCGAACCAGGCCGCGAGCTTGGGCCGGCCGGCCCTCCAGTCGTCGGCGGCGTAGCGGAAATCGAGCCAGCCAAGGGCGCAGCCGATGGTCAGCGTGCCGATGTCGACGGTGTCGCCGAAGCTGCCGGCCTCGCCCTCGAGCGCATCGAGCGCGCGCGTCATCTTCGCCTTCTGGCCCTGAACCCAGTCGGGCCAGCGGCGCGCCTCGGGCCGCAGCAGCAACTCGTACCGGGCAAGGATGCCGGCATCGAGGATGCCATCGCCTTCCGCCTGCCTTCTCAGCGCGGTCCAGCGCGCCGACCCGGCCGCAGGGAACATCCTGCGTCCGCCGTGCAGGCCGTCGAGGTACTCGCAGATCACCCGCGAATCGAACAGCGCCTGGCCGTCGTCGGTCACCAGGCAGGGCACCTTGCCGAGCGGGTTGTCGCGGTTGACATCGGCGTCCGGAGCGACCGGAGTGAGCTTGCGCGCGGTCAGCTCCAGCTTTTCCTGTTGCCCGGTCTCGATCGCCACCGCCATGACCTTGCGCACATAGGGCGACGCATAAGAGTAGTGCAGCCTCACCGCTGTCCCTCCCCCGGTTGGGCCATCTCCCCGGGCGCGATCATTCACCGAAGCGCACGTCATCGCAAGCCTCAGCCGAGCCGGTCGACCGCTCCAGTCCATGCGCTTGTCTTCCACCTCGGACAGGCGCAAGCTCGCCATCGGGGCATAACTCCAGTATTTCAGGGAGTTGCCGCTATGTTCGGTCGAGCCGTCGTCCTCGCTGCAGCGCTGATCCTGACGCCGCTCGGCGCCCGGGCCGCCGACCTCGTCGTGTGGTGGGACAAGGGCTACACCCCCGAGGAGGACGCGGCGGTCAAGGAGACCGTCGCCGCCTTCGAGCAGCAGACCGCCAAGCAGGTCGAGCTCGCCCTTTATCCGCAGGCGGAGCTTCCGAATAAGATCCGGCAGGCGCTCGAGACGGGCCGGCCGCCCGACATTGCCTTCGGCACCTGGCTGTCGGAGTTTGTTGCGCTATGGGCGTTCGACGATCGGCTTGTAGACCTCTCGGGCGCCATAGGGCCGTTCGCGAACCTGTTCGATCCGGATGGACTTGACAGTGTGCGGATGTTGGACGGGAAGACCGGGCAGAAAGCCCTGTACGGGTTACCGATCGGTCGCGTGAGCAACCACGTCCACGTCTGGAAGAGCCTCCTGGAGCGCGCGGGCTTCGGCGTCGCCGATATCCCCCGCGAGTGGAACGCGTTCTGGTCATTCTGGTGCGACCGCGTGCAGCCGGCGGTGCGCGCGTCCGCTGGCCGCGACGACGTCTGGGGCGTCGGTCTCGTCATGTCGGTGGACGCCACAGATACGATGGGCCAGTTCGCCCAGTTCCTGGCTGCGTACGACGCGGACTATGTGACCCGCGACGGCAAGCTCGTCATCGACGACCCCGGGATCAGGCAAAGGCTGGTCAAGGCCCTGGACAGCTATACGGCGATCTACCGCAAGGGCTGCACCCCACCGGATTCGGTGAGCTGGGGCGACAGCGGCAACAATCAGGCGTTCCTCAAGCAGACCGTCGTCATGACACCGAACCGGTCGCTCTCGGTCGTCAATGCGCTCAAGCGCGACCGTCCCCAGGACTACTATAAGAACACCGCCACCATCGAGTGGCCGCTTGGCCCGCGCGGTGAGCCCTTTCCGATCGCGGGTGACGTCCTGCCTGCGGTGGTCTTCAGGGACGGCGGCAACATCGCCACCGCGAAGGAGTTCGTTCGCTTCCTTGTCGGTGAGGGGTGGCTGGCGCACTATCTCGACTTCTCCGGAGAGCGTTTTCTGCCGCCGATGTCGAAGCTGCTCCAGCAGCCGTTTTGGCTCGATCCAAGTGACCCGCATCACATGGCGTCAGTGATGCAGATCAGCTCGCGGCCGCTGGTTCACAATTACGCCGTGGCCTCGGGCAACTGGCGGCACCAGCTGGTCACCCGGGAGCGCGTCTGGCCGAAGGCGATCCATAGGGTCGCCGCCGAGGGCATCAGCCCCGAGCAGGCGGTCGACGAGGCGATCCTCCGCATCAAGCAGATCCTCGCCGAGTAGCCGACACATGGCCGCCGCCGGAGCGTACCCCGTCTACGAGTTCGCCGCCTCGGTAGGAAGTATCCGTAGGATCTGGTACGCTGCCGTCGTGATGGTGGAGGAGTATCGTGCAAAACGCCGAGAAGATGAGTATCGCGTTGCCCCAGGAGATGGCGGCCGCGGTGCGTCAGGCCGTGGCCAGCGGGGAGTACGCATCAGCGAGCGAGGTCATCCACGAGGCGCTTCGCCTTTGGCAGGCTCGTCACGCCGCTGATGAGCGTGAGATCGAGGAGCTGCGCGGCGCCTGGCGCGAGGGGATCGAGAGCGGGCCGGCGACGCCTCTCGACTTCGCCGAGATCAAGGCCCAAGGCCGAGCGGGCCTTGCCAAGGCGCGAGACCGTATGCGCCGGGGCTGAATGGCACGCTATACCGCTCGCGCGCTTGCTATCCTTGCGCCGAGGAGGATCGTTCGGTCTGGCACGATCGCCGACCTGTTCGTCCGCTGAGGAGCTGCCATGCTCGCGCGCAACCTGCCGGCCGGGATCAACGAGGACTCCTCTGGGATTTTGTCGGTGTCGTGATCGAGGAGGTCTTCTCCGGTCGGGGCAAAGATCGCGTCGAGCCCCTGAGGCGGCAGCTGGCTGGCCGCCCGGAACGCGAACAAATCCTGTTCTATCATCGCGAGCCGCTGGACGTCGCCGGCCAACTCGCGGAGGTCGCTGAGATCGACGAGACTCGGCTGGAGCGCTACCGCCGCCTCAAGTCCGAGCGCCGCTGGGTGGCTTCCCCCATACCACCTGCCTGACGTCCGTCCGGGAATTCCAACCCGTCCGAGCCCGCAGCCGAGCGGCTCACCTCGATCTGGGGCGATTGTTATGTGGCGCGGGGCGCTTGTCTTCCAGCACGGGCAGGCGCAAACTCGGTCACAGGTTGTAGCCACGAGATTTCAGGGAGTGCCATTATGCGCAGTCGAGCCCTCGTTCTCGCCGCCCTGCTGATCCTGACGCCGCTCGGCGCCCGGGCCGCCGACCTCGTCGTGTCGTGGCATAAGGCGCACCACGCCGAGGAGGATGAGGCGCTCGCGGAGGTCGTCGCGGCCTTCGAGCAGAGTCCGGCAAGCAGGTTGAGGTCACCCTCGTCCCCCTGGCGGAGCAGCCGCCCCAGATCGAGGCGGCGCTCGAGGCCGGCCAGCCGCCCGACATCGCCTTCGGCTTCTGGCTTATCAGCTATATCCCGAGGTGGGCCTCCGAGGATCGGCTGGTGGATCTCACGGACACAGTCGGGTCCTTCTCGAACCTGTTCGATCCGGATCAGCTCGACCGGGCCATGCTGCTCAATGCAAAGACCGGGCAGAGGGCCCTGTACGGCCTGCCGATGGGCCAAATCATGAACAACATCCACGTCTGGAAGAGCCTGTTGGAGCAGGCGGGGTTCACCCTCGAGGACATCCCCAAGGAGTGGGAGCCGTTCTGGTCGTTCTGGTGCGATCAGGTCCAGCCGGCGGTGCGCAAGGCATTGGGCCGCGACGACATCTGGGGCATCGGCCGGCCCATGTCGGTCGAGGCCGCCGACACCACAGACCAGTTCTTCCAATTCATCCGTGCCTACGATGCGGACTACGTGACCCGCGACGGCAAGCTCGTCATCGACGACCCGGAGATCAGGCAGCGGCTGGTCAAGGCGATCGACAGCTATACGGCCGTCTATCGCAAGGGCTGCACCCCGCCCGATTCGCTGACCTGGGACGATGGCGGCAACAATGAGGCGTTCCTCGCCCAGACCGTCGTGATGACGACCAACCAATCGCTCTCGATCCCCAACGCGCTCAAGAGTCGAGCGTCCCGACGACTACTACAAGAACACCGCGACGATCGAATGGCCGCTTGGTCCGCTCGGCGAGACCTTCCCGATCGAAGGGGGGCATCTACCAGGCTGTGGTCTTCAAGGACGGCGGCAACGTCGCTACCGCTAAGGAGTTCGTGCGCTTCCTCGTGGCCGAAGGCTGGCTGATGCACTATCTCAACTTCTCCGGCGAGCGCATGCTGCCGTCGATCCCGGCGCTCCTCGACCAGCCGTTCTGGCTCGACCCGAGCGACAGACACCACATGGCCGCGGCGATGCAGGCCGAGGCACGCCCGCTGGCTCACGACTACACCGCCGCCTCGGGCGATCTGGCGGCACGACCAGATCTACAACGAGCGGGTTTGGACGAAGGCGATCCACCGCGTCGCCACCGAGGGCATCACCCCCGAGCAGGCAGTCGACGAGGCGATCGCCCGGATCAAGCAGATTTTGGCGGAGTAGCCGCTCAACCGGCCTGGCTTCGCCGCGGCGGGCGGATCAGGACCTCGGCCGAGATGCCGAGGCGTTCGTGCAGGCGCCGAGATGGATCGACAGGCCGCGGCGCCGGTTCAGAACCTCCGCGACCCGCGTGCGCGTGCCGATCACGCCCTCCAGGTCCTTGCGACTGAGACCCTGCTGCTCCATGCGGAACCGGATCGCATCGATCGGATCGAGCGGGTCGATCGGAAAGTGCTCGCTCGGTCCGAATCGGCCTCACGTCACTCATGCTCCACACCTGGCACGTCGATCCGGTCGTAGTCGCGCTGGGTGCCGATCCACTTGATCCACACGATCTGCTTCTCGAAATCCACCGAGACGACCAGGCGATAGTCGTTGCCCTTGATGTTGAAGATGATCCGATCCTCCGACACCACACTCGCCGTGGCGTAGGACCGCTTCACATCGGCGGGACTGGCCCAGCGCGCCTTGCGCACTTCATCGAACCAGGCATCGAGAGAGCCCTTGAGCGCCGCCCGATCTCTGTGCCCGATACGCGCTTGGACGAACTCGCGGAGGCTGCGTCGGGCGATGATCCGCATGACGCACTCTAGTCTGTGCCCATCTTGGGCGCAAAGGGCTGAAGCCATCGATGACCAGGCGATCGCCCGGATCAAGCAGATCCTGGCGGAGTAGCCGTCGTGCTGTCAGAGGCCGAACCAGCGCTGGAGCAGCGTTGCGATCGCGGGTCGCTCGCGTCGGTCCAGGGTGCCGAGGCGGCGGATGTGATCGCCCCATTCGAGCGTCGCCAGCCGCGCCACGCGGATCACGCAGGGCCGCGGCAAGCCGGCCGTGGCGAGATCCAGGATCTCGATGTCGTCCGGGCGCACGTCCTGCAGGTGGCGCGCGGTAGTGATCATCGCGCCGAAGCAGGCGCGGTGGGCGCGGTGGAACGCATCGGTCGAGACGACCAGCGCCGGGCGGCGCTTGGTCGCGTGAGCCTCGACGAACGGGAACGGTACCGAGACGATGTCCCAACGCCTAAAGGTCACGGAACGCCTCGTCGTCCTCCGGCGTGTCCCAGTCACGCATCGCGTGCGTCTGGACCAGTCGGAACGCGAGATCGTCGGTCAGGAGGGACTCGGCCTTGCGCAGCGTGACGGTCGCGCCCTCGACCCGAAACTCCACCGCATCGCCGGCCTTGAGGCCGAGCGTGCGGCGCACCTCCAGGGGAATCGTGGTCTGATGCTTGGTGGTCAGCCGCGTGACGGTGGGCACCCGCGTCCTCCTCGGTAAGGGGTATTACGTAAGGGCATCTGCGCCTCGAGATCACTCGTGTCAAGGCGGCGCCCCAGGATGCGGTCAGCCGAGCACTTCGTCCTCGAGCGGGTAGCGTGAGATCACCTCGGCGCCGGAGGGCGTGATCAGCACCTGCTGCTCGAGCTTGACGCCGCCCGGGCCGCCCTGCTTCGCCGACGTAGCTCTCGACGCAGATGGTCATGCCGGCTTCGAGCACGCCGTCGTAGCCGCTCGCTTCGGCATCCTCGGGATAGTAGATCGCCGGGTACTCGTCGGTGAGGCCGACGCCGTGGGCGACCACCGAGTAGCGGTTGGCGCGGTAGCGGTCCGGCAGCTTGAAGGATTTTTCGGACAGCTCGCGCAGACCGAGGCCGGGGCGGACGAGGTCCAGGTTGTGGGCGATCTGCTCGCGGGCGAGGCGGTAGAGGTCGCGCTGGGCCGGGCTCGCCCGCCCCTCGCCGCAGAGCCAGGTCCGGGAAATATCGGCGCAGTAGCCCCAGGGGCCGATCAGGTCGGTGTCGAAGGCGACCAGATCGCCCGCCGCGACCTCCCGGCTGCTGCATTCCTGGAACCAGGGATTCGTGCGCGGTCCGGAGCTGAGCAGGCGGGTCTCGATCCACTCGCCGCCGCGTTTGATGTTCTCGGCATGCAGATGCGCCCAGAGCTCCTGCTCGGTGATGCCCGGCCGCAGATGCTGCTGCATCACCCGCATCGCGGCCTCGCAGGTCGCGATCGCGCAGCGCATGGCCTTGATCTCGTCGGCCGTCTTGAGGGCGCGGGCGAGCTCCATGATCTCCTGGCCGTCCTCCAGCTCGAGGCCCAGGGCCTCGAGGGCGGCGACCCCCGCGGGGTCGGCCTTGTCGATCGCGAGCCGGCGGTTGCCGCCGCCATGCGCCCGCACCAGATCGGCGAGCTCGGCCGCCCAGAGCCGCGCATGCTCGAACACACGCGGACCGCTGTTGAAGAAATACCAGGCGCGCGCCGGCCGGACCTGGTCGACCAGCGTCGAGCGGATCGGAGAGGTGGGCGCAGCCGTGGAAGTCGAAGACGATCACCGGCCCTTCGGTCGCGACGAAGGCGTAGCGGACCGGGTTGTGCAGGCACCAGACCTGCATGTTGGCGCTGTCGGTGGCGTAGCGGAGGTTGATCGGATCGGTGACCACGATCCCGGCATGATCCCCTTTGGCGAGCGCCGCCCGCAGGCGGGCGAGGCGCCCGGCCCGGAGCGCCTTGAGGTCGGGCAGCTCGAGCCCTAGCGCCTGCCACTCGGCGAGCGCGAGCTGGCCGGGTCCGAGGTCGCCGAACGAGCCGCGGCCCGGACGCTGCGCGGCGGCGGCGACGATCTTGGAGCGATAGCGGGGCAGCGTCATGCCGAACCTCCGAGCCAATCCCCGGCGCGCCGCCAGGGGCGCGCCGAGCCCGCGCTCATATCGCAGCCGGTCGCGGCAGGAAAGAGCCGGCGGCAGCAACACCGGGGCTGCCTTCGACGATCGGTTGGGCTAGGGTTGCGCCCTCCAGGGCAGAGATCGAGCCTGCAGCCAGAGGGGCGAGCGGTGATGGCGAAGACGATTGGCATCCTGACCGCGGGCGGCGACAGCCCGGGGCTGAATGCGGCGATCCGCGGCGTCGGCAAGGCGGCGCTCGGCGCCTACGGCATGCACGTGATCGGGTTCCGGGACGGCTTTCGCGGCCTGATGGAGAACCGGACCACGACGCTGACCCGGACCGCGCTGTCCGGGATCCTGACCATCGGCGGCACGATCCTCGGCACCTCGCGCGACAAGCCCAAGAGCATGCCGATCGGCGGCAAGACCATGGACATGACCGACGTGATCGTCGAGACCTACCGCAAGCACCATCTCGACGGCCTGGTCTGCCTGGGCGGCGGCGGCACCGCCCGCAACGCGTTCGGGCTGCTCGAGAAGGGCCTGAACGTCATCACCCTGCCCAAGACCATCGACAACGACGTCGCGCGGACCGACGTGAGCTTCGGCTTCGATACCGCGCTCGGGATCGCGACCGACGCGATCGACCGGCTGCACAGCACCGCCCACAGCCACCACCGGATCGTCGTGGTCGAGGTCATGGGCCACAATGCCGGCTGGCTGGCGCTCGGCGCCGGGATCGCGGGCGGCGCCGACGTGATCCTGATCCCCGAGATCCCCTACGACGTCGAGGCGGTCGCCGAGGCGATCCGCCAGCGCTCGCGCACCGGCAGCCCGTTCAGCATCGTCGCGGTCTCGGAAGGCGCCATGCCCAAGGAGCACGCCGAGGCGCTGCAGAAGGCCGAGACCCTCCTCGCCAAGGTCAAGGGCAACAAGGGCAGGGACAAGCGCGCCGCGACCCGCAAGACCAAGGCCAAGACCGCGGTCGCCGAGATCAAGGCGCGGCTCGGCAGCCGCACGCTCGAGCTCGCCCAGCAGCTCGAGAGCCTGACCGGGCTCGAGGGCCGGGTCACGATCCTCGGCCATCTGCAGCGGGGCGGCACGCCCTCGGCCGCCGACCGCCTGCTCGCGACCCGGCTCGGGACCGCCTGCGCGGCGCTGATCAACGAGGGCGTGTTCGGGGTCATGGTCGCCGCCCGCGGTGACGGCACCGAGCCGGTGCCGCTGGCCGAGGTGGTCGCCAACCGCAAGTCGGTCCCGCTCGACCACCCCTGGCTGCGCTGCGCCCGCGACATCGGCGTCTCCCTCGGCGACGCCTGAGACCGGGTCGTCGGCTCAAGCGCCTTCGGGGACAGCCGCACGCTCGCGCGTGCGTCGCGGTCGGCTTTGGCGAAGCAGCTCGGCGATCAGCTTGGTGAAGGCCTCGATCTCGGCGCCATCCAATCGGGGCGGCTTGAGCCCGTGAGCCACGGCATTGCGCAACTCCAAGGCTTCCCAGAGCCGCGAATATTGCTTGCGCGTGATCACGGCTCTGGTGACGAGCAGCCTGAGAAGATAAACCGCGTCCTCCCGTTCGAGCGTCAGCTTCTCCTTCTCGGCCAGCAGCCGGAGCGTCGCTTCGGCCGCGGACCACGCCAGCATCAGGGCCGCTTCCGGGAACCGAGACCTCAAGATGGCTTCGACTTGCCGGAGGCTGTTGGCAACCTCGTCGCCGTTCCACGCCCTCGTTCCGGGCAGTCCAGGTTCGGGCTTCAGAAGAATCAGCTCAAAGCGCCAGCCGGGTTGTCCACGCACCACCTCAGCCAGTTCCTGCAATTTATTGTCAGGCAAGGATTCCCTGGCCTTCACCTCAACAACGACGAGATCGTCAGCCTTGCGTGCCACGAGATCGGGTCGGAAGCGCGCCAGAGGCTCTGGTAGTTCCCGGGCTTCGGGCTCGACGGTCACCTGATACCCTCTGTCCTGGTACTCTCGCGCGAGTTCCTGAACGCGACGCGCCGCCGCCGCAAGCGTCGAAGTCTGCATTACGCGATGACCTCCTGGTCTGGCGCCTCTTGGACGAGCACGTGAAGGAACTCACCACCTCGGCTCAGTGCAGTCAGGAGCGCGGGCCAGCGGACCTCGATCCGCAAGTCCAGTGTGAGATCACGCTTTCTCATCGTCAGATCTGTGATCTGTCTGTCGTCCTCGTAAACCAATCCCTTCAACGCATCCAGCACCGGCTTTGCGAGGTTATCCAAGTCGCCCGATACCCCAAAGAAGACGTGTGTGACGCTCAAATGTACCGCTCCGGCCACGGGCAGCTCATCAACGGGCCAGCCAGCCATGGCGATCCGTCTGAGCTCGTCAACCCAAGCCCGTCGACGCGCACGCCGCCGCGTCTGCTGCGACACCGGCGGGCCTGCGATGACGAGCTCGAATGGCAGCATGGCCGGCAAACCGGCCGATCACATCACCTGCCCCGCTCCTTCCGCCAGGTCTGATAGCGCTCGCGGGTCGCTTCGTCCGGCGGGTAGAGGCCGAAGATCCCCTGCCCGGCCTTGACCTCCTCGAGGATCCAGGCCTCGATCTGCTCTTGGGCTACGGCATCGCGCGCGACCTCGTCGGCCAGATGGCGCGGGATCACGACCACGCCCTCGCCGTCGCCGACCAGGACGTCGCCCGGGAACACCGGCACCTCGCCGCAGCCGATCGGCTGCTGCAGGTCGACCGCGTGGTGGTAGGCAAAGCTCGCCGGCGCGGCCGCCCCGGCGGCGTAGACCGGCCAGGCGAGCGGGATGATCTGGGGCGTGTCGCGGATCGCGCCGTCGGTCACGACGCCCGCGACCCCGCGCTGCATCAGCCTGGCGATCAGGATGTCGCCGAGCGAGCCGCCGCCCGCCTTGCCGCGGCAGTCGATCACCAGCACGGCACCCGCCGGGCATTCCTCGATCGCGCGCCGCTGCGGGTGGTCGCGGCCGGTGAACATGCCCGGATGGTCAAGATCCTCGCGCGCCGGAATCATGCGCAGCGTATAGGCCTCTCCGACCATGACCGGCGCGCCCGGCGTCAGCCGCCACGACCCCCTGCACGAAGGTGTTGCGCAGGCCCCGCTTGAACAGCTGGGTGGTCAGCGTCGCCGTGCTCGCCTGCATCAGCAGCCGCTTGGTGTCGTCCGACAAGCCCCCCATGTCCATCCCTCGCCCGTTCTCTTGCCTGTCCGGGCTGCAGGCAACCACCGCCCGCGTCACCACGCAAGCCGTGAGGTCCAACGCTTTAGCAAGCGTCCGGTGACGGACGCGGGATTCGGCTCAGGCTCGGCGGGCAGTCTAGGGCTTGACTTTGAGGCCGGCAGAGACGTCCGACTGCAGCGGCACCGGGCCGCCGTCGTGCCAGACCCAGACAGCGGGCTCGCCGAGCGAGCCTTGCGCGTTGCCCTGGTCGTCGAAGCGGGCGTCGGTGCCAAAGACATGAAACGTCTGGGAGCGCAGAGCTTGAGCGACCGCGGTGCCATCCGTCGTGCCGGCGGCGGCGACCGCCTGCGCCCAGATTTTGGCGCTCCTGTAACCTCTCGTTGCGCGCAGATCCGGCCCGACGTGGTAGGCTGCACGAAACCTCGCCTCGAATTGAGAGAATTCCGTTGTGTCGAACGGGCGCTCCGCTACCACCAGCGTGCCTTCCGCCGCTGAACCGGCGATCAAGCCGAATTCCTCACTGGTGTTGGTGGCGGCAATGATCGTCGGCGGCAGGAATGCTGCCTCGGCCATCTGCCGGCGCAACAGGCCGATCTCACGCGGATAGCCGCCGTAGTAGAGGACGTCGGCGCCGGCCTGCCGCAGCCGCTCGATCAGGTCCGTGAACAGGAGTTGCCCCGGCTGTACAGCCTCAAACAGGACCGCCGGGGTGCCGAGCTCTGCCAGGCTGGTGCGGGTCAACTCGGCCAAGCCTTTGCCGTAGGCGCGCGTGTCGTGGATGATTGCGATCCGCTTGGCCTGGAACTGCCTGATAATGTACGCCGCCGTGAACCTGGCGTTGGCATCGTCGGGTGGGTCCCCTCTGAACGTCCAACGGAACCCTCGGCCGGTGACAAGGGGGTTGGACGCCACGGTGATGAGGGGCATCCGGGCGGCCTCGTAGATCTCAGATGCGGGGATCGCCGCTTGCGAGCACAGGTGCCCGATCGCCACGGCGACCCGGTCCGCCACGAGCTTTCGTGCCGCGGCTACGGCTTGCTCGCCGTCACAATGGTCGTCGACGTGGTCGAGAACGACCTTCTGGCCAAGCACCCCGCCGGCTGCGTTCAGCTCCGCGACCGCGAGCTCGGTGCCGTTCTGCATCTGCTCGCCGGCGAGCTCCATCTCCCCGGTCAGTGGCCCCGCGAAGCCGACCAGGATCTCGGCGGCGAGATCGCGGGCTCCCGCAAGCGTCGCCAGCGCGACCGATCCGACCACGAGCCAGCAGGACGTTGTGCTTGTCACGCTCGGCCTCCCCTCGGCTCGTCGGCCCTGTCGTCCAGACCAGCCACGATCTTGTCCAAAGAATCAACTGCTGGAAAGACATATGCCGAGAGGGCTTCGTTCGGAGGGAGTGCGGCCACCATTCTCCTGCCGGCCTTGTGCGCTCCAGGTCTTGCAAGCCATCATCCCGCAGCTCGCCCAGCAAGCCGGGAGACGGCACCGATGAAGATCACCGCGCTCGACACCATCCAGCTCGCCGAGTTCAGCAATCTGGTCT
Source organism: uncultured Alphaproteobacteria bacterium (assembly GCA_963733965.1). Lineage (GTDB taxonomy): Bacteria > Pseudomonadota > Alphaproteobacteria > Geminicoccales > Geminicoccaceae > DATAOG01. The sequence continues at coordinate 73,835 of CAVTFM010000047.1, forward strand.
GGGTCGAGCTGCAGACCGACGAGGGCCTGGTCGGCCTCGGCGAGACCTTCCGCAATCCCGAGGCGACGGTCGCCTATCTGCACGAGACCTGCGCGCCCTATCTGCTCGGCAAGGACCCGCTCCAGATCGAGCGCCACGCCCGCGCCGCTGATGTCGGAGGTCGGCAACCATTTTTCCGGGTTTCCCAGCCGCAGCATCGAGGTCCGGGGCAATTCCGCGGTCGATCTGGCACTCTGGGACCTGTACGGCCAGGCGGCCGGGCTGCCGCTTTATCAGCTGCTGGGCGGCCTGAGCCGGGAAAAAATCCGGATCTACAACACCTGCGCCAGCGCCGCTTACAACCGGGTCGCGCGCGGCGACTACAACACGCTGCTGGTGCGCCCGGGCGATGCGATCGCAAGCGCCGATCCGCTGGATGATCTCGCCGCCCAGCACCAGCGCCCGGCCGAGCTCGCGGAATCGCTGCTCGCGGACGGCATCGGCGCGATGAAGATCTGGCCCTTCGATGCCCATGCGCTGCCGACCGGCGGCCAGCACATCGCGCTCGAGGATCTGCGGCGCACCCTTGGGCTGATCGAGGCGATCCGGACGGCGGTCGGCGAGCGGATCGACATCATGCTCGAGTACCACGGCCTCTGGCAGCTGCCCGCGGCGCTCCAGATCGCCGATGCCCTCGATGGCCTCGCGATCTACTGGCACGAGGACCCGATCGCGATGCACCAGCTGGACGACCTCGCCCGCTACAAGGCACGCGTGCGCGGCCGGGTCGCAGGCAGCGAGAACCTCGGCACCAAAACGTGGTTCAGGGAAGCCCTCAGCCGCGGCGCGATCGACGTCGTCCACTTCGACATGGCCTGGATCGGCGGCCTGACCGAGGGCCGCAAGGTCGCGGCGCTGGCCGAGGCCTTCGACCGGCCGATAGCACCCCACGACTGCACCGGCCCGGTGACGTTCGCCGCCAACCTGCACCTGACGCTCGCCGCCCCGAACGCGCTGATCCTCGAGACCGTGCGCGCCTACACCCGGGGCTTCTACCGGGACCTGGTGACGACCCTTCCCCGCATCGAGCAGGGCTACGCCTACCCCCTCACCACCCCCGGCCTCGGCACCGCCCTCCTCCCCGACCTTCGCCACCGCCCCGATGCCAAGCTGCGGAGGACCACGCTGTAAGCGGGGTCGACCAAAATCGTGTCGGCACTAGGGTCGCCGTCATTGATGTCGCTCCGCCGATGGCGTATACGGCTTTCCCCGATGCCCGGAATGCAGTCACGCAGAAATGCGGCGCCATGACCGCGGCCGGTGACAAGATCCTCCGCAGCGTCCGCAATCTGCGCGCTGCCGTGCAGGCGAATACGGCGCTGCGCGTCCACGTTCCGGCCGAGGTCGACGTCAAGGCGATCCGCCGGAGGCTCGGCATGACCCAGGCCGAGTTCGCCGCCGCGTTCGGCTTCGGGCTCGACGCCGTGCAGAACTGGGAGCAGGGCCGCCGCCGCCCCGAGGGCGCCGCCCGCGCCTTCCTCAAGGTCATCGACCGCGAGCCCGACGCCGTCCGCCGCGCCCTTGCCGCGTGATCACGGTCCTCGCCCCCAGCCGATCGCTGGGAATTTTATGTTCGGGCAGGGGTCCGGAACCTTCCGTCGAGTGCGCAGAAGTGTAGCCTGCGTAACATGGAGGACTCCGATCAACTCCAGCGCTCGATCAATCGCGGCGTCCGATGTTACCGGGGTGATGCCAGTCATTTCAGGTTGTTAGCGGTCGGGTGGCATTTGACGCGGATGCGATGGATTGATCTTGAGTTGATGCGCTGGAGGGCGGCCGGACGGCAGGCCGAAAGTGTCGCAATCGGTGCGCGGAAGCGTCACATGCGCGTAACATCTCCCATCAATCCGTCTCCACCCTGCCGTCGATCCGCCTCAGCAGACTGATGTGCACAGAATTGATGCCGTGGATCTGTCTTCGAGATTGTGGATACGGACAATCGATAACGAGGTCTGGAGTCCAAATCCGGTCGACTCTTCTTCCCGCAACTTCAAAGTTCGATACGCATTGACTTCGAGGTTGAGGCGGAGGCTGGCCGGCACAGCAGAAGATCATTCGGCGGCCAGGGTGGAGCGGGGAACGGCGCCGGGCTCGGTCGTCGCCCGGGCCACCTCGTCGAGCAGCCACGCCCGGAAAGCCTGGATCTTGGGCTGGTCGGCGCTCGCCTGGGGGACCACGAAGTAGTAGGCGCATTCGCTCGGCAGCTCGAGCTCGAAGGGCTTGACCAGGCGGCCGGCGGCCAGCGCCTCGTCGGCGAGCGGGCCGCGGCTGATCGCGACGCCGGTGGCGCTGATCGCCGCCTGCAGGGCGAGCGGCATCGATTCGAACTTGGGCCCGCGCTGGGGGTCGATGCCGGGGACGCCGGCCGCGCGCAGCCAGAGCCGCCAGTCGTCCATGTCGTCGAGCGCGTGCAGCAGCGTGTGGCGGGCGAGGTCGGCGGGTTCCCCGAGCGGCTCGGGGCCCTCGAGCAGGCGGGGGCTGCACACGACGGTCAGCGCGGCGCTGAACAGGCGCTCCGCCAGCAGCCCCGGCCAGCCGGCGAAGCCGTAGCGGATGCCGCAGTCGACGCCCTCGCGCGCGAAGTCGATCAGGCGCGGGGTCGCCATCAGGCGGATCTCGAACTCCGGCCGCAGCGCCTGGAAGCGGCCGAGCCGGCTGGCCAGCCAGTTGGCGGCGATCGAGGGCGTGGTGCTGATCGTGAGCGTGCCGCCCAGGCAGCGCGCGCGCACCCGCTCGACGCCAGCGGTAAGCTCGTCGAAGGCGCGGCGCACCGAGGGCATCAGGAGCTGGCCCTCGTCGGTCAGCAGCAGGCGCCGGTTGAGCCGCCGGAACAGGCGCACGCCGAGGTCCGACTCGAGCGCCTTGATCTGGTGGCTGACCGCCGCCTGGGTCACGTGCAGCTCGTCGGCGGCCCGGGTGAAGCTCAGATGGCGCGCCGCCGCCTCGAAGGTGCGGAGCGCCGAGAGCGCCGGCAGGCGGTTGGCCATGGTCGCTGTCCCGCATGAGCTGTGCTGGTCCCGACCATGCGCGATCACGCCTGGCCGTCAAGCTCGAATCCGGCTGTTGCGCGCGACCCGGCCGGCTCCAGGGGCACCGGAAGATGAGGCAGATCGATCGAACCGCGGCTCATGTCGGGCCCGGCTGAGCCTCGTGCCGCGAGCAGCGGACCGGCCGGCTCAGATGACCGGGTGGTTGTGCGGCCCCTTGATCGCGAGCGCGAAGCCCCCGCGCAGGAAGACGTGCTGGAAGGGCACCCCCAGCAGCCGCTGCCAGGCCCTCGCGACCCGCCGTTCGTGGTGCCTTTGGATGTCGTCGAGGATGATCGAGAACTCGCCCGCCAGGAATTCCCGCACGATCGGCACCGCCGGCAGCCGCGCCATGCCGCTGCCGCTGGCATAGGCCGGCGGACCGTCGCACAGCAGGCAGTCGACCGCGCGCTCGCCCAGGGCCCGGCGCACGACCTCGACGTCGTACCAGGGCAGATCATAGCCGGCGCAGGGGCGCAAGGGCGCGTGGACGCAGCGGGCGGCGCCGGCCAGGCCGCGCCGGTCCAGCCAGTCGTTGACCGAGGCCGACCAGCCCTCGTCATGCTCGAACGACAGGAGCCGCCGGTCGTCGCTGTCCTTGATCAGCTCGGCCATGAACATCGTCGAGACGCCGCTGCCGAACTCGACGATCGTCCGGCGCTGATTGACCTTGATGTCGTTGAGCAGGCAGACGAGCGCGCTCGGCCGGATCGACGACTGCGACCATGGAAGGTAGCCGAGGGCGAAATCCTGCAGCGCGATCAGCGCAAACGTGTCGTAGCTCAAGCCGAAATAGCGGACCAAGCGGGTCGTCGCCGCATCCAGCAAACGCGTAAACATCGCCCCTCCCCTTCAGCGCGCCCACCCGGCAGCTGTCAACTTGTCGGATTGGCAGCACAGTCAAGCCTGAGCGGTCAACCTGCCCGACCCGGACCGCGCGCCGCCGCAGGCCTCGAGGGCGCCCTCGAGGCGCGGCCGGACCAGCAGTCTGCTGACCGAAGGGCAGCCTGCCTCCAGCCGAGCCGGGCGCATCACTTGATGCCGACAGCGCCGGGATTGGTCCGACTGGCCCCGCGCCTTGCCTGCGGATGCAGCGCCGGATTTTCGCATGAATGAGAATCATCCGATAGATGAATAACCATCGTTTGTCGTCGCGCCTGACTGAGCTCACATATTTCCCAGGAAACAGATCGTGAGGCTCCGGGAAGGGCGGGCCTCGATCGGAGGAGAGGAACATGATCCAGACTAATCAGATTGCAGGCTTCGGGACGCTCTTCCCGACGCTGGCGGCGCTGACTGCGCCGGCGCAGGAGTTCCTGACCCGGGAGCCCGCCTACCGGGCGGCGTCCGGGCTCCGGATCCGGGCGGGGCTCGGCAGCCGGTTGCGGACTCTGTTCCAGGCCTTCCAGGAGCGTCGCGAGCACAGGCGAACGCAGCGAACCCTCGCGCGCCTCGACGATCGCCTGCTGCGCGACATCGGGCTCAGCCGCGCCGAGGTCCGGCGCGAGCTGCCCGAGCCGTTCGCGGGCCTCGGGGAGCCGTCGCTGCGCGATCATGGCGTCGGGCGCGGCCCGACCCTCGGCGAGGCCGGGTTCGGCCTCTGGCAGCTCTGAGGTCGCGGGCTCGAAACCTGACTGAAACCATAAGACCCCGCGGCCGACATCGGACGGAAACAACTGGCCGCTATGACGGTGACGGACAAACCGGGACGCTGCCTTCAGTGTCGATGCTGCGCCCGCAGATGGAGTGCTGACCATGACCAGAACGGATGCTCATTCGGGTTTCGGCACCCTGTTCTCGACTGTCGCGAGCCTGGCTTCACCGGCCCGGGTCAGGTCGGGCGGGCCCGAGGCCATGCCACAGCGGGTAATTCGTCCAAAGGGACGGCACTGGCTCACCCGCGGGGTCGACCTGCTGTTCACCTGGTCCGAGCGCACCCGCGAACGGCGTCAGCTGATGCAGTTCGACGACCACGTGCTGCGGGATATCGGCATCACGCGCGCCGACGCGGCCGCCGAGGCTGCGAAACCCTTCTGGCGCTCTTGAGCGAGGCTGGCCGCTCGGGTGTTGAGGAGACGATCATGTCCAACCGTCTCGAGCGCGAGTTTCCTACCGTCAGGTGGCAGGCGGTGCCGGCGGGCGGGATCGATCATGAGGTCGTCCGACGGGCCATCGAGCGCGGGCGCCAACTGCGCAGCGAGGCGATCCGGCGGAGCGGTCGGGCGACCTTCGACGCCGTGCAGCGGGGCCTCGCGCGGGCCACGACGTTCTTGCGCTGCAGGGCGTCCGGGCTCGCCGGTCGGCCGGATGCGGATGACCGCTGGACGGGGTCTGCGCGGAGCGCTTGACCGCCGGGCGGGACTGCTCTTTGCTTGCCGCACCGACAGGCTGGCCGAAGGTCGCACCGCCCATGATGCTCGAGCATCTACGCCGCATGGCGCGCTACAATCGCTGGGCCAATGAGCGCCTGTACGCGGCTTGCGCAAAGCTCCCGGCCGCGGAATACCTCAAGCCGCGGCCGGCGTTCTTCGGCTCGATCCATGGCACGCTCAATCATCTGCTGGTCGGCGATCGGATCTGGCTTGCCCGGATCGAGGGCCAGCCAAACCCCAAGCTGCGGCTGGACGATCAGCCCTGCGCCACCCGGGACGCGCTCGAGACGGAGCGCGCCGCCGTGGACGAGCGCATGATCCGGCTGGTCGACGGCTACCGCGACGACGCGGAGATCGGGCGGCCGGTCCGCTACCGGATGATCACCCGACCCGACGAGGTGGAGATGTCGCTCCACCTCTGCTGGCTGAACCTCTTCAATCACGAGAACTCACCACCGGGGCCAGGTCCACGACCAGCTGTCGCAGACCGAGGTCGCGCCGCCGCCGCTCGATCTCGTGTTCTATTTGCGCGAGGTCGGCGAGCAGCCATGACGGGTGAGAGCCGGTGAGCGTCTGCCTGCTGTCGGATGCAGAGCTGATCGACGCCGATAGGATGGCGGATGTCGAGAGCGTCCGGCGGCTCTTCCGGGCCTATGCGGATTGGCTCGGGGTCGACCTCCGCTTCCAGGGGTTCGAGCAGGAGCTGGCTTCGTTGCCCGGGTGCTATGCGCCGCCCGCGGGCCGTCTGCTGCTGGCCAGGGTCGGCGCCGAGGCGGCAGGGGCGGTCGGGCTGCGGCCGCTCGAACCCGGGATCTGCGAGATGAAGCGGCTCTGGGTCGAGCCGGGCTTCGGTGGCCACGGCCTCGGACGCGCGCTCGCGGAACGGATCATCGATGACGCGCGCCAGATTGGCTATGCGAAGATGCGGCTCGATACCTTCCCCACCCGCATGGCCGCCGCCCAGCATCTCTATCGCTCGCTGGGCTTTCGCGAGATCCCGGCCTATTACCACAACCCGCTCGACGGCGTGGTGATGCTGGAGCTCGAGCTCACGCCCTGAGCCAGCGTCCGGTTACGGCATTCCGAGCAGGGGACGCAGATCGTCGGGCAGCGCGCCGCCTTCAGCGGATTACGTACTTTGATACGCTCGAGGGTTGCGCCATCGCCCATATGCTCGCTGAGGACGATCGCACAGCCCGCTTCGTCCGCGGTCGCCAGCAGCAGGCCATCCCACAGTCCAAGCCCCCGGCGGCAAAGGCCGCCAGCGCTGTGCCGAGAGCGCGTGGTCAGGATGCAATCACGTTCGGCCGAGCGATCGAGGATGTCGAGCGCACGCAGATGTTTGTGCCTTCTCGGCGATCGACCGCATAGACGAGAATGTTGGTGTCGATCGAGTATCGTTCAGCGCTCATGGAGCGAATCGCGATCGAACGGCTCCGTACGCTCGCCGAGATCAATCCCGCTCCGCATGCGCTCAAGCACTTGTTGCCGGATCTCCTGCTGCTCGGGCGTCAGCACGCGCTTGCCGGGCTCGACCGGCACGAGGCGCGCGACCGATTTGCCGCGCCGCGTGATGACGAAGCTCTCGCCCGCCTCGACCGCCCGCACTTAGCGGGCGAACTGCTGGGTTGGCATCGCGCAGCGCGACTCCCTTGTCCACAGCATCGGGCTCCATGTTCTAGCACGGGATGTAGCACGGTGCCGCCCGGGATCATACCATCACCGAAAATCGGGATCACGGCCTTGAGCAGGAACGGCCCGGGCTGGCGGCCCGTCTCGCGCGAGGCCTCGAGCCCGAGCCACGAGTGAACCACCGGCGATCGCGACCATGGCGCGGCTCAGCCAGGAGACCGCCCGCCCGATCGCCTCGTTGAGCGGGTCCATCCTTTGCACCAGCGCTGCCAGCACATCCGTGCGCGCCTGGTCCCATCGGCTTCAAGGCCGCGCCGGCATGGGCGACCGGAGCGCCGATCCCAGTCCCCCGGCCGGCTGCAACCATGGGAATCGGCCGGTGCGATTGCCAAATCCCGGACTCGGGGCTAAAAACCCGCCGTCCGAACCCCTATCTGACCCGGATGTTGCATTGCAACCCGATCCTGAATGCCGCCGTCGCCGGCCGCCGATCGATGGCCCGGCCCGCCGGGCGGCGCGCGCGAAACCAGCTCTTGATTGAGCGGCATTTGTCGAATATCTACCGCCGGGAGACTTTGCGGCAACATTCCTATGTCGTGCTAGCGGCGAACGGCGTGATCTTCAGTTCCGGTCCGCAGGGTGGTCTGCTGGCCCACGGGGCGCCTGCGGGGCGGCTGAACGATGCCAGCTGAGCGCAAGCCGACGCCCATTCGCAGGGAGTCCATGGGCAAGCTCAACGTCGACCCCACGCTGATCGAGACGCTCGCCGAGCTGCTGCAGCGCACAGGGTTGACCGAGATCGAGATCGCCGAGGGCGATGCCAAGGTTCGGGTGGTGCGTGCGCCGCAACCGGTGCTTGCCTCGGCACCGCCCGCGGGGGCGCCGCCCGCCGCCAATCTGACCGCGGCGCCGGAGCCGGCATCGGCGGCTCAGACCGAGCGGCATCCGGGCGCCGTGCGCGCGCCGATGGTCGGCACGGTCTATCTGACCCCGGAGCCGGGCGCGCCGCCGTTCGTCGACATCGGCGCCGAGGTCCGCGAGGGCCAGACTTTGCTGATCATCGAGGCGATGAAGGTGATGAACCCGATCCGGGCGGCGCGCGCCGGACGGGTCATCAACGTCCTGGTCAGCAACGGCGATCCGGTCGAGTATGGCGAGCTGCTGCTGATCATCGAGTAGGCGCGCGGCCCGCATCCGATGTTCGACAAGATCCTGATCGCCAATCGCGGCGAGATCGCGCTTCGGATCATCCGCGCCTGCCGCGAGATGGGGATCGAGACGGTCGCGGTCCATTCCACGGCGGATGCCGAGGCGATGCACGTCCGCCTGGCCGATGCCAGCGTCTGCATCGGGCCGCCGCCGGCCGCCGAGTCCTACCTCAACAAGGTCGCGATCCTGGCAGCCGCCGAGATCACCGCCGCCGATGCAATCCATCCGGGCTACGGCTTCCTGTCCGAGAACGCCGATTTCGCCCAGATGGTCACCGAGCACGGCTTCGCCTTCATCGGTCCCAAGCCCGAGCACATCCGTCTGATGGGCGACAAGGTGGCGGCCAAGGCCGCCATGCGCCGCCAGGGCCTGCCCGTGGTGCCCGGCAGCGACGGCCCGATCACCCACGAGGTCATGGCGCGCGATGCCGCCGAGGCGATCGGCTATCCGGTGATGATCAAGGCGGTCGCCGGCGGAGGTGGCCGCGGCATGGTCGTCGCAGGCGACGAGGCCGAGCTGCTCGACGGGCTGCGCCTGGCGCGGCGCGAGGCGGCCGCCGGCTTCGGCGACGACCGGGTCTATCTCGAGAAATACCTGGCCCGGCCGCGGCACATCGAGTTTCAGATCCTGGCCGACGACCACGGCCGCTGCATCCATCTCGGCGAGCGCGAATGCTCGGTCCAGCGGCGTCATCAGAAGGTGATCGAGGAGGCCCCCTCGATGGTCCTCGACGAGGCGACCCGCGCCGAGTTCGGCGCCCGGGTCGCGGGTGCGCTCGGCCGGCTCGGCTATCGCGGCGTCGGCACCGCGGAGTTCCTCTATCAGGACGGCGAATTTCACTTCATCGAGATCAACACCCGGCTGCAGGTCGAGCACCCGGTGACCGAGTTCGTGACCGGGATCGACCTGGTGCGGGCCCAGATCAGCGTCGCCGCCGGCGAGCCGCTCGGCCTCGAGCAGGCCGACGTACGCTTCGACGGCCATGCCATCGAGTGTCGGATCAATGCCGAGGATCCGGTCAGCCTTTTGCCCTCGCCCGGCACGGTCGCGACCTACCATCCGCCGGGCGGCCCCGGCGTCCGGGTCGACAGCGCGCTCTACGCCGGCGCCGTCGTGCCGCCCTACTACGACAATCTGATCGCCAAGCTGATCGTCCACGACCGCTCGCGGGCGGCCTGCCTGGAGCGGCTGCGGCGCGCGCTCGCCGAGTATGTGATCGTCGGCCTGCCGACCAGCATCCCCCTGCTGCAAGCGATCGCCGACGATCCGGTGTTCGTCGAAGGCGACTACCACATCGGCTGGCTCACGGAATTCCTCGAGGTCTGGCAGGCCCGCAGCCGCCGGGCCTGACCCGCCCTTGCCTCGCCGCAGCCGCCATCGCTATGCCAGAGACATGCTTGCGCTCACGCCGGATCTGCTGCTGTGCGCCTATGCGAGCGGCCTGTTTCCCATGGCCAACGACCGGCACGATCCGACGATCCATTGGATCGAGCCCAGGCGGCGCGGGATCCTGCCGCTCGATCGCTTCCACCAGCCGAAGAGCCTCAGAAAGCTGATCCGCCGGCAGCCCTTCGAGATCCGGATCGACCAGGCGTTCGAGCGGGTCATCCTGGCCTGCGCCGAGCCCCGCCCGGAACGACCGCGCACCTGGCTGAACGACGATCTGATCGAGCTCTACTGCGCCCTGCACCGGCAGGGCTACGCGCACAGCGTCGAGAGCTGGGCGGACGAGCGCCTGGTCGGCGGCCTGTACGGCGTTTCGCTGGGCGCGGCGTTCTTCGGCGAGAGCATGTTCTCGCACGCCCGGGACGCCAGCAAGGTCGCGCTGGTCGGGCTGGTCGAGCGCCTCCAGGCGGGCGGCTACCTGCTGCTCGACACCCAGTTCGTGACCGATCACCTGCGTCGGTTCGGCGCCGTCGAGATCGCGCGCGACAGCTACCAGCGTCAGCTGCGGCGGGCGCTCGAGACGCCCGCGGTGTTCTATTCCGGGGCCGGCGGAGTGCGCTCGTCGACGCCCTGGTCGTCCTGAGGCCGCGCGCCCTGGTCGCTGCCTGCGCCGCTGCCCGTGGCGTCGGGCGGCGCAGGAGTTTGCTCGACGTTCGAAGCTCCCGCGGGCGGCGGCTCGGCCGGGTCGTCGCAGCCGGTCACCCAGACGTCGTAGATCGGATGCTCGAGCGCCGAGACCGCCGGGCTCGACGCGAACATCCAGCCGCTGAACAGATCGGTCGGCGGCGCGTCCGGCTCCGAGGCCGGCGGCAGCTCGCGAATCTCGAGGAAGGCGGCGCTCTCGGGCGGCTCGGTCGGCGGGGTCTCGCGACAGGCGCGGGCGACGATCTCGAGGGTGCCGAAATGGGTCGGAACGCCGATCGGCGCCCGCAGCGGCGACACCCGGGCGGTGACCTTGTCGAGCCCCTGGAGAACCGCGACCTTGTATTCGATCGTCGGCCCTTCGGCGCGGGCGCCCGCGGCCGCGACGGCCAGCAGCAGGACTGCCGTCCCGGCCAGCCGGGCTGTCACTGGCTCCCCGAACCCTGGCTCGCCGGCGCCTGACCGGCGGCGCCCTGGCCGGCGCCGCCCTGACCGTCCGAGCCGGCGCCATCCGGGGCCTGGCCGCCGGGGGCCTGGCCGCCCGAAGCCTTGCCGCCCGACTCCTGGCTGCCCGAGAAGATCATATGGCCGACCAGATCTTCGAGGTTGATCGCGGACTGAGTGAGGGTCACCTCGTCGCCCGCCTTGAGGATCTCAGTGTCGGCGCCTGGTATGAGCGCCAGATATTTGTTGCCGAGCAGACCGCTGCTGACCACCGCCGCGGAGCTGTCGGTCGGCAGCTGGACGCCATCGTGCACGGTGAAGTGGACCTCGGCCCGATAGGTCTCCGGATCGAGCTTCTGATCGACCACGGTGCCGACCTTGATGCCGCTGATCCGGACGTCGGCGCCGCGCTCCAGGCCATCGACCCGATTGAAGCGGGCGACCAGCTGGTAGCCACTGGTATCGCCGACCGTGCTGCTCCGGTAGGCGAAGATCAGGAAGCCGATCGCGACCATCAGAACGATCGCGCCAAGCAGGGTCTCGATCAGATTGCGAGTCATGGTCGGTCCCGGATCGGGTCACAACGAAAGCGCGCCTAACATCGTGACTTTGCGACCTGGGCGCAAGTCTCCCGCAGTACAGTATCCCTCCAGATCGGCCGAGGCCGGGCGGGGGGCTCAGCGCCCGGCGTCAATGCCGCGCAGCGCCTGGATCTGCGCCTCAGTGACCCCGGGATGGCCGACCAGCAGCTCGGCGAGCGCCGGAGCAGCGATGTCGCGGTTGTCCTTGAGCAGCCAGTAGCCGGGATATTCCCAGTCCGGGATCAGCCGGGTCAGGAGCGCGATCTTCGGCAGCTTGTTCTTCAATCCCCAGTCGTGGCCGAGGATGCGCAGCGCCTCGGGCGGGATCATGACCTCGACCTCGCGGCCCGAGAGGTCCATGCCGCCATCGGTCAGTTGCACCAGCTCGTCCTCGTCCTCGAACCCGACCGCCGTGGCGCCCGCCTTGAACAGGCGCGCCCGCTCGACGTCGAAGCCCGCACAGTTGGTCGCCTCGCCCTGGAGGCGGGCGTGGAAGGCGTATTCGCTCCAGGCCGCGAAGATCAGGGCCTCGAGCCCCTCGAGCCGCGCGAGGCCGAGCGTGCGGCCCGGAAACCAGGGCGTGTCCTCCATGGACCGCGCCCATTCGAGGTGGTCGAGATCCTGGCGCGCGACCTGCTCGTCGGGGCCGAGATGGGCATATTTGCCGAAGCCCGGGACCGCGCCCGCGCAGCCGGAGGCGTGCAGCTCGACGACCGCATCCAGATAGCCGAGGCTGAGCCCCCGACAGCGCTCCCAGGCGCTCCGCACCTCGGGCGCCTCGTTGACGTTCTGGCCGCGCCGGCGTTGGATCTCGCGCAGCCGCCGGCGCTGCTCCCGCTCCATGTTCTGCGCTCCCGGCCATTGGCTAATCTCAACCGACGCACGATATTGAGGCCCACGATCACGCACAAGCCCGTCAAGCTGGTGGTCAAGACCGTCGGATCGGCCTAGACTCAGGCTTCAGGGTAGGTTCATCCATGGCGCCTACGCTTCGCCAGTGCGCCGGGCCGGGGCGCGGAGCAAGTCTGGACTGGGGCTGAAGACAACGATGAGCGGCGATCAGATCCGCAAGGTCTACCTCGACGAGGACGAGGATTTCTCCGAGCGCCAGTCCTACGGCCGGCGCGTGGTCACCCCGGTGCGCTACTCGACCGATCCGCGCGACGTCGGCTGGGTGCGCCAGAACATCCCCTGCCAGACCGCCTGTCCGGCCGATACCAACGTGCCCGCCTACATCCAGATGATCCTCGAGAATCGCTACGGCCGCTCCTACGAGCTGAACCGGATCGCCAATGTGCTCCCGGGCACGCTCGGGCGGATCTGCTCGCGGCCTTGCGAGGACGCCTGCCGCCACGGCTGGCCCGGCAATGGCACGCCGGTCAACATCTGCCACCTGAAGCGCGCGGCCGCCGATCACAAGCCGTCGGGGCACCGGATCACCGAGAACCTGTTCACGCCGTCCGGCAAGCGGATCGCGATCGTCGGCGCGGGCTCCGCCGGGATCGCCGCGGCCCATGACCTCTCGATGCTCGGCCACGACGTCACGATTTTCGAGGCCGAGGCGATCGCGGGCGGCATGCTCTACTACGGCATCCCCGAGTTTCGCCTGCCGCGGGACGTGCTCTCGGTCGAGGTCCGCAACGCGCTCCGGCTCGGCGTCGAGCTCAAGGCGGGCACCGCGGTCGGCACCGGGCCGAACGACGTGCGTCTGTCGCAGCTGCTGAAGGACTACGATGCGGTGCTGCTCGCGACCGGCTGCATGGCGGCGATTCGCCTGCCGCTGCGCGGCATCGACGACGGCGCCGACGACCCCGTGCGCCGCCTGCCGAATGCCGAGTATGGTCTCGACTTCCTGATGGAGCTGCACCGCGGCGAGACCAAGACCGTCGGCAAGCGGGTCGCCGTGGTCGGCGCGGGGTTCACGGCCCTGGACTGCGCCCGGGTCTCGCTGCGGCTTGGCGCCGAGGACGTGTCGATCCACATCCGGACGACCGAGGAATACATCCCGGTCACCAAGGAGGAGATCCTCGAGGCCAAGCGCGAGGGCACCAAGATTTTGGGCCTGCGCACCCCGGTCGCGCTGATCACCGACGATCAGGGCAAGCTCACCGGCGTGCAGTTCGCCCAGAACCGGCTCGGCGGCTGGCGCGCGGGCGGCCGCCGGCAGGCGATCCCGATCGAGGGCTCGGAGTTCGTCGAGCCCTGCGATACGCTCCTGATCGCGATCGGCCAGAAGACCGTCAACGACTACCTCGATGTGCCGGTCGAGCTCGACCGCTGGGGCAACGTCAAGGTGGGCGAGGATGGCATGACCTCGGTCGAGGGGTTGTACGCGGCCGGCGACTTCGTGATCGGGGCCTCGACCGTGGTCGAGGCGGTCGGCCTCGGACGCAAGACCGCGCTCAAGATGGACAGTTGGCTCATGGGCCGCGAGCGGCGCAAGCTGGTGGTCAAGATCGAGCCGGTCGAGGAGCCCAGGCGCGATCGCGCCTGGGACTTCATCCCGGGCCAGCACATCCCCATGGAGCCCATGAAGTCGCGTTTCGACACGCTGACCCTCGAGGCCGAGAAGGGCTACGACCAGCAGCTCGCGGTCGAGGAGGCCAAGCGCTGCTACCTCTGCCACCACAAATACGAGATCGATCCCGACAACTGCATCTATTGCCGCGCCTGCATCGAGGTCGCCCCCAGGAACTGCATCAAGCTGGTCAGCGGCATCGACATCAAGGACGACGGCAGCTACGGCGAGCTCGAGGAGACCGCCGAGTGGGACCGGGTCGGGGCGATCTGGATCGACAACAACGAGTGCATCCGCTGCGGCGCCTGCTACATGGTCTGCCCGACGCGCTGCATCTCGATCACCAAGAACGAGATCTTCTATCAGGACGTCTGAGCGGATCGGACCCGGTCGGCCATGGCGACCCCAGCCCACCACGTGATCATCGGCAACGGCGTCGCCGGCAACCGCGCCGCAGCCGTGCTGCGCGAGCTCGACCCGGACAACCGGATCACGATCATCTCGATCGGCGCGCTGCTGTTCTACGACCGCTATCAGCTGCCGCAGATCTTTCGCGGCAAGCGCGACTGGCGCGAGTTTCTGGTCTATCCGCCCAGCTACTACGAGGACCACCGGATCGCGGTCCGGCGCAAATGCCGGGTCACCCAGGTCGACCCGCGCCGGCGCACGCTCGTGCTCGCGCACCGCGAGGAGGTCGGCTACGACCACCTCCTGATCGCGAGCGGCGGGGCCGGCTATCTGCCGCCGGCGCTCGCCGACTCGCGGCCGCTGCTGCACAGCTTCGTAACCTACCGGACGGCGATCGCGACCGCCGATGCCTTGCCGGACGGTGGCACGGTGATCATGCTTGGCGGCGACATCCTCGGCCTCGACGTCGCCCACGCCATGGCGGCGACCGGACACCCTGTGATCCTGATCCCGAGCGAGCAGACGTTCTGGCCGCACAAGGTCGACCCGGCGGACCGGCCGCCCTTGTTCGAGGCGCTCGGCCGGGCCGGGATCCAGGTTCTGGAGAGTGCGCCGGTCGAGCGCATCGAGGCGGGCGCGGACGGCGGCCCGGCGCGCCGCGTGGTGCTCGCCGATGGGCGCGAGCTCGCGGCCGACGTGGTGATGGCGTTCTACGGCCTCGTGCCCTCGCTCGACTTCATGGTCGGCTCAGGCGTCGACATCGAGCGCGGCCTCCTGGTCAATCCCGAGCTTCGGACCACCGATCCGCAGATCTGGGCGGCAGGCGACGTCTGCCAGATCTGGAGCGCCGAGGCCAACGCCTACCGCTTCTACTACGGCTGGAAGAACGTCAAGGCGATGGGCGAGATCGCGGCCCGCAACATCGCCGGCGCCGAGCAGCCGTTTCACACCGCAGGCGACGAGACCCTGGCGGTCAATGGCCAGGGCCGGCTCCACTCGTCCTTTTGGGACTACGATTAGGTTAAGCGAGGTGAGCGCCCGATGAGCGATACCGACATTCAGATCGCGATCTGCGGCTCGGCTGGCGATGGCACGATCGCCGCCGGCGGGATCCTCAACCAGGCGATGGCGCGCGCCGGCTACAAGGTGATCGCGTTCGACGTCTATCCGGCCGAGATCCGGGGCTTTGGCGAATGCATCGCCTGCTCCCGGATCACCGCCGACCAGGTCTATTCGCTGAAGGCGCGCTCCGACGTCCTGGTCTCGCTCAACGATGGCCATGCGATCGCGCACGTGCCGGAGGTCTGCGACTTCGGGGCCGTGATCTACGACGACGCGCCGATCAGCACGCTCAAGGAAGGCCAGCACATCTCCGGCCACATCGAGCCCGCGCAGCTGCCCTACGGCCTGCCGATGCGCGAGATCTCGGAGCGCGCGACCAATGCCGGCAAGTCGACGCAACATGGTGGCGCTGGGGTTCGTTGCCGGGCTCTACAAAATGCCGCGCCAGGCTTTTCACGACACGATCGCGGCCAAGTTCAAGGGCAAGGCGGATACGATCACCGAGGGCAACATCAAGGCCTTCGATGCCGGCTACGAGGAGGCTTCGCGGACCTTCAAGCTCGACTTCATCGAGCTCGGGCCGACCGGCAAGCCCGAGCCCGGTGCCGTCATGATGAGCGGCAACCAGGCGATCGTGCGCGGCTGCCTGGATGCGCACGTCGAGACCTTCTTCGGCTATCCGATCACGCCCGCGACCACGATCCTCGAGATGCTGGCCGCGCGCATGCCCAAGCAGGGCGGCCGGGTGCTCCAGACCGAGGACGAGATCTCGGCGATCTCGGCGACCATTGGTGCTGGCTATGCCGGCGTCCGGGCGGCGACCGCGACCTCGGGCCCGGGCCTCGCCCTGATGGTCGAGATGCTGGGGCTCGGCGTCATGGCCGAAGTGCCCTGCGTGATCTTCGTCTCGCAGCGCGGCGGCCCCTCGACCGGCATGCCGACCAAGACCGAGCAGTCGGATCTCAACCTCGCGGTCTACGGCGCCTCGGGCGATGCCCAGCGGATCGTGCTCGCGCCGACCAACGTCGAGGGCTGTTATCGCTCGGCCGGCAAGGCGTTCGAGCTGGCCGAGAAGTATCAGACGCCGGTGATCGTGCTGCTCGACCTCTATCTCTCCAACCGGCTCGAGAGCGTCGCCCTGCCGGCCAGGCCGCCGTTCGCGCCCTCCCTGATCAAGGGGCTCGACGGCCACCCGCGCAGCGCCCCCTATCTGCGCTACGCGCTGACCGACGACGGGATCAGCCCGCGCGCGGTTCCAGGCCAGGAGGGCGGCATCCACACCATCACCGGGCTCGAGCACAACGAGGCCGGTCGGCCGAAGGACACACCCGAAGTGCACGCCCGCATGACCGGGAAGCGGCACGCCAAGCTCGCCTCGGCGATCGCGCATCCCGACCTCACGACCTGGAAGCGGTTCGGCGACGAGGGTCGGGTCGAGGTCGGGATCATCGCCTGGGGCTCGACCTTCGGCGAGGCGCTCGAGGCGATGCTCAAGGCGCGCGCCGAGGGCATCCGCTGCGCCGCCATGAAGGTGGTCATGCTCTCGCCGCTGCCGGTCGAGGCGATCTCCCGCTTCTGCGCCGACTGCACCGAGGTGCTGGTGCCCGAGCTCAACTACGAGGGCCAGTTCGCCCATCTGATGACCGGTGCTACCGGCTGCCTAGTCCACCGCTTCGACCGGGTGACCGGCCGGCCGATGCCGGTCGACGACATCCTGGCCGAAATCCGGCGTCTGGCGAAGGTCGACGCCAAGCGTCAATTCGCTGCCGCGTGAACCCCGCCCCGGCGGCGCTTCGCCGCTGCCCGAAGTCAAGAGGGAACCCCATGGCCGAGCTGCGCGAGCCCATCTATCTCGAGGAAAAACTCAAGGAGATCCAGGGGACCGGGCGCCTCGCCTACCGCTCCAAGTCGCTGCCGACCTGGTGCCCGGGCTGCGGCTACTTCAGCATGACCGAGGGTCTCGCGCTCGCGCTCAACCGGCTGGGCCTCGCCCATAAGGACGTCGTGATCGTATCGGGGATCGGCTGCGCCTCGCGCTTCCCGTTCTTCATGGATACCTACGGCTTCCACACTTTGCACGGGCGCACGCTGCCGGTCGCGACTGGCATCAAGCTCGCCAACGACAAGCTCACGGTGATCGCGATCGGGGGCGACGGCGACGGCTTCGCGATCGGCGGCGGCCACATCCCGCACGCCGCCAGACGCAACGTCGACATGACCTACCTGCTGTTCGACAACGGCATCTACGGCCTGACCAAGGGGCAGGTGTCACCGACCTCGGTGATGGGCTTCAAGACCAAGACCAGCCCCTACGAGAACCGCGATCAGCCGCTCAACCCCTTGATGATGCTGCTGGCCTACGGCGCCAGCTGGGTCGGCCAGGCCTATGCCGGCGAGCCCCATCACCTGACCGACATGATCGCCGAATCACTGGCGCACCGCGGCTTCTCGTATCTGCACATCCTCTCGCCCTGCGTCACCTTCGACAAGACCAGCAAGACCTACCAGAACCTCGGCATGCAGGTGCGGCATCTGTCGGCGGAGCACGATTCGACCAACCTGATGGCGGCGATGGCCGAGGCCATGGACACCAATACGCCGGCGCTCGGCGTGCTGTTCCAAAAGCCGCGTCCGACCCTTGGCGACACCATGGACGAGACCATCCGCGCGGCCGGCGGCAAGCCGTTCATCGAGCAGGCGGCGGTCGCCTGATCTAGAAGGTGCGGGGCGGCGACGCCCGGTCGAGCCGGGCCGGCGGCTCGAAGGCGCGCAGCAGCTCTGCCGGAGCGAGCGCCGGCGGATGCGGGATCGCCGCCTGGGCGACCCTGACGCCCTCCGCTAAGGTCCAGCGCCCCGGCCGCTCAACGGTGTCTGCCGGCAGGGCGCTCTGGTCGGGCGAGGCGATCGGCGGTTCGGCCGATCGTGGCGCCGGCTCAGCTGCAGCCGTCATGGCCGGGATCGGCACCAAGTCACGGTGCGTGAGCGGAGTGAGCGCCCCGCCCCGGCCGCTCCCTGAATCGAACGGCCCGCTCGTCCAGCGCGACCCGGCGATCGCCGCGCCGGCGTCGGCGAGCCCGGCGCCAGTCGACAGGATCGCTGCGAAGGGGTCGGCATCGAGTCGTCCCGGGGGATCGGACGCAAGCACGAGCATTGGCGCTGACGCATCGGCCGCCGCCTCGTCCGGGCATGGCAACCGATCGACGCGGACCGATAGTTCCTGGACCAGCGACAGCAGGTCGTGGTCGCTCGAGGTGGCGAGCGCCATCGCCAGGTGGGGCTGTCCGGGTCCGCCGGCAGGCTGCCCGCAGGCCGTGTCAGTCCCGGCAACCGGCACCGCAGCCGCAGGCATGGCAG
This sequence comes from uncultured Alphaproteobacteria bacterium, assembly GCA_963733965.1. GTDB lineage: Bacteria > Pseudomonadota > Alphaproteobacteria > Geminicoccales > Geminicoccaceae > DATAOG01. The sequence continues at coordinate 92,568 of CAVTFM010000047.1, forward strand.
CGTCCAGGGGGCGCGCCACCGGCGGCGCGGCGACCGCCGTCACAGGACGGAGCTCGTCAGACGTGCTGGCGAATGCGGGCGGCTTCAGGTCGGGAGGGCCCATGGTCGGAATGCGGTCCGGGATCGGCGCCGCGAGCCGGTAGAAGATATGGGTGCCGATCTGCCCGATCCGGGTCATGTCCCCGGTCCAGTCCGGGTGCACCTGATCGGAGTGAAACCAGAGAGCACCGCCGGTCGGGTCGGGCAGCTGACCGGCGAGCGCCAGGCGGGCAAGCCGCTGCGCGTGCTGCCAGGCTGCCGGGTTGCGCGGCCGGTCGTCGAGCCCATCGCAATGCCACGAGAACTGACAGAGATTGCGGCCGCGCTCCTCGCCCTGCCGGACCACGCCGCAGACCGTGTCCGGGAAGCCGGGATCGGCGACCCGGTTCAGGGTCACGGCGGCGACCGCGACCTGCCCGAGGCGCGGCTCGGAGCGCGCTTCCCAGTAGATGTTCAAGGCCAGGCAGTCGGTCTCGCTGACGATCGGCGGCATCCCGGGATCGCCACCGACCGCAGGGGTCAGCGCCACGAGCTGGATCGGGTCGGCCTGCCCTGCGAGCGCGATCGGCTCGGCCCGCACGAGGGTTGCCGCCGCCGGCGACAATGCCAGAGCGCACAAAACCACGCACCAACCGAGTTGCCGCGGCGACATCCGGCGGAACCGTCCCAGCGCTTTTCGTTGGCCACGACCGACGATTTCGAGGCAAACGCCATGCCATCGCCGGCGGCTCGCGTCGCGTGACCCGCTCCCATCGGGGCCAACCTACCGGCCTTATGAACAGCCCGACAAGTGTTTTTGTTCCTCGAGCCAGCCGTCTGGAATGCCCGGGGTCGCGGCGACGCGGGGTTTGCGCCCGGTCGGCGGCCGGCGCTAGCTTCCCGGACGCGTGAGGGAGAAGCCTCGATGAACCAGCTCTCGGGCGCCGAGGCGTTCGTGCGCATGCTGCAGCTGCAGGGCGTACGCCACGTCTTCGGCCTGTGCGGCGATACCAGCCTGCCGCTCTACGACGCGCTCTACCGACTCGACCATGGCATCACGCACATCCTGGCGCGCGACGAGCGCTCCGCCGCCTACATGGCCGACGCCTATGCCCGGGTCACCGGCCGGGTCGGCGTCTGCGAAGGGCCGTCAGGCGGCGGCGCCACCTACATCCTCCCGGGCGTGGTCGAGGCCAACGAGTCCTCGATCGCGGTGCTCGCCGTGACCACCGACATCGCGGTCGGCGCGCGCGGCCGCTACGTGCTGACCGAGCTCGACCAGGAGGCGCTGTTCCGGCCGCTGACCAAGTGGAACCGGGTGATCGACCGCGCCGCCAAGATCCCGGAGAGCGTACGCGCGGCCTTTCGCCACATGGTCACGGGCCGGCCGGGGGCCGCCCACATCGGCCTGCCGTTCGACGTCCAGCGCGAGCCGGTCGACGAGGCCGAAGTCCATGCCGATCCGACCCTCGGCGTGTTCCCGGCCAGGCGGACGGCGGCCGACGCCGGCGCGATCAGGGCGGCGGCCGAAGCGATCCTCGCGGCCGAGGCCCCGCTGATCCTCTGCGGCGGCGGGCCGGTCATCGCCGGCGCCGAGGCCGAGCTTAGGGCGCTCGCCGAGTTGCTCGAGATACCGGTCGCGACCACGATCAGCGGCAAGGGCGCCCTGCCCGAGGATCACCCGCTGGCGCTTGGCGTGGTCGGCAGCAACGGCGGCACGCCCGAGACCCGGACGCTGGTCGACCGGGCGGACCTGGTGGTGTTCGTCGGCTGCCGGGCGGGCTCGGTCACCACCGAGCGCTGGCGGCACCCGGCGCCGGGCGAGGTCCGGGTCGTGCACATCGACGTCGACCCGGCGGTGATCGGCACCAACTACCCGACCGAAGTCGCCGTGGTCGGCGATGCCAGGCTCGCGCTTGCGGCGCTCCGGGACGAGGTCGCAAGACTGCTCGAAGGTCCGGCTGACCGCTCGCGAGGGCTCGGACGCGCGGCCGTCGCAGAGGCGAAAGCGGCGAAACGCGCGGCGTTCGAGGAGCTCGCAGGCTCGGACCAGGTGCCGATCCGCCCGGAGCGGATCGTCGCCACGCTTCAGGCGCTGCTACCGCAGGATGCCGTGATCGTCGCCGACGCCGGCACGCCCTGCCCGTATTTCGCCGCGTACTACCAGCTTCAGGAAGCCGGCCGGCACTTCATCTCCAACCGGGCGCACGGCGCGCTCGGCTATGCCTTGCCGGCGGTGGTCGGCGCCCAGATCGGCCGCCCGGGCGCCAGATGTGTCGCGGTGATGGGCGATGGCAGCTTCGGCTTCGCGTCGGGGGAGCTCGAAACCGTCGTCCGGCTCGGCCTGCCGGTGACCATGGTGGTGATCGCCAACGCGACCTTCGGCTGGATCAAGGCCGGGCAAAAGACCGGCTTCGGCGGCCGCTACTTCGCGGTCGATTTTTCGCCGGGCCGGCATGCCCAGATCGCGGAGGCCTATGGCGTCAGGAGCTGGCGCGTGGCCGAGCCCGCGGATCTCCGGCCGGCGCTGGCGCGGGCCCTGGCATGCGACGGCCCGACGCTCGTGGAGATCGTGACCCAGCCCCTGCACGAAGCCCGCGCGCCAGTCTCCGAATGGGTCGCCTGATCGACCCGAACCCATGGAACGATAGGTTGTTGGAGGGACCGGAGGAGCGGAAAAAGATGGCGCTGGCGGTGATCGGGGCGGGGTTCGGGCGGACCGGGACGTTGTCGTTGCGGGACGCGTTGGAGCGGCTCGGGCTCGGGCCCTGCTATCATATGTACGAGGTGGTCCAGAACCCCGGGCATGTCGAATTCTGGCAGCGGGCGGCCGACGGGGAGGCGGTCGACTGGGACGAGCTCTTGGGGAGCTATCGCTCGGCGGTCGACTGGCCGGTCTGCAGCTTCTGGGCCGAGCTTGCGGCGCGCTATCCGGATGCCAAGGTGATCCTCACCGTGCGCGATCCGGGGCGCTGGTTCGAGAGCGCCTGGAGCACGATCTTCCCGCGGATCCTGCGTCCGGTCGCCGAGGACGACGAGGTCGCGCTGCGGCGCGGGCGGATGCAGCGCCAGCTGATCGTCGAGCAGACCTTCGGCGGCGACATCGAGAGCCCCGGGCACGCCCAGGGCGTGTTCCTCCGCCACATCGAGGCGGTCAAGCGGGGCGTGACGCCGGAGCGGCTGCTGGTCTACGGGGTCCGGGACGGCTGGAAACCACTCTGCGATTTCCTCGGCCTGCCGGTGCCGGACGAGCCGTTTCCGCACGTCAATGCGACCGAGGAATTCCGGGCGCGCTTTCGCAACTGAGGGCGCCGCAAGATGCGGAGCCGCATCCGCTGGAGCTGGCCCGAACAGCGGCCGGATCGACGCTTCCCCGCAGCCGTGCTGCCGGGTGGCACTCTCCCGGTGGCGCTGCCGCTCCGGCTCACCCCGGGCGCCTCGACCGGCCGCTCGCGAACCTCCTCCTGGCGCCGATCCGCTCCCCGCGGGGCGGCCGCGCTTCGGGAGAGTGTCCGACCGTGGTGTCAGACTCCGACCGGCCGCACCGGTTCGGTCCCGGTGAGCGGCCGGCGTCCTGGCTTGCAGCCGGGCCGCCGGAGGGCGCCCGGCCGGTCCCAAATCGATTCCGTCTGACGATCGGATCGGCCGGTGAAAAAAAACGCGCGTGTTGGCCGGCCGTTCTCGGCCGGGCGCCGCTTTCGGCCTTGCCCAGGCCGATGAACCTTCACATACTCAGCGCGTTGTATGACATCGAGTGGAGCCTGCAACCAACCAAGCAATGCCGGGGCGAGGGTGGGGGCTTCCCTCACCCGGGGGGATTTGCGTGACCGCGAACAGGAGTGACCAGATGCCCAGGGGACGGTCATGGCCCGTGTGAGGCCGGAAGGGGATCGCTGGCTCGCCACACGCAACGTGCTCTTGCGGTTCTGCATGGGTAGCCACGATGTCTCGATGAAGGCGCAGCTGGCCACCGGCGCCATCATCTTCGCGCTTTCGGCCTGGGTGACCGTGACCTCGGTCAGCTACATCGGCAGCCGGCACCTGCTGAGCGACACCGTCGCGCACATCAAGAACCTCGAGCATGCCTATGCCGATCTTCTGTCGGAGTTGCAGGTGTCGACCAGCAGCTTCATGGAACAGATCAACCAGCTCGAGGCCACCAACGGGCACCAGCGCGACGCGCTGCGCGAGTTGAACGAGATCCGCGACACCCTGAAGCGGCAGCTCGACTCCCGCGAGCGTCAGCTCGACACCATCGCCGAGCAGCGTAACCACGCCCGCGACCTGGCCACCGACCTCGAGCAGTCGGTGTCCGGGGTCGAGGACCGGCTGGCCAGCCTCGAGGCCGACAAATCCGCCTTGAAGGAGCGCCTGGAAAGCACCGAGCAGCGGCTCGCCGAGATCAGTCAGCAGCGTGATGCGGAGCGTCAGGTGGAGGTCGGCCTGCGCTGGCACGTCGCGCGTCTCGAGGGCGACATCCAGCAGCTGCGCAGCCGCAGCGAGACCTCCCGCGTGTGGCTCAAGGATTGGGTGCTCGGCAGCACGGAGGCCCTCCAGCAGCTGTTCGGGGAGACCGGCGTCGACGTGGAGACGCTGATCGCCCGCGCCGGCACCAGCGAGCTGGGCCAAGGCGGCCCGCTCCAGGTGGCGGCTCCGGGCGGCGATCTGCCCGGTGAGAAGATGGCGCCGCGGCTCCCGAGCGACCCCATGCAGAACGACATCCAGCGTCTGGCGGCGCTGCAGAAGCTCGCGCGCACCCTGCCGCTCGCCTCACCCCTCGACCACTTCTACCTGACCAGCGGCTACGGCAAGCGGCGCGATCCGTTCACCAACCAGTGGGCGTTCCACGCCGGGCTCGACTTCGGCGCGGCGGTCAGCTCCAAGGTCCTGGCGACCGCGCCCGGGCATGTGATCCACGCCGGGCCCGCCGGCCCCTACGGCAATATGGTCGAGATCGACCACGGCATGGGGATCATCACCCGCTACGGGCATCTGAAGTCGATCAGCGTGGCGGTCGGCGACGATGTCCGGTTCCGGCAGGAAGTCGGCGTGATCGGCAACACCGGCCGGAGCACGGCCCTGCATCTCCACTACGAGGTCCGGGTCGACGACGTCGCCTACGATCCCGCCCGCTTCCTGAATGCGGGCCGCTTCCTGGTCGGGATCTTCGCCAACGCCGGCGGCAATCCGGTCGAGGAGGTCGCCGACACGCCGTCGAACGACTGAGAGCGAATCCGCAGGCGGCTATGGAAAGCGCCGCTGCAGGCGACTATGTCAGGACACTGCCGTGACCGCCCTTGCCTCGCCGCCGCCCCGCGACGAGGCGGCCGCCACGGCCAACGGCGGAGCGGCATCCGGCGTCATCGGCCGGCCAGACGCCCGGGCTGCCTGAGTTCCGCCCAACAACCAGGGGGACGTTTGGGATGGACCCGAACCAGCTGCAGCGGCGGGCGCGTGAGGCCTCCGAGCTTTTGAAGGCGCTCGGCAACGCGCGCCGGCTGATGATCCTCTGTCAGCTGCTGGAAGGCGAGAAGTCGGTCGGCGAGCTGGTCCGCCTGATCGGGCTCAGCCAGTCGGCGCTCTCCCAACACCTGGCCCGGCTGCGCCGGGATCGCCTGGTCAGCACCCGCCGCTCGGCGCAGACCATTTACTACACCATCGAGGGCAGCGAGGCCCGCGCCCTGCTTCAAACCCTGCACGGCCTTTATTGTGCCCGCGAGCTGGCCGAGGCCCCGACCCTCGCGGCGGCCGAGGCTCCCCTGCTCACGTTGTAGTCTAGCACCGACCTCGACCGGCGGCCTCCGGCGCCGGCCGCCGACCATAGTACAGCATCACCGTGTGGGTCGCCTCGGCGAAGAACAGCCAGCGCTCGAGGGCAATGCCCGCGAGCCCGGCGAGTGCTGCGAGCAGCGCCAGCGTGCCGGCGAGGACGCCGGATGTGAGCAGGGCCAGAAGCGTGAGGACGAGCCCGCCGCCGAGCCCGAGGGCGTAAGCCAGGCGGCGGAGCGTTCGGGCGTGCCTGCGCGCGACCACGAAGCCCATCTCGCTCAGCAGATAGTTGGTCTGGGTATGGGGCGGCTCGACCATCCGCACCAGGCCGAGCGCGCCGAGGCCGGTCGCGGTCTCGGGCGTGCTGAGCGGCTCGGCCCGCGCGACAGTCCGCCAATAGAGCGCCTTGAGCCCGAAGGCGAGGATGGTCGCGATCAGGGCAAGGCTGCCCACCGCCAGCCGCGGCAGGCCGAACAGCGCGAGCACAAGATGCAGGAGCAGCGCCCCGCTCATCAGCGCGAGCGCGAGGTAGGCCGGCGCGGTCAGCGGCTGATGCCATTGCTGGATCGGCCGGAGCGAGGCGTAGATCATACCGGTGCACCAGACGGTCGCGGCCGCGCCGAGTGCCGCGACCAGCCCCGGCACCACGAACCAGCCAGCTTCGGGTTCGGAGAACAGCCAGCCGAGGCCGAGGGCCAGTGCCGGCAGGTAGGTGAGGAGCGCCAGAACGCCCTCGCGCGACAGCCAGGACGAGCGCCACTGGCTGACTGCCCGCCAGGCGCGCTCCGGGTGGCCGAGATGCAGGGTCGAGGACAGGAGGCCGACGGTGATCAGGGCCAGCGCGAGCGCGAGCGCGCCGAGCCCGAACCCGGGATCGGCCGGGAGCAGGCCAAACCCCGCCCCGAGGCCGAGCAGGAAGAGGAGGCCATAGCCCGCGCCGGAGGTGGTCGTGAACAGGATGATCGAGGGTGCCGGATGCACGGGGCGCGATCAGTCCGAGAGCACGCGGTCCAACCAGGCGAGGAAGCCGCCCGCCGGCGCGGCCGGCTCGAGCGCGGCCGGCGCGCCGAGGTAGCCGGGCTCGGTCCTGCGCGGTCGCGGCGGCAGGTATTTGTTGGTTGGCCGGTAGCCCATTTCCGGCATCAGGTCGTAGCCGCCGCGCTCGGTGACCAGGCGCGAGACCGCCGAATCGGGATCGCCAAGGTCGCCGAAGTGGCGGGCGCTCGCGGGGCAGGTCCGGACGCAGGCCGGGACCCGGTCGATTTCTTCGAGGTTCTCGTTGTAGATCCGGTCGATGCACAGGGTGCATTTCTTCATCACGCCCCGATCGGCATCGAGCTCGCGGGCACCGTAGGGGCAGGCCCAGGCGCACAGCCCGCAGCCGATGCAGAGTTCCTCGTCGACCAGGACGATGCCGTCCAGGGCGCGCTTGTAGGAGGCGCCGGTCGGGCAGACCGTGACGCAGGCGGCATCCTCGCAATGCAGGCAGGACTTCGGGAAATGCACGGTCCGGCCGGCCGCCCCCTCGCCGACTTCGTAGCCGTGGACGCGGTTCAGCCAGGCGCCGCGCGCCGAAGCGCCGTACGGGTCCTGATCGGTGAGCGGCGCCGGATAGCCGCCGGTGTTCCACTCCTTGCAGTGGACCACGCAGGCCTGGCAGCCGACGCAGGTGTCGAGGTCGATCACCAGGCCGAGGCGCCGGTCCGGGCGGCTTGCCGGCAGGCTGGTCATGGCCGCCTGCGGAACTCGAGGCCGAACCGGGAGACCTTCGGCGCCGGCGGCAGGCCGGGTGGCGGGCACAGCGCCGCGAACTGCGGCGCGCCGGTGCCGGCCTCGGCGCGGGCGGCGGGCTCGATGCGCACGCGAAGATCGTACCAGGCCGCCTGGCCGGTCACCGGGTCGGCGTTGGCGTAGCGGTAGCCGCTTTCGCGCTCTGGCAGAAGCTCGTCGATCAGGTGATTGAGCAGGAAGCCTTTTTGCGCCTCAGGCGCGTCGGTCGCAAGGTTCCAGGCGCCGGCCCGCTTGCCGATCGCGTTCCAGGTCCAGCAGGTCTCGGGGTTGACGCCGTCGACCAGACGGATCTGAGCCTTGATGCGGCCGTGCCGGCTGGTAACCCAGACCCAGGCGTCGTCCTCGAGGCCGAGCGCTGCCGCCCGGGCGTGGTGCAGGTAGAGGCGGTTGCTGCCGTGAATCTGCCGCAGCCAGGCGTTCATCCCGCCCCAGGAATGGTACATCGCCATCGGCCGCTGGGTGACGGCGTGGAGCGGAAAGCCCTCCCGGTCGGAGGCGTCATCGAACGGCGGATACCAGAACGGCAGCGGGTCGAAATAGGTCAGGATGCGCGCGCGGTGGCGCTCGGGCGGCTGCACCCGACCGTGCCCCCGGGCCGCGAGCCGGAACTTCTGCAGCACTTCGCTGTAGAGCTGGAGGGTGATCGGCTCCGCCTTGGCGATGAAGCCCATCTGGACCGCGTAGTCCAGATAGGCCCGGTTGACGTGCTTGAAGTAGCGCGCCTCGGCGGGGATCTCGCCCCGCCAGAAGCAGCCGTGCTCGATATACCGCTGGAGCTGGTCGGGATTGACCTCCCCCCTGCCCTCCTTGGTCCCGTCCGGGCCGCGCCAGCCGGCCAGCGAGCCGATCCCGGGCTGGCGCTCGTGGTGGATCAGGTAGTCCGGATAACCCTTTGGAAACTCCGGACTGCCGTCGTCACTGGTCATGCCCGGCAGGCCCAGGCGATGGCCCAGATCGAGGAGCACGTCCTGGAACGGGCGAACGTCGCGGTCGGGTGCCAGCACCGGCTGGCGGATCGCATCCCCCGGGCCGTCGGCCGAGCCGATCGGCCGGTCCAGGAGCGAGATGCAGTCGTAGCGCTCGAGATAGGTGGTGTCGGGCAGGACCAGGTCGGCGTAGGCGACCGTCTCCGAGAAATAGGCATCGGAATAGATGATCCGCGGGATCCGGTACTCGCCGCTCGCCGGGTCCTTTGCGGTCAGCATGGCGAGCGTGCCGCTGACGTTCATGGCCGAGTTCCAGGCCATGTTGGCCATGTAGAGGAAGAGCGTATCGATCGGATAGGGATCGCCGTTGTGGGCGTTGGTGATCACCAGATGCATCAGGCCGTGGGCGGCGAGCGGCGCGTCCCAGGAGAACGCCTTGTCGATCCGCCGGGGGGTGCCGTCGGCCTCGACCAGCAGGTCCTCGGGCCCGGTCGGAAAGCCGAGCGGCGGCCCGGCCAGGGGCTTGCCGGCCGCCACCTGGTCCGGCCTGCCGGCAGGCTTGGGGGCCGGCGGGATCGGCTTCGGGAACGGCGGCTTGTAGCGAAGGCCGCCCGGCGCATCGATGCTGCCGAGCAGAATCTGGAGGACATGCAGGGCCCGGCAGGTGTGAAAGCCGTTGGCGTGCGCCGAGATCCCGCGCATCGCATGCATGCTGACCGGCCGGCCGATCATCTGCGCGTGGCGCCGGCCGAAGGCATCGGTCCAGGGCTGGTCGAGGATCAGGGGCGAGGCGAACGCCGCCTGGGCGAGCTCGGCCGCGATCCGGCGGATCGTCCCGGCCGCGATCCCGGTCCGGGCCGCGACCGCATCGGGGCTGTAGTCGTCGGCCAGATAGCGCTCGGCCAGCAGGTGGAAGACCGGCCGCGCCCGCCGGCCATCGGGAAGTGTCACCTGGCCTTTCAAGATCGGCTTTGCGTCCGGATCATGGGCGGCACGCGGCGCCATGGCGACCCGGTCCCAGATCAGCGGCACGCCGTCGGGGTCGCGCGCGAACAGGCCGTCATCGGCGGCGCCCGGGGCCAGGGTCACGAGCCAGGGGGCGTTGGTGTAGCGGGTCAGATAGTCGAGGTCGACCTTGCCCGCGCGCAGGAGCTCGTGGACCAGGGCGAGCACGAACAGGCCGTCGGTGCCGGGGGTGATGCCGAGCCATTCGTCCGCGATCGCGGAGTAGCCGGTGCGCACCGGGTTGACCGAGACGAACTTGACGCCTTTCGCCTTGAGCTTGCCGAGGCCGATCTTGAGCGGGTTACTGTCGTGGTCCTCGGCGCAGCCGAACAGCATGAAGTAGCGGGTGTGCTCCCAGTCGGGCTCGCCGAACTCCCAGAACGAGCCGCCGATCGTGTAGATGCCGCCGGCCGCCATGTTGACCGAGCAGAAGCCGCCGTGGGCGGCGTAGTTGGGGGTGCCGAACTGCGTCGCCCACCAGCCGGTCAGCGCCTGGCTCTGATCGCGCCCGGTGAAGAAGGCGAGGCGCCTGGGGTCGTCGTTGCGGATCGCTGAGAGCCACCGGGTCGCGGTCGCCAGCGCCTCGTCCCACTCGATCTCGCGGAACTCGCAGGCGCCGCGCTCGCCGACCCGCATCAGCGGCCTGGTCAGGCGCGCCGGCGCATAGTGCTGCATGATCCCGGCCGAGCCCTTGGCGCAGAGCACGCCATGGTTGACCGGGTGGTCGCGGTTGCCCTCGATGTAGCGGATCCTGCCGTCCTTCAGGTGCACCTTGATGCCGCAGCGGCAGGCGCACATGTAGCAGGTCGTGGTCTTGACCTCGTCCGCGACCGGCGGCGACAGATCGAGCGAGCGTGTGAGCAGAACCGTCCCCCTCGCGGCCGGTTCTGAGCATGGCATGCTCGCTGGCGGCCGGATCTTAGCGTAGCGCTGCTATAGCGCCGCCGCCGCCAGCTGTCATCACCGCGGGTCGATGCGCCTGGTCGCGCCTGGGGCGAGCGCCGCCTCACTCCACCCGACGGCTCCGCAATGGGGTCGAACAGGACAGGCGGAGCCCCAGGCTTGGCGCGGCTCTCGGGTTCGTTTCGCGGCGACCGCAGCGGCGTTGGCGAGATTTCTGTCCGACGATCGCCCTGCGCGGACGGAAGCGACGCTCAGCGCGCCTCGCGAGCCCGTTAGGTCGCGGGCGGCGACAGGACGGCCATGTCCCTGCCCGCGCCGGCAGCCGCCCCGGCCTGAAGCGCCTTCAGGGCGCCGAGCGCCCGGAACAGCTCGGCGTACGCAGCGCCGCGATAGCGGAGCAGCATGTCGATCGCACGCGGCCCGTGGCCGTCGCGGATCATGGCCAGGCCGAGGTTGGGCCCGTCGCCGTGCCGTCCTGGCGTGGGCTCGAGGTAGCTCGCGAACATACCCGCCTCGATCCGATCGGAGCGTCGCGCGCGCCACAAGCCGAGCGCGATCCGGCTCACGAGGTCGTGCTGGAGCACGCCTTCGGGCGCGAGCTCGACCCGCAGCGCCGCCTGAAACTCGTGGAACGCGGCCGCGTCCTCGTCATCGAGCATGACGACCTTGCGGGCGGTGAGCCCGTGCTTGAGCGCGTTGCGGGCGGCGACGGCTTTCCCGGCCCCGGTCGTCGGCCCGCGCGAGCGGGCCCCGTTCTGCCGGCTCGCAAGCGCACGCGCGCCGGCCTTGCTCTCGGAGGTCATGGCGGAGCTCTCGGAGGTCATGGCGGATGTCCCGATGCGGATGAGCCTGAGGGCCCAGGCGATTGCAGCTCTCGGCGTCGCTTGTACGCCAAAACAGGAACAAATGCAAGCGCAGTGCTGCCTTTCGGGGAACATACTCCTTGCGCGACACGCCGCAAAGCCGCTAGAGGCAAATTTTCCTGCTGGCGGCGTGCGCACGGCAGGCGCCACTTCCGTGCACCGGTGCGCTTCACGTAAGCGCCTGCGCGGGCTAACTTTTTCGTCGCAGCGTCGATCGGAGCGCGGCTTCAGGCGACAGAAGTGATGCATGAATGCGTCACCTGGCGCATCACGCGCTGGTCGATCCGGCCACTGCCGGCCATCCGGCTGGTGTTCGGCCCCGCCAAGCGCCGGCGCTTGGGCACCCGCCACGGTGCGGTCTGCGCCAGGCATCTCCTGGTCGACCTCGACGAGTAACGTCTGCTGCTTCAACCGCCGCGGCGCCGGGGACCTCAGCCACCGCTCCGCCCGCGTCATCCGGCAAGCCGTCCGCAGCCGCCCCACCCCCTACCACCACATCGTCGCTGCCAGCTGAGCGTCGTGGAGACCTGGTTGGGCGGTTCCCGCGCACCGATGGCCTGTCCCAGGCTTGCCTTGACTACCGGGAACGGCTCGGCAATGGTGCGCGCGCACCCGCGCTGGCGCCCCCGGGACGAGCATGGTCATCTATCTTCCGATTGCCGAGCTGTCGCTCAACCTGTTCCTGTTGCTCGGCCTCGGCGGGGTGGTCGGTTTCCTGTCGGGTATGTTCGGGGTCGGCGGCGGCTTCCTGATGACGCCGTTCCTGATCTTCCTGGGCATTCCGCCGGCGGTCGCGGTCGGGACCCAGAGCAGCCAGATCCTGGCCTCGTCCTTGTCCGGCGTGATGGCGCACCTGCGCCGCGGCAACGTCGATCTGCGCATGGGCTCGGTCCTGGTCCTGGGCGGCCTCGCGGGCGCGGTCATCGGCGTCTGGCTGTTCGGCCTTTTGCGCCGGCTCGGCCAGATCGATCTGTCGATCTCGCTCTCCTACGTGCTGTTCCTCGGCGTCATCGGCCTGCTGATGCTGGCTGAGTCGGTGCGCGCCTGGCTGCAGGTGCGCCGGCGCGGCGCCACCGGGTTCACGCGCCGGCATCGCCATCTCTGGCTGCACGGCTTGCCGCTCAAGGTCCGGTTTCACCGCTCGCGGCTCTACATCAGCGCGCTGATGCCGCTCGGCATCGGGGTGGTGGCCGGGATCCTGGTCGCGATCATGGGCATCGGCGGCGGCTTCCTGATGGTGCCGGCGATGATCTATCTGATCGGCATGCCGGCCCAGGTCGTGGTCGGCACGTCGCTGTTCCAGATCACCTTCGTCACGGCGGCGACGACCTTCCTGCATGCGGTCGACAACCAGACCGTGGACGTGATCCTGGCGCTGGCCCTGATCGTCGGCGGCGTGATCGGCGCCCAGCTCGGCTCGAGCGCCGGCGCCCGCCTGCGCGGCGAACAGCTGCGCATCCTGCTTGCGGCGCTGGCCCTCCTGGTCTGCGTCAAGCTTGGCTACGACCTGATCGTCAAGCCGGAGGACCTGTACTCGCTCGGCGCGGTGGGGCGCGACTGATGCGCCGCCTGGGCCGGGGCCTCGAAGCTCTGAGCGTGGTCCTGGTCGTGGCGGCAGGGCTCCGGGCCTGCAGCCAGGCGAGCGCCGAGACCCTGGTCGCCGACCTGTCCCAGCGGCTGATCGCGATCACCACCGCGTTCGTCGGCACCGACGTGGTCCTGTTCGGCACCAGCGACGGCGACCACGACATCGTGGTCACCGTGCAAGGTCCGCGGGTCAGCCAGATCGTCCGGCGCAAGGCGCAGGTGGCCGGGATCTGGATCAACCGCGACCGGCTCGCCTTCGACCATGTGCCCGGCTACTATGCGGTCGCCAGCTCCGGCCCGCTCGAGAAGATCGCCCTGCCTGACGTGCGCGCGCGGCTCGAGCTCGGCACCGACGATCTGAAGCTGCTGCCGATCGAGGCGGCCGGCCTCGACATCGGCGAGATCGCGGCGTTCCAGGACGCGCTGGTGCGCAACAAGCAGCGTCTGGGCCTGTACAGCGCCAAGCCGGCACCGGTCAATTTCATCGGCCCCAGGCTGTTTCGCGCCACGCTCCACTTCCCCGCCAACGTGCCGCCCGGCATCTACCAGGTCCAGGTCTTCGAGCTCCATGACGGCGAGGTCACCGACGCCCAGCGCAGCGCGCTGGTGATCAGCAAGATCGGGGTCGAGGCCGACGTGTTCGATTTCGCGAACCAGCAATCGGTACTTTACGGCTTGATGGCAGTCGCTTTGTCCGCAACCCTGGGCTGGTTGGCCGGGGTGGTCTTTCGGAGAGGGTGAGCCATGGCTGAGGAGAGCCCGGACCAACCGCCCGTGCAGCCGGAGCCGGTGCCGCCCCTGGCGCCGATGGCCAGGCGCGAACGGGTGTTCCTCGTGGTCGTCGACGAGACCGCGGAGATGCAGAATGCGCTGCATTTCGCGATCCGCCGCGCCCGCAGCACCGACGGCCGGGTGGCCCTGCTCTACGTGATCGAGCCGGCGGAATTCCAGCATTGGCTGGGGGTCGAGCGGGTGATGCAGGAGGAGGCGCGCCAGCGGGCCGAGCAGACCCTGCAGGCGCTCGCTGCCAAGGTCCAGGCCGAGACCGGCAAGCTACCGATCCTGCACGTCCGCGAGGGTTGGCGCAACGAGCAGCTGCTGGCTCTGATCGAGGAGGACCCGAGCATCCAGCTGCTGGTGCTGGGCACGGCCACCGGCCGCGAGGGCCCGGGGCCCCTGGTGACCTACCTGGTCAGCCAGATGGGCAGCCAGATGCGCGTGCCGGTCACGCTGGTGCCCGGACAGTTGACCCCGGAAGAGATCGACGAGGTGTCCTGAGGCAGGGCTGCGGTCGCGGCGACCATGCCCGCCGCTTGTCGTGATGATACCTGTTCGGCATTGGACGCGCCGACCCCGCCGTAGCATTGTGCCGGCGGGCAGGCAGGCGGACGTGGTCGGGAGGCGGCCGAGGACCGTTGATCGCGCCCAACCAGGTGTGAGATATTGGGCGGATCATGGCGATCTGCTAACTGTCGGGTCGTCGTCACCAGCTAAGAACGTAAGCGGCACCGTTCTGGAGACCAACAATGAACCCCGCGCGGCCGTCTCTCGGCCGCCGGCGGCTGCTCGTCATGACCGCCGGCATGGCCCTGCTCCCGCTGCTCCGTCGATCCGCCCGGGCGGCGAGCCCGCCCGTCAGCGCCGAAGCCGTGGTCCGGAATTTGGCCGAGCGCGCCTGGGCGCTGCTGCATCGCAGCGACCTCGATGAGCGCCACCGGCTCGACCAGCTGACCCAGCTGCTCACCTCCGAAACCGACGTGGCGCTGCTGAGCCGCCTCGTGCTCGGTCGTCACTGGCAGGAGCTGACCGAGACGCAGCGGTCGGGCTACGAGCAGTTGTTCGACGCGGTGGTGATGCGCAATCTGGCCCGCCGGCTCGATCAATACGCCAACGGCGCCGGAGGTCCGCTCGACCAGCACTTCCGGATCCTGGGCAGCCAGCCCGCGGGCAAGGACGACGTCCTGGTCCGCACCAAGGTGGTGACCCAGCAGGGCGATAACCTGGACGTCGACTGGCGGTTGCGCCAGCGCGACGGTCGGCCGGTGATCATCGATCTGATCATCCAGGGAGCGAGCCTGCTGGTGTCGCAGCGGTCCGAGTTCGCGGCGGTCATCGAGCGCAGCAGCATGGACGGCCTGCTGGCCGAACTCAGGGCGCGGGCGGGCGCCACCGAATCGTGACCGCCGCCCGCGCGGCGGAGCCGCCTGGTCTGGTCTAGAGCTTGAGGACCCCGGCCAGGTGCCTGGGCAGATCGCGCACCGGCACGTGGGTCAGGTCCTTGTCGATCTCGGCCACGACCCTGGCCTTGACCGCGGCGGGCAGCAGCTCGCGCAGGTCGCCCAGGGTCTTGGGCGCGGCGACCAGGATCAGCCGGTCGAAGCGGCCGGCGTAGGCCGCCTCCTCGAGCCGTTCGGCGAGCTCGCGCGCGAACGCGAACTTGGCGTAGCGCTGCGGGTCGGTCGACGGCTCCATGGCGTGGCGGCCGCCCAATCCGCTGCTGTCGAAGCTGCGCCCCGGCCGGTCGCTCCCGATCTCCTTGCTCTGGGCCATGCTGCCCGTGATCTCCTCCTGTTCCAAGGCGGGCTTGAGCGCCTCGAAGGGCTTGTCCTGCGCCAGGACGCGGGCCCTGGCGCCATCGGCAATGAGTACCCACGTGATGTTCGGCATGGATCAGCTGACTCCGCAAAAGTCCGGTCCGGGTGGTATCATTCCGCCTGGCCCCCGATCAGGGGGTTTGCTGGCGGCCACGGCCGGTGGACCCTACAATGGGAGCTGGGCGTTGGTCCACGGCCAGCGGAGCCGACGAGGCCCGAGCGCGACGCTGGCCGCCGCCGTCAACCAGGCAGAGGGCTGAGCATGCAGGTGCCTCTCCAGATCCGCTTTCACAACATGGCCACTTCCGATGCGATCGAGACCCGGGTACGCGAGCGCGTCGCCCGCCTCGAGCGGTTCTTCGACGGCATCGTGTTCTGTCGGGTGACCGTCGAGGCGCCGCACAAGCAGCCGCACCGCAGCACCGTCGGCATCACCATCGACATCGGCGTCGCGGGCAAAGAAATCGTGGTCAAGCGCGAGGAGCGCCGCCACGAGTCGCGCGACGACGCCTATCTGGTCATCGGCACGGCCTTCGATGCCGCGGAACGCAAGCTCGAGCAGCACGCCCAGGTGGCTCGCCGCGAGGTCAAGAGTCACGACGGCCGGATCTACGCGCGCGTGGTCCGGCTTTACCCCGAACAGAGCTATGGCTTCATCGAAACCCCGGGCGGGGTCGACGTCTACTTCCACCGCGTGGTCGTGGAGGACGACGCCTTCGACCATTTCGAGGTCGGCAGCGAGGTGCTCTACTCGATGGCCGATGCGGAGGGACCGATGGGCCCGCAGGCGAGCCGCGTCCGCCTGGTGCGCGGCGCGCACCCGGTGCGCTGATCCGCGCAGCCGCGGCGCTGACCCTCCAG
This sequence comes from uncultured Alphaproteobacteria bacterium, assembly GCA_963733965.1. Classification (GTDB taxonomy): domain Bacteria; phylum Pseudomonadota; class Alphaproteobacteria; order Geminicoccales; family Geminicoccaceae; genus DATAOG01. Next base: position 108,885 of record CAVTFM010000047.1, read on the forward strand.
CCGGGGCGCTGCCGCCGACCGGTGCCTTCTTACTGTCATCGAACTGTCGTATAGTTGCCGCTTCGTTCAGCGGAGCCCGGTTCCGGCTGGCTTGCCGGGCGGACCGCTGCGACCAACAATGTTGCGAGGGGGACAACGAGCATGAGCACGGCCCTTGTGCGGGCGACCGCAGTCAACCTGGCCGCGGCCGTGGTGGCCGCCTGGTCAGCCGGATCGGTGCCGGCGGCGGCTGAGGATCTGACCGTCTATACCGCGATCGAGGCGGACGATCTGAAGAAGTACGCCGAGCGGTTCAACAAGGACCATCCAGACATCACGATCAAGTGGGTGCGGGATTCGACCGGCATCGTCACCGCCAAGCTGCTCGCCGAGAAGGACAACCCGCAGGCGGACGTGATCTGGGGGCTGGCCGCGACCTCGCTGATGCTGCTCAAGAACGAGGACATGCTCGAGCCCTATGCGCCGGCCGGCCTGGAGCGGCTCGACTCGAAATTCCACGACACCGCCTCGCCGCCGGCCTGGGTCGGCATGGACGCCTGGGTCGCGGCGCTCTGCTTCAACACCGTCGAGGCCGACCGGCTCGGCCTGCCCAAGCCCGCCGGCTGGAAGGACCTGCTCAAGCCGGTCTACAAGGGCCACATCGTCATGCCCAACCCCAACTCGTCGGGCACCGGCTTCCTCGACGTCTCCAGCTGGCTGCAGCTGTTCGGCGAGGACGACGGCTGGAAATACATGGACGGGCTGCACGAGAACATCGCCACCTACAGCCATTCCGGCTCCAAGCCCTGCAAGCAGGCGGCCCAGGGCGAGGTGCCGATCGGCATCTCGTTCGCGTTCCGCGCCGCGCGCCTCAAGGAGGAGGGCGCGCCGATCGACATCGTGATCCCGGAGGAGGGGATCGGCTGGGACATGGAGGCGACCGCGATCGTCAAGGGCACCAGGAAGCTCGAGGCGGCCAAGACCCTGGTCGACTGGTCGGTGACCGAGCAGGCGAACCGGATGTACAACGAGGGCTACGCGGTGATCGCGATCCCCGAGCTCGCCCAGCCGGTCAAGAACTTCCCGGACAACATCGCCGGGAAGATGATCGCGAACGACTTCGACTGGGCGGCCTCGAATCGCGAGCGCATCCTCGCCGAGTGGCAAAAGCGCTACGATTCCAAATCCGAGCCCAAGAGTTAGGTGCCGGGACGAGCGCACGAGCGGCCTCGTGGCGATGGCCGGACGTTTGCTCCGGGCAGCCGCCACGAGGCCGCACGGGGTCCGCGAAATGGCGTGCCGGGTCAAAGCCGCCCGGCGCCCGATTGACCTTTCGTCAACCCTTTGCCGCCAGGGTACCGATGTCGGCTGGTCCATGCGATCCTGGGACTCTGTTCGCCGGTTACACCCCGGAGCGCGCGGATTGTCACGGTCCCATGGGCCATCCGAAGAAAGAATTACCGTACGCTCGGCAGCGGATTCCGGCTCGTGGCCGGGCGCTGCGACCGGACGGTCTCGGGTCGAGCTCGGCGATGATCAGGGTCGCGAGCGTCAGCGTGACGATCCCGCTCCGACCTCCGACGTGGCGAGATCGCGGCGCGCGCTCGCAACCCCAAATCTCCGGCGGCGACAGCGCGCACCGAAGCGGTTCGAGTTCGTGCGCGCGGCATGATCGGACCGGGCTCCCCATGGGAGCGCCCCCGAGTGCATCCCTGAGAGTGCCCATGAGCCTGAGAGTACCCCTGAGAGTACCCCTGGGCGCACCCATGAGAGCGCCGTAACAGCGTCATGAGCAGGACCGGCGGCGCCACGCCCTACCTGCGGATCGAGCAGCTGACCAAGCGGTTCGGTGGCTTCACGGCGCTCGCCGACGTCTCGCTCGACATCTTCGAGCGCGAGTTCGTCTGCTTCCTGGGGCCCTCCGGCTGCGGCAAGACCACCTTGCTGCGCGCGATTGCGGGGCTCGACGTCCAATCCGGCGGCCGGATCGAGCAGGCGGGCCGCGAGATCTCCGCCCTGCCGCCGTCCGAGCGCGACTTCGGGATCGTGTTCCAGTCCTACGCGCTGTTTCCCAACCTGACGGTCGCCAAGAACATCGCCTACGGGCTCGAGAACCGGCGCGCCAGGCGGGCCGCGATCGATGCCCGGGTCGCCGAGCTGCTCGAGCTGGTCGGCCTCGCCGACCAGGGCCATAAATATCCGGCCCAGCTCTCGGGCGGGCAGCAGCAACGGGTGGCGCTCGCCCGGGCGCTTGCCCCCTCGCCCGGCCTCCTGCTGCTGGATGAGCCGCTCTCGGCGCTCGACGCCAAGGTCCGGGCGCGGCTCCGCCAGGAGATCCGCGCGCTCCAGCGCCGGCTCGGGGTGACCACGATCATGGTCACCCACGACCAGGAGGAGGCGCTGACCATGGCCGACCGGATCGTGGTGATGAACCAGGGCGTCATCGATCAGGTCGGCACGCCGCTCGAGATCTATCGCGAGCCCAGGACCCGTTTCGTCGCCGATTTCATCGGCACCATGAACTTCCTGCCCGGCCGGATCACGGGCCCGCAGCGGGTCGGCATCGCCGCGCTCGAGGTCAGCCTGCCCGAGCGCCTCGACCGGCTGGCGCCGGGCGCCCCGGTGACCCTCGCGGTCCGGCCCGAGGACCTCATGGTCCAGGTGGCGCCCTCCGACCAGCCCAACACCTTCCGCGCGGAGGTCCGGGAGCTCGAGTTCCTCGGCTCGTTCGTGCGCGCCGAGCTCGCGCTCGAGGGCCTGGCCGCGCATCGCTGCTGCGCCGACGTCTCGATCAACCTGGTGCGGAGTGAGGCGATCCAGGTCGGCCAGAGCCTGAACGTGACGCTGCCGGCGGCGCGGCTGCGGGTGTTCGAGGACGCTCCCGATGGCTAGGGCCGCGACCCTCGCGCCGCCGATTCTGCAAGTCAAAGTGCGGTCGAAGCTCGGCCGCGATGCCCTCATGATGCGCCTGCTGATGGCGCTGATCGGGCTCTATTTGATCATTACACTGGTGCTGCCGCTCTACGCCATGCTCTCGAAGAGCTTCCGAGCGCATGACGGCAGCTTCATTGGTCTGGCCAACTACGTTCATTACTTCGCGACCCCGGCGTTGTCCTACTCGATCTGGAACAGCCTGCATATCGCCCTGATCACGACCATCATCACTGTGCCGATGGCGTTCGTCTTCGCCTATGCGCTGACCCGAAGCTGCGTGCCGGCCAAGGGGTTGTTCAAGACGATTGCGCTGGTGCCGATCCTGGTGCCGTCGTTATTGCCAGGGATTGCGCTGGTCTACCTGTTCGGCAACCAGGGCATGATCAGGTGGGCGATGCTCGGCCACGACATCTACGGGCCGATCGGGATCGTGATCGCCGAGGTGTTCTTCACGTTGCCGCACGCGCTGATCATCGTCCTGACCGCGCTCTCGATCGCCGATGCCAGGCTGTACGAGGCGGCGCTGTCGCTGCGCGCGACCAGGCCCAGGATCTTCTTCTCGGTCACCCTGCCGGGCGTGCGCTACGGCCTGATCAGCGCGGCCTTCGTGGTGTTCACGCTCGCCTTCACCGACTTCGGCGCCCCCAAGGTGATCGGCGGCAGCTACAACGTGCTCGCAACCGACGTCTACAAGCAGGTGATCGGCCAGCAGAATTTCGAGATGGGCGCGGTCGTGAGCGTGGTCCTCCTGATCCCGGCCGCGTTCGCCTTCCTGGTCGACCGGCTGATCCAGAAGCGCCAGGTGGCGCTGCTCTCGGCCCGCGCCGTGCCGCTCGAGCCGCGGCCCGAGCGCCGGTTCGATCTTCTGATGCTCGGCTATCTGCTGCTGGTGAGCTTCTTCATTCTTGGCATCCTTGGCACCTGCCAATACGCCGCCCTGGTCAAGTTCTACCCCTACGACCTCAGCCTCAGCCTCAAGAACTACCGCTTCGACGTCATGGACGGCGGCGGCTGGACGTCCTATCGCAACTCGATCGAGCTCGGCCTCTGGACCGCCCTGTTCGGCACCATGGTGGTCTTCCTCGGCGCCTATCTGGTCGAGAAGGCCAAAGGTTTCGAAGCCGGCCGCGTCCTGTTCCAGCTGTTCGCCATGCTGCCGATGGCGGTCCCGGGCCTGGTGCTCGGGCTCGCCTACATCTTCTTCTTCAACGCCCGCTACAATCCCTTGAACGTGATCTACCACACGATGGTCATCCTGGTGATCGCGACCATCACCCACTTCTACACAGTGGCGCACCTGACCGCGGTGACTGCGCTGAAGCAGCTCGACCCGGAGTTTGAGGCGGTCTCGGCCTCGCTCAAGCAGCCGTTCTACCGGACCTTCTGGCGGGTGACGGTGCCGGTCTGCCTGGTGCCGATCCTCGACATCTCGATCTACCTGTTCGTCAACGCCATGACCACGGTCTCGGCGGTGGTCTTCCTCTACGGCCCGGACACCACGCTCGCCTCGGTCGCGGTCCTGAACATGGACGATGCCGGCGACATCGCCCCGGCCGCGGCCATGGGCATGATGATCTTCTACACCAACGTCGCCGCCCGTTGTCTCCACATGCTCGCGACCCGCGGCGTGCTCAGCCCGGACCCAGCGCTGGCGGCTCCGTTGAGCAAGCCTGGCGCCGAGCCTTGCACCCGCGGCTCCGCGACCCCGAGATCCGAGGTCCTTGGCCCATGTCGCTCAAGCTCTACTTCCACCCCTTCGCGTCCTTCTGCCAGAAGGCGCTGATCGCGTTCTACGAGAACGCCACGCCCTTCGAGCCGCATCTGGTCGACCTCGCCGACGACCAGGTCGCGCGCGGCCTTCTACGCGCTCTGGCCGATCGGGCGGATGCCGGTGCTGCGCGACGAGGCGAGGGACCGCCTGGTGCCGGAGTCGAGCATCATCATCGAGTACCTCGCGCGCCATTATCCGGGCAAGATCAAGCTCTTACCGGCGGACCCTGACCTCGCGCTGCAGACCCGGCTGCGCGACCGCTTCTTCGACCTGTACGTGGCCGAGCCGATGCAGAAGATCGTGACCGACCGGCTGCGGCCGCCGGGACAGGAGGATCCCCACGGCGTGGCCTCGGCCAGGGCGCTGCTGCGGACGGCCTGCGACATGATCGAGCAGGCCATGGCCCTCGGGCAGGACGGGGCCTCGAAGACCTGGGCGATGGGTGATGCCTTCAGCATGGCCGACTGCGCCGCAGCACCGGCCTTGTTCTATGCCGACTGGGTGGCGCCGCTCGGCGCGACCCACCCCCGCACGGCCGCTTATCTTGAGCGCCTGAAGCAACGCCCATCGTTCGCCCGCGTAGTCGAGGAGGCAGAGCCCTACCGCCCGCTCTTTCCAAAGGCGCGCGAGCCGAAGTGATCGCTCCCTGCCCGTGCAGTGATCGACCGCCACCGATAGAGTGGATGACGCCCCGGACCGGCAATTCGCCCAGTCGAGAGCTGGCTGCTGGGCACACTTTTGACTTGGCATGACACACAAGTGGCGGCTCGGCGACACACATGTGAAGCCTGAGCGATTCAGATGTGAGGCCTCCCGCGGCAAGACAAACGGCGCATCAAGCGCGGATCAATCGCCTCCAGCACGGCATCAACAAATCGATCGCAGAACACGCATAATGATGACGAGCCTGCCGCGGCAACTGTCAAGTCGCTACCGAGCGGCGGAAAGTATTCCGAGAGCGTGGCAGACGCACGCGCGCGAGGGCCGCCGGCGCCGGTGGAGGCAATCTCCACGCGCCACATCTGTCGCCCGATGACACAGAAGTGTGCACTGCCCGGCTGCTGCCGGAGAGGTTCAACCGCCGCCGAGGCTGTCCAGGTGGCCGCGCGCGATGCGCGTGCTCGGATGCTCCGGCCCGAGAAAGCGCTCGAAGGTCGCCAGCGCCCGCTCGAAGGCCGCCCTGGCGCCCGCCAGATCGCCCAGGTCCCGCAGCACACCGCCCAGGTTGTTGACGTCGGATGGCGACCTTGGGGTGGCCCTGCCCGAAGCTCGCCTCGTCGATCCGAAGCGCCCGCTCGAAGGCCGCCCTGGCGCCCGCCAGATCGCCCAGGGCCTGCAGCACCCCGCCCAGGTTGTTGACGTAGATGGCGACCTGAGGATGGTCGGGCCCGAAGCTCGCCTCGTCGATCCGGAGCGCCCGCTCGAAGGCCGCCCTGGCGCCCGCCAGATCGCCCAGGTCCTGCAGCACCCCGCCCAGGTTGTTGACGTCAGCTGGCGACGTTGGGGTGGTCCGGGCCCGAAGCTCGCCTCGTCGATCCGGAGCGCCCGCTCGAAGGCCGCCCTGGCGCCCGCCAGATCGCCCAGGGCCCGCAGCACCAAGCCCAGGTTGTTGACGTCGGTGGCGACCTCGGGGTGGTCGGGCCCGAAGCTCGCCTCGTCGATCCGGAGCGCCCGCTCGAAGGCCGCCCTGGCGCCCGCCAGATCGCCCAGGTCCCGCAGCACCCCGCCCAGGTTGTTGACCCGGATGGCGACCTTGGGGTGGCCCTGCCCGAAGCTCGCCTCGTCGATCCGGAGCGCCCGCTCGAAGGCCGCCCTGGCGCCCGCCAGATCGCCCAGGTCCCGCAGCACACCGCCCAGGTTGTTGACCCGGATGGCGACCTTGGGGTGGTCGGGCCCGAAGCTCGCCTCGTCGATCCGGAGCGCCCGCTCGAAGGCCGCCCTGGCGCCCGCCAGATCGCCCAGGGCCTGCAGCACCCCGCCCAGGTTGTTGACGTCGATGGCGACCTTGGGGTGGTCGGGCCCGAAGCTCGCCTCGTCGATCGCGAGCGCCCGCTCGAAGGCCGCCCTGGCGCCCGCGAAGTCGGCCACCATGCGCAGGTGATAGCCGAGCTCGTTGAAGAGCACCGGCGGCGTGCCTCGCTGCCCGTCTGCCGCCGCCTGGTCCGCCACGAACCGCAGTTGCGGCTGCCAGGCCAGCAGCGGCGCCGGATAGCCGGCTTTGTTGAGCCTGTGCCGCCTCGGCGAAGACCGCCGCCTCGACCTGGCCACGATGGGTCTCGGCATCGCCAGCCTCGCTGCGCACGAACGCCGCCAGCAGGCGGTGCAGCACCAGGGCGCCTGCCTCCTGCTCTGCGATCAGGCCCAGCTCGCGCAGCCGCGCGAGGCCGTCCTCGAAGCGCAGGGCCGCGGCCTCGTCGGCGCCATCGACCCCGGCGCTCGCCCGCAGCAATGCGCGCGGGATCGTCTCCCCGGGCGCGAACCAGGCCGCCCGCGCCAGGGTCGCGAGCGCGATCTCGTCGATCGCGTCGGCCGGCCGCAGCCGGTCGTAGCTGAGCGCGAAGGTGCGGGCGACGTGCTGCTCGTGGCCGGTCGGGGACGCGCCCTCGATGGTGAGCGAGCGATGCGCGAGCAGGTCGGGCCGCCGCACCGCTTCCAGATACGCTTTCGGCGCACCGGATGGCGCGTGCCGATAGCGCGCGAGAAAGCTGCCGGCCAGATGCAGCGCCAGCGGCAGATCGCCGAGCTCGGCGGCGATCGCATCCAGCACGGGATCGTCCGGCGCCAGGTCCGGCCGGTGCTTGCGCAGCAGCGCCAGGCTCTCGGAGCGGGCGAGCACGCCGAGAGACAGGGCGTGGATGCCGAGGTGCAGGCTCCAGCGCTCGCGGCGGCTGGTGACCAGCACCCGGCAGCCGCCCGCCTGCGGCCGCCAGCTCGCCAGCAGGGCCTCGTCCTCGCAGTTGTCGAACACCAGCAGGCGGGGCAGCGGACCCTGCCACTCGGCCGCGACCAGCTGGACCTGGTCGTTCAGAGAGAGAGTGCCGAAGTCGTCCCGGAGCTTCAGTCCGCCGGGGCCGCCGCAGGTGGCGATCTCGGACGGCACCGCCGCGGGATCGGCGAAGCCGAGCCAGAAGACCCCGCCCTGGAAATACTGCCCGTAGCGATGGACGAACTCGCCGGCGAGCTGGGTCTTGCCGATGCCGCCGAGGCCGGTGGCGGCAGCGATCTGACCGACGGCCGCGGTCTCGCCGGCCTTGAGCGCCAGGGCGAGCGCCTTGAGATCCGCTTCGCGGCCGACGAAGAGCGCATTGCGGGCAAGCGGCATGCGCGAGCCCGCCGGCAGGGCCGCCGGTGCCGGCACCGTATCCAGCGGCATGGCCGCGAGGCGCGCCTCGGCTTGGGCCAGCCGGTCGTCGGCGACCGGCGCCGGCGGCGCGTGCTGGAAGGCGTCAGCCATCGCTGCGGATGGCAGCTTGCGCGCGAGGATCTTGCGCAGGTCGTTCTTCAGGCCCTCCTTCAGCTCGGCGGGCGTCGAGTAGGGGGCGATGTAGCGCTTGTCGGCCTTCAGGGACGCGAGGTAAGCGTCCAGACGCGCCAGCTGGTCCCGCTTGTCCTGCCAGCTCGGGGTCGCGGGCGGGCCAACTGGGGCTCCTCGCTGCGGCGATAGAGCAGCACGTCCGGGCAAGGGCTCGCCGCGAAGGCGTCCGCCAGCTCGTACTCGGTTCCGGACAGGTACGGGCTGCCATCGGTTTTCTGGTACGTCCCGGCCGGCAGGGGCGAGCCCATGCGTGCCCAGAAGATGCCGACCACGGCGTCGCACTCCGATGGCTTCGTCAGGTCGCGCGCGACCCCGGTCTGCGGGTCGAGCTGGGCGGGGAGCGGCGTGCGGCCGTGGGGATCGTCCCAGCTGACGGCTTCGAGCTTGACCGTCTCGAACTGGGGCTCGCGCTGCAATTCGGCGATCGCCTCGCGGGCGCATTGCCGCTCCTCGACGACATCGCCCGGCGAGGACAGGAAGATCCGCAGGACCTGAACCGATGCCATCGCGTCACGATAGGTTTCAATCAGCCTCGTGGAGCATACTGCGGTTTCCCGCGGCGCATGCCAAGCGGTGACTTCGAGAAGCGGAATGCTGTCATTGACGGCAGGGGGCGGCATGACTAGGTTTTCCGCGCCGGGGAGCGGTGCGCGGAGGTGCGGATGGGCGTGCTGACGGTGCGCAAGGTCGATGAGGACTTGATCCGCGAGCTCAAGCTGCGCGCGGCCCGGCACGGCCGCTCGGCCGAGGCCGAGCACCGCCTGATCCTGGAGCAGGCGCTGCGGGCCGGCCGCGAGGAGTTCGTGAGGCTTGCCCGCGAGAGCCGGGAGCGCTGGAAGGGGCACGATTTCTCCGACAACACCGACATCATCCGCCGCTCGCGCGACTCGGGCTGGGAGGAGTGAGCGCGTTTGTCGTCGACGCCAGCGTGGCGGTCAAATGGGTTCTGCCGGAGGACGACAGCGAGCTTGCCGAGGAGCTCGTGACGGGCGGGGCGCTGTTGCACGCGCCCGGGTTCATCTTCGTCGAGATCGCGAACGTGCTCTGGAAGCGGATGCGGCAGGGCGGGCTCGTGGAAGCGGACGCGACGGATCTCATGGCGCGCCTGCGCAGCTCGCCGCTGATCCTCTGGCAGGGTGAGGAGCCCTTGCCTGGGACGCTCAGCCTGGCCAAGGAGCTCGATCATGCCGTCTACGACTGTGCCTATCTGGCGCTGGCGCTGCATCTCGATGCGGTCTGCGTGACCGCAGACCGCCGGTTTCAGCGCAAGGCGGCGCGCCGGCCGGATCTCGTCGGTCGCGTGGTGCTGCTCCGGGAGCTGGCGGAGCGGGGCTGAGCCGAGCCGCAAAGGTCGGGCGGACGAGGCCTCAGCAGCCCTCGTCGGGGCAGGCGCCGGGCTCGATCTGGATGGTGGCGTGGCCGATGCCGTGGTTGTGCTCGAGGACCTTCTGGATCGCGCGCAGGGTCTGGTCGTGGTCGGCGCCGGCCTGGACGCGGCAGTGCATGGTGATCAGCGGGCGCTCGGTGGTCAGCATCCAGGCGTGGACGTGGTGGACGTCGAGCACCGCCGGGATCGCGGCGGCGAGCTCGGTCTTGAGCGCCTCGACGTCGAGCCAGTCGGGGGTGCCCTCGAGCAGGATGTGCGCGGATCTGCGGACCAGGAGCCAGGCGCTGCGCAGGATCAGGAGGGCGACCAGGAGCGAGAGCAGCGGGTCGATCGGGGTCCAGCCGGTCGCGTAGATGACCGCGCCGGCGACGATCGCCGCGACCGAGCCGAGCAGGTCGCCGATGACGTGCAGCGCGGCGCCGCGGATGTTGAGGTTGTCGCGGTCGCCGCCGTGGAGGATGGCGAAGGCTGCGATGTTGGCGAGCAGCCCGAGGCCGGCGATCACCAGCATCAGGCCGCCCTCGACCGGGGCCGGCGCCAGCAGGCGGCGCGCGGCCTCGATCGCGATCCAGCCGACCACGGCGATCAGGGTCACGCCGTTGACGAAGGCCGCCAGCACCTGGAAGCGGTGGTAGCCGTAGGTGCGTCTCGCGTCCTGCGGCCGGCGGCCGATCCGGAACGCCATCCAGGCAAGGGTCAGGGACGCGGTGTCGGTCAGCATGTGGCCGGCATCGGCGAGCAGCGCGAGCGAGCCCGCGGCGATGCCGCCCAGGACCTCGGCGACCATGAAGCAAGCGGTCAGCACCAGGGTCCAGAAGACGCGGCGCTCGTTGTCCGCCGAGGCGTGCGCATGGGCACCGCCGGGGGCGTGGGCACCTCCGGGGGCGTGGCTGTGGCCGTGGTCGTGACCGTGGCCATGGCCGTGATCTTCGCTGTGCGCGTGCATCCGCACTCCATCCGGGGCCGCAGCTGCAGTCGGCGCGCGGGCGCTGCCGATCAGATCAGGCCGTCATGGACCGGCTTCAAGTCGGAGATCGCCGCCAGGGCGCGGCGCCGGCAACAGGCTCTCAGGGCCGGGCCATCAGGCCGCCGTCGACGATCAGCTCGGTGCCGGTGATCCAGGCGGCCCGGTCGGAGAGCAGGAACAGGCAGGCATCCGCCATGTCCTGGACGCTGCCGACCCGGCCGAGCGGGACCGCGGCCGCGGTCCGGTGCCGCATCGCGGGATCGGCCTGCCAGCGCGCCTGCATCGGGCTCTCGGTCGGCCCGGGCAGGATCACGTTGGAGCGGATTTTCCGAGATGCGAACTGGATCGCGATCGACTTGGAGAGTGCCAGGATGCCGGCCTTGGCGACCTGATAGGCGTCCTGCGGCCGATCATCGCCGCGCAGGCACTGGATCGACGACACATGCACCATGGCGCCGCCGCTCTTCTCCATGCAGGGGATGGCGTGGCGGGCGGTCAGCATGCAGCCGGTGAGGTTGATCGCCAGCACCCGGTTCCAGGTCGCGAGGTCGATCTCGATCAGGGATTTATCCTGATCGAACAGGAGAATGCCGGCGGCGTTGACCAGGTAATCGAGACGGCCGGTCGCGCCGAAGGTGCGCGCGATCGCCTGGCCGACGAAGCCATCATCGCTGACGTCGCCCTGGGCGTAGAGCGCCGCATCGAGCGCTGACGGCCGCGCCTTGACGTCGATGCCGGCGACCCGGGCGCCCGCGGCCATGAGATCGCGCGCGATCTGCAGGCCCATGCCGCCGCCCGCACCTGTGACGACTGCCGTCCGGCCGGCGAACTCCGCGCGCTCGGTCATCCGCTCAGGCGCGCTCGAAGCCGCGGATCAGCTCGTGGTCGGTGATCCGGCGGTCGTATTCGAACTGCTCCCAGCGCGCCGCGTGGAGGTAGTGCTCGACCACGGCGTCGCCGAAGGCGGCGCGCAGCGCTGCGGACCTGTCCAGGCATTCGATCGCCTCGCGCAGCGTCTTCGGGATCTCGCGGATGTCCTTGCCACGGTAGGCATCGCCCGTGAAGGCGGGCTCGAGCTCGAGCTTCTGCTCGATGCCGGAGAGCCCGGCCGCGAGCAGGGCGGCGTAGGCGAGATAGGGGTTGGCGTCCGCGCCCGGGATCCGGCACTCGACCCGGAGCGAGGGGCCGCCGCCGATCACCCGGAAGCCCGCGGTGCGGTTGTCGGTGCTCCAGATCGCCTTGGTCGGCGCGAACGAGCCCGCCTGGAAGCGCTTGTAGGAGTTGATGTAGGGGGCGAGGAACAGGGTGAGCTCGCGGGCGAGCTCCAGCTGCCCGGCAATGTAGTGCTTGAAGAGGTCCGTGTAGCCACCTGATTTGTCGGCGAAGACCGGCTTGCCATCGTCGGCACCGACCAGCGAGCTGTGGACATGGCAGCTGCTGCCGGCGAGGCCGAAATCCCATTTGGCCATGAAGGTCACGGCCTTGCCCTGGAGGAAGGCGATCTCCTTGACGCCGTTCTTGTAGATCGCGTGGCGGTCGGCCATCTCCAGCGCTTCGGCGTAGCGGAGGTTGAGCTCGGCCTGCCCCGGCCCCCACTCGCCCTTGGAGAACTCGACCGGGATGCCGGCCGCGTCCATGCCGTTGCGGATCGCGCGGATCAGGCTCTCTTCCTTGGTGGTCTGGAAGATGTGGTAGTCCTCGATGTACCAGCCGGCGGTCTTGAGAGCTTTGTAGATCTTGGCGCGCGCCACATCGTAGGGCTCGTCGAACACGTAGAACTCGAGCTCGGACGCCATGTTGACCTTGAAGCCCAGCTCGCGGGCGCGGGCGACCTGGCGCTTCAGGATCGCGCGCGGGCTGTGCGCCACGTCGTGGCCGTGGTGATCGACGACGTCGCCGAGCACCAGCGCCGTGCCGGCAAGCCAGGGAATCCGGCGCAGGGTCGCGAGGTCGGGGCGGATCGCGAAATCGCCGTAGCCCAGGTCCCAGGACGCGGCCGCGTAGCCCGGCACCGGCTCCATGTCCATGTCGACCGCCAGCAGATAGTCGCAGGCGTGCATCTCGTGCACCACCTGCTCGAGGAAGTAGTGCCCGGTGACCCGCTTGCCGATCAGCCGGCCCTGCATGTCGACGAAGCAGGCGAGCACGGTGTCGATCGTGCCCGCCTTCACCTCCTGCTTCAGGGCCTTGAGATCGAGATTGCCGCTCATTGCCGTTCACCTATTTCGTGTTGGATCAGAGCCCGGCGCGAAACGCCAGCGCGATTGTCGCGAGGCCGAAACAAAGGCACCAGCTGTGCCAGGCGCGGTGCCGGCCAAGATCGGTCTCCCACATCTTCAATTGGGCCTCGCTGCGAGCTCGAACCCGAGGATCGCGGACATGCATGTTGCGAAGCTTCTTGATCTCGATCTTGGCGAGTTCGAGATGTAGCACCGGAATCATGACGATGACCGAGCCGAAGAATCCCAACCAATCCTTGACAGCTCTGATCGAGTCGAGAGCGCCGATGCCAAGCACGGCAACGACGACGACTGCGAGGCCCAAGCCAAGCTTAATCCACAGGCGGCGAATGGTATCCGGCACGGGATCGCGAACTCCCTCGACGAGCCTGCGAAGGGAAGGCGAACCGGGCCGTTTCCGCTAGGCGGGATCTTCGTCGACGCCGAAAACGGCAGGATCTTCTTGGAGACCATAAGAGGACATCTGGTTCCCCTCCTTCAACGACGTCGCGAGGGTGCTCTCGAATGCGAGGGCAAGTCGTCGTATGACGTTCGTAGTCACTCGCTCGGTCAGAGCCTCCTCGTCGAGCGCACTTGCGGGTGCGCTCCCGCGCGTTGGGCCGGGCGCCGAGCGGCCGATCGGCGCCAGCTCCCGTGCGGACACGATTTGACCATCCTTGTCGTACACGACGATATCGAGGAATCCGCCGCATGCATCCACGAAGGATTTGAGGTCGCCAACCTGAACTCGGTCCGAAAAACCCTCTGCCAAATGCTTGAGGTCGTCGGTCGGATCGCCCAGGGCTTCGACAAGCTGATCATCCGACAGGCCGCTCACCTCGTGGAGCCGTCGGAGAGCCCGGCCCAGCTCGTGGACCCATTGCACCAACGCGCGCTCGCGCGTGGCGGCGCGAGCCTCCCGATCATGCTCGTCGCGAACGTCGCGCTCTCGGTTCTTGTAAGCTCGGAATGTCTTGGGGTCAGGGTAGGTGTCCGCTTCGCTCATCACTCGATCTCCGTGAGGCTCATTGCGGCAATTCCATGAATTTGCCGCGCCCGTGCGATGGCCAGAGTTCTTTCGCCACGCTTCGAGCGCAGAGCCGTCGAGTACGCCATGACAGGGGTAACGATCCCCCGATCGTCGAGAGTGAACCAGACCGGAACCTTACCGAACCCGATCAGCCGCCATTCCCAACGGTAAAGATAGTGATTTCTGCCAAGTCTGCCCTTCTGCTGAGCGCCAGGGAAGATTCTCTGATCTTCCTCCATGTCAAGCAAGCGGAATTCCAGGAAGCTCCTCGGCCGGCCGTGGACGAGCCACGGGATTCGGTCCAGATCGCTCTCGAACTGCGGCGGCCAACTGGCCACTGTGAGCCCCCGGCCGGTCACACTTCCGGCCTCCCGTTCAGCCATCGTCGAGCCTCAGTCGGCGATTCCGGCTGGGAGCGCTCGCTGCAGCTGCCGCGGTTCGAGTTCTGACGGCGATGGGGCTGCCCGTCACCGCCGGCCGCGGCGGCGGTCGGCTTCCTTGCGCAGCTCGGCGAGCGCGAACTCCTCCTCGGGCGAGCGGACCATGTATTTGCGCGCGTAGAACGCGAAGTAGAGGACCGCGAGCCCGTACCAGATCGCGCAGCCGAAGACGCCCACGCGGTAATCGGTGTTCAGGAACAGGAACACCAGCGTGAACAGCGCGATGATCAGCGCCGCCCAGGCCCCCGGCACGCCCAGGGTGCTGACGTAGGGCCGCGTGATGTTGGGCAGGTTCTGGCGCAGGAGGATGAACGAGAGCATCTGCATGGCGTAGGAGATCACGGCCCCGAACACCGCCATGTTGAGCAGCACGGCGCCGACCGGGACCGGCCCGAACAGGGCGCCGGAATACTGGATCAGGCAGGCGACCACGAAGCCGATCACGGCGCCCACGATCAGCGCCACGTGCGGCGTCTTGCGCTGGCCGTGGGTGATCGAGAGCCAGTGCGGCAGATAGCCCGCGCGCGACAGCGAGTAGATGTTGCGGCCGTAGGCGTAGATGATGGTGTGGAAGCTCGCGATCAGGCCCGCGACCGCGATCAGCGCGAGCACCTTGCTGCCGATGCCGTCGCCGAAGATGGTCTTGAAGCCGAGGAACAAGGGCTCGGTGGAGGCGCCGACCTCGAACGCGCCGGGCGCGATCCCGGAGTTGAGGAACAGGGTCAGGAAGGCCGCGATGATCAGGGTCAGGATGCCGAGCAGGATGCCCTTGGGCATGTCGCGCTGCGGCGCGTGCGCCTCCTCCGCGGCGAGCGGCAGCTCCTCGATCGCGAGGTAGAACCAGATCGCGAACGGCAGGGCGGCGGCGATCCCGAACCAGCCCTTGGGCAGCCACGGGCCGCCGCCGTCGGGCAGCGCGACCGCCGCGCCCTGGGCGTCGAGCCCGATGTTGAGCGCCCATTTCGAGAGGTCGAAGTACGGCAGGGCGCCGATGAAGAAGACCAGGAGGATCGCCAGCGCCAGGAAGGTGATCAGGATCGTGAACCGGAACGAGACCTCGACCCCCCAGATGTTGAGGCCGACGAAGATCACGTAGGACAGCGCCCACCAGGCCGGCGCGTAGGCATCCGGGGTGCCGAAGATCGCACCGAGATAGCCGCCGACGCCGACCACGATCACGGCCGGCGTCAGGACGTACTCGATGTTCTCGCCGAGCCCGGTCAGGAAGCCGCCCCAGGGGCCCATCGCCGAGCGGGCGAAGGAGTAGGCGCCGCCGGTGTGCGGCAGGGCCGGCGACATCTCGGCGATCGAGTAGCAGAGCCCGAGATACATGACCGTGATGATCAGGGTCGCGATCAGGAGGCCGCCGAAGCCGCCCGAGGTCAGGCCGAAGTTCCAGCCGAAGAAGTCGCCCGAGATGACCGCGCCGACGCCGAGCGCCCAGAGCGACCAGACCCCGGCGTAGCGGCGCAGGCCTCGCTTCTCGAAATAGTCGGCCGTGACCTCGACGTAGCGGACGCCGCCCTGCTGCTCCTGACTGGCCATGATCGTCTCCAATTGAGGAGTTCTTTATCCCGCCTGCCGCCGGCATCGAGCACCCGTCTCGATCACCCTGGCCGGGCGGCACGTCCGAGGTGCAGGCCCGGGCCGGCATTCAACAGGTATCACAGTCGAGAATGCCGGGAAAGGTCGCGCGTCCCCTGCCCTTCCCCTGCCCCCGCCCCGGCGCGTCGTCCCGAGGGTTTGATATTTCGCCCGGGCGCGGCCTGTGGCAGGATCAAGGCGGCGTTCGCCGCGCGGTCGCGGGTCCTGGCGATGGCGCGGCGCCGGCAACCAAAAAAATCATCGAGGGAGTTGCAGGGGTGCCCACAAGTCGCACTGAATCCGCGTCTTTTGATCGCCGCCGCGCGCTGGTCCTGGCGCTCGGCGCGGGCTGCGGGCTGATCCTTTGCCGGGTGCGCCCGGCGGCCGCGCAGGCCGCGGTGCGCAAGCTCAGCTTCGACAACATCCACACCGGCGAGAAGCTCTCGGCGGTGTACTGGGAGAACGGGCGCTACGTCACCGACAGCCTGCGCGAGATCGACTACACCCTGCGCGATTTCCGCACCGGCGACGTGTACGCGATCGATCCCCGGCTGCTCGATCTGCTGGAGCAGCTCAGGCTGCAGATGGCCTACGACCGCCCGATCAACGTGATCTCCGGCTATCGCTGCCCGGCCACCAACGCCATGCTCGCGGCGCGCAGCCCGCGGGTTTCGAAGACCAGCTTGCACATGCGCGGCATGGCGATCGACATCCGCATGCCCGGGCGGCGGCTCGAGGAGCTGCGCGACGCCGCGATCCTGCTCGGGCTGGGCGGGGTCGGCTACTATCCGGAATCCGACTTCGTCCACGTCGACACCGGGCCGGTGCGCACCTGGTGAGCGCGCCGTGCCGGCGGCGGACCGGCGGGCGGCGTGTCGCCGCCCGATGCTGGCGACCGGCCCGGCAACCGGCAGGCGGATTGGTACAAATTGTCATTCCCTTTATCATTGCTGATGCTAAACATGGGCGGGCTCAACCGATGATGATCAGAGAGAGGGTGCAATGAGTATGCTCGCACGGGGTCTTCGCGTCGGCACGATGGCCGTCGGCATGGCGGTCATGATGTCGGCTTGTGCGGAACTGAGCGATTCCGACAAGGCGGCGCTGCAGCAGGCCAAGACCGATTCCGCCAATGCCCAGGCCGCCGCCGATCGCGCCTCCGCCGCCGCCGACCGGGCCGCCGCTTCCGCCGCCGAGGCGACCGACGCGGCCTCGAACGCGAAGATGGCGATGGAGCGCCAGGACCGCATGATGCAGCAGTCGCTGCGCAAATAGGGGCGGGCGACGGGTCCTTGCCGGTCGGCCCGGCGTGATCGGGCCGGCCGCGGCGGTTGCCTGCAGTCGCTGCTGGAGCTGCAAGGGGTGTCCCGTGCCGATGCGGGGCACCCCGTGGCTCAGCGGGTCACGCGCACCGGATAGCCGCGGCGCTCGATCGCGGCCTCGCGGATCCGGCTCCAGTCGAGCTTGGCCGTCTTGGCGCCGGCGGCGGCCAGCACCTGATCGACGACGCTGCCCGTCAGGATCGGATCGAAGCGGCCCACCGCCTCGAGCTCATCGCTCTGGGTCTGGGTCGGGTGCGCTTCCATGAACAGCTCGCCATCGATCCAGCCGAGCTTGATCGGCTGATCGATCACCGTGACCTTGGTGCCGATCTCGACCAGATCGTAGAGCTGCTCGGCGTCCTCGGGATACATCCGGATGCAGCCGCTGCTGGCGCGCCGGCCGACCCCCCAGGGCTTGTCGGTGCCGTGGATCGCGTATTGCGGCCAGCCCAGGTACATGGCCCGGGTGCCCATCGGATTGTCGGGGCCGGGCGGCACCTCCTCGGGATACTCCGGATGCAGGGCGCGCATGCGCGCGGTCGGCCGCCAGGTCGGATCCTTGGTCTTGCGCACGACCTCGGTGGTGCCGACCGGGGTGGTCAGGCCCTCGCGGCCGATCCCGATCGGGTAGGACCGGGGCGGCGCGCCCGGCTTCTCGAAGTAGTAGAGGCGCATGTCGGAGAGGTTGATGACGATGCCCTCCGGCTTGGCGTCGGGCATCAGATGCACGGTCGGCAGCACGAGGTTGGCGCCTTCGCCGGGCAGCCAGGGATCGGTGCCCGGATTGGCGGCGACCATCTCGACGTAGCCGAGACCGAACTTCCGGGCGACGTCGGGCAGGGTGTCCCGATAGGCGGCGCGATAGGTGGTGGTCTCGCGCAGATTGCCATCCTGGTCGAGCATGGCGCCGAGATTGCAGCCGCTCGAGAACCAGACCCCGACCAGACAGAGCGCGATGACGTCGTGGCGACGCATGGGTGGTAACTCTTCGTTAGCTCTGTTCATGGAGATTCGGCCATCGAGGGTCACCCGCTACCGCCGGAATCGGTTTACACGATCGGGTGTTTCGATTGAACTAACAGCCATGCCTCGAAGCCAGCGAACTCTCTCTCGATCGCGCCTGCGACCGTTGGTCGCCCTCGCGGTCGCGGTCACGGTCCTGCGCGCGCTCGCGCCGGGCGCGTCGGCGCTCGCCCAGATCCCCCACTTCACGCCCGCCAAGGCCGATCTCGTGATCGTGCACAAGGCGGCCCGCAGCCTGGAGCTGCTCCAGGCCGGTCGGGTGGTCACGACCTACCGGATCGCGCTCGGCCGCGATCCCAACGGCCCCAAGCGGCAGCAGGGCGACGGACGCACGCCCGAAGGCGTGTACACCCTAGACTGGCGCAACCCGAACAGCAATTTCCACCGTTCGCTGCACGTCTCCTATCCGCGCGCATGGGACGATCTCGAGGCCGAACGCTGGGGCGTGTCGCCGGGCGGCGAGATCATGATCCACGGCCTGCCCAACGGGATTTCCGCCGAGCGCGTCGGCCATCCCTACGTCGACTGGACCGACGGCTGCATCGCGCTGACCAACGAGGAGATGGACGAGCTCTGGGCGCAGGTCGACGACGGCACGACGATCATCATCTATCCCTGAGGCCGATCCATCCCTGAGGCCGATCCATCCCCGAGGCCGATCCATCCCCGAGACCGATCCACCCCTGAGGCCGATCCATCCCCGCGGCCGATCCATCCCCGAGGCCGATCCATCCCCGAGGCCGATCCATCCCCGAGGCCGATCCATCCCCGAGGCCGAGCCGACCTGTCCCGCGGCCGATCCATCCCTGAGCCGGGGCCGACCTGTCCCGCGGCCGAACCGTTCCTGAGCCGGGGCCGCGCCCGGCCCCGGCGACCGGCGGGCGCCCGCGTGACGCCCGCCTTGGCCTTGCTCGCCGCCTCGATAACCCGGCCCGGGCAATGTTGTTCAGGTGGATGGCCAATCGAGCCTCTGGGTTGGTTTGTCGTTTGACCCGAGCACGCTGAATCTCTAACCTGGCAAAGCTGCAACCGTGGGCACTTACTTGAGGCCCACAAAGACAACTTGGTTTTCTGCTGCCAGGGAGGTGTTCAAATGAGGTTTGGGACCTATGCCGGCCAGCGGCCGGCGTGGCTTCTCGGTCTTTGCGTCGCGGCGATCGCGACCCCGGCACTCGCGGCCAGCCAGACCACGATGGAGCGGCTGCTCAACGCCGACAACGAGCCGCAGAACTGGCTGACCCATCACCAGGACTACGCCGCCCACCGCTTCTCCAAGCTCGACCAGATCAACGCCGGCAACGTCAAGGACCTGAAGGTCGCCTGGACCTACGCGATGGGCGGCGTCGAGGGCGGCGGCATCTGGCCCCACGGCGGCCTCGAGGGCACGCCGATCGTCGAAGACGGTGCCATGTACATCACCGACGGCTGGGGCTCGGTCTACAAGCTCGACATCAGCAACGGCCCGGGCAAGCTGGTCTGGAAGATGGACCCGGGCACCGACAAGGACTGGGCGGGCGCGGTCGCCTGCTGCGGCGTCGACAACCGCGGCGTCGCGCTGTGGAAGGACAAGGTCATCTCGCACACGCTCGATGGCCGCCTGATCGCGACCGACAAGGACAGCGGCGAGGTCGCCTGGGAGCGCCAGGTGGCGGATCCGGGCATCGCCGAGGTCATCACGGTGGCGCCGCTGGTGGTCAAGGACATGGCGATCACCGGCGTGTCGGGCGCCGAGTACGGCATCCGCGGCTGGATCGCCGCGACCGACCTCAACACCGGCAAGGAGCTCTGGCGCCGGCACACGATTCCCGGTCCCGGCGAGCCCGGCCACGACAGCTGGACCGACGACCACGACGCCTGGAAGAACGGCGGCGGCTCGACCTGGGTCACCGGCTCCTACGATCCCGAGCAGAACCTGCTCATCTGGGGCGTCGGCAACCCGGGTCCCGACTGGGACGCCGAGTACCGGCCGGGCGCCAACCTGTACACCGACAGCATGATCGCGGTCGACGCCGACACCGGCGAGCTCAAGTGGTATCACCAGTACACGCCGAACGATCCCTACGACTACGACAGCGTGGCCGAGAACATTCTGGTCAACACCGACGTCGACGGCCAGGCGCGCAAGCTGGCGCTGCACGCCGACCGCAACGGCTTCGCCTACGCGATCGACCGGACCAACGGCAAGTTCGTCTGGGGGACCCAGTTCGTCAAGGAGCTGACCTGGACCCCGGGCCTCGACAAGACCACCGGCCTGCCGGTCAACTACGATCCCAGCAAGCAGGTCCAGCCCTACCTCGACGCGCCGACGCGCGAGAACCCGGTCGGCAGCGCCTGCCCGGGCAACATGGGCGGCAAGAACTGGCCGCCGACCGCCTACAACCCCACTCTCGACCTCTGGTACATCCCGGTCATCGAAAGCTGCAATCAGATGACCAACAAGGCGATGACCCCGGAGTCCTACAAGCCGCGGGAGTTCTTCACCGGCGGCGGGCCGCGCCAGAACAAGCCGATCACCGGCAGCGTGGTGGCGCTCGACGCCAAGACCGGCAAGATCGTCGCCCGCTACGACACCCAGTATCCGATGCTGGGCGGCGTGCTCACGACCGCGGGCGGCCTGGTGTTCGTCGGCCATCCTTCGGGCCAGGTCGTGGCGCTCGACGCCAAGACGCTCAAGGAGCTGTGGCGGTTCGAGACCGGCGCCGGCGTCAACGCCCCGCCGATCAGCTACAGCGTCAACGGCAAGCAGTACATCGCGATCGAGGTCGGCCTCGGCGGCGCCTGGCCGAAGTGGTTCGTCGACGGCACCAAGGGCCTCGAGAAGATGCAGCCGGGCTCGATGCTGTTCGTGTTCTCGCTCTGACGCCGCGCTCTGGCGTTTCGATAGCGAAGGGGCGGGTCGGTCACGGCCCGCCCCGAGTCTTGTTCGAGCCAGGCCCGCTCGGAGGATGGGAGCGGCCGACGCGATCAATCCGGGGCTTTGCCAGGCGGGCTGATGGCATATATTAGCAATCCTTGCCATAGCTGATCGGAGGAGCTGAGCCTTGGCAACCCTCAATGTCTCGCTACCGGATCCGATGCGCAAGTGGATCGACGACCAGGTCCGAGGCGGCGAGTACGCCAACGCCAGCGACTACGTCCGCGACCTGATCCGCCATGACCAGCGCGAGCGCGAAGCGCTTCGGCTGGCCCTGATCGAGGCTGAGCAAAGCGGCGTCAGCCCCCAAAACGTGCCCGATATCATCGCCGCCGCCAAAGCCCGCCTCGCCGGTGGCTAAGTACGAGCTCTCCAAGAAAGCGAATGATGACCTTAACGAGATCTATCTTTTCTCCCATAGCCGGTTCGGCGAGGCCAAAGCGGACGCATACCTCCTGGCGCTCCACGAGCGCTTCTTGCTCCTCGCCGCGCAGCCGCTCTCAGGTCGGCCGATCAATCACATCCGTAAGGCTATTTCCGCCATCAGCACGCCAGTCATGCGATCCTCTACCAGCTGACCGCAAACGGCATCATCGTCATGCGGGTGCTGCATCAGCGGATGGACATCCGGCGCCACATCGAGTAACCGCCGATCACACAGACAGCTTCGACCCCTCAGACGATCGAGAGGCTGGCGACGCCTGCCGGTCACTTCATGCTCTCGCACTGGCGCTCGCCCTGGCCCCAGAAGGCGATGCAGTCGGCCTTGGTCGGCTCGCCCTTGCCCTGCAGCGTGCTCTGGACGTAGTCGACCACCGCCTGGATCTCCTGGTCGCGCAGGAAGATCGCCGCCTGGGCCGGGAAGTCGTCGCCGAGGTCGGCCTTGGTCGTGCCGCCGTAGCAGCTGGTGGTCTCGTAGGCTTTGCGGTCGTGGTAGGGCATGCGCGTGCCCGGGCGGCCGCAGCGCACGACCTCGAGCAGCTCGTCCCGGTCGAGCTCGGTCGCGCGCAGCGACAGCGCGGCGCCGCCGTAGCCGCCGCCGCCGCCGCCGTGCCATTTGTGGCAGCCGACGCAGTTGGCCTTCTTGTACACCCGCTTGCCGAGCTCGAGGTCGGCGGCCGAGGGCGCGGCGCTGGCGATCAGCAGCAGCAAGACCCCCAGAGCCGCTGCGCCGGCGACCCCGCCCAGAACCTTCGCCAGAACCATCGATTGCCGCCTCCCCAGTTGCGGTTGCGCGGCCTATAAGGGACCATGCCCGTCGGCCGGCCGCAACCCCGCAGCCGGCCTGACGCCAACCGGGACAGGGAGACGGGGAAATGACGATCCGCACCGTGCTCGGCCTTTGCGCCGCGCTGGCGGCCGCGTCCGCGCTCGGCGCGGGCGCCGCCGAGAATCCGCTGAACGGCGATCTGCGGGACCTCAGCGTCGGCATGACGGTCGATCAGCTGCCGGCCGAGGGCTACACCGACTTCGCCTGCGGCAAGGATGGCGCGAAGCCCGGCCCGGCGCTCGGCGGCTGGCAGGATTTCCGGCACTGCCCGGCCGACCCCGAGGGGCGACATGAGGTCGCGTTCGCCTTCGCGCCCTCGCCGCTCGCGCCGCTCGGCGACCGCTGGGAGGGCACCAAGGTCGCCGGCCATCCGGTGATCCCGTCCCTGCTGATCGACGATCAGGGCGTGGTCCAGGGCCTGCGCATCGTGACCGACCCGGACACCCGCCGCTACCTCAAGAAGGCGGCGTATCTGTTCGGCATCCGGGTCATGGGCCGCTACGGCCGCGACGGCTGGCAATGCACCGAGGCCAAGCCCGGCGACGGCAAGACCCCGATCGGCGGCATGTTCATCGACCGGCGCTGCGAGAAGACCTTCGACGACCGCCGGCTGATTCTGGACACCGAGCTGTATCGGGCGGCCGGCCAGGAGGGCCAGGACTACACCGACGGGTCGCGGCTCGAGATCCTGAAGTCGCAGAGCTGAGGATCGGGGGCGCCGACGAGCGCGGGGGCCGCGTCCGCCGATGGCCGCGGGTGACGGGGCGACCGGCGCGCCCGGCGCGCAACGGCCGGTCGGTGAGGTCTGGCTGGTCGGCGCCGGGCCGGGAGCGGCTGACCTTTTGACCCTGCGCGCGCTGCGCCTGCTCCGGCGCGCGGACGTGGTGGTCTACGATCGTCTGGTCGGCCCGGACGTGCTCGACCTGGTGCCCGCGCCGACCCGGCGGATCTTCGTCGGCAAGATGCGCGATCGGCACGTCTGCCCGCAGGCGGACATCAACCGGCTGCTGGTCGAGCTGGCGCGGGCGGGCGAGCGGGTGCTGCGCCTCAAGGGCGGCGATCCGTTCATCTTCGGCCGCGGCGGCGAGGAGCTGGAGGCGCTGGCCGCGGCCGGGATTCCGTTTCAGGTCGTGCCGGGGATCACGGCGGCGATCGGCTGCGCGGCCTATGCCGGCATCCCCTTGACCCACCGCGCGCACGCCGAGACCCTGATCTTCGTCACCGGCCACACCCGGGACGGCGAGCTCGATCTGGACTGGGGCGTGCTCGCGCGGCCCGGCCAGACCCTGGTCGTCTACATGGGCATCAAGGCGCTCGCAGGGCTCTGCCGCCAGCTGATCGAGCATGGCCTCGCCGCGGCCACGCCGGCGGCGCTGATCGAGCATGGCACCTACCCGCACCAGCAGGTCGTGACCGGCACGCTCGCGACCCTGCCGGCGCTGGCCCCCGATCCCCGCCTCGCCGGCCCGACCCTGATCATCGTCGGCGAGGTGGTGGCGCTGCAGCCTGGCCTTCGCTGGTTTGCCGGCCTGAGCGCCGCGTTCGGCGAGGCCGACCGAGCCTGACGGCCGGGAGGCCTGACGGCGGACGGCTTGACGGCGCGCGCTTGACGGGGACGCGCTTGACGGCCGGACGCGCTTGACGGCCAGTCGGTTGGGGCGCCAGGTTGAAGGCCAAGTCGAGGACGCGAGCCAGCGTCGGTTGCGGGAGGCGAAACGCGATGCGTCTGGTGCAATTCGTGGCGCCGGCCGGCGAGCGCCGGGTCGGCCGGGTCAGCGGCGACGGGCGGATGGTCGAGGCGCTGCGCGGGGTCGCGAGCGTCTACGAGCTGGCGCAAAGCGCCATGGACCGCGGCCAGCGCCTTGCCGATCTCGCCGCCGGCATGCCGGCCGAGCGGCCGCAGGCGCTGGCAGGCCTGCTCGCCGAGGGCCGCCTGCTGGCGCCGCTCGATCATCCCGATCCGGCGCACTGCCTGATCACCGGCACCGGGCTCACCCACATCGGCAGCGCCCAGGCGCGCGATTCGATGCATCAGGTGCAGGCGGCCGACGAGGCCAAGCTCAGCGATTCGATGAAGATGTTCCGGCTCGGGATCGAGGGCGGCAAGCCCGCGCCAGGCCGGATCGGGGTGGCACCCGAGTGGTTCTACAAGGGCGACGGCAGCATCGTCGCGGCCCCGGGCCAGCCGCTCGCGATGCCGGGCTTCGCCCAGGATGGCGGCGAGGAGGCCGAGATCGCGGTGCTCTACGTGATCGACGACGGCGGCCGGCCGCGCCGGGTCGGCTATGCGCTCGGCAACGAGTTCGCCGACCACGTGCTCGAGCGCCAGAACTACCTCTATCTGGCCCATTCCAAGCTCAGGCCTTGCGCCTTCGGCCCGGAGCTGCTGCTCGGCGAGCTGCCGGACGAGGTGCGCGGCACGGTCCGGGTGCTGCGCGGCGGCCAGCCGCTGTGGCAGGGCGAATGGCTCTCGGGCGAGGCCAACATGAGCCACACGCTCGCGAACCTGGAGCACCATCACTTCAAATACGCGCTGTTCCGGCGGCCGGGCGACGTTCATGTCCACTTCATCGGCGCGGCCGTGCTGAGCTTCACGGCCGGGATCCGGACCGAGCCCGGCGACGTGTTCGAGATCTTTTCCGAGCCATTCGGCGCGCCGCTGCGCAATCCGCTCGCCCGCGCGGCGGACGAGGGCCTGGTCCGGGTCGAAGCCCTCTGATCATCGTACGAATATCGAAATTTCAAATGGATAGAGTAAGTTGCTGAGAAAATTCTTCATCAACGGAGCACGATTTTGATACGCCGCCTCTGCTTGGCGCCCGGCGAGGCGATGCCCTGGCACAGCGACCCCTATCAGCGCGTAACGGTGGTCCTTCACGGCGATGCCCTGGGGATCGAGTATCGGGACGGCGGGCCGGCCGAGCGCATCGCGTTCGCGGCCGGGCAGGTCGACTGGGACGAGCCGACCGCGCGCATTGATCGCGGCGTCAACGTCGGCGACGAGCCCTACGAGGAGGTCACCGTCTTCTTCCTCGACCGCGCCGACGCGATCCATCAGCCAGAGCCGGCCGAGGGCGGACGTCCGGTGCGCCGTTAAGCAACCATTAACGATTGCTCGTTAACCGGATCTTCGGAGGGTCCATGCGACCGTGGGAATCCGTGCCGCGCAATCGCGCGAGCGGTGATCGAGCCGCCGGCATCGCGCGGGGGCGCCGATCAGCCGATCAGCCGCGCGAGCGGCGATCGAGCCGCCGGGCTTGCGCGGGGGCCGATCAGCCGATCAGCAGGCCGAGGATCACGCCGAGCGCGAAGAACAGCCAGTGCTCCGGGGTCCGGGTCCGGAGGTAGGTCAGGAGGCCGCCGACGAAGCTTCTGGCCTGCTGGCCGAGATCGCCGGAGCTGCCGCGGTTCTGGTAGGGGTCCATGCGCCACCTCCTCGACTGATCGCCATGCGCCGCCGTACCGGATCCGCGCCGCTGTCCCTGGGCAGTTGCCGGCCGTCCCGCCGACCCCGACGCGCAAAGCCAGGTGCGACGTCCCGGCCGACCCCAGGCGTACAAGCCAGGTGCGAGGTCCCTGCCGACCCCGGCGGGTCGAGCCAGGTACGACGTCCCCGCCGTTCCCGCGTCTGGTCGCCAGCGCTCCTTTGTAGCAGCTGGAACGCCGGTCGCAATCGGGGCGCTGAGCGGGCGAGCCGACAGCGCACGTCCGGGCGAGCCCAGGTACTTGCCCGGTGCTTTCGACGCCGCTCTCTGCAACCCGTCTGCCCAGCCGCGCAAATCAGCGCGCGAGGCGGCCGAGCACCTCGTCGGCGAGCGCCCTGATCTCCTCGCCGGCAGCGCTCCTGGGCGCGGTCTCGGCGACCCCCTGCCCGGCCGCGATCGAGGCCGCGAACGCCTGTCGGTTGCCGAGGCTGGCGGTCGCCAGCGGCCAGCGCTGCTGCAGGATCTCGGCCCTGATCGCGTCGGCCGCGAGGCCGCGCGCGGGCACCCGGTTGAGCACCAGCAGCGCTTCGGTGCCGGCGGCCTCGGCGAGCTCGAGCGTGGTCTTCGACGCCCAGAGGTCGAGGGCGTTCGGCTGGCAGGGGAGGAGCGCCAGATCAGCCGCGCGCAACGCGCTGCGGGCGTCGGTCTCGGCATGCGGCGGATTGTCGATCAGCACCAGGTCGAACTCGCGGCGCAGGCGCCCGACCTCGCCGCCGAGCCGCCAGCCCGAGAGCCCCTGCACCACGAGGCCGCCCTCGTCGTCGCCGAGCTTTCGGCGGCGCAGATTGAACCAGGTGAACAGGCTCGCCTGCGGATCGATGTCGAGCATCGCGACCCGCCGGCCCATGGTCCACCAGGCGACGCCCAGCTGGATCGCGAGCGTGGTCTTGCCGCTTCCGCCCTTCTGCTGCGCGATGCTCACGACCGCACCGGCCATCGGCAAGGCGCTCCCCTCGTCCAACCCTCGCTTGAATGGTTAGCGGCCGCGCGCGACCTCTGCAACCCATAGCCGCCCGCGCTCGACCTCGAGCCGGTCGCTCGGATCCTCCTACGTCGGCTCCAGGCCGAGCAGGGCGTCGGCGAACGCCTGGGCCTCGAACGGGCGGAGGTCGTCGAGCTGCTCGCCGACCCCGAGCGCGCGCACCGGCAGGCCGAACTGCCTGGCGAGCGCCACCACCACGCCGCCGCGCGCGGTGCCATCGAGCTTGGTCACCACGAGGCCGCTGACCGGCACCATGGCGCGGAAGGTCTCGACCTGGGCGCGGGCGTTCTGGCCGGTGGTCGCATCCAGCACCAAAAGGATCTCGTGCGGCGCCGCCGGGTCGACCTTCTTCAGCACCCGGACCACTTTCGCCAGCTCGTCCATCAGCGCCTGCTTGTTGTGCAGCCGGCCGGCGGTGTCGATCAGCAGCACGTCCGCGCCCTCGCCTTGGGCCTGCTTCAGGGCATCGAAGGCAAGACCCGCGGAATCGGCGCCGGGCGGCCGCTTGATCACCTCGCAGCCGGTGCGCTCGCCCCAGATCTCGAGCTGCTCGATCGCGGCTGCCCGAAAGGTGTCGCCCGCCGCCAGCAGCACCCGCTCGCCGCCCGCCTTGAACTGATGGGCGAGCTTGCCGATCGTGGTGGTCTTGCCGGTGCCGTTGACGCCGCAGACCAGGATCACCGCCGGCCGATGCGCGGGGTCGAGCTGGAACGGACGCGCCGCCGGCTCGAGGATCGCCGCGACCTCCCGCGCGAGCGCGGTCCGCACCTCCAGGTCGGTGACCTCCTTGCCGAACCGGGTCTTGGCCAGCTCCTGGACCAGCTGGGCGGCGGTCTCGACCCCGAGGTCGGCGCCGATCAGGGCCTCCTCCAGCTCGTCCAGGGTCTCGGCATCGAGCTTGCGCTTGCGCAGGACCGTGGCGATGCTGTCGCGCAACCGGCTCGAGGAGCGGCTGAGACCCGCGCGCAGCCGCTGCAGCCAGCCGGTGCGCGACATCTCGGGCTGGCCCTCGGCCGGAGCCTCGGCCTCGACCGTCATTGCGGCCTCGGCCTCGGGCGGGACCGCGTCGTCCGGCCTGCGCCCGAAGCGCCGCCACCAGCGGTCCCTGGCGGGCGCGCTCACGCCGCCAGGCGCCCGAGCAGCAGGTCGTCCTCGACCCGCTCGGCGATCACCTCGACCACCCCGCCGGCCGGCGGCGCGCAATCGGCAAAGCGGAACGGCGCGAACGCCTCGGTGTGGCCGCGGCCGTCGGCCTCGACCAGGACCCGGGCCGGCTGGCCGACCTCGCCCCGGAGATAGTGGCGGAGCCGGCGCTCGCCGGCGGCGCGCAGGCGGGCGGCGCGCTCCTTGCGCGCGGGCTTCGGCACCTGCGGCATGCGCGCGGCCGGCGTGCCCTCGCGGGCGGAGTAGGGAAAGACGTGCAGATAGGTCAGACCGGCCTCGTCGACCAGCGCGAGCGTGCGCGCGAACATCGCTTCGGTCTCGGTCGGGAAGCCGGCGATCAGATCGGCGCCGAACACGATTGCGGGCCGCAGCTCGCGCAGGCTGGCGCAGAGGCGCAGCACGTCCGCCCGATTGTGGCGCCGCTTCATGCGCTTGAGGGTCAGATCGTCGCCCGCCTGAACGCTGAGGTGCAGATGCGGCATCAGGCGCGGCTCGTCGGCGATCAGATCGATCAGCTCGGGATCGAGCTCGGCCGGGTCGAGCGAGGACAGGCGCAGGCGGGGGAGTTCCGGCACCAGGCGCAGCAGGCGACCGACGAGCTGGCCGAGGGTCGGCTGGCCGGGCAGGTCCTTGCCGTAGGAGGTGAGGTCGACCCCGGTCAGCACGAGCTCCTGGTAGCCCGCCTCGACCAGGCGGCGCGCCTGCGCCACCACCTCGCCGGCCGCGACGCTCCGGCTCGGGCCCCGGCCATAGGGGATGATGCAGAAGGTGCAGCGGTGGTCGCAACCGTTCTGGACCTGGACGAAGGCGCGGGCGCGGCCCTCGAACCCGTCGACCAGATGGCCCGCGGTCGCGCGCACCGCCGCGAGGTCGTCGACCACGACCCGGGCGGGCTCGGCCCCAGCCTCCCCGGTCCGGGCCAAAGCTTGCCAGAGCTCGGGACGAAGCTTGGCGCGGTTGCCGACCACCTGGTCGACCTCGGCCATGGCGGCATAGGCCTCGGGCTTGATCTGGGCGCTGCAGCCGGTGACCAGGATGCGTGCGTCCGGGCGCTCCCGCCTTGCGCGCCGGATCGCCTGACGGGCCTGGCGCTCGGCCTCGGCGGTGACCGCGCAGGTGTGGACGATGATCAGATCGTCGAGGCCGCGTGCCTGCGCCGCTTGCCGCATGACCTCGGATTCGAGCGTGTTCAGGCGGCAGCCGAAGGTGATCACCTGCGGGCCGCTCATGGCGAAGCCTGCTCGTGAGGGGGCGTCACCGCCAGCATCTCCGGATCCAGGCGCCCCTTGAAGCTGTGCGCGGCCGGCCCGGTCATCAGGACCCGATCGGCCTCGGTCCAGGCGATCTTGAGCATGCCGCCATCGAGCCGGACCTCGGCCGCGCGCTCGGTCAGGTCGCGCCGTACCGCTGCCACCAGGGCGGCGCAGGCGCCGCTGCCGCAGGCCTGGGTCAGGCCGGCGCCGCGCTCCCAGACCCGGAGCCGGATCGAGCGCCGGCCCCGGACCTCGGCGACCCCGATGTTGGCCCGCTCGGGGAACAGGGGATCGGTCTCGAGCACGGGCCCGAGCTCGGCGAGCGGCACCGTCTCGGCGTCGTCGACGAAGAACACCGCGTGCGGGTTGCCGAGGTTGACGCCGACCGGCCGGGAGAGCGGGCCGAGCGCGAGGTCGAGGGCGGCCGTGTCCATCGGCCGCGCGAGCGGGATCTCGTCCCAGCCGAAGCGCGGCCGGCCCATGTCGACGGTATAGCCCTGGACGCTCACGGTCACGGTCAGCACGCCGGCTGCGGTCTCGATCGCCGCCCGGCGGGCGCTCTGCTCCTCCATGAGCAGGCGGGCGACCGCGCGGGTGCCGTTGCCGCAGGCGCCGACCTCGGAGCCGTCGGCATTGTAGACGCGCATGAACACATCCGCCCGCTCCGAGGGCTCGAGGCAGAGGATCTGATCGCAGCCGACGCCGAGCCGGCGGTCGGCGACCCTTTGGATCTGGGCGGCCGACAGCGACAGCTTGCCGCTCCGTCGATCGAGGATCACGAAGTCGTTGCCGAGGCCCTGCATCTTGCGGAAGTCGAGCTCGTCCATGGCGCTGCCAATATGGCGATCGGGGCTCTGGGCGCAACCCGCAATTCGGGACCAGCCCTGGGCCCGGCTTGACTTGGGCGCCGCCGGCCACGACATTTCGCGCGGTCTCCGGGGCCTTGCCGCCCTGCCCACCCACAAGCGCCAGCGCCTCGGATTGGTGGTCCCATGTTCGAAAGTCTCTCCGGCCGGCTTGGCAGCGTGTTCGACCGCCTGACCCGGCGCGGCGCGCTCACTACAGCCGATGTCGAGGCGGCGCTGCGCGACATCCGGGTGGCGCTGCTCGAGGCCGATGTCGCGCTGCCGGTGGTCAAGGATTTCGTCGCCTGGATTCGCGAGCGCGCGGTCGGCCAGGAGGTGCTGCGCAGCGTCACCCCCGGCCAGATGGTGGTCAAGGTGGTCAACGACCGCCTGGTCGAGCTGCTCGGCGGCGAGGCGCAGGATCTGGCGCTCGCCGGCGCGCCGCCGCGGGTCGTGCTGATGGTCGGCCTGCAGGGCTCGGGCAAGACCACGACCAGCGCCAAGCTGGGGCTTCGGCTTCGGACCCGCGAGCGCCAGAAGGTGCTGCTCGCCTCGCTCGACGTCCAGCGCCCGGCGGCCCAGGAGCAGCTCGCGGTGCTGGCCCGCCAGGCGGGCGTCGACAGCCTGCCGGTCGTCGTGGGCGAGGCGCCGCTCGCGATCGCGGCGCGCGCCCTCGAGAGCGCGCAGCGCCAGGGTTACGACGTGGTCATCCTGGATACCGCCGGCCGGCTGCACATCGACGACGCGCTGATGACCGAGCTCGAGGCGGTGCGCGACCGGGTGCGGCCGCAGGAGACCCTCCTGGTCGCCGACGCGCTGACCGGCCAGGACGCGGTCAACCTCGCCAGCACCTTCCACGAGCGGATCGGGATCAGCGGCATCGTGCTCACCCGGATCGACGGCGATGCCCGCGGCGGTGCTGCGCTCAGCATGCGCGCGGTCACCGGCCAGCCGATCAAGCTGGTCGGCACCGGCGAGAAGCTGGAGGCGCTCGAGCCGTTCCATCCCGACCGCATGGCGTCGCGCATCCTCGGCATGGGCGACGTCGTGTCGCTGG
Organism: uncultured Alphaproteobacteria bacterium; assembly: GCA_963733965.1. GTDB lineage: Bacteria > Pseudomonadota > Alphaproteobacteria > Geminicoccales > Geminicoccaceae > DATAOG01. The sequence continues at coordinate 140,046 of CAVTFM010000047.1, forward strand.
TCGAGAAGGTGAGCGAGGCGGTCGATCAGGCGGAGGCCGAGAAGCTCGCGGCCAAGATGCAAAAGGGCAGCTTCGACCTCGACGACCTGGCCAAGCAGTTGCAGCAGATGCGCAAGATGGGCGGCATGAGCGGCATCCTGGGGCTCCTGCCCGGCGCCCAGAAGGTCAAGCAGCAGCTGGCCGACGCCAGGCTCGACGACCGCATGATCAACCGCCAGATCGCGATCGTGGGCTCGATGACGCCCTACGAGCGGCGCAATCCCAAGGTCATCCACGCCTCGCGCAAGCGCCGGATCGCGGCCGGCGCCGGCCTGAGCGTGCAGGAGGTCAACAAGCTCCTGAAGCAGCACCTGCAGATGCAGACCATGATGAAGCGGGTCAAGAAGATGGGCAACAACCCGTTCCTCGGCCGCGGCCTGCCGCCCGGCCTGCTGCCGCGCTGATCCGGAATTCCGCCGGGCGCGGCGATCCTCTATGATCGGGGGTCGCCAGGCAGGAGAAGGTGATGGCAAGGGTCCTCGACGTTCGACCCCGATCGCTCGCCGACTTCCTCGCCTGGGAGGAGCAGCAGGACGAGCGCTACGAGCGCGTCGACGGCGACGTTCGGCCGAGGACGGGCGATACGCGCGACCACAATCGGATCACCCTGAACGTCGCCCTTATGCTGGAGTGCCAGATCCGGGAGCAGGGCTGCGAGGCTTTCACCAGCACTATCAAGGTGATCTCGCCGGGGGGTGACGTGATGTACCCGGACGTGATCGTCGTCTGCGACACCCTCCCGGACCAAGCGACTTGGATCGAGACGCCGATCGTCGTGGTCGAGGTGCTCTCGGATAGCACGGCCGAGCACGATGACGGGCGCAAGCGCTGGGCCTATCAGAAGATCCCCTCACTGAAGCATTACCTGCTCGTTGACCAGAATGAACCTGTCGTCGAGGTTGCCTCGCGCGCTGACGACGGCAGCTGGCGGAGCGTGCTCCATCGCGGGCTGGACGCCCGTCTGCGTCTGGACGCGCTCGGCGTCGAGCTTGGCCTCGACGAGATCTTCGCGCGGGTGACGTTCGCGCCCGCCTCGGCCGCGCGGGCGGCGGAGCCTTCCGCCGGATCGCGCTGACCCCCAACCCGCCGCGCGGCGGGGACCTCGTCCCGCGGCGGCCCTCGTAAGGGGTCGGCATGCGCGCTGCTCACGGAATCGTCATCTTTCTGCCTGATAGCTTTCGGCCCCAAGCACGCGGCGCTTCCGGCTGACGCGTCCGGCACGTAATCTGCATGGGCTCGGCCGGGCCCGGGGCCGATCGACTCCGGCGCCGGCGGGGAGGCCGGGTGCGCAAACCGGGGGCGGCGATGCAGCCTTATGACCTGATCGTGATCGGCAGCGGTCCCGCCGGGCGGCGCGCGGCGATCCAGGCCGCCAAGTTCCACAAATCCGCGCTGGTCATCGAGAAGGGCCGCCGGGTCGGCGGCGTGTCGGTGCATACCGGGACGATCCCGAGCAAGACGCTGCGCGAGACCGTGCTCAACCTGTCCGGCTGGCGCGAGCGCGGCTTCTATGGGCGCGCGTACCGGGTCAAGGCCGAGATCACGGCGGACGATCTGCGCCAGCGCCTGCACATGACCCTCCAGCACGAGGTCGAGGTGCTCGAGCACCAGTTCGCCCGCAACCACGTGCCCACGGTCCGCGGCGAGGCCCGCTTCCTCGATCCGCACCGGGTCGAGGTCACGGCCGAGAGCGGCGAGCGCAAGACCTTCGAGGCGCCGCGCTTCGTGCTCGCCGTCGGCACCCGCCCGTTCCGTCCCGACTACATGCCGTTCGACGGCGAGCGGGTGCTGGACAGCGACGAGATCATCGACCTGAAGTTCATGCCGCACAGCCTCGCGGTGATCGGCGCGGGCGTGATCGGGGTCGAGTACGCCAGCATCTTCAATGCGCTCGACGTGCAGGTGACGCTGATCGAGCCGCGCGCCACCATGCTCGACTTCCTCGACCAGGAGCTGGTCGCCGCCTTCGTCCACGATCTGCGCGACCGCGGCCTCGCGGTCCGCCTCGGCTGCAAGGCGGGCAGGGTCGAGCGCACCGGCGACGGCGGCTGCGCCGTCCAGCTCGAGGGCGGGCGCGTGGTCCATGCCGACGCCGTGCTGTTCGCGGCCGGGCGCATGGGGGCGACCGACCAGCTCAACCTGGATGCGGTCGGCCTCGAGGTCGACCACCGCGGCCGGCTCGAGGTCGATCCCAGGACCTTCCAGACCAAGGTTGCGCACATCTACGCCGCGGGTGACGTGATCGGCTTCCCGAGCCTTGCCTCGACCTCGATGGAGCAGGGCCGGATCGCCGCCTGCCACGCCTTCGAGCGGCCGGCACAGCAGCCGCCCGTGTTCTTCCCCTACGGCATCTACGCCGTGCCCGAGATGTCGACCGTCGGCATGACCGAGGAGCAGGTGCGCGCCGACGGCATCGGCTACGAATCCGGCATCGCCCGCTTTCGCGAGACCTCGCGCGGCCACATCATGGGCCTGCACGGCGGCATGATGAAGATGCTGTTCGCGATCGACAGCCGGCGCCTGCTCGGCGTGCACATCGTCGGCGAAGGGGCGACCGAGCTGATCCACATCGGCCAGGCGGTGCTCAATCTCGGCGGCACGCTCGACTATTTCGTCGAGAACACGTTCAACTATCCGACGCTCGCCGAGGCCTACAAGATCGCGGCGCTCGACGCCTGGAACCGGATGCCGGGGCGCACGCCCTGACCCGAACACCCGGTCGCGCGGCCGGGTCAGGCGAGGAAGGGGCGGACGGCGGCCAGGAACTCGGCCGGCCGGTCGGCGTGGACCTGGTGGCCGGCGCCGGCGATGGTCGCGTGCTCGACCTTGGGGAAGAGCTGCCTGATCACCCGGTGGTGCTCGGGCCGGACATAGGTCGAGCGGCCGCCGGCGATGACCAGGGTCGGGCCCGGGTAGGCCAGCCCCTCGCTTGGCGGAAAGCGCATGAGCTCGGGCAGGCTCTGCGCGATCGCATCGAGATGGGCGCGCCAGGCGTAGCTCTGGCCGCTGCGCACGAGGTTCTGGAGCAGGAACGCCCGCATCACCGGATCGGGGATGGTCTTGCTCAGCTGGTGGTCGACGTCGGTGCGGCGGGTCACGCGGCCGAGGTCAACCGCGCGCATGGCTTCGATATATTCGACGAGGCTGTGGCGGTAGGTGACCGGCGCGACGTCGACCACGACCAGGCGCGCCACCAGATCGCCCCGGGTGAGCGCCAGGCGCATGGCGACCTTGCCGCCCAGGCTGTGGCCAAGCAGCGTCACCGGAGCAAGGCCGCTGGCGCTCGATGAACGCCGCGACGTCGTTCGCCATGTCATCGAAGCTCATGGCCTCGGCCCAGGGCGAGCGGCCGTGGTTGCGCAGATCGAGCGCGAACACGCGGTGGCGCTCGCCGAGCTGCCTTCCGATGCCGGTCCAGTTGCGCGCCGAGCCCAGGAGGCCGTGCAGGATCACGACCGGCGGGCCGGCATCGCCGGCGGCGTCGTAGGCCAGCTCGAGCGCCATCACCACCTCAGCCGCTCGAAGAACGCGGCGATCGCGGCCGCGGCCGCATCCGGCGTCTCGTAGTGCACGAAGTGGCCGGCGTCCTCGGCGATCGTGATCTCGGGGTCCTGGAAGAACTCGGGCAGGCGGTCGACCCACTCGGCCTTGAGGATCGGATCGTGGCGGCCCCAGAGGACCCGGGTCGGGAGCTCGATCCTGGGTAGCGGCGGGACCTCCTCCCGGATCACGGCGGCGCGCGCCTTGGCGACGCTCAGGTACCAGTCGAAGCCGCCCTGGAGGTTGCCCGGCCGCAGGAAATTGTCGACCCAGGCCTCGAGGTCGGCATCGAAGGCCTGCGGGTCGCGCGCCCAGTGGCGGAGAAAGTGGCCGATATAGATCCGGCAGGCTGCGCGCGAGCTGCCGACCAGCTCGGCCGCAAAGGGCTGCTGGTGGAACGACTGGTACCAGATCTCGATCAGGTGCGAGACCTCGGCCCAGCGCCGGCCGATGCCGGCATAGGGGCAGTTGAAGAAGAACAGGCCGGCGATCCGCTCGGGGTGCGCGCGCGCGAGCGCCTGGGCGACGTAGGCGCCGACGTCATGGCCGACGAGGCCCACGCGATCGATCCCGAGGCGATCGAGCAGCGCCAGCATGTCCAGGGCGTGGACCTCGGGCCCGGCGGCCAGCGATGGCAGGCTGGTCGGCTTGTCGCTGGCGCCGAAGCCGCGCAGGTCCGGGGCCAGCAGCTGGAAGCGGCCCTGGAGCCTCTGCATGCAGCGCGCCCAGGTCAGCCAGAACTCGGGCCAGCCATGCAGGAGCAGGAGCGGCCGGCCGCTGCCGGCCCGCGCCAGGTGGATGCTGATGCCGCCCGCCGGCAAGCGCAGGGATTCGAACCCGTGGGTGGTCGGATCGAGTTTTGCGGTCACGGCGATGCCTATCCTCAGGTTGGGGCGGTCTCTGTCTGGCCGGCGGGCCCGGGATCGACCGGCAAGGTCGCGCGCATCGAGGCTGTAGCGAGCATCGAGGCTTTCCCCACGGGCCCGCCTGGGCTAGGCTCGACCGCGAGGCTCTTGGTACCAATAATCCATACAGGGACCAATGGGGGGACAACCGATGCGCAGCATGATCACCGCGGCCGCCCTGGCGACCCTCTTCGGCGCGCTCGCGACCGCGCAGGCGGCGACCATCTCGATCTCCTGCGGCGCCGTCGGCCTGGAGCTGAAGCTCTGCCAGGACGGCGCCAACGCCTGGGCCAAGGCCAGCGGCAATCAGGTCAAGGTCATCTCGACCCCGAACTCGTCGACCGAGCGCCTCGCGCTCTATCAGCAGATGCTGGCGGCCAACTCGGCCGACATCGACGTCTATCAGGTCGACGTGATCTGGCCGGGCATCCTGGCCAACCACTTCATCGACCTGTCCAAGCACATCGACAAGGCCGACATCGAGCAGCATTTCAAGGCGATCATCGAGAACAACACGGTCAACGGCGCGCTGGTGGCGATGCCCTGGTTCACCGACGCCGGCGTGCTCTACTACCGCAAGGATCTGCTCGAGAAATACGGCAAGAAGCCGCCGACCACCTGGCAGGAGCTGACCGAGACCGCCAAGGCGGTCGTGGACGGCGAGCACGCCGCCGGCAACGACAAGATGCTGGGCTTCGTGTTCCAGGCCAAGGCCTATGAGGGCCTGACCTGCAACGCGCTGGAGTGGGTCGACAGCTTCGGCGGCGGCACGATCGTCGATGCCAAGGGCAAGATCACGATCGACAATCCGAAGGCCGCTCAGGCCCTGGATCTGGCCGCCGGCTGGATCGGCAAGATCGCGCCCGAGGGCGTGCTCAATTACTCCGAGGAGGAGTCGCGCGGCGTGTTTCAGTCGGGCAACGCCGTGTTCATGCGCAACTGGCCCTACGCCTGGAAGCTCGGCAACGCCGAGGACAGCGCGATCAAGGGCAAGATCGGGGTCGCGGTCCTGCCCATGGGCGGCGCGGACGGCAAGCACACGGCCACGCTCGGCGGCTGGCAGCTCGCGGTCTCCAAATACTCCGCCAACCCGGAGATCGCGGCCGATCTGGTCAAATATCTGACCAGCTACGACGAGCAGAAGCGCCGCGCCATCGAGGGCTCCTACAACCCGACCATCGCCAAGCTCTACAAGGATCCTGAGGTGCTCGCGGCCAGCCCGTTCTTCGGCGACCTCTACGACACCTTCGTCAATGCGGTCGCGCGGCCGTCGCGGATCACCGGCGCCAAGTACAATCAGGTGAGCTCGGAGTTCTTCAACGCCGCCCACGAGGTCCTGAGCGGCAAGAGCGATGGCGCCACGAGCGTGGCCGCGCTCGAGAAGAAGCTCGACCGGCTCTCGCGCGGCGGCCGCTGGTGAGGCGAGCCGCCTCTGGCCGGACCGCACGCTGCGGCGCCGCGCCGCTCGGGTAAGCGCAGAGGGAGGCGCAGATGAGTACCGCCGCCGTCGCTGCCAAAGAGGTGGTTGCTCCGGCGCAGGCGAAGGCGTCGCGGCTGACCCGTGAGCGGGTGCGCTCGGCCTGGCTGTTCATGGCGCCGATGCTGGTCGTGCTCGTCCTGGTCGCGGGCTGGCCGCTCGCCCGCACCATCTGGTTCAGCCTCACCGACGCCAACCTGTCCGACCTCGAGGCGGCCAAGTTCATCGGCTTCGTCAACTACCTCTATCTGCTGCAGGACCCGGACTGGTGGAACGCGGTCTGGAACACGGTCAAGTTCGCGACCGTCTCGGTCACCATCGAGACCGTGCTCGGCATGGCGATCGCGCTCGCGCTCAACGCCCATTTCGGCGGCCGCGGCCTCTTGCGCGCGGCCGTGCTGATCCCCTGGGCGATCCCGACCGTGGTCTCGGCCCAGATGTGGGGCTGGATGTTCCACGACGTGTTCGGCGTGATCAACGCGGTGCTCAAGATGATGGGGCTGATCGACAAGGGGATCGCCTGGACCGCCTCGCCCTCGACCGCGCTGATCGCGATCATCATCGTCGACGTCTGGAAGACCACGCCGTTCATGGCGCTGCTTCTGCTCGCCGGGCTGCAGATGCTGCCCCAGGAGTGCTACGAGAGCGCCAAGGTCGACGGCATCCACCCGGTCCGGGTGTTCCTCAAGGTGACCCTGCCGCTGCTCAAGCCGGCGCTGATGGTCGCGATCATCTTCCGGGTGCTGGACGCGTTTCGGATCTTCGACCTGATCTACGTGATGTCCGGCAACAACAAGGACACCATGTCGATGTCGGTCTATGCCCGCCAGCAGCTGGTCGATTTCCAGGACGTGGGCTACGGCTCGGCGGCTGCGACCATGCTGTTCCTGATCATCGCCCTGTTCACGATCGGCTATCTGACGCTCGGCCGGATCGGCCGCGAGGATTGAGCGGGAGGCCGCAGATGAACCGCAAGCTCAAGAAGCTGCTCGGCCGGCTCGCCTTCTACCTGTTCCTCGCGGTGATCGTCTTGTACACGGTGTTCCCGTTCTACTGGGCGATCGTGTCCTCGCTGAAAGCCGGCTCCGACCTGTTCAAGGTCGACTTCTGGCCGCCACATCCGGCCTGGGACAACTATGTCGCGGTGTTCCGCGAGCAGCCGTTCGGGCGCAACATCCTGAACTCGATCTTCGTCGCGGTCTCGACCGTGGTGCTGTCGCTGGCGCTCGCGGTCGCGGCTGCCTATGCGCTCGGCCGGATCCAGTTCCGCGGCCGCACGACCTTGCTGATCGTGGTGCTCGGCGTCTCGATGTTCCCGCAGATCGCGGTCCTCTCGGGCATGTTCGAGCTGATCCGCTATCTCGGCCTCTACAACAACCTCTTGTCGCTCACCCTCTCCTACATGATCTTCACGCTGCCCTTCACGGTCTGGGTGCTGACGACCTTCATGCGCGAGCTGCCCAAGGAGCTGGAGGAGGCGGCGATCGTGGATGGCGCCAAGCCCTACACGATCGTGACCAAGGTCTTCATGCCGCTGATGGGCCCGGCGCTCGCGACCACCGGCCTGCTCGCCTTCATCGCCGCCTGGAACGAGTTCCTGTTCGCGCTGACCTTCACGCTGTCCTCCGAGGAGCGCACGGTCCCGGTCGCGATCGCCCTGATCTCCGGCGCCTCGTCCTACGAGCTGCCCTGGGGCAACATCATGGCCGCCTCGGTGATCGTGACCGTGCCGCTGATCATCCTGGTCCTGATCTTCCAGCGCCGGATCGTCTCCGGCCTGACCGCCGGCGCGGTCAAGGGGTAGGCCCATGATGGAGGACGATAAACCTGATCCAGAGCGCGAGAGCGCGATAGTTGCACGCGAGGCTTGGAACGAAGTCTGGCTCGATGAGCTTACTGCTCAGGCTCGTCTCCTCTTCACCATGAATTCCCTTGGACTCGGTCACGAGGCAGCGTTCGTCCGCGATGCGACGCCCGGTGTCGCAATGATCACGCTCGCCGGACTGACGTTCATGGTGGGGGTGGCAGCCAGTCGCCCGTGATCTGGTCGAGAGTGTAGGGGCAGGCCGCTGGGAGCGCGTCGGCGGCCGCGGGCTCGCCGTGTTGCCGGAGGCCTGCGGCGGCCTCGATCCGCGCGATCTCGTAAAATCGGGGGAGGTTCGCCTCGATGCGGGGCCTGAGCGAGGCTGTCAGATCGTCCGCGAGATCGGCGCGCTGGGTGCGGAGGGTTCTCTCCCAGCCGGCCCGCGGCTCGGCGGCTCCGGCATGTTCGAGCTTCAGGAGATGTTCGACGATCGTCCGCACGCGCGACCGGATTTCACGGTAGAGACTCGCACCCACGTCTTTGATCTCCTCGATGACGTGCTCGAGGTCCAGATCAGCGAATCGCCGGGCGCGCAGTAGCGCCGCCTGCTCCTCGGACCAAGCGTAGACGTCACGCTCGTAGAGGCCGCTCGGCTCGGCTTTGATCCGGGTCGCCATGGCTAGCTCCAGCGCTACCGCGGCGACGACCTTAGCACACCCGGGCTCACGGCAGCCAGTCGCCGGTGATCTGGTCGAGGGTGTAGGGGCATGATGCGGGGAGCGCGGCGGCGGCGGTCTGTTCGCCGTCGTCGCGGAGCGCGACCTCGGCAGCGCGGCGCGCGATGCTGTAGATATGCGGCCTCTCCTCGTCGAGGATCTGGCGAAGGCGCGGCGTCAGCTCGACCTCGAGACGGGCGCGGTGCTCGACCACCGAAGCCCGCCAGCCCCGGCGCGGATCCTGGGCGGGGCTGTGCTCGAGCTTGAGCAGATGCTCCATGACCACGCGCGCGTTGTTGAGGACCGCGCTCCGCTTGACGTCGGCCAACCCCTCGACCTCCAGGATCAGGTTGTCGAGGTCGAGCGCCTCGAAGCGCCTGGCGCGCAGGCGGTCAGCCTGCTCCAGAGCCCAGACGTAGAAGTCCTCCTGGTAGAGATCCTTCTTGGGCTTGATCCGAGTTGCCATCGCATGCTCCAAAGGCGGACGAGCGGCAGGTCATGATACCCCACGACCCGTTGTCATGGCAGCCGGTCGCCGGTGATCTGGTCGAGGATGCAGGGGCAGCCGTCTCGATTCGCCGGGGCGCCGCCTGGCGTGCAGCGATCCAGCACATGCGCACGCGCGCCACCCGGTCGATGCGGATCTCTTGACCGTGGTCTGCCTGCCTGGCAAACCGCCCTCTCCAGGCTCGCCCTTCCGGTGCGAGGCGCCGGGATCGATGCCGACATGACGCTACCGAACTTCCTCATCATCGGCGCGGGCAAGGCCGGGACCACCTCGGTCCACGAGTACCTGAAGCAGCATCCCGAGGTGTTCGTCAGCGCCATCAAGGAGACCAACTTCTTCGTCTATGACGGCCAGAATCCGCTGATGCTGCAGCTGACGCCGAGCTCGGACTTTCCGATCAGAAGCCTCGAGGACTACCGCGCCCTGTTCCGGGACGCTGCCGGCGCCAAAGCGATCGGCGAGGCTTCCCCGAAGTACCTCGTGGATCCCAAGGCGGCGGAGCGGATCCGGCATCATCTGCCAGGCGTCAGGCTGATCGTGATGCTGCGCAACCCGGTCGAGCGGGCGTACTCGTCGTATGCGATGTACGTTCGCGATCGAGACGAGCGCCGCAGTTTCGCCCGGGCGATCGCGGACGAGGACCGTGGGGTCTACGACGGTGCCGTGCGCTTCGGGCAGAAGCGCTACGTCGGGGCCGGCTACTACGCCCGGCACCTGCGGGTCTACTTCGGTCTGTTCGAGCGCTCGCAGATCGCGATCCATCTGTTCGAGGACCTGCAGGCCGACGCGGTCGGTCTCATGCGCCGGTTGTTCGGCTTTCTGGAGGTCGAGGACTCGTTCGTCGCCGACACCAGCCTCCGGCACAACAGCTCCGGGAGGCCGCAAAACCGGCTGCTGCGGCCGCTGCTCCACAAGAGCATCCTCACGCAGACCGCGCGGCGCCTCCTGCCCGGCCCGCTGCGCCGACGCGCCGAAGCGGTCCAGCGCAGCTGGCGTGACCGCAGCGCGCAGGCGGCGCCGTCCTTGCCCCCGGAGATCCGCGCCGCCCTGAGCGCGAGGTTCCGCGACGACATCCTCGAGCTGCAGGACCTGATCCGGCGGGATCTGACCCACTGGCTGGCCTGACCCGTCGCTTCGGCTTCCAAGCTTGCTTCAGGGCGGCCCGCCCGCCTCCCGCACCGTCCGCCGCGGGCTTCACGGCAGCCAGTCGCCGGTGATCTGGTCGAGGGTGTAGGGGCAGGCCGCCGGCAGCGCGTCGGCGGCCGCGGCTTCGCCCTGGTCGCGGAGCGCGCCTTCGGCCAGAGCGCGGGCGTCGGTGTACAGCTCGGGGAGCTCGCTCTCGACCTCGCGCCGGATCGAGGCCTTGAGCCCGTCGCGGAGCTTGACCCGCTGCGTGCGGACCGTGGCCCGCCAGGCGGAGCGTGGGTCCTGGGCGGGGGAGTGTTGGAGCTTCAGCAGGTGTTCCATGATGGTGCGCATGCGGTTGCGCACCGACCGCTTCAGCGCGTCACCCAAGTCGTCGACCTCCTCGATCAGATGCTCAAGGTCGAGCTCCGCATATCGGCCGGCGCGCAGGAGGTCGGCCTGCGCCTTCGACCAGGCATAGAAGTCCTGCTCGAAGAGCGCCTTGGGAGGCGGCTTGATCCGGGTGGCCATGGAGGACTCCTGCGCGCTTGTCGCTCAGGTCCACTATAGCACGCGCGGGCGCGCACGGCAGCCTCGCGCTCCTTGCAGGGGCCTTGCGGTTCGCTCTCGACCGCGCGACGGGCCTGCGCCATGATGATCGGGAGGCGAGCAACAACGGGCCCGGCATGAACGAGTGGTGGCGCGGCGCGGTCATCTACCAGGTCTATCCGCGCAGCTTCCAGGACACCAACGGCGACGGCGTCGGCGATCTGCCGGGGATCACCCGGCGCCTCGAGCACATCGCCGGGCTTGGCGTCGACGCGGTCTGGATCTCGCCGTTCTTCAAGTCGCCGATGGTCGACTACGGCTACGACGTCGAGGACTATCGCGCGGTCGACCCCCTGTTCGGCAGCCTCGACGATTTCGACGCCCTGCTCAAGCGGGCGCACGACCTCGGCCTCAAGGTCATGGCCGACCTGGTGCTGAGCCACACCTCGAACCGCCACCCCTGGTTCCTCGAGAGCCGGAGCTCGCGCACCAATCCCCGGGCCGACTGGTACGTCTTTGCGGACGCCAGGCCGGACGGCACGCCGCCCAACAACTGGCTCTCGATCTTCGGCGGCTCGGCCTGGCAATGGGAGCCGCGGCGCGCCCAGTACTATTTCCACAACTTCATGATCGAGCAGCCGGATCTGAACCTGCACAACCCGGCCGTGGTGACCGCGCTGCTGGCTGAGGCCGCGTTCTGGCTCGAGCGCGGGGTCGACGGCTTCCGCCTGGATGCGATCGACTTTGCGATGCACGATCCGGCGCTGCGCGACAACCCGGTGCGCGCGACCGACGAGCCGCTGCCGGGCGGCGTGCCGCCGGCGGCGCCCTATGCCCGCCAGCGCCACCTTTACGACAAGGCGCACCCGGCGATCCGAACGCAGCTTCTGGAGCCGCTGCGGGCGCTCGCCGATCGCTTCGGCGCGATCGCCCTGCTCGGCGAGATCGGCGGCGACGCCGCGCTCGAGCGCGCCGCGAGCTACACCCAGGGCGGCCGGGCGCTGCATTTCACCTACACCTTCGAGCTGCTGGCCGCCGCCTTCACGCCCCAAGCGGTGCGCGCGGTGATCGAGGCGCTCGAGGCCGGCATCGGCGACGGCTGGCCCTGCTGGTCGCTCGGCAACCACGACGTCGTCCGGGCGCTGACCCGGTTCGGCGGCCGCGGCGCGCCGCCGGCGCTCGCCAAGCTCCAGATCGCGCTGCTCGGCAGCCTGCGCGGCACGATCTGCCTCTACCAGGGGGAGGAGCTGGGCCTGCCCGAAGCGGAGCTCGGGTTCGAGGATCTGCGCGACCCGCTCGGCATCGCGTTCTATCCGGAGGCGACCGGCCGGGATGGTTGCCGGACCCCGATGCCCTGGCAGCACGACGCGCCGTTCGGCGGCTTCAGCACGGCCAGGCCCTGGCTGCCGCTGCCGGCGGCGCATCTGGCGCTCGCGGTCGACCGGCAGGCGGCGGACCCCAGCTCGGTGCTGAGCAGCAGCCGCCGTTTCCTGGCCTGGCGCAGGAGCCAGCCCGCGCTCCGGCTCGGCAGCAAGCGGTTCCTGGACGCGCCGGTGCCGATCCTCGCGCTGCTGCGCGCGCATGCGGGCGAGACGATGCTCTGCGTCTTCAACCTTGGCGCCGCGCCCGCGAGCTTCGCCGCCCCCGGCCCGGTCGCGCCGTTCGCCGAACCCGGCTTTACCTCCGCGCTCGAAGGGAGGACAATCAACCTGCCGGGCTACGGCGCGTTCTTCGGGCGGTTGGCCGGGGCGTAGCAGGGAGAGCAACGATGGCCGAGATCACCATGCGCGAGGTGCGCAAGTCCTTTGGCGCCGCCCAGGTCATCAAGGGCGTGAGCCTCGACATCCGCAACAAGGAGTTCGTGGTCTTCGTCGGCCCGTCCGGCTGCGGCAAGTCCACGCTGTTGCGCCTGGTCGCCGGGCTCGAGGACATCACCGCCGGCCGGATGATGTTCGATGGCGAGGAGGTCAACGACCTGCCGCCCGCCGAGCGCGGCATCGCCATGGTGTTCCAGTCCTACGCGCTCTACCCGCACATGAGCGTCTACGAGAACATGGCCTTCGGGCTCAAGCTCGCCAAAGCTGGCAAAGGCGGGGTCGACCAGGAAGGGGTCGACCAGCGGGTGCGCAACGCCGCCCGCATCCTGCAGATCGAGCATCTGCTCGAGCGCAAGCCCAAGGCGCTCTCGGGCGGCCAGCGCCAGCGGGTCGCGATCGGCCGCGCGATCGTGCGCGACCCGCGCGTGTTCCTGTTCGACGAGCCGCTCTCCAACCTCGACGCGGCCCTGCGCGTCCAGATGCGGATCGAGATCGCGAAGCTCCACCACGCGCTCGACGCGACCATGATCTACGTCACCCACGACCAGGTCGAGGCGATGACGCTCGCCGACCGGATCGTGGTCCTGAACGCCGGCGTGGTCGAGCAGTTCGGCGCGCCGCTCGAGCTCTACCATCACCCCCAGAACCTGTTCGTCGCGGGCTTCATCGGCTCGCCCAAGATGAACTTCCTCGAGGGCACGGTCGCGGCCGCCGCCGGCAATGCGCTGACGATCGACCTCGGCGACGGCACCCGGGTCGTGGCGCCGGTCAGCGCCAACGGCACCCAGGCGGGCGAGAAGGTGACGCTCGGCCTCCGGCCCGAGCATCTGATCGCGGGCGGCGGCGGCGATGCCGAGTTCACGGGCCGGGTGATCGCGGTCGAGCATCTGGGCGGCGAGACCTTCATCTACCTGCAGCGCGGCGAGGGCGAGCTGCTGACCGTGAAGGCGGCCGGCAAGTCACGGACCAAGGTCGACGACGTCCTGCCGGTCGGCGTGCCCGCCGGCGCCTGCTACCTGTTCGACAGCCGAGGGCAAGGCGTTTGAGAGGCCGCCCGCCGCCTGACGCCGACTCGCCGGGGTTGATGCTCGCGGCCGGCCGGCGCGCCGCTTGGCCGGATCGCGGACGCGCGGGAGCGCAACCGCTCGGGAAACGTAAAAGAACAGGACGCCCTGCTGGGCGGCCACTCGCGCCGCGATCTCTCGCGCCTCCTCGAACATGCGCTCGGTGTATTCCGGCGCCGTATCGATTACCATCATGACCGGAAGAAAATCGCCTCCCAGATGCATGACTTCTTCCCTATGAGCAGTGATTTTCTCGATGTCCTTCACGATTTCGCCAGCCGTCAGCCGACGCTTTGCCCGCTCCGATACCTTGATCTCGATCACCAGGATAGAGCAATTCAAGGTGTTGATGCAATTCCGGCGCCGCCAGTCACCAGCGATATGTGATTTAAAAATGACTACGTCTGGAATGGGTTCGAACCCGCCGCGATAATCTTGGTGCCTTTGACTTGCCTCGGTTCTTGAAAAACCTCGTCTTAGGTTTCCTGATGAATTGCTTGACGTTCATACCAATCTGAGTAAGCGGCACCCTACCAGCGGAGCGCAGACAGTGATAGACGATGGCCTGGTAGTGGAGCTCGCTCCCGAGCACCGCGCGACACTCGTCCACGATCAGCGGCCAAGCGCGCAGCAAGGCTTTCTTTGCACCGCTGATCGATCGCATTTCGAGGCCCTTCGTCCGCTTGCCTCGTCGCGCCGGATTGCGTCGCTTCCGATCTGTGGCGCCGTCCTCGTGAGCATGCGGTTAATCGAGTGGGGCCGAGCCTGAGCTATAAATCATAGTCCGAGCGGTTTCCTTCGACCGACGCCGCTGCCTCGGCGGGTCGCAGCGAGCGGCGGCCTTATCACCCGCCTCAGCCCGGCAGAACCGGCTCGAGATCGGTGCGGGTGAAGTCGTCGCCGATGAACAGCAAGGCCTGGTGCTGATGCTTGGCCAGCGCATAGGCGAAGCAGTCACCAAGGTTGAGGCCGGCCGGATGCCGCCCCTTGCCGAACCGGCGGAAAGCCTCGCGCGCGATCGCCGCCTGGTCCGCGTCAAATGGCAGAATTTCGATCCGCGCGTGCCGAAGCAGCGCGTCGAGCTCGCGGGCGCCACGATCGCCGAAGCGCCCTTGCATCACCATGCCCGCTTCAACCAGGCTCGCGGCCGACATCAGCCGGACAGGATCTGCCGCTATCGCCAGAGCACAGCGCGCGGCCAGCGGCTCCTGCTTCAGGATCGCCAGCACGGCCGAGCTGTCGACGACCATCAGCTGGGCAGGCCGAGTTCGTCGTAGCCAAGAATCTCATCGTCGGAGCGGTCGTCGAGCACAGGCTGCGCCGCGCAGCGCCGGCCAATTGCCATCAGCTCCGCAGCAAGCTGCTCTGCATTTGTCCGGCGCCTCGAGCGTTCGCGCGCGAGCCGATCCTGGAGCGCCGTCCGGATTGCTTCGGTCATCGTGACGCCGGTGAGCTTCGCCAGCTCGCGCGCCAGTCGGTCGGTCTCGGGATCACGGATGCTCAGGGCCATGCCACCGTTCCGTATGGATCATCCTCAAGCCATATATACGGCCGCGACCGCGCAGGGACAATCGACGAGCGGCGCCGTTCGATTGCTGCGAGCGCTAACCCAGCCCGGCCTTGAGCAGGGCGGCGCGGTGGTGCTCGAGGTCCGCGGGCTGCTTGTAGTGGAGGGTCAGGAGGTAGCCCTCGAGAATGAAGGCGGGGTCGCGCGTCCGGACCTCGGCGGCGTGGCCACGCGCCGCCGCGGCGTCGTCCAGCTGGGCGTGGGCGGCTGCCAGGAAGGCGTGATGGCTGGCATCCGGCCGGGTGATCCGCCGGAACGCCTCGATCGCCTCGGCGTAGCGGCGGGCCACGAAATAGGCGCGGCCGAGATGGTTCCAGAAGCGCTCGGGGTGATAGGGATTGAGGCGCATGGCCTTGCGGATCCACTCGATCCCTTCCTCCGACCGGCCGAGCCAGGTCAAAAGCTCGCCCTGCTGGACGACGATCAGATCGTTGTTGGGATTGAGGGCGAGGCCGCGCTCCTGATGGTACATCGCCTTGGCGTGGTCGTCGGAGGCCAGGCTCACGGCGGCCAGGATGCGATGGACATCGCTGTCATTGTCGTCGAGGGCGAGCGCGGCTTGCAGCTCCTCGACCACGCGGCTCCAGACCGAGTCCCGATCCTTGCACCATCCGTTCACCCATGTCTGCCCCAGGACGCAGGCCGTCCAGGCGTGGGCGTGGGCGTAGTTCGGGTCGAGCTCGAGCGCCCGCTGCAGTAGCCGCTGCGCCTCGGCGTTGGCCTCGGGCGTCGAGCGATGGTGGAGAACCTTGCCGGCCAGCACGAGCTCGTAGGCCGCCATGCTGTCGGTCGGCTTGCGCCCCGCCCGCTCGTGGGTCGCCTGCTCGACCCGCCCCGGCAGCGTGGCGACGATGGCCGCGATCACCTCGTCCTGGATCGCGAAGATGTCCTCGAGCTCGCGGTCGTAGCGCTCGGCCCAGACGTGGCGGTCGGTTTCGGCGTCGATCAGCTGGACCGTGACCCGGACCCGGTTGCCGGCCTTGCGCACGCTGCCCTCGACCACGTAGTGGACGCCGAACTCGCGCGCCACGTCCTGGATCCTGACCGCCTTGCCCTTGTGCACGAAGGCCGAGTTGCGCGAGATCACCAGCAGGTCGCGAAAGCGCGAGATCGCGGTGATGAGGTCCTCGGTCAGGCCGTCGGCGAAGAACTCCTGCTCCGGATCGCCGCTCATGTTGGCGAACGGCAGGACCGCGATCGCGGGCTTGTCCGTGGCCGCCGCGGCGGCGCGTCGCTTCGGATTTCGGTTCCGGCGCCGGGCTGGCAGCCTCGCCTAGCAGCACCCGGAAGACCCGGATCGGGCGGGCGAGGTTCTTGACCGTCTGCTCGCCCAGGTCCTCGAAGGCGACGTCGAGCCGGTCGCCGATCTGCTCGCGCACCGCCTGCGAGACGTAGATCCCGCCCGCCTCCGCCAGCGCCTCGAGCCGGGCGGCGAGGTTGACGCCGTCGCCGAAGACGTCGTCGTCCTCGAAGATGATGTCGCCGAGGTTGATGCCGATCCGGAACTGGATCCAGCGGGCGGGCGGCAGGTCGGCGTTGCGCCTGGCCATCCGGCGCTGGATCTCGACGGCGCACTGGACCGCCTCGGTGACGCTGCCGAACTCGACCAGCATGCCATCGCCGGTGGTCTTGATGATCCGGCCCCGGTTCTTGGCGATCGCCGGATCGATCAGCTCGAGCCGGTGCGCCCGCAGGCGCGCGAGCGTGCCCGCCTCGTCGGTCTCCATCAGCCGGCTGTAGCCGACCATGTCGGTCGCGAAGATCACGGCGAGCCGCCGCTCGACGGCCTTGACTTCCATGCGCTGCTTCCCCAGGCGCGAGCGCCGGAGTGTAGCAACAAACCCGCCGGCTGCCTACGGCGCGGCGGCGGCCTCCGGTGCGCCCGATGGTCACCAGCCGGCGCGCGAGCGCACGAGCTGCAAGCGGCTGTCGAGACGCGCGAGATTGTCGCGCGCCGCGCCGTAGCCGCTCAAGGTCGCGTGCGCGGCCTCCCAGAACAGGGTCGAGACCTGGGCATACTGGGCGCCGGTCGCCGCCGACGGGCGGGCGACCGCATCCTGCAGCACCTTGGCGAGGTCGGCGAAGAACGGGTTCGCGGCCAGGACCTCCGGGTCCTGATAGAGGCTGGCGATGGTCGGCGCGAACGAGCCCTGGATCGCGCGCCGCTTCTGCTCGGCGGCGCTGGTCAGATAGCGCACGAGGTCGATCGCCGCCGCCTGGTTCTTCGAGTGCTTGGAGACCGCGAGCTGCCAGCCGCCGAGCGTGGCGCTGTGGCGGCCGTTGGCGCCGCCCTTGGGCAGAGGCGCGACGCCGACCTTGCCCTTGAGCGGGCTGTCCGCCGCCTGCAGCAAGCGACCAGGCATAGGGCCAGTTGCGCATGAACACCGCGTTGCCGCGCTCGAAGGTGATCCGCGCGTCCTCCTCGGCGAACTGGGTGACCCTTGGCGGCGCGATCGTCCCGACCCAGGCGGCGGCCTCGCCGAGCGCCAGCGCGGCCGCCGGGTTGTCGACCGTGATCGCGCCGGTCCGGTCGACGATCGTGCCGCCGCCGTAGGCGTTGATCCACTCGAGCGCGTTGCAGGTCAGCCCCTCGTAGGCCTGGCCCTGGAACACGAGCCCCCAGAGGTCGGGCTGGCCGGCCGCGCGCTCGGCCTGCTGGATCATGAGCGCGCTGTCGGCGAGCTCGGCCCAGGTGTCCGGCACCCTTGCGCGATATTTGTCCAGCAGGTCCTTGCGGTAGTAGAGCATGCCCGCGTCGGTGAACCAGGGCATGGCGACCAGGCGGCCGTCGATGGTGTCGTTGGCGACGATCGCCGGCAGATGCTGACCCAGCACCTCGGGCGCGATCTGCGGGCCCAGATCGACCAGCTCGCCGGCGAGCGCGCTCGGCCAGATGACGTCGATCTGCAGGACGTCGATGCTCGAGGTCGCCGCGGCCCAGCAGGTCGAGGTAGGCGAAATAGCGCTCGTTGCTGCGCTCGGGCGCGGGCACGACCTTGACGCTGTTGCCGCTCTTGGCCGCCCACGCATCCGCCGCTTCCCGGCAGAGGCGGATCTCCATGTCCTGGGCGCCGCAGGACAGCGTGACCTCGGCCGCGGCGGCGGCCGGCGGGCCGAACTGGAGGACGCCCAGCAGCAGAGCGCCCGGCAGCAGGGTGCCCGACAGCAGGGTGCCCGACAGCAGCGCGCCAAGCGTTGCAGAGCAGGTTCCGAGCCTCATGATCGCCTCCCCCGTCGGTCTGCCCGCGATTCATCCTGAAGTGTAGCACGACGGCTCCGGCTTCGCGAACCCGGCGCTTCGATGGCGCGGCGTCAGACCGCCTCGGTTGTGGCCGGGCTCCGAGTTGGCTAGCTTCAAGCCGCGCGCCGGGGTTCGAGCGCGCCGGTGCCGCCACCCCAACCCCGGTGCCGCCACCCCAACCGTGGAGTCGAGCATGCAGCAGCCCACGCGAATTGGCTTCATCGGGCTCGGCGCCATGGGTGCCGGCATGGCCGCCAACCTGCTGCGCGCCGGCTTCATGGTGACCGGCTTCGACCTCCGGCAGGCGGCGCTCGACCGGCTGGTCGAGCAGGGCGGGCACGCCGCAGCCAGCCCGCGCGCGGCGGCCGAGGGCGCCGCGGTGCTGATCCTGATGGTGGTCAACGACGCCCAGGTCGAGGCCGCGCTGTTCGGGTCGGACGGCGCGCTGGAGACGCTGCCCGAGGGGGCCACGATCGTGCTTTCGAGCACGGTCGCGGCCGGCTATGTGCGCGGCCTCGGGGAGCGGCTCGCGGCGCGCGGCCGGCACCTGCTCGACGCGCCGGTCAGCGGCGGCGCGACCGGTGCCGCGGCCGGCCAGCTCACGATCATGGCCTCGGGGCCGCAGGCGGCGTTCGCGGCCGCAGGTGCTGCGCTCGAGGCCTGTGCGAAGAAGGTCTATCGCCTGGGCGACCAGCCCGGGATCGGCTCGACGGTCAAGGCGGTCAACCAGCTGCTGGCCGGCATCAACCTCGTGACCGCGGCCGAAGGCATGGCGTTCGGCGTGGCGCTCGGCGCCGATCCCAAGGTGCTCTACGAGGTGATCCGGGGCGCTGCCGGCGGCAGCTGGATGTTCGAGAACCGGGTGCCGCACATGCTGGCGGACGACTACACGCCGACCAGCGCGGTCGACATCTGGGTCAAGGACCTGGGCCTCGTGCTCGAGACCGGCAAGACGCTGAAGATGCCGCTGCCGATGGCCGCGGCCGCCTATCAGGTGGTGATGATGGCCGCGGCCCAGGGCCTCGGGCCGATCGACGACGCGGGCTTGGTCAAGGTCTATGAGAGCTTCACGGGGGCCAGGGTCGCCGGCCCCAAGGGCGGGGACAAGGCAGGATGACGAGGGTGGCGCACCGATCGAAGCGTTCGGTTCGGATCGCGGCCGGGATCGGCCTCGGCGTGAGCGCGCTCGCCGCCGGTCTGATCCTGGCGGGCTGTGCCAGTCACGAACCCTCACAGCGGCAGCTGACGGTCGCTCCGGACCCGGTCGACTGCGCCGACGGCACGCCCGGAGCCTGCGTCAGGGTCACGGATCGATCCGGCGACATCTGGATCACGCGGCCGAACGAGATCGTGGGCTTCACCTACGAGCCCGGGTTCGCTTACGAGCTGCTGGTCGAGGAGCCTTCGGAGGTCAGCGAGGCCGAATCCCCGACGCCCTTGAGGCTGACGCTGATCCGAGTCCTGAGCAAGCAGGCCGGCGGCGCGTCCGAGCAGAAGCTGACCGAGCGCCTCGACCAGGGCGAGTGGCTGCTTGCGAGCGTCAGCCCGAGCGATCAGAGCGAGGCCGCATGGGCGGCGAGTGGAATCACCGCCAGGTTCGACGTCGGCGGCGGCCGCCTGTCCGGTTTCGCCGGCTGCAACGACTATTTTGCCGCGCTCGCCGTGACCGGCGATCGGATCCAGCTGTCCGGGCTCGGCGCGACGCGGAAAGCCTGCACGCCGGAGACGGTCCTGGCGCTGGAGCAGGACTATCTGACCCAGATCGCCAAAGCCGCGTCCTTCGCGGTCACGCCTGGCCGGTTGGTGCTGTCCTTGTCCGATGGCAGCGGCATGGAGTTCCACCGCGCGGCGAAGCCGCCCGCTGCCGCCAAATAGCGGCGCTGCTGCCGCATGGCGGCGGCTGCCCGTCGGTCAGACGACCCTCGCGACCGGCCCGCGCGTCGTCGATCGGCCACGCGGCCGGCGGGGCGGCAGCTAGCCGACGTGCGGCTCCCAGGCGCCGTCGACGAAGTAGGCCTCGTCCTCGCCCGGCCAGGGCGGCATGGTGACCGCGACCGCGGCGAGCGGCTCCGCGCCGTCGTTCCTCAGCTGGAACCAGGTGCCGGTCGGGATCGCGATCGACACGCCGGGCGACGCATCGACGATCTCGGAGGATTCGCCCAGCCGCCGCCACATCCGGCCCTGTCCGGCGAGAAAGTACCAGACCTCCTCGACCGTGCGGTGGCAGACGGCGTGGGAGGTCTGCCCTGGGCCGAGGGTGAAATGCGCCATGCTGCCGCGGGCGGTCGCCGCCAGGATCCGCACCTCGCAGCCGTCCGGCGCAATCACGTCGGCGGCGGCGCCGAGGATCCTGGTCGCCAGTTCGGCCATCGCCACCCCCGCACCGGCGCTAGACGCCGCTGTCGGCGTAGATCGCGGCAGCGGGGATCGCGACGCCCACCGCCTCGATCTCGAGCGTCGCGTCGCCGATCATATTCTCAACCTCCCACTTGGTGCCGCGGCGTCGCCAGATCACCACGTGGCGCTGCTCGCTCGACACCAGGACGATCTCCTGAACCGATTCGATCTGACTGTAGTCGTAGGCCTTGCGCCCACGATCGTGCTCGATCGTCGAGGGCGACAGCACCTCGATCACCACAATCGGATTGGGAATTACCCTCGTCTCCGGCCCGACTCGCGTGCAGCTGACGACGATGTCGGCTTCATAGAAGGTATCATCCCGGTCGGGGCGCCTGATGCCTGCTTCACCGCCAGCGTAACAGGGGGCTTTGAGCCTGGACTTGAGCTCGAACCCGAGGTTCACGACGATGATCGAGTGGCTCGCCGCGACCGGCGCCATGGCGACGGGTCTACCCTCGATCAGCTCGTAGCGCGCATCGGTGCCATTGTTCCACGTCAGGAACTCACCGACCGTCATCAGTTTCGTGGCTGCATCGGTCATGGTCGCACTCTACCGCAGAGAGACGGGCACCGCTACGCGATGTTGCCGCCGAGCTCGTCCTCGATGTGCGCCTGGATGATCTCGCCGACATCCGCATCGGGCTCGAAGCCCATCTGGCGTCCGCGCCTGGCATCGAAGCTCGCCGGCCAGCCGGCGACGATCTTCTGGATCATCGGATCGGGCTGCCATTGGATCCGGCGCGCCACCCGCTCGCCCGCGATCTCGGTCAGCGCATCGACCATGTCGCCGATCGAGACCGTGATGCCGGGGAGGGTCAGCATGCGGGTCATGCCGAAGGCCTCGGCCGGCAGCTCGAAGGCGTGGGTCAGGGCCTGGATCACCCGGCGCGGCGAGAGGATGTACATCTCGGCCGCGCGCTCGACCGGGCAGACCGCCTCCTGGCCGGCGAGCGGCTCGCGGATGATCGAGCTCGCGAAGGTCGAGGCGGCCTTGTTCGGCTTGCCCGGGCGGACCACGATGGTCGGCAGGCGCAAGGCCCGGCCGTCGACGAAGCCCTTGCGGCCGTAGTCGTTGAGCAGCAGCTCGCCCGCCGCCTTCTGGGCGCCGTAGGAGGTCTGCGGGGTAAGGATCGTGCCGTCGTCCAGGACCGCGGGCATGGCGCCGCCATAGACCGCGACCGAGCTCGCGAACACGAGGCGGATCGGCTCGGGCAACGCCCGGCAGGCCTCGAGGACGTGGCGCGTGCCGTCCAGATTGACCCGGTAACCGAGGTCGAAGTCCTGCTCGGCATTGGCGCTGACGATCGCCGCGAGATGGAACACGCCGTCGGTCCGCTCCCCGATCAGGCGGCGCACCGCGGCCGGATCGGTGATGTCGCCGGCGGTCGTCTCCAGGCGTGGATCGTCGGGCAGGCCGTCGGCCTCGACCACGTCGAACAACGTGATCGTCCGGATCGACTGCACGGTGCCGTCCCGGCCGATCAGCGTGCCGCGGGCGAGGAGCGCGCGCGCGAGCTTCTTGCCGATGAAGCCGGCGCCGCCGGTGATCACGATGCGCATTGCGGGGCCTCCCTTCGATGGTGCCGGCAGATTTGGGATGACGGCGGCGCCGGCCGGCCGATTTGGGCTTGGCGCAGCCGGGTGCGGGTGCGCTAGAAAGAACCGGACGCTACCATAGAGCAGCAGATCGCCCATGTCGTCTCCGCCAACGTCGCTCCTTTTGGGCTGCATCGCCGACGACTTCACCGGGGCCACCGACCTCGCGAGCATGCTGGTCCGCCAGGGCATGGCGACCGTGCAGCTGATCGGCGTGCCGGGCGAGGACGTCGATCCGGGCGACGCCCAGGCGGTCGTGATCGCGCTCAAGTCGCGCACCATCCCGGCCGAGGCCGCGATCGAGCAGTCGCTGGCGGCGCTCGCCTGGCTGCGCGCCCGGGGGGCCGAGCAGATCCTGTTCAAATACTGCTCGACCTTCGATTCCACCGACGAGGGCAACATCGGGCCGGTCAGCGAGGCGCTGCTGGAGGCGCTCGGCGCCGATCTGACGATCGCCTGCCCGGCCTTGCCCGAGAACGGCCGGAGCGTCTATCTGGGCCATCTGTTCGTGGGCGAGCAGCTGCTCTCGGACAGCCATATGCGGCATCATCCGCTGACGCCGATGACCGACAGCAACCTGGTGAGCGTGCTGCAGCGGCAGAGCCGGGCGCCGGTCGGGCTGCTGGCTTATGCCGTGGTCGACCGGGGGCCGGAGGCGATCCGGGCACGCCTGGCCGAGCTCCGCGCGCAGGGCGTCCGGCAGGTGATCGCCGATGCGATCAGCGAGCGGCATCTGGTCGATCTCGGCGCCGGTGCTGCCGATCTCCGCCTGATCACCGGCGGCTCGGGGATCGCCATGGGTCTGCCGGCGAACTTCCGGCGCCGGGGCCGGCTCGACCAATCCCGGCCGGCGGACGCGCTGCCCCACGTCGAGGGCCATGCCGCGATCCTCTCGGGCAGCTGCTCGGCCGCGACCCTCGAGCAGGTGCGGCGCCACCGGGCGGCGGGCCGGCACGCGATGGCGCTCGATCCGGCCCGGCTGGCCGAGGGCGGCGCCGAGATCGAGCAGGCGCTGGCCTTCGCCCTGCGCCACTTGGGCCAGGGCCCGATCCTGTTCAGCTCCTCGGCCCCACCCGAGGAGGTCGCCAAGATCCAGGCGCGGCTCGGGCGCGGGCGCGCGGGCGCCGTGATCGAGGCGGCCATGGCGGCGATCGCCAAGGGTCTGATCGCGCAGGGGGTCCGGCGCCTGGTGGTCGCGGGCGGCGAGACCGCGGGTGCCGTGGTCGATGCGCTCGGCGTCAAGGCGCTGAGGATCGGCCCGCCGATCGATCCGGGCGTGCCCTGGACCTTGAGCCTCGGTCAGCCGGAGCTCCTGCTGGCGCTCAAGTCGGGCAATTTCGGCGCCCCCGACTTCTTCATCAAGGCGTTCGAGCGGGCGCCCTGACCGCCAAGACCGACCGGCAAGACCGAGACCGTCATGACCGAGACCAGGCTCAGAGACGAAATCGCCGAGTTCGGAAAATTCCTGACCGATCAGGGCCTGGCGCACGGCAGCACCGGCAACATCAGCGTCCGGCTCGACGACGGCTGGCTGATCACGCCGACCAACTCGCGCCTCGGCCGGCTCGATCCGGCGCGGATCGCGAAGCTCGACCGCGACGGCCGCCTGGTGGCCGGCGATCCGCCCTCGAAGGAGGCGTTCCTGCACCGGTGCGTCTACGAGATGCGCGCGGGCGCGCGGGCGATCGTGCACCTGCACTCGACCCACTCGGTCGCGGTCTCGTGCCTTACCGGGATCGATGCCGCCGACGTGCTGCCGCCGCTCACCGCCTACTACGTCATGCGGGTGGGCACGCTGCCGCTGATCCCCTACTTCCCGCCGGGCGACGAGCAGCTGGCGGCGGCGGTCCGCCAGGTCGCCGCCCGGCACGCCGCGGTCCTGCTCGCCAACCACGGGCCCGTGGTCGCGGGCGCCAGCCTGGATGCGGCGGTTGGCGCGGTCGAGGAGCTCGAGGCCACGGCCAGGCTGTTCCTCTTGCTCCAGGGCCAGGCGGTCCGGCCGCTGAGCGCGCCGGAGGTCCAGGAGCTCGAGGTCCGCTTTCCCCGCCCCTGACCCGCGCCCGCCTCCCGGTCGACGGTCGACGGTCAAAAAACATCTAAAAATCATCCGAGTTGAGCGGCGGCCTGTTCTGTGCAGGACCTGCCCGGCGCGCGGATTTACCAGGCGGCGGCGGGTTCGACCGGATCGACGACAATCAATCAGAAAAAGGTGCAAGTCGTGCTTGACGGCGGCAGCGGACTGCAGTAGTGTGCAGACCCGTTCACCACTGTGATGCAGGCTTGGGAGGACAAGACTGCTGTGCGAGCCAGGCGGGGGAAAAAGCTGGCCACGCGGGTCACGGTCAGCGTCGACGAGCGGGACTACGAGCAACTGTCGGCGCTGGCCGAAGAGCATCGTGTGTCCCTCGCCTGGCTCGTACGTTATGCGGTTGGCGACTTTCTGCAGCGCTACCGGCAGGATCAGCTCGAGCTGCCGCTCGAGTTGACCGCCCGGCGCCGCTAGCGGTGTCTGATCCGAGCGGCTCGTGTTCACCGGTCATCGCCGGGTCTTCTCGGGCGTGTCCGAGGACGACCCGGTGATCCGGAGATGATGGCCCGATCGGGGCAATAGGCGGCCGCCCAACTGCATCCGGCCCCGTGGTCGGTCGAGGATCCGGCTATTCTGGAGTCACGTCGGGGGTGCGGGTTCCGGGCTCGCCGAGCGCCACCATGCCCTTGTCGGCCAGATCCTGCAGGAAAGCGGTGACGTCGGCCTCGATCTGCGCGCGCTCGGCGGCGAAGGTCGAGGCCAGGTCGTCGATCACCGCGGCGACGCTCGCCTTGCCGTCGCAGCGCTTGAGGATCTCGACCGCGATCGGATCGGGCATCAGCACCCGCTCCGGGGCCAGGAGGATCCACGCCTGGCGCGCCTGATCGAAGCGCAGCTTGACCCCCCGCGGCAGGGCCGGGATCAGCTCGGCGCGGACCTCGACCCGCCCGCTCACGGGATTCCGCCGCCCGGTCGGATTGCCTGGAGAGCCGCCGGATCGAAGGCGCCGGGCGGGATCCGGCCCGGCACGACGTAGGCGTGCTCGAGCGCGTCGAGCTGCACCCAGAGGACGTCGCACTTGAAGCGCAGCGCATCCAGCACCGCCCGCTGCTGCTCCGGGCTCTTCGCCTCGCGCTTGACGTAGTCGAGCGCGAAATCGGCATCGCGCGGCGCCTGGCTCAGGCGCTTCTCGAAATAGGCGAGCGTCTGCCGGCTGATGAAATCGTAGCTCGCGAGCATGCCCGAGACCCGGTCGGCGATGATCTTGGGCGAGAACATCTCGGTCAGCGACGACGCGATCGCCTCGAGCAGCGTGCGCTCGCGCACGAACTGGACGTAGGCCTGGACCGCGAACCGGGTCGCCGGCAGGAGGCCCGCGGTCGAGATCACATAGGCGCGCTCCAGGCCCAGGCCGTCGGTCAGCCTGAGCCAGCGCTCGATGCCGCCGTCGCCGTCGCGCTCGCCGTCGTGGTCGATGATCCGCTGCCGCCAGGCGCGGCGCATCGCCGGATCCTCCATCCGGGCGAGCAGGGTCGCGTCCTTGATCGGGATCTGCGCCTGATAGTAGTAGCGATTGAGCGCCCAGGCCTGGACCTGCGCCCTGGTCAGCTCGCCGCTCTTCATGGCGATGTGGAACGGATGGTTCCAGTGATAGCGCTCCGCGCCGATCTGGCGAAGGGCCGCTTCCAGCTCGTCCGGGCTCAGGATCAGGGTCACAGCTCAATCTCCATGCCGTCGCAGGCGACCTCCCAGCCGGCGGCCGTCACCTGGGCGCGCTCCCTGGAGTCCTCGAGCAGGATCGGGTTGGTGTTGTTGATGTGCAGATAGATCCGGCGGCCGAGCGCCAGCTCCTCGAGGGCCGCGAGCGAGCCCTCGCTGCCCGAGACGCTGATGTGACCCATGCGCGCCCCGGTCTTGACCCCGGTGCGGCTCCTGATCATCTCGTCGTCGCTCCAGAGCGTGCCGTCGAAGAACAACAGATCGGCGCCGTCGAGGCGTGCCGCCAGCGCCGGGGTGACCCGGGCGCAGCCGGGCACGAAGCAGGCGCGCGCACCGCTCCCGGCGCGCAGCTCGAGGCCGATCGTGGCCTCGGTCTCGGCGCCGACCTCGAGCGTCTCGTCCTCGAGGTAGAGGGCGACCTTGCCGGGCACGGCGAACGGCCACCACGGTCAGCCCCGGCAGGACTTCGGTCGCCCGCTCGAGGGTCAGGGGGTGGCGGGTCACGTAGCTCGGGTTCAGCACGTTGAAGATCGGGTTTTGGGCCAGGACCTCGAGAATCGCGCCACTCGCGAACAGCTCCAAGGGCTGGCTCTCGCGCAGACAGAGCAGCCCGGCGACGTGATCGACGTCGCCGTTGGTCAGCACGACCGCCCGGATCGGGCTGTGACGCGGCGCGATCTTCGGGTCCAGGACCCGGGGATGCAGGGCCGGCGTCGCCAGGATCTGCTGGCGCAGGTCCGGGGCCGCGTTGAGCAGCGCCCAGCAGTCGCCGTCAACGCTGATCGCGAGCGAGCACTGGGTCCGCCAGCGCGCCGCCGGATCGCCTCGCCACGCGCGCTGCCCGACCGGGCAGGCGCTGTTCCATTGCGGAAAACCGCCGCCGGCGGCGGCGCCCAGGACGATGATGCGCATCACCGCCCGGGGCGCACGACCGCCGGCGCGGCGGCCGGCCTAGAGGTCGGCTGGGAAATAGGCGTTGATCTCGCAGCCGCAGGCAATCTCAACGATTTTGGGCGTACGCCACTGCATCAGGAGTCCTCCCTGGTTGTCGTGCACCGGATCATCCGACGGGTGCCAAAGCTTCTTAGGGCAAATGCGCGCGGAAGGCCATAGGTTTTGCGCATGCAGGGCGGTTGTGTCTCAGTTTGAAATTCGCGGGGGGTCGGCGCGCGCCGCTCAGTGCCGATAGACGGCGTAGCGATCGTCGAAGGCTGGCGGCGGTTCGATGTCATTCCAGCGCGCTTGATATCCTTGCAAACCGCCCGAACATTCCTCATTGTGGTCTTGTAATATTCTTGGGTGCCGCAACAGCGTGACCCCGATGGGCATGAAGGATCACACAATGCTCACAGGACAGGCGGTCGCCATGGGTGAGTCAGATAGCCGCAGCGCACTCCCGCGCTATCGTCTTGACTTTTATGTCAACCTCTGAGAGTTTGAGAGAGCGAATCCGGCAGCTCGTGGGGAAGCGGCTCTTCCACTTGGCGCCGCTCCTACGGTCGTCGCCCATGATCCGGGATCTTTTTGTGTCGGCTGACGTACAGGATGGGGCTTCCCCTCCGTGGCCGAAGTTTCGGACTGGGGAGCGGCATAGTGCGTTCCGTGCCACGCTCGATCATTTCACGCAGGGTTACCGGATTACCGTATCCGAGGATCCATTTAATAAGCCGAGCTATGCTTTCATGGCTCGAACTGCTCCTGTGGGTAAAGAGGTTTGGGACATCCGATGCTCAACGGCGGATCAGGGCATCCGATGCTTCGGCTGTTTCGCTGGAAGAGATCTCTTTGTCGCCCTAACTTGGGACTACCGGGAAAATCTCATGGATTTCGACGCAGAGGTCAATCAGTGTCGGCAAGTATGGGACGATCTTTTCTCTCCGCTTCAACCGTTCAAGGAGGTGTCCTTAGATGAATACCTTTCCAATTACATGGCCGTCTAAGCCGACTGGCAGTAGCACGATCAGCGCCGCGACGCACGGGTATTTTCGCGCCCGTAATCAACACAAGGTGCATGCATTGATCCTTGATGCCTTTGTGCGCAGCGGGATAACACAAGCGCAGTTAGCGCGCCGTTGCAGAAAGCGACCGGAAGTCATCTCCCGCATTCTTGGTGAGCCTGGGAATTGGACCTTGAACACTCTTAGCGACTTAATTTTCGCAATTTGCGGTGGTGAGCCCGCATATTCGATCGAGTATCCTTTGGATTCGCCTCCGCGCAATCAGGAGACGCCAGCTTGGCTTTCCGGTAGCAGATTGGAGTTCGGAGTCCGAAGCGAAACCCAATCGAAGAAAACCGCAGAACTCGAACTGGCGTCGTGATGATGGAACACCCCGTCGCTATCCGTTTCGGAATCGTCTGCGATCAAGTTCGCCGCGAAGACAATGGAAAGCATTTTATGATAGGCGTCTATGGCCACAATATTTCTGTTGCGTCGTTGCCAGCAAGCTTAATGTTAACTCTCGTTCTTGGGCTGTGGAGTAAGAGCCCAGTAACAGATCATCCGCTTGAAGTGCAAACAGAGTTTAATGGAGAGAAAATACACAGTGGACGTGGTGTAATTACGATTAACGATGCCGGCGCGGATTTAATTGTAGTGCCGGGAATCGTGGTGTCGGTGACTAAGGCAGGGGAGCTTGCATTCAAAGCGAAACTTGGCTCTGATAGATGGAAGGTCATTACCACAATTCCTCTCCAGGAAAAGACTTAAGCTCTTCCCTCCATCGTTCGCGGGCGGACTTCCGCCCCGATTCACGTCCGCTGTTCAGCCGTCAGGCGCTCGGCCCGCGCCTAGCTGTGATTGCTCTGAACGTTGTTCATGCCTGGCAGGCCCTGGTCCGGTATTGCCTTCGGGCGGAGCATGCTCGCCGGGTCGGGTCGCGGCCGGTCAAGGCCAGCATAGCTGCCGGCTCCGCCGGTTTTAGCCTTGACCGGCCACGTCCACATTATGCGCCATGGCCAACTCCCTTGCTTGCCTACCGGCAAGCATATGGGAACCGGCTGCCGGATGCGAACCCCGGGGTCAGGGACGCTGCCAGGCATCAAATTTCAAACTGAAACACTACCTGCGCGGCACACCGCTCGATCCGCACCGAGGACGCCGGAGTGCGGCGGCGGCCGGGGTGGTTGCCGCCGCACTCCCGGACACGACGACCGGCCGAGCGACCTATTGCGTCTGCCAGTCGACCGCCTGCTCGTAGGCGTGGGCGGCGCGGTAGATGGTCTTCTCGTCGTAGCGCTCGCCGATCAGCATCAGCCCGACCGGCAGGCCGTCGGCGAGGCCGCAGGGCACGCTCATCGCCGGATGGCCGGTGACGTCGAAGGGTGCCGTGTTGGGCAGCATCTCGAACGCCCGCTGCAGGATCTCCGGGATCGGCGCGTTGTCCTCGGGCAAGGGTGTGGCCGTGACCGGCAGGGTCGGCATCGCCAAAAGATCATAGTCCTTGAGCACCGCGTCATAGGCCGCGCCCAGCTGGCGGGCGAGGTTCTGCGCCTTGGCGTAGTAGTGGCCGCGGTAGTTGCGCACCATGTGCCAGCCCAGCAGCATGGTCGTCTTGAGGGTGTCGGACAGCTCGTCGGCACGGTTGCGCCAGCCGCTGTGGAAGTCGAGCAGGCTGGTGACGTACAGGCCCTTCCAGTTGAAGCCGTAGCCGTTGCCCTGCATCATCTGGACGGTCGCGCCCTCGGC
Source organism: uncultured Alphaproteobacteria bacterium (assembly GCA_963733965.1). Lineage (GTDB taxonomy): Bacteria > Pseudomonadota > Alphaproteobacteria > Geminicoccales > Geminicoccaceae > DATAOG01. The sequence continues at coordinate 169,828 of CAVTFM010000047.1, forward strand.
CGCGATCGGCAGCCAGATCGGCACGCCCATCAGGTGCATCGGGATCGAGACCTCGTCGACCGTGGCGCCCTGGCCACGCAGCACTTCGGCCGCCCGCTTGACCTTGGCATCGACGCCCGCTTCCGAGTTGGCGTGGCCGAAGCCCTCGCGCACGACCGCGATCCTGAGCCCGGCAGCGCCCCGCCCGAGGGCCTCGGTGTAGCGGTCGGCCTTGACGCCTTGCTGGCGCGGGTCGAGCCCGTCCGGGCCGGCCAGCACCTCGAGCATGAGCGCGTTGTCGGCGACCGAGGCGCTCATCGGCCCGGTGTGGTCGATGGTCAGCTCGATCGGCATGACCCCGGTGTAGGGCACGAGGCCGTGGGTCGGCTTCATGCCGCAGATCCCGCAATAGGCCGCCGGGATCCGGATCGAGCCGCCCTGGTCGCCGCCGATCGCGAGGTCGACCTCGCCGGCAGCGATCAGGGCGGCGCTGCCGGACGACGAGCCGCCCGCCGAGTAGCCCTGGCGGCGCGGGTTGTGGACCGGCCCGGACGAGCTGGTGTGGCTGCCGCCCGAGAAGCAGAAGTATTCGCAGACCGACTTGCCGAGGATCGTGCCGCCGGCGTCCAGGATCCGGGTCACGATGGTCGCATCGACGTCCGGGACGTAGCCCTCCAGCGTCGAGGCGCCGTTCATCATCGGCACGCCCGCGATGCAGACGTTGTCCTTGATCACGACCAGCTTGCCCTTGAGCTTGCCGTCCGAGGCACCCTCGATCCGGGTCTTGACGTACCAGGCGCCGAGCCGGTTCTCCTCGCCCGTCGGCCGGTAGCCGGGCGTGCGCGGGTAGGTGACCGGCGGCAGCGCCTGGGGCATGCGATCGACCAGGTTGTAGGCGTCGATGTTCGGGCGCATCGCGTCCAGATGGACCGCGAGGTCCTCGTCGCTCATCGCGAAGCCGAGCTCCTGCGCGAGCTCCGCGAGCTGCGCCGGCGTCGGCAGCTTGACCGTGCCGAGCGTCATGGTGCCAATCCTCCCCCTCTGACCGTCACGCCCGAAAGCTTACCACCCTGCCCTGCGCGCCGCACCCGGGAAACGCGTCCCGCAGCGCTCGCCGGCCCGGAAGGGGTCAGGCAGGGGTTCGCGCCAGCGCGGCCCGCGGCCGTGCCGGCCTTGCCACCCAGCGGGCACGAAATCTTGGCATGACCTGTGACCTGGATCACTGATCCGGCCCTGCCGGATCGGGCCTAGTCGTCGGCAGCCATTTGGAGGAAGCCGCATGTCGCCTGCACGCACCCGCCCGACCCCGCCAGACGGCTCCGCCGACCGCGTCGGCTCGGCGCTGGCCCGCCACCTCGACCAGTTCGGCAGGCCGGGCGTCCTCTCGGTCCGTCCCGGCCGGCTGCTGCGGGACGGGCGCATCGCCATGACGCCGGCGATCGTCGTCAACGTGCAGGCCGAACGGCTGCGGGAGCTCGCAGCCGCGCTGCCCAAGACCGTCGAGGGGCTGCCGGTCGACGTCCGCCCGGCCGGCGTGATGAAGCGCATGCGGACCGATGATCCCGCGCGCTTCGCAGCGCTCGGCGCCGCCCGCCACGAGCTGCGTGAGCCGGAGTTCGCGCACGAGACCTTCTTCGATCGCCACGGCCGGCCGCTGCCGCAATCGCCGCTGGCGCCGCTGCTCGCGGCGCGACCGGCCAAGACGCAGATCGACTACACGCCCGCTCCGGATGCGACCCTGGATGAGGTGACCGAAGACGTCACCCTGCTGCTGCACGTCAGCCCGGACGCCGGCTGGGCGCAGCTGTCGGCATTCCTTCTGGGCGTGCAGCGGGAGCTGGTGGTCGGCCTCTACGACTTCACCTCGGCGCACATCCTGCGCACGGTCGAGAGCGCGCTCGCGGGCAAGGCGATGACGTTGACGCTTGATCACCCGCCCAAGAACCCGACCGCCGATCAGACCGACGAGGCGACGCGCCGGGATCTCGAGCAGCAGCTGGGCAGCCGCTTCCAGGCGGCCTGGGCGCTGACCAGGCCCGATCGCCTGGCGCCGGCCTGGATCTATCCGAGCGCCTACCACATCAAGGTGGCGGTGCGCGACCAGAGCAGCTTCTGGCTGTCGAGCGGCAACTGGAACAACAGCAACCAGCCGGAGATCGACCTCTCCGACCCGACGGCCGCCCGACGGATCGCCAAGGCCCACGACCGCGACTGGCACGTGATCGCGAGCGGCGGCAGCCTGGCCTCGACCTTCGGCCGGTTCCTCGCGCACGACTTCGAGGTGGCGAGCCACGCCGTGGCCAGCGGCGCCCCGACGGCGATGCCGGGCGCGTTGCCGCCGCCGCGCGAGCAGGCGGTGCCGGCCTCGGTCCTGGCCGCCGCCCGCATGCCGCGACGGCTGTTCGAGCCGACCACGATCGCCGGCCGGATCCGCGTCCAGCCGCTCCTGACCCCCGACAACTACCAGCCGCAGGTGCTGGCGCTGATCGGCTCCGCCCGGCACAAGTTCTACATGCAGACCCAATACATCCACCCCAGCGGCCGCCCCGGCGACGAGCTGCACGACGGCCTGATCGCGGCGGTCAGCCAGCGGGTGCAGGCGGGGGTCGACGTGCGCCTGATCTGCAGCGAGTTCGAGACCCCCGACTGGGTCGAGAAGCTGGCCGACGCCGGGCTCGATCCGGCGGTCCTGCGCATCCAGCCCAAGGTCCACAACAAGGGCATCGTGGTCGACGGCGAGGTCGCGATGGTCAGCAGCCAGAACTGGTCGGCCGACGGCACCCTGCGCAATCGCGACGCCGGGCTGATCATCTTCGAGCCGCGGGCGGCAGACTATTTCGAGCAGATCTTCCTGCACGACTGGGACCATCTGGCCACGGCCAGCCACCCGCGCGCCGGCGGCGGTTGAGTCGGTGCAGGTCCGGCGCAGTCGTCGACAGCCGGCTCGCGCGCGAAGGCAACTCCCCACGACCGGCGCTGCAGCCTGCGCGCGGCGCGCCGGTTGGCCAATGCGGCCGATGCCGCTATGAGTGGGCTAAGGCGGTCTGGCGTAGGTCGGGGAGGTGAGGCGATGCCGGCGCTCGGTCCCAATGCCCATCTGATCGGCGCGCCGGGCTCGCGCGCGCGCCTCTGTACGCCGGCGCTGCTGCTCGAGCTCGACGCGTTCGAGCACAACCTCCGGGCCATGGCGGCCTATTGCCGGGAGCGGGGCGTGGCGCTGCGGCCGCATGCCAAGACCCACAAATCGGTCGAGATCGCGCGCAAGCAGCTCGAGGCGGGCGCGGTCGGCATCTGCTGCGCCACCATCGGCGAGGCCGAGCGCCTGACCGACGGCGGCATCGGCCAGCTCCTGATCACCTCGCCGATCGTCACCGCGCCCAAGCTCGAGCGCCTGGCGGCGCTGTTGGAGCGGGCCGAGGGGTTGATGGTCGTGGCCGACCACCTGGACGGGGTCGACGCGCTGGCCGAGGTCGCCGCCGGCGCCGCCCGCCCGCTCGGCGTCCTGGTCGACCTCGGGGTCGGCCTCCGGCGCACCGGCTGCGCCAGCACCGGGGCGGCGCTTGCGGTCGCGCGCCGGATCGCCGGCGCCAACAGCCTCGCCTTCGGCGGCGTCCAGGCCTACGCCGGCCACCTCCAGCACGTTCCGGAGCTGGCCGAGCGGCAGCGCCGGGGCGCGCTCGAGGATGCGAGCGTCAAGGAGGTGCTCGAGGGCCTCGCCGCGGATGGCATCGAGGTGCCGCGGGTCACCGGCGCCGGCACCGGCAGCCATGCGATCGACGCCGCGGGCGGCCTGTTCAGCGAGCTGCAATGCGGCAGCTACATCTTCCTCGATGTCGATTACCTGCGGATCGCGCTCCGCCCGGACGGGACCGAGCCGTTCCGGCCGTCCCTGTTCGTGCGGACCTCGGTGATCAGCGCCAACGCCGAGGATCACGTGACGACCGATGCCGGCCTCAAGGCGTTCGCGACCGACGGCCCGATGCCGGTGATCGCCCGCGGCGCGCCCGCGGGCGCCAAATACTTCTTCTTCGGCGACGAGCACGGCCGGGTCGAGCTCGAGGACGCGCCGCGGCATCTGCCGGTCGGCACGGTGCTCGAGTGCCTCGTCCCGCATTGCGACCCGACCGTGAACCTCTACAACGTCTACCACGTGGTCCAGGGCGACACGCTGATCGACATCTGGCCGATCGACGCCCGCGGCGCGATCTGAGTGATGCCGGCAAGCGGGCGCGCCGACCGATAGGTGGCCCCCGATCAGCCGATGTCGAGCTCGCGGCGCATGGCTTCGACCGCATCTTTGAGCGGCAGTAGCCTCTCGGTCGCCGTCATCCACATGACGAGATCGTCGATCTCATCGTAGTCATGACGGATCACGTTACCGATGCCGACAATCTGGCGCCACGGAATGACCGAATGCTTCGCCTTGACGGCAGCTGGAATATGGCGCGCGGCTTCCGAGATCCGGGCGATGTTACGCTCGATCATCTCGCGCAAACCCTCGTCGGCCAGATAGTCCTCGACCGTCTTCCCAGCGGTGAGCTGTTCGATCCGGGCGATGCCCTTGAGGATATGCTCGAGACGGAGACGAAGACCGCGGCCAGGTTTCATCAAAAGATCGCGATCGCCTCGGCGCGGATCTCCTCGCGCAGCCAGGGCCGCAACTTGGCGGCAAAGGCGAAATGCGGGGGCTGGCCCAAAAGTCCACTCAGTTCGTCCTGAACGTCGATCAGATCGAACAGGCTGAAGTGACCGTTCGGATCGACCTCGATCAGCAGATCGATGTCGCTCTTTGGCCCGGCGTCACCGCGGGCGATCGAGCCGAACAGGCTCAAGTGCGTGATGCCGCGGGCGCGCAGCCGCTGCGCCACCTTGCGCAGCTCTTCGAGGATCCGCTCGCGCTCGGCGAGCCCAGGGGCAAGGGTCGTGTCGGCGATCATGGCGGTCGGATGGTGCCACAGAGAGGGCGCCACGTCGAGTTGAGGGCGGTGCGAACCGCGTCTCGCGAGGTCTGGCACCGCCGGGCAAGGAATGGCAGTTTGGCGGCGAGAACGCCGAAGCGAAGCCGGGGGAGGCCATGAAAGCGACGTTCATCGACTGCCCGCCGTTCCTGCACGCGCTCTATCAGGGCGAGATGGCGGCGATCGTGCCCGATCTCGAGATCAATCTCGGTGACCCGTCGCGCGACGAGGTGATCGCCCTGCTCGCGGACTCGCCGTTCGCGATGAACGATCACACCCTGTTCGACCAGGCGCTGCTCGCGGCCTGCCCGGCGCTCAAGGTGATCGTGTTCCTCGGCACCGGGGCGGCCAGCTACATCGACCTCAAGGCGGCCGAGCGGCTCGGGATTCGCGTGCGTGCCTATGGCGGCTACGGCGATCAGAGCGTCGCCGAGCACGCGCTCGCCCTGATGCTCGCCTCGGCGCGCCAGCTCGCCGCCATGGACCGGGCGCTGCGGGCCGGGCGCTGGGAGACCCTGAACAGCATCGAGCTCGCGGGCAGGACCCTCGGCGTGATCGGCACCGGCGGCATCGGCAAGGCCATGGTCCGGCTCGGCGCCGGCATCGGCATGCGCGTGGTCGCCTGGAACCGGAGCGGCGTGCCGGCCGATCTGCCCTGCGAGGCCGTGGGCCTGGACGAGCTCCTGGCCGGCGCCGACGTGGTCTCGCTGCACCTCGTGCTGAACGATCAGACCCGGGGCTTCCTCGATGCCCGCCGGATCGGGCTGATGAAGCCGGGTGCCATCTTCATCAATACCGCGCGCGGCGCGATCGTCGACGAGGCGGCGCTCATCGCGGCGCTCGAGACCGGACGGATCGGCCACGCCGGGCTCGACGTGTTCGCCCTGGAGCCGCTTCCGGCCGGCCATCCGCTGACCCGGCTGGCCAACGTGACCCTGACCGCGCATGCCGCCTTCGCGACCCGGGAGGCCTCGGAGCGGCTCCTGCGCATCGCCCTCGAGATCCTGGCCGAGGAGCGGCAGCGGCCCGGCTGAGCGCCCGTGCGCGGCGCTGCCGCCTCGGCTTAACCCCGCGCTAACCACAACCTTCTAGATCGGAGTCGGCGGCAAAGGCCCGCCGGCGGTTGCGCGCGTTGCCCGGCCGGTCCGGGTCGCCCGTAGCGCCGAGCGCGCCGCGGCCACAGGCCTGAACGATCGGTGCGGGATGGAGCGCGGGGCGGCGGATGGCATCTTAGGGCAAGCGGTCGCAGGCGATGCCGCTCCCGGCCGCCGCGCGGGCGGCCGCGCGCCGGGTCGCCGCCTCGCCGGTGCCGGCCTGACGCTCGGCCTCGGGCTGCTCGGCGCCTGCACCATGGGGCAGCCACCGCCCGGCCCGCTCGCGCTCGGCGGATTGCTCCTCGAGCCGCTCCCGCCGCCGGCCCGGGCGATGCCCCTGGCCGGGGTCGAGAGCGCGTACGCGCCGCTGCCGGTCCTGCGCCCGACGCTCGCGGTGCGGCTGCCGCCGCCCGCCAAGCCGCACGCCCTGGTCGCCGAGCCGCACGTCGCCTGGCTGCCGAAGCTGAAGCCGGCAATCGAGCCGGGGCCGCCGCCCCGGGCACCCGCGGTCCTCTGGCCGCCGCCCGCCAAACCCCGGCTGGCGCTCCTGCCGGCCACGGTCGCGCCGGCCGCCGGGCCGCCCGCGGCGGCACCGGCCGACGTGCCGCCGCGCGAGGACGATCGAGACCCTCCCCGGGAGCCAGGCAAGCCCGATGCGCGCCCGATCACCGTCGACCACGGCGGCGCGACCCGACCGGAGGCCGACGCCTCGATCGCGGTCGCCGATCGCGACCAGCGCTTGCAGCGCCTGGATCAAGCGGCCCGGGAGGCGCTGCTCGCGGGCGATCCGGCGGGCGCGCTCCGGCTCTATGAGCGCCTGTCGGCCGAGGCGCCGGCCGCGCCCGCCGCCCGCCTCGGCCAGGCGATCGCGCTCCAGCAGCTCGGCCGGTCGGCCGAGGCGCGGGCGGTGTATCAGAGCCTGCTCCAGGCCGATCCCGACGACCTCGGCGCCAAGATCGCGTTGCTCGGGATGCTCGCCGAGCGCGCTCCGGACGAGGCCTTGCCGCTGCTGCGCCGGCTCGCCCGCCATCATCCGGACGACCATCGCCTGCCGGCGCAGATCGCGATCGTGCTGGCCCGTCAGGGCGACCTCGCCGGCGCGATCGTCGCCGAGCGCCGGGCCGTGGCCCTGGATCCCGCCAATCTCGGCTATCGGACCAATCTCGCCGTCCTGCTCGATCGGGCGGGCCAGAGCGGCGCCGCGGTCGAGCAGTATCAAAGCGCGCTCGAGCTCGCCACCCTGGGCGGCGCGCCGACCACCCAGCTCGACGCGATCGCCGCCCGCCTGCACCATCTGCGCCAGCCGCAGCGGCCGGCCGCCGCGAGCCCGACCCGCTGACCGGCCGCTCGGATTCTCGCGGCTGGCTTAACGAAATCTTCATCGACAACCGCTTGATTGCGAGGGCCCCGATCATGGGCGCGATGCGCGGGCGACGCGGCGGGCGCGGCCCGCATGATGCCCGACCGGGCCCGCGGCGCCGGGGGATTGCATGGACATCGACCGGCTCTTGCAGCTTGCGATCGATCACGCCGCCTCCGACCTGCATCTGTCCGGCGGCAACCCGCCGATGCTGCGGATCGATGGCGAGATCCGGGCGCTCGACGCGCCGCCGCTTTCGGGCGCGGAGATCGACCGCCTGCTGCACACCGTGCTCAACGAGCCGCAGCGGACCGCCTTCGCCGCCGAGCTCGAGATCGACGTCGCCATCGCGCACGCCTCGGGCACCCGCTTGCGCCTGAACGCCTTCACCAATCGCGCCGGTGCCGCGGCGGTGTTCCGGATCATCCCGTCCGTGGTGCCGAGCCTCGAGCAGCTCGGCGCCCCCCGCGTGCTGCCGCGGATCGCCGGCCTCGCCAAGGGCCTGGTGCTGGTCACCGGGCCGACCGGCTGCGGCAAGTCGACCACGCTCGCCGCCCTGATCGACCACATCAACGCGAGCTTCAGCCGGCATATCCTGACGATCGAGGATCCGATCGAGTTCCTGCACGAACTCGAAGCGCTCGCTGATCAACCAGCGCGAGGTCGGGCGCGACACCCGCTCCTTCGCCCGTGCGTTGCGCAGCGCGCTGCGCGCCGATCCCGACGTCATCCTGGTCGGCGAGCTGCGCGACTACGAGACCATAGCCCTCGCCCTGACCGCGGCCGAGACCGGCCATCTGGTGCTCGCGACCCTGCACACGACCTCGGCCGCGAAGACGATCGACCGGCTGGTCGACGCGGTCCCTTCGGGCGACAAGCCCATGGTCCGGACCATGCTCAGCAGCTCGCTGCTGGCGGTGATCGCGCAGGTGCTGCTCAAGCGCGCCGATGGCGCCGGGCGGGTCGCCGCCTACGAGGTGCTGGTCGGCAACACCGCGATCGCCAATCTGATCCGCGAGAACCAGATCGCGCAGATCAACTCGATGATCCAGACCGGCGCCCGCTTCGGCATGCAGCTGATGCCCGAGGCGATCCAGGCGCTGGTCGCCGCCGGCCGGATCGACCGGGCGGAGGCGCAGCGCGCGCTGCAGGCGCAGGGCGACGAGCCGGCGCCGGCCGCCCTGGTTCCAGCCGGCGAGCCGGCGCTGTCCGCTGCCGCGCGGACGCCCGGGATCGGCGCGACCCCATCCGGCTACCGCTTTTGAGCCGCACCCGATCGATCGCCGCCTGGCTGCGCCGACCCCGCCGCAGGCTGCGGCGCGACTGGGCGCTCCTTGCGACCCTGCTCGGGCTCGGCGTGCTCGCCGCCTGCCAGGGCAAGATCCCGGTCATGGATCAGGACCGCTATGCCGGTCTGACGCGCGACGATTTCCGCGCCGCGCTCGAGCCGCGGCCGGCGCCCCCGTCTGCGCCCGAAGCGGCGACCAGCGGTCCGCCGATCCCCGATCTGCAGCCCCTGGTCGCGCTGCCGCCGCCCTTGTCGCCGGCCGAGCGCAAGCTGGTCTCGATCGCGGTCGACGAGACCGTGCCGCTCAAGGACGTCCTGATCGAGCTCGCCCGCAAGGCCGAGGTCGACCTCGAGCTCGACCCGCGGATCGAGGGCGGCGTCATCCTGACCATGCGCGACCGGCCGCTGCGCGAGGTGATCGAGCGGATCGCGGACCTCGCCGGCCTGCGCTTCGCCTTCCACGGCAGCAGCCTCAGGATCGAGCTCGACGAGCCCTATTACGTCAACTACCGGGTCGATTATCTGCACCTGGTGCGCCAGGCCAACAGCCGGGTCGAGACCTCGGTCAACGTGATGGGCGGCGACCAGGCCCAGGCAGGCGCCGACGGCAATGCCTCGAGCAGCGCGGTCGCCGGCCAGTCGGTTGCCGACTTCTGGCAGGAGCTCGAGGCGAGCCTGAGCCAGATCCTGAACAACTCCCGCCCCCAGCAGCTGACCGTGATGCCGGCCGCGGCGCCGCCCCCGGGCGGCCCGCCGGCCGCCGCCTCGCCGTCGGGCGGCGGCAACGCCGGCCCCGGCGCGCCGACCAACGGGGCACCCGGCAACGGTGCTCCGGGCAACGGCGCTCCGGGCAACGGCGCTCCGGGCAACGGCGCTCCGGGCGCGGGAGCGGCTCCGAACGGTGCGGCCGCGCCTCCGGCCCAGCCGCCGGTCGCTCCGCCGCCGGCCGCCGCGGCGATCCCCGCGCCAGCGGCCGTCAACGGCGCAGGCTTCGGGCTGACCGAGGCCCAGTTCACGACCAATCGTCAGGCGGGCGTCGTCTCGGTGTTCGGCACCAGCCGCCAGCAACGGCTGATCGCCGCCTATCTCGGCGGAGCTGCGCGAGTCGATCGGCCGCCAGGTCCTGATCGAGGCCAAGATCCTCGAGGTCGCGCTGTCGGACGAGTTCAGCTCCGGGATCAACTGGCGCGCCGTGCTCGGCGATGCGAGCATCGCGGCGCCGCTCGGCATCCGCGTGGTGCCGCCGCCGTTCAACAATCCGCTCCAGGCCACCGCCGGCGTGGTCACGGCCGCGGTCGACAGCGGCGACCTCGACGTGATCGCCCATTTCATCCAGCGCTTCGGCACGGTGCGCACGCTCTCGAGCCCCAGGCTCACGGTCCTGCAGAACCAGACCGCGGTCCTCAAGGTCGCCGAGAACCAGGTGTTCTTCCGCCTGAACTTCGAGCGCGTCGAGCGCGACAACGGCGACGACAACGTCAACATCAGCAGCGAGATCCGGACCGTGCCGATCGGCGTGATCATGACCGTCCAGCCGTCGATCAATCGCGCGACCGACGAGATCAGCCTGGCGCTGCGTCCGACCGTGACCCGGGTGGTGGCCGTGGTCGACGATCCGGCGGTGGCGATCGCCTCGAACAACACGGTCGCTTCGGAGATCCCGGTGGTCGCGGTCCAGGAGCTGGATTCGGTGGTCACGATGCGGACCGGCCAGGTCGTGGTCATGGGCGGCCTGATGCGCGACATCGCCAACGCCACCGATAGCGGCGTGCCGCTGCTCGGCCAGCTGCCGGGCATCGGCTACCTGTTCAAGGCGCGCGACGAGAGCACCCAGAAGACCGAGCTCGTGGTGTTCCTGCGGGCGACCATCCTCGACGATCAGAGCGACATCACGCCGGTCGATGCCGACCTCTACCGGGAATTCGGCCGCGACCGCCGGCCGTTCCCGATGCCGGGCGACAAATGAGCGCCGCGCGCCTCATCGGCGTCAGGCAACGCGTCGCGGCCGGGCGACCGAACGGCGCCGCGGCGGCGCTCCGGCCGCTGGTCGGCTATCTTGTGCGGGCGGCGCTCGGCGAGCGTCTGCTCGTGACCCTGCTCGCGACCTTCGGCGCGAGCGCCGCGCTCGCGGTCTTCATCGGCGGCACGGCTCTGGTCGAGCAGCGCGAGTTCGCCGCGGTCCTCGCGGCCAACGCGGCCCGGCTGGTGGTCGTCCTGACCCTGGTCCTGTTCACCTGCTGCCATATCCGGCGCGCCTTCGAGGCGGGCGAGGTCGACCTGCTGCTGGCGCGGCCGGTCTCGCGCTCCGACTTCGTGCTCGCCCACATCCTGACGCTGGTCCTGTGCGCCGCTCTGATCACGGCGCTGGCGGGCCTCACGGTCGGCGCGATCGCGCGCCCGGGCCTGGCCGCGGCCGGCTGCTGGACGCTCAGTCTGTTCGTCGAGGGCACGCTCGCGGCGGTCGCGGCGCTGTTCTTCGCGCTGGCGCTGCGCAGCGCCGTGACCAGCGCGCTCGCCTGCCTCGGGCTGTACGCGCTCGGCCGCATGATCGGCCTGCTCGGCGGCATCGCGGCGGCCGAGGTCGACCCCGGACCGGTCGCCTGGACCCTGGATCAGCTGGTCGGCCTGCTGACGCTGGTCCTGCCGCGGCTCGATCTCTTGAGCCGGAGCGTCTGGCTGGTGCACGGCGTCGGCGACGCGGCCGGGCTCGGCTTGGCGCTGTTCCAGAGCGCCCTCTACGTCGTCCTCCTGGGCGCGGCCACGAGCTTCGACTTCGGCCGGCGACCGCTGTGATCCGCAGGCGCGGCCTTTGCGTCGTGCTCGCCGCCCTCGCGGCGCATGGTGCGGTCGCGCTCCAGCAGCGCGGTGTGCAGGCGGGCTGGCCGGGGGTCCCGAGCCCGCCGCCTGCGGCCGCGGCCCCGCTCCTGACCCTCGGCGACGAGCAGCTGTTCTACCGGGCCGCGGCCTTCGGCCTGCAGAACATGGGCGACGGCGGCGGCCGGATCGTGCCGCTCGCAGACTACGACTACCACCGGCTCGACGCCTGGTTGCGCCTGCTCGACCGGTTCGACCCCGAGGCGCACTATGTGCCGACCCTCGCCGGCTGGTATTTCGGCCAGACGTCCGAGCCGGCCGATCTGCGCCAGATCGTCGCCTATCTGACCGCGGTCGGCGCGCGCGATCCGGCCCGCGACTGGCCCTGGCTCGCCCAGGCCGTCTACCTCGCCCGCCATCGCCTGCATGATCTGCCGCTGGCACTCCGGATCGCCCGCCATCTGGCGGGCCTCGCCGGCACCGCGGCGCCGCTCTGGGTCCAACAGATGCCCGCCTTCGTGCTGGCCCGGGTCGGCGAGCGCGAGGCCGCCCGCGATCTGCTCCTGACGATCCTCGCGACCGACCGCGATCTGCCCGCCGACGAGCGCGCCTTCATGCAGCGGCTGCTCGACCGGCCCCCGGGCGACCCCGGATCGCCGGCGGCGTCCGCCGGCGTCGCCGCACAGCCAGGATCGCCTTAGTCATATTTGGTTAACACCCAAGTATCCGCTGCGGGCACATCTTCCGGAGATTCATCGCTTGTTATCGCTTTGCTGGCAAGACGACGGTGGTCTCGGATCACCGGGTCGCCGGACGAGCGATCGCCACGGTCGGACCAGCGAGGAACTGCGACGATGAACGGTCCCCAAGCGCATCCTGAAGCACATCCTGATGCGCATCCTGTCCGCGCGCCGGCCGACCACGGTCCGGAGCAGGGTTTCACGCTGGTCGAGCTGGCGATCGTGCTGGTGATCATCGGCCTGATCATCGGCGGCATCCTCAAAGGCCAGGAGCTGATCGCCAGCGCCCGGCTGAAATCGACCATGACCGAGCTCGACGCGGTGCGCGCCGCCACCGCCACCTTCCAGGACAAGTACGGTGCGCTGCCGGGCGACTACGTCAACGGCCAGCCGCAGCTCGGGACGCCGAACGCCATCACCTGGACCGCGCCGGCCTGCGACGGCTCCAATCAGCACTGCGACGGCGACGGCGCGATCGAGGGCAACGGGATCACCAACGAGACCCTGCTGTTCTGGCAGCATCTGGCGCTCGGCAATCTGATCTCGGGCATCGAGGTCGCCGCCGCCCCCAGCGCCTCGATCGGCGCCGGGATTCCGTCGGCGGCGATCGGCGGCGGTCTTGCGGTCCAGAACCAGAGCATCGGCGGCCTGACGGCCCACTGGATGCGGCTCGGCACCGGCGCCAATCTCACGACCGGGGTCGCGAGCGCGCTCCAGGCCGAGACCATCGACCGCAAGGTCGACGATGGCCGGCCGGGCACCGGCTCGGTCCGCACCACCACGGCAGCCTGCATCAACGCCGGCAGCTACAATCCGAGCGGCGATCAGTGCCTGATGTACTTCCAGCTGAACTAGCAGCGCCGGCCGGGCCAGGCCGGCGTCGCCGGCGCCGGAGGCCGGTCGCGGCCGCTTGCGCCTGACCCTGGGCGCCCGGCGCGGCCGCGGGCGGCCCCTGGCGCTGCCCCAGCGCGCCCGCGCGCGATCCCTGGCGCTGCCCCGGCGCGACCAGCAGGGCTTCACCCTGATCGAGCTCGCGATCGTCATGGCGGTCGCCGGCCTGATGCTCGCGGGCACCATGAAGCTGCTCGGCGGCCAGCTCGATCAGAGCCGGATCAAGACCACCCGCGACCGGCTCCGGATGGCGTATGACGCGCTGACGTCATACTACGTGACCCATGCCCAGCTGCCCTGCCCGGCCGATGGCGCGCTCGCCAGCTCGGACGCGAATTACGGCCGCGCCCAGCCGGAGGCCAGCGGGAGCTGCACCGGGGTCGCGGCGGCCAACCGGGTGCTGCCCTGGCGCACCCTCGGCCTGCAGGAGGAGCTGTCCTACGACGGCTGGCGCCAGCGGCTGACCTATCAGGTCAGCGCGCCGCTGACCACCGCCGGCGCCGCCGCGTCGGGCAATCTCTCGGTCCGCGACGGCGCCCAGAGCGTCGCCGGCACGACCGAGATCACCCCGGCGGCCGCCTTCATCGTCATCAGCCACGGCGAGAACGGGCTCGGCGCCTGGTTGCCGAGCGGCCAGCGCAAGACCACCGCCGGCATCGGGGCCCACGAGGCCGAGAATACCGACGGCGCGGCGCCGTTCGTCGACAAGGCGCCGAGCCAGGCGAGCGGCGACGAGTTCGATGATCTCGTGATCTGGCGCGACAAGGGGGTCCTGGCGCAGGCCGCGGGCGCGGTGTTCTCCGGCCCGGTCTGTAGCGCCGCGGACAATCTCTGGATCACCTACAGCTGCGCCGGCGGCGGCGGCGGCGACGAGTGTCTCGCCGCGGCCACGATCCGCGCGCGCTGCAGCTAGGCTGCAGCCCTTCCGTCAAGCCAGCGGCCGGCCCGGCGGCGCTTGCTCGAGCCGGCGATCCCCAAGGGCGGGACGCGAACCCGCCGCCCTGCTCGCGACGGGATCGCGGGCCTCGTCGGGCGCGCCCTCATGCCTTGCCGGCCGCGCTCAGAGCTCGCGCTTCAGCTTGATCCCGACCGGCTCCTCGGGATCCTGCCAGACCGGTGGCCCGGCCGGTCCCTGAAAGCCCTCGAGCGACCATTTCCGGCCGATCTGATGCGACCAGGGCGTGGTCAGGCCGGCATCCTGCGCCGACCGGAAGCTGCCCGGGGCGCCCTGGGGTTGGTCGATGTTCAAAAGGTCGACCGGGCGCAGGCGCAGATCGATCCCGGTCTCCTGGGCCGCCCGAAACGACCCCGGCGCGGCGGGCGCGTCCGCCGCCAGGACCGCGCCGCTCCCGAGCAGGAGCGCCAGAACAGACACCGACCACCGCATGCGCATGGCCATTCCCAACTCGGGGGCCCGGTCCGCAAGGACCGGCACCCAATGCGCGCCACGATGGCGGCCCCGGTCGCGCGTGTCAAACTCTCCGCTGGTCAGATCCGGCCCAAGGCGGCCGCGCGCATCGGCAGCATGGGCAGGTCGAACCACGGGCCGTAGGGGTTGGCCTGCTGCAGGAACGGCATCGAGGAGGCGTGGATCTTCCGGGTCGGCGCGGTCCTGGCGCCGAGCTCGTCGCACCTCCCAGGCGGCCCGGTTGATCAGCGGCTCGGCGGCCCAGCCGATCTCGTGACGCCGGGCGCGTTCCCGGGCCAGGTGCTGACCCTCCGCCGGCGGATCTGGGCGCCGCGATCGCCGGCGCGGCCAGCGCCGCGGCGCCCAGGGTGGCGCTGCCCGTGATAAGGGCGCGACGATCGATCGGCATGGCTCTTCCTCCCAGCTTGGCCACCGGCGTGGCGGCGGTTCGTGACCAGCCGCCGTTCGTGACCGGACGTTGACAGCCGCCCCATGAAAGCTCACCTTGGCGGCGTCGTATCACGCCGGGGTGCCCCAAGCGGGGGCTGAGAACTCACCCGTCGAACCTGATCTGGGTCATGCCAGCGAAGGGAGCCGATACGGCCGCCAGGCCCACTTCCCCAAAAGTGCTGCATGCGGCGGTCGGCTCCCGAGGGAGCGTCGTCGATGGATCATGCTGCTGCGAGTTGGACGAGGCTGCAAGCGCTCCGCCAGGCGGTGCCGCTTGTGCACAACATCACCAACTTCGTCTCGATGGAGGTCGTGGCCAACTGCCTGCTGGCGATCGGCGCCGCGCCGGCGATGGTTCACGCCGAGGCCGAGGTCGAGGACTTCGTCGCGATCGCGAGCGCGCTCGTGGTCAACATCGGAACCCTGTCGCCGCCCTGGGTCGCGGCCATGGAGCGGGCGGCGCTGCGCGCCCGGGCGCTCTCCAAGCCCTGGGTGCTCGACCCGGTCGGCTGCGGCGCCACGCCGTATCGGACCCGCACGGCGGCCAAGCTGGTCGAGCTGCAGCCGAATGTGATCCGCGGCAATGCCTCGGAGCTGCTGGCGCTGGCCGGCGCCGCCCGCGGCCCGACCCGAGGGGTCGACAGCACCCATGGCTCCGAGGAGGCGGTCGAGGCGGCGGCCGACCTCGCCCGGCGCTGGGGCACGGTGGTCGCGGTGACCGGGGCGGTCGACCAGATCACCGACGGCGAGCGTTGGCTGCGGGTGAGCAACGGCGATGTCCGCATGACCAAGGTCACGGCGCTCGGCTGCGCGGCGAGTGCCATCATCGGCGCCTTCCTGGCGGTCGAGCCCGATCCCCTGCTGGCGGCGGCCACGGGTCTTGCGGTGTTCGGTCTCGCGGGCGAGCGCGCCGCGGCCGAAACTCCGGGGCCCGGCAGCCTGCGCGTCCGGATCGTCGATCAGCTGGCCCTGCTCGACGAGGCGACCTCGCGCTCAGGCGTGCGGATCGCATGAGGCGGCGGGCGCCGTTCGATCCGACCCTCTATCTGGTGACCGACCCCAAGCTGGCCGGCGGCCGGCCGCTGGTCGAGGTGGTGGCGGCGGCGGTCAAAGGCGGCGTGACGCTGGTCCAGCTGCGCGACAAGGACGCCGGCGGCCGGGAGCTTTTGGAGGAGGCGCGGGCGCTGAACGCCCTGCTCGAGCCTCTGGGCGTGCCGCTGATCGTCAACGACCGGGTCGACGTCGCGGTCGCGGCGGGTGCCGCGGGCTGCCACGTCGGCCAGAGCGATCTCCCGGCCGAGGCGGCCCGCGGGCTGCTTGGCCCAGAGGCGATCCTCGGCGTCTCGCTCGATGCGGTCGATCAGGTCCATGAGGTCGATCCGGAGATCGTCGACTACGTCGCCCACGGGCCGTTCGCTCCGACCTTGACCAAGCCGGACGCCGGCGAGCCGGTCGGCGCCCTGGGGCTCGCCACGGTCCGCGCGCGGACGGCGCTGCCGCTGGTCGCGATCGGCGGCATCGACGCCCGCAATGCCGGCGATGCGGTGCGCGCCGGGGCCGATGGCATCGCGGTGGTCAGCGCGATCGTCGCGGCCGCCGATCCGGAAGCGGCGAGCCGGACGTTGCGGCATGCGCTCGAGGTCGCGCGGCTGGCGCGCGCTGCCCGATGACCGTCGCCAACATCCTGACCATCGCGGGCTCGGATTCGGGCGGCGGCGCCGGCATCCAGGCCGACCTCAAGACGTTCGCCGCGCTCGGCACCTACGGCTGCTCGGTGATCGCCGCCCTGACCGCGCAGAACACGCGGGCGGTGACCGCGATCCACGAGGTGCCGCCGGCGTTCGTGGCCGCCCAGCTGGATGCGGTGTTCGACGACATCGAGATCGCCGCGGTCAAGATCGGCATGCTCTCGAGCAGCCGGATCATCGAGGCGGTCGCGGCCGGGCTCGAGCGCCATCGCGCCCGGAACATCGTGCTCGACCCGGTGATGGTCGCGAAGAGCGGCGCCCGCCTGCTGCGGCCGGACGCGGTCGAGGCGCTCAAGGAGCGCCTGTTGCCGCTCGCCACGCTGATCACCCCGAATCTCCCGGAGGCCGGCGATCTGCTCGGGGTCGAGGCGCCCCGCAACGAGGCCGGCATGATCGCCGCGGCCGCGGCGCTGCGCGCGCTGGGTCCCAAGGCGGTGCTGGTCAAGGGCGGCCACATCGAGGATGCGGACAGCATCGACGTCCTGGACGACGGCGGCGAGCCCCTGACCCTGGTCGCGGCCCGGGTCGCGACCGCCAACACCCACGGCACCGGCTGCACGCTGTCCGCCGCGATCGCGGCTCTGCTCGGCAAGGGCTTGCCGCTCCGCGATGCCGTGCGCACCGCCAAGGCGTACCTCACCCATGCGCTGCGGGCGGCGGACCAGCTTCGGGTCGGCCACGGCCATGGCCCCGTGCACCACTTCCACGCGCTCTGGCCCGATCAAGCGACCAGGAAAGTCCTCAGCCGACCTTGATCGTCCCGACCATGTGCGGATGCAGCGAGCAGAAATACCGATAGCTCCCGGCTTTCTCGAAGGTGACGGAGAAGCTGTCGTTGGTATCCAGGGCGTGCGACTTGAACACGCCATCGGTGCTGGTGACCGTGTGCGGGATGTCGTCGTGGTTGGTCCAGACCACGGTCGTGCCGGGGGCCACCGTCAGCTCGGCCGGTGCGAACGCGAAGTTGTCGATGCTGATCGTGACCGTCCCGGCGGCGGGCACCGGCCGGCCGGCCGCGACGATCATGACGAGCGCGGTCCCGACCAAGAGCGCGGCGCGCAGGACCATGCGCCGCGCGAGCGGCCGAAGGGCAGCGGTCGGATCGGACATGCGGGGCTCCCTGGCGGCCGCGCCCGGCGGCCGCCTTTGCGAGGTGTTTTGGCGGCCGCGCCCGGCGGCCGCCTTTGCGGGTTTTTTGCTGCGGGGTGAAGGATCAGGCGGCCGGCTGGTCGAGCGGGTGGTCGACGATCGCGAGCCGGCCCCGGCCGGGCACGAAGCTGACATCGGTGATGCCGAGCAGATGGCGGAGCTGGTCGGCCGGCACCTTGAGCGGGCCCGGACCCTTCGCGGTGCCGGGTGCTGGCTGCGGAAAGGCGGTCGACATC
The DNA here is from genome assembly GCA_963733965.1 of uncultured Alphaproteobacteria bacterium. Classification (GTDB taxonomy): domain Bacteria; phylum Pseudomonadota; class Alphaproteobacteria; order Geminicoccales; family Geminicoccaceae; genus DATAOG01. Next base: position 187,943 of record CAVTFM010000047.1, read on the forward strand.
GCGGTGTGGAAGGCGACCTGGCCCTCGACCTTCTGCATCACCTGGTGGATGTGGCCGTTCAAGACCGTGACCGAGCCGAACCGCTTGAGATAGCCGAGCGCTTGCGCGGCATCCGAGGTGCCCCAGCCCCAGTCGGGGTAGACGCTCCACAAGGGGATGTGCGCGAACACCACGATCGGCGTGCTGGCGGCCAGAGGGGCGACGTCGCCTTCGAGCCACTCGAGCTGCGCGTCGCCGAGGTTGCCGAGGCCGCCCGCCTTGAGGTTGACGACGTTGACCAGGCCGATGAAGTGCACGCCGTTCTGATCGAAGCTGTACCAGCCCTGGCCCTGAGTGCCCTGGCCGTGGTGGTCGAGGAAGCTCTTGCCGTCGTCCTCGAGCACGTCGTGCTCGCCCGGGACGAAGTGGAGCCGGTCGGTCCTGACATCCTGGAGGACCGCCGCGGCGAGGTCGAACTGGTCGGGCTTCGAGAGGTGGGTGACGTCGCCCGTGTGCAGGACGAACGCCGGGCGCACGGGCATCTGGTTGATCCGCTCGACCGCCTGGCGAAGGGTCGCGCTGACGTCGGGATTGGCGTCCTTGGCGAAGCCGATGTGGCTGTCGCTGATCTGAAGGAAGCTGAGGCTCGAGGTGGCGGCGGCGGTTGCCGCCTCGGCGGTCTCGATCCGGAACGATCGGGGCACGCCGCCCGCGATCGTCCACAGCACGCCGCTGCCGGCCCAGAGCATGCACTTCAGGAGGCTGCGGCGGGCCACGCCCTCGTCCTGCGGCAGGGTCAGGGTCTCGTTCGCCATGTTCGGGCTCCGGTCTGGAGGTTGTCTGACCCCCTGCCCTACCGGGCCGCGGTCGACTTTATTCCCGCCGCGGACTATGAGGCTCCCGGGCCGAGCTTGCCGGCAGCCGGCGGCGGGGCATCTTGTCCGGCGGCGGGAATGAACGATCCGTCCTGCGAGTCTTGGGACGGGCGACGCCGCCATCGCACCACGACCCGGGCTGCCTGCTTGACCGACCCCGAGCTTCTGCGCGGCTTCGAGACGACGGTGTTGCCGCACCTCGATGCCGCCTACAGCCTGGCGCGCTGGCTGGCTCGCAGCCACGACGATGCCGAGGACGTGGTGCAGGAGGCCTGCCTGCGCGCGTTTCGATACTACCGGGGCTTCCACGGCGAAAACGCGCGCACCTGGCTGCTGACCATCGTCCGCCATACCTGCTTCACGTGGCTGAGGAATAACCGCGGGCGGCGGGAGGTCCCGCTTCTCGACGACGACCAGTACGACGACGAAGTGGAGGGCGTAGCTGCCGGCAGCGGCGACGACGATCCGGAAACGATCGCCATCCGGAGCGCCGACCGCGCCCTGCTCAACCGGCTGATCGGCGAGCTGCCGCTGCCCTTTCGCGAGGTTCTGGTGCTGCGCGAGCTGGAGGATCTGTCCTACAAGGAGATCGCCGAGGTGACGGCGGTGCCGATCGGCACGGTCATGTCGCGGCTCTCGCGCGCAAGGCGGCTGCTGCAGCGCGCTTACGCCGCGCATACGACGAAGGGGATTTGAGCTTGGACTGCGCCGAGCTGCAGCGGCCTGGTCGGTGCGGCGATCGACGGCGAGCTCGATCCGGCTCGTCGCCAGGCGTTCGAGCATCACCTGCAGAGCTGCGCTGCCTGCCAGGCGGCGCACGAGGCGCAAGCCGCCCTCAGCGCGGCCGTGCGCGCCTCGGGCGATCGCTTCAGGGCTTCGGAGGCGCTGCGCTCACGGGTCCGGACGGCGCTCGCCGAGGCGGCGACACCCTCGCCGGCCTTGTCGCGCCTGCCGCGGCGGTTCTGGACCTGGCTCGGCGCCGGCTCGGCGGCCGCAGGGGCGGCCATGCTGGCCGCCAGCCTCGCGCTGTTCCTGGCGGTGCCGAGCGCGCAAGACCGACTCGGCGAGGAGATCGTCGCCGCCCACATCCGCTCGCTCATGGTCGACCATCTGGCTGATGTCCCATCGTCCGACCGGCATACCGTCAAGCCCTGGTTCAACGGCCGGCTCGATCTGTCGCCGCCGGTCGCCGACCTCGCGGCGGACGGCTATCCTTTGATCGGCGGCCGGCTCGACTACCTCGACCAGCGGCCGGTTGCCGCACTCGTCTACAAGCACCGCCAGCACGTCATCAATCTGTTCGTCTGGCCCGAGCCTGGAGCCGGAGCATCGTCGCCCCGGCTGACCGAGCGCCAGGGGTACAACGTCCTGCACTGGACCAGGCCGGGGCTGACCTTGTGGGCGGTCTCGGATCTCAATCCGGCCGAGCTCGAGGACTTCCAGCACCAGCTCGAGGCCAAGTGGGCGACCGGCGGCTAAGGACGTGAGCCCGCAGCCGGACCCGATCCAAGGGTCCTGCGAGGGAGGGATCGCGATGAGCTTTACCGAAGAGGCCTGGTCGCGGATCGGGCCGCTCTACGCCAAGATCCTGGAGCTGCCGTTCAACCGCGAGCTGGCAGCCGGTACGCTCGCGCGCGAGCGTTTCATCTTCTACATGCTCCAGGACGCGCACTATCTGACCTGGTTCGCGCGCGCGCTCGCGGTGACCGCGGCACGCGCGCCGGATGCCGACGGCGTTGATCCAGTTCGCCGGCAGCGCGCGGGCGGCGGTGGTCGTGGAGCGCGCCCTGCACGAGAGCTTCTTCAAGGACTTCGGCATCAGGCCGGAGGAAGCGGCGGCGACCGAGCCGTCGCCGACCTGCGCGCACTACACCCACTATCTCCTGGCGCAGGCCTACAATGCGCCCTACGAGGTCGCGGTCGCGGCGCTCTTGCCCTGCTTTTGGATCTATGCCGAGGTCGGCAAGCATCTGCTCCAGATCACGAGGCCGGACAACCCCTATCAGGCCTGGATCGACACCTATGCCGACGAGGCGTTCGCAGACGGCGTCCGCAAGGTGATCGCGATCACCGACCAGCTGGCCGAGGCGGCCACGCCCGCGGTGCGGACAGCGATGCTCGAGGCTTTCGTGCGCGCCTCCCGGCTCGAATGGATGTTCTGGGACAGCGCCTGGCGGCGTGAGACCTGGCCGGTCTAGCCGCAAAACGCTCCGGCATTGCCTCGCCCGTGCGACCCTTGCTATAGCCAAGCCGCGTTTCTCTGGAGGGTTATCGACCCGATGCAGGCCCTGCTCCGCCCGGCGCTCGACAGCGTGCGCAAGAAGGTCACGCGGTTCGTCGTCCTGAAACCCCTGTTCTTTCTGCCGAAGGACCGGAAGATCCGGGCCGAGCGCTGGCTGCGCGGCCGCGAGCAGGCCAACAAGCTCGCCCGGGCCGACTGCGTGATCGTGTCGTTCGGCAAGAGCGGGCGGACCTGGCTGCGGGTCATGCTGTCGCGCTTCTACCAGCTCCGGCACGGGCTCGCCGAGCGCCATCTGCTGGGCTTCGACAATCTGCACCTGCGCAACCGCGCGATCCCCAGGATCTTCTTCACCCACGACAACTATACCAAGGACTACACCGGCCACACCGACAGCAAGGCCGACTACTACGGCAAGAAGGTCGTGCTGCTGGCGCGTCACCCGGCCGACGTCGCGGTCTCGCAATATCAGCAGTGGCGGCACCGCATGCGGCCGAACAAGAAGGCGCTGAACGCCTATCCCGAGCACGACGAGACGGTCTCGCTCGCCGAGTTCGTGATCGAGCGGCCGGCGGGCCTGCGCAAGGTGATCGACTTCATGAACGGCTGGGCGCGCGAGATGCCGCACCTGCCCGAGCTGCTGGTGGTCCGCTACGAGGATCTGCGCGCCCGGCCCGAGGCGACGCTGGGCGAGCTCCTGGCGTTCATGGGCACGCCGGGGACGCCGGACGAGATCCGGGCGGCGGTCGAGTTCGCGTCGTTCGAGAACATGCAGCGGATGGAGGCCAGGCGGACCTTCTGGTCGAGCGGCGGTCGCATGCTGCCCAGGGACCCGAACAATCCCCAGTCCTTCAAGGTGCGACGCGGCAAGGTCGGCGGCTATCGCGACGATTTCACGGCGGCCGAGGTCCGCCGGATCGAGGCGGTGATCCAGGCCGAGCTGGACCCGGTGTTCGGCTATGGCGACGCCGGCCAGCCCGCGCAGGCCGCCAGCGCCTGATCCGGTCCCGGCGCGGATGCGCGCCGCGGTACCAGCCGCTGGCCACCGGTTCCGGGCTGGGCCCTATCGGTCGCATGCGGGGTCCCATGGGCGGCGAAAAGGCTGCAGCCGGGGCTGAGGCGCCCGGGTCGCGCTACCGCGAGTTCCGGCCCGCGCCGGCGCTTGGCGCGCATGTGCTGTGCCTCTGGGCGCAGGCCATCGGCGACGGCCGGCGCGCGCATCGGCACCGGGTGCTGCCCGATGGCTGCGTCGACATCGTCTGGATCGGCGCCGCGCCGCCGGTGGTCGCCGGTCCCGCAACGCGCGCCGTGATCGTCGACCTGCCGCCGCGCGCGATCGTGATCGGCGTCCGCTTCCATCCCGGCACGGCCCCCTCGCTGCTCGGCCTGCCGGCGGCCGAGCTTCTGGACCGGGAGGTCCCGCTCGGGCAGATCTGGGGCCGGGGCGCCGACGAGCTGTCGGCGCGGCTCGGCGCCGAGGCCAAGGTCGCCGGCAAGCTCGCGGTCGCCGCGGCGGCGCTCGCCGCCCGCGCGACCCATGCCCGACCGGGGGATCCGCTGGTCGCCGCCGCGGTGGGCTGGCTCGCCCGCCATCCGGACGGCCCGGTCGAGCGCCTGAGCGAGCTTCTGGACATCGGCGGCCGGCAGCTGCGACGGCGCTTCCGGGCGAGCGTCGGCTATGGCCCGAAGACCTTGCAGCGCGTGCTCCGCCTGCAGCGCGTGCTGGCCCTCGCCGGCCGCAGCACGGGCTCGCCCAGCACCGGCTCGCTCCGGCTGGCCGCGCTTGCGGCCGAAGCGGGCTACGCCGATCAGGCGCACATGACCCGCGAACTCGGTGCGCTCGCCGGTCGCGTGCCGACGGCGCTGCTCGCAAACCGCCACAGCACGCTCCAGATGTCCGATTTGTTCAAGACCACGGCCGAGGCTGACGCCTAGGATCGCCGAGCACCTGGCGATGGAGGGAGATTCGGTCATGGAGCAGCGCCTCAGCTTGGTCACGCTTGGGGTCGCCGACCTGGAACGATCGCGCCGCTTCTATGAGGGCGGGCTCGGCTGGCGCCGGGGCAACGCCCATGCCGAGGTCGTGTTCTTCCAGATCGGCGGCGCGGTGCTCGCCCTGTTCGGGCGCGCCGCGCTGGCGGCGGACGCCCGGTTGCCGGCTGCGGGCAGCGGTTTCGGCGGCATCACGCTCGCCTACAACACGCGCACGCGCGCCGAGGTCGATCGGGTGCTGGCCGAGGCCGAAGCGGCCGGTGGCACGATCCTCAAGCCCGCGCAGGACGCCTTCTGGGGCGGCTATTCCGGCTATTTCGCCGATCCGGACGGCCATCCCTGGGAGGTCGCCTGGAACCCCGACTGGACCCTGCTCGACGACGGCAGCGTCCGGCTCGCGTCCCAGGCCGCGCGCTGACCGGCGGGACGGCGCTCGGGATCGGGCGCCTCGGGCGCCTCAGCTCCAGAGCGTGGTGGTGAGCGCCGCCCAGGGTGTGCCGGCGAGGCGCTTGGCGAACCGGCGGTCGGCGGTGACCAGCCTCGAGCCCTTCTCCTCGGCGAGCGCCAGGTAGAAGCAGTCGTAGGCCGGATGGCGGAGCTCCTCGGCGATCGTCAGCGCCCGGGCGGCGAGTGCTGCGATCGGGCAGAGCTCGGCGAACAGCCGCGGCAGCTCGCCCGGCACTTCGCCCGCTTGCGAACGGTCGATCGTGCCCGCGATCAACCGCTTCCACACGACGTTCACGACCTCCGCCACGATCAGCTCCGGCGCGATCAGGCGCTCGCCCCGGTCGAGCAGTCGCCTGGCCTCCGGTCGACCCGGCTCGACCAGAAACCATTTGGCCGCGACCGAGGCGTCGACGATCAACGTCAACGGTTGTCCCGATCCTCGCGGATCAGATCGGCGCTGTCGTCCTCGAGCGGCCGCTTCTGCTTCGCGGCGATCCGGTCGACCAGGGCGAGCTTCTCCTTGCCGGTGAGCTCAGCTGCCCTGGTCAGGATGTCGCGCAGCTCCTGCTCGAGCGAGTGCCCGTGCAGCTCCGCCTTGAATTTCAGCGACTTGACCACGTGCTCCTCGAGATTGCGGACGATCACCTGGGCCATGGTTCCGCCGATCCTCATGCTTTGTGAGAACACTTCTGATATCGCCCCGCTTGCCCGCGCGTCAAGGGCGGCGCGCCCGCCGGCATTCTCCCCGCGGCGGCCGCCGGGCCGCTGGCGCGGGCGCGCGCCGGCCATGGACAATCGGGTCGATTGTCGTGTTGCATGGCAAGCACGAGACAGGCGTCTCTGATGCAGTGGGGAGAACCGGCCATGCGGCAGAGCGAGGAGCGAATCCTGACCACCCACGCCGGCAGCCTGCCGCGGCCGCCGGAGTTGGTCCGGCTCTACGTCCGTCGGGCGGCGGGCGAGGCAGTCGATCCGGCCGAGATCGAGGCCGCCGGCCGCGCCGCGCTGGCGTGGGTCGTGCCCAGGCAGATCGAAGCCGGGATCGACGTCGGCAACAACGGCGAGCAGCAGCGCGAGGGCTTCTTCCTCTACGTCCAGCGGCGGATGAGCGGCTTCGGCGGCAGTTGGCAGCGGCGCCAGCGGGGCGATGCGGTGCGCTACCCGGTGTTCCTGCGCATGCTCGAGGAGCAGCAGGCGAGCCGGAAGGCGGTCAGCAACTTCCGGCAGCCGAAGGCGATCGGCGCCGTACGCTATCTCGATCCGGCCGCGGTCGACGCCGAATGCGAGGATTTCCGGACCGTCCTCGACCGGGCGGCGGGCAGCTTCGTCGAGCCGTTCCTGACCGCCCCCTCGCCCGGGATCATCGCCGCGGCCATGAAGAACGAGCACTACGACACCGAGGAGGCGTACCTCGCAGCGCTGGCGGATGCGCTCAAGGTCGAGTACGAGGCGATCGTCGGCCATGGTTTCCTGCTGCAGCTCGACTGCCCGGATCTCGCGCTGGAGCGCCACATCTCCTACCAGGACCGGCCGCTTGCCGATTTTCTGGGCTTCGTCGAACGGGTCGTTGTCGCCATCAATCGCGCCCTTGAAAACGTGCCGCGCGAGCGCGTGCGCCTGCACGTCTGCTGGGGCAACTACGAGGGTCCGCACGACCAGGACGTGCCGCTCGCCGAGATCCTGCCGATCATCCGGCGCGCGCAGGTCGGCGGCTTCGTGTTCCCGTTCGCCAACCCGCGCCATGCGCATGAGTATCATTGCTTCGAGCGGGGCGGCCTTGCCGACGATCAGGTCCTGGTCGCGGGCGTGATCGACACGCTCACCAACTTCGTCGAGCATCCGGAGGTGGTCGCCGAGCGGCTCGAGCGGGTGGCACGGGCCGTGGGCGACCCGAAGCGCGTGCTCGCCGGCACCGACTGCGGCTTCGACACCTCGGCCGGCATGGGCCGGGTCGCCGAGGACGTGGTCTGGGCCAAGCTCAAGGCGCTGCGCGACGGCGCCCGTCTCGCCTCGGACCGGCTGTTCTAGCACCCGGCGTCGGACCCCGCGGTCCGCGTTATCTGGGTACGGATTCCCACGGTCGCATGGACCACCCGAAGGAACGATGAACGCCGGGTCGTTAAGAACTCGGTTAACGGCCCGGCCCCACGGCGAGCAACCCGACCCGGCCTGCCCGACCAGGACCGTCGCTGACCCGTTGGACCCACGCCGGGCTGACCCGTGATCGCCAACGCGTGGTCGGCGGCCGACCGGGCGTAAGCGACCGTTGTCAGCAACCTTGGTGTGATCGCCGAGCGCAAGGGCGCGGCTCATTTCCGGCGGTCGACAGCTTTGTCGAGCTCGTGACACCAAGCGTTGCGGCCGCGCCGCCGGTCTCGGGGCGAACTCGGACGGCCGAAATCGTCCCGGCCGACGGCTCAGGCGCCGCCGTGGATGTAGTCCTTGAGCATGTGGGTCTCCACCTCGAGCTCCTTCAGGCGGTGCTTGACCACGTCGCCGATGCTGATGATTCCGATCAGCTCGCCGTCCCTGACCACCGGCAGGTGGCGGAAGCGGCGCTCGGTCATGGTCTGCATCAGCTTCTCGAGCCCGTCCTCCGGGCCGCAGGTCACGACCTCGACGGTCATCAGCTCGGCGACCGTCATCCGCAGCAGCCCGGCGCCATAGTCCGCGAGGCCGCGCGCCAGATCGCGCTCGGAGATGATGCCGCACAGCCGGCCGTCCGCATCGGTGACCACGACCGCGCCGATCCGCTTTTGCTTGAGCAGGCTCGCGACTTCGGCGATCGTCGCTTCGGGCCGCGTGCCGACCACGTTGCTGCCCTTGGCCGAGAGTATCTGGGCGATGAGCATAGCGCTTGACCCCCTGTCAGGTCCGATTGCGGCGCTCTCGCGCAATGCGCTAATCCCGTATCTGACCAGAAACCGGCGATCAGGTCCAGCGATTCGAGAGCCGGTCCCTCGTCGGCTGGCCCTCGCCGGTCCGGAAGTTATGGTTGCATGTGATATTATTCCTATATACTATGGATTGGGTCCGCGACCGGCCAGGGACGTCGCAGACCGGATCGAGCCTGGAGGCGAGCCCATGGAATTCGTCGTCGTGCGCTACCCGGAACGACGTCCGGTCTTCATCGACGGTCAGGAAGCCGGACGGACGGCCCAGATGCTGCTCGTGGAGGAAGGGCATCACGTGTTCGATCTGGGCGAGCCTCGGAACTACCAGCCGGACCAGCTCGACTTCGACGTCAGCGGCACCAGCGCCGTGAGCCCGCTCGAGTTCGCCTTCACGCCCCAGACCGCACGCGCCGGCAGGGTCGCCTGATGAACCGGTGGCGGCGGACGCTCGCGCTCGCAGCGCTGGTCGCGGCCGGCGGCTGCGCCCAGTTCCCGCTCAATCCGCCGCTGGCGCACTACGAGGCCGGGGCCGGCTATCGGTTCGCCAATCTCACCCATGAGCACAATTCCGACAGCCTGTTCGTGGTGCTCACCTTCTCCGGCGGCGGCACCAGGGCGGCCGCGCTGGCCTACGGCGTCCTGGAGGCGCTGCGCGCGACCCCGATCGTCTGGGAGGGCGAGCGGCGCTCGCTGCTCGACGAGGTCGACGTGATCTCGTCGGTGTCCGGCGGCAGCTTCACCGCCGCCTACTATGCCCTGAAGCGCGAGCGGACCTTCGACGACTACGAGAGCGCGTTCCTCAAGCGCGACGTCGAGGCCGACCTCGCGGGGCAGCTGCTGTCACCGGTCAACTGGTTCCGGCTGGCCTCGCCGACCTTCGATCGGATCGACCTGGCGTCGGAATACTATGACCGGCAGATCTTCGGCGGCGCCACCTATGCGGATCTGCTGCGGGACCGCCGCCGGCCGTTCGTGATCGTCAACGCGACCGACATGTCGGAGGGCGCGGGCTTTCCCCTGACGCAGGATCGCTTCGACCTGCTCTGCTCGGACCTATCGAAGCTGCCGCTCGGCCGCGCCGTGGCGGCGTCCTCGGCCTTCCCGGTCCTGCTCAGCCCGCTCACGGTCAGAAGCTATGCCGGCGATTGCGGCTACCAACCGCCGCGCTGGATCGAGGCAGCGACCAGCGACTACGAGGCCAACCCGCGCCGCTACTGGAAGGCCAGGCTCTGGGAGAGCTACCTCAACCCGAAGCGCGCCTATATCCACCTCTTGGATGGCGGGATCGCCGACAACATCGGCCTGCGTGGTCCCCTGGAAGCGATCGCCTCCAACGACAGCCCGTGGAGCCTGGTCAACGCCATCAATCGCGGCCAGATCCAGAAGCTGGTGGTCATCGTCGTCAACGCCAGGTCGGACCCGGACCTGAACTGGGACAAGAGCAGCAAGGCGCCGGGCGTCCTCGATGTCTTGAACACGGCGGCCGGCGCCTCGATCGACAACTACTCCTTCGAGACGATCGACCTTCTGCGCCAGCAGTTCAAGGAGTACGAGCGCTCGGGGGCCGAATATGCGGGCTGCCGGGCCATCCTGAGGGATCAGTGCCCGGGCGCGGACATGCCGTTCCCGGCACCACCGGAGGCCGAATATTATCGCATCAACGTCGAGTTCGCGGCCCTGGCGGATGCCAAGGAGCGAAGCTACTTCACGAACCTGCCGACCTCGTTCAAGCTGCCGGCGGCGGCGGTCGACCGCCTGCGTGCGGTCGGCGCCCGCCTGTTGCGGGAATCGGACGGCTTCCAGAAGCTGGTCGGCAGCCTGCAATAGCTGATTTGGACGCGCGCCGCCGGCGCAAAACCATCGGCAAACCGCCAGGGGCAGGGCTCGGCATGATCATCGGCCTCGTCGTCCACATCCTCACCGCGATCATCTGGGTCGGCGGCATGTTCTTCGCCTATGTCGTGCTGCGGCCGGTCGCGGGCGAGCTGGAGCCGGGGCCGCGTCTTGCCCTCTGGCGCGGCGTGTTCGGGCGCTTCTTCCCCTGGGTGTGGGCGAGCATCGCAGGCCTGCTGGTGAGCGGCTACGGCATGCTGCTGTTCGGCCTCGGCGGCTTTGCCGGCGCCGGCGTGCACGTGCACGTCATGCAGGCGATCGGCCTGCTCATGATGGCGCTGTTCCTGCACCTCTACTTCGCGCCCTGGCGGCGCTTCCAGCGCGCCCTCGAGCAGGGCGACCCGGCCGCGGCCGCCCGCCAGCTCGGCCAGATTCGCACCATCGTCCTGATCAATCTGACGCTCGGTCTGATCACCGCGGCGATCGGCGCCAGCGGCCGCTACTGGGGCTGACTCGCGGGCTTCACGTTCCAGTTCACATTTGCATCGGAAACGAGTAAAGTGCGTCCGAATCGCGCCGCCGCCACGAGAGAGTGCCTCCCTCAAGCGACCGACGCCGTTCCACCCAGGGTATCGGCCCTGCGCTATCGACGACCCCGAGAAGGCGCCTGCCGCCGAGAGGAGCTCAGTCTATGCCCGTGGGCACTGTGAAGTGGTTCAACCCGACCAAGGGTTTCGGTTTCATTCAACCCGACAGCGGCGGCAAAGATGTGTTCGTCCACATCTCGGCAGTGCAGCGCGCGGGGCTCGAGAGCCTCGAGGAGGGGCAGCGGATCGAGTTCCAGGTCGTGCCTGGCCGCGACGGACGGACCTCGGCCGACCAGCTGAAGGTGCCGAACGACTAAGCCGGCTTCGGGCGCTCGGGCGCCGCCCTGCTCCCGAGCCGGGCGAGCGTGTCGAGCGCATCCTGAAGGATGGCGGCGGCGGCGAGCGCGTCGAGTCGCTCGGCGCGTTTGCGGCCGCGCAATTTGGTGCGATCGGCCGCCTCCTCGGCGGCGAAGGTCGACAGGCGCTCGTCCCAGAGCAGGATCGGCAGGCCGAGCGCCGCCTCCAGCCGTTCGGCGAAGGCAGCTACCGCCTGACAGCGCGGCCCCTCGCTGCCGTCCATGTTGAGCGGCCAGCCGATCACCAGGCTGCCGGCCTGGCGTTCGCGGATCACCGCCTGCAAGCGTTCGACGTCCTGCACCCAGGTCTTGCGCCGGATCGTGGTCAAGCGGGGTCGCGAGCCGCCAGCCGGCATCCGCGCCGGCGAGGCCGATCGCTCGTTTGCTCACGTCCAGGGCAAGCAGACCGGGGCGCCGCCGTCCCGGTTCGGCGTCCAGGCGCCGCCTGGGTTCGGGCTTCAGGCCCAGCCTGACCAGCCAGGGCTCGAGGTTGCCTGCGATCGGCAAGGGGTATAATTTCCGCCGCGCTTTGCCGCCGGTCGACGGGCTCGGGTCGGCCTTGGGCGTTGGGGACCATGGGCCTTGAGGGGCCATGGCGTGGGGGACCATGGCAGATGTCGATCGATGAGGCCACCGTCGCGCGGATCGCACGCCTCGCCCGGATCGACGTGCCCGAGGCCGAGCGCGCGCCGCTCGCCCGCGAGCTGTCGCACATCCTGGGCTGGATCGAGCAGCTGAACGAGGTCGACACGGCGGGTGTGCCGCCGATGACCAGCGTGGTCGCGATGCGGCTGGCCTGGCGCGAGGACCGGGTGACCGACGGCGGCCGGCCCGAGGATATTCTCGGCAATGCGCCCGAGCGCCAGGACGACTACTTCGTGGTGCCGAAGGTGGTCGAGTGAGCGATCTGACGCGGCTGACCCTCGCCGACGCGCGCGCGGCCCTGCGGGCGAAGGACGTCTCGGCGCGCGAGCTGGCGCTGGCGCACATCCGGGCGATCGAGGCGGCGCGCGGGCTGAACGCTTTCATCACCGAGACGCCGGAGCGCGCTCTCGAGATGGCGGCCGAGTCCGACCGCCGGTTCGCCCGCGGCGAGGCGCGTCCGCTCGAAGGCATCCCGCTCGCGATCAAGGACCTGTTCTGCACCAAGGGGCTGCGGACGACCGCCGGCTCGCATATCCTGGAGAGCTTCGTCCCGCCCTACGAATCGACCGTCACAGGCCGGCTCTGGCAGGCGGGCGCGGTCCTGCTCGGCAAGACCAACCTGGACGAGTTCGCCATGGGCTCGTCCAACGTTACCAGCTATTTCGGCCCAGTTGTTAATCCATGGACTGAGACTGGGGCCGACCGACCCCTGGTCCCCGGCGGCAGCTCGGGCGGCTCGGCCGCGGCGGTCGCCGCGGGGCTTTGCCTCGGCGCCACCGGCACCGACACCGGCGGCTCGATCCGCCAGCCGGCCTCGTTCTGCGGCATCGTCGGCATGAAGCCGACCTACGGGCGCTGCTCGCGCTTCGGCATCGTCGCCTTCGCGAGCTCGCTCGATCAGGCCGGGCCGCTCGCGCGTACGGTCAGGGATGCGGCGATCCTGCTGCAGCAGATGGCGGGCTACGATCCGCAGGACAGCACCAGCGCCGACGTTTTGCTGCCCGACCTCGAGGCCGCCATGACCGGCGGTGTGCGCGGCCTCAAGGTCGGCATCCCCAAGGAGTACCGGATCGAGGGCTCGCCGCCGGAGATCCAGGACCTCTGGCGCCAGGGCGAAGCCTGGCTCGAGGCCGCCGGCTGCGAGCTCCGCGCGGTCAGCCTGGCGCACAGCAGATATGCGCTGCCGGCCTACTACATCGTCAACCCGGCCGAGGCGTCCTCGAACCTCGCCCGCTACGACGGCATGCGCTATGGCCTGCGCGTCGAAGGCAAGGACCTGATCGACACCTACGCCCGGACCCGGGCCGCGGGCTTCGGCAAGGAGGTGCAAAGGCGGGTCATGGTCGGCACCTACGTGCTCTCGGCCGGCTACTACGAGGCCTACTATCTCAAGGCGCAGCAGGTGCGGACAAAGATCCTGGACGAGTTCAAGGCGGCATTCGAGCAGGTCGACGTGCTGCTGACGCCCGCGACCCCGACCGCGGCGTTCCGGATCGGCGACAAGATGGACGATCCGGTCGCGATGTGGCTGAACGACGTGTTCACGGTGCCGGCCAACCTCGCGGGCCTGCCCGGGATCTCGGTGCCGGCCGGCCTCTCGGCGGACGGCCTGCCGCTCGGCCTGCAGCTGATCGCGCGGCCGTTCGACGAGGCGACCCTGTTCCGGGCCGCGGGCGTGCTCGAGCAGGCGGCCGGATTCAAAGCCCAGCCGCCCTGTCGGACCGCCGGAGCCTCGTCATGAGCGAAGCACCGGCGGCCGGACCGGACCTGATCCAGGGTGCCACCGGGCCCTGGGAGGTCGTGGTCGGCCTCGAGGTCCACGCCCAGATCACCTCCAACGCCAAGCTGTTCTCGGGCGCCTCGGCCGAGTTCGGCGGCGAGCCCAACCACCACGTCTCGCCGATCGATGCCGGCATGCCGGGCATGCTGCCCTCGCTCAATGGCTTTTGCATCGAGCAGGCGGTGCGCTCGGGCCTCGGGCTCGCGGCCGAGATCAATCGATACTCGGTGTTCGAGCGCAAGAACTACTTCTACCCCGACCTGCCCTGCGGCTATCAGATCTCGCAGTATGCCAAGCCCCTGGTCGGCCGCGGCACGCTCACGATCGACCTTGCGGACGGCCGCAGCGTGGCGATCGGCATCACGCGGCTGCACGTCGAGATGGACGCCGGCAAGAGCCTGCACGATCAGCGCCCGGATGCGACCCTGGTCGATCTCAACCGCTCGGGCGTGGCGCTGATGGAGATCGTCTCCGAGCCCGACCTGCGCTCGGCCGAGCAGGCGGCCCTCTACATGCGCAAGCTGCGCTCGATCCTCCGCTACTTGGGCACCTGCGATGGCAACATGGAGGAGGGCTCGCTGCGCTGCGATGCCAACGTCTCGGTCCGTCGTCCGGGTGCTGTGCTCGGCACCCGCACCGAGATCAAGAACCTGAACTCGATGCGCTTCGTCGGCCGCGCGATCGAGTATGAGGCAAGCCGCCAGGTCGAGCTGCTGGAGGCGGGCGGCCGGGTCGAGCAGGAGACCCGGCTGTTCGATGCCGCCAAGGGCGAGACCCGGCCGATGCGCACCAAGGAGGAGGCGCACGATTACCGCTACTTCCCGGACCCGGACCTGTTGCCGCTGCAGCTGGACGATTCCTTCATCGAAAAAATTCGGGCTCAACTCCCTGAGTTGCCGGATGCCAAGAAGGTGCGCTTCATCACTGGCTATGGGCTCTCGGCCTACGATGCCGAGGTGCTGGTCGCCGAGCGGGCGGCCGCCGATTACTTCGAAGCGGCCGCGAGAGGCCGCGACCCCAAGCTGGTCGCGAACTGGGTGATCACCGAGCTGTTCGGCGCCCTCAACCGGGCCGGCCGCGACATCGCGCGCTCACCGATCACACCCGAGCGCCTGGGCGAGCTCATCGAACTGATCCAGGCCGGCACGATCTCAGGCCGGATCGCCAAGGACGTCTTTGCCGACATGCTCGAAAGCGGCGAAGATCCGGCATCGATCGTAGAGAAAAAGGGCCTGCAACAGATCTCGGACACGGGCGCGCTGGAGACGATCATCGACGATCTGATCGCCGCCAACCCCAGCCAGGTCGAAAGTTACCAAAAAAACCCGAAAGCGCTCGGCTGGTTCGTCGGCCAGGTCATGCGGGCGACGAAGGGCCAGGCCAATCCGCAGCTGGTCAACCAGGTCCTGAGGCAGAAGCTCGGAGCTTGACCGCCATGACCCTCGCCGTCCGCCTGCCGCCGGAGATCGACCAGCGCCTCCAATCGCTCGCCGCGAAGACTGGCCGTAGCAAGGCCTCCTATGCACGCGAGGCGATCGTTCGTTACCTCGAGGACCTCGAAGACGAGCAGATCGCCCGGGAGCGGCTCGAGAGCCCCGGCCGTCGCTGGACACTCGACGAGCTGGAGCGCGGGGTTGACCTGGAGCGTTGAGTGGGACGAGCGAGCCAGGAGAGAGCTTCGGCGCCTCGATCCGGCGGTGCAGCGCCAGATCTTGGGCTATTTGCGGGAACGGATCGCAGGACCGGCCGACCCCCGCCGGTTCGGTCGCCCCTTCAGCGGCGGCAAGGGCGGCCTGTGGCGCTACCGCGTCAGCACCTATCGGCTCGTCTGCCAGATCGAGGAGCAGCGCTCCGTGGTCCTGGTGCTGGCCGTCGGCCACCGCAAGGAAGTTTACGAGTGAAGACCGCGGCCGGATGAGGTCAAAAATTACAATATAAGAGGAGCCGGCGCGCTCGGGGATTCGTCGGTCAAGTCCCATGTGTACGGCGAAGGGCCAGGCCAACCCGCAGTTGTGCAACAACCACGCCCTGAAGCAGAAGCTTATGGCGTGGCTGGCGCCTACGGCCTCCGTGCCGCTATGATGCCGGCCATGAGCGAAGCTGCCGAGCGAGATCCGTCTTCTCGGTCGAGGAGACGCTTCGGAGATTGAATGATGCCGGTCCCCAGTTTCCAGACCCTGATGCTGCCGGTGCTGCGGGCGTCGGCCCAGGGCGAGATCGCGTCCAAGGATCTGCGCGATCGCGTGGCGCGCGAGCTCGGGCTGAGCGAGTCCGATCGTGCCGAAATACTCCCGAGCGGAGGTGAGACCAGGCTCGCCAATCGAACGACGTGGGCGAGCGTGTCCCTGCAGCGAGCCGGGTTGCTCGAAAGGGTCGACCGAGGGGTCTACCGGATCACCGAAGAAGGCCGAAAAGTGCTGGCCGAGACCCCGGCGCGCATCGACATACGCTTCCTCGTCGAGCGTTACCCGAGTTACGTCAAGTGGCGCCAAGGTGGTGCTTCAGGCGACGGCACCGCCGGCGAAGAGGAGGCCAACTGCGCCACACCGGAAGAGCTGATCGAAGCCAGCTACAAATCCCTTAGTGCGGCCCTGGAAGCCGACCTGCTCGATCGCGTGCGCGGGCTGCCGCCGGCCTTTTTCGAGAACCTCATCATCGAACTGCTGATTGCCATGGGCTACGGCGGCGGCTTGGCGGAGATGGGGCAGGCGATCGGTCGCGCGGGCGACGGCGGCATCGACGGCACCATCAAGGAGGACGCGCTCGGGCTGGACATCGTATACGTCCAGGCCAAGCGATACGACGCTCAGAACACCGTCGGTCGTGGGGACGTGCAGGGCTTCGCGGGCAGTTTGGATGGAGTCCGACGCGACCAAGGGCGTCTTTGTCGCGACCTCGACCTTCAGCCAGGACGCGCGGGAGTTCGTCCAGCGGATCGCCAAGCGGATCGTACTGGTCGACGGCAAAGAGCTCGCGCGCTTGATGGTCCGGCACGGCATCGGCGTGCGTACCCGCACAACCTATGAACTCAAGAAGATCGACGAGGACTATTTCAACAAGTGATGGCGTGTCGGCGTGACCGGTGGCGGCCGTGCGGCTGGCGCGGCGCAGTCGAGCAACTGCATGGCGACAAACCCGTTTCGCTGTCCTATGGTGGCGTCATGGCCGACGCCCATCCACCCGATCTCGCCCAGACCGTGGCCCGTCTCGAGGCGCGGCGGCTGGAGCTCGAGCAGCTGACCGCGAGCCATCGCGACGAGGCGCGCCCGGTCGAGCTCGACCAGACCGGGGCCGGCCGGCTGGCGCGCATGGACGAGCTGCAGGCGCAGGCGATGGCGGTCGCGACCGAGCGCCGCCGCCAGCTCGAGCTCGACCGGATCGATGCCGCCCTGCGCCGGATCGCGAGCGGCGACTACGGCTTCTGTGCCCGTTGCGGCGAGGACATCGGGCTGGAGCGCCTGGAGTTCGACCCGACCACGCCGCTCTGCATCGCCTGCGCCCGCGCCGGCGAGCGCTGAGCTTCTCCGACGCTGGCGCGGTCACCGAGGGTCGTCAGAATCTCGCGTTGGACCGCGACGTAACCGTCGGCCTGGACCGCGATCTTCGCCGCGAGCAGCCGGTGCGCCGCCGGCAGCGCGTGGAACGGCAACGCCGGGTGGGCGTGATGCTCGGCGTGGTAGGGCATGTTCCAGGCGAGCCGCCGGACCAGGGCGGTGCTGCGGGTGGTGCGCGAGTTCAGGAGCATCGCCGGCACCAGCGGACAAAGCGTGTGCTCGGCGAGCAGATACATCCGCAGGAACGGCTGCCCGAGCAGCGCCGGCGCGAGCCAGAAGATCAGCAGCGCGTCGCTGCCCGCGAGCGCCGAGCCGAGGGCGGCCGCGGCGTAGACGCCCAGCAGCAGGCGCGCCTCGCGGATGATCCGCGGCCGGGCATGGGGGGCGATGAAGGGCTCCCCTGCCCGCCCCAGCGCATGCCGCAGCGTGGTCCCGATCCGCTCGCGCCAGTAGGGCAGGCCCGAGACCTGCCAGAGGTAAGCGCCAGGCGTCGCGGGCTTGGGCACCGCCAGCTCCGGATCGCGCGCCGGGTCTTGGGTGTAGCGATGATGGGTGAAGTGGAAGGCCCGGAAGTATTCGGGCGGCAGGAGCAGCGATCGCGCCGCAGGCCCAGGCGATCGCATCATTCAGCCGGCGGCTGCGAAAGGCGGTGCGGTGGATCGTCTCATGCAGCGGCGCGAACAGGAACACCAGCAGGATGCCGTAGGGCAGCATCGCCGGCGCGAGCCAGAGGGAGCCTCGCGCCAGCGCGACGCCGGCGCCGGCCAGGAGCAGCGCCAGAACGTGCAGGACGAGCTGGCCGAGCCCCCTGAGATCGGAGCGCGCCGCGAGATCGAGGAGCGCGCGTCGTTCCGCAGCGCTCGCCGCCGTGGTCGCGTAGATCGCATCCTGAGCCTGCCGCATGGTCCTCAGCTCTAGCACATTCGGGCTTGACGCCAGCCACCGAAGCGTGTCGAAGGCCTGCGGAGAGCGCGGGTCGCTGGCCAATCGAACCTCGGATCAACGGGAGCCATCGTCCATGCACTGGATCGCACGCCTGCTCGGGAGCCTCGTCCTCGCCATGACCCTGTCCGGCGCCGCCAGCGGCCAAGACCTCGAGAACACGCTCTACCTCGACCTCGCGGCCGGCCGGGTCGTGATCCAGCTGCGCCCGGACCTCGCCCCCAAGCACGTCGCCCGGATCAAGGAGCTGGCGCGCGAGGGTTTCTACGACGGCATCGTCTTCCACCGCGTGATCGACGGCTTCATGGCCCAGACCGGCGATCCGACCGGGACCGGCACGGGCGGCTCCGACAAGCCCGACCTGCCGGCCGAGTTCTCGAAGCAGCCGTTCGAGCGCGGCACGGTCGGCATGGCGCGCACTTCCGATCCGAACAGCGCCAACAGCCAGTTCTTCATCATGTTCGCGCCGGGGCCGTTTCTGAACGGCCAGTACACGGTCTGGGGCCAGGTCGTGGACGGCATGCAGTACGTCGATCAGCTGGCCAAGGGCGAGCCGCCGCGCAATCCCGACAAGATCATCCACATGCGGGTCGCGGCCGACGTCAAGCAGTGACCTGCGACTGGCGGCGCGAGGTCAGCGGCGCCGGCGCCGCTCCAGGTAGTCCTTGAGGGCAACCGCGTTGTTGCGCTCGCTGTCCCGGGCGGCGAAGACCAGGGTCACTCGCCCTGCGCCGGCCCGCCGGGCGAGGTCCTCGAGCGCGGGGCGCAGCCCGTCCAGCTCGCGAAAGTAGCGCTCGCGGAATTCTTGCCACTTCTCGGGATCGTGGGCGAACCACTTGCGCAGCGCCGTGCTCGGCGCCAGGTCCTTGAGCCAGGCGTCGAGCCGGAGCGTGTCCTTGGTGACGCCGCGTGGCCAGACCCGGTCGACCAGCACCCGATAGCCGTCGCCCTCGGCCGGCGGCTCGTAGGCACGCTTCAGCCCGATCGGCACGCGCTCTTTCTCCAAGTTGCCCGGGAGCCTGCCAGGCGCCTCACCCGGCTTCGCTGCGCACGGCCACGATGAACAGGCGGCGGAACGGAAACAGCGTGCGGCCGTCGGCCCGTTTCGGATAGGCGGACCGCAGGCGCTCTTTGTACTCCGCCTCGAACGCGCGCAGCTCCCCGGCTTCGAGCGCGGCCTGCACCGGCCGGAGCGCGGTGCTCCGCATCCAGTTCAGCACCGGATCGTCGCCCTCCAGGACCTGGAGGTATTCGGTCTCCCAGATGTCGATGCTGCCGGCACTCGGCGCCAGCAGATCGTAATACCATTGAGGTGCGCCAACCGGCTCCTGGAGGAGCAACGGCTGCAGCCGGCTGGCCCAGGGCCCGGCGTCCGCGACCGCGCGCAGCAGCACGTGCGACGGCGAGCCGAAGTTGCGCGGCATCTGCACCGCGAGCAGGCCGCCGGGCCGCAGGTGCCCGAGCAGGCGCGGCAGCAGGCCCACGTGGTCGGGCAGCCATTGCAGCGCGGCGTTCGAGAACAGGACATCGAAGCGCGCGGCCGGCGTCCATTCGGCAATGTCGCTCGCGACCCAGGTCGCCCGCACACCGCTGACGCGCGCCTTGGCCAGCATCTCGGATGAATTGTCGACGCCCACGACCGCCGCCTCGGGCCAGCGGGCCACCAGCAGCTCCGTCGAGTTGCCGGGCCCGCAGCCCAGATCCGCGACCCGCGCCGGCGCTCTCAGCGCGACCCGCGCCAGGAGATCGACCGCCGGCCGGGTGCGCTGGTCGCCAAAGGCCAGATAGCGCTCCGGGTTCCAGCTCATGCGAGCGGCGTCACCCGCTCGGCCAGCGGCCTGCCACGCACGCTTTCGACCAGCCGCCGGTCAGCGGTGATCAGCGGCGCCCCCTCGGCCTCGGCGAGGCGCCAGGTAGAAGCAATCGTAGACCGGATGATCCAACTCGCGTGCGAGCGCTGCCGCGCGCGGCGCCAGCGGCCGAAACGGCCGGTAAGCGATCGCTCTGCGCACGATCCGGATCACGATATCGTCGAACTGGGCATCGTCGATCCTGCCGCCCGGCGTGCGCCGCGATCACCGCGTCGTCGAGCTTGCGCACGATCAACCTGGCCCATCCGTCGCACCCTGTGCTGAGTGCGCTGATGATAGCGCCGCGCCGCCAGGGGGCAAGGGCGGCTCAGCTGGCCGTGTACGGCGAGACCACGTAGGGCGGCCCGCAGTTCTGCGCGATGCCGTGGCCGAGCACCTGATAGCCCTCGCTGGAGTCAGCGCCCAGCGTCAGGATGCCGGCGACCGGGGCCGCGACCACCAGGGTCGCAGCGCAGACGACGGTCTTCAAGCCGAGCGCGAACGGCGTGCCGATGATGGCGACCGCCCAGCCCGAGGCGCTCGCAGTCGGCCCGGCCGGCGTCTCGCCCCCGCCGACGTTCGACGCGGACGGCCCGTTGCTCGTTGCGCACGCTGAAAGCGCCAGCGCGAGCAAGGCGACCAGTATCTTCCGTGGCATGTTCCCATCCCTCCCTTGGCAGTGCCGGCGTGCATCGCGAGCTCCGCCTGGGTTCTCCCAGTCATGGTGGGATTCGTAGCCCAGTTCTTGCGTTAGTGCTATTCCCGGCCAATTCTCTCACAGGTTGTAGCATCCAGCTCCGCGGCTCGCTGCAGACCGATCTTGGTCCGCAGCACGCGGCCAGCGGCCAACCGACGACGAGACATATCTGGAAAGCCGTCAGACCCGGCCGACCACCGGCATGCCGTGATCAGCCGCGCATGCGCTCACCCTTGGGATCGAAGAACGGGCGGAGGCTGGCCTCGGCCGGGTAGCGCTCGCCCGCGATCTCGATCTCGAAGCGCGCCTCGCGCAGCAGCGCGGCCGTGACCCCGTCCGGATGGCGGACCCAGCCCATGCCGAGCGCGCGACCGAGCGTGTGGCCATAGCCGCCCGAGGTCAAAAGGCCGATCCGGGCGCCGTCCATGACGATCGGCTCATCGTGGTGCAGGAGCGGGTCCGGATCCAAAAGCTTGAACTGCACCAGGCGTTTTGTCAGGACCCGCTCGGCTGCGCGCAGGAGCGCCTCACGACCGATGAAGCCGCCGGGCTTGCCCCGTGCGACCGCGAAGCCGAGGCCCGCCTCGAAGGGCGTGTCGGCGTCGCCGAGGTCGTGGCCAAAGCTGCGGAACGCCTTCTCCAGGCGGAGCGAGTTCAGGGCGTGGAAGCCCGCGAGCCTGATCTGGTCGCCGATCGTTGCGAGGATCAGATCGAGCACCGGACCGGCGAACTCGCTCGGTACATAGAGCTCGAAGCCGAGCTCGCCGACGTACGAGATCCGCTGCGCCCGGACCAGCGCGTAGCCGAGCTCGATCTCCTGCGCCGCCCCGAACGGGAATGCGTCGTTCGCCAGATCGGCCGTGGTCAGGCGGGCCAGCAGGTCGCGGCTTGCGGGCCCCATCAGCCCGAGCACGGCAAAGCCCGAGGTGACGTCGGTGAGATACGCCTGCGCGCCGTCCGGGACATGCCGGCGCAGCCAATGGAAATCGCGCGCCTGGCTCGCCGCCCCGGTCGTGATCATGAAGCGGTCCGGGGCGAGGCGCGTCACGGTGAGGTCGGCCTCGATGCCGCCCCGCTCGTTCAGCCACTGGGTATAGACGACGCGGCCGGGCTCGACCGCGATGTCATTGGCCGAGACCTGCTGCAGCACCGCTTCGGCATCGCGCCCCTGGAGCAGGTATTTTCCGAACGAAGAGAGATCGAACAGGCCCGATCGCTCGCGCACCGCCCGGTGCTCGGCGGCCGAGCGCTCGAACCAGCGCGTCCGACCGTAGGCATAGTCGTAGGCGGGCGTCGTGCCCGCCTCACCGTACCAGCCCGGCCGCTCCCAGCCGGCAGTCTCGGCAAAGCAGGCGCCCCGCGCCGCCAGGCGCTCGTGCAGGGGCGAGAGCCGCGCCGGACGCGCGCTCGCATATTGCCGGCTCGGCCAGTGCATGGCGTAGAGCAGGCCCAGGCCCTCGACCGCGCGCTCGCGGAGGTAGCGGGAGGTGCCCTGGAAGTTCTGCACGCGCCGGATGTCGACATCCCACAGATCCATGGGCGGGTGGCCCTGCACGATCCACGCCGCGAGCGCCATGCCGGCCCCGCCCGCCGACTGGATGCCGATCGAGTTGAAGCCCGCGGCGACGAACAGGCCCTTGAGCTCGGGCGCCTCGCCGAGGTGATAGCGGTCGTCCGGGGTGAAGCTCTCGGGGCCGCAGAAGAACTTCCGGATGCCGACCCCGGCGAGCGCCGGGATCCGGCGCATGGCGTCCTCGAGGAACGGCATGAAGTGGTCCCAGTCCTCGGGCAGCTCGCCGAACTCGAAGTCGTCCGGGATGCCGTCCACGCCCCAGGGCTTGGCGACCGGCTCGAACACCCCGACCAGGAGCTTGCCGGCGTCCTCCTTGACGTAGAGGCAGCCGTCCGGATCGCGCAGCACCGGCAGATCCCTGGGCAGCCCCGGCATCGGCTCGGTCAGGACGTAGAAATGCTCGCAGGCCTGGAGCGGGACGTTGACCCCGGCCATGCGCCCGACCGCGCGACCCCACATGCCAGCGGCGTTGACCACGACCTCGGCCGCGACCGGCCCCTGCTCGGTGAGCACGCCGGTGACCCGGCCGCTCGCCTGGGTGACGCCGGTGACCTTGCAGCGCTCGACGATCCGCGCCCCGGCCATGCGCGCCCCTTTGGCCAGCGCCTGGGTGATGTCGATCGGATTGGCCTGGCCGTCGGTCGTGATGAAGATCGCGCCGGCGAGGTCGCCGACCTCGATCAGCGGATGGCGCGCCTTGGCCTCGGCCGGGCTCAGGACCTCGACCTCGAGGCCGAAGGTCCGGGCCATGGAGGCCGCGCGCTTGAGCTCGGTGAAGCGCTCGGCGGTGCGCGCGAGGCTCAAGCTGCCGTGCTGGCGAAAGCCGGTCGGCTGGCCGGTCTCGGCCTCGAGCCGGCCGTACAGCTCGGCCGAGTATTTGGCCAGGCGCGTGAGGTTCTCGGTCGCGCGCAGCTGACCGATCAGCCCGGCCGCGTGCCAGGTGGTGCCGGAGGTCAGCTGCTTCCTCTCGAGCAGCAGCACGTCCCGCCAGCCGAGCCTCGTCAGGTGATAGGCGATCGAGCAGCCGACCACGCCGCCGCCGATGATCACGGCCTGCGCGTGGCTTGGCAAATCTGCGGCCATCGCCCGCCTCCCCGATCCTGTCCGCGGCGGGTCCGGCCACGGCTCGCCGGACGGGTTCGCGTCTCTTCCCGGATAAGCGGCGAGCGGCTGGCTGTGAAGTCGAAAAAGCGGAGGGTGCCGCTAGAACGATGCCGTTAGCGGCGCCGGGCTCCGGGCGCCTGGGTTGGCCAGCGGGTCCGGGCCAAAGCGGTTGGGGCCGCGAGCACCCGGCAGCAGGCCCGCCTCGATCGCCAGCCAGATCACCCCCAGCACCGGGATCGCCGCGATCGACAGGAACCAACCGCTCCGGCCACGATCATGCAGGCGCTTGATGGTGATGACGGCGCTGGGAATCACGGTCGCCAGGGAGAGCAGCGTGCCGAGCACCAGGAGGCCCGGCTCGCCCGCGGAGCCGATCAGCATGTCGGCGACGATCTGGGCGCCGATCAGAGGCAGGGACACCAGCCAGTAGCGCTGGCGATCGATCCGGCCGCGGCTGGAGAAATACAAGTCTCGCCAATCCATGGACGGTCACCGCCGGGCGTTGCATCGGGCGCGCGCTTGCCGGATCGCCGCCGATGATCACACGCGCTGGCTTACCATCGGCTTAAGGCGCCCACCCGGACCCTGCCTGGAGCCGGATCCGCGGCTCAGAGCGGCCGGCTGCGCGCAGGCCGCGCAGGTCTGAGCCCAGGAGCGGAGGCGCTCGAAAGCGACGCCCGCCTTGCTCCCGCCCCGAACAGCCCGTCAAAGCCTCCGACGACAACCGGCTGCGAAAGACCGATGGCCAGTCGACCACTCGCCGCCAGCCTGGGTGAAGAAAGCTCTACACACTGTCAGCCGTTTCACCCTCGTCTTCATCAGGACCCAGGCTATCGATGGGCAGATCCATTTCAAACTGTGCACGTTTAGCGGGTAGAGGCAGCTCTGCGAGTTTGATGACTCTTAGCCCCTGGGCCTCCGCGAAACCACGGAGTCCTTCGTCATCAGTGTAAATCGTATCGGCCTGCGCGAGTTTCGCGATGGCGACGATTTGTCGGTCGTACTTGATCTTGACCCACGGGGCGGATTCCCCACTCCGTTTGTCGCCTGCATTGAGCGCGGTGCGCGTCATCTGTGCTACCTCGATTGCCGCAAGAGTGTCGAATGGAGCGATTCTGAAAATTGCCGCTCTGGTGAGCTGGTTTACGAGTTCCGAACCTGCGGCTCCTGCGCGAACAAGCAGCTCGCTGAGCGCAGGCGTGGGGATTACAATTGTGACCTTGCTTTCTTCGAGGTCGCTGACGAGCTGTGCTATTCGCTCCTCCGCATGCTCAACAGGTTTGCCGGTAGCTGGATCGAGCGGAGCGCTGACGCCGGGGCGCAGGAGTAGCAGCAACATCGTGGCATCGAACACCACCGTCACTGGGCTGGCTCCGGCTCCTCCCCATGGCGCAAGGCTAGAATGTCATTCACCGCGTTGCTACCCCACTCGCCACCGGGTACAGCGCGGAGCGCAAGAACGAGGCTGGACAACGGGCGCTCATCGAGGACCTCGAATCGATCGACGACGAATCGCTCGAGCTGCCAGTCACCATCGGCGGATCGCGTCCAGCGGCCGGTTCCATAGAGTTTCACCGGCTCGAAGAGATGGCTCGCCAAGGGTTTGGCCACAAAGCGCTTCGCATATATTCCAGTCAGCGTTTGGCCACCGGCCTGAAGCATGACTGGCACAGGATCCCCCATGCCACCGACACGGATCACTACCCCGTCAAGCTCACCCTGTTGGGGGACCAATGTAAACTCAGGCCGTTCATCTTCGCGGCCTGGGAACCGGATGACCTCGGCACCGGTCTGCTCGACCAGGACGCCAGTCCCGTTGTCCTCTCGCAGTAAGTGGTTGATGCGCCTGTAAGCCCGCATGGCATCCGGGGCACCCTCGCCGCGCCGTACGGCCGCTGTTCGATCGCGGACCTTGGGTACCGCCTCCGCATCGATCTTGCTCACGATGACCGTGCTGCCAGGCTCGAGCCGCAGGAGGTGGACGAAATCGGCCTCGCCGAGCAGGGTGGCAAGCGCTTCAAGGTAATCGGCGAGACGTCCAAGCGGCAGCGTCTCCGGCGTGTAGGCGCCCATCCGAAAGCGGTATTCTTCACCTCGATCCATGTGTCCGCGCCCCACGCTGATCACCTCGGCATCCGCGAAGAGTCCCGACGTTTGAAGCGTTGCCCCGACCGAGCATGTTCTCTTTTCGTTCTGGCCCGCCAAGATGGCATTCACTGCCGCAAGAGTCAAACTCGCATGGCGAGGAGGTCGATTGCTGAGACCGGTCGACGCCCGCATACCGAGAGCGGCCCCGACTCCGCGAGGCATAGCACAGCGCGCTTATGAGCATAGCTGTGCTGCACGTTCAATCCCTTGTTTAACCTGCGAGCGCCTCGCCCGACTGGGCAGCGCACCCTTGCTGTGCGGCCGCGGCTCAGAGCGGCCGCCTGGCGCAGGCCGCGTAGGTCTGCGCCCAGGGGCGCAGGCGCTCGAAGGTGGCGCTCGCCGCGAGCACGTCGCCGTCCGCGTAGCGCCGGCCGATGATCTGCATGCCGACCGGCAGGCCGTCGATCATGCCGGCCGGGATCGAGGCGGCCGGATGGCCCGAGAAGTTGATCAGATAGGTCAGGCACCAGCCGATCAGCGGGTCGACCGCCTCGCCGTTGACCTCGCTCGGCCCGACGGTGTTGCCGTCGCTCGCGTTCTCGACCGGCAGGCAGGCGAGGGTCGGGCTGACCAGGAGGTCGTAGTCGGCGAGCGTGCTCTGGATCGCGCCATAGATCTCGGAGCGGGTCGCCTGGTCGCTGAAGAACTCGAGCGCCGACATGCCGTAGCCCTGGTCGATCCAGCGCAGATACTGCGGCGGGAAGTCGTCCCGATGGTCCCGGAGCAGGTCGATGCCGTTGGCCTTGAAGATCTCGAAGGTCTGGACGTTGAGGGGCATGATCAGGCGGCACCAGAGGTCGCTGAGCTCGCGCTGCGGCCGCTTGATGCCGACCTTGACCTCCTCGACCACGGCACCCGCCTCCTCGAAGGCGCGGACCGCCTTGGCGACCGCTTCGGCGACCCGGGGCTCGACCGGGAAGACGTCGAAGTTCGGGCTGTAGGCGATCTTCCAGCCGCGGATCGAGGCCCGGGTCGCAAGGGTGAAATCGATCTGCTCGTCCAGGCTGAAGGGATCGCGGGGGTCGTAGCCCGCGAGCGCGGTGAGGACGAGCGCCGCGTCGTCGACCGTGCGGGTGATCGGTCCCTCGAACAAAAACGGCGTGGTGCCGCCGAACGCGTTGGCGCCGGCGAAGAACGGCACCCGGCCGAACGACGCCTTGTAGCCGTAGACCCCGCACCAGGATGCCGGAATCCGGATCGAGCCGCCGCCGTCGGTGCCCTCGGCGAACGGCAGCAGGCCATCGGCGACCGCGGCCGCGCTGCCGCCCGAGGAGCCGCCGGTGTTCCTGGCGAGGTCGAAGGGATTGCGCGACGGCCCGAACATCGGATTGTCGCAGGTGCCGCGAAAGCCCATGACCGGGCTGTTGGTCTTGCCCAGGAGGATCGCGCCCGCCTGCTCGATCCGCTCGGCAAAGGCGCAGTGGAAGTCGGGCACGAAGTCCTTGAGCGCGCGCACCCCGCCGAAGGTGCTGGGCCAGCCGGGCTTGAAGTCGAACAGATCCTTGATCGCGGTCGGCACGCCGTGCAGCGGGCCGAGAGCCGTGCCCGACATCAGCGCCTGCTCGGCATCTCTGGCGCGCGCACGGGCATCCTCGAAGCCGAGATAGACGAGCGCGTTCAGGCTCGGGTTGCGGGCCTCGATCCGGGCGATGAACGCGTCCACCACCTCGACCGGCGACAGATCGTGCCGGCGGATGCGCAGCGCGAGATCGGTCGCGGTCAGGTGGGCGAGTTCGTCCGCCAGCGTCATCGGTCTCTCCTTGATCCCTGGTCGCGCTCGGGTTGGCCGCGCCAACCCCGGGCCGGCGCCTCGGCCAGAACCCGAGATAGGCTAATTTTTCGCAACGCGCCAACCGAAAGGAGGCCTTGCCAGATCCCCTTGCGGCCCGGGCTGCATGCCTTGCCGGGCGCGGTTTTCGCGCCAGATTGCAACCGGCGTCTGAGCGATCACAAAGAACCAGGGGGAACCGAGACCATGCATCGCAGCTTGACGATCTCGATGGTACTGGCGGGCGGCCTGCTGCTGGCGACCGGCGCGCTCGCCGCCGAGCCCAAGCCGGTGTGGCAGGCGAGCGGCCTGGATGCGCCGGAATCCGCCGTGCTCGACGAGGCGGCGGGGGTCATCTACGTGTCCAACGTCAACGGCAAGCCGGACGCTATCGATGGCAACGGCTACATCGCCAAGCTGTCGGCGGAGGGCAAGATGCTCAACAAGCATTGGGTGACCGGCCTGAATGGGCCCAAGGGCCTGGCCCTCCACGGTGGCAAGCTCTACGCCGCGGACATCGACAAGCTGGTCGTGGTCGACACCGCGAGCGGCAAGGTCGTGGCGACCTACGATGCCCCCGGGGCCAAGTTCCTGAACGACGTCACCGCCGCGGACGACGGCCGGGTGTTCGTCTCCGACATGGTGACCGACCAGATCTGGATGCTGAAGGGCGACCTGTTCGAAATGTGGCTGCAGAGCGCGGCGCTCGAGAACCCGAACGGTCTGCTCGCCGAGCCGGACCGCCTGGTGGTCGCCGCCTGGGGCAAGATGAAACCGGACTTCTCGACCGACGTGCCGGGGCACCTCAAGGCGGTCGACTACCGGACCAAGGCGATCACCGATCTCGGCGACCAGCCGATCGGCAATCTCGACGGCCTGGAGCCGGACGGCAAGGGCGGCTATCTGGCGACCGACTGGGTGAAGGGCGCGCTTTACCGGATCGATGCCAGCGGCAAGGCCGAGATGCTGATGGACCTGGACCAGGGCAGCGCCGATCTCCACTACGTTCCGGGTGAGCAGCTGGCGATCATCCCGATCATGACCGACAACGCCGTCGCCGCCTACAAGGTCGAGTAGCCGTCGACGACAGCCGGTCGGACCGGTCGACGCCGCAGGGTTCGACCGGCTTGCCGCGCCGCGGGGCAAGAGGTGCGCGCCCGACCCTTGCCGGTGTCGGCGAGTGCCACCACGGGATTGTGGCCAGCTGCCGGCCGGCGAAGGGCCGCAAGCTGAGGCCGGCGGCGGAAATTGGCCAAGCCCGGAGATGACCAGCCTTGGGCGGGTGAGCTCTCGATTTGGCCCAAAGGGGTACCCCCGCTGCACGGTACGGGGTCGGGACCCGCCATGGTATCAAAAGCCACTAGGGTCTCATTCCACACAGGAGTGCCGGCGATGGGGTCGATGAAGGTGAATGAAGTATCCGACGGAGCGGCCGATCAGAGCCGAAGAGAGGCGCTGAAGAGGTTCGGCCGTTACGCGGCCGCCGCACCGGCCGCGATGGTTCTGCTGCAGGCGCGCAAGAGCGAGGCCGGAATCATCAGGCAAATCCTCACCGCGAACCGCCCCCGCGGCGGCGGCGGCGGCGGCGGCAGCCACTACTGATCCTGCGGAGGCGTTGTGATCCACTCGGAGGGCCCGGTCCCGCTGGCTGCGGGACCCGGTTCCCCAGCGCACGGCATCCTGTTCGATGCCGCGACTCTGCCGCTTTCCGATCAGCTGGTGGTGATCGCTCCGGATGGTACGGTCGCTGCACTCAACGCAAGCGGTCGTTGCCTCTGGGAAGCGTTCCAGGCCGGCTGCAGCGTGGACGATCTGGTTGCTGCGAGCGTTCGGGAAGGTGACGTACCGGAAGATGTAGCGCGCGCCAGCATCGCGGGCGCCTTGGCGTCATGGCGTGCGCTGGGCCTCGTCAGCCCGGCCAGTCGGGAACCGGACCCCGCGCCGGTCATGGCGCCGGCCGGGGCGCCGGCCGGGGGCGCGGCGGCGTCGGGGCGCCGGCCGTGGCTCGGCCTGCGGGGCGCGTGCCGGAGCTGGATGCGGTCTATCGACCCGGGGACCACCCGGTGCGGGTCCGTTGCGACGACCGCGTGCTCGCGGGGGTGATCGAGGCCGCCTGCCGGTCGTGTCGCGTCGGGGATGCGGACGGCAGGCTCGCCACCGTGGACGTGATCGAGGATGACGGCTGGTTTGCCGTCCGGGCCGACGATGCTCCGCTCACCCAGGCCGACGATCTGACGCCCAATCGCGCCCTGGCGCGTCACCGGTGTCTCACCGCCCTGCTCGAGATCTCCCGCCGGCCACGGCAGTGGCTCGGCATCCTGCATGCCTCGGCGGTGGCGGTGGGCGGGCGCTGCGTGCTGTTCTGCGGCGTCAAAGGGTCCGGCAAGAGCACGCTCGCGGCGGCGCTGGTCGCCGCCGGCGCCGATTTCGTCACCGATGACTACGCGCCGCTCGAGCGGGCCAGCTGGCTGGTCTGGCCGGTGCCCTATGCGCCCGGCATCAAGCGCGGCTCCTGGCGGCCCCTGCGCCGCCGCCACCCCGACCTCCATGCGCTTCCGGTGCATCGGCTGGCCGGCCTGCAGATCCGCTATCTGGACCTCGACGCCGCGCGCATGGCGCCGCTGAACCGCGGCCTGCCGGTCGACGCGCTGGTGTTTCCCCGCTACCGGGCCGGGGCCGGGCTCGAGCAGCAGCCGATGACGGTCGCCGAGGCTCTGGCCGAGCTCTGCCACGCAAGGTCGCTGCTCGACCGGGAGCCCGATGTGTTTGCCGAAACCTTGCGCTGGGTCCACTCGGTGCCGGCGTACCGGATCGTCTTTGGCGACCTCGACCAGGCCATGCAGTGGGTCCTGTCGCTGTAGGGCGTGGCATGACGGCACGAGGCGTCCATCCGTTCGATCTGGTCGCCCGCGTCCTGGCGGAGCGATCGCGGGGCTGCGGGCCTTCCGACGAGCTGCGGGCCATGGTGGGCTCTCGCCGCGTCGATTGGGAGCGGGTCGTCGGCCATGCGAGCGCCCAATTCGTGCTGCCGGCCCTGGCCGCGGCCCTCAAGGACCTCGCCCTGACCGAGACCCTGGAGGAGGAGCTCCGGGCGTTCCTCGAGGCCGTGCACGCGGCCAATCTGGAGCGCAACTGCGAGCTTCGCGCCGAGCTTGTCGCCGCAGTGGGCGTCCTGAACCGGGCCGGCATCGAGCCCGTGCTGCTGAAAGGCGCGATTCGCCTGGCGGACGGGCTCTATCCCGACGATGGCTGGCGCATGCTGCGCGACCTCGACCTCCTGGTGCCGGAGGCGGTGCTCGCGGACGCCAATCGGGCGTTCGAGGACGCGGGCTACGCGGCGTGCGGGTCGGAGGGCGCGCTCCGGCGCCGCGGGGGCGCGTGCCAGATCGATCTGCATCCCCAGCTGTTCTCGACACCGAGACAGGTGCGGCTCCTGCCGGCGGCAGATATCCTGAACCGGGCCCGGCTCGTTGCCTTTTGCGATGGCAGGGTACGGCTGCCCTCGGTCGAGCATCAGCTGGTGCACCTCATCGGCCACGGCCAGATCCGACATTTTGGCCATGCTTTCGGGCGGGTTGCCTTGCGCAATCGGCTGGAGGCTGCCGCCTTGGTGCATTGGGGGGGCGAGAGCATCGATTGGCAGGCGGTGCTTGCGCGCTTCGGCGCCGCCGGATACCGCCGACCGCTGCTGTCCTTCCTGCTTGCGTTGAACGACGGCGGCTGGTGCGCCGTCGCAGTGCCGGACCGGATCGACCCGCTGACGAGCCTGCAGGGGCGCCGGATCACGCTGCAGGCCCGTTCGACGATGTTCGCTTACATCGGCTCGCGGATCGGCTGGTGGATCGCCGCGTTCCGGAGTCAGATCGAGCAGCACGATGGCGGCCAGCGCAAGGCGATCGAGAACCTCAGGCGGTTGATTTTCGAGCCCGGGGCGGTCCGGAAGCTGGGTCGAGCGGTCCTGATCCGCCGGCGGCACCTCATGCACCTGCTGCCTTACTTGAGCTGGTTCCTTGCCCACTGACGGCGCGAGGCTGCGGGTGCTCGCGCTTTGCGATCGGGCCCTAGCTCCAGGCGCACGCGCCGGGGGGCTCACGGCCGCTCGCCGCGGCGCAGGCGGAGCTCGATCGCGTCGATGCAAGGCATCAGATCGGCGATCGTATCGACCACGTAGTGGGCGCCGGACTGCAGCATGCGCCGGTAGGCGCGCTCGCGCCGGACCTCCTGCTCGGCCGCCGGCAGCGCCTGCCAGTCGGCAAGCGACAGGCCGACCTCGTTGCCGCTGACCGCGAGCCCGATCGACCACATGCCGGCGTTCAGCCCCTCCTCGACGCCTGGGATGGTGTCGTCGACCTTGACGCAGGCGGCGACGCAATCGACCCCGAGGTTGATCGCGTTCTGGAGGCACATGAAGGGATAAGGCCGCCCGGCCGGCATCTCGGAGGCGGAGACGGTCGAAATCCGGCTTGTAACCCTGGCGTTCGGCATCACGCAGGTTGATCGCGGTCATCTCGGTGGTATAGCCGGTGGTCGAGCCGATCCTGATCCGCCGCTGGCGGAGTGCCGCGACCGTCTCGAGGGTGCCCGGGATCAGCTCGCTGTAGGTCGAGAGGCATTCCAGCTGCAGCGGCACGAAGGCCTGGAACATGGCCTCGACGTCGTCGTCGTCGGGCAGCCGGTCGTGGGTCTCCTGCCAGCGCCGCCGGACCGCTTCCAGCTCGGTCAGCTTCTGGATGTGCACCCGCTTGTGAGCGCCCATCGGCACCCGCGCCTCGGCCGTGCTGATCGGCACGCCCTGGCGCCGGAACACCTCGACGAACACCACCGCCGGCGCCACGCAGCCGAAGTCCATCGTCGTGCCGGCCCAATCCAGCAGCACTGCCTGCACCGGCCCGCGGTAGGCACGCGTGTAGGAGAAATCGTAGATCTGGCTCATGGTCGATGGTTCCTGACTTGAGGTGTCCTGGTGGGTCACGCGGCCGCGGCCGCCGGCCGGCCGTCGGCGACGCCCATCTCGGCGAGGATCGCGCGGACCGCCTCGAGGGCGCCCTGCATCTCGACGGGCCCGATCCGGCCGATGCAGCCGATCCGGAAGGAGGGTGCCACGGTCAGCTTGCCCGGATAGATGACGTAGCCGCGAGCGCGCAGCCGGTCGTAGAAGTCCTCGAAGACGAAGCGCGGATCGGCCGGCATCCTGAAGGTGACGATGATCGGCGCCTGCAGGGGATCCGGCAGCAGGGTTTCGAAGCCCAGCGCGCGCATGCCGGTCACCAGCAGCCGGCAGTTCTCGCGATAGCGGGCGCCGCGGCCTTCGGTGCCGCCCTCGTCCGCGTGCTCGACGAGCGCCTGATCGAGGGCGGCGAGCACGTGGGTCGGCGGCGTGAAGCGCCATTGGCCGGTGCGCTCCATGCTCGCCCACTGATCGTGGAGATCGAGCGAGAGGCAAGGCGCATTGCCCTCGGCCGCGCTCAGCGCCGTCGTCCGGATGATCGCGAAGCCGAGCCCCGGTACGCCCTCGAGGCACTTGTTGGCCGAGGCCGCGAGCCCGTCGAACGGCACCCGGGTCGCATCGAGCGGCAGCGCGCCGAAGGCGCTCATGGCATCGATCAGCAGCCGCCGGCGATGGCGTGCGGTGACCTTCGCGATCTCTTCGATCGGGTTCAGGATGCCCGAGGTGGTCTCGCACTGGACGGCGGCGACGTGGCTGATCGCGGCGTCGGAGGCGAGCGCCCGATCGAGCGCCGCCGGATCGTTGGGCCGGTCCTCGGGCGTCGCCAGCGCCGCCACCGCGCGGCGGTGATAGCCCGCCATCTTGACCATCCGCTGGCCATAGGCGCCGTTGACCAGCACCAGGAGCTTGCCGTCTCGGGGCACGAGCGTCCCGAGCATCGCCTCGACCACGAAGGTGCCGCTGCCCTGGAGCGGCACGGCGACATGAGTGCCCTCGGCGCCGGCGAGCGCGACCAGGCGTGCCCGCACTCTGGCGTTGAGCTCGATGAAGTCGCGATCGCGCGAGCCCCAGTCGCGCAGCATCGCCTGCTTGACCGTCAAGGACGTGGTCAGCGGGCCGGGCGTCAGCAGATAGGGCTCATCGGGGCTGCCGGGCACCTGTGGGGCTCCCTGCGGATCGGATTGTCGCTGGCATTGTGCGACTCATCGGCTATAAATCAAATGCATAGTTCTGATGATGCCATAGGCTACGGTTATGAACTTCACTCACCTTCGCGCCTTCCACGCGGTCGCGACCGAAGGCGGCTTCACCCGTGGCGCTGCCCGGCTCGGGATCAGCCAACCCGCGGTCACGGTGCAGGTCCGGGCGCTCGAGCAGCGCTATGGCACCCTGTTGTTCCGCCGGCAGGGCCAACGGATCGAGCTTACCGAGTTCGGCCGCGACCTCTGGCTGCGCACGCGGCGCGTGTTCGCCGAGCTCGACGACCTCGAAGAGCTGATGGCCTCGGCCGGCGTGCTCCGGGTCGGCCGGCTCGAGATCGGCGCCGACGGGCCGTTCTCGGTCATGGACCTGGTGGCCGCCTTCATCGCCCGCTACCCGGGCGTCCGGGTCGCCGTCCGGATCGGCAACGCCACGCGCGTTTTGGCCGATCTCCGCGAGGCGCGCACCGACCTCGCGGTCCTGAACCTGATCGAGCCCGCCGGTGAATTGCACAGCAGGACGCTCTATCGCGACCGGATCGTTGCATTCCTGCCCGCCCTGCACCCCTGGGCAGCGCGCGCCCGGGTCGACCTCGCCGAGCTGGCGGGGACGCCCCTGATCCTGCGCGAGCCGGGCTCGGCGACCCGGACCCTCCTCCTCGCGGCGCTCGACCGGGCCGGCCTCGCGCCCAAGATCGCGCTCGAACTCGGCTCGCGCGAGGCGGTGCGTGAAGCGGTGCTGGCCGGGCTCGGCATCGGCACGGTGTTCGAACGCGAGCTGGTCCCTGATCCCCGCCTCTGCCCGCTCGCCATCGACGGCGCCGATCTCGGCGCCACGGTGTCGCTCGCCTGCCTGCCCGAACGGCGCGAGCTGCGCGCGGTTCAGGCGTTCTTCGCGCTGGTCGCCGCCAGCGCCGCCGGATCGACCGGGCGCAGTCCGACCTCGGCCGCGATCTGAAGCGGTGCCGCCGACGATGCGAAGTCCAGCCGGACCGCGAGCCCTGGCCGGTTGTCGTCGAGGAGCAGCCGGGCGCCGTGCAGCTTGGCGACCGCGGCGACCAGGCTCAGCCCGAGCCCGTTGCCAGGGGTCGAGCGCGTGGCATCGAGACGGACGAAGCGCTCCAGCACCCGCGCCCGCTCGGACGCCGGGATGCCGGGACCGCTGTCGGCGACGGTGATCGCGAACCCGCTCCGCGCCCGCTCGACGCTGAGCCGCACCTGGCCGCCCGCGGGCGTGTATTTGATCGCGTTGTCGAGCAGGTTGGCGACCGCCTGGGCCAAAAGATGGTGGTTCGCCCGCACCCAGGCGTCGGCCGGGCAGCGGCGCTCGAAGCTCACGCCCTGATCCTCGGCCAGCGGCTCATACAGCTCGGCCAGGTCCTGGGTCAGCTTGGCGAGGTCGACCGGCTCGAACCCGGCCCGGTCGCTGCCGGCCTCGGCACGGGCGATCTCCAGCAGGGCGTTGAAGGTGCCGATCATGGTCTCGGCATCGACCAGGGTCTGCTCGAGCACGGCACGGGACTCCGCCTTGTCCGGCTCACCCATCAGGGCGACCTCGATCCGGCTGCGCAGCCGGTTGAGCGGGGTCCGGAGGTCGTGCGCGACGTTGTCGGTCACCTGGCGCATGCCCTGGAGCAGGCGCTCGATCTGGTCGAGCATGGCGTTCAGGTTGGCGGCCAGCTGGTCGAACTCGTCGCGCGAGCCGCTGAGCGCGATCCGCTGCCCGAGCTCGCCGGCCATGATCTGGCGGGTCGTGCGGTTGATCGCATCGACCCGGCCGAGCATGCCGCGGCTGATCGCGAAGCCGCCGGCGAGGCCGAGCAAGCAGCGTCAGCGCCAGCCCCCAGCCGATCGCCTGCTTGATCAGCGACTGGATCTGCAGGCGGTCCTCGACCTCGCGCCCGACCAGCAGCCGGAAATCCCCGGCCAGGCTGAAGCTCTGCGCACGCGCCCGGCGGCGCTCGAAGGTATCGCCGGTCGGCACCTGGACGCTGAAGTCGAGCCAGCCGTCGGCATCCGGCTCGACCTCCGGCCAGCGATCGAGGTTGCCCGCGATCCGCTGGCCGACCGGATCGGTCAGCAGATAGACGCTGGCGCGGTGCGGTTGCGCCGCGCTCCGCCGCTCGATCACCTGCCGCAGCCCGTCCAGGCCCTGGGCGCGATACTGGTCGGCCAGGCCCGAGATCTCGGCCTGGATGGTATCTGCGGTCTGGCGCTCCATCACGCCGGCCGTGGCGACATAGAGGAAGCCGAGCAGGGCGAGCGCCGAGACCCCGAACAGAGCCAGATAGATCAGGGCCCAGCGGAAGGTCGAGGTCTCAAGCAGCCGCTTCAGGCGCACGCAGACAATATCCGGCGCCGCGCACGGTGTGGATCAGCGGCTGCTCGAAGCCGCGATCGATCTTCTGGCGCAGGCGCGAGATGTGCACGTCGATCACGTTGGTCTGGGGATCGAAATGGTAGTCCCAGACGGTCTCCAGCAGCATGGTCCGGGTCATGACCCGGCCCGGATGCCGGAGCAGGGTCTCGAGCAGCTGGAACTCGCGCGGCTGCAGGTCGATCGCCCGGCCGGCCCGGGTCACCTTGCGGGTCAACAGATCGAGCTCGAGATCGGCGACCCGGAGCCGGGTCGCGACCGGCGCCGTGGTCTGGCGGCGGCCGAGGTTCTCGACCCGCGCCAGCAGCTCGGAGAAGGCGTAGGGCTTGACCAGATAGTCGTCGCCGCCGGCGCGCAGGCCCCGGACCCGGTCGTCGACCTCGCCGAGCGCGGAGAGGAACAGCACGGGCGTGCTGTGACCGGTCGCGCGCAGATGCCGGACCAGGCTCAGGCCGTCGAGACCCGGCAGCATGCGATCGACGATCAGCACGTCCCATTCGCCGGTCGCCGCCTGCAGCAGCCCGTCGCGGCCGTCCTGGACGACCTCGGCGCCGTGGCCGCTCTCGCGCAGGCCCTTGACCAGATACTCGCCGGCCTCGGCATCGTCCTCGATGATCAGGATCCGCATGGCGGTCATATAGTCGGTCCTTCAGGCGGGGCCACGGGTTCGATGGTCGGGTCAGCGCCCGTCGGAGCCGCGGTCGTCAGGTCGGCCAGCGCCGCCTCGAGCGCCGGCAAGGCGACGTGCAGGCCGGCGCGCACGGACTGTTCTTGCAAGGCCCGAAGGCGCGCGATCAGAGCCGCGTCCCGCAAGCCGCGGCCCCAGGCCGCGAGCGCCCGCCCGCGGGCTGCCTGAAACTGGGCCCAGGGCAACGGCTCCAGCTGGATGTAGGCCTCGAGCGCCGCAGCGTAGCGCTCGACCGCATCCCAGTCACTGATGCTCAAGGCGGTCTCGATCGCCTGTGGGTAGAACAGCAGATGGTTGTGGCTGATGCTGCCCGCCGCGAGCAGCTCCTCGGCCTCGGCCAGAGCCGCCGCGCGCTCCTTGGGGTCGTCGGCGAAGCGCGCGAGGTAGCCGAGGATGATCGGCCCCATGTAGGCCATGCCGGTCGTCCGGCTGATCGCAAGCCCCTCCCTGGCCAGAGCAACCGCCTCGTCGACCCGCCCCGTGGCCCGCCGTACCTCGCCAAGGAACGTCAGCGTCTCAGCCTCGAACCGGCGGGCGCCGAGCTGACGGGCGAGCATCAGCGCCTGACTGAGGACGACATCGGCCGCGCCCCACTCGCCGCGTTCGAAGGCGGCGAGGCAGACCGCATGGCGGGCAATGATCGCCGCTCGCTGGTGGCCGACCCGGTCCGCGGCGGCGACCGCCTCATGCGCCTCGGCCGCGGCCCCATCGATGTCGAGCGCGTAGCTGCGGGTGATCGCCGCCATCGGCCGGTTGGCGACCTCGATGCGGCCGAAGCCGTGCTGCCGGCAGAGCTCGACGCAGTCCCGGAAGCGGCGGTAAGCGGTCAGCATCCGGCCGCGCGCGTACTCAGCATCGCCGAGGCCGCCCAGCGCCTGCGCTTCCAGCTCCGGGGAGCCGCAGAGCCGCGCCAGCTCGAGGCTCTTCTGGTGCTCCTCCAGACAGGCCTCGATGCGCCCGCGCGGAAAGTAGAGGTTGCCGCGCAGGAAGTGGATGCGCGCCTGCTCCTCCTTGAGGCCATGGCGTTCCGCCGCCGCCTGGGCGCGCTCCAGATCGGCGAAGGCGCCATCCAGATCTTCAGTCACCCGCTTGACGGAGGCGAGCCCGATCCAGGCGCGGCAGGCCGCGCGCTGGTCGTCGCCGGCGGCCGCGAGCGCCGCTTCGTAGGCCGCGCGGGCCGGAGCCATCGCGCCCAGATCGTGCAAGAGTTCGCCCTGCAGGCAGGTGAGCGCGGCGCGATCGGCCGCTTCCCCCGCGATCGCGAGGCCGCGCTCGACCAGGCCCTGCGCCGGCTCGTAATGGAAGGCCGCGGCCTCGCGCCTGGCGGCCTCGAGATAGGCCGCGGCGGCCGCCGGGTCCTCCGCCCGGTCCAGGTGTTCGGCGTACAGCACCGGATCACGATCCTCGAACCAGCTCGCGGCCCGCCGGTGCAGGCTCCGACGGCTGGCCTTGAGCAGCGTGTCGTAGGCCGCGTCCCGGATCAGGGCGTGAGCGAACAGGAAGTCGTCGCCGTCGGAGCGGACCAGCAGGTGCTCGACCAGACCGGCGCAGCGGTAGTCCGAGCGCTCGGTCAGATGGCGGAGCGCCGCCAGGGAAAACCGCTGGCCGAATATCGAGGCCGTCAGCAGAGCCTGCTTATCGATCGGCTCCAGCTGGTCCATCCGCGCCTGGACCAGGCTCTGCACCGAACCCGGGACCCCGGATCCGGCGCGCTCCTCGGCATGGCGCAACAGCTGCTCCAGAAAGAGAGGATTGCCCGCCGCCCGCTCCAGGCAGCGGCGTGCGAACTCGCTGCTCGCCTCCAGATAGGCCTCGGCCAGCTCCTCGGCCTCGTTCGGGCGCAGCGGCCCGAGGTCGATGGTCAAGAGCGGCGCGCCGGCGATCGTCGCCCGCCAGGCATGATCGAGCGGGTCGCCCTCGACCCTCGAGGTCATGACCAGCACGGCCGGCGCGCCTGCGACCGTCTGCGCCAGGCTCGCCAGCTGCTCGAGGGTCTGGCGATCGGCCCAGTGCACGTCCTCGACGACCAGCAGGCGCGGCTGGCGCGCGCTGGCATTCGCCACCAGCCGGGCGACCGTCTCGCGCTTGCCCCGCTGGCGGCGCTGGTGGTCCATGGCGTCGTAGAGGGCACGCAGCTCCAAAGGCTGGGACAGACCGAGCAGATCGTTCAGGTCGACCCGGTGCTCGTCGGCCACCAGGCCCTCGGCCGCGATCTCGGCCGCCGCCCGCAGGTCGTCGACGCCGCCGCCGCCGGCCACGCCGAGCAGGCTGCGGACCAGGGCGCCGATCGCATCCTGGCCAGCGCCGGTGCCGAAATCGAGCACCAGGCCGACGTGGTAGGCGAAGCCCAGGGCCTCGGCCTGGCGCCGGAACTCCTCGATCAGGCGGGTCTTGCCGATGCCGGCGCTGCCGCGCAGGTAGATCGTATGCCCGGACCGGCTCTCGCGACAGGCCTCGAGCAGCCCACGGGACTGGGCGAGCTCCGCGCGGCGGCCGACGAACAGGCCGGCAGGCGCCGACCCGACCTCGACGATGCCGGCCAGGCGCCAGGCCGTGACCGGTGCCGCCAGGCCCTTGACCTCGAGGGCGCCGAGCCCGACGCAGCTGAAGCCATCCGGCAGGCGCTGGCGCACCGCGTCCGAGATCAGGATCTCGTTGCTGCCGGCGCGGTCGGTCAGGCGCGCGGCGAGGTTCACCGAATCGCCGGTGACCGTGTACTCCCGGTAGGCGTCGCCGCCGGTGCCGCTCGCCACCACCTGGCCGCTCGCGATCCCGACGTGGACGCCGACCTCGCGCCCGACCTCGCGGCCGAGCTCGGGCAAGGCGTCCCGGACCGCGAGCGCCGCCCGCACCGCGCGCTCCGGATCGTTGTCATGGGCGAGCGGGGCGCCGAACACCGCCATCACGCAGTCGCCGATGTGCTTGTCGACGCTGCCGCCATAGGCCTCGATGATCCGGTCGGTGTGCGCGAAGAACCGGCTGACCAGGCCATGCACCTCCTCCGCGCCCAGTTCGCTGACGAGCCTGGTGTAGCCGACCAGGTCGACGAACAGCACGGTCACCTGGCGGCGCTCGCCGGCGGCGAGGCTGGTCGACGCCGCGGGCGCGGCGGGCGCGCTGCCCAGGGCGGCAGCAGCGGGGGAGCTGGCATTCGCGGCCGCCTGGAGCGGCGTGCCGCAGGCGACGCAGAACTTGTACGCGGGCGACGCCTCGGCGCCGCAGGCGGGACAACTCAGCGCCAGCGGGTCACCGCACTGGGCGCAGAACCTGGCTCCTTCCGAGCCATCGAAGCCGCAGCTCGGACAGCGCACGATCAGCCTCGCTCGCATCGCAAAGACCGCCGTTATCGCATTGTCACCCCGCGCTGTCGATCGCTGGCCCCGCCCGCCGCCGCGGCCGCCACGAGCGAGAGGCCGGCGGCACGCCGCCGGCCCTCCCATCTGCGTTCCTCCTCGACCCGGTCAGGCGCGCGCCAGCCGGATGGCCACGAAGCGGTCCTCGCCTTCGCGCTTGACCAGCAAGAGGATCGCCTCGTCGCCGCGCTCCGCGGCCGTGCGCACCGCGTCGGCCACCATCTTGGGATCGGTGACCTGCTTGTGGTCGGCCTCGACGATCACGTCGCCGGGCTGCAGGCCCTTGTCGGCCGCCGGGCTGCCTGGCTGCACGTCGGTCACGACCACGCCCTCGGAGCTGTCCGGCAGGTTCAACTGCTGGCGCGCCTCCGGGGTGAGCTTGGCGAGCATCAAGCCGAGCTTGGGCGTATTGGCCTGGTCGCCTGGCTGCTGGGCGTTGGCGACGACCTGATCCTCGTTCGGCATCTGGCCGATCTTGACCTCGAGGGTCTTCTCGACGTTGTCGCGCCAGACGGTGACGTTGACCGACTTGCCGGCCTTGGTGTCGGCAACCATGCGGGTCAGGTCGGTGACCCGGTTGACCGGCTTGCCGTCGTACTTCACGATCACGTCGCCGCGCTTGAAGCCGGCCGCGGCGGCCGGACCGTCGTCGCTCACCCCCGCGACCACCGCGCCCTTGGTGTCCTTGAGGCCAAGGCCCTGGGCGAGATCCTCGTCGATGCCCTGGATGTGCACGCCGAGCCAGCCGCGCTCGACCACGCCGTCGTGCTCCAGGTCGGCGACGATCTCCTTGACCATGTTCGAGGGGATCGCGAAGCCGATCCCGACGTTGCCGCCGCTCGGGCTGTGGATCAGGCTGTTGACGCCGATCACCTCGCCCGCGAGGTTGAAGGTCGGGCCGCCGGAGTTGCCGCGATTGATCGGCGCGTCGATCTGCAGGAAGTCGTCGTAGCGACCGACGCCGATGACCCGGTCCTTGGCCGAGACGATGCCCGCGGTCGCGGTGCCGCCGAGGCCGAACGGGCTGCCGATCGCGATCACCGGGTCGCCGACCCGGACCTTGTCCGAATCCGCGAGCTTGACCGGGTGCAGGTCAACGCCCTCGGGGTCGACCTTGACCAGGGCGAGATCGGTATCCTTGTCCTTGCCGACGACCTTGCCCTTCAGCTCCTTGCCGTCCTGCAGGGTCACGGTGACCTCGGAGGCGTTCTCGACGACGTGGTAGTTGGTGACGATCCGGCCGGTCGTGTCGATGACGAAGCCCGAGCCCATCGCGACCTCCGGCTCCGTGTCGGGCGGCGTCTGCATCCCGAACGGCGGCATCTGGTCACCGAAGAAGCGCTGCATGAAGCGGCGCATCATCTCGCCGTTCGGGCCCTGCATGTCACCGCCCGGTCCCTCCTGGCCGTAGAAGTGGAACTCCCGCTGATGCGGCTGATCGGCCACCTGCTGGTTGCCGGCGGGGTGGGTCACGGTGATCGCGACCACGCTCGGCATGACCTGCTCGATCAGGTCGGCATAGCCCGCCCAGGGGGCGGCCGTGGCCGCCGGCGTCGCGGCCGACGCCACCTGCGGCTGGCCGGAGTTCAGGCCGACCATCAGGCCAATCACGGCCGCTGAGGAGAGGGCAAGCGCTGCCACGCGCAGCGGCTGCCGGCCTCGCCGAGCCGTCGGGTCGGTGGGTGCACTGGTAGTCATGCAGTCGTCTCCTCGCTATCTCGGGTGCTGGCAGCGGCCAGCGGCCGCCCGGACTCAACCATTGCTGGTGCCAGGGGAGGTGGGGATTTCAGATGACCAGGGTCTGTCTGTGAGATGAAATCTTCGTCATCTTGGATGAATCCCGATGCCGGCCTTTCCCACAGCAGGCGGCGACCCAATCCTCAGGCGGCGTCGGAGGCGCGGACGACCCGGCCGCCGTGACGCGCCCAGGCGTCGGCCACCTGCCGCAGATAGGCGCTGCGGAAGCGCTCGGCGCTGAAGGCCTGCGCGTTGGCGCGGCAGTCCTCGGCGGCGATCGCCCGGCCCTCCGCCTCGAACCGCAGGACCGCAGCCGCGATCGCCTCAGGGGTCTGGGCCTCGAAGAACAGGCCGGTCGGGCGCGCCTGGTCGAGGCCGCGCACGGTCTCGAGGGCGCCGCCGCCGGCGAAGGCGATCACCGGCGTGCCGCACGCCTGGGCCTCGACCGGCGCGATGCCGAAGTCCTCCTCGGCGGCGAAGATCAGCGCCTTGGCAGCACCCATGTATCGATGCAGGCTGCCGGCGCTCTGGAAGCCCAGCAGGGTCACGTTCGGGCCCGCCCGCGCGCGCGCGCGCTTGAGGCCGGGCCCCTCGCCGATCACCACCAGCCGCTGCCCGCCGAGTTCCCGGAAGGCCTCGACGATCGTCTCGGTGTGCTTGTAGGGCGCGAACCGCGACACCGCGAGGTAGTAGTCCTCCTTGGCGGACTGCAGCGCGAAGCCTGCGACATCGACCGGCGGATAGACGACCGCGCTCGGCCGCCGATAGATCTTGTCGATCCGGCGCGCGATGTACTTGGAGTTGGCGATGAAGTGGTCGACCGGGTTCGCGGTCCGGGCGTCCCAGAGGCGGAGATAGTGCAGGACGCAGTGGGCGAGCGCGCCGCGCAGGCCCCGCTCGAGGCCGCTCTGGCGCAGGTACTGGTGCTGATACTCCCAGCCGTAGCGCATCGGGGCGTGGACGTAGGCGACGTGCAGCTGATTGGGGCCGGTCAGCACGCCTTTGGCGAAGGCATGGCTCGAGGACAGCACCAGATCGTAGTCCTGAAGGTCGAACTGCTCGATCGCGAGCGGCATCAGCGGCAGATAGGCGCGAAACCGCCGCCTGGCGAACGGCATGCGCTGCAGGAACGAGGTCTTGACCGGTCGCCCTTCGAGGAAGCCACGCTGCCCGGCCGGCATGAAGTCGACCAGGGTGAACAGGTCGGCGTCCGGAAAGCAGGCCAGGATCTCCGCCACCACCCGCTCGGAGCCGTAATAGGTGTCGAGCCACTCGTGGACCAAGGCGACGCGCGCCGGGCGCCCCGCCGGCGTCAGCAGCCGGCAATCGGTCGGCTGCGACGCCGCGGCCGGCATCAGGAGCCGGCCCCGGCCAGCGGCTCTTCGAGAGCGAGCCAGCGGCGCTCGGCGGCGGCGCGAATCCCTTGCAGCTGGGCCAGGCGCCCGGTCCGCCGCTGGAAGTCCTCGGGGTCGCGACGGAACAGATCCGGGTCCGCGAGCTTCTGTTCCAGCGCCGCGATCTCGGCTTCGATCGTCTCGATCTCGGCGATCACGCGGGCGACCTCGCGCTGACGGCGGCTTTCGAGCCGCACCCGACCCGGCCCGGCCTTGGGCCTGATCGCCGGCCGCGGCGTCACCGGGACCGGCTCGGGAGGCCGCTGGCGCAGATAGTCGCTGTAGCCGCCGGCGTATTCCTGGACCCGGCCGCTGCCCTCGAAGGCGATCACGCTGGTCACCAGGCGGTCGAGAAAATCCCGATCGTGGCTGACCAGCAGCAGCGTGCCGGCGAACTCGCTGAGGACCTCCTGCAACAGATCGAGGGTGTCCATGTCGAGATCGTTGGTCGGCTCATCGAGCACCAGAAGGTTGCAGGGGGTTGCCAGCTGCCGGGCGAGCAGGAGCCGGTTGCGCTCGCCGCCGGACAGCGCCCGGATCGGCGCCCGGGCCTGCTCCGGTTGGAACAGGAAGTCGCGCAGATAGCCGACCACGTGGCGAAAGCGGCCCTGGACCATGACCTGGTCGCCGCCGTCCGGGCAAAGCGTCTGCCAGGGGGTCGCATCGAGGTCGAGGCTCGCGCGCCGCTGATCGACGTAGCCGACCCTGAGGCCCACGCCCTGACGCACCGCGCCCTCGTCCGGGGCGAGCCGGCCGGTCAGCAGGCGCAAAAGGGTGGTCTTGCCGGCGCCGTTCGGGCCGATGATTCCGACCCGGTCGCCGCGCAGGATGCGGGTCGAGAAGTGCTCGACGATGAGCCTCTCGCCGAATCGTTTGGCGACGCCCTCGGCCTCGATCACCAGGCGGCCGCCGGAGGGATCGGTCGCCGCTGCGAGCCTGGCCGAGCCCACCGGCGGGCTCCGCCGGGCGCGCTGCTCGCGCAGCGTCTGCAACCGGCGCAGGCGGCCCTGATTGCGCTTGCGGCGCGCCGTGATGCCGTGATGCGACCAGTCGGTCTCCGCGGCGATCCGCTTGTCCAGCCGGCTCTGCGCCGCCTCCTCGTCGGCGAGCACCGCCTCCGACCAGCCATCGAAGGCGGCGAAGCCCTGCCCCAGGACCCGGAGCTCGCCGCGATCCAGCCACCAG
Source organism: uncultured Alphaproteobacteria bacterium (assembly GCA_963733965.1). Lineage (GTDB taxonomy): Bacteria > Pseudomonadota > Alphaproteobacteria > Geminicoccales > Geminicoccaceae > DATAOG01. Next base: position 232,087 of record CAVTFM010000047.1, read on the forward strand.
ATCCTGCGGCTGAGCGCGGACAGGAAGGCGCGGTCGTGGCTGACCAGCACCAGGCCGCCGCGGAACCCGGCCAGATCCTGCTCGAGGCGGAGCGTGGTCGGCAGGTCGAGATGGTTGGTCGGCTCGTCGAGCAGCAGCACGTCGGGATCGCCGACCAGGGCCTGCGCCAGGGCGACCCGGCGCGCCTCGCCGCCGGAGAGGGTCCCGACCGGACGCGCGGGCTCGATCCCCAGCCGCTCGAGCAGCGCCTCGGCCTGCGCCCGGTCCGCCTCGGAACGAGCCCAGGGCGGCGGGCCAAGAGTCGCCGCGAGCGCGCTCGCGGCCTCCGATGGCGAACTAAGGGTCGCCGCGAGCGCGCTCGCGGCCTCCGATGGCGGGCTAAGGGTCGCCGCGAGCGCGCTCGCGGTCTCCGATGGAAGGCTAAGGGTCGCCGCGAGCGCGCTCGCGGCCGGGTCGAGCTCCGGCTCCTGGGCCAGATAGGCCGCGCGCGTGCGCGGCTGCAGGAAGCGCTCGCCGGCGTCCAGCTCGATCAGCCCGGCGAGCGCCTTGAGCAGGGTCGACTTGCCGGAGCCGTTGCGGCCGACCAGGCAGATCCGATCGCCCTTGGCGACCGCCAGCGACAGGCCGGCGAACAGCGGCCGCCCGCCGGGGCGGACGGTGGCGTCGCGCAACGAAAGCAGGGGCGGCGGCATGCTTGACGCTCGACGCTGGGCATGGGTCGCCGGCCGGAGGCGCGCCGGTCGGGGCCGCCCTCTCTAGCACAGGCCGGCCGACGGCAAAACTTTTGCGCGATGGCTGGGGCGGGCGCCGGCGGGCGCCGCCTGGCGCGCCGCCCGATCCGACCGGCGCCGGCGCTCAGGTGATGGTCTGGACCAGGATCTCGACCCGGCGGTTCTGCGCCCGGCCGGCGGTCGTGCCGTTGTCGGCGCGCGGCTCGCTCTCGCCGCGGCCCGCGGCGCTCAGGCGGTCGGCCGGCACGCCGTCCCGGATCAACTCGGCGCGCACGGCCTCGGCGCGCCGCTCCGACAGCTGCTGATTGTAGCTGTCCGAGCCGCTCGAATTGGTGTGGCCGACCACCGTCATCTTGCTGTCGTAGCCCTTCAGCACCTCGGCGACCTTGGCCAGGCTGGGCTTGAACGTGGGCTTGACGGTCGCGCTGTTGACGTCGAACGAGACCTCGTTGGCGAGCGTCAGCTTCAAAAGGTCGTCGCGCACCCGCTCGATCTCGACCGCGTGCTGCGCCCGCTCGCTCGCCAGCTGGTCGCGCAGCTGCGCCTCCTGGCGGTCCATCATGTAGCCGAGCCCGCCGCCGGCCGCCGCCCCGGCGAGAGCGCCCAGCACCGTGCCGGTGCCCCGGTGGCCCTTGTCCAGGCGATTGCCGAGCACGCCGCCGGCGAGCGCGCCGACGCCCGCGCCGACCGCGGTCTTGTTGACCGACTGGGTGCCATCAGCCTGGGTCGTGCAGCCCGCCAGCAGCAGGCTGCCGAACGCCACACAGGTCGTCATGCGCATACGCGATCTCCCGCCCTCTCGAGCCGCCGTCCCGTGGAACCGGTCCGCGGCTCGGCCCCCGGCCCGCGCCGGTCGCTGCGGCATAGCGCATCGGGATTAGCGCCGGCCTAACGAGCGGACCGGTCTGCGCCGCCGGCGCCAAGCCGCTCGCGGGCGACTCTTCGGCGCCGCGGGGCGCCAAGGCCCTCGCGCCTGCGGGTAGCGGACCCGGGGAAACGGAGCGCACCAAGAGAAACGGCCCGGGTGGGGGGCCCGGGCCGTCCTGGAGCTGAGCCGGGCGGGGAGGCTTACCAGCCGATCGACGTGAACTGGTCGGGAGCGAGGTTGATCGAGATCCGCGCTGGATCGAAGCTCGCGCAGCCAGCGAGCGAGGTGCTCAGGATCAGCAGGGCGGCCAACGCCAAGCCGGGCCATGCGCGGCCGAACCGGGGCCGGAGCAGAGACCGCAGGTTGGCGCTAATCACCTGTGTCGATCCTCGTGTTGACAAGTCCAGCCGGGGGGCGATCGATGCTCTAAAACCTGTTGCAAAGTTACAGATTCGATGAACGAATGTAAAGAATAATATAAAGTTAACGCAATATTGCTGTAATCGGCGGGTCCGCTTGCCTCGTCTGCAACCAACGAGCGGAGTGGTGCCGGCGCGCTACAGGCCGCAGATGTCCCGGCATTGGCGCTCATCCTCACGGGGCACCATCATCCCTGAGCTTCCTGGAACCCGCTGGAAATCGCAAACGTCGCGCAGCTCTGCACAGGTCAGCCCATCGCGCCTTGGGTAAAGAGGATCGCGCCTTGGGAAAGAGGAATGCGCAGCAACGAATGTCCGTCTGGCGTCCCGGACTCTGCGCGCCGAGTCCGGGCTGCCGCGAAGCGGCCGCGCGAACAGCCTCACCCGGTTCCGTCGCTGTCAGTTGCGCGCGGCCGCCCGCGCATCGCTCGATCGCCGGAACGGGGCGAGCTCATCGAGCTGTCGGATCCTCTGGGCGAGCATGCTCGCCCAGATGGCGTCGGCTTCCTCGTTGGGGTGGCCTTCCCAACGACTCACTCTCAAGTTTCGACCGTTGAAGCGGCGGTAGAACGCCTCGCTGTCCACGGTGGTGATCCCGGCGGCGCGCAGCTGCTCCTCGGCGGCGATCGCGAGCTGCCGGCCGGGTCCGTCCAGTCGCGGCGACTGATCGAGCACCATGGCAATCACCGGCGGCAGGCCGTTTTCCGTGACGAACGAATTCAGCGCCGCCACGTCCCGGCCAAAGCGCCGCCGGCGCGCGTCGAAATTGGCCAGCAGCTCGGAGTAGAAGTCAGGCCGCAACCCGAGCATACGAAGCAGCGCATCATAGCGCTCCTCGACCAGACGGGCGACGCGGGTGCGCTTGCGCAGCTTCTTCTCGAGCTTGCTCGGAAAGGGGAAGAGGTAGTGCTCGGGCTGCTCGGTGCCGGCTTCGAGAAAGTCGTTCAGGCAAACGCCGTACACCACCAGGTCTGGCTTGAGTGCGGGAAGAAAGCGCCGGACCACGTTCAGGACGTCCTCGCTGGCGTAGCCGCTGACGCCAAGATTTAGGACTTCCACGCGGAAATCGGGCGCCAGCGACCGCGCGAGCTGTTCCGGGTAGGTCCAAAACGCATCGATCCCCTCGCCGTAGGTCAGACTGTCGCCAACCACCATGATTCGGAAGCGATCCGGATCCCGCGGCGGAAACGGCTCCCGGCGCCGCATCCTGTTGCCATCGAGGACATGAAGCGCCGTCTGCCAGAGGTACGCATAGACCCCGGGAGCCTTTTCGAGGTCGCGCTTTTGCCACGACGGCGGCATGATCAGCGCGCTCTGCATTCTTTCGATCTTCAGCCGGATCTCCGGGGGCAGGTCGGGCGCAAGCGGGACGGCGGCCGGCGAGCCGGCGACGAACTTGGGCAGCGGCCGGTCCGCCGCGCTTTCGAGCACCCAGAGCAGGGCCTCGAGAAGCGCGAGCCCGACGAACACCGATGCGACCGCGAGCGCGACGCTGGCAAAGCGGCCCGACCAGAGCTTGCGATCGGACCGGCTGCGGCCCGCGGGCATGAGCACGCCGAGCAGACCAACCGCCTCCGCGCCGAACGACAGCCAGAGCAGGACACCCGAAGCCAGGCCTGCGACCAGGACGCCGGCCAGCAGGACGGCCAGGCAGATCGCCCTCCGCTTCGAGACCTTGGCCGGCCAGCGCATCCAGGCGGGCGTCTCTCGACCCGGCCTTGGGCCCGAAGCGACGCGCCCCGCGCCAGGCGGGGCCGAATTTGAGTGCTCCCCGCAACTGGAACGCGGCTCGGTGACCTCCCGGCCGCTGTCGTCGCTTCGCTGGTCGGACATTCTTAGCTACCTGGAGCGCGAGAGAACAACGACACCTCGACCGACACTGCCCCGCATGCCGTGAGGGGAACGGGGCCTGGACTCTTTTCGGGGCGCGCCCCGGCTTTGTTGCACGAGGGTGAGCCGCAGCCGCTATTCATGGCAAGCCGCATCGATCGCAGGCCCAGCGAGGACGGAGCGACATGGCGCGCGAGGCTGCCGTGCATGCCAGCGGGCGGGGCTAGCTGACCTCGTCGGTCCAGACCTTGAAGCTGACCAGGGTGTTGGGCCCGAAGGTGTGGGTGATCGGCACGTCGGCGGCGTCGCGGCCCCAGCCGATCAGGACGCGGCCGATTCTCGGAATGTTGTTGCGCGGATCGAAGGTGTACCACCGCCCGCCGAGATACGCCTCGAACCAGCCGGCGAAATCCATCGGGTCATAGGGCGGCGGCATCCCGATGTCGCCGAGGTAGCCGGTGCAATAGCGCGCCGGGATGTTCATGCAGCGGCAGAACGTGATCGCGAGGTGAGCGTAGTCGCGACAGACACCCTGGCCTTCATTGAAGACGTCCCAGGCGGTCATGGTCGGGCGCGCATGCTGGTAGCCGAAGGCGATGTGGTTGTGGACGAAATCGCAGATCGCCTGGACGCGCGCCCATCCCGGCGGCGACTTCTCGAAGAGCTTCCAGGCCACGTCGGACAGCCGGTCGGTCTCGCAGTAGCGACTGCCAAGCAGAAAGACCAGCGTCTCTGCCGGCAAATCCTCCGCCGCATGTTGGCAAGCCGAAGGGGCGACCACGTCCGGCAGGCCGGTATCACGGACGACGCCATCGGTCGACAAGCATATTCGGCCGGCGGGAGCGACGATCCGGCTGCACCAATTGCCGAAGCCGTCGCGGTACGGGGAGATCGGCACGGCAGGGCTGGTGGTCAGGTAATCGGGCACGATGACATCGGACGCCCGGCTGAAATGGGTGCCGAGAACCATGATCATGGGTGTGGGTTGGGCAAAGTCGTAGATCAGTTCGCAGCCGACACGGATCTTCATCCGACATCCCCTGATTTCACGGGTCTCCCAATGGCCAGGAGACCCAGCCATCGTGGGTGCAAGTCCGGTGACTCGATGCCCGCATCGCGGTGGCAGCATCAGCCTCTGAACCGGCAGAGCACGACCGATGGACCCGAGCGCGTCGAAATCGTGGTCCCGGCTCCGAAGCTCGATCGAACGAACGTCGATGCGTTCCACCAATCTATCTTGTCCACGCCCCGACGTCGATCGATCCGGTTGGCTGACGCGTGCGCGCCTCCAGCGCTGGCGCGGGGCGCGCGACCGCCGCCGGCGGATCGGACGTGACGCTGACTTGCACCTCCATGCCGAGATGGTCCGAGGGGAACCCGATGAAGGTGCCATGCAGCGGGGTCGCGTGGTCCGGATCGCGCACGACCGCAACGGTGACCAGGCCAATCTTGCCGACGCTGCCGCTGGTGGGGTCGAAGTCGATCCAGCCGGTGGCCGGCAGATAGACCTGCGCCCAGGCATGGGTCGAGCCGCGAGCCGGGCCGCTCGCCGGCTCCTTTGGATCGTCGAGCGGGACGGCGAGATAGCCGGACGCAAACCGCGCGGCGAAACCGAGCGAGCGCGCCGCCTCGATCATCAGCATCGCGAAATCGCGACAGCTGCCATGGCCGAGCCGGAGCGTCTCCGCCGGCTGCTGGATGCCTTTCGCTTCCCGCCGCCGGTAGCGGCAGCCGTGCTTGATGCCCCGTGAGAGCCGGGTGAGAAGCTCGAAAGCGCCGATCGACCCCTTCGGGGGCAGGAATTGCCGGGCCCAGCGGCCAACCTCGTTGCCCAGATCGGGTTGATGGCGCTCGATGCAGCGGGCGAGGTCCGGCATCTCGTCGGCGCGATAGTCGACCGGAAAGGTCCTTGCGTCGTCCTCGAGATCGAGGTCGGCCGTGTCCAGCGGCGAATGCTCGAGGCAGACGATGCTCTCGAAGCGCAGCTCCCTCGAGCGCCCCGCAAAGCGCGCGATCCCCACATGATTGCCGAAGATGTCCTGGACGAAGCGCAGGCTCATGGGCTCCGGGCTGATCTCGAGGCCCGCCTCGATCACTCTTTGATCGTGGGAGTCGCGCGGGCGCAGCATCATGCGGTGCTCGCCAAAGGCGACCGGCTGCCGGTAGCGATAGGTGGTGACGTGCCGGATGGTCAACGTGGGCATGATCTCTCCGTGCCACGGGTCTCGTGCCCCCGGGCTTCGGTCAGGCGGGCACCGCGGGTCGTCACGAGGTTGAGGTTGTGCCGACCGACAACCTTGGCGACCGCCGCGATGACCACCACTATCGACCGGCAGTCGTCGATTGAGAAGAGCGCCGATGGTCAAAATGGTGTCAGAGAACCGGCGAGATCAGGCTCTGATCCCGCGCAGGCGCTCGTTGCGGCGGCGCAGCAGCTCGAGCGTGGTCAGGAGGAGGATCGAGATCGCGATCAGGACGGTGGCCACGGCGAGGATCGTGGGAGAGATCTGCTCGCGGATGCCGGACCACATCTGACGGGGGATGGTGCGCTGCTCGACGCCGGCGAGGAACAGCACCACCACCACCTCGTCGAAGCTCGTGATGAAGGCGAACAGGCCGCCCGAGATCACCCCCGGCAGGATCAGCGGCATCTGCACCTTGAAGAAGGTGCGGGCGGGCGAGGCGCCGAGGTTCTGCGCCGCGCGCACCAGGGAATAGTCGAAGCCCACCAGCGTCGCGGTCACGGTGATCACCACGAAGGGCGTGCCGAGGGCGGTGTGGGCGAGGATCAGGCCGGGCAGCGAGTTGGCGAGCCCGAGCGACGAGTAGAAGAAGTACATGCCGACCGCGGTGATCACGAGCGGCACGATGATCGGCGAGATCAGCAGGCCCATGATCAGGCCCTTGTAGGGCAGGCCGGGCTTGGCGAGGCCGAGGGCGGCAAGCGTGCCAAGGGTGGTCGCGAGCGCCGTCGCGGAGACCCCGATGATCACGCTGTTGCGGACCGCGCGCGCCCACATCGGGTTGGACAGGAAGTCGTGGTACCAGCGCAGGCGACAGGCCCGGCATCGGGTAGGTGAAATAGGGCTCGGCGTTGAACGAGAGCGGGATGATCACCAGGATCGGCGTGATCAGGAACAGACAGGACCAGGCCGCAGATCACGTAGAAGCCGTAGTGCCAGGCGCGCCCGAGCGGGCCGACGTAGGGGGGCAGTGCCGCCATCTTGCGCCTCAGCCGAGCTTCATGTTGTCGATGCCGACGACGCGGTTGTAGAGCAGGTACATGGCGAGCACGCCGCCGAGCAGGAGCGTGCCCATGGCCGAGGCCAGGCCCCAGTTGAGCGAGCGCTGGGTGTGGTCGGCGATGAAGTAGCTGATCATCTGGTCGGTCGGGCCGCCGACCAGGGCGGGCGTGATGTAGTAGCCCAGCGCCAGGATGAACACCAGGATGCCGCCCGCCCCGATCCCGGGCACGGTCTGCGGGAAGTAGACCCGCCAGAAGGCGGTGAACGGCGTCGCGCCGAGGCTCTGGGCGGCGCGCACGTAGGCCGGCGAGATCGTCTTCATCACCGAGAAGATCGGCAGGATCATGAACGGCAGCAGGATGTGGGTCATCGCCACGATCACGCCGAAGCGGTTGAAGATCAGCTGAATCCGGTGATCAATCAGGTGCAGGTCGATCAGCAGGTCGTTGAGCACGCCCTCGGTCTGCAAGACCACCACCCAGGCGGTGGTGCGCACCAACAGCGAGGTCCAGAACGGCAGGAGCACGAGGATCATCAAAAGGTTACTGGTCCCGGTCGGCAAGGTCGCGAGCAGATAGGCGACCGGGTAGCCAAGAAGAAGGCAAAGCACGGTCACCAGAGAGCTGATCCAGAGCGTGCGCAGGAACACCGGAACGTAGATCTGGTATTCGGCCGGCTGGGCGACGATGGCGCCGGTGTTGCCATAGCGCAGATCGAGCGCGGCGAGGAAGTAGCCCAGGGTGTACGGCGTCCCGTAGTTCTTGATGGTCGCCCAGACGTCTGGCCTGCCCCACTCCTTGTCGATGCCGACCAGGGTCTCCTTCCAGCTGTCGGCGACCTCAGGCTTACCCTTCATCTTGTCGAGCTGGCGGCCGGTCTTGGTGAACAAGGAGCGGGTGCCGCCCTGCTCGTAGTTGATCCGGGTCGCGACCTGGCCGATGGTCCTGGCGTCGGAGGCGGCCGCCATCTCGGCGGCGAAGGCCGCGAACACCGGCTCGGGCGGCAGCGGTTGCGCCGCCGGATCCCAGTCTTTCAGCAGGGCCAGCGTGTGCGGGAAGTTGTCGGCGAGCAGCGGATTGTCGACGCTGCGCATCAGCATCACCACGATCGGCAGGAAGAAGGTGATGAAGATGAACGCGAACAGCGGCAGGATCAGGCCGTAGGCGCGCAGCCGCGCGAGCCGCTCGGCGCGCCGCAGCTTGGTCCGCAGCGGCACGCCGTCGGCGGTGGTGACGACCTGGTCGGCGACTGCTGCCTCGGCCATGACCGATCTCACCGGCGGTCGCGGCGACCGGGATGGGTCGCCCCACCCCGGTGGCCGGCCGCAGAGGTTAGCGACCTATTGGGCGAGCCAGGCGTTGAACCGCTCGTTCATGTCGTCCTGGTTGTCGGCCCACCATTCGTAATCGTTCTGGAGCGCGTTCTGAAAGTTCTCCGGCGCGGTCGGCAGGTGCGGCTTGACCTCGTCGTTGACGATCGCCATCGAGGACTTGCGGGCCGGGCCGTACGAGATGTACTTGGCCTGGTCGGCGAGATGCTGGGTGTCGGTCGAGAACTTGATGAAGTCCCAGGCGGCCTTGCCGCCGTCGCTGCCCTTGGGGATGCCCCACATGTCGAGGTCCCAGACCTGACCGTCCCAGACGATCACGAACGGCTTGTTCTCCTGGAAGATCGCGTTGTACAGCCGGCCGTTGTAGGCCGTGGTCATCGCCACCTCGCCATCCGCCAGCAGCTGCGGCGGCTGGGCGCCCGCCTCCCACCAGACGACGTCCTTCTTGATCGTGTCCAGCTTGGCGAAGGCGCGATCGACGCCCTCAGGCGTCGACAGCACCTCGTAGACCTTGTTGGCCGGCACGCCGTCGGCCATCAGCGCGAACTCGAGGTTGACCTTGGGGTTCTTGTGCAGGCCGCGCTTGCCGGGGAACTTCTTGGTGTCGAACAGATCGGCGATGGTCGTGGGCTTGGCGCCCTTGAACTTGGTGTCGTCATAGGCGAACACCGTCGACCAGATGATCGTCGACACGGCACACTCGTGCAGCGTGCCCGGCAGGAAGTCGTCCTTGGCCGGCGTGCCGTCCGGCGCCGGCGGCAGATCGTCGAGCTTGAGCGGCTCCAGCAGGCCCTCGTCGCAGCCCCGGACCACGTCCGAGAGCTCCAGGTCGACCAGATCCCAGGTGACGTTGCCGGATTCGACCTGGGCTTTGATCTGGGCGAGGCCGCCATTGTAGTCCTCGGACAGGATCTGGATCCCGGTCTTCTTCTCGAACGGCTCGTGGTAGGCCTTGACCTGGCTCATCGTATAGGCGCCGCCCCAGGACACCACGGTCAGGTTGTCGGCGGCCTTGGCGCTGCCGAAGCCGAACGCCGTCACGGCGAGCGCGGCGCCGGCGGTGAGCAGTCTGAGATCGCGCATCGGTGATTGTCTCCCTTTGTTGGCGCCGGGATCGCCGGCCCCGTTCACCCCCGGCGGGGGCCACATTTCTTGTCCGGCCGCTCTTGTCCGGCCGCGGGGCCACCCAGGCGCGACCGCAGCCGCTCATGACGCATCCAGCGCCCGGCAGTCCTCGACGTGCCAGCCCACGCGAACCGCATCGCCCGGCCGCAGATGGGTGTGGCCACCCGCATTAGGCACCTTGACGATGAAGTCGTCATGGCCGCAGACGCTTACCCGGGTGCGCGTATGGTCACCCAGATAGATCAGCTCCTCGACCCGGGCGTCGAACAGATTGGGGCATTCGCCGGGCGGCGGGTTGATCCGCACCCGCTCCGGCCGCAGCGAGAGGGTGGTGGCGCTGCCCGGGCCGTCGATGTTGACCGGGAACGCCTGGATCCGGCCGCCCTCGACCTCGACCGCGCAGCTCTTGCCGTTGACCGCCGTCACCTTGCCGCGCAAGCCGGTTGTTCTCGCCGATGAACTGGGCGACGAAGGCGTTCTCCGGCCGCTCGTACAGGTCCGCGGGCGTCGCCAGCTGCTGGATGACGCCGTCGTTGAAGACCGCGATCCGGTTCGACATGGTCAGCGCTTCGCTCTGGTCGTGGGTCACGTAGACCACGGTCACGTTCAGATGCTCGTGGATGTGCTTGATCTCGTACTGCATCTGCTCGCGCAGCTGCTTGTCGAGGGCGCCGAGCGGCTCGTCCATGAGCACGAGCTTGGGCTCGAAGACCAGCGCGCGCGCGACCGCGACCCGCTGCTGCTGACCGCCCGAGAGCTGGCCCGGCCGGCGGTTGCCGAAGGCGCCGAGCTGGACCATCTCGAGGGCCTTCTGCACCCGCCGCACGATCTCGGCCTTGGGCAGCCTGCGCACCTCCAGCGGGAAGGCCAGGTTCTCGTTGACCGTCATGTGCGGGAACAGGGCGTAGTTCTGGAACACCATGCCGATCCGGCGCTTGTGCGGCGGCACGTTGTTGATCGGCTCGCCGTCGAGGACGATCTCGCCGTGGGTCGCGGTCTCGAAGCCCGCGAGCATCATCAGACAGGTGGTCTTGCCCGAGCCGGACGGCCCGAGCATGGTCAGGAACTCGCCGCGGGCGACATCCAGGTTGAGGTTCTTGACGACCAGCGTTGCGCCGTCGTAGCTCTTCTGCACGTCCTGGAACTGGACGTAGGCTTCGTTCTGCACCACGCAGCCTCCAGCGCTCCGGTCGCCTCGACCGGCCCTATCTGGCCGGGCGGGCGCTTGTTCCGCAGGACAGGGTAGCCTGAAACTCGACGCGCCGCAAACCGCGCTTGATCCGGCTCCCGCCGCCGACGCTCAGCGTCCGTCAGTCATGCAGGAACCGTGCCGCGCGCGAAGGGCAGCGGGTGGGCGCCGGGCGCGAAGGCCGCCGCACGGATGCCCGGGCACCCGGAGCGACCGGGCGCGCTGCCGAGGCGGACGAGCCGACCGTCGTGCCAGAGCGGGCGCGCCCCGGGCCGTTGCGGCGCTTGGCCGGCCGCCCGGCTTCGGCTAGCCTGCCATCATGGTGATCGGCGGCAGCGGGAGCGGACCATGCGTGCCATCGCGAGCCTCATCCTGATTCTGTGGTCCTGGCCGGTGCTGGCCTCGCCTGCCAACGCGGAGGTCCTGACCCCCGCCGCCGCGGAGGCGCGCGCGGTCGCCGGCCAGCTCACCATCATCGACGTCCGGCTGCCGCAAGAATGGGCCGCGACCGGCCTGCCGGCCGGCGCCGTCGGGATCTCGCTGCAGGACCCGAAGACGCTCCGGGCGCGAGCGGACTTCGTCGACGACGTGCTGCACGCGCTGCGCGAGCGCCGCGATGCGCCGCTCGCGGTGATCTGCGCCGCCGGCACCCGCTCGGCGGTCGCGGCCGAGCTGCTCGCCGAGGGCGGCTTCACCAAGGTCTACGACATCAGCGAGGGCGTGTCCGGCGGCCCCCACGGCCCCGGCTGGCTGCAGCGCCACCTGCCGACCGAGCCCTGCAAGACCTGCTAGCCGAGAGAGACCGGCCAGCGGCCAACGCCGCCACGGTTGCCGGGTCGTTCCGTCTCAATCCAGCTGCCCCGCGATGTCGCGTGCGACCTGCCGGTCGTAGTGTTGCCGGCGGCCCAAGATATCCGGAAGCGATGTCTGCCAAACGACACCATGACAATTGTAACCAAAAACCCGTCGCGCGACGCACGGTTGAAACATCGGGCTGCCAGCTTGCCTGGCGTTCGGCATTTCAGATCAGGAGGACCCTAGGATGAAGCGCTTTTGGTTTTCGACCGCCGTGCTCGCGGCGCTGCTGGCGTTGAGCGCACCCGCGACCCAGGCGAAGCTCGCCGGCAACGGCCCGGCGCTCGACGGCCGGCTGGTGCAGGCGCCGGACGGGCTGAGCGCCCAGGGCACGTCCGGGGCACAATTGCACCGCGGCCCATGCCCACGGTGGACCTGCGGCGGCAAGGCGCACGCCGACCGGCGGGTCGCGACGCCCGATCATCTCGGCGCGGCCCAGCCGTAGCATAGGGGTCCGGTCCGACGGGGCGCGGGCGCCTCGCTCGCGCCCCTTCTGCCGACCCTCCCGGGTCGTGCCGGATGGCCAAGATCCGCGATCCTGGCAGACCTGCCATCCAATCGAAGCGACTGTAACGACAGTTGGAATCAAGAAGCCGGCTTCACGATATACCGTTGAAACAGGGCGTTCCTGTCCTGGTGCTGAGCAGGCATCCCAGATCAGGCCGGGGTTAGCAATGATGCGATCGCAGTTTCTGACCACCGGGCGATCCGCATTGCTGGCCTTGGGGCTCGCGCTCCTCCTTGCCGGCGTGGCGATCCCGGCGTCGGCCGCGCCGGATGGCCTGGTGACTTTCGCGCTGCAGGGGACAGAGATCGTCGCCCGCGACAGCGATGGCGCCGCTCTCGCGCCGGAAGCTCTGGTCGGGGCGACCTTCGCGGTCAGCGACCCGGCCACCGGCCGGTACCAGTTCCGGATCGACCGGGTCATGTCCGATCCCGACGCGCCGGGCGGGATGCCCCTCTACGAGGTCTCGGTGCGCACGCCCGCGAGTGAGCGCTGGGACCAGCTCTGCGCGGCCGACCCCTACGGGCGCACGACCGCGATTGTCGTGCCCGGGGCCTGGGCCGAGGACGGACGCTTCGTGCCCGCCGCCGCGGGCACGTTCTCGTTCGCCTGCACCGCGGGCGCCCGGGCCAAGTGCGTGCTGTTCGGCTATCCGCCCTGGGCCAGCGCGCCGAATGGCGGGAGCATGGCGCCTTATCACGCCGCCTGCGTGCGCATGGTGCGCGCCGACTATTGCGGCGACGGCACGCCGCACACGGTGCCGGGAATCACGATCGAGATGTTCGATCGGGCCGGCGTCCACGCCCGCCCGGAGCACGGCTACGGCGCCTTCGAGGCGCTCTGGGGGACCGACGGCGCTCTGTGCCTCACACGCTCGCGACGCCCCGAGTTCCCGCTCGAGGACATCCTGCGCCGCTGCCCGCGCCTCGCCGCGTTGCCTGCCTCGGCCTGCAGGGAGGCTGACATCGACCGGCTGCCGGGCGCACTGCTCGGCAACCGATCGTGACGCCCGCCGCCCGACCTCAGTAAAGCTGCTCCTCGATGTTGCGCGCGATCTGCTGATCGTACTCGGTGACCGTCTCGGGGCTGGTCTTCCGGTCGACCACGTCGGCGATCATGCGCCCGAGCGTCGGCAGGACCTTGCGGTCGACCTTCGCGTCCGCCTCCCACAGGCGGGCGCGGATCAGCGCCTTGGAGCAGTGCAGGAAGGCCTCGGCGACCTCGACCAGGATCGCCGCCTTGGGCGCCCGGCCGCGGACCTCGAAGCCGGCCAGGATCTCGGGGTCGCTGACGATCCGGGCGCGGCCGTTGACGCGCAGGGTCTCGGTCACGCCCGGGATCAGGAACAACAGGCCGACGTTCGGGTTGGCGACGATGTTGGCCATCGAGTCCAACCGGTTGTTGCCCGGCCGGTCGGGGATCAGGAGGGTGCGCTCGTCCGCCACCTGGACGAACCCCGGCGCGTCGCCGCGCGGCGAGTTGTCGGCGAGGCCGTCCCTGCGCGCGGTCGCCAGGCACAGGAACGGCGAGAGCGCGATGAAGCGCCGGCAGTTGGCATCGAGGTGGTCGAGCTGCTTGAGCGTCGCGAGCCGGCTCGGCGCGGCGAACCGGGCGCGCAGCTCGGCCTCGGTCGCAATCCCCTGCTCCATCACCCGATCGGCGTCGCCGTCCAGCATCGCCCGTCTCCCGGTTCGCGGCCCCCGGTACCAAAGCACGCTTCGAGGCGCGCCGTCAAAGGCGCAGGCGCGCGGCTTCGCCCGCCGTCATTACAGTCGTTGCCGAAGTCAATCCGGCCTGATGATTAACCATTAACTTGCGTTTACTTTAAAATAGTGTTGATAATCGATGGCATTTTCGCTAAATTGCCAATCACGATAATCAGGAGGGATCAGCAGTGGCCGTCGTGCATCCGATCACCCCGGCGGCAGGCGTCGCAGACCGGAGCGCCGCCGCGGCCACTTTCGATGCCGCCGATCTCGCCTGGGAACGCTGCCAGGAGCAGGCGGCGATTGCCTTCCGGGCCGGCCATGCGGTGGCCGCGAGCCGCCTGTGGGCCGAGGCCCTCACGATCGCGGAGAAGCATTTCGGCCGCGGCGATCCGCGCCTGGCCACCAGCCTCACCAACCAGGCCCTGGTCATGCGCCGACGCCGTGACGACTTCCAGGCCAGGCGGCTGTTCGAGGACGCCTTGATCGTCTGGGCGGACAGCTGGCGCTGGATCCTGCTGATGACCCCGACCCACCCGGCCGCCGTGCCCCATGCGGCGCAGAGCGACCAGCTCGAGATCTACGATCCGACCGCGCGCGCCTATTTCAATGCGCTGGCCGAGCGCGGCCGGGCCGCGACCGAACGGCTGGAGCGCGCCGACCGGCTGCCGGTCGAGGGCCTGGCCGAATGGCTCGAGCTCAAGCCCAAGCGCCTGTCCGATCTGCGCAAGCTGCTCGCGGCCGTCCTCCTGATCGCGTCCGACCCGCACAGCTGATCCGCCCTCGATCCGGATCGCTGACGGGCCCGCCGCCCGCCGCCGGCTCCCCCCCGGCGGCGGGCGTCCGCCTGGGCAACGCGTGACGCCCGATGCCCTGGCGCCATCGAGATCGTGAGCCAACGCGCTTTCGCCCGCCGCGCGCACGGCTACGGCGCGTCCGTGGCCGACCGCCACCCGGGCCCCGAGGGCCAGCGCCTCGACGCCCGAGCTTTTTGACCAGCACCACCCGCGGCGCCTATCCTGCGGTCTCCAGGAAGCTCGGGGAGGCTGGTCATGAGCGAGGCGCTGTCCGGGATCATCCCGCCGATGACGACGCCCTTCGATGCCGCGGGCGAGCTCGACGAAGCCGCGACCCGCGCGCAGGTCCGCTTTCTGATCGAGGCGGGCGTCCACGGGCTCGCGGCCGGCGGCAGCACGGGCGAGGGCCACGCCCTCGACGGGGATGAGCTGCGCCGCCTGGTCGCCACGGTCGCCGACGAGGCCGCCGGCCGCGTGCCCGTGATCGCCGGCATCATCGTCGACAGCACCCGCGATGCGATCCGCCGCGGCAAAGCGCTCGACGGTCTCGGCGTCGCCGCCCTCCAGGTCACGCCCGTGCACTACCTGTTCCGGCCCGACGACGACGCCATGCAGGAGCACTTCCGGGCGGTCGCCGAGGCGACCGGGCTGCCGACCCTGATCTACAACGTCGTGCCCTGGAGCTACCTCTCGCCGCAGCTCCTGGTCCGGATCCTGCGCGAGGTGCCGGGCGTGATCGGCGTCAAGCAGAGCGCCGGCGACCTCAAGCTGCTCGCCGATCTCATGGTGATGGCGCCAGTTGGGAAAAAAATCTTCAGCGCGGTCGACGCGCTGCTCTACCCGTCGTTCGCGCTCGGCGCCCACGGCTCGATCGCGGCGATCCTGACCGCAGCACCCCGCGCCTGCGTCCAGCTCTGGGACGCGGTCCGGGCCGGCAACCACGAGCGCGCCCTCGACCTGCACCGGCGTCTTTTGGCGCTCTGGAACGCGCTCATCGCCGACAACCTGCCCGCCTGCACCAAATACGCCCAGACCCTCCAGGGCGTACCGGCCGGCCAGCCCCGCGCCCCGATGCCGCCCGCCTCACCCGGCCAGCAACGCGCGATCGAGACGGCGCTGCGCGCGCTGGTCTGAACGCCCGCCTCGCCGCGTCCTGGCCGGCATTCTCTCGGCCTCTGAGGCAAGACCCTGCGGCGGTCGCCGGCGCCCGGCCTCGCCGCTCGCGCGCGGCAACCGAACGTTCACGGGCCCAGGTTGGCGGCGCGCGCCGCCTGGATCGCCTGCTTGCAGCCGTCCGAGACCTTGTCGGCATTGGCGCGCAGGCATTGCCTGATCGCCCCGCCGCCCGGCTGCGCGCCCGGACAGAGCTGCTTGACGTCCTCCCTGCAGGCCTCCTGGACCTTCTCGCTCGCGGCGCGCGCCGCGAGCGCCGCCTCTTTGCACGCCTGCGAGACCTTGTCGGCATTGGCGCGCAGGCATTGCGTGATCCGCCCGCCGCCGGGGTGCACGCCCGGACAGAGCTGCTTGACGTCCTGCCGGCAGGCCTCCCGGAGATTGGCTTGGCCGGCAGCAAGCGCGGGTGCCGCCGTCGACAGGATCAGCAGGGCGCCTGCGATCAGCGTTCGGAGCCTCATCACGCTCTCCCGGCAGCAGAGGGGCGGGACCTGACGCGCGCGCCGGATGCCGCTGGTTTTCGCAACCTCGGTCGCGCATCGACGGATGGGTGTAGGTCTGGCCATCCGGCAGGGTCAAGCCCTGCGAGCCCGGCCCCCTACCTCCGCCCTTGAGATGGATCAATGCCGATCGCGATCCGGGCGGCGATCCTGGCTTCACAATCCCGGCGACAGCCACGGAGGAGCAGCCATGGCAAGGACGATGAAGGCGGCGGTGGTCCGCGAGTTCGGCAAGCCGCTGGTGGTCGGCGAGGCGCCGGTGCCGGAGCCCGGACCGGGTCAGGTCCAGGTCAAGATCGAGGCCTGCGGCGTCTGTCACACCGATCTGCACGCCGCCGAGGGCGACTGGCCGGTCAAGCCCCGCCCGCCGTTCATTCCCGGTCACGAAGGCGTCGGCTTCGTTTCCGCCGTCGGCCGCGCCGTCGGCCACGTCAAGGAGGGTGACCGGGTCGGCGTTCCCTGGCTCTACAGCGCCTGCGGCCATTGCGAGCATTGCCTGGGCGGCTGGGAGACCCTGTGCGAGGCGCAGCAGAACGCCGGCTATTCGGTCAATGGCGGCTTCGCCGACTATGTCGTGGCCGACCCGGACTTCGTCGGCCATCTGCCCGGCAATCTCGGCTTCATCGAAGCGGCGCCGGTCCTGTGCGCCGGCGTGACCGTCTACAAGGGCCTGAAGGTCACCGACACCAAGCCCGGCGACTGGGTGGTCATCTCCGGCATCGGCGGCCTCGGCCACATGGCCGTGCAATACGCCCGGGCGATGGGCCGCAACGTCGCCGCGGTCGACGTCGCCGACGACAAGCTGGCGCTTGCCAGACGGCTCGGGGCGAGCGTCACGGTCAACGCCATGACCACCGATCCGGCCGCCTACCTCAAGAAGGAGATCGGCGGCGCGCACGGCGTGCTGGTGACCGCCGTCTCGCCCAAGGCCTTCGAGCAGGCGCTCGGCATGGTCCGCCGCGGCGGCACGGTGTCGCTGAACGGCCTGCCGCCCGGCTCGTTCCCGCTGCCGATCTTCGAGATGGTGCTGAACGGCATCACCGTGCGCGGCTCGATCGTCGGCACCCGGCTCGACCTCCAGGAGGCGCTGCAATTTGCCGGCGACGGCAAGGTGCAGCGCGACCACCGCGACGGCCAGGCTCGACGACATCAACGACGTCTTCGCCCGCATGCACGCCGGCAAGATCGAAGGCCGCATCGTCCTCGACATGAACGCGTGAGGGGCCTGCCCAAGCCGCCCGAGGAGGCGAGCCCGGGCCACCCCGTGCTGGCGCGCTGACCAGGGCACAGCTGGTTCCAGCCCTGCCCGACGCATAGGCAAAAGCTGATGGGCAAGGTTCTGCGCCGCGACCTTGTACGAGGACGACTTCCTCGCCTGGACCCGGATGCAGGCCAAGGAGCTTCGCCAGATCGCCCGCACGCGCCCGAACCTGCCGCTCGACCTTGAGCACCTTGCCAAGGAGATCGCCGACTGGCCAGGAGCAGCGCAACGCGCTACGCAGCTGGACGATTTGGATCATCGAGCATCTGCTGCTCCTGGACCCTTCGCCGGCCGAGCAACCCCGGCGCGGCTGGCAGCGCGCGATCATGACCTTCCGCGACGAGGGCGAGGACCGCCTGACCCCGGCCCTCCGCCATGGTCCGCCTCTCGGTCGGCGGCGAGCACCCCACAAGACCTGATCCTCAACCGCCGTTCGGGCGGCACTCGAGGGTCTACGCGGCCTCCGGCACCCACTCGGCAGAGAGCAGTTCGGCCTGCTCGAGCACCGTCTGGGTCGCCTTTTCCTGCTTGTCGGGCGGATAGCCATGCTTGCGTAGGATACGCTTGACGATGACGCGCATCTTGGCGCGGACGTTCTCGCGAATGGTCCAATCGATGGTCACGTTGCCTCGCACCGCTCGGACGAGTTCCCGCGCGATCGTCTTGAGCGCCGGTTCACCCAGCACCCGGACTGCGCTGTCGTTGACCTCCAACGCCTCATAGAAAGCTGCCTCGTCCTCGCTCAGTCCCAGATCTTCGCCGCGGCGGTCGGCCTCGCGCATCTCCCGGGCCAGCTCGATCAGCTGCTCGATGATCTCGGCGGTCGCGACCGAGCGGTTGTGATAGCCGAGGATCGACTTTTGCAGCATCTCGGCGAACGAGCGCGCCTGCACCAGATGCTTGCGCTCGCGCACCTTGATCTCGTCGTTGAGCAGCCGCCGGAGCAGCTCGAGCGCCAGGTTCTTGTGCTCCATGCCCCGGACCTCGGCCAGGAACTCCTCCGACAGGATCGAGATGTCGGGCTTCTTCAGTCCCGCCGCGGCAAAGATGTCGATCATACCTTGAGGCGCAATGGCCTCTGATACCAGCTGTCGGATCGCGTGATCGAGATCGGCCCCAGGCGCCCCGCCGCGGGCGTGCACATACTTGGCCATCGCGCCGCGCACCGCCTGGAAGAATCCGACATGGTCACGAATGCGCAGCGCCTCCTCGTGCGGCACCGCGAGCGCGAAGGCGATTGACAGCTCCCGGACCGCCTTCTGCAGCCGGTACTTGCCCTCCTCCTGCTTCAGGATGTGCTCCTGCGCCGCCGCCAGCATCTGGAGCCGAGCTGCCGGCTTAGCGCCCGCCCACCCCGACCAGTCGAAGCCATGGAACAGATCCCGGCAGACCTCATAGGCTGCGCGGAGGGCTCCGACGGCTTTCTCCTGGTTGAGCGCCGTGCTGCCGCGGCCGCCGCTCTCGGTGTAGGTCGCGAGCGCTTGTTGCAGCTCGGCCGCGAGCCCGAGGTAATCGACCACGAGCCCGCCGGGCTTGTCCTTGAACACCCGGTTCACGCGCGCGATCGCCTGCATCAGGCTGTGCCCGCGCATGGGCTTGTCCAGGTACATCGTGTGCAGGCTCGGCGCATCGAAGCCCGTCAGCCACATGTCGCGCACGATCACGAGCCTGAACGGATCGCTCGCATCCTTGAACCGCTTGGCGAGCTCCTCGCGCGCCGCCTTGGTCCGGATGTGCGGCTGCCACGTCGCCGGCTCACCGGCCGAGCCGGTCATCACGACCTTGATCGATCCGGAGCGGTCGTCCTCGCCATGCCACCGCGGCCGCAGCGCCACGATCTGCTGATAGAGCTCGACGCAGATCCGCCGGCTCATGCAGACGATCATGCCCTTGCCATCCATCGCCTCGAGCCGTCGCTCGAAGTGCCGGACCAGGTCCTCGGCGACCACCTCCAGCCGGTGCTCGGCGCCGACCACCGCCTCGAGCTGCGCCCACTTGCTCCTGAGCTTCTGCTTGGCCTCCTCCTCCTCGCCCTCGGTGATCTCCTCGAACTCCACGTCCAGCTTCGGCTGCTCCTCGGGGTCGAGCGCCAGCTTGGCGAGCCGGCTCTCGTAGTAGATCGGCACGGTCGCCCCGTCCTCGACCGCCTGCTGGATGTCGTAGACGCTGATGTAGTCGCCGAACACCGCCCGCGTGTTCCGGTCCTCGAGCTCGATCGGCGTGCCCGTGAAGCCGACGAAGGAGGCATTCGGCAGCGCGGCGCGCATATGGTGCGCGAAGCCATCGATGAAATCGTACTGGCTGCGGTGCGCCTCATCGGCGATCACGACGATGTTGCGCCGGTCCGACAGCAGCAGATGCCGACCGCCTGCCGTGTCCGGGAAGAACTTCTGGATCGTGGTGAAGATCACCCCGCCCGACGCGACCCGAAGCTTCGCCCGCAGATCCGCCCGGCTCTCGGCCTGCACCGGCGCCTGGCGCAGCAGGTCCCGGCAGCGCGCGAAGGTCCCGAACAGCTGGTCGTCCAGATCGTTCCGGTCGGTCAGCGCCAGGATCGTCGGATTGGCCATCGCCGGATGCAGGATCACCTTGCCGGCATAGAACGCCATGGTCAGGCTCTTGCCAGCACCCTGCGTGTGCCAGATCACCCCCACCCGCCGGTCGCCCTGCGGCCGCGAGGCCTCGACCGTCGCCGCGAGCGCCGTGTTGACCGCATGGAACTGATGATAGCCCGCGAGCTTCTTGACCAGCCGGCCGCCGCCCTCGTCCTCGAACACGATGAAGTGCCGGACGAAGTCGAGAAACCGCTGGCGCTCGAACAGCCCGCGCAGCATGACCTCGATCTGCGGCATCACGTCGGGCGCCAGCTCCTCGCCCTCGATCGTCCGCCAGGGCATGAACCGCTCCCGGTCGGCCGTCAGCGAGCCGAGCCGCGCCTGCAGCCCGTCCGAGATCACCAAGAGCTCATTGAACGCGAGCAGCGAGGTGATTTCCTGCTTATAGGTCTGCAGCTGGTTGAACGCTGACCAGATGGTCGCGTTCTCCTGCGCTGCGTTCTTGAGCTCGATCACCGCGAGCGGCAGGCCGTTGACGAACAGCACGATGTCCGGCCGCCGCTCGCGCTTCTGCTCGACCACCGTGAACTGATTGACCGCGAGCCAGTCGTTGGCCTCGGGCCGGTCGAAGTCGATCAAGCGCACGCTCTCGCCGCGGACGGTGCCGTCTTCGTGGTGCACCTCCACCGGCACGCCTTCGACCAGCATCTTGTGGAAGTCCCGGTTCTCGGCGACGAGATCGGGTTGATCGGACCGCAGGAGCCTCCGCTCGGCATCATCGAGTCCATCGGCACCGAGGTCCGGGTTGAGCCGCGCGAGCGCCGCACGCAACCGCGGCTTCAGAGCGACATCGGCCCAGGTCTCGCGGAGCGCCCCTGGCTCCTCGGGCGCGATCATCGGTCCCGACAAAATGCCCCAGCCAAGGCTTTCCAGCCAGGCGAGCGCCGCCGCCTCGACGACCGATTCCGTGAATTTGGCGGTCATCGCCGACCCGTCGCGGTGGCCGACCGCTCAGGCCGCCGCGAAGTCGCGGATCTCGACGCGGACACCTTCCTGGGCCGCCCGCTCGGCCGTCTCCAGCGCCGCCGCGGCCGCCGCCTGGTCGATGTACTCCTCGCCGCAGTTCTCGCAGACTTCCGCCGGCACCTTGGTCAGCACCATGGTGAGCCCGTCCCGCTCGAGGACCAGCGTCGCGGTCCCGGGCTGCGTCTCACCGCTGCGGCAGATCACGCACTTCATGCCTTCCGCCTCCTTCGAAAGCCCGGCCGCCACAGCGCCGGATCGGGCTCGTATACCGTGACCACGACGCTCTCGTCCCCAAGCTGGTCCTCAGCCACCACGACGTGCA
The DNA here is from genome assembly GCA_963733965.1 of uncultured Alphaproteobacteria bacterium. Taxonomy (GTDB): domain Bacteria; phylum Pseudomonadota; class Alphaproteobacteria; order Geminicoccales; family Geminicoccaceae; genus DATAOG01. The sequence goes on from CAVTFM010000047.1 coordinate 253,524, forward strand.
CCGGCCGTCCGCCCACCTGCCCGAGCACGAGCCGGCTCGGATACGGCAGATCGTCGGGGTTGGCCTCGATCGTCTCCCCGGTCTCGATCACCCGTCGCACATCCCCCACCGCAATCCGCCGCTGGAACATGCGCCGGATCGCATGGGCGCGGAAGATCAGCCTGCTCACATCGCCGCCTCCAAGACCTTGTCGGCGGCGCGGATGCGGATCTCGCCGGACATCAGCTTCGGCAGCAGGAGGTCGCGCAGGGC
>CAVTFM010000048.1:0-148821 GCA_963733965.1 uncultured Alphaproteobacteria bacterium
ATCCTCGACAGCCGCTTCGGCCCGATCGCCGATGCCGCGCCGCTGGCCTGCGCGCTGGGGGCGCGAGCCGGCATCGTCGAGCACGGGCTGTTCATCGGCATAGCCCAGGACCTGATCGTGGCCGGCGCGACCGGGTCCGCCATCTGCAGCGCGCAGCGGACGCAGCCGCCCGGGCCTGAGCATGCCGCCCGGTCTGCGCCGATCCGCAGCCTCCGGGACCACGGGCGCGCGCTGAGCCGCGTGCCGTTTGTGCGTAGTTTCCGATCCTGCCGGCGAGACCGGGCTGCAGCTACCATCCGTTCGACCGCCACCGGCAGGACGCCGGGAAAGCCGGCAAGCATCTGCCGCTTGTGCCTGGTCTAAGGGAAGTCATGACCGATCCACCGTTCTATCCGTTGCGCTTCGAGCCGATCTTCCAGTACCGGCTTTGGGGCGGGCGACGTCTGGCTGACTGGGTGAATGCAGCCCTGCCAGGCGATCGGCCGATCGGTGAAGCCTGGCTGCTGAGCGATCGCGACGATCATCCGAGCCGCGTCGCCGAGGGACCGCTCAAAGGACGCACGATCGCGCAGTTGATGGCGCCGGCGCCGGAGCTGGTCCTGGGCGATCTGGCGCGGCGGTTCCGGCGGTTTCCCCTGCTGCTGAAATTTCTCGATGTGCAGAAGATGTTGTCGGTGCAGGTGCACCCGCGCGACGGCCAGGCGGCGCTGATCCCGGACGGCGAGACCGGCAAGACCGAGGGGTGGGTCGTTCTGGAAGCGGGTCCGCAAGGGCGGGTCTACGCCGGCCTGAGATCGGGCACGACCCCTGCTGATCTGCGCGCCCTGTCGGCACGGACCGCAGATGACCATCTGGCGAGCTTCGCGCCCCGTCGGGGGCAGGGCGTGCTGATCGAGGCCGGCACCGTTCATGCCGTCGGCAACGGCGTCGTGGTGTTCGAGGTGCAGGAGAACAGTGACGTCACGTTTCGCCTCTATGATTGGGACCACATCGACCCGACGACCGGCCATAAGCGGCCGCTGCAAGTGGAGCAGGCGCTGGCGTGCGTCGATTTTGGCCAGGCTGCGACCCGACCGGTGACGCCGATGGTCCAGGCGAAGCAACCCGTCCAGCGCGAACGGCTCTTTGAGTGTTCGCATTTTTGCCTGTGGCGCCTGCAAGGCGCCGTGTCCTTCATGGTCGGCGCCTTCGCGGAGCCGCGGGTGCTGGTGTGCATCGACGGCGGTGGTCAGATCGAGCACGACGGCGCCCTCTTCGGGATGGAGAGAGGTGCCGTGGTGTTGCTGCCGGCAGCGGTCGGCGTCTGCCGTTTCCGACCGAGCGGCTTCGTCGAGCTGCTGGAAATCGGCGTGCCGGACCAGCCATGAAAAGCCTGATCGTATTCGACCTCGACGGCACGCTCGCCGAAAGCAAATCGCCGCTCGACGCCGAGATGGCGACGCTGCTCGGCCGGCTGCTCGCGGTCGTCAAGGTGGCCGTGATCTCGGGCGGCGCGTGGCCGCAGTTTCAAGAGCAGATCCTGACCCATCTGGTCGACGACGAGCGGCTGAAGAATCTGTCGCTGCTGCCGACCTGCGGCACCAAATTCTATCGTCGCAAGAAAGCCTGGGAGAATCAGTACTCTGAGGATTTCAGCGCCGAGGACAGGACCAGGATCATCGACGCGCTGAACAAGGCGCTCGATGGATCCGGCTTCCGGGCCGCCCGATGCTGGGGCGACGTGATCGAGGACCGCGGCAGCCAGATCACGCTGTCCGCCCTCGGCCAGAACGCGCCGCTCGAGGCGAAGAAAGGGTGGGACCCGGACTTCAGCAAGCGCGAGAAGATCAAGGCCATTCTCGAGCCGTGGATCCCAGGATTCTCCGTTCACCTGGGTGGCGCGACCTCGATCGATGTCACCAGACCGGGCATCGACAAGGCTTATGGCATCCGAAAACTCCATGAGATGCTCGACGTCGAGATCAGCGACATGGTTTTCGTCGGCGACGCCATTTTCCCTGGCGGCAACGACTATCCGGCCAAGCAGGCGGGCGTGCTGTCGATCGAGGTGCGCGACCCGCACGAGACCAAACGGGTCATCGAGGCCGTGATCGCATGTCTGTAGAGCGGCGACCGCCCGTGCCGGACCTCGCGATGAAGCGGATCGGCATGATCATGGAGCCGCAGGCGGGCAACGCCCATGAGGTCGAGGGCGTCCTCAACCCCGCGGCCATGCGGGCCCGCGATGGGCAGCTCTATCTGTTCCCGCGTCTGGTGGCTCGCGGCAACTATTCGCGGATCGGCATCGCGCGCGTGCTGTTTGACGGTGCCGGCGATCCGCATGGCGTCGAACGCATGGGGATCGCGCTGCAGCCGGAAGCCGATTACGAATTGTCGGAGACCGGCGGCGGCTGCGAGGACCCGCGGATATCCTATTTCGCGCCTCTGCAGCATTATGTGATGACCTACACGGCGCTGTCGCGCGCCGGGCCACGTATCGCGCTCGCGGTCTCCGACGATCTCATGACCTGGCGGCGCCTCGGGCTTGCGGTGTTCCGGCCTTTCAATGGCATCACGTTCGATGGCGTGGACGACAAGGACGCCAGCGTGTTTCCGACTTTGGTTCCGGACCCCTTCGGCGAGCCCGCGGTCGCGCTCGTGCACCGGCCCCTGTTCCCGGGCACGCGCCCGGAGGAAAAAATCCGGCAATCGGCAAGCGGTGCGATGGATCTTCATCGGGAGTCGATCTGGATTTCTTATTGCCGTTTGCCCACCGGCGACGGGGAGCCTCGCCTTGGCGAGTTCGTGGCGCATCATACCTTTGCCTGTCCGGTGGCGAGATGGGAGCGCCTCAAGATCGGCGGCGGCCCCCCGCCGATCATGTGTCGCCACGGCTGGCTGATGATCTATCACGGCGTGCAAGGCAGGCCTCGATCCGGCGCTGACCAAGCGCAAGCTGTGCTATTCGGCGGGCGCGATGGTGCTTTCGCGCGAGCAGCCGAACCGGATTCTCTATCGTTCCGCAGAGCCGGTTCTGGTCCCCGAAGGGCCGCTGGAATGCCATGGCGCGGTCGACGACGTGGTCTTCCCGAGCGGCATCGATCGTCGCGATGATCTCGGGACCCCTGACCGCTTCGATATCTATTACGGCATGGCGGATGACCGGATCGGCGTTGCGCGTCTGGACGTCCCGGCAACGCTGCCGCGTGATGAAGCGGACGAATCGAGCTGAAGCCTCGGTCATCGACAACCACGCCCTGATCGTGGTGCCGCCTGCGTAGTTTCCGATCCTGCCGGCGCGGCCGGGCAGCAGCTACCATCGGGGCGATCACCACGAGGCGTCGTCCCGTTCTCCTCCGAGCTTCCTCGAGGCGGCGTGTGACGGACAGACAGCCGAAAGAGATGAGGGTCACGAGAATGGGCACGGCCACCACGACGCTGGCGCGTCCGCATCGCAGCGGTTCGCCCACCAACCGGCATGCGACCGCAACATCCGACGAATTGCGCCTGATGGATGCCTACTGGCGCGCTGCCAACTATCTGTCGGTCGGACAGATCTACCTGTACGACAACCCGCTGCTGCGCGAGCCGCTGACGCTCGCTCACGTCAAGCCCCTGGTGGTCGGCCACTGGGGCACGACGCCGGGCCAGAACTTCATCTATGTGCATCTGAACCGCGTCATCAAGAAATATGACCTGGACATGTTCTATGTTGCCGGACCCGGCCACGGTGGGCCGGCGTTGGTCGGCAACACCTATCTCGAGGGCAGCTACAGCGAGGTCTACCCGGACATCAGCCAGGACGAGGCCGGGATGAAGCGGCTGTTCAAGCAGTTCTCGTTCCCGGGCGGCATCTCCAGCCATGTCGCGCCGTCGACGCCGGGCTCGATCCATGAAGGCGGGGAGCTCGGGTATTCGCTGAGCCATGCGTTCGGGGCCGCGTTCGACAATCCGGGTCTGATCGTCGCCTGCGTGGTCGGCGACGGCGAGGCGGAGACGGGCCCGCTGGCGACCGCCTGGCAGTCCAACAAGCTCCTGAATCCGATCACCGACGGCGCCGTGCTGCCGATCCTGCACCTCAACGGGTTCAAGATCAGCAATCCGACCGTGCTCGCCCGGATCGAGCACGACGAGCTGGAGCAGTTCTTCCGGGGCTGTGGCTGGACGCCCTATTTCGTGGAGGGCGACGAGCCGGAGGCGATGCACCGGCTGATGGCCGAGACCGTCGAGGCGGTCATCCTGGACATCAGGCGGATCCAGGAGGACGCGCGGACCAAGGAGGACACCGTGCGGCCGCGCTGGCCCATGATCGTCCTCAGGTCGCCCAAGGGCTGGACGGGACCGAAGGTGGTCGACGGCCTCAAGATCGAGGGCACCTTCCGGGCGCACCAGGTGCCGCTGCTGGTCGATGCCCAGCATCCGGGTCACGTCCAGCAGCTCGAGAGCTGGATGCGGAGCTACAAGGCCGAAGAGCTGTTCGACGCCAGCGGCCGCCTGATCCCCGAGCTGGCCGAGCTGGCGCCCAAGGGCGACCGGCGGATGGGCGCCAACCCCCACACCAACGGCGGCGCCCTGCTGCGCGACCTCAGGATGCCGGACTTTCGCGTCCACGCGGTCGACGTGCCTTCGCCCGGCGCCGTCGACGGCCAGGATACGCTCGTCCTGGGCAAGTTCCTGCGCGACGTGACCAAGCTGAACCAGGAGCAGCGGAATTTCCGCATCTTCGGACCCGACGAGACGCTCTCGAACCTGCTCGGGTCGGTGTTCGACGTCACCAACCGCCAGTGGGAGGCGCAGGAGGTCGAGGACGACGAGTTCCTCGCCCGCGACGGCCGCGTGCTCGAACTCGATGCTCAGCGAGCATCAGTGCGAGGGCTGGCTGGAAGGCTACCTGCTGACCGGGCGGCATGGGCTGTTCAACAGCTACGAGGCCTTCATCCGGATCGTCGATTCGATGTTCAGCCAGCATGCCAAGTGGCTGAAGGTGACCTCCGAGCTGCCCTGGCGGCGCAAGATCGCATCGCTCAACTACCTGCTCGCCTCTCACGTCTGGCAGCAGGACCACAACGGCTTTACCCACCAGGACCCGGGCTTCCTCGATCACGTGATCAACAAGAAGGCCGACGTCGTGCGCGTCTACCTGCCGCCCGATGCCAACTGCCTCTTGTCGGTGTTCGACCACTGCCTGCGGAGCCGGCACTACGTCAACGTGGTCGTCGCCGGCAAGCACGCTTTGCCGCAATGGCTGACCATGGAGGCGGCCGTCGTCCATTGCACCGAAGGGCTTGGCATCTGGCAGTGGGCCAGCAACGACCAGCAGGCCGAGCCGGACGTGGTGATGGCCTGTTGCGGCGATACTCCGACACTCGAGATCCTGGCCGCGGTCTCGATCCTCCGGCAGCACGTGCCCGAGCTCAAGATCCGGGTCATCAACGTCGTCGATCTGATGCGGCTGCAACCCGCGAGCGAGCACCCGCACGGGCTGAGCGACCGGGACTACGATGGCCTGTTCACGCGCGACAAGCCGATCGTGTTCGGCTTCCATGGCTACCCCTGGCTGGTCCACCGCCTGACCTACGGGCGGACCAACCGCAACCTGCACGTCCGAGGCTACAAGGAAGAGGGCACGATCACGACCGCCTTCGACATGCGGGTGCAGAACGACCTGGACCGCTTCCATCTGGTGCAGGACGTCGTCGACCGGCTGCCGCAGCTCGGCACCAGGGGCGCCTACCTCAAGCAGACGATGCAGGACAAGCTCGTCCAGCATAAGCACTACATCGACGAGCATGGCGAGGACCTGCCCGAGATCCGCAACTGGAAATGGGGCGCCTCCGCATGAACGAGCAGGCGCTCGTGGCCGTGGCGAGGACGCTGGTCGCCCGCGGCAAGGGCCTCCTCGCCATGGACGAGAGCAATCCCACCTGCAACCGACGGTTTGCTGCAGCCGGAATTCCCCAGACCGAGGAGGCCCGGCGCGCCTATCGGGAACTGCTGGTGACCACGCCTCGCCTTGGGGAGTGCATCAGTGGGGCCATCCTCTACGATGAGACGATCCGCCAGCAGACCAGGGACGGCACCGCCTTCGTCGAGATCCTCACCGGCAGCGGGATCCTCCCGGGCATCAAGGTGGACCTGGGCGCGAAGCCCCTGGCGGGCCACCCCGGCGAGAAAGTCACCGAGGGGCTGGACGGACTGCGTGCCCGCCTCGAGGAGTATTTCCAGATGGGCGCCCGCTTCGCCAAGTGGCGAGCCGTGATCGGCGTCGGCGACGGGCTCCCGAGCCGGGGCTGCATCGAGGCGAACGCGCAGGCGCTGGCGCGATACGCCGCGCTGTGCCAGGAAGTGGGCCTGGTACCCGTGGTCGAGCCGGAAGTGCTGATGGCCGGCGAGCATTCGCTGGAGCGCTGCCGCGAGGTCACCGAGGACGTGCTGCGCGCGGTCTTCGAGGCGCTGCACACCCAAGGGGTGATGCTGGAGGCGATGATCCTGAAGCCGAACATGGTGCTGCCGGGCCTGGACCGGCCGCAGCAGAATTCGCTGGACGAGGTCGCCGACGCCACGGTGGGGTGCCTCTTGAGGACGGTTCCCGCTGCCGTGGCGGGGATCGCCTTCCTGTCGGGCGGTCAATCGGGCGAGCTGGCTTCGGCGCGGCTGAACGCGATCAACCTCAGGCGCTCGCGGGCGCCCTGGCCGCTGGTGTTCTCGTTCGCGCGCGCCATCCAGCAGCCGGCCCTGGAGATCTGGCACGGCGAGGAGACGAAGCGCATGGCGGCCCAGCAGGCCCTGTACCATCGAGCCTGCTGCAACCGCGCGGCGATCCATGGTGAGTACAGCGCCGCAATGGAGGCTGAGGCCGCATGACCTCTCGCGACGTGCCGGACATCCCGGCCAAGCCGCTCGAGATCTACCTCATCCGGCACGGCGAGACCGAGTGGTCGCTTTCCGGTCAGCACACGGGCCGCACCGACATCCCGTTGACGGCGCACGGCGAGGACGAGGCGCGCGAGCTCGCGCCATCGCTCCGGGGGATCGCGTTCTCCCGGGTGCTGACCAGCCCCAGGCAGCGCGCGCGACAGACAGCTGAGCTGACCGGTCTCGGAGCGGCGGCCGAGATCGAGCCGGATCTGGCGGAGTGGGACTATGGCGACTACGAAGGAATACGCTCCGTGGACATTCGCAAGCAGCGTCCGGATTGGAACGTGTTTCAGGACGGCTGCCCGAACGGCGAGACCCCTGACCAGGTCGCCGCCCGCGCCGACCGGCTGATCCGGCATCTCTGCACGTTCGAGGGCAACGTCGCCTTGTTCTCGCACGGCCAGTTCGGCTGCAGCCTCGCGGTCCGCTGGATCGGGCTGGCGGTCATCGAAGCCCAGCACTTCTCGCTGGGAACGGCCTCACTCAGTGTCCTTGGCTACGCTGCCGGCCATCCCAAACGACGGGTCATCGCAAAGTGGAACATGGCCCCGAGGACACCCTTCCACGGGTCATGAGATCAGGCTCCGGCGCCGTCGTCCCGGGCTTCACGGTCGACAATGGCGCCCTCGGTGGCCGCGTCGTTCAAGCGAAACACCCGGGTCGTACCGCTGACGAACTCGCAGAGCTCACCGTCGACGCACAAGGAGATCGGCGCCGCCGCACCATCGCGCCCGCGGACCGTGAGCGAGTCGCGGGTCAGCCGCAGATCGAGTGAATGGCCGCGGTAGCGGATGCGCAGGTCGAGGCGCTCCAACTCCCGCGGCAATTCCGGATTGAGGCGCAGGACATCGCCCCTGACCTCGATCCCGGTCGAGACGCGCTGCACCAGATCGACGGTTCCCGCCATCGCGCCGAGGTGGACGCCCTCCGCGGTGGTGCCATGCTGGACGTCGCTGACGTCGCTCTGCAGCGCTTCCGCGAAGAAGTCCATGGCGCGCTGCCGGTCGGAACGCGCCAGCACCCAGGCACACACCACACGGGACAGCGTCGAGCCGTGCGACGAGCGGGCGGTATAGTAGGCGATGTTGCGCGGAATGGTCTCGGCTTCGAACGGATAGCCCAGACGCTCGAACAGTTCGCCAATCTCCTCGGCCGAGAACAGATAGAACAACATCAGCACGTCGGCCTGTTTCGAGATCTTGTAACGATTGGCGCTGTCGTGCTCCAGCTCGAGGATCAGATCGAGACGCTGAATGTTACCGTAGCGGGTGCGGTAGTCCTGCCAATCGAGCTCGCGCAATTTTTGGTAGCCGTCGAACTGGCTGATGATGCCGTCGTCATGGAACGGGACATACATCCGGCGACTGATGTCGTCCCAGCGCGCGATCTCCTCCGAGGACAGATCAAGCCGGGTCGCGAGCTCGGCGCGCCGCACCTCCGACAGCAGATCGAGCACCTCCAGCGCCCGGCACAGGACCCACACCGCCATGATGTTGGTATAGGCGTTGTTGTCGAGGCCGGGCGTTGCCTTCTCCGGAGAGCCGTCGTGAAACTCGTCGGGGCCCATCACGCCCCGGATCTGGTAGCGTCCGCGCTCGTCATCGAAGCAGGCGATGCTCGACCAGAAGCGGGCGATCTCGAGGATCAGCTCCGCGCCGTAGGAATGCAGGAACTCGACGTCGTGCGTGACCTGGAAGTACTGCCAGACGTTGTGGGCGATGGCGCTGCCGACGTGACGCTGCAAGTAGGAGTTGTCGGGCACCCAGCGCTCCGAGCGCGGGTTCAGGTTGAGCGCCTGGGTCTCCTCCTGACCGTCGCTGCCGCTCTGCCAGGGGAACATCGCGCCGCGGTATCCGGCGGCCGCGGCGGCGGCACGCGCCTCACCCAGACGCCGGTAGCGGTACATCAGCAGCGACCGGGTGATCTCGGGCATTCGATAATTGAAGAACGGGAAGATGAACAGCTCGTCCCAGAAGACATGGCCCTGATACGCCTCCCCGGTCCAGCCCCGCGCCGGCACGCCGATATCGAGGCCGATCGAGTTGGGCGATACCGCCTGCAGCAGGTGGAACATGTTCAGGCGCAGCAGCATCGGCACGTTCAACTTGAAGCCCGGATCGGCCGGCCGGATATGCACGTCGAAGCGGCGCCACAGGTGCCTCCAGGCGAGCACATGGTCCGCCATCACGGCCTCGAAGCGACCGGCGCGCGCGATCGCGATGCGCGCCTCCAGCGCGCACTCCGAGATCGCCTGGTCGCGCGAGGTATAGAACGAGGCCAGCTTCTCCAGCACCAGCGTCTGGCCTTGCTTGACGAGGGTCTCGAGCTCCTGGCCGATGTATCCCGGTTCCTCGATCAGCCGGTGCGGGGCCTCGAGCAGCCGGCCGTCGAGGAACACCTGCGTTCGCGCCGCCTGAGCGACCTGAATATGCGACTGGCAGCTGCGCACCAGCAGGCACACGCCGTCCTCGCCGACGACCTTGCCGGCCAGCGGCTCCAGGTGCTGGTTGTTGAACTTCTGGTACAGCTTCGCGCCCGCGTTGACGACGCGCCCGTCGATCGCCGAACGCACCGTGACCGCTGCCGACCAGTTGTCGGCGGTCAGCGCGAGGTCCAGCGCGCCCAGATGCATGCCGCCCATCGAGACCAGGCGTCGCTCCTTGAGCGTGCTGCGCTGCCCCTGGCCGTCCTCGAAGCTGATGCTCGAGACCAGCATGCCGCGCCGCAGATCGAGCTCCTGGCGGTACGAGAGGACCTTGACGGTGCGCGCATCGAACCAGTCCTGCTCGCCGATGCGAAACTCGAGTGCCAGCCAGTTGGGCCAATTCACGAGATCCTCGTTCTCGACCACGCGGCCGGCGATGTCGGTGCGCAAGCGGTTGTAGCCGCCGGCGAGGTAGGTCCCCGGATAGTGAACGTCATCCGCCGCCGCCCCGGCGGCGGCCCCGCGGGTCGCGAAATAGCCGTTCCCGAGCGTGCACAAGGCTTCGCGGATACCCTCTCGCGCCGGGTCGAAGCCCTCGAACGCCAGGGACCAGGCGGAAGGCGGCTCCGCGGCGACCCGGACTTGGGCCAGATCGGTCACCACGACATCGGCGCCGGCAGCGCGCAGCGCCTTCGCGTGCCCGCGGCGATCGACGCCGATGACGCAGCCGAAACGGCCGGCGCGCCCGGCCTCGGCGCCGGCGGTCGCGTCCTCGACGACGACCGCCCGCGAAGGCTCCGCCCCGAGGCGGCGCGCCGCCTCCAGAAAAGCATCCGGTGCCGGCTTGCCCTTGAGCTCGAGACGGGTGATGTCCGTCCCGTCCACGCGCGCGTCGAACAGCTGCGCAATGCCCGCGGCCTCGAGCACCGCCGCGCAGTTGTTGCTGGAGGACACGACCGCGGTCTTGATCTCCTGCGCCCGCAGCTCGCGCACCAGCGCGATCGACGCTTCGTAGGGATCGACGCCGTCCTGCTCCAGGTGTTGCAGGAAATACCGGTCCTTCAGATTGCCGAGCGCGCGCACGCTTTGCACCTCAGGGCCGTCGTCGGGTGCACCCAACGGCAATTCGATCCCGCGTGCCTCGAGGAAGGCTGCCACGCCGTCGTACCGCGGCTTGCCGTCGACGTAGCTCGGGTAGTCGGTGTCGATATCGAAGGCGACGAACGGCTCGCCCGACTGGCGGGCGCGCTGCTCGAGAAACCCGTCGAACAGCTTTTTCCAGGCCGCGGCATGCACGCTCGCCGTCCTGGTCAGCACCCCATCGAGATCGAACAGCACCGCGTCGTAGTCCCGCGGCGAGAGTGTGATGACGACGATCATCGGGCCTCCTGCGCTTCGCCCATCCTTCAGCCCTTCGAAATCGTTCACCATCAATCAACTACCCCGTCATCCCGAGAAATCACAAGATTCTATGACACAGAAGGATTAGGCTGCACCGGGCGCGCGTCTTATAGCGCATGATCGTCGAAGGCAGGGCAACGCCGCCGGCTGCAGAAGCTACTCAAACGGTCGCGTCACGGCTGACCGGCGACCGCGGCACTAGGCCGCGCCTGTCGTCACAAGGCGGGCATTGGCCCCCGGCCTCGCCCGGCTAGATCAATGCCGGCAACCATTCGCGACATCAGGTAAAGGGTGTGCGGCGTGGTTTTTTGCCGGTGCATAACGGCCCCGACCAGCTGGGAGCACGTGGTGTAGAATGCCAGGCAGCCGGCCCCCTCAGGCGAGCGCCGCCCGGCCGCGATCGGGCCAGCGCCCCTCGCCGGGGCGCGGCCGTCCCCGCGGATCTCGGGACTTTGCGGTTGTCGGAATCGGCGCCTCGGCCGGTGGCCTCGATGCCTGCGGGAAGCTCGTGCGCGCCCTGCCCGCCGGTAACGGCATGGCCTTCATCCTGGTCCAGCACCTCGATCCGACGCATGAAAGCATGATGGTGGACCTGCTGGCCGACCGCACGCCGATGACCGTGCGGCAGGCCATGGATGGCATGGTGATCGAGCGCGACCACCTCTATGTCATCCCGCCCGGGACCTATCTTGCTGTCGGTGCCGGCGCCCTGCATCTCTCGGAGCCGCGAGCCCGTCACGGTGTGCGCCTGCCGTTCGATTTTTTGCTGCGCTCGCTGGCAGAGGACTGCGGCGCCCGCGCCATCGGCGTGATTCTTTCGGGAACCGGGGCGGACGGCAGCCTTGGGCTGCAAGCCGTCAAGGAAAAAGGCGGGCTCGTCATCGCCCAGGATCCCGACGAAGCGGGATTCGACGGCATGCCGCGGAGCGCGATCATGACCGGCGCGGTCGACCTTGTGCTGCCCGTGGCGGAGATACCGGCAGCGCTGGTCAAGCACGACCGGCGCAGCGTCCGTTCGCGCCCGCGGAACGGTTTGCGTCCGCCGGCACCGGATTGGCTGCCCGAGATCATTGATCTTCTGCGCACCAGGACCGCCCACGATTTCAGGCTCTACAAAGAGGGTACGCTGCAGCGCCGGATCGAGCGGCGGTTGGCGATGGCGGCGATCGAGGCCGACGATGTCGACCGGTATCTCGATCTTCTGCGGCGCGACACGAGCGAACTCGACCTTCTGGCCAAGGACCTGCTGATCAATGTGACCAGCTTCTTCCGTGATCCGAAGGTGTTCGATCTGTTGGCCGCCAAGATCGTTCCCGACCTGATCGGCAGCCACTCGGCCGATCACCCGATCCGGATCTGGATCGCCGGCTGCAGCACGGGCGAGGAGACCTATTCGCTCGCGATGCTCTTCCGCGAGCAGATCATTGCGGCCAAGCGCGCGGTCAAACTGCAGGTCTTTGCCTCCGACGTCGACCCGGACGCCGTGGCCACGGCGCGAGAAGGCCTGTACCCGGCCACGATCGAAGCGGACGTGTCGCCGGCACGACTTGCCCGCTTCTTTTCAAAGGAGGAACACGGTTACAGAATAGTGCCCGAGCTGCGCACCGCGGTCGTGTTCGCGGTCCAGGATGTGCTCGCCGACCCGCCGTTCTCACGCCTCGATCTGGTGTCATGTCGCAATCTTTTGATCTATTTGCGCTCCGAGGCACAGGCGAAGGTGGTTTCGCTGTTCCATTACGCGCTGCGCGAGGGCGGCATTCTCGTTCTGGGCACCTCGGAGACGGCCGGCAACATCGACGGCCGCTACGAGGTGATCTCCAAGGCGGCGCGGATCTATCGACACATCGGCGGCCGCCGGCCGGGCGAATTTGACTCTCCGAAGACCGTTGGAGGCGGCGTCCGGGTCCCCGCGCGGCTGGGACAGGAGCGGGCACCCTCGCGCCAGGGCGCTCTTGCCGATCTTTGCCGGCGGCTGGTGCTGGAGACCTATGCGCCGGCCGCGGTCCTGATCAACCGCAAGCACGAGTGCCTCTACTCCTTGGGACCGACCGACCGCTATCTGCGCGTGGCGGCGGGCCACCCGACCCACGATCTGCTCGCCTTGGTCCATCAGGACATGCGTACCAAGCTCCGGTCGGCCATCCAGCGGGCCAGCCAGGACAACGCGCCCATCGTCGTCCCGGGCGGCCAGACGCACCACGATGGCCAGAGGGTCTCGTTCAGCATTGACGTCCGGCCGATGGTCAGCGACGGCGAGGAGCTGCTGTTGATTGGCTTCGTCGAGGCGCCGAAGCACGAGCAAGAGCGGGGTCGCCCGATCGCGCCGCGGGACCTCCCACGGGTCGCCGAGCTCGAGCACGAGCTCGAAGCCACGCGAACCGAGCTGCAGGGCGCCATCCGCAATCTCGAGATATCGAACGAAGAACAGAAGGCGATCAATGAAGAAGCCTTATCCGTTAATGAGGAATACCAATCGACGAACGAAGAACTGCTAACCTCGAAGGAGGAATTGCAGTCGCTCAATGAGGAACTCTCCGCCCTCAACAACCAACTTCAGGAAACGTTGGAGCGGCAGCGGACCACCTCCAATGATTTACGCAATGTCATTTACAGCACCGATGTCGCGACGCTGTTCCTGGACACCGATCTCAATATCCGCTTCTTCACACCAGCGACCAAGTCGCTGTTCAGCGTGATCGCCAGCGACGTCGGCCGGCCGCTCGCCGACCTCAACTCGCTGGCGGCTGACGGCTCTCTGCTGGCCGACGCAAGGACGGTGCTGCGGACGGGCGCGCCGCTCGAGCTAGAGATCGAAGCGCAAAGCGGCGCCTGGTACCTTCGTCGGATATTACCCTACCGCACCGAGGACGACGGGGTCGAGGGCGTCGTCATCACCTTTGCCGACATCACCGAACGCAGGCACGTGGCGGACGAGCTGGGGGTAGCCAAGAGACAGGCCGAGCTCGCCAATATCCAGAAATCCCGCTTTCTCGCCGCGGCCAGCCATGATCTCCGCCAGCCGCTGCAAACACTGGCCCTGCTTCAGGGCCTGTTGGCAAGAACCGTCGAAGGCGAGGGGCCCCAAAAACTGGTCGCACGGATCGAAGAGACCTTGGGCGCCATCACGGGCATGCTGAACACGCTGCTCGACATCAATCAGATCGAGGCCGGCACGGTCCATGCCGAAATGGTCAATTTGCCGGTCAACGGTCTGCTTGACCGGTTGGGAAGCGAGTTCGCCTACCACGCGCAAGCAAAGGGTCTTGCTTTGCGGGTGGTCGCGTGCGGCCTTTCGATCCATAGTGATCCGCATCTGCTCGAACAGATGATGCGCAACCTGCTTTGGAACGCATTGAAGTACACCACGGGCGGCAAGGTGCTGCTCGGTTGCCGTCGGCGCCAAGGAATGCTGAGCATCGAGGTCTGGGACACCGGCGTCGGCATCCCCGATGAGGAACTCGAATCGATCTTCGAGGAGTACCATCAGCTCGACAATCCCGCGCGCGAGCGCAGCCGTGGCCTCGGCCTCGGGCTCTCGATCGTGCAACGTCTGGGCAACTTGCTGGGCCATCCGATCCGCGTCCGCTCGCAGCCGGGCAAGGGTTCGGTCTTCGCCGTCGAGGTCACGCTGTCACCGGGCGCAACGGCACTCAAGCTCGAACATCGTCGCCACGCCAGGGCTGGCGGGACAGCTACAGGTGTTCGCCATACTGGCGAGATCCTGGTCGTCGAGGACGACCCTGAGATCTGTGAACTCCTCAACCTGGTCCTCAAGGCCGAGAACCATCGCTCGGCAACCGCGCCCGACGGCATCGCAGCCCTGGAACTGGTGGCGCACGCCACGGTCCGACCCGATCTCATTCTTGCGGACTACAATCTGCCGAACGGTATGGACGGGCTCCAGGTCGCCGCGAGACTGCGGGAAAAGCTTCATCGCCAGATCCCGACCATCATTCTCACCGGTGACATAGCGACGGGGACCTTGCGCGACATCGCCCGCCAGGACTGTGTCCAGCTCAACAAGCCGGTCAAGTTGAAGGAGCTGACGGCGGCGATCCAACGTCTTTTGCCAAGATCGCAAGCCGCGGCGCCCGCCCGCGCTGCCCACACGACCGCAGCAGCCAGCAGTCCGGAGCAGCCGGTCATCTTCGTCGTCGACGACGACAGTCACGTCCGCGAGGCGATCCGCGCCGTGCTCGAGGACGACGGCCGGACCGTGGAGGATTATGCGGCTGGCGAGGCCTTCCTCGACGCCTACCAACCACGCCGTGAAGCGTGCCTCGTGATCGATGCCTACCTGCCGGGAATGAGCGGGCTCGAACTGCTGCGGCGGTTGAGGGACGCGGGACATCTTCCGCCGGCCATCGTGATTACCGGCAATAGCGACGTGCAGATGGCGGTTCAGGCCATGAAGGCGGGCGCGTCCGACTTCATCGAGAAGCCGATCAGCCGCAGCGAACTGCTCGCCAGCATCGGACGCGCCCTCGAACAGTCGCGGGATTCGAGGAAGCTGTCCGCCTGGCGAGAGGATGCGGCGAACTCACGTCGCCGGTCTCACCCCGCGCCAGCGCCAGATCATGGAACTGGTCCTCGCCGGCCACCCGAGCAAGAATATTGCCGCTGACCTTGGCATCAGCCAACGCACTGTCGAGAACCATCGGGCCTCGATCATGAAGAAAACCGGCTCGAAGTCGCTGCCGGCGTTAGCCCGACTGGCGCTTGCCGCTGCCTGGAACGGCGCCGACGAGCCGCCCGAGCAACCTGGATCGCCAGTCACGGCCGCGCGAGGCGTCGGCAGTAGGTAATTTCCGAGTCTATCGTGGCGGCATCGTCGATCGGTAGTCTGCGACCGTAGCCCTCAACAAGGCTATCCGAGCCGCGCCGGCGGTCACCGACGGTGCGCGGATGGAGCCAGCCGGCAGCTTCGCCCCAGCCGCTGGGATGAAGGTCGGTCTCACTCGCTCTGAAGGGAGCAAGGCCATGTTCTTCTCAACTCTGTATATCATGCCGGTGGTCCTGATCGTGACCTTGGTTCTGATCACCGCGAGTGTGAAGATCCTGCGCGAGTATGAACGTGCTGTCGTCTTCACGCTCGGGCGTTTTCAGGCGGTCAAAGGGCCGGGCCTCATCCTGATGATTCCGTTCGTGCAGGAAATGGTCAGGGTCGATTTACGCATCCGGGTGATCGAGATACCGAGCCAGGACGTGATCTCCCGTGACAACGTCTCGATGAAGGTTGACGCCGTGGTCTACTTCAATGTCGTCAATCCCGAACGGGCGATCATTCAGGTCCAGTCCTACTTGCCCGCCACCAACATGCTCGCTCAGACGACCCTGCGGGCCGTGCTGGGCCAGCATGATCTCGACGAGATGCTTTCCGAACGCAAGAAGCTCAGCACCGACGTCCAGAGCATGCTGGACACCCAGACCGAAATCTGGGGGATCAAGGTGAGCAACGTCGAGATCAGGACCGTCGAGCTCACGGACAACATGGTGCGCGCGATCGCCAAGCAGGCGGAGGCGGAGCGCGACCGGCGTGCCAAGATCATCCATGCGGAAGCCGAGTTCCAGGCCTCGCAAACCCTGGTCAACGCCGCCAGGATCCTGTCGAGCATTCCGGCCGCCATGCAGTTACGCTACCTGCAAACGCTGACAGAGATCGGCGCCGAACAGAATTCCACGGTGGTCTTTCCGATGCCGATCGACATCATCAAACCGTTCCTCGAGCTTCTTGACCGGCCCGGCAGGGCGGCTGGCGCCCACGAAAACGGCGAGGCCCGCGTCCCGCTCATGAAGGACGTCTCATTGCCCGTATGACGACGGAGCTCACACGATGCGAAGTGACCGGTGCACCTCCAAGGAAGCCGCAACGCCGGCGGCGTTCTCACCATCACCTGGGTCCGCCGCACCGGCTGCGTCCCCCGCTGCACACGCTGGAGCCTCAACAACGGCGCCGCCCGGCGGCTCACTCGCTATCGCCCGGCGGTCTACTTCCCGGACAACAACTCGAACGAGGTCGAGACCGCCGACGGCAACCCGATCCTCTTCGACGCGGGCGAGCCCTACACCATCGCGCTCCTGATCCTCTGGACATAGGATCCGGGCAACGAGGGCATCTTCCGCTCCGGCTCGGCGAACACCGGCAACGGGCTCTGGATGCTCTCGGGCGGCAGGCTCTGGTGCCGGCAGGCCAACGTCAACAGTCCCGCCTCAAGCAGCGCCCCTCTGATCACCGCCGGCCGGCATACGCTGGTCCGGCCTGGGACGGGCAGGCGGTCCGGCAGTACGTCGACGGCGTTCGCGCCAACACCACGGCCGTGCCGCGACCGGGTAACTGGCCGCTCTATCGCTTCGGCTACCAGTTCACCGGCAGCGAGGCGCTCGACGAAGCCTGCGTGCCATTCTTCGGCGCCTTTGGCGTCGCGTGGGACGACGCATGCACGGTCGCCCGCTGGAGCGCCAGCGCCCCTCGGCATGCTGTGGCCGGAGACAGATGTGGCGGTCCTGGGTGGTGGTGTAGAGAAATCATGATTAGTCGAGGCTCAAACCTCGGTCAACCGTCGAGCAGCCGGATTTCCTGCACGGGGGCACCAGAATGAGCCGCGATCGGCCGATGCGGGGTCGCAACGAGCGGGGCCCACGGCGCTTCGCCGCCGCCTGCAGAGGATGGTCAGGGCGGAGGGCCGGCCGTCACTTCTTCTTGGCGGCGTGCTCCGGCTTGCCCTTGCGCTTGGTCGAGGCGAGCTCGTCGAGCTGTTTTTCGCTCATCGACTTGTACATCGACTTCGCGGGTCCCTTAAGATCGCTGACCTTCTGCTCGCCGCGCTTGGCGGCCAGCGCCGCGCCCGCAGCCTTCTGCTGCGCCTTCGATTCGGCTGGCATGACTGCTCCTCCAAGATGATCAACGATCGATAGAACGCGCATCGGCGAAGCTCGTTCCCACCCGGCGGCTTCCTATCCGAAGCGGTCGCGGTGAGCCTGTGCCGGCCTCGGGGAGCTCGTCTCCGTCACGTTAAGCCTTTGTCGCAGAAGACCTACCACCAATTCGGAGCCCACGAGGCGCCAACGTCCTGGCGAGACATCCGGGCCCGGTGCATTGTCGGCGGGTCGGCGGGTCGGCGGGTCGGCGGATCGGCGGGGAGGACGGAGACATGCGGCTGTTCGTGGCGGCGCTAGGGACCGAGACCAACACCTTTTCGCCGATCCCGACCGGGCTCGGCAGCTTCGAGGAGTATTTGTGGTTCGAGGCGGGCCGCCACCCCGAGGAGCCGCGCTTCTTCACCGGCCCGATCGTGGCGGCGCGCAGGCGCGCGGCGGCGGACGGGCTGACCGTGATCGAGGGGCTCGCGGCCTTCGCAGCACCCGCCGGCCTCACCACCCGCCATGCCTGGGAGACGCTGCGCGACCGGCTGCTCGACCAGCTGCGAGCCGCTTTGCCCGTGAAGATCGTGCTGCTGTCGCTGCACGGCGCCATGGTCGCCGACGGCTACGAGGACTGCGAGGGTGATCTCCTGGCACGCGTGCGGGCGCTGGTCGGGCCCGGGGTCGTGATCGGCGCCGAGCTCGACCCGCACTGCCATCTGAGCGCGGCGATGGTTCGCTCCTGCGATCTTTTCGTCTTCTATAAAGAGTATCCGCACACCGACACTTACGAGCGCGCGCAGGAGCTGGTCGACCTGGCGCTGCGCGCGGCCAGGCACGAGATCCGGCCGGTGATGGGCGTGTTCGACTGCCGGATGATCGCGACCATCCACACCACGCGCGAGCCGGGCAGGAGCTTCGTTGCCAGGATGAAGGCGCTCGAGGGCCGGGATGGCGTCCTCTCGGTCTCGCTCGGCCATTGCTTCCCCTGGGCGGACGTCGCCGATCTCGGGGCGAAGGTCCTGGTCGTCACCGACGGCGATGCCGCCAGGGCCGAAGCGCTCGCGGCCGAGCTCGGGCGCGAGCTGCGGGCGCTCCGCGGCCGGACCGCGGCGCCGATGCTCGGCCACGAGCAGGGGGTCGCGCGCGCGCTCGGGACGCCGGGCGGGCCGCTCGTGCTCGCCGACACCTCCGACAACGCCGGCGGCGGCGCCCCGAGCGATGCCACCTTCCTGCTCCGGCGCCTGCTCGAGCAGGGCGTCCGCGAGGTTGCGCTCGGGCCCTTCTGGGATCCCGTCGCGGTCGGCTTCTGCGAGCTCGCGGGCGCCGGTGGCCGGGTGCGGCTGCGGCTCGGCGGCAAGGTCGGGCCGATCTCCGGCGATCCGCTCGACGTCGAGGCGGAGGTCCTGCATCTCGCCAAGGGCGCCAGGCAGCGCTTCGCGGGCGGCTGGACCCAGCTCGGCGATGTCGCCGCGATCCGGATCGGCGGCATCGAGGTGCTCCTCAACGCGACCCGCACCCAGGCGTTCGACCCGGCTCTGTTCACCGACCACGGCATCTCGCTCGACGACAAGAAGCTGGTGGTGGTCAAGTCGGCCCAGCATTTCCATGCCGGCTTCGCGCCGATCGCCAAGGAGGTGCTGTGGCTGGACGGTCCGGGCGCGCTGACCCAGGACTTCGCGCACCTGCCCTACACCCGGGTGCGGCGGCCGATCTGGCCGCTCGATCCCTTGCCCGCCTGAGCGCCGCCGGCCGGGCGTTGTCGCCGGCGGCCGGTGCCGTCGGCAACGCGCCTGCGGCAAGGGCTTGCGCGCGCGGCCGAGTCGCAGGATCAATGGCCGCCGGAAACATCAAGTCGAGCGCGCCACGGCCGGCGCCGGCTCGCCAACGATCAGCAGGAGCAAGGCACAAAGCCATGACGGACAGGATTGAAGCCGGCGGTCTTCGGGTCGCGAAGGTGCTGCACGACTTCATCGAGGACGAGGCCCTGCCCGGCACCGGCGTGGCGCCGGCACGGTTCTGGTCGGCGCTCGATGCGATCGTCCATGAGCTCGCCCCCCGCAACCGCGCCCTGCTCGCGAGGCGGGACGAGCTGCAGGCCGGCATCGACGCCTGGCACCGGGCGCGCCGCGGCCGGCTGCTCGATCCGCAGGCGTACGAGAGCTTCCTCGAGGAGATCGGCTACCTGCTGCCCGAAGGCCCGGATTTCGCGGCCACCACCGGGAACGTCGATGCCGAGATCAGCACCATCGCCGGCCCGCAGCTGGTGGTGCCGGTGACCAACGCGCGCTACGCGCTGAATGCCGCCAACGCCCGCTGGGGCAGCCTCTACGACGCGCTCTACGGCACCGATGCGATTCCGGCGACCGACGGCGCCGGGCGGGGTGCGGCTTACAATCCGGTGCGCGGCGAGCGCGTGATCGCCTTCGCGCGCCAATTCCTGGACGAGGCGTTTCCGCTCGACGGCGGCTCGCACCGGGACGCGAGCGGCTATGCGATCGAAGGCGGGAGACTGTCGGTCAGCCTCACGGGCGGCGGCCGCGCGGAACTGCGCGCGCCTCGCCAGCTCGCCGGCTACCGGGGCGACGCGGCGGCGCCGTCGGCGATCCTCCTGGTCAACCGCGGCCTGCACGTCGAGATCGGGATCGACCGCGCGCACCCGGTCGGCCGGGCCGATGCCGCCGGGATTTCCGACGTGGTGCTCGAGGCCGCGGTGACCACGATCGTCGACCTCGAGGATTCGGTCGCGACCGTCGATGCCGAGGACAAGGTCGCCGCCTATCGCAACTGGCTGGGCCTGCTCAAGGGCGACCTGAGGGCGAGCTTCGAGAAAGCCGGCCGGACGGTCGAGCGCCGCCTCCAGCCCGATCGGACCTACACCCGGCCCGACGGCTCCAGCCTCACCCTGCACGGCCGGAGCCTGATGCTGGTGCGCAACGTCGGCCATCACATGATCAGCGATGCGGTGCTCGACCGGGACGGCGAGCCGGTGCCCGAGGGCATCCTCGACGCCACGATCACGAGCCTGATCGCGCTCCACGATCTGCAAGGCCCGGGCCGTGGGCGCAACAGCCGGGCGGGCTCGGTCTACATCGTCAAGCCGAAGCAGCACGGGCCCGAGGAGGTGGCGTTCACGAGCGCGCTGTTCGCGCGCATCGAGGCAGCGCTCGGGCTCGAGCCCTGCACCCTGAAGATGGGCCTCATGGACGAGGAGCGGCGCACGACCGTCAACCTCAAGGAGTGCATCCGCGCGGCGCAGGACCGGATCGTGTTCATCAACACGGGCTTTCTCGATCGCACCGGCGACGAGATCCACACCTCGATGGCAGCGGGCCCCATGATCCGCAAGGCCGACATGAAGGCGGCGCTCTGGATGCAGGCCTACGAGGACTGGAACGTCGACGTCGGCCTGGCTGCCGGCCTTCCGGGCCGGGCCCAGATCGGCAAGGGCATGTGGGCGATGCCGGACCTGATGGCGGCCATGCTCGAGACCAAGATCGGCCACCCCAGGGCGGGCGCCAATACCGCTTGGGTGCCCTCGCCGACGGCTGCGACCCTGCACGCGCTCCACTATCACAAGGTCGACGTCCGGGCGCGTCAGGAGGAGCTGAAGTCGCGGCCGCGCGCCAGGCTCGGCGACATCCTCTCGATTCCGGTCGCCGAGCGCCCGAACTGGCCGGCCGAGGCGATCCAGCAGGAGCTCGACAACAACGCCCAGGGCATCCTCGGCTACGTCGTCCGCTGGATCGACCAGGGGGTCGGCTGCTCCAAGGTGCCCGACATCAACAATGTCGGGCTGATGGAGGACCGGGCGACGCTCCGGATCTCGAGCCAGCACATCGCCAACTGGCTGCACCACGGCATCTGCAGCGAGGATCAGGTGATGGCGACCCTGCGCCGGATGGCGGCCGTGGTCGACGGGCAGAACGCGGATGATCCGAACTATCGGCCGATGGCGGCCGATTTCGATGGCAGCATCGCCTTTCAGGCGGCCTGCGACCTCGTCTTCCAGGGGAGCGCCCAGCCGAACGGCTACACCGAGCCGATCCTGCACCGGCGCCGGCTCGAGGTGAAGCGGCAGCGCCGTAGCTGACCGGCAGGGACGAGCCGGCGCCGGCCGGCCCGGCTGCCGCGATCGGCTCGGGCGGGCTCGGACTTCGTGCCTGGTCTGCGCTCCTTGGTCTGCGCTCCTGTTGGCGTTGCCGACGACACGCCGCGAAGCTGGAGACGTCTCGGGCCAGCATTCACGGTTCGTTAACCTTTTGCGCTCATCCTGCCCCCCGGTCCATGCGATCCTGGGAATCCGCGCGCCGACAACACCGAAGCCCCGGATTCCCACGGTCGCATGGACCAACCGAAGAAGGGGTTAACCCCGAAGCGGTAAAGATCTGGTTAAAGCAATCCCGCGGAGCTTCACTTTCGTGAAACCCGCTTCGCGCCGCTCCGCGAGGAGCGACGCATCGAGTGGGCCGGGACCAGGGCGCCGAGGTACTGCCGATGCTTGGTGTGGATGAAGACCCAAGGCTTGATGCGGACAATTCTCCCAGGCACCGCCCGAGACCGGGGGCTGATACCATGCCGATTCCAGCCCCGCAACCGGCCCGCCAGAGCGCGCAACGGGCTATCGGATCGGAGCGGCGGCGGCTATTCAGGGATGGCGGCCGCAATCAGGCATGAGGGAGAGAACGATGGCATGGCAAGGCAGGCAGATCGGCGACGTGGCCATCGCCCGCGCGCTCGAGATCGTCTCGCCGTTCGACCGGCAGATGTTCTTTCCGGACACCACGCCGGCCGACTGGGCGCCGCACGAGAGCTGGCTCAAGCCCAGAGCCATGGACCCGCAGAGCGGGGCTCTGCTGTTCCCGGTCCAGAGCTACCTTGTGCGCACCCTGCATCACACGATTCTGATCGATTCCTGCGTCGGCAACCACAAGGAGCGGCCCAACCGGCCCTTCTGGCATCAGAAGACCGACGATGCCTACATGCGGGCGCTGGCCGCGCTCGAAGTCGCGCCGGAGGCCATCGACTACGTGATGTGCACCCATCTGCACGTCGACCACGTCGGCTGGAACACCCGGCTCGTGGACGGCCGCTGGGTCCCGACCTTCCCGAACGCCCGCTACGTGTTCGCCAGGACCGAGCTCGACTCCTGGGAGCAGGGCCATCCCAAGTTCTCGCGCGCAGCCCTCGAGGACAGCGTGCTGCCGGTGATCGCGGCCGGGCAGGCCGAGATCGTCAGCGACGACTTCACCCTCGACGACCAGATCTCGCTCGAGCCGACGCCCGGCCACACCATGGGCCACGTCGCCATCTGCCTCGCATCCAAGGGCCAGCGCGCGGTCCTGTGCGGCGACGTGATGCACTCGCCGGTCCAATGCCTGCATCCCGAGTGGACGGCCTGGCCCGACTGGGACGCGGCGCTCGCCAAGCGGACCCGGCGGGCCTTCCTGGAGCGCTACTGCGAGACCGACACGCTGATCTGCACCGCCCACTTCCCGCTGCCCTCGGCCGGGCGCATCGTGGCCGCGGGCGACGCCTTCCGCTTCGTCGACGACGACCCGAGATGGTGATGCCGAGGCCGCCCGGCGTCTCGTCCTCTATCGAATCCGCGAGAAGAGCTATTAACAAGCTCTCCTACGTGGGCTATGCAACTCGCGCCGACGCCGGCCCAGGCTGCCCTGCGCGGCCTTCAACCGCCCCGGAGAGCATGCGCTGCGACGGTCTTCGCCGACAACGGAGTAGCGCCCTCGTTCGTTGGTTGCTTCCACCAACCGCAAATCGCAAGGCGGACAACATCCGACCCTCAACTCGCAACTGGGCTCGTCGCGCAAGTGGGGTAACCCACGAGATCAATGTGTGGCATTAGCGGCTTCCTGACGCCAGATCGCGCCGTATCGGCCGACACCCTTCGACAGACCGTGGTTGCCATGGCCCAGACTCTCAGGCATCGCGGGCCTGATGACTGCGGTGCATGGGTCGATCGGGAAGCTGGGGTCGCGCTCGGCCACAGGCGACTATCGATCATCGATCTGTCTCCCTCTGGCCATCAGCCCATGGTTTCCGCTGGTGGTCGATTCGTGCTCATCTACAATGGCGAGATCTATAACTATC
Source organism: uncultured Alphaproteobacteria bacterium (assembly GCA_963733965.1). Taxonomy (GTDB): domain Bacteria; phylum Pseudomonadota; class Alphaproteobacteria; order Geminicoccales; family Geminicoccaceae; genus DATAOG01. Next base: position 23,696 of record CAVTFM010000048.1, read on the forward strand.
GCTGCCTGCGTCGCGAACTCGAAGCATGGGGTTATCCGTTTGCGGGGACTTCCGACACCGAGGTCCTGCTGGCCGGCTTCGTGCGCTGGGGCCTGATTGAACTCTTCGGCGGTCGAACGGGATGTTCGCGCTCGCCGTATGGGATCGTCAGGAACGCGCGCTAACCTTGGCGCGCGATCGCGCCGGTGAGAAGCCATTGTATTACGGGCGCTGCGGCAATTCGGTTGTGTTCGCCTCCGAGCTTAAGTCAATTCGGGTCCACCCTCACTTCACGGGGCATATTGATCACGAAGGCCTCTCGCTGTTTCTAAATTACGGATGGGTGCCTTCCCCTTATTGCATCTATCGCAATCTGCGCAAACTGCCGCCCGGCTGTTTGGTAACTCTGACCGCAGAGACGGACCCGCTCGACATTCAACCAACGGCGTACTGGTCTGCCAGGGAGGCGATGGCAAAGGGGGCCCGACAACCTTTCAGGGGAAGTTTTCGGGACGCAGTAGCGGAACTGGAGGCTCTGCTGACGGATGCGGTCAGCAAGCGAATGATCTCAGACGTGCCACTTGGTGCACTCTTATCCGGAGGCATTGATTCCTCGTGTGTCGTTGCGCTGATGCGGACACAGAGCAGTCGTCCGCCGAAAACCTTCTCGATTGGTGTCGAAGCGGAAACTCACGACGAAGCGCAGTACGCCAAAGCCATCGCCGCCCATCTCGGTACCGATCACCATGAATTTTATGTCGGCCGGCAGGACATCGTTCGCTTCATCCCCAAATTGCCGGAGATCTACGATGAACCGCTCGCTGACATTTCCCAGATCCCGACTTGCCTTCTGTCGCAATTGGCGCGCCGGCACGTGACCGTCGCCCTCTCCGGCGACGGGGGCGACGAAGGCTTTGCCGGCTACACGATCTATGACGAAGCACTCCATGCCTGGTTCAAGGTACGGCGAATTCCGTTCGGCGTTCGGCGCCGCGTGGTGGCAGCGACTCGGGCCGTGCAGCGGCTTGCGTGGGCTACTCTCGACTCACCGCCCTTGCGAATGATCAAAGTGCCTCGGCGGTGGCATCGACGGATGAGCCGCCTCACGCCCTGGGCATCCGCCCTGTCTGCGGTCAGTGCTGCGGACATGCTCCAACGGTTCCGTATGCACGATCCCTTTGCCGACGCCATCACCGATCGGTCCCGGAACCGCGGCCGAATTCACAGCGAGCATTCCCAACCTGCCCAAGCCGAAGCCGCTCTGGCCGAGATGATGCACATGGACTTTGTCGGCTTCATGACTGACGATATTCTGGTCAAAGTGGACCGCGCGAGCATGGCTGTGGGGCTGGAAGTGCGTTGCCCGTTTTTGGATCACCGGGTGGTCGAGTTCGCCTGGAGCCTGCCGATGTCATATCGCAAGGACGACCGCGGCGGCAAACGAATACTGCGGGCGATGCTCGAGAAGTACATGCCAAGATCGCTGTTCGAACGGCCGAAGCAGGGTTTCAGTGTGCCCTCCGACTGGTTCGAAGGCCCACTGCGCGCCTGGGCAAACGATCTTGTCAGCAAGGAGGCCTTGAAAGACCAGGACTGTTTCGATGCGAACGCCGTCGAGCACTTGTGCCGCCAGCAACGAGCCGGCTGGCAAAAACTCGATGGCCTCATCTTTCATCTGTCGATCTTTCAGGGCTGGCGCGCCGCGCAGGCGCCACTCGGAGCGACGCGGCCACCGCAGCCGGCCGTGGCGGCGTCAGGGTAACGGCGTCATCAGGGGATAGGGGGAGCTCAGATGCTAATCTATTATCTGTCGAAATCACTAATGCCATCGACAATGGCTAATACCATTCAAGTCATGAAAATGTGCGCTGCGTTCGCGCAGTGCGGCCATACCGTCACGCTGTTCGCGACGCAGGGTCCAGACGCCGGCGACGACTTGTTTGCCTATTATGGCGTCGCTAAGTCATTCAGCATACGCTTCGACTATCCGGAGCCGGAGCGCAAGGGCAAGCCGTATTTGGGTTCGCCGTATCGGTGGGCTCTGGCGCGGGAGTTCCAGCGAAAGCCACCCGATCTGTTTTATGGCCGTGATGTCGTGCGATTGTTGGCGGCGGCTCACTTCGGGCGGCCGGTGGTTTGCGAGGTCCATGACTTGCCGTGTGAGACGGGTCGATTTCGTAGGCTGATCGAGCACCGGGCGCTTAAGCGGATCGTCAGCATCACCGAGGCGCTGAAGGCGGACTTGATGGCTGCCTACCCGACGCTTTCGCCGGCCAGGATCATCGTTTCTCCAGATGCAGCGGACCCGCCGCCCGAAGGATTGCGACCTGCGGTCTTGCGGAAAAGTCGACCAGGGCAAGTGAATGTGGGTTATACGGGAAGCTTATATCCCGGCAAGGGTATGGAAATTATCTCGCAATTGCCGCGGGATTGCGTCTGGGCCGATTTCCACCTGGTTGGCGGGACGGACGAGGAGGTCGGCCGCTGGCAGCGGGAACTAATCTCGTTGCCCAATGTCTTCTTTTACGGGCGCCAGGAGCCGCACACTGTCGCCGGCTACATCAAGGCCGCCGACATCGTTCTTGCTCCCTACCAGCGCCGGGTCGAAGGCCACGGCGGCGCTGAGATCGGACGCTGGATGTCACCTCTGAAGATATTCGAATACATGGCCTTGGCCAAGCCCATCGTCGCGTCGGACGTACCGGTTCTTCGCGAAGTTCTGAGCCACGGCGTCACCGCCATTCTCGTGCCGCCTGACGATCCGAACGCTTGGGTGGAGGTGTTGCGGTCGCTTTCGCGCGACGTTGACGGCCGCCGCGCGCTTGGCACCCGAGCCTACGCTGCGTTTGAGGATCGCTTTACCTGGGTCGGTCGAAGCCGATCGATCTTGGACGCTTGTAGCGCGCCGCCGGATGGACGCAACAAATTGGCGGCCTGGTTAGTCCGTGTCAACGGAACATCCTCAACCGGCCCTCGAGGGCCGATCGAAGCTGGCCGCATGGCCGTGGCATTAGGATCTGCGCAACATCGAGTCGGCCTTCACAGATGCTGTCTGCGCCGGGTGACGGCAGCGCCAGCGCCGTGAGCATCGGCATATATTCGCCAGCGATCGCGAAGATACGATTGCCGAAGGCCGGAGTATCTCGATTAGCTGTCAGCTTCTCGCCGGGATCGTCGCTCCGGGCTCGCGATCTGTAGATACAGGAAAGGATGTACCAGGTCGAGCCAGCCTTCGTTGGTCTCGGCGCGAGCCGTTGCCGCCGCGGCGCTGATCTTCTGGCACTCGCTCTCGTGCACATACAGGATGGTATTCTGTCGATACCAGAAGGGCAAAGTATCATCCGTCCAAATCGTTGGCCTGATCGCATCAATGTACCGGTAGTCATGCTCTCTAAAAAGCCTCGCCCAATAGCTTGCAAACTGTTCGTTCACATGAAGACTGCCACCCTGATAGTGGAATTGCCGCCCCGAACAGGACCACTGTGGAAGATTTACAGATGTCCTCTACAATGAACGCGCTCTAGTCGCGCTGAGATGTTCAGCGACTTCAAGAGAAAGTCGCCATATCAAATGTATCATCCAACAACACTCTGGATTTCAGGTCGATGTTTAGCAAATCGATCTGTTATTAACTAGATCTAGTTCGAAATCCAAGGGCCACGATTTCAAGTGTTTTCGTTGACCACATGCGACGGGACGACATCGCGGCCACGTGCCGATTGCTGTCATCCAAAGCGCCACCGATTAAACAGTATTCAATGGGCGGTGTATCATCCTCGTAAAGGATAGCCCATCCTGGTCGGCAGCGAGTTTAACGTTTCGTTGGGTTAAGGTGGCACGACCGTATGTAAATGTGACGTTCGTTCAGCGACCTGCAGTCCTTGAGCATCGGCTCCTCCGGACGATGGTTGCGCGGCGGCATCTGCGTGAATTCGCTTCGGCTCCGCCGTTGGCGCCGGCGGCTGGACCTCGTCGTGGTCCGGAAACAGCAGCGCGAGCGAACTGTCGACGGCCCGGTCCACGGTGAACAGGTCGGCACGGGCCAGCAGGCGCTGCGAGGGCGGCGGAGCGTCGAGCACCTGCTCGATCGCCCGGGCGAGCGCGGCATCGTCGCCGACCGGCACCAGCGGGCCGAAGCGGCCGTGGTCGAGGATCTCCCGGGGGCCGCTCGGGCAGTCGGTGCTGACCACCGGCGTGCCGCACGCCAGCGCCTGGATCAGGACGCCCGGCAGCCCCTCGTAGGTCGACGACAGGACGAAGACCGATGCGCGCGCCATGAACGCGTAAGGGTTGTCGACGAAGCCGGGCATGGCGACGTCCCCGGCGACGCCAAGCTCGCCCGGCAGAGCCTTCAGGTCCGCGGCATACGCGAACCCGGGTCGGCCGTGGGCGCCGAGGATGATCAGACGCGCAGGGCGCCCGGCGCGCACCCGGGCAAAGGCCCGGACCAGGGTCGCGAAGTCCTTCTGCGGATCCAGACGCCCGGCACCCAGGATCACCGGCGGCTCGCCGGCTGCGAACCAGGGGTGGTCGAGGGGTTCGCCTGCCTTGGCGATCAGGTCGGGGCCGACGACCGGGTTGTAGACCGTCCGGATGCGATCCCGGGGGATGCCGGCATAGGTCGCGAGGTCGTTCGCGACGCCCTCGGACACCGCCACGATCGCGTCGGCCTTCAGGTAGGCGCGCTGCAGCAGGCGGCGCTGGCGCGGACTGCCCCACGGGCTGCGCACCGGCGCGTACTGCGACACCTGGATGCGCTCGCTGACCACCACCCGGCTGCGCAGGCCGCTCAGGCGCCGGGCCCAGACCGCGATCGCGCTGTAGCCCGGCTCGGCGGCGAAGACCGCATCCGGACGGGCACTGCGAAAGTAGTCGACCAAGGGCGGCAGGCGCCGGAACAGCCGCTTCAGCGGCTTCACCTTGAGCTGCGCCAGCAGCCTCCAGGCGCCCGGTTCGCTCGCCAGCCCATGGGCCACGGCCCGCCAGAGGCGTGCCTTGTCCAGCTGCACGATCCGCGCCCCCGGCGGCACTTCGCCGAGCAGCTCACCCTTGGCCTGGCCGACCACGACATCGACCGCGAAGCCGCGCGCCATCAACCCTGCGCCCAGGCGCAGCATGGATCGCTCCAGGCCGCCGCCATTGAAGCCATGGAACACCAGCGCGACCCGGCGGCCAGGCCGCGAGCATCGATCGCGCCCCTCGGTCACGGAAGGTTGCGATCCCATGCCCGTGGCGTTCCGTCGGGCCCATGACCCGGAATCATCGTTGCCATCGTCACGCCGCGGCGTCCGTGATCGTCGTGTGATCGCTCCTGCCCCAGGCGTCGTACCAGGCCTGGAACATGATCAGGCTCCAGAGAAGGAAAGCGTGCGAACGCCGGCCGGTCAGGTGCTCCTGCCACACCTGGCGGACCGCTTCAGCCCTGAGAAAACCCTCCGCGCGAAGGCGATGCGGGTCGAGCAGCTCCTCGGCCCAGTCGCGCAGCGGACCGCGCAGCCAGTCGGCGATCGGCACGTTGAACCCCTTCTTGGGCCGCTCGAACAACTCTCTGGGCACGTGCCGCGCGAGCAGGTTGCGCAGGATCTGCTTGCCGCCGCTCGGCCCGATCCGCATCGACGCGGGCAGGCTCCAGGCGAACTCGATGATCGCGGGGTCGAGCAGCGGGCAGCGGACCTCGAGGCTCACGCCCATGCTGGCGCGATCGACCTTGGTCAGGATGTCGTCGGCCAGATAGGTGACGAAATCCACGAACATCATCCCGAGCAGGGGGTCCGACACCGCCGCCCAACGGCTGGAATTGGTCAGCCCGCTCGGCACCGGGCGGGCTCCGAGAACCAGTTCGTCGGCGCGCTGCACCCGGGCCCGGAGCCGCGCATGCATCTCTGCGCCGCTCTCGTACGGCAAGATCCGCCGGCCCCGCTTTTCCAGCTTCCTGAGCTTTTGGGCGACCTTCGTCCGGAGCCGATCCGCGGTCGGGTCCGCGCGAGTGCTTGGGTCCGAACATCCGCCGGCCGCCTTGCCCAAGACTGCGTCATCAGCCCAGCCAGGCCGCGCCTGACGAACATCGGGCAGTATTGCGCAGACGGTCTGCTGACTTTTCCCAGTCACTCAGGTGCCTGACGTAGTCGCCGTAGCCGCCGAACAGCTCGTCGCCGCCGTCCCCGGACAGGGCCACCGTGACCTTCTGGCGGGCCAAGCGCGAAACCAGGTAGGTCGGGATCTGGGAGTAGTCGGCAAACGGCTCGTCATACAGGGTCGGCAGCTTCGGAATCACGTCAAGGCAATCGGCAGGCGTGACGTACAGCTCGGTGTGATCGGTCTTAAGATGCTTCGCAATCGCCTTTGCGTATTCGGCTTCGTTGTATTCGGTTTCATGGTAGCCGATGGCGAAGGTCTGGACCGGCTTGGTGCTGACCGATTGCATGAGCGCGACGACGGTGCTGGAGTCGATGCCGCCGGAGAGAAAGGCGCCAAGACTGACGTCGGCAATCATCCGCTTCGCCACCGCGGCGCGCAGCAGACCCTCGAGGGCGTCGGTCGCCGCGTCCGGCGACATCGAGACCGGGGTCCGGGAGCTGCGCTCGGCAACCTCGCGCGCCGACCAGTACGCTTCCGGTTCGATCGCATTCGGCGCGCTGTCCGGCGTCACGGTGAGCACCATGCCGGCCGGCAGCTGGCGAACGCGCGCATAGATCGAATAGGGCGCCGGGATCCACGAGTACTGAACGAACAGCCCGAGCGCGTTGCGGTCGACCTCCGGGTCGAAGTCGGGATGGACGCGCAGCGCCTTCAACTCGGACGCGAAGACGAAACTGTGGTTGCGACACCAGCCGTAGTAGAGCGGCTTCTTGCCGGCGCGGTCGCGGGCGAGCGTCAGGCAACGCCGTTCCCGGTCCCAGACGGCAAAAGCGAACATGCCGTTCAGACGAGGCAGCACCTCGGCCACACCCCAGTGGGCGATGGCCGCGAGCAGGACCTCGGTGTCCGAATGCCCCCGGAAGGCGTGACCATGATGCTCGAGTTGCTGACGCAACTCGGGGAAATTGTAAATTTCACCATTGTAGGTGATGACGTAGCGGCCGCAGCTCGACACCATCGGCTGCCGGCCGGCGGCCGACAGGTCGAGGATCGAAAGCCGCCGGTGCCCGAAGGCGAGGCCGGCTTCGGGATCGATCCACACGCCGGAGTCATCGGGTCCCCGGTGCGCGAGGGTGGCGATCATCGCCTGGGTGATCCGGCGCAAGCTGTCCGGCGGATGGTGCGCGCGCCGCGACTGAAACCCGGCAATCCCACACATGAACGCCGTCTCTCCCGCTGAAGTTGGTCTCTGCGAATTTGAATCTACGCGCGATTCGCACGGATCCCGCACGCCCGTCCGGAGGTGCTACGCCCGAACCCGATTCTCATCCAACCGACGCGACCATCGGCCTTTTGCGGCTTTCCACTATCCGTCCCCACACCCACTTGTCAATCCGGAGCCAACGTCGTCCTAACTAAGGTCGTCCCAGGAACGCTTCCTTCGCCTCGCGAAGGTTGGCGTCCAGGGGGGACCCTCCGATTCAGCAAGACACGCCGCGGTCGTCCCGTGGTTGGCCGAACATCAGGTCGAGGTAGCGGTCGACGGCGCGCTCTACGGTGAACATCTCGGCGCGCGACCTCAAGAGCCCGGCCGGAAGCGGATCGTCGAGCGCGGCCCGGATCGCCGCCGCCATCGAGGCATCGTCGCCGACCGGCACCAGCGGGCCGAAGCGGCCATGGTCAAGGATCTCGCGGGGACCGCTCGGGCAGTCGGTGCTGACCACCGGCGTGCCGCACGCGAGGGCCTCGATCAGCACGATGCCCAGACCTTCGTGGACGGAGGAGAGCACAAAGGTCGCGGCCCGGCTCATGTAAGCCAGCGGATTTTGAGCGAAACCGGGCAGGTCGACGTCCTCGGCGACACCAAGTCTGGCGGGCAACGCCTTCAGGCCGGCGACGTACGTCGAATCGCCGGAGCTCTCGGCCCCCAGGATGACCAGACGGGCCGGCCGCTCGGCGCGCAGCCGCGCGAACGCCCGGATCAGGGTCGCAAAGTCCTTCTGCGGATGCAGACGCCCCGCACCCAGAATGACCGGCGGCTCGCCGGGCGCGAACCAGGGGTGGTCCAGGGGCTGGCGCGCCTTGGCGATGAGGTCCGGGTCGACCACGGGGTTATAGACCGTCGTGATTCGAGCGGCGGGGAGGCCCGTCCGCGCCGCCAGATCGTCCGCGACCCCGTTCGAGACGGCGATGATTCCGTCGGCCATCAGGTAGGCGCGCTTCAGCAACGGCGCTACGTAGCGCTGGCGCCATTTGCGCGCGCCGCCGATCACCGTCGAGAGCGTATCGCGCTCGCTGACCACGATCCTTGTCTGCACACCGGCGGCGCGACGCGCCCACACCGCCAGGAGGTTCGGCGTCGGCAGCGCCGACAGCAACGCATCCGGCCTCGCGCTCTGCAGATAGCGAATGAGCTTCGGCAGGTAGGGCAGGCGATGCGGCGGCTTCCAGGCGAGCAGGACCGGCCTGAGCAGCTCCCGAAAGCCGCCGGGATCGGCGGCGAGCGCGCGGGCGCGCGCGACGAGCATGGGCGCCGGTTCCAGCTCGATCACCCGGGTGCCCGCGGGGATGGTGTCGACCAGTGCCCCCGTTCGCTCACACACAACGAGATCGACGCGAAAATCCCGGCTCAGCAACGCTTTGGCCGTCCGCAGCATGCACGTCTCCACCCCGCCACCAGCGAGGCTCGGCACGAACAGGGCGATCCGGCGGCCGACGCCTTGGCGTGCCGGCGAACGCCCGGCGAGAATGCGGGCTGGCGCTGTTGCGGCTCCGAGGGGCATCACATGGGAGCCCTGCCTGCGCGGTTTTCCCCGGCCTTCGATCCCTCTCGAGCAGCCTCGCCGCGAACCGAAAGCCTCAGCCACCGGACCAGGAGCTTGCAGGTTCTCTTGAGATGCCGCCAGGACCAACGTAGCCGCTCTCCCAGCGGCATGGCTCCGTAAGACTGTTCATAGTAGTGCCGCCACAACGAGTATCCGGTGCACTCCGGCAGCCGATGGTAGTCGGGCGCGATCCACCGGCCAGTTCTTCGCCCGACCGCTGACCAAAGGAAGGCATAGACGGCAAAGAGCGGCCGGGCGGAGAACCACGAAGGACTTGGGCTCATCGCGCCCATCCAATGTATCAGATGAAAATCGCACGAGTTCGCGGGCCACGTCAGCAAAAGACACGTGAATGGCACTGGCGCCGGCGCGGCATATCAAATCCGGTTTGAGACGAAAGATTGGAATCGACAGTTTGTTGACCAGATAGTTGAGGCGGCCTTGGTCGCGGAAAAAAAGCTCGCTCGATTTCCAATTCCATTCCTTCTTGAGCGAGTCGCGATAAAACTTTCTCTCTGCTTGATTTAATGATGCAAGATCGGAGTCGGTGATCGCCAGCCGGCGGCTGACGAACAGACCTGTGTTAAACGGACAGTTTGCCAAGATATTGTAATCTGGGTCGAACTTGGTCAGTGAATCTCGGCCAATTTCGCGCTTGACCTGGCGCGCGTATTTCTGGTTTTCGGGGTGGTGTGGATTGCGGAGCAGTGCTAACCAATCTTGGTCGCCAATTGATGGGTGGATGTAAATAAAATTACCTTGTTGTTGCCCTACCCGTTGCCGCAAGTTCGCCAACGATTTGGTGCAAATCATGTCGGCGTCCAGGTAGAGGAAGGTGTCAAAAGGGCCTTGAAACGCCCAGAAGCACCGGTCCTGGTGCCCGATCTGTGCCCAAAAACCGGTCGGTGCCGGCATGACCGGAACATCGAACGGATGATCATCGTGGTCAAAGCCTTCGCCGGGAATGATCATGATCGGGATGTCTGGGCTGACCTGCTGGATGCTGCGCACGAGCACGGTCGAGAGGTGGAAGTCGCCGGGATAGGTGAGGATGTAGACCCCGAAATCGCCAGATGCCATCAGTGCAGTGCCTCCGCCGGCCCGGGAACCTCGAACCTACCGGGCAGGGAGTTCCGATTTCGGGTCGGGCTGGAGCCTTGGCATCAGCCGTGGCCGGCGATCGCGATCGGGATCGGGGTCGGCGCAGGCAGCTCCTCGACCCTGCCATCCAGGACCCGATAGCGCCGATCGGCGATCTCGAGCAGCGCCGGGCGATGGGTGATCGCGAGCACCGTCGTTTGACCGGCCAGCCGCCGCACGTTGGCGCAGATCTGCCGCTCCGTCTCGGGATCGAGCGCGCTGGTCGCTTCGTCGAGGATCAGCAGCTTCGGGTTGCCGACCAGCGCCCGGGCGAGAGCGATCCGCTGCCGCTGGCCGCCGGACAGCCTGGCCCCGTGCGGCCCGACGCCGGTCCACACGCCCTCGGGCAACGCCTGAACGAACTCCCATGCGCCCGCCAGCTCGAGCGCCCGGCGAACCTCGGCTTCGCCGATGCTCGGATCGCCGAGCGCAACGTTGGCACAGATGCTGTCGTGAAACAGGACCAATTCCTGCGGCACATAGCCGACCGACCGGCGCCAGCTACGCAGATCGATCTCGTCGAGCGGCACACTGTCAAGGAGCACCCGCCCGCGGTCGGGCGGATAGAGGCCGAGGATGATGTCGGCGATGGTCGTCTTGCCCGACCCTGACGGTCCCATCAGAACCGTGACGCATCCGGCCGGGATCTCGATCGAGACTGAATGAAGAATCCGCTGGTCGGCATGGGAGAAGCTGACATCCTCGAGGCAGCAGTCCCACTCCAAGGTCGCTGGCCGGCGGCCGGAATCGCGCTCGAGCGCGGCCGCCGATTCGGCAATGAACGCCGACACCTCGAGATACGGGCTTTCCACTGCCACCGCCTGCTGAAACAGCTGCTGAATCTTGGCCATGCCGTTGCTGGTCCGCTTCAGCAACACGCCGATCGCGACCAATTCGACCAGCGGCACGTGCCATATCGCGACCGCCACGAAGAACCCGGTGCCGAGGCCGATCGCGGTCAGCATGTCGTTGCCATTCTTGAGCGCCTGCTGGGCGACCACGTCACGTCGGATGGCCTTGCGCACGGATTCGATCTTGCGCTCCAGGAAGCGCACAAACTCGGCCTCCCTGGCCATCGCCCTGAGCGGCTTGAGGTTGTTGAGCGCGTCGACCAGCAAGGTGGCGAGCTCCCGGGTGCGCTGGGTTTGCCGCCGGCCCGCCTTGCGCGACACCCGGACCAGGAAGTGCAGCGCCAGCACCATCAGGCCGCCGATCCCGCTGGCAGCCAGTGCCAGCGGCCACGACACGACCAGAGCGACCACCAAAAAGCCGGCCGTCTGCACGGTCTGAGCGAGGAACGTCGCCGCCAGCTGATAGGCCTGGCCGGCCTGCGCGGCCTGCGAGATGGCATTGGACATGTGCCCGACCGGATGTCGTACCAGGTAGCTCCAGCGGGCGCGGAAGAGGTTGCGGACGATTTCCCGGCGAAGCCGGGCCGAGAAGCCTGCGATCGCGTTGCCGACGTGCTGCATCGCCAGAAAGTTGAGCGCCGCCGTCACCACCAGCGTGGCGATGAAGAAGACGATCAGGGGCCCGGCGGTCAGCGATAACCCGAGGTTCGCCAGCGCGTCGCGGGCGATATCGAGCAGCGGCGACGCCTTGCTGCCGCCCGCGTCGGTCGCGACCATCAGCAGGGGCACCAGGCTGACCAAGCCAATTCCTTCGACCAGGCTCGCCAGCACCAGGCAAAGCAAGATGGTCCAAGGATTGATCCCCTCGGCGGTGAAGAACAGCCGCAGAATGTTGCGCACTCAGACCGTCTCTCTCACGCAGTCGGCCGCACCGGCGACGCTCGCCGGCGCAGCCTATGATGGATGCCATCGGCTTGCCTAGCCCCGTGAGGTATTCCTGGCGTCGCGGCGGTTCAACCCCTGGGCCGGAACCAGGCGCGCACCGACGACCGGTGGCCTTGAGGCTCACCTCAGGGGATGAACGGCAGCTCCGCCGGGTCGAACAGGCTCCCGTGCCCGACGGGCGGAGGCAGTGAGCGTCCCGGATTGGAGCCGCTCGTGCACCCCGTCATGCGCCGGGCATGGGGAGGTCGCCGACCAGCCCCGGCACCTCCTCGTCGAGGAGTTGCCAACTCCGGCGCAGCGGCGAACTGCCGCGTTCCGCGCGAGGCTGCCCTCGATCGCTACCTCGAGCTGCTGCCCAAGGGCGGCGGTTCGCCGAGCAGCACGGCCTGATAGCGATCGATCGCGTGGTCATAGTCGAAGCTCGCGGCCCGCGCCCGCAGCCGCTCGGGATCGGGCGGATCGTCCAGGGTGCGCTCGATCGCCTCGGCCAGCGCGCGGTCGTCGCCGACCGGGACCAGCGCGCCGAAGGCGCCGTCGGCCAGGATCTCGCGCGGGCCGCTCGGGCAGTCGGTGCTGACGACCGGGGTGCCGGCGGCCAGCGCCTCGAGCAGGACGTTCGGAAAGCCCTCGAAGCGGGACGACAGGACGAACACGGCGGCCCGCGCCATGTACGGCAGCGGATTGCGCAGGAAGCCCAAGGCGTCGACGTCGGGCCGGATCCCGAGCTCGGCGGCGAGATCGTAGACCCGATCGATCTGCATCGGGCTGCCCTTGCCGCCGATCATCAGGCGCGCCGGCCGCCGGCTGCGGACCCGGGCGAAGGCGCGCAAAAGGGTCGGGACGTCCTTCTGATGGGCGAGCCGGCCGACGTTGAGGACCACCGGCGGCGCGCCGGCGGCAAACCACGGGTGCGCGCAGGCCTCGCCCAGCCGGGCGGCGAAATCCGGCGTGATGGTCGGGTTGTAGAGGGTCGTGATCATGGCCCGCGGCAGGCCGAGGGTCGCCGCGAGGTCGTGCGCGACGCCGTCGGAGACCGCCACGATCGCGTCCGCCTGCGGGTAGCAGTGGCGCATCGCCGGTGCCAGATGGCGGCGCCGCCAGTCCTTGCGCGGCTTGCCGCTGGAGAAGTGGTTGCGCTCGCTGATCACCACCCGGGTCGGGACGCGCGCCAGACGCCGCGCGAGCACCGCCTCGATGTTCAGATAAGGCGTCGCCGCGAACAGGACGTCGGGGCGGGCGCTGCGCAGGTAGTCGGCCAGCGCGGGCAGGCAGGCGAGCGACCTCGAGCCGTGCTTGCGGCTGAGGAGCGGCAAGAGCAGGGCCGGGATCGCCTCGGGATCGGCGCGCAGCGCTGCGAGCCGCGCGGCGAACGGGTTGCGCCGACGGAGCGCGACCACGCTCACCGCCGGCGGCAGGTCCGCCTTGAGCTCGCCGCCGGCGTCGCACACCAGGAGGTCGATCCTGGCCCCGCGCTCGGCCAGCGCGCCGGCCAGAATCGTGACGATCCGCTGGACCCCGCCGCCGCCGAGGTCGCCGAGCAGAAACGCGAGCCGGGCTTCGAGCCGGCCCGGTGCGGCCGCCGCCGCGGGTTCGAGCGCGACCGGCCGATCCGCCGGCCCGAGCGCGATCACCTGCGCAGGCCCCGCGATCCAGGCCGGGTCGGCGCCATCCACCCCGATCGCCGCGCGCCCGCGCTCACGACTGCCCTCCCACCCAGTGACCCGCCGCCGGGCGCCGCTCCTGCTGCAGCATCAGCGACGCGGCGCTGGCGGCAAACACCGCGAGCGGCGCCCAGGCCGCCAGCACCGGCGGCAGCAGGCCGAGATCGCCGATGGTCAGGGCCAGGCCATCGAAGGTCCAGGCGACGAAGCCCACCGCCACGCCGATCACGATCAACCACCCTTGCGCCGTACGCCCGCTCAGCGGTCGCGCCAAGGCGACGATGATCAGGATCATCGCGATCGTCGTCGGCGGGGCGGCGAGCCGCGCTTGCAGCCAGAGCTTGTAGCGGTAGCTCGGCTGGGTTCCAAGCCCGTGCGCCCGAATCACCCGCACGAGCTGGTGCAGCGGGGTCTCGCGCGGATCGGCCAGCACCGCCGCGAGCAGCGCCGGACTGAGATCGTCCGACCAGCGCAGGCTCGCCTCCTGCTCGACCATCCCGGGGCCGATCGGCGACCGGGTCACGTCATGCAACGTCCAGCCGCCGTCCTCGTAGGTGGCGCTCGGCGCCTTGAGCTCGGCGACCAGATTGCCCTCCGGATCGCGCTGAAAGATGGTCACGTCGCCCAGTCGGCCGTCTCGCGGATCGGGCGTGCGGACGCGCAGGATGTCGTCGCCATGGCGCAGCCAGACGCCCGCCTGGGCGTCGGCGGGGGGCGCATAGTCGCCGATCCCCCAGGCGCGCAGCCTGGCGACCGCGAGCGGGACCGCCTGGTCCTCGATCAGGAACTGGACCACCGCGATCAGCAGCGCGACCGGCAGCACGGCCGCCGCGAGCCGCGCCTTCGAGACCCCGGCCGCGGCCATCGCGGTCAGCTCGCTGTGGCGCGTCAGCTCGGCGAAGGTCAAAAGGGTCGCGAGCATCGCCGTGATCGGCAGCAGCAGCGCCAGGATCTCGGGCAGGCGGAGCACCGTGTAGCGCAGGATCGGCCAAACGACGCTCTCGCTCTTGGCGATCACCTGGTCGCCGTTGGCCAGGAAATCGAGGATGATCATCAGGGCCGCGAGCCCGAGCAGCAGGAAGCCGGCGCGCGCGAGCAGCCGACGCGCGATGTAGCGGCTCAGCACCGAGAGCATGAGCGCGTCGCCGCCCGCCCGGTCCCGCGCCGGCCTCAGCCGCGCCGGCGCCGCAGCCGGCGGCCGAGCCACGGCTGCAGACACAGCCAGCCGGTGCCGGCCGCCAGCGCCAGGAAGGGCAGCCAGAGCCCGATCCAGGGGGCGACCAGGGCGTGCTTGGCGAGCGCTTCGCCGAAGTTCAGCGCCTCGTAGTAGAGGATCAGGATCAGCAGGCCGAACACGATGCCGCTGCGCTGACTGCGCAAGCCGCCGACGAGCGCCAGGGGTGCTGCGAGCAAGGGCAGAACCGGCACCGATGCGATCAGGGCCAGGCGGCCATGCAGCTCGGCCGCGATCTCGGCCGCGCTGGGCTCGCTGGAGGCGCTCGCCGGCCGGGTCCAGAGCTCGTCGAGCGTGAGCTCGCGCTGGTCTTCGCCGCGCGGCCGGAAGGACAAATCGCCATCGGTGACCACCGGCCAGCTGAGGTTGTCGAAGGCCACGGTGCTCGGCGGGCCGTCGGCCGGCAACTCCGCCCGCACGCCCTGCTGGAGGACCAGCAGCGGGCTCCGGCTGGCGTCGACCTGGCCGAGCCGGCCGACCGCGCCGGTGACCACGGTGGCACCGCCGTCCGGCGCATCCTGATAGACGAAAACCCTGGCGAGGCGCAGCCCGTCGGCGGCCGGCGCCGAGCGCTCGGCAAAGAACGTCAGGTCGCGGGCATGAACGAAGGTGCCGCCCTGCACCGCCGCGGTCAGCGACGCCTCGGCCACCTGCTGCTTGAGCGCGCGGTAGGCGTAGCGGGCCTGCGGGCTGAGCCAGCCGACGATCAGCAGCGTCAGCAGCATCGTCAGCGCCGCCAGGCCCATGACCGGCGCGAGCAGCCGCCCGAGGCTTCGCCCGGTGCCCGCCAGGGCGACCAGCTCGCGGTCGCGTTTCAGGCGCAGGAAGGTCAGCAGGACCCCGAAGAAGAACGCGGCCGGCAAAGCGATGCTCAGGAAGTGCGGCAGCAGCAGGACCAGCATCTGGCCGACATAGCTGAACGCCTTGTTCGGATTGGCGACCAGGTCGAACAGCTTGAGGACGCGCTCGAGCAAAAGGATCACCAGCCCGACCCCGGTCATCGCCAGCGAGCTGGTGACGATCTGGCGGAGCAGGTAGCGATCGATGATGGTCAACACCGCGGCGGTCACCGGTGGCTGACCGGCGTCATCGCGCTCGGGCCGGGCGGGCTTGCCCGGACCCTGGCCAAACTAGCTTGGATCACGGTTCTGTCCAGGGGATGAGAAGGCTACGGCCGGCGCGGGACCAGCCGCGGCCGGCCCCGACCCCGGCCCTGTCGATGGCGCCATGGTGGGCGATGCTGGGATTGAACCAGCGACCCCTCGCGTGTGAAGCGAGTGCTCTCCCGCTGAGCTAATCGCCCGCCCGCACCGCACGCTATAAGAGCGCCTGCTTGCGAGTGTCAAGCCGCCCGGGCCGGCGATCAGCCGGCGATCGGGTCGGATCACGCCGACGCTGCCCGATGCGTCACTTCTGTGCCCTGATGCGTCACATCTGTGCCCTCGGCCCGGGGCCGATTTTTCCTTGCTGGAGATCAATCTCAATCCAATGCCGATCGGGCACCGGCACCCGCCCCGCCGAAACCTTCAAGTTCTGGCGGCGTGGATCAAGCCATGCCCTCGGCTGGAGATTGATCTCCAGATCAACCATGGAGGCCTGCCCGTGTCTTGAGGAGATACAGTAAAACTTGCGTCAGAAGTGTGTTATCCGCGCCTCAGTTCCGTAACTTTTGTGGACACAGTCCCGATCTAAACCCCGTCATCATCAGTCAGGCCAAGGCATAAAATCCAATGAGATCACGGAATCGACGATTCACTCGGCGCATCCGATTGGGCATATGTTTGGCCCTGGAGCTGAACTGTGCTGGTTGAAGTGGGAAAAAAGAAGGACGAGGACAGGCGGGCGACGAGGCATTCGCCAACGTGTTGCCTGGATGCGCGCATCAATCTCCAGATCAGATGGAGGCGCTGGAGGCAGCCGGAGCGGTCGATTCCAAGTGCGGGCCATCGCGCCCGCCGGGGCCGTCCGGCCGTCGGCTCCGGCCCCTCAGCCGTGCCCGCCGAGGCTGGCGAGGGCGGCGCCGAGCTCGCTCATGTGGTCGATCACCCGATCGGCGCCGAGCTCGCGCGCCGGGACCGGCGTGTAGCCGCAGCTCAGCAGCACGCAGGGCACGCCCGCGGCGCGCGCCGTGAGCAGGTCGGTCCGGCTGTCGCCGACCATCGCCGCCGGGGCGGTGTCGACGCCCAATCGGGCGAGCACCGCCCGCAGGTGGCCGGCGTCGGGCTTGCGCACCGGCAGAGCATCGCCGCCGATGACCGCGCCGAAAAAGCGCGCGAGACCAAGTGCCGTGAGCAGCCGGTCGGTCGGCACCTGCGGCTTGTTGGTGCAGACCCCGAGGCGGACCCCGGCCGTCGCCAGCTCTTCGAGCGCCGCGACCACGCCCGCGTAGACCTGGTCCGGACGCACGGGCAGCCTCGCGTAGCGGCGCAGGAACTCGGCGAACAAGGCGTCCAGATCGACCGTCGGCGGCACCCCGCCCGAGGCCCGAAGGCCGCGCTCCAGGAGCGCCCGGGAGCCGTCGCCGATCATCGGCATCACCTCGGCCAGCTCGAGGCCGGGACGGCCGAGCTCGGCCAGCATCTCGTTGACCAGGGCGCACAGATCGGGCGCGCTGTCGACCAGGGTGCCGTCGAGGTCGAACACGACCGCTGCGAACCGGAGCGCCAAAGCTTTCGTCCTTGCTTTGCCAGGAGGAGCCGATGCCGTTAAATACGCAGCAATTCCCTGCCTGCAAAGTGCCGCACGCCGATCCGCATCGCTTCTACTCCGAGGTCGAAACGACATGCCTGCTCCGCTCACCATCGTCCTGCTCGCCGCCGGCAAGGGCACGCGCATGCGCTCCGAGCGGCCCAAGGTCCTGCATCCGCTGGCCGGCCGCCCGATGATCGCGCACGTGCTCGAGACCGCGGCGGCGCTGGCGCCGGCGCGCGCGCTGGTGATTCTGGCGCCGGGCATGGACCGGGTCGCGGCCGAGGTCGACCGGAGCCCGCTGCCGGCGGTGATCGTCCATCAGGACCCGCAGCTCGGCACCGGCCACGCGCTGATGGCGGCGCGCGCCGAGCTGCCGCCGGAGGGCGATCTGCTGGTCTTGTATGCGGATACCCCGCTGGCGACCGCCGAGACGCTGAACCGGCTGCTCGAGGCGCGGCGCGCGGCCGACGCCGCGGTCGCGGT
Organism: uncultured Alphaproteobacteria bacterium; assembly: GCA_963733965.1. GTDB lineage: Bacteria > Pseudomonadota > Alphaproteobacteria > Geminicoccales > Geminicoccaceae > DATAOG01. The sequence goes on from CAVTFM010000048.1 coordinate 41,583, forward strand.
GCTCGGCTTTCGCCCGCCCGACCCCGCGGGCTACGGCCGGCTCGCCTTCGACCGGGCCGGCCTCGCCGCGATCGTCGAGGAACGGCACGCGGACGCGACCCTGAAGCGCGAGGGCATGTGCAACGCCGGGATCATGGCGTTCGATGCGGGAAGGCTCATGCCGCTGCTCGACGCGCTCGAGATCAAGCAGCCCAAGGGCGAGTACTACCTCACCGACGTGGTCGAGCACGCCCGGGCGCGCGGCTGGACCTGCACCGCGACCGAGGGTCCCTACGAGGCCGGGCTCGGCATCAACTCACAAGTCCAGCTCGCCGAGGCCGAGGCGATCCTGCAGGGTCGGCTGCGGCTCGCGGCGATGGCCGCAGGCGTGACCCTGACCGCGCCCGAGACCGTGTTCCTCGCGGCCGACACCGAGCTCGCGGCCGGGGCCGAAATCGGCCCCTATGTGGTGTTCGGGCCCGGCGTCACGGTCGCCGAGGGCGCTCAGATCCTGCCGTTCTGCCATCTCGAGGGGGTCCGGATCGAGGCCGGGGCGCGGATCGGTCCGTTCACCAGGATCCGTCCCGGCGCCGAGATCGGCGAAGGCGCCCGGGTCGGCAACTTCGTCGAGGTCAAGAACGCCAGGCTCGAGGCCGGCGCCAAGGCCAACCACCTGAGCTACATCGGCGATGCCCGGGTCGGCGCCAAGAGCAACATCGGCGCCGGCACGATCACCTGCAACTACGACGGCATGGGCAAGTACCGGACCGAGATCGGCGAGGGCGTGTTCATCGGCTCCAACTCGGCCCTGGTGGCGCCGGTCACGATCGGCGACGGCGCCTTCGTCGGCGCCGGCAGCACGATCACCCGCGACGTGCCGCCCGGCAGCCTGAGCATCGCCCGGGGCCGCCAGACCGACCTCCCGGACGGCGCGGCACGGCTCCGCGCCCGCCGCCGGCCGGGCTCGTAAACCTCCGTTTGACGGGAGCGCCTGCGCGATGTGCGGGATCGTCGGTATCCTCGGCCGCCAGGCGGCGGCACCTCTGCTGCTCGATGCGCTGCGGCGGCTCGAGTACCGCGGCTATGACAGCGCCGGCATCGCGACCCTGGTCGAGGGGCGGATCGAGCGTCGCCGCGCCGAGGGCAAGCTCGCCAATCTCGAGCGCGCGCTCGAGGCCGAGCCGCTCGCCGGCGTGACCGGCATCGGCCACACCCGCTGGGCCACTCATGGCGCGCCGACCCAGGACAACGCCCATCCGCACGAGGCGGGCGGGGTCGCGGTCGTCCACAACGGCATCGTCGAGAACTTCCAGAGCCTGCGCGCCGAGCTGACCGCCAAGGGCCACCGCTTCGCGACCCAGACCGATACCGAGGTCGTGCCCCAGCTGATCAGCCATTACCTCGCCAGCGGGCTGGGGCCGGTCGCGGCCGCCGCGGCCGCGCTCAAGCGGCTCGAGGGCGCGTTCGCGCTCGCGATCCTGTTCGCCGGCCACGATGACCTTTTGATCTGCGCGCGGCGGGGCAGCCCGCTCGCGATCGGCTATGGCGACGGCGAGATGTACATCGGCTCCGATGCGCTGGCGCTGGCGCCGTTGAGCAATCGGATCCAGTACCTGGAGGAAGGCGACTGGGCGGTGCTGACCGCGCGGGGCGCCAGCGTCTATGGCGCCGACGGCGCCGAGGTGGTGCGCGAGATCCGGCAGACCGCGTTCTCGGGCGCGATGATCGGCCGCGGCAACTACCGCCACTTCATGCATAAGGAGATCCACGAGCAGCCGGCGGTCCTTGGCGACACCCTGCGCTCGTTCGCGAGCCCGGCCGATCATCGGATCACCCTGCCCGAGCTGCCGGTCGATTTCGCGAGCCTGCCACGGCTGGCGATGATCGCCTGCGGCACCGCGGCCTATGCCTGCATGGTCGGGCGCTACTGGTTCGAGCAGCTGGCCGGCCTGCCGGTCGATCTCGACATCGGCTCGGAGTTCCGCTACCGCGGCACGCCGCTGGTGCCGGGCAGCGCTGCGCTGTTCGTCTCCCAGTCCGGCGAGACCATGGACACGCTCGAGGCGATGCGCGCGGTCAAGGCGCAGGGGCTCGCGACGATCGCGCTCGTCAACGTGCCCGACAGCACGCTCGCGCGCGAAGCCGACTGTCAGCTGCGCACGCTTGCCGGTCCCGAGATCGGCGTCGCCTCGACCAAGGCGTTCACGACCCAGCTGGCCACGCTCGCCTGCCTGGCGATCGGCGCGGCCCGCGCCCGCGGCCGGCTGACCGCCGAGCGCGAGGCCGAGCTGACGCAGGCCCTCGACGAGGTGCCGGCGCGCGCGGCCGAGGTCCTGATGCAGGACGCGGCCTACGAGCAGATAGCGCAGCGTCTGGTGCATGCCCGCGACGTCCTCTACATCGGCCGCGGTACGAGCTTCGCGATCGCCCTCGAGGGCGCCTTGAAGCTCAAGGAGATCAGCTACATCCACGCCGAGGGCTACGCCGCCGGCGAGCTCAAGCACGGGCCGATCGCACTGATCGACGAGGCGGTGCCGGTGATCGTGGTGGCGCCGCCCGATCCCTTGTTCGACAAGACCGCGAGCAACCTGCAGGAGGTGGTCGCGCGCGGCGGCAAGGTGATTCTCCTGAGCGATCAGCGCGGCTGCACCCAACTGGCCGAATATGTCGCGACCGCGGTGGCATTGCCCAAGGTCGATCCGCTGGTGGCGCCGATTCTGTATGCGATTCCGGTCCAGCTGCTCGCCTACCACACCGCGGTGCTCAAGGGCACCGACGTCGATCAGCCGCGCAATCTGGCGAAATCGGTCACTGTCGAATAGCCGCTGGAGCGCTCTGGCGGGGGCCTGTCGCCGCGCGGGCGTGGACGTGCGATCGGCATCAATTCATTGACAAGCGATAAAAATAGGACTACACACCTATCGTTTCGCACCGACACCCCCGACGTCATGACTGTGACGAGGCTCAGGCCAACCATGGATCCGACACAGCGGCCCGGGAGCCGAGAGGCGACGCGCCTACAACTGTAGATGTATGGCGGCGGTTAAGACTTTCTTAACCCTGGGGCACGAAGGTGCGAGTTGCCAGATCGCGGGTCGGTTGCCTCTTCAAGGAGGGGCTGAAGCCGGTCGGTGATCGGCCCACCCCAAGTTTCATGAGGCGGTCATGACGGATGCTCTTGCCCCGACTGCTGACGAATTCCCCGCTTCGAACGACCCACCAGCGATCCCGCCGAAGCGTTTTGCGGCCGCGAGCTGGTTCGCGGCGTTCTCGGAATCGGACGCCGCTGGCTGGCGATACCACCTGATGCTGCGCTTTTCGGTGATCAATCTGGTCGCTTTGGCCCTGTTCTGTGCCGCATGGCTCAAGGGCTGGATCGGTCTGATCCTGGCCGGCGACAGCACGCATCAGGTCGTGCTGATCGCCGCGGTGTTCGTTTACGGCTTGGTCCGCTGCGGCGGCAAGATCTTCGCTACTAGCGTCGAACTCAATCAGCTCGGAGCGCTGCCCTCGGGAGGGTCGTCGCGGGTCCGGGACTATCTGGAGCCCGGCAGCGCGCAGGACACCCAGTCGCGGGCGATCCGCGCCTCGGCGCTCAGGCTGAAGCTCACGTCCCGGATCGGATCAATTCGGCACATCGGCAGCAGTCTCGTGTTCCTCGGCCTGCTCGGCACCGTCATCGGCTTCATTATGGCACTCTCTGGCGTCAACGCCGAGGCGGCCGGGGACGTGGAGTCCATCAAGCCCATGGTCGCGACGCTGCTCGACGGTATGTCGGTCGCGCTCTACACGACCCTGGTCGGCGCGGTGCTCAACATCTGGCTCATGGTCAACTACCGTCTCCTCGAGAGCGGCACGGTCATCCTGTTCACGGCGATCGTCGAGCTCGGAGAGCGCCATGTTCGGACTTGAGCAGGACGAGGACGAGACCGGCACGGTTTTTCGCGATGTCATCATGCTGGCCCTGGCCGGGTTCGTGGCCATGGTCATTCTGCTCCTGCCGCACCTGAACCCGCCCGGCAAGGCCGCCCAGGACAACACCAATCCCCCGGGCAACGTGATCGTCGAGGCCCGCTGGCCGGACGAGCTGGACACCGACGTCGATCTCTGGGTCCAGGCGCCGGGCGACGTGCCGGTCGGCTACTCCAACAAGGGCGGTAAGATCTTCAATCTGCTGCGTGACGACCTCGGCAAGCGGGCCGATGCGACCGGCATGAACTACGAGGTGTCCTATTCGCGGGGCATCCCGGCCGGCGAATACACCGTGAACGTGCATCTGTACCGCAATACGGCCGGTGTCCTGCCGATCCCGGTGACCATCGTCACCAGCATCAAGAAGTCGGCCAAGGAATCGGCGCGCCAGGTGCTGGCCAGCAAGATCGAGCTCGTGCGCGAGGGCGAGGAGCTGACCGTGTTCCGCTTCCGGTTGTCGGCGGACGGCGACCTGGTCCCGGGCAGCGTGCACAGCCTGCAGCGCAACCTCCGCGCCTGGAGGACGTCATGACGGAGCTGACCTATCTCTATGCCGGGATCGCCGTGCTCGCGGGCGTGATCAGCAGCATCAGCGTCTGGTCGCCCCGCCGCCTGGGGCTCAAGCTCAGCGCCATCGGCGCCAGCGCGCTATTTCTGCCCGCGGCCTACGTCGGCTTCGCGGCGCTCCTGGGCCTGCCCAAGCCGGTCCAGCTGGAATGGTTGCGCGCCAAGGCCCCCGAGGCCACGGTGCTGGCGTCGACCTTCCGCGAGAACCAAGCCATCTACGTCTGGTTGCAAATGAATGAGGTCTCCGAGCCCCGCGCCTACATTCTGCCGTGGAGCCGCGATCTCGCGGAGCAGCTCCAGACCGCCCAACGCGAGGCTGCCGAGAACCAGACCCAGGTCCAGATGCGCCTGCCATTCGAGCCGTCCCTGGAGGATCGGGAGCCCAAGTTCTACGCCATGCCGCAACCCCAGCTGCCGCCCAAGGACCTCGACCAGGCCCCACCTCAGGTCTATCATCGCCAGGCTCAAAAGGACACTTAGCAGAGCAAGGAGCGGCATGCTCTCGCCCCGAAAACGGCCCGGCTGTTCCGTCGGCTCCCGCCCGCCGACAGCGGGTGAAAATTGGCTGGTATCTTCGCGCCAAAGTGCTACTCTCGCACGAGATGGGCACGGGTATCTCTGAGATAGGAGACCACAAGTGTCGCGGGGTCGCCCAACTTCAAGAGCTTTGGTGACGGAGTCCCCGGGGGCGCCGATGTTCTCGGACATTGGGGTGTGGCAGCTTGCGGATGGTGTGTTGTTCAGCGTGCTGTCGTCGTTGGTGCTCTGGGGGATCATCATCACCAGCGTGTATCAGGCGCTGACCTAGGACAGCGCCACCGAGGACGAGGTCGGCTGGGCGTGGGACGCCCAGGTTGTCGTGAGCGACGGGCACTCGAAACGGGTGGTCGGGTCAGGCGTGCGCAGGGCGCCGTCGGCGTGGACCGTTTGGTCTGCCTAGACCTCGCAGAGCAGGAAGCGTGTGCAAGGCACCCCTCGACGCGGCCCGCCGCATCTGCGTCGACCTCGCAGAGCAGGGCCCCTCGATCCCACGGGCGTGGATCTGAGCGGGGTGCCGCACGACACGCTCGCAAATCCTGGGCCAAACCTCGCTGACCCCCGGTCTGCTCTGCGTCGGCGCGAGCCTTGAACTCGCCCATCTCGGCCAGAACTGGCCGGCCGCCACGACCATCTGCGCCCCGAGCTGCTGCTGCCAGCCACGACCGGCTTCGCCTGCCGCCTGCTCGGCATCGAGGGCCTGACCGCGTCGGTCGCGGTGCTGTTCGCGGCCTGCCCGATCTCGGCCCCCAGCTACGTGCTCGCCCGCCAGCTCGTCGGCGACCCGCCGCTGCTGGCCGGCCTGATCGCGCTGACGACGATCGCCTCGGCGCTGACCATGCCGCTGGTCCTCGCGTGCCTCACCTGAGCCGGCGCCGACCTCCGCCGCCGTCACCTGACAGCTTAAGGATCTGCGCCGGCCCGCAAGTCGAATCAAAGCATGCTCAGCTCGGGCGCTCCATCTTGCACGTGGTTTCGGTCACCGTCGCTTCGGCCGGGATCTTGGCCAGGGTCTTGAAGCCCAAGCTGGTATCCGCGAGGTGATGGGCGACGTCGTCAGCAAGGATCGAGAGGTACAGCGGCTGGATCAGCTGGTGATTGTCCTTGCGAAGGTAGACCTCGCCGAGCGGCGTGTGCTGCCGCATGCCCTCCAGCGCCCGCGCGACCTTCAACGGGTCGGGCTCGCCAGCCCTATCGAGAGCCCTGGCAAGCATCTCCATCAACGGCCGTACCGGGGCCGGGCCCCAGTCGACGCCGTACCTTGTCTTGAACGCTGTGGCGTGATCGAGCAGCTCCTCGCTGTCGACGTTCTCGTGCCATACCGAAACCTGCACCATGCGGCCGACGCCCTGCTTTCCGAGGGCGGGCACGGCGTCAGCACCGTAGAGGGTGTACCAGTTGACAGCCAGACCGCCTTCGACCCCCGCCTGGATCAGCAGAGCGAGGTCATCGCCCCAGTCGCCGGTGATCACGCTGTCGGCGCCCGCGGACTTGATCTTGGCGACGTACGGCGCGAAGTCCTTGATCTTCTGAAGGGGGTGGAGCTCGTCGCCGACGATCTCCATGCCCGGCGCCTTTGCCTGCAACTGCTTTCGCGCCGCCGCGGCCACCGAGTGGCCGAAGGAGTAGTCCTGGTCGATCAGGAAGACCTTTTTTATCTGGTTCCGGTTGTGCGCCATGTAGGTCGTGATCGCCGCCATTTTCATATCGACGTCGGCGTCGAAGCGGAAGTGCCAAAAGTTACATTCACCGTTGGTCAACGCCGGATCGATGGCACCAAAGTTGAGGTAGAGGATGCGGTGGCCCGTATCCGTCTGGTTGTGCTCGGCGACGGCTTTGATCAGCGCCAGCGCGATATGGGAGCCGGGACCCTCGGCGACGAACGGGATGCCCTGGTCGATCGCTTGGCGCAAGGCGCCCACGCTCTCTTGAACATCGAACTTGGGTGTGAAGGTGACGAGCTCGAGTTTCTTGCCGCCGAGGACCCCGCCGGCGGCGTTGATCTCGTCGATCATGAACTGAAACGGCGCCGCATCGTCCTTGAAGGGGTCGATCAGGGCGATCCGGACGGCGTCCGCAGCCGTGGCGGTTGCCGCAGCCAGAGTGACGAGGGCCCCGACGAGAAGGCCGCCACCGATGTGTCGAGCGGCTCGAGCGGGCTTCTTCATGAATGCTCTCCTTGATGAAATGGTGTGCAGCTCGGCGCTGCAGGCGTCGCGGGTTCGGGCGGGCGCGGGGGCCTGAGCCGGCCGCGCCCGCGAGATCCGCTACTTGGCCAGGATCTCCTTGACCTGGACGATCGCCTCATCGGCCGCCTGCTCCGGCGTGAGGCCGTCGACCGCGATGCGGTTGACCGCCTTCTCCCAGATCGCCTGCTCCTCGACCCGGCCGTACTTCGGGTTGAGATTCCGGTACGACGGCGCGACCGGTTGGCCCAGCTGCCTGGCGGCTGCCGTCCGGTGTGGGTCCTTGGGATCCTGCCAGAACGGCGTCTGGAGGAGCGCCGGCATGGTCGGCAGCCCGCGGCCGAGCGAAGCCTCGAGATAGGCGCCGAGCCGGCCCTCGCTCAGCAGGTAGCGGAGGAAGTCCTTGGCACCCTCGACGTTCTTGGCCGCTTTGAACACCACGACGCTGATGAACCCTGTTTCGATGCCGTAGGGCTCGCCGCCGGGCCCCTTCGGCCACGGGATCGTCGCGGTGTTCCGATAGTAGTCGTCCGGTCGTTTCGCCCGCAGCGCGTTGGTAATCGACAGCGTCGAGTTGATCGTCATCGCGACCCTCTGGTCGTGAAAGGCCTTGTTGTTGTCGATGTTGGTCCAGTCCACCGAATCGGGTGGCGTGCATTTCTTGGCCCAGACCGCGGTGTAGTCGGCGAGGATGGTCACGACCTGCTTCCTGACCGCCGGATCGTCGAGCATCGGCTGCCCGTCGGCGGACAGGTAGTCGACCCCGTAGGCGTCCCGGAACTGGTCGAGGCCGGTGGCGGTGTCGTTGGCCTTCGCCGACATCGGCAGGCCGATGCCGTAGAAGTCCGCGCGGCCGGTGGCCTTGCGTACGGCCGGCTGCACCTTGTCGCACCAGAACCCCCAGAACGCGTCCCACTGCTGGGGGATGTCCTCGAGCTTGATCCCCGCCTGCTCGAGCAGGCTCTTCCAGACATGGATGTAATGGCCAAACTGCCCGATCGGCACGGCGTAGTAGGCGGTCGTGCCGGTCTTGCCGTTGCGCAGCCGGACATTGCCGAGCACGCCCGGATAGAACTGGTCCTCGATCGGCCCTACGACGCCCGAGAGGTCGGCGAGCACGTCGTTGAGGGCCCACTCCGGCAGATAGCTGATGCCCAAGCCGAGAAGGAGATCCGGTGGCTTCCCCGCGTCGAGCATGGGAAGCACCGTGTCCGCCAGCCCGTCCTGGGGGTAGAAGCCGAGTTCGACGGTCTTGCCGGTGTCCTGCTGGTAGGCTGCGACGACCGCGGCGATGGCCTTGTCTTCCTCGGGGTAGAAGCCCTCCTCCCAGGCGATCCTCAGATCGGCCGCAAGCGCGGGCAGCGGCGCGGCGAGAAGCGCTATGATGCCGAGCGCACGGGAAAGCTGCTGTCGGGTTGATTCCGGGGTAATCATTTGTCGCCTCCTTGAAATGTCGTGCAGCCCGATTGCTGCGCGAGGCGCTCTGTCTGCCAATGTCGGGGCGGCTGCTGGCCATGCAGTCCCGGATGCCCGGGAAAATCATCCGGCCCGGCGTTGCGCCGAGCGCCGCTCAAAAAACCCGAGCGCGCCCGACCGCCGGTCGAGCCGAGGCGAAGTCCACCCCGTTCCACGGATGTTCGCGCTGAAAGGGATCGCAGTCAAGCTGCAATCCCCGTCGCGCGAGGGTGAAAAGGCGTCAGCTGGTAAACCAAGGCAACCGAACGCCGCATCGAGCCCGTCGCTCCTCGTCGTGCTCTCGCGCGCGGGCAGCGGGCCAGTTGTGGGGTGACCGGCACCGGCGGCGCCTGGTAATGTATGACTGCCAGGTCGACCGGAAGAGGAGGGGGAGACCGCATGCGCGGAACCGACCGCTCGGTGCGCGACATCGGTGGCTTCGACTACGTCATCGTCGGCGCCGGCACGGCCGGCTGCGTGCTGGCCAACCGGCTGTCCGCCGATCCCGCGGTCTCGGTCCTGCTCCTCGAGGCCGGCGGCAAGGACAGCTATCCGTGGATCCACATCCCCGTCGGCTATCTCTACACCCAGAACAACCCGCGCACCGACTGGTGCTTCAAGACCGAGGCCGAGCCCGGCCTTGGCGGCCGCGTGCTCAACTACCCCCGGGGCAGGGTGCTGGGCGGCTGCTCCTCGATCAACGGCATGATCTACATGCGCGGCCAGGCCGCGGACTACGACCAGTGGCGCCAGCTGGGCAACCGCGGCTGGGGCTGGGACGACGTGTTGCCCTACTTCAAGAAATCCGAGGACTTCGTCCATGGCGCCGACGAGCTGCACGGTGCCGGCGGCGAGTGGCGGGTCGAGGAGATGCGTCTGCGCTGGGAGATCCTGGAAGCGTTCCGGGACGCGGCGGCCGAGGTCGGCATCCCGCGGACCGATGACTTCAACCGGGGCAACAACGAGGGCTGCGGCTATTTTCAGGTCAACCAGAAGCGGGGCGTGCGCTGGAGCACGGCCAAGGCGTTCCTGCGGCCGGTGCGCGCCCGACCGAACCTCGAGGTGCTGACCCGCGCCGAGGCCAGCGGGATTGCGTTCGACGGCCGCCGCGCCGCGGGCCTCCACTTCCGCCGGGACGGCAGCGAGGCCTACGTCTCTGTCAGAGGCGAGCTGATCCTCGCCGCCGGCTCGATCGGCTCACCGCAGCTCCTGCAGCTTTCGGGAGTGGGACCGGGCGAGCTGCTGCAGGAGGCTGGCATCCGGCCGGTGCATGGAGTGGAGGGCGTGGGCGCGAACCTCCAGGACCACCTGCAGCTGCGCCTGATCTACAAGGTGCAGGGCACGAGCACCCTGAACGAGCAGGCGGGCCGCCTGCTCGCGCGCGGCTGGATGGGCGTGGAGTACTTCCTGTTCCGGCGCGGGCCTCTGACCATGGCGCCATCCCAGCTCGGCGCCTTCGCACGCTCCGATCCGGCGCGCGCGACGCCGAATCTCCAGTATCACATCCAACCGCTGTCGCTGGACCGGTTCGGCGAGCCGCTGCACGCCTTCCCGGCGTTCACCGCCTCGGTCTGCAATCTCCGCCCGGAGAGCCGCGGCGACGTCCGGATCAAGAGTCCGGAGCCGGGCGTGCCGCCCGCGATCCGGCCGAACTACCTCGCAACCGAAGCCGATCGGATGGTCGCCGCGGACGCGATCCGCCTCACCCGGCGGATTTGCGCCGCGCGCGCGCTTGCCCGGTTCCAGCCGGACGAGCTCAAGCCGGGGGCGGGGTTCCAGAGCGATCCGGAGCTCGCCGAGGCCGCGAGCACGATCGGCACGACCATCTTCCATCCGGTCGGGACCTGCAAGATGGGTTCGGACCCCGGCGCCGTGGTCGACGACCGGCTGCGGGTGCACGGCCTCGCGGGCGTGCGGGTGGTCGATGCCTCGATCATGCCGACCATCACCTCCGGCAACACCAACGCCCCGGTGATCATGATCGCCGAGAAGGCGGCCGACATGATCAGGGAGGATCGGCGAGGTCAGCGGTAGGCGGATCCGACGGGTTGTATCCCATCGCCCGACGCACATCTTGTAATTCGGACTGTTTGCCGCGACTTAACTACAGCCCTCTTAGTGGAGGACCCGCCATGGATCTTGCCCCAACGCCTGCGAGCCTGCCGGGCGCATCGTTCGCCGTCCTCCTGCTCGCCGCGCTGCTCGGCGCGAGCGCTCCCGCCCCAGTGTTCGCGCAGGCGAGCCAGACAACGCCGAGCCAAGCGCCGACCGGTCAGGCCCCGAAGACCACCGCCCCGACTCCGGCGCCCCCGAGCGCCGCCGCGGGCAAGGGACGGGATGGTCAGGTGTTCCAGGATTGGACCCTCCACTGCGCGACGATCACCCAAGGCAAGCCCGAAATGTGCGAGATGCGTCAGCGGATCGTCGACCAGAAAGGCAACCGCGTGATGCTCGCCGTGGTCGGGCGGGTGCCCACCCTCAACTCGCCAGGCATGCTGGTCCTGCTGCCCCTCGGCGTCTTCCTGCCCCCCGGCGCATCCCTCAAGATCGATGATGGCGAGCAACAGCGGGTCAATTTCGAGCGTTGCGAGAAGGAGGGCTGCCGGGTCGAGGTGCTGCTCAAGCCGGATCTCCTGGCCCGGCTGAAGGCGGGGACCAAGGCGACCGTCGGCTTCCACATCTACGATCACAGGGCAAGCAGCCGGAGGTCGGCATACCGATCTCCCTGCTCGGCTTCTCCGCCGCGCTTGCCGAGGTGATGAAGTAGCGGCGGCCCGGAGCCTTGTCTCGCTCCCGCGGCGTGTTCAGCTTCGCGGGCACGTCTGCCGCGGCCGCCGACCCAGGCTGTCCCGCCCCCGGGTGTGAAAGTCGAGACTTTCTGTGCCCGGGATTACAGCCCCTCGAACAGCGCCGTCGTGATGTAGCGCTCGGCGAACGACGGGATGATCACGACCATCAGCTTGCCGGCCATGTCGGGCCGGCCGGCGACCTCGAGGCCGGCAGCCAGCGCGGCGCCCGAGGAGATCCCGGCGGGGATGCCCTCGAGCCGGGCGAGTTCGCGCGCGAACGTGAACGCCCGGTCGTTGGCGATCTTGACGATCTCGTCGATCTGGCTGGTGTCGAGGACCTCCGGGATGAAGCCCGCGCCGATGCCCTGGATCATGTGCGGCCCGGGTTGGCCGCCCGAGAGCACGGGGCTCGCCTCGGGCTCGACCGCGACCATGCGCAGGCCCGGTCGCCTCGGCTTCAGGACCTGGCCGCAGCCGGTCAGCGTGCCGCCGGTGCCGACGCCCGAGACGATGCAGTCGACGAGGCCGCCGGTATCGGCCCAGATCTCCTCGGCCGTGGTCCGGCGGTGGATTTCGGGATTGGCGGGATTGGTGAACTGGCTCGGCATCACCGCGCCCGGGGTCGTCGTCAGCCAGCTCGTCGGCCTTGGCGAGCGCGCCCTTCATGCCCAGCTCACGCGGCGTCAGCACGATCTCGGCGCCCAGATAGGCCAGCATCTTGCGGCGCTCGATCGACATCGATTCGGGCATGGTCAGGATCAGCCGGTAGCCGCGCGCGGCGCATACGAACGCGAGGGCGATGCCGGTGTTGCCCGAGGTCGGCTCGACCAGGACCGCGCCCTGGCCGAGCTTGCCCTCTTTTTCCATCGCCTCGATCATGCTGACCCCGATCCGGTCCTTGACGCTGCCGATCGGATTGAAGAATTCGAGCTTGAGCGTGACGTCGGCGCGTGCGCCGTGCGCCTTCGCCAGGCGGGGGATGCGGACCAGCGGCGTGTTGCCGATGGTCTCGGCGATGCTGTCGTAGATCCGTCCCCGACCCGGCTTGTCCAGCTTCGCCGGCCGACGGCCCTGCTCCTGATCCATGTCGATGCTTCCCCTGGCTTGGTTGTCCCGCCGCCGATCCGTGGCTTTCCGGCACCAGCCTGTCAATTAATGCGCAGGCTGGCCAGGGCAATCGCAGCGCTGCGGTATGCGGCCGCGGGATTGCCGCCTATGATTGACGACAAGTTAACGCCGTCAAGGACGCAGGCTGGAGGAAGCCCATGGTCAAAGCGCTCGGCCCGCTGGTCGCGGTCGCAGGGCTGGTCGCCCTCGGCGGCCCGTTTGCCGAACCCGCGCCGGCCGCGCCTGCGAACCAGGCGTCCGCCGCTGCGCCCGCCGAGGTCGCCGAGGTTCCCGACAGCCCGGAGCTGGACGAGACCTCCTACCAGGATCTGGTCACCGACGCGCAGCGGATCCTGAGATTGCGCGGCTTCGATCCCGGACCGATCGACGGCCAGCTCGGGCTGCGCACACTCCGGGCGATCCGCGCCTATCAGGCCGAGGCGCGCAGCCGTGGCATTCTCGAGGCGCTGAAGGGGCCAGCGTCGGTCGAGGCGAAGGCGGCCAGCGCGCCCGGGCACCCGGAAGCCGCGCGCATCGAGCGGGCAGCATCCGCCGCGAACAACTGAGCCGGCACCCGGGCGCGCGCCCTCGGACCGGTCCCGCGAAGTCTTCATCTTCGCTGGGCGCGCCTGTAGCGCGACCAACCCGGCGCGCCGACCAAGCGCGAACCTCGGGACTTTCTGCGCAGGGTATCAGCGCCCGATCTGCCCCATCCCGATCAGCCAGCGGACGATCAAAGGTCCGAGCAGCACGAGCACCGCGATCGCGCCGAAGGCGGCGAGCCAGGCACGCACCGCCTGGTCGCCGCCCGCGAGGTCGAGGGCCGTGCCGAAGATCACCGGTCCGACGAAGGCCCCGGTGAAACCGATGATCGCGTAGAGCGACATCGTGGTGCCCTTGTGGCGGGGCTCGGCCACCTGGAGGATGCCGGCCGTGGTGGTCGCCGAATCGGCCGCGATCGCGGCGCTGTAGGCGAGGGTCAGGGCGACGACCAGTGCGTAGGCGGTGCCCGCCAGCGCGCCGAGGGCGACCCCGAGGATCGCCGAGCCGATCATGACCGCGATGATCACGCGCGGGCGCCCGATGCGCTGGGCGACCTCGTTGCCGGCGATGCTGGCCGGCAGGCCCACGACCGAGGCAAGCGCGGCGATCGTGCCGAGGCTCCAGTCGAGCCCGGGCGTGGCCGGGGCCTGGAGCGAGCGGCTGAACACCAGGAACGGCACCAGCCAGCTGCTGAAAGCGAACACTTCCACGTTGTGCAGGCCGTAGATCAGGGCGAAGCCCAGCACCCGCCGGCTGGTCAGGACCGGGCGGTAGTCGAGCAGCCGGGTCTCGAGCCTCGGCCCGGGCTTCGGCGGGGTCGGGATCAGGAGGAGCGCCAGCACCAGGCCGGCCAGCGGCCCCGCCGCCACCAGGGCATAGGTCCAGCGCCAGCCGAGCGCCGCCTCAAGGTCGACCGCGACCAGATAGGACAGGCCGGCGCCGAGATAATAGGTCGCGGTGTAGAACGACGTGGCGCGGCTCGCGCTTGGCGCCGGCAGGAGGTCGGTCAGAAGCTTCAGGCCCGGCATGTAGGTGGCGCCGAAGCCGACCCCCTGGAGCAAGCGCCAGAAGCCCGCCGACCAGGCGCCCGCCGCCGTGGCGGCGAAACCGAGGGCGCCGAGGCCGCCGATCGCGAGGCCGGTTGCGAACACGCGCCTGGCGTCGACCCGGTCGGTCAGAGCGGTGCCGACCGCGACCGCGCCGAGCATGCCGCCGAAGAACACGCCGCTGATCCAGCCCGCTTCGGTGTTGCTGATCCCCCAGGCAACGCGGAACACGGGGATCAGCGAGGGGAAGGTCGAGAGCGGGGCCATGCTCAGGATCTCGATGATGCAGGCGAGCCCGATCAGAGCCGCCGGCGGCAGCCGCGGTCTCATGCGCGCGGCCGAGCGATCAGCGGTAGCCGAACCGGCGGGGCAGCCACAGCACGATCTCGGGCAGCAGCACCATCAGCTAGCAAGGCCAGAATTAGCACGAGCAGGACCGGCAAGATCTCGCGGATATGGCCTGCAGCTTGATGCCGGTGACGCCGCTGATCACGACCAGGCGCAGCGCGGGAATGCCCGCGCCGAGCAAGGCTTCGAGCCCCGCGCGCCGGGCTGCGACCGGCAGCGCCGGCCCCTCGTCGGTGGTACCGAGCAGCGCGATGCCGTCGCAACCTTGCGCCAGCAGCTCCTTGGCGCGCGCGGCGAGCCGCGCCAGATCCAGTGCATCGTCGGCGCCGAATGGCGTCGCCAACGCGACCCAAAGGCCACGCCAGCCTCGCTTTTGCGGCAAGCTCGTCTCCTTTTGGCGACCCGCCCGGGATTGTCACGAGGGTAGGTGTAGGTCATCCTACCCTGAATGGGTCCAAGAGCGCAGCAGATGCACCGATGCGTGGGACGATTTGGTTCGCCCTGATCCTCCTCGGCCTCGTCCTCGGCGCCCGCGGCGGCGGAGCCGAAGAGCTCGCCTGGAGCGCGCCCCTTGCGGTCGCCCGGGTGCCCGCCGGCGACCGGCTCGAGCTGGCAGATGGCCGCACGGTTCGCCTCGCCGGCATCCGCCTGCCCGCCGGCCCCGGCGCAAAGCTGACCGAGCAGGCGCAAGCGACGCTCGCCGGGCTGCTGGCCGAGCAGGCGGTCCGGCTTGGTACCGCCGCGGCGCCGGTCGATCGTTACGGCGATCTGGTCGCCCAGGTCGAGCGCGCCGACGGCAAATGGCTGCAGGGTGCCCTGCTCGAGCAGGGTCTCGCGGAGGTCGAGACCCGGCCGGGCGAGGTGCTGCGAGCCGCTCAGATGCTGGCGTTGGAGCGAGCGGCGCGGGCCGAGCGGCGGGGGCTCTGGGCCGATCCCACCTTCGCGCCGCGGAGCGTCGAGCGGGTCGCCGATGCGATCGGCAGCTTCCAGATCGTCCAGGGCCGCGTGCTGCGCGTCGCGTCGACCCAGGATTACCTCTACGTCAATTTCGGCCGCGACTGGCGCTCCGACTTCACCCTGCGTCTGCGGCGCGCCGAGCTGGACGACCGCTTCGAAGGTTCCGGCGTCGACGTCCTGGCGCTCGCCGGCCGGCGGATCGAGGTGCGCGGCTTCGTGCTCGACGCCGGCGGCCCGCTGATCGAGCTGTCCCACCCCGAGCAGCTCCAGATCCTGCCCTGAGCTGCCGGCGGCGGGCCGGTCAAGCCGGCCGTCGGCTCGCGTTGCGCGCCGCCAGGCGCGCCCGGCCGCGCCTCGCGAGTGCCGCCAGCAGGAACAGCGGCGACAGCAGGACGACGAGGATCTCAGCCGGCCGCATCAGCTTCGAGAGCAGCAGCTCGCGGTAGCCCGAGCGCGTGACCAGATGGCGCAGCCGGCGCCTGGTTTTCTGCTTCGGCACGAAGTTGTCGCTACGGCCGACCCTTTGGATCGCGAGCATCGGAAACAGCGCGAAGGTCCCGGGCAATCTCGCGTAGGCCGAATCGACGCCCTTGCCGGCGATCCGGCTGCGGTCCATCCCGACCGCATCCCAGGGATGGTCGGCCAGCCACTGCAACAGGCGCGCGCTGGCGACGTAGGCGTGCGAGCAGGCCGAGCGGGTGCGCAGCACGTTGTGCCGGACCGGATAGGCGGACAGCGGCCAGTGGCCCAGGAAGAAGATCATCCAGTCAGACGGCAGGCGGTCGATGGCCCGGGCGACGGAGCGCAGGGTCTGCGGGCGAACGGGTCGCGTGAACAGGACGTCGTCTTCGAAGATCAGGGTTCTCTGCGCGCCGCGCGCGAGCGCATGCATGGCGACGGTGCGGTGGGAACCCCAACCGCCAATGAAGCCATTCTTGGGATGCTTGTCCGGCCGATAGAAGAGCACGTGCTGGCAGAGACCGAGCTTATGGAACTCGGCGGCTGCCTCCGCCGCCCGATCGTCGCGAATCTTGAGCGAGATGCAGTAGGCGGCGTCCAGGAACGACCAGTCGAGCGCGACCGGCGTGCCCCGGGTCGAGCCGTTGCAGTAGGAGCAGGCGGGGTCCGGCGGACAAGGGTGATAGACCGCCTGGTCCGGGGACGCGTCGAGATCAGGCGCTCCGCTCACAGCCGGCCTCGCGCTCGCGGCGATCGGCTCATCGGTCATGGCCCGATCGGAAGCTCGCGCCGGCCACGAAGCCCTCCGCGATCGATTCGGCGATGCCCTGAAATCGCCAGCGGCCATAGCGCCCGATCTGCCAGATGCCCGCGTCCTGCAAGACCTGCAGCGCCTCCGCCCGCCAGCTCGAGCCGGGCCAGGACCAGGTGTAGGCGACGTCGATCCACGTCGGATGCACGACCTCGACCCGCTCGATGAAGCCCCAATGGCGCAATTCTTCGGCCGTCCGGCGGCAGTAGGCATCGATCGCCGCCGCGGCCGGCCGCTGCCCGCCGGGGAACGAGCGCTCCACGTAGATACTGACGCGCTCCCGGGTCGGGCGCGCCGCCGCCGGTAGAAAGGCGGGATCGACGTTGCTGTAGAACCCGACCCGATGAAATCCGGATTCGGACTGCGGCAGGTAGAGCCAGTGGTCGTCCGGGCAAGCCGGGCCGCGGTTGGCGCCGATGTTGACGACCAGGGCGGAGGTGAACGGGTCCGGCGGCGCCGCGGTCGACAGGCCGGTCATCTCCATGACCCGGTTGAGCGGCAAGGTCGAGAGCAGCGCCTCATAGGGCCGGGCACTGCCGTCCGCAAAGGCGATCAGCCGGCGCTCGACGTCGATCCGGACGACGCGACGGTCGAACTCGACCGTGCAGCGCTCCGCCATGCGCCGGGCGAGCCGGTCGAGGCCGCCGTCCGGGTAGGCAAAGGTCGTGTTGTAGCCGGCCGCGGGGGTGTCCTCGAAAGCGCCGCGCAGCGCGAGCGCCAGGCTCCGCGGCGACTTGTAGGCGTCCTGCGGCGCGATCTTGCGATGCAGCCCGACGGTGTAGAGCTCGTGAAACGGCGCAAAGAAGACCCGGTTCAGCGTGGCGCCGAAGTGGGCCAGGAACCAGTCGGCCATGGTCGTGACCGGCCCGGGCGGTCGCGCCATCTCCTCGAGCGCCGCGACCGCGAGCTCCCGGTCCAGGCAGCGGAGGTGGTTCTGAATCGGGTAGGGGACGTAATGCCGCCGCTCCGGGAAGAACACCGACGAGCGCCGGACGTGGCGGGCGAGCGGCACGAGGCCGGCGATGCCGCGGAGCACGGTCGGCGAACCGCCGAACAGCCAATGGCCGCCGCCGATCTCGAAACGATAGCCGTCATCGCCGCCGGGGCGCTCGGCGAGCGGCTGATCGCTGCCCGGGATGACGTAGTAGGAGCAGCAGATGCCGCCCGGATGCGCCGCCGCCTCGAGCACCGGCAGCCCGGACGCCATGCCCGCGGCCAGCCCCGTCATGCCGGCGCCGAGGATCAGAGTCCGGTCGTCCATCGTCCGCCGCCCGCCCTTCTGCCGAGGCCGCACGGGCTTTACGTTCGTGGGCGCGCGCCTGCACACCCGGCGCGCGGACCGAGCGCCAAAGGCCGCGCCCGGTGTCAAATCCCGGGGCTTTCCTTCGGCACCCGGCTTTCAAACTAAATCCGGGCCAGCCCAAGACAATAGACGACGCGGCGGGCGCGGCAGGCCGCCACGGCCCTCGCCAACCGTCGCGGCTTAACGGTCACCATGTGAGGACCCCGTGGCCGAGACCGGCCGGTCAGCGCATCAGCTTGGCGTCGAAGCCGTGCTCGCCGTAGGACAGCAGGGTCTTCTTGCCCTTCATCAGGGTCTCGAGCAGCACCCGGTGGCCCCACAGCTGATGCATGTAGCCCAGCGTCTTCTCGGCGTAGCCGATGTGCAGATCCCGGCCGTCATAGTCGTGCTTGAGATAGAGGGCCCGGTTGTTGCCGTAGTCCGCGTCGTGAATCTTGATCACTGGCTGGGCGTTCATGCCAACGGTCTTGATCAGGGTGTCCTTGATCTCGCGCCAGTTGTCCTGGTCGGAGACCTTCGTGACCACCAGGTTGTCGCCGCGCGGCTCGAACTCGAACAGATCGAGCTCGCGCATCAGCTCTTCGGTCAGGAATCGGCGCAGAAACGACGCGTCGCGATCGGTCTCGCGGACCTCGAAGATCTTCTCGCGCCCGGATTTGCCCGGCGGGCCGTAGGTCTCAAGCTCGGCCTTGGTCGGCTGGTCAAAGCGGCGTTCGATGTCCTGCCAGATCTTGAAGCCGACGTGGTAGGGATTGATGCTACCCGGATGCGGGCAGATCACCTGATTGTGCCGGACCAGGAACTCCAGATGGATCTCCTGGGGTAGATCGAGGCTGTTCATGACCTTGTGGTGCCAGTAGCTGGCCCAGCCTTCGTTCATGATCTTGGTCTCGATCTGGGGCAGGAAGTACTGGGCCTCGTCGTGAATGATCGTCAGCACATCCTGCTCCCACGCCTGGAGGTGGCGGTTGTGGTCGCGGATGAACAGCAGGATGTCCTCTTCGGGCTCCAGCGGCACCTGGCGCAGATCGGGCTCGACGTAGTCCGGCCGGCGATGCAGGCGGGCGAACGGGTCGTGGGGCGGCTCCGCGGCCTCGATCAGGCGCTGGCGCTGCTCCTCGGGCTTGAGCTTGCGGATCGCCGGGTTGCGCCGGCTATTCATCGACAGCGCGTGGGCCGCGTCGATCAGCGCCTCGACCCGCTCGAGACCGATCGAGGGGTCTGCTTCGTAGTCGCGTACCCGGTCCGCGCGCGTCTTGAACTGGGACAGCGTCTGCTCGGCCCGGGTGCTGTTCGCGAAGGTAAAGTTATTTTTGAAGAAGTCGTTATGACCATAGACATGCGCAACCGTCAGGATCTGCAGGCACAGCGAGTTGTCGCGCATCAGATAGGCCAGGCAGGGATCGGAGTTGATCACCATCTCGTAAGGCAGACCACTGACCCCGTGGTCGTACATGGTCTTGGTTTTCTCGTAGGATTTGCCGAAGCTCCAATGCGGATAGTGGGCCGGCATGCCGTGATAGGCCATGAAGCCGAGCATCTGATTGTGATCGCAGACCTCGAACTCCTGCGTGTAGCAGTCGAGGCCGAACTCAGCCACCCGCTCGCGGATCGCGTCGTCCCAATATACGAGGTCCTCGAGATCCCAGTTCGCCACCGCCATGCTACCTCTCGCGTGCTTTCGTGAGGCCTGCCCGACCCGCTGCTCGGCCGCCACGGGCGCGGCTTCAGGCGGCCGCCTTGGCCCGATCCCGCGACAGGAACGCCTTGAAGCTCGGCCAGATGTCCTCCTTGCGCTCGATCAGCACCGACTGGAAGTTGTCGGCCTCGAGCCGCCGGAACATATCGAGCATCGAGCTCTCGTAGTAGTGCGAGCCGAGCGGCTTGATCTCGCCATAGCCGAACAGGTTGCAGATGTCGCAGAGCTCTTTGGCCGCCTTGAGCGCGGCCGCGTTGTCGGAATCGAAGTTGTCCCCGTCCGAGCAGTGGAAAGCGTACACGTTCCACAAGGTCGGGTGATAGCGATCGTGGATGATCTCCAACGCCTTGTTGTAGCCCGAGGAGATCAGGGTGCCGCCGGACTCCCCCTTGTGGAAGAACTCTTCCTCGGTAACTTCGCGCGCCTGGGTGTGGTGACCGATGAACACCAGCTCGACGTTCTGATATTTGGTGCCGACGAACTGATAGAGGAGGAAGAAGAAGCTGCGCGCCAGATATTTCTTCATGCTGTCCATGGAGCCGGAGGTGTCCATGATGCACAGCACGACGGCGTTGGACTCCTCGCGGGTGTCCTCGACCAGCCGCTTGTAGGTCAGGTCCTCGCGCCGGAACGGGAAGCGCTCCTCGCCGGCGTCGTCGCCGAGGGCCGTGTGCGGCGGCTGTGCCGGTGCCGGGGTCGCGCCGCCACGGGTGGTCGCGATCTTGCGCCGGATGCGCGCCTTGGCGGTGCGCCGGCGATCGAGATGGACACGCACCCCGGACCGGCGGTAGCCCTTGCGCTTGGCGATCCGGTCGGACATCACCTCGCGCAGGATCTTGCGCTCCATGTCGGGCAATTCGAGATCCTCGAACATGATCTCGATCAGCTCATCGAGGGTGACGTCGGTCTCGTAGTAGTCGATGCCGGGCTGGTCGCCGGCGCGGCCGGCGCCATCGCCGTCCTTGGGCGCCTTGCCAACCACCTGGCCGGGCTCGGTCTCGCCGTCGCCGGAGCCGACCTGCGGCTGGTTGTCGCCGAACACGAAGCGATATTCCCGGATGCCGCGGATCGGGACCTTGATGATCCGGTCCCGGGCC
This sequence comes from uncultured Alphaproteobacteria bacterium, assembly GCA_963733965.1. GTDB lineage: Bacteria > Pseudomonadota > Alphaproteobacteria > Geminicoccales > Geminicoccaceae > DATAOG01. The sequence continues at coordinate 62,438 of CAVTFM010000048.1, forward strand.
CGGCCGATGATCAACTCCTCCGAGATGATGTCGGCGATGTTGTCGCGGATCGCCTCGCGCAGCTTCTCGCGGTGGCGCTGGCGGTCGCCGGCGCTGCGGTCGGAGCGGAGCGCGTCCGAGGACGAGTACGGTCGGAAGATTGCCATCCGTTCGATGCCTGGCCGGTCAGCTGGCGCCGGATCGGCCGCCGCGCTCAATCACGCCAGAGGTGATTGGCGGCGTACTTCAGGATCACGTCGACGCTGTCGGCGCAGTAGCCTCCCTCGATCAGGTTCTGGACCATGGTGTCGTACTTCTGCTGCTGCTCCTCGTCGCGGGTGCGCGCCTTGGTGATGATCCGCGACAGCTCGCGCACCGAGTTCATCAGCTTGCGCTCGATCGCCTCCTTGAGCGGCTCGTAGGCGGTGTAGGCGATCTTCTCGCCGCGCCGCGACGACGCCCAGAGATAGGCGATCACCTCCTGCCGGAAGCCGTCGGCGGCCGAGCCGATGATCGCGATCTGCTCCTCGATCGACTTCAGGAACGCCTCGTCCGGCTGCAGCTCCTCGCGGGTGTTGTGGTCGCGCACCTTGGACTTGGTGACATAGGCCTCGGCGTGATCCAGATAGTTCTGGAACAGCGTCTCCGCCTGCTCCCGGTAGGAGTAGATGAACGCCTTGGTGATGTCCTTCTCGAGCAGCTCCAGATAGCCTTTGTGCAGGGTGTCCTGCAGGTGCTCGAGGTACTGCTTCTTGACGTCCTCGGCGAGGTCGGCCTCCTTGGCCATGTTGATCAGGGCCTCGCGGACGCTGATCGGGTGAATCGACTTCGGGTTCTGGCTGAGCGCGGTGTCGAGCGCCTTCATGATGAACCGGGTCGAGATCCCGAACATGCCCTCGCGCTTGGCGTCCTCGTGGAGCTCGCGCGCCGACAGCTTCTTGGTCCGCCCCTTCTCGACCACCTCCTCGCCATTGTACAGCCGGAGCTTGGTCATCAGGTCGCACTTCGCGGTCGGCTCGAGCCGGGTCAGGACCGCGAACATCGACGCGATCTCGAGGGTATGCGGCGAGATGCAGGCGTCGAACTTCGAGCGCGCCAGGAACTTCTGGTAGATCTTGACCTCTTCCGACAGCCGAAGGTTGTAGGGCGCCTTGACCACCACGATCCGGTCGAGGATCGCCTCATTGGTGTGGTCGGCCTTGAACTTCTGCCACTCGGCCTCGTTGGAATGGGCGACGATGCAGGTGTCGACGTAGATCGTGCCGTGGCGACCCGGCGCCGGGACGAACTTCTCCTGGGTCGCGGTGATCATGGTGTGCAGATATTCGGTCTCGTTCTTGAACACCTCGATGAACTCGACCAGGCCGCGGTTGCCGACGTTGAAGGCACCGTTGAGCTCGAGCACCCGCGGATCGCCCTCGGAGAAGCGGTCGAGCTTGGAGATGTCCTCCGAGCCGATCAGCACCGAGGTGTCCTGGTTGTTGGGATCGACCGGCGGCACCACGCCGATGCCGCGCCGGCCGCGCTTGGAGAAGTTGACGGTGCGGACCGGCACCTCCTCGTAGCGGCCGCCGAACTCGTCCATCAGGCGGTAGCGGCAGACCGGGCAGAGGTCGCCTTCGATCTTGACCCCCAGCATCTCCTCGAACGCCGGCCGCAGGTGGCGCGGGATCAGGTGCAGCGGCTGCTCGTGGATCGGGCAGCCGTCGATCACGTAGATCGGCGCCAGCTCCTCGAGGCCGCGCTTGAGGCGCTCGACCAGCGAGCTCTTGCCGGAGCCGACCGGGCCCATCAGGTAGAGCACCTGGCGGCTCTCCTCGCCGCCCATCGCCGCGGAATGGAAGTAGCGCACGATCTTGTCGAGCGTGCGCTCCATGCCGAAGAACTCGTCCTTGAAAAAGCTGTAGACCTTGATCCGCTCGTCGCCGAACAGCCGCTGGGTGCGCGGGTCGTTCTCCGGGTTGATCTCGGTCACGCCGGCCTCGTCGATCATGTCGAAGAGGCGGCGGTGCGACAAATTCACCAACGCCGGGTCGGCCTTGACCCGTTCCAGATATTCGATGAACGTGCCATGCCAGTGCTGCTGCTGGCGGGTTTCCCGATCCTCCTGGATGAGCTTGGCGAAATCGATCGTCTGCTTGGCCATACACTCCACCTCGCTGACTAGGTCCTCGCTGGTCGCGTCGCCGCAGCCCGCCCTCGGCCGGCCGCCGGCAGACCTGGGGCCCCTGCTACCGGAACGCGAACCGACACGGACGGGGTCCACCCAAGGGATCGTCGACGGCACACTAGAGCTGAATGTCTGAGCATTGCGTTAAGGACGCCCTTCCAAGCTGCCGATCGACGCAAATCTCATGCCGGGAAGGTGATGGGCCACATCGATCGGCCCCTCCTTTAACATCTAGGTTGCCACGCCTGCACATCTAGGTTGCCATGCCGCCAGCTTGCCATGCCGCCGTCCGGGTTGGCCCGCCCGCTCCGCGCAGCCCGCCGGTCCCGAAACGCCGTCACGCCTTTAAGCGTGACCGACGACGTCCGGCTGGCACCCTGCGTTCCACGCCTCGCTCTGCGCTCACGAATTTGGTCTAGCGCAATCCATCGCGCAGTGAAACAGGATCCGCGCGGTCCCTATTACCCATCAAGATTACCAACCAGCCTTGCGAACTTCAACCAGATTATCTATGCGGATAATTATCGTGAATACTCCGAGTATTGTTCCCGGTGGGGCTGGGAAATCCGGCTGCGGGCCGCTCGGGCGAGCCTTTTGCCAAGCGACCGGGAGTCCACTACAGTCGCGTCAGACCCCGGCCTACAGGGACGCCGGGCGGGCCACCTGCCACGTCATCCGCAGTCCGCGCGGCTGAGCGCCGCCCGGTCCACTCAGGGAGGGATCAAGCTCATGGGATCGTTCGCCAAGCTCGCCGGCCTGGCCGCCGTCGCGCTCGCGCTCACCACCGGCGCTCCGGCCGGGGCCGCTTACCCCGACCGGCCCATCACCATGATCGTGCCCTGGGGTGCCGGCGGCGGCACCGACGCCACGGGCCGCATTCTCGCAAGCCTGATGGAGCAGAAGCTCGGCGTGCCGGTCAACGTGGTCAACCGCACCGGCGGCTCGGGGGTGATCGGCCATTCGGCGATCGCGACCGCAACGCCCGACGGCTACACCCTGGGCGTGGTCACGGTCGAGATCGGCATGATGCATTGGCAGGGGCTGACCGAGCTGAGCTACAAGGACTACACGCCTCTGGTGCTGTACAATGCCGACGCCGCCGGCCTCCAGGTGCGCGCCAACTCCAAGTGGCAGAACGCAAAGGACGTGCTCGCTGCCATCAAGGCCAACCCCGGCGAGTACAAGGCCTCGGGTACCGGTCAGGGCGGCATCTGGCATCTGGCGCTGGCCGGCATGCTGCAGGCGGCCGGCATCGCGCCCGACGCCGCGCCGTGGGTCCCGAGTCAGGGGGCGGCGCCCGGCCTGCAGGACATGGTCGCGGGCGGGGTCGACATCGTCACCTGCTCGGTGCCCGAGGCGCAGGCGCTGCTCGAGGCCGGTCGGGTCAAGAGCCTGGCGGTGATGAGCGACGAGCGCAACCCGGCGTTCCCAAACGTGCCGACCCTCAAGGAGGCGACCGGGCTCGACTGGCAGGTCGCCGCCTGGCGCGGCATCGCCGGCCCCAAGGGCATGCCCGACGAGGTCGCGCAGAAGCTGGTGCCGCTGCTCAAGCAGATCTATGACGGCCAGGAATTCAAGGACTTCATGGCCAAACGCGGCTTCGGCCTGGTCTGGGGCGATCCCCAGCAGTTCGAGCAGTGGATGGCCCAGAGCGACGCGTCGCTGGGCAAGGTCATGAAGGCGGTCGGGATCGCCAAATAAGGCCCGGCGCCGCGACCGGGTGGAGGCGCTGTGAAGGTCAACGACGCCGTGATCGGGGTCGTGCTGGTGCTGTTCGCGAGCGCGATGATCTGGCACACGCGCGCCTTCCCGGCGATGCCGGGCCAGGACTACGGCCCGGCGCTGTTCCCGGTGCTGATCGGCGCGGGCTTCATCGCCACCGGGTTGATCCTGATCGTGAGCGGCCTGCGCCGGCTGCCGGCGGTGCCGCTGTTCGGCGGCGCCGCCTGGCTCCGCTCGCCGGTGCACCTGGTCCGCTTCGGCGCGATCGTGGGCGGCCTCCTCTTCTATATCGCCTGCTCCGACTGGCTGGGCTTCATCCCGACCGCGCTCCTGCTGATGTTCGGCTGGCTATTCCTCTTCCGCGGCCGGCCGGCCTCGTCCCTGGTGATCGCGCTCGCGGTTACCCTCGCGGTCAACTACGCGTTCACCCGTCTGCTGCTGGTGCCGTTGCCGCTCGGGCTGCTCCAGCCGATCCTCTACTGAGCCCGCGCCGGCCGAGCCCGCCACCGAGCCCCCGATGTCCGCAGAGCGTCCTTGAGCCGGGAGTCCCATGTCGCCGATCGAGACTGCATTCGGCCTGGTCTTCGACCCCTACGTCCTGTTCGTGCTCGTCCTCGCCTCGGTGTTCGGCCTCGTGGTCGGGGCGCTGCCCGGCCTGACCGCGACCATGGCGACCGCGCTTTTGGTGCCGATCACCTTCTTCATGGACCCGGTACCGGCGATCGGCGCGATCGTGGCCGCCTCGGCCATGGCGATCTTCGCCGGCGACATCTCGGGCGCGCTCCTGCGCATCCCTGGCACGCCGGCCTCGGCCGCCTACGTCGAGGACGCCTACCGGATGACCCAGGCCGGGCAGGCCGAGCTGGCGCTCGGGGTGTGCCTCACGACCTCGGCGATCGGTGGTCTGTTCGGGGCCGCCGTGCTCGCCTTTTCGGCGCCGGCGCTGGCCGAGTTCGCGCTCCGCTTCTCGTCGCACGAGTATTTCTGGCTTGCCTGCTTCGGCCTCAGCTGCGCCGTCTTCGTCGCGACCGATACCCCGCTCAAGGGCTTGGTCTCGCTGCTGATCGGCCTGTTCATCGCGACCATCGGCATCGACGTCACGGCCGGCTACCCGCGCTTTGCCTTCGGCAGCATCGAGCTGATGGGCGGGGTCAGCTTCATCCCGGCGATGATCGGCATGTTCGCGGTCAGCGAGCTGCTGCGCTACGCGACCGCGACCGAGCCGGCGCTCGAGATGCCCCGCCAGGCGCTGGTCCACATCTTCCGCGGCCTCGGCCGCGTGCTCTGGCGTTACAAGCTCAACATCATGCGCGGCAACGTCATCGGCGTCATCGTCGGCATCCTGCCGGGCTCGGGAGCCGACATCGCCGCCTGGATCTCCTACGCGGTCGCCAAGCGCTTCTCCAAGGAGCCGGAGCGGTTCGGCCACGGCCACGTCGAGGGCCTGGTCGACGCCGGTGCCGCCAACAACTCGGCGCTCGGCGGCGCCTGGGTCCCGGCCATGGTGTTCGGCATCCCGGGCGATTCGATCACCGCGATCGTGATCGGCGTCCTCTACATGAAGAACATGAACCCGGGTCCGACCATCCTCCTGCACGCGCCCGAGCTGCTGTACGCGGTGTTCATCATCTTCTTCCTCGCCAACGTCATGATGATGCCGCTCGGCTACGCCGCGATCCGGCTGTCGCGCCAGATCCTGAACGTCCCGCGTCCGATCCTGATGCCAACGATCCTGATCTTCTGCATCGTCGGCGCCTTCGCGATCAACAACACCGTGTTCGAGGTCGGCGTGATCCTGGTCATGGGCCTGCTGGCCTTCGTCATGGAGGAGAACGGCTTCCCGATCGCGCCCACGATCCTCGGCATCGTGCTCGGGCCGCTGGTCGAGGAGAACTTCATGACCACGATGATCAAGTCGAACGGCAATCTGCTCGGCTTCTTCTCACGCCCGATCGCGGCCGTGCTCGGCGTGATCACGATCGCCATCTGGGCCTGGGTGATCGTCGGCTGGGTCCGGCGCGCCCGGCGCGGGCCGCCGCCGCTCGAGGGCGGCCTTGCGGTCACGGAACCGCCGCAAAAGTAGGGAGCTTGGCAGCCGATCGGCGACGTGCTTACTCTCTGCTCCAGCCAAGGAGGCGCCCGCCGACCCTGCTCGACGGGTCATAACAACAAGGAGAGCAGCACATGCATCGCACCTCGGTAGCGCTCGGCGCGACCGCGATCGGCCTCTTGCTGGCGATCGCCGGTCCGGCACTCGCACAGGTCGCGGGCGGGGTCGACAAGACGGTCGGCGGCACGCCGTTCTCGGACGCCGCCAAGCCGAGCCCGGACACCCTGAACTTCCACAGCCACGACGGCAAGCTGACCTTCGCGATCATCAGCCACACCGCGGGCAACGGTTTCTTCGACCCGGCCTACGTCGGGGCCCAGGTCGCGGCCAACGCGTTCGGCATCAACCTGATCAAGCTCGGGCCGGAGGCGCCGATCGACGACTATCCGCGCCAGTTCGAGATCATCAACCAGATCCTCCAGGACCCGACCATCGACGGCATCGCGATCACCACCGGCCAGGCCGGCGCCTACAACGACGTGATCGCCAAGGCCGAGGAGCTCGGCATCCCGGTCGCGACCTTCAACAGCTACGATCCGGGCCTCAAGGACCGTAACAGCATCAGCCACACCGGCCAGGACGCCTCGGCGGCGGCGATCGGCGGCGAGGCCATGGTCAAGTGCATCCTGGCGAGCGGCGCCAAGGGCGGCTCGATCCTGTTCCCCAACGCCACCACGATGGGCAACGTCGAGGTCAACAACCGGACCATCGCGGGCTTCGAGGCGGCGGTCGCGGCGCTGTCCGCGGCCGGCCGGCTGGACGACTTCAAGGTCGACGCCGGCCCTGAGAACATCGGCATCGACGTCGATCAGAAGAACCAGGTCGGCTCGATCGTGAGCCTGATCGAGAGCCGGGGCGACGTGGTCGGCCTGATGGGCACCAACGCCGCAACCACGCCCGCAATCGGCGATGCGGTCGCCCAGCTCGGCCTGCAGGACAAGATCTGCACCTACGGGTTCGACCTCGGCCCCAAGATGCTCGACCAGATCAAGTCGGGCGCGCTCGACGGCTCGCTCGGCCAGCAGCCGTTCCTGCAGGGCTTCTACCCGATCGTCCAGCTCTACCTGCAGATCGACCGCGGGATTGCGGCGGCCGACCTCGACACCAAGGCGCAGCTGGTGACCAAGGCGAACGTCGACAAGGTCGGCAAGCGCTTCGAGAACTGACCCGGGGCTGGAGGGGGTGCTGGGGCATCCCCTCCCGCCCACACCGCTGGCGACCGAAAGCCGGTGCCGTGACCGCACGCCTGCGCACCCTGCTCGCGAGCTGGGAGCTTGGTGTCATCGTGGTGATGGCGCTGCTCTATTTGGCCGGGGTCTGGATCAATCCCAAGTTCTGGGGGTCGACCGAGGCCTTCGAGGCCGTGCTCCGCGATGCCGCGCAGTTCGGCGTGATCGCGGTCGGCATGACCTTCGTCCTGATCAACAAGGACCTCGACCTCTCGGTCGGCTCGACCATGGGCCTGACCGCGGCGGTGTTCTCGATCCTGTACGCCCCCGGCCTGCACGACACCTCGGCCTGGTTCGCGCTCGCGGTCTGTCTCGGGATCGGCCTCGCGGTCGGGCTGATCAACGGCCTTCTGATCACCTGGCTGCAGGTGCCGACCTTCATCGCCACCCTCTCGACGCTCTTCATCGGCCGCGGCCTCGTGCTCGGCATGACCGGCGGCAAGAACATCGGCTTCGCGGTCAAGGCGCCCGAGACCAGCCTGTTCGTGATCGGCGAGATGAACCGCTTCGGCTTCAGCAACCAGATCGTCGTGTTCGGGGTCGTGGCGCTGATCGGCGGCGTGATCCTCGCGCGCACGCGCTGGGGCTACGAGACCTACGCGACCGGTGGCAACCTCGCCGCCGCCAATCTGCGCGGCATCAACACGGACCTGGTGCGCATCCGCGCCTTCGTCATCTCCGCGCTGACCGCGGTGATCGCCGGACTGCTGTCGGTGGCCCAGGCGAAGGGTACCGACAGCCAGGCGGGCTTCGGCGCCGAGCTGATCGTGATCGCCTCGGTGATCGTCGGCGGCACCAGCATCCTCGGCGGCCGCGGCCGGATCGTCGGTTCCGCGCTCGGCGCGCTCCTGATCGTGCTGATCGACAAGCTGCTGCGCGAGGGCATCCCGACCACCCGCACGATCCTGATCGGCGGCAAGGAGATGGCGGTCCAGGGCATGGCCCAGCTGCCGCCGGGCGCGGTGCCGGCATTCCTCGGGCTGATGCTGCTGCTGGCGGTGCTGATCGACCCCTGGGTGCTGCGGCGCCGCCTGATCGGCCGGATCTTCGCCCGCCTGCGCCACCTGCCGCCGCCGCCCGCGATCATCGAGACGGCGGCGATCGAGACCGCGAAGACCGTCGGCACGCTGCACGAGGCGCGCGCAGCGAGCGCCGGTCCGCTCGGCCGGCTGCTCGCCAAGCGGGAGGTCGCCGCGGTGCTGTTCGCGGTGGTGCTGTGGCTCGTCGGCTTCTATCTCCGGCCGGATTTCTGGGGCAATCTCGACAACAGCTTCAATTTGCTGCTGGCGTTCACCGAGGTCGGCCTGATGGCGGTCGGCATGGTCTACGTGATCGCGGGTGGCGACATCGACCTCTCGGTCGGCTCGGTGCTGGCGCTCGCGGGCGGTACGGCTGCCTTCCTGATGGTCAAGCAGGGCATGCCGCCCTTGCCGGCTGCCTGCCTCGGCTTCCTCGCCGGCGTGCTGGCCGGTGTGATCAACGGCTTTCTCGCCACCAAGGGCCGCCTGCCGTCGTTCGTGGTCACGCTTGGCATGTTCTACATCGCCCGCGGGCTCGGCGCCTGGCTCGCCGCCGGCCGCCAGCTCCAGGGTTTTCCGGAGTCCTTCAACCTGATCGGGCGCAAGCTGATCGAGGTTTTGGGGTATTTCGGCGTGGCGCCCGCCCGCGGCAGCTTCTGGTATCCGCTCGCGGCCGCGGTCAGCACCCAGACCCTGATCCTGGCCGTGGTCGCGCTGATCTTCGGGCTGATCCTCTGGCGGACGCCGTTCGGCTACATGGTCCGCGCGACCGGCGGCAACCGGCGGGCCGCAGGCTTCGCCGGCATCGACACCGACCGGGTGCGCTTCCTCAGCCTGCTGCTCTCGGCGGGCTGCGCGGCGCTCGCGGGCGTCATCTACATCGCCTACTACCGCTCGTTCCTGCCGCTCGCCGGGCAATTGCGCGAGCTCGACGTGATCGCCTCGGTGATCATCGGCGGCGGCAGCATCTTCGGCGGCTTCGGCTCGGTCCTGGGCGCGCTCGCCGGCGCTGCCGTGATCACGCTCCTGCGCGGCCTGATGGCGCTCCAGATCATCACCGCTGACGGCCGCTCCTTCGTCATGCCCCAGCACTGGGTCAACGTCGGCATCGGCGTAATCCTGATCGTCGCCGTGCTGAGCGACATCTGGCTGCGCCAGCAGGCCGCATTGCAGCGCGTCGTGCGCCACGTCCGCGCCACCCTCCGTCCCCTTCGCGAGGCCGAGCTGTGAACGCCGCCCAGATACCAACTCCGCAGCCGGAACTGCAACCTCAGCCGGCGCCGCTGATCGACATGCGCGGCATCAGCAAGGCGTTCGGCGCGATCCAGGCGCTCACCCGGGTCAATCTCCGGCTGATGCCGGGTGAGATCCTGGGCCTGGTCGGCGACAACGCGGCCGGCAAGTCGACGCTGATGAAGATCCTGTCCGGCGCCTACACCATGGACACCGGCCACATCCTGCTCGAGGGCGAGGAGGTCCACTTCGCGAGCCCGCATGACAGCCGGGCGCGCGGCATCGAGATGATCTATCAGGACTTCGCGTTGTGCGGGAACCTGGACGTGGCCGCGAACATGTTCCTCGGCAACTGGCCGACCAAGGGCTGGTTCGTCGACAAGAAGCGCATGGAGGCCGAGGCCTCCGCGATCCTGAACCGCCTCAATGTCGACATCGCCTCGGTCAACCTTCGGGTCGAGAGCCTCTCGGGCGGCCGCCAGCAGCTGGTCGCAATCGCGCGCGCGGTCTCGTTCGAGCCCAAGGTCGTGATCCTGGACGAGCCGACCGCCAACCTCTCGGTGCCGGTCGCCCGGCGTCTCCTCGACCTGATGCGCGACCTTAAGCGCCACAACGTTGCCCAGATCATCATCAGCCACCGCCTCCAGGACATCTTCGCGGTCGGCGACCGGGTCATGGTCCTGAAGCGCGGCCGCCACGTCGGCGAGCGCTACATCCAGGAGACCACCGAGGACGAGATTCTCGGTCTGATCGTCCAGGGCGATGCCGGCCTCGACGAGCCGGGCGCGGACAGCTGAACAGGGGGAGCCGAGCATGAGCCAGTACGCCACCTACCCGAGCCTCCGGGGCCGCTCCGTCCTGATCACCGGCGGCGGCTCGGGGATCGGCGCGTCGCTGGTCCGCCACTTCGCGGCCCAAGGCTCCAAGGTCGGCTTCGTCGACATCGCCCTCGAGCCGAGCCGGAAGCTGGTCCAGGAGATCGCCGCCAAAGGCGACCCCAAGCCCCTGTTCGTCGCATGCGATCTCCGGGACATCGAGGCGCTGCGGCGCGCGATCGCCGAAATCGCGGCGGCCAACGGGCCGATCACCGTCCTGGTCAACAACGCCGCCCACGACGAGCGCCACAAGGTCGAGACCGTGACGCCCGAGTATTGGGACGACCGGCTCGCGGTCAACCTGAAGCATCAGTTCTTCGCCGCCCAGGCGGTCTACCCGATGATGAAGGCAGCGGGCGGCGGCTCGATCGTCAACTTCGGCTCGGTCAGCTGGATGGTGGGCCAAGGCGGCATGCCGGGCTACACCGCGGCCAAGGCTGCGGTCGCGGGCCTGACCCGCGGGCTCGCGCGCGACTTCGGGCCCGACAACATCCGGGTCAACTCGATCGCGCCCGGTTGGATCATGACCGAGCGCCAGGTGAGCCTCTGGCTGACCCCGGAAGGCGAAGAGGAGCTGATGAAGCGCCAGTGCCTGAAACGCAAGCTCTACCCGGACGACATGGCGCGGATCGTCTTGTTCCTCGCCGCCGACGACAGCGGCGCCATGACCAACCAGACCTACGTCGCGGACGGCGGCTGGGTCTAGCTCAAGACGACCCGCGGTGCGCGCCCGGCCGGGGAGCTTCGCTGGAACCCGCCGACCGCGCAGCCGGCTCGCGCGGTGCTGGCTCGTCCTCGCGCTCCTTGCCGCCGTCCTCGGGGAGAAGGCGCCGGCCGCCGGGCAAGCCGGCGGCAGCGCGGAAGCAAGGCCCGACCAGGCCGCCGTCGATCGAGCTGTCCTGAATGGCTATCGACGCTACAACGCCACCTGCAGCCACTGTCATGGCTCGGATGGCCTCGGCGGCACCTTCGCTCCGTCCCTCATCGAGCGGCCTTTGCCTTTCGAGCAGTTCGCTGAGGTCGTGAACAACGGCCGCGCCCGTGGCAACTCGGTGATGCGCGGCTTCGCCGACGACCCCAACGTCGCGCCGCACATCCCCGATATCTATGCCTATCTGCAGGCGCGGGCCGCGGGGACGGTCGGCCGTGGCCGGCCGGCGCGGTGAGCCTCGGTCCGCCGCCACGCCGCGGGCCGGCACCTACTCACTCGCGACCTTCTGTGCCGCCCGCGTGATCGAGAGCACGTCGCCCTGGTGGGTCAGCACCAGCTCCAGCGGCGGGGCCGTCGTCCCGTACCTGCCCGCCGAGACGATCTGCTTCTGGCCGGGTTGCAGGAAGCCGACCACGCGCATCGGTCCGCCCGAGCCGTCGCTCGGCCCGATGGTCGTGACGACCTCGAAGGTGTCGCCGCTGACCGTGTAATAGATCGACGCGCTCTGATCGCCGAGCACGAAGGTGCCGCCTTGCATCGGCTTGAGCTCTGATGCCGCGCCGGCGAACGGCACAAGGCTCGCCAGCATGACTGCGACGACCGCAAAATTCCTCGTCATTTCGGTCACCCCTTCTGGCATGGATCCGGGGCTCGTGGGCCCGACTCGCAATTCGGGATAGCACAGTGCATCGCGCGCATTTGTGAGCTGCTTCACAGGCAATCACCGGGCCGCCCGCCGCGCTCTGGTCTGCCAGACCGGGCGCCGCGAGCCGGTTCGAGGTCCTCTGCGAGGTCGCCTCGCCGATCAGGATGCGGGTCCGGCCTCGAGACCGGCGCCGGACAGCAGCAACCTGACCTACGTCGCCGACGGGGCGGTCGCGTGTAGCTCGAGGTCAGCGGCCGGTGGCCGGTAGCGCCAGCCGGGCGCGGCAGCGCTCGCGGTAAAGCTGGCTCGGGCGGTCGTCGGGGGCGATCGCCAGCAGCTGCTCGAAGCGGGCGGCTGCGGTCGCCCATTCGCCGCCGCGGTAGGCGGCGAGCCCGGCCGCGAACAGCTTGACCTGCCGGGCCTGCGGCGCAGGCAGCGGCGGCTCCCCGAGCAGCTCGAACACGCGCACCGGGCGATCGAGGCCGCGGAAGGTGACCACGTCCAGCTCCCGCGCCGCGAGCCGGCCCGAAACCTGTCCCCATGTCGCCTCGCTGATCAGGATGCGGGTCCGGAAATCCTTGTTGGCGGCCTCAAGGCGGGCGCCGAGATGCGCCTCGTCGCCGATCACGGTGTAGTTGAAGCGCTCCCTGGAGCCCATGTTGCCGATGATCATCGGCCCGCTGTTGATGCCGACCCCGACCTCGAGCGGCGGCAGGTCCGGGCGGGCCCAGCGGGTCTGCAGCGGGCGCAGCTGCACTTGCATCGCGAGCGCGGCGCGGCAGGCACGGAGCGCGTGGTCCGGCTGGGGCAGCGGCGCGCCGAACACCGCGACCAGGCCATCGCCCGTGAACTTGTCGAGCATGCCGCCCTGGTCGAACAGCGCGTCGGTCAGGACCCCGAGCACCTCGTTGAGGAGCACCGCGAAGCGCGCCGGCGCGAGCGCGCCCGCGATCCGGGTCGAATCGCGCAGATCGGCAAACAGCACGGTCAGCTCCTTCTGCTCACCGCCGCGACGGAGCAATGCCGGGTCGCGCGCCACCTGCTCGACCAGCGCCGGGCTTAGGTAGTGCTTGAAGGCCGCGCGCAGCCGCCGCTCCTGGCGCTCGCCGACAAAGTACCGATGCGCGAGGGTCACGCCGTAGACCAGGGTCAGACCGGTCAGCGGCAGCAGCAGGTCGAGCCAGAGGCCATGGCCGAGGAAGGCCCAGAGATTGCTGCCGACGACGACGCCGATGAGCGCGAGAAATCCGAGCGTCGTGCCGATCAGGCCGAGCCGGCGCGCGAGGCCGCCGATCACGAGCCCGCCCAGCAGGACCGCGCCCGCTCCGAGCGGCAAAGCCGACTGCCGGCGGAGCAGAAGGTCCTGGCGCAGGATGTCGTCGATCATCGCCGCATGGCGTGCCAAGCCGGGGAGCTCAGAGACGTAAGGAGAGCGGAAGTGATCGCCCACACCGGCAGCATCGCCGCCGATCACGATCAGCTTGCCGGCGAGATCAGCAGCGTCGACGGTGCCATCGAGCACGCGCCAGACGGGGATGGTTTCGAACGTCCCGGGGCGTCGGTAGTTGACCGGGATCAGCAGGCCTTCGTCGGTCGGCAGGACGTGGTCGCCGAGGGCGATGCCCTCGCCGAGCAGCAGCTGGACCTGGTCGCGGCCGATCCCGAGATAATGGCGCGCCGCTTCGAGCGCGAACGACGGCAGGTAGCGATCGCCGAAGGCAACTACCGGCCTCTCGAAGCGCGCCGCGCCGTCGGGGTCGAGGGGGATGTCGCCCTGGCCGAGCCCGGCGGCCGCTGCCGCGAGCATCGGGATCGGTGCCAGCACGCCCGGCTCGGGCTGGGGCGAGGGCGGCGGCTGGCCCGGCGGCAGGCGGACGATCCGGATCGCCGCGGCCGCGATCGGCGGCGGCAGCAACTCGCCCGCGTGCCCGGATCCAGCCCCGAATGAGAACGGCAGGATGACGTTGTCGGCGCGCTCGAGTTCGCCGGCGAGCTGGCGATCGCCGTCCGCGCCCTTGAGCATGTCCCCGAGCTGGGCGTCGATCTCTGCCGGGCGCGCCGGCTCGCCGCTCCGCTCCCGGCTGCGCAGCTCGGTGCGCAGGTCCTCGAGGCCGGCCGCAGGCACATCCCGCAGCTCGGGCTCGGCGAGCAGGAGATCAATCGCGATGGTCCGGGCGCCCGCCCCGGCCAGGCGCCTCACGATCTCGGCGATGATCCCCCGGCTCCACGGCCAGCGGCCGATCTCCCTGAGGCTTCGATCATCGATCGGCATCAGGACGATCGCCGTCGAGGGCGGTCCCGCCGGGCGCAGCTGGAACCGGACATCGAGCAGCTGGCCCTCGAGGCTATGGACCACCGCGAGCCGGCTGGCCGGAAGGTAGGCGAGGCAGGCGGCGACGGTCGCGAGCAGGGCCGCCCCGAACGGTGACAGCCGCGCGCGCCGGGCCAGCTTCAGGATCAGGGGAGACTCGTCCTCGCGATGAACGCGTCCTTGCGGGCGGCGCCCCAGGTCTTGACCGCCTGCGGCGGCGCCCCGGCCGGGACCGTGGTGCCTTCCCCGGGCAGCAGCACGACCTCGCCCGCCTCCGCGGGATCGGAGTTGCGTACCGCGACCCGGCCCGCAAGGGCCACGAGCGCGGTCGCGTCCGGCTGGGCTTCGGCGATCCATTCGGTGCCACGGACCGACGCGACGGCCGTACTGCTCTGCACTTCGAACACGGAATGGGCCACGAGCAGCTGGACCAGCACCCGGATGATACCGCGCGGCACCTCGAGCAGGGCGTGGCGCGCGGCCTGCTCGGGGGCGTAGTGGAACTGGCTGAGGTCGAGGTCGGTCGCCGCGCCAAGCGTGAGCACCGAATCGTCCGCGAGGTGAAGTCGGAGCTTGGTATCGGCCGCAGTGCGGATCCGATCGCCCTCGAAGACCTTGGTCCCAACCGCCAGCGGCCGCGCCTGGGTCTCGCCCTGGCCGGTGACCTGGGCTTCTCCGACCAGAGCGCTGACCGACCCGATCGCGTCGGCCGCCGATCCGGGCCCGGTCCACAGCAGGGCCAGCACGAGAGCCGCCGGACCGAGCGCAGGCAGCCCGCGCCCCGCCGAGCCCAACCGGTACCAGTCAGTTCTTCGCATCGCCGTCCCCTCGCCGCCAGCTGCCATGATCCCGCCTTTCGGCGCGCCGTCAAGCGAGGCCCATCACGCGGCGCGCGAGCAGGCGCTGGACCGGCGCCGCCGGTCCGATGACGCGTGCGAACAGCTGGTCGCGCAGCCAGCGCGCGAGCGGGCTCTGGACCGTGACCAGGCGGGTCAGGGCGTGGGTCTGGCGGATCACGCGGGCGCCGACCGGATGGCGCTCGGCCGAATAGGTCTCGAGGCCGCCTTCCACGATCTTGCCGGCGAGGATCGTGCCGTCCTCGATGCCAAGGTTCATGCCGCGCGCGCCAACCGGTGAATGGACGTGCGCGGCGTCGCCGGCCAGGAACACGCGCCCCTGCCGGTAGCTCTTGACCTGGCGGTAGCTGATCTTGAAGGCCGAGCGCCAGATTTCCCCCTGCACGGTCGCCCCCGGCGGCAACAGGGTCAGGGGGTCGGGCCCGTTGGAGACAAGGCGGTACAGGCCGGACCCGATCGGGATCACCGCGAGCACCGCGGCCGGCCTGGCCAACAGGTCGACCTCCGCTTCGCGGAACGGCCAGGTCAGGCGCACGTCGGCAAGCCACCATTCGGAGGGATCGGTCTCGCCGTCGAAGGCCAGGCCGAGGGCATGGCGGACGGCGCTGTGGGCACCATCGGCGCCGATCAGGTAGTCGGCCTCGAGGGTCCGCTCGGCGCCGCCCGCGACCAAGCGCGCCCGCACCCGGTCCGCGCCCGCCTCGAGGGCCTGGAACTCGGTCGTCCACTCGACCTCGGTGCCGTACTCGGCCAGCCGCTGCTCGAGCAGCCGTTCGGTCTCGGCCTGGAGCAGCGCCAGCATGAAGTTGTAGCGGTGCGCCACCCGGGAGAGCTCGATCGTGGCGAGCAGGCGATCGGCGCTCCGGAAGTTGAAGTGCCGGAGGCGCAGACCGGTCGCCAGCAGGCGCTCGGTCACCCCCGACGCCTCCAGTAGCTCGAGCGTGCGCGCGTTGACCCCGATCGCCTTGGAGTGCCGGGAGCGGCTCGCATTCTTGTCGATGATCCGCACCGGCCGGCCGCGCCGGGCGAGCTCGAGGGCAGCCGCCAGGCCGGTCGGTCCGGCGCCGACCACCAGGACGGGTCGTTCGCTGGCTGCGGGCATGCTGGAACTCGGTTGGCCGGTCGGTGTTGTCCGACGCGGTCCGATCACCTCCCGGGAGCAGGTTGATGCCCTACGAGCGTAACGCCGATCTGCCGAAGTCGGTCCACGACAACCTACCCGAGCATGCGCGCACGATCTACCGCGAGGCGTTCAATCACGCCTTCGAGGAGTATAAATCGGCCGCAGACCGCCGCGGCGACGCCTCGCGTGAGGAGACCGCCCACCGGGTCGCCTGGAGCGCGGTCAAGCAGAAGTATCGCAAGCGGGGCGAACGCTGGGTCGCCAAAGACTGAGGGTGGGATTGACGGCGGCCGCTCAGCGCAGGTGGAAGCCGATGCGACCCCGGAGCGTCTCGCCCGGTACGAGAATGCGGACCCCGGTGTCCGAGGTGCCGCGGTCGGCGAGGTTGAAGCCATCGTTGACGTGCGAGACCGGCTCGACGCAGAACATGCCCTGCGCCGCCGGGATGTAGATCACGAGATGGCCGAACAGGGGGTCGGCCTCGAGCGCGAGCGTGATGCCGGTCTCCGGCCAGTGGATCTCCGCCCTGCCGTCCCAGCCGCCGAAGCAGTGGTCCATCGCCAGATCGTGGAGCCGCGGCGCCCTGGCGAAGTCCCAGGCCGCCGGCAGCGGCGCGCGCTGCGTCGGCAGTTTGCGCTCATCCATGAGCCACACGTGATCAAGCCGCGCCGTTAACGTGACGCCTCGCGTGCGGACGAAATAGGGATGGACGCCCAGGCCGGCGGGCATCGGACCTGAGCCCGCATTGGTGACCTCGAGCACGATGTCCAGGCCCCGGTCGTCGAGCGTAAGGTCTGGCGCGCCTGATAATCGAAGGGCGTGCCGCGCGATCCGATGGGCAAGCTCCAGGACCGCGTGGCGCGCGTCCGCCTCGGCGACCGTCCAGGCGTGCTGCCAGCCCTGACCGTAAATCGCATGCGGCTCGGACGGGAAGTTCGGCGGCAGCTCGTAGACCCGGCCCTGGAAGCCGAACCGGCGATCGGCGATCCGGTTCGAAAACGGCACCAGCGGGAAGCTGCTCGCCTGGAAGGGATCCCGATCGGCGAACAACGCCGGGCCCGCCGCGCGCATCAGGTCGTGGCCGCGCGCGCGGAAGGCGCTGATCGAGCCGCCGAGCCCGGGGCAGAGCTCGAGCTCGAACGGGCCATGACGCAGCCGCAGGAGGTCCGTCTGCTGTGCCATTGCCGTTCCCTCGGCTGCGCAGGAGCCTCCAGCTAGCCAGCGCGGCCGCGATTGTCGAGGGAAAGGTCGCCGGGAAGCGGATCGGACATGATCGATAGACAGCTGCGCCGATTGCGGAGCGGGCCAGTAGCGACTTACCCACAGGTTTGGTTGATCCGGCACTTTCCGCGCGGATCGACGGAGCGTATAAAGCGCGCGGCGGCATAGCGAGGATAAGCGATATGGCGGAGCTGGCGACTTCATTGAGGCGGGACGCGGGCGATCGCCAGCGGGCCCTGGACGCGGCCATCGGTCAGATCGAGCGCGCCTTCGGCAAAGGCTCGGTGATGAAGCTCGGCCAGCGCGACCGCGTGGTCGAGATCGACACGGTCTCGACCGGCTCACTCAGCCTCGATCTGGCACTCGGGGTCGGCGGCCTGCCGCGCGGCCGGATCGCCGAGATCTACGGCCCTGAGTCCTCGGGCAAGACCACGCTCACGCTCCATTGCATCGCCGAGGCCCAGAAGGCAGGCGGGGTGTGCGCCTTCGTCGACGCCGAGCACGCCCTCGACCCGGGCTATGCGAGGAAGCTCGGGGTCAACATCGACGAGCTCCTGATCTCCCAGCCCGACACCGGCGAGCAGGCGCTCGAGATCGCCGACACCCTGGTCCGCTCGCTGGCGATCGACCTCGTGGTGATCGACAGCGTCGCGGCGCTGGTGCCCAAGGCCGAGCTCGAGGGCGAGATGGGCGATTCCCACATGGGCCTGCAGGCGCGCCTGATGAGCCAGGCGCTGCGCAAGCTCACCGCCAGCATCCACCGCTCCAACTGCATCCTGATCTTCACCAACCAGATCCGCCAGAAGATCGGCGTGATGTTCGGCAACCCCGAGACCACGACCGGCGGCAATGCGCTCAAGTTCTACGCCTCCGTCCGCCTCGACATCCGGCGGATCGGCCAGATCAAGGAGCGCGAGCAGGTCACCGGCAACCAGACCCGGGTCAAGGTGGTCAAGAACAAGGTGGCGCCGCCGTTCCGGGTGGTCGAGTTCGACATCATGTACGGCGAGGGCATCTCGAAGACCGGCGAATTGCTCGACCTCGGGGCGCGCGCCGGGGTGGTCGAGAAGTCGGGCTCCTGGTTCTCCTACGACAGCCAGCGGATCGGCCAGGGGCGCGAGAACGCCAAGGCCTATCTCAAGGAGCATCCCGAGGTCGCAAGCGCGATCGAGGCCGCGATCCGGGCCCAGGCGGGGCTCGGCGGCGGTCCGACCGCGATCGACCTGCTCGACGAGGACCACGAGGTCGGCCTCGACTGAGCCGCAAGCTCGGGTCCGGGTCGGCGCAAGGGCCCCCGGGCCGCCCTCCTCGATGGAGCGGCGTTCCGCGGGCGCGCGGTTGAGGGCGGTCGCTGCGACGGCGGCCGTCCAGCATCTCGAAGGCAGTGGGCCGTGAGTGAACGCCGTTGCGGGTGCGCGTAGGATTCGACCGGTGGGACCCGTGCGACATCGAGACCACAGCATCTGGTAGGATTTGCGGCTGAACCGAGCGAAATAGGCGGCTCGGGGCTTTCAACCAGGGCGGGACGCTGATATAGCCTAGGCGATGCGAACGCGTGCGACAGGCTGAGCCCCTTGCAGATCACCAGGCTGCGCCTCGCCGGCTTCAAATCCTTCGTGCATCCGAGCGAGCTGGCGATCGAGCCGGGGCTGACCGGGATCGTCGGGCCGAACGGCTGCGGCAAGTCGAACCTGATCGACGCGCTCCGCTGGGTGATGGGCGAGACCTCGGCGCGCGGCCTGCGCGGCGGCGAGATGGACGACGTCATCTTCGCCGGCACCGGGGCCCGGCCGGCGTTCGATCTGGCCGAGGTCAGCCTGCGCATCCAGACGCCCGAGATCGTCCTGCCGGGCCTGGGCGCGGTCGACGAGGTCGATCTCTCGCGCCGGATCGGCCGCGGCGTCGGCTCGGTCTTCCGTGCCAACGACAAGGAGCTCAGGGCGCGCGACGTGCAGCTGCTGTTCGCCGACGCGGCCTCGGGCGCGCGCAGCGCCGCGATCGTGGGCCAGGGTCAGATCGGCGCCCTGATCGAGGCCAAGCCCGCCGACCGGCGGCGCCTGATCGAGGAGGCGGCCGGCGTCGGCGGCCTGCAGGCGAGGCGGCACGAGGCCGAGCTCAAACTGCAGGCAGCCGAGGCCAATCTGCTGCGGGTCCAGGACCTGCTGCTGGCGCTCGAGGAGCAGCACCGCGGCCTCGTCAAGCAGGCCCGGCAGGCCGAGCGCTACCGGAAGCTCAGCGCCGCCTTCCGGGAGGTCGAGGCCATGCTCCTGGTCGGCCGCTTCCAGCTCGCCCGGGTGGAGCTCGCGGCTGCCGGGACGGCGCTCCGGGATGGCCGCGCGAGCGCCGCGAGCGAGGCCGAGCGGCTGCTTGCGGCCCGTGCGGAGCGCGATCGGGCGAGCCAGGCGGTCGCCGGGCTGCGGGCCGCCGAGGCCGAGCTCGCGACCGCGCAGGCGCGCCTGACCGAGCGCCTCGGCGTGGTCGACGACCAGACCGCCCGGCTCGATGGCACCCGCACCCGGCTCACCGAGCGCGACCGCCAGATCGTCGAGGACGTGGCGCACGGTCAGGCGGCGCTCGAGGACGCCCGCAGCACCGGCCAGCGGCTCGAGGCGGAGCACCTGGCGCTGGTGGCGGCGCTCGCGCAGCACGCCCGCGACCTCGAACACGCGACGGTCGCCGTTGCTGAGGCCGCGGCCGGCGCACGGGCAGCGGATGCCGAGCTGCGCCAGGCGCTCGCCCTGGTCGCCGAGGCCGAGGCTCGTCTGCGGCAATTGACCGATCGGCGCGCCGAGGCGCTCCGCGATCAGGATGCGCTCGAGACCGCGGCGCGGGCGCTGGATACCCGTCGCCGGGCGCTTGCGCCGGCCACGGCGCCGGATGACCGGCCGATGAACTTCGAAGCGCTGGAGGCCGGGCTCGGGATGGCGACCGTTGCCGAGGCGGCGGCGGTCGCGGATCTCGAGGCGGCCGACCGGCGCCGGGAAGCCGCGCGCCTGGGGCTACAGGCCGCGACCGAGCGCACGCGCGAGCTGCAGGGGCGCCGGCGCTCGCAGCAGGAACGGGAGCAGAGGCTCCAGGACCAGCGTGCGCATCTCCACGAACGTCAGGCCGAGCTCGACCGGCGGCGGCAGCGGCTGGCCGAGCGCCTGGCCGATGCCGCCGCGCGCGCCGAGACCGGCGCGAAAAGGCAGGCGGCCCTGGATCTGCCGGGCCTCGAGCAGCAGCTAGAGGCCGCCGGGCAGCAGCTCGGCGCCGCGGAAGTGGAGCTCGAGGCCGCACAAGTGGCCGCAGCTGCCGCACTTGCGGCGCAGGAGCGCGCCGAAAGTGCGCTGCAAGCGCGCGAGAGCGCGCTCGACCGGCTGCAGGCCGAGGCATCGGCGCTCGCCGAGCTCGCGGGCCCGGAACAGCCGGGCGTGATCGAGGCGGTCCGGGTCGACGAGGGCTACGCCGAGGCGCTGGCCGCGGCGCTTGGCGACGATCTGACCGCGAGCCTGGATTCGGCCGCCGCCAGCCATTGGCGCTCGGACCTCGGCGAAGGTGGTCCTGGCCCTGTCCTGCCCGCCGGCTGCCAGCCGCTCGCCGAGGTCGTGAGGGCGCCGCCGGCGCTCGCCCGCCGCCTTGTCCAGATCGGCGTGGTCGAGCCCGCCGTCGCGCCCACGCTGCAGCGGGCGCTCGCCCAGGGCCAGCGCCTGGTCAGCCGGGACGGCGGCCTCTGGCGCTGGGACGGCCTGGTCCGCCGGCCGGAGGCGAGGGACGGCGCCGCGGCCCGGCTCCGCCAGGCGACGCGCCGGCGTCAGCTCGCGACGCTGCTGGCCGATCAGCGTGCGCTGCTCGACGGCGCCGGGCAGGCGGTCCGCGCGGCGGCGGCTGACACCCGCACCGGCGCCGAGCGCAGGCAACGCGCCGCCGAGGCGCAGACGCGCGCGCGCGCCGGTTTCGAGGAGCGGCGCGAGGCGGTGCTCCAAACCCGCGTCGAGGCGACCGCGCTCCAGGCCGAGCTGAATGCGCTCGCCAAGGAGCGGAGCGGGCTCGAGGCCGAGCTCGCCGAACTCGAGGGCGCCCGCCTGAGCCTCGCGGACCAGATCCCGGATCCGCCCGCCACCCCCGCCGATGAGCCGAGCACAGATTCGCTCGGGGTCGAGCTGAATGCGGCGCGCGCGGCCGAAACCGAGGCCGCCGATCAGGACCGTCAGGCCGAGCACGCCCAGGCGGAGGCCCGCACGGCGCTCGCCGAGGCGAGGGCCGCGCTCGCCGAGGCTCAGGACGCGCTCGAGCGGCATCGGACCGCCGGGCGGGAGCAGGCGCTGGAAGGCGCCCGGATCGAGGCCGAGTGCCTGCGACTGGAGACCGGCCGGGCCGCGGGCCACGCCGCCCTGGCCGCGCTCGAAACCGCCCTCGACGAGGCCGGGGCCCGGCTCAAGGCCGCCGGCGTGCAGCTGGCCGCGGCCGAGCACACCGCTGCGGCGGCGCGCCAGGCCGAGGCCGAGGCGAATATGCAGCATGCACGGCTGCGCGACAGGCTCGCGGCAGCAGAGGCCCGTTCAACCACGCTCGAACAGGAGCTGACGCTCTGGTCCGAGCGCGGGCGTGCCGCGCAAGCCCGGCTCGAGGAGCTGGCCGCGCGCCGGCTCGAGCTCGCGGCCGAGCTTGCCCGCCTCGAGGAGCTGCCGGCAGCGCTCCGCCGGCAGCGGGCCGAGCTCGCCGAGCAGCTGGCCGAGACCGAGGCGCGCCGAAGCGCGCTTGGGGTCGAGATCGCCGGCAGCGAAGCCGCGCTTGCCGAGGCGCAGGCGGTGCTCGATCGAATCGACGCGGCCCGGCTGGAGGCGCGCGAGGCGGCCGCCCGCCTCGAGGCCAGGCTCGAGCGCGCCGAGGCCGAATCGGCCGCTGCCGACGCTGCGGTGCGTGCCCGCCTCGGCGACCTGCCCGAACCGGGCCTCGAGACCCCGCCGGTCGCCGGCCAGCTCGCCGAGCTGGAGGCCGAGCTGGCGCGCGTTGGTGCGGCGCGTGAGCGCCTCGGGCCGGTCAATCTGCGCGCGATCGACGAGGCCCGGGAGCTGGCGCTCAGGATCGAGACCCTGCAGACCGAGCAGGCCGAGCTGTTCGGCGCGATCGAGCGTCTCAGGCGCGCGATCTCGACCCTCAACCGCGAGGGCCGCGAGCGTCTGCGGGCCGCCTTCGCCAAGGTCGAGACCCATTTCGAGGCGCTGTTTGTGCGCCTGTTCGGCGGCGGCCGCGCGCGCCTCACGCTGACCGACCAGGACGACCCGCTGGCCGCCGGGCTGGAGCTGGCCGCGAGCCCGCCCGGCAAGAAGCTGCAGGCGATCTCGCTCCTCTCCGGCGGCGAGAAGGCGTTGACCGCGCTCGCCCTGACCTTCGCCGTGTTCCTGACCAAGCCAGCACCGCTGTGCGTGCTCGACGAGGTCGACGCGCCGCTCGACGATGCCAACGTCGACCGGCTGATGACGCTCCTCGAGGAGCTCGCCGAAGGCACCCGCACCCGCTTCCTCGTGATCACCCATCACCCGCTGACCATGGCCCGAATGCACCGCCTGTACGGCGTCACCATGGCCGAGCGGGGCATCTCGCAGCTGGTCTCGGTCGATCTGACCAGCGCGATCGAGCTGCGCGCGACCGCCTGAGCGGGAGACCATCGTAAGGCGCACGTTCGCGCTCACGATTTTTTAGGGAGCAAGGGCTAGGGGAGCGGAACGACCAGACGCCCAGATCCATTAACGATCACAGGCGTTGGCCCATCGCCGAATTTCGGCACCGCGAAGGAGTGGAGCATGCTCAAGGACCCAAACATCAAGTCTGCCGCAGTCAGGCCGACCGAAGGCAAACCGACCGAAGTCAAGCCTACCGAAGCCCGATCCGCCCACACCAAATCCCCCGAGGCCAAGACCGGCAGGTCGACGGTGGTGGCCAAGACTGCCCCGACCAGGACGCCCGCGCGGAACGCGGCGCGTCAGCCCGCCACCGGACGGCCGATGGACGACCTGGAGCGGCGCATCCAGCAGCGCGCATACGAGCTCTGGGAGAACGAGGGCCGTCCGCAAGGGCGCGAGCAGGACCATTGGCAACAGGCCGAGCGCGAGATCGCCGGGCGCGGCGTCAGCAGCGCGGCGTGAGCCGGGCGCCGATCGACCTGCTCGACCTCGGTGCGGCCCGGTCGGCGCTCAAGGCCACCCGGCGGCCCTGGGCCGCAGCCTCTGCCGGTCCGTGCCCGGCTTGACAGGGGCGGCGAGCGACCTATTCTGACGCCGCTTCGAGCCGGCGCGGGCGCGCTCGTGCCTGGCTCGGGACCGGCCAGGCGACGGGATCGATGGCGCGCAAGGATGGGTCGTCGGAGTTCAAGGCGTTCGACGACCGCGTCCGCCAGCTGCGGGTCGACGCCGGCTTGGCTCGGGATGAACGGGATGGGAAGCGCGCCGCGTCACCCTTGATCGGGGGCGCGGCGGTGCAGGTCGGCATCGAGTTGGTCGCCGGCGTGATCGGCGGGGCCTTGCTCGGCTACGGGCTGGACCGTTGGCTGGGGACTTGGCCGATCTTTTTTCTGGTGCTGTTCTTCCTCGGCGCAGCCGCCGGGATGCTGAACGCCTATCGGTACCTGCGCCGGATCAGCGAGGTGCCGGAGGACCGAACGAGAGACCGGTGAACCCCAGGCGATGCCTCCCAAGATCGGATTGGGGGGTCGGGGCTGGGGTCGAAGCCGGATGAGGTGGACGAGGGGTCGGTGGAGCATAGTCCGCTCGCACAGTTCGAGATCCACGACATCCTGCCGATCACGGTCGGCGGGGTCGATCTCTCCTTCACCAACTCGTCGCTCCTGATGGCGATCGCCGTGGCCCTCGTCTACGGTCTGGTGATGCTCGGCACGCGCCATGCGAGCCTGGTGCCGGGGCGCCTGCAGGCGCTGGTCGAGCTGAGCTACGACTTCATCGCCGACATGCTCGGCAGCACGGTCGGCAAGGAGGGCCGCCGGTATTTCCCGTTCTTCTTCACCCTCTTCATGTTCGTGCTGTTCGGCAACACGCTCGGCATGATCCCGGGCGGCTTCACCTTCACCAGCCACATCATCGTCACCTTCTCGATGGCGATCTTCGTGGTCTGCGCGGTGACCGTGATCGGCATCCTGCGCCACGGCTGGCACTTTTTCAGCCTGTTCGCGCCCGGCGGCTGCCCGATCTACGTCATGCCGCTCCTGATCCCGATCGAGATCCTGTCCTACGCGATGCGCCCGGTCAGCCTGTCGCTGCGCCTGGCGATCAACATGACCGCCGGCCACATCATGCTGGTGACCTTCATCGGCTTCGTGACCGCGCTCGGCATCTTCGGTTTCCTGCCGTTCGCCCTATCGGTTGCGCTGATGGGGCTCGAGCTGGCGATCGCGTTCCTCCAGGCCTACGTGTTCACGGTATTGAGCTGCATCTACCTGCAGGATACCGTCCACCTGCACTGAACCGCTGGCTGGGAAGCCACGACGACACCCGCTGCGCTGACAACAATCATGGAGCATCTCATGGATCCCGCAGCTGCCAAACTGATCGGTGCCGGCCTTGCCGCGATCGGCCTCGGTGGTGTCGGCGTAGGCATTGGCAACGTGTTCGCGACCACGATCGCCACCATCGGCCGCAACCCGTCGATCCAGGGGCGGGTCGCGGCGCTGATGTGGATCGGCTTCGCGCTGGTCGAGGCGATCGGCCTGTACGCTCTGCTGGTCGCGTTCATCGTGCTGTTCGGCTAGCGCGTCGCCGCGCGACGGCGCGAGCGCTCGGACCGGACCGGTGCCGCAGATCGACGTTGCCACCTTCGCGAGCCAGATCTTCTGGCTGACCGTGGCGTTTGTGACCCTCTACTGCCTGCTCAGCCGGCGCGCGCTGCCGCGGCTTGCCGAGGTCCTCGAGGCACGCCAGGATCGGATCGCCGCCGACCTGGACGAGGCCGAGCGCCTGCGCCGCGAAGCCGAGGCCGCGCTCGCGAGCTACGAGGCGGCGATCGCCAAGGCCCAGGACGAGGCGCACGCGCTGCTGGCCGAGACTCAGGCGCGGCTTCAGGCCGAAGCCGCCGGGCGTCAGGCCGAGCTGGAGGCGCAGCTGGCCGAGCAGCTGAGCGCCGCCGAGGCGCGGATCGCCGAGGCCCGGGAGAGCGCGCTCAAGGAGCTCGAGGAGGCCGCGGTGACGGTCGCCCAGGCCGCGGTCGAGCGCCTCGCCGGCGTCAAGGTTGCCAAGAAGACCGCCCAGTCGGCGCTCCGGGGCGTGCTTGGGGAGGGCGCGTGATGGCCCACGTGCTGCTCGAACTGCTTGCGCTGGCGATCCTGATCGCGATCATCTACAAGCCCATCAGCAAGGTGATCCTCGGCGGGCTTGACGGTCACGCCGCCAAGGTCCGGGCCGAACTGAGCGCGGCCACGCGCCTCCGCGAGGAAGCGCAGAGCCTGCTCACCGGCTACCAGCGCCAGCTGGCCAGCGGCGAGGACCAGGCGCGGGCGATCGTCGAGCACGCAAGGGTCGATACCGAACGCCAGGTCGAGCGCCATCGCGCCGAGCTGGAGGCGAGCCTCCGCCGCCGGACCGAGCAGGCCATGGGTCGGATCGCCCAGGAGGAGGCCCGCGCGCTGCAGGAGCTGCGCGCCTACGCCGCGTCGCTCGCGATCCGGACCACCGAGCGTCTGCTGCGCGAGCGCATCGACGGTCCGCACGCGCAGGCCCTGCTCGACGGCGCGATCGATCAGGTCGGCCGCAAGCTCAACTGAGAATGCCGGCGCCACCTGGGTCGACCGCGAGGCAGTGGTCGACCAGGGCGCAAGCCGCAAGCCGGACGGCCTCCCGGCGTTCAATGCCAAGATCATCGAGGAGTTCGCCGAGGGCCTGCACGAGGGCCAGCGGCGCAGCGCCTGATCGCCGGCGACGCAGGCGCCGGGCCGCGGCGCTCAGCCCGGCCCCGCCTCCTCGGGCGTGCCGAGCGTCTGGAGCAGGCGCGAGCGGAACTCGCGCCGGTACAGCACGCCCACCACCCAGGCGGTGGCGAGCACGAACAGCCAGGGGTGGACGAACCAGCTCAGCGCCGCCAGCCCGAAATAATAGGCGCGCATCCCGCCGTTGAAGTGGCGCGCGGTCGACGAGGCGATCTCGGCCGTGCGCTCCGCGATCCGCTTCGCCTCGTCGGTGATCCGGCCGGGCAGCGCGACGCTGCCGATCAGGATCAGGCAATAATTGTACTGCCGGAACGCCCATGTGAACTTGAAGAACGCATAGACGAACAGGATCAGGAGCAGCAGGACCTTCAGCTCCCAGAGCAGGGGTGATACCTCGACCGCCAGCGGCAGCGCCTTCAACACCGCGACTGCCTGGTCCGCCCGGCCGAGCGCCGCGAGCAGACCGCCGATGATGAAGAGCGTGGTCGAGGCAAAGAACGAGGCGCTGCGCATCAGATTGCCGACGATCTGGGAGTCGACGATCCGGTTGTCGCGCTCCAGCATGCACCGCATCCAGAGCCGCCGGTAGGCTTCCATGCTGCGCATCAGGCTCGGGCGGCGGCGGTGCGCGCGCTCGGCGAACAGAGCATAGCCGGACCAGCAGGCGAAGAACCAGAGGGGCGCGAGCAGATCGGCGGGCGCGATCGTGCTCAGTTGCGGATCGGTCATGGCGGGCCCAGATGTGGCGAGGACGATAAGGCGAGGCGGCATCGCCCGGCGTCAGGACGGCCGCCGCCGCCAGCCTCGTCCGCGCTCAGCCAAAGGATCCTCATGCTGCCCAGTGCCGATACCCCGCCAGGTTCCAAGCCGCGCCCGCGCATCGGTGTGACCCTCGATGCCGAGCCGCCGGGCGGCTACAGCAAGCTGCCCTGGTACGCGCTGCGCGCCAACTATTTCCGCGCGATCGCGCGGGCGGGCGGGCTGCCGCTGGCGCTGCCCCACGAGGTCGAGCTGGCCGAGGCCTATCTCGACCTGCTGGATGGCCTGGTGGTGACCGGCGGCGCGTTCGACGTCGACCCCGCGCTCTACGGCGATCCGGCGCGCCACCCGACGGTCAAGACCAAGGATCAGCGGACCGCGTTCGAGCTCGCGATCACCCGCGCCGCGCTCGCGCGCGACCTGCCGGTGCTGGGCATCTGCGGCGGCCAGCAGCTCCTGAACGTGGTGCTCGGCGGCGACCTCGTGCAGCACATCCCGGACGCCGTCGAGGGCGCGCTCGCGCATGAGCAGCCCAATCCGCGCACCGAGCCCGGGCATGAGGTGCAGGTGGTGCCCGGCAGCCGGTTGCACGCGATCGCGGGCACGACCCGCCTCGAGGTCAACAGCGCCCATCATCAGGCGGCCTCGCGGGTCGGCGCCGGCGTCGTGGTCAGCGGGCGCGCGCCGGATGGCGTGATCGAGGCGATCGAGGCGCCCGGGAGGCGCTTTTGCGTGGGCGTGCAGTGGCATCCGGAATACGGGATCTCGGTCGCGGACGACGCCCTGTTCGACGCCCTGATCGCCGCCTGCCGAAAGGCATGAGCGCGCCCTCCGAAGACAAGGGCGGCGCCGAGCGGGTTGCCAAGCGGATCGCGCGCTCGGGGCTCTGCTCCAGGCGGGATGCCGAGCGCTGGATCGGAGACGGCCGGGTCGCGGTCGACGGCACGCTGCTGACCAGTCCGGCGGTGACCGTGACCCCGGCCAACCTCGTCACGGTCGACGGCCTGCCCCTGCCCTCCGCTGCGGCCGCGCGGCTGTTCCGCTACCACAAGCCCGCCGGCCTGCTGACCGCGGCCCGCGATCCCCAAGGCCGGCCGACGATCTACGACCGCCTGCCCGAGGGTCTGCCCCGCCTGATGCCGATCGGCCGTCTGGATCTGACCTCCGAGGGCCTCCTGCTGCTCACCAACGACGGCGACCTCAAACGCCAGCTCGAGCTGCCGGCAACCGGCTGGGTGCGACGCTACCGGGCCCGGGTGCACGGCGAGGTCGACCCGGCGAAGCTCGCCTCCCTGCATCAGGGGATCACGCTTGGCGGCTTCACCTACGGCCCGATCGAGGCCAGCCTGGACCGGGTCCAGGGCAGCAACGCCTGGCTCACGGTCGCGCTCCGCGAAGGCAAGAACCGCGAGATCCGGCGCGTGCTCGAGCATTTCGGCTGGCCGGTGAGCCGTCTGATCCGCCTCAGCTTCGGCCCCTTCCAGCTCGGTCGCCTGCGCCCGGGCGAGGTCGAGGAGGTCACCGGCAAGGTCCTCCGTGAGCAGGTCGGAGCCAGGATCGCCGGCCCGCCGGCGCACCGCCGGCTGCCAACAGCTCGTTAACGATCGCCGCCCATACTGCCCGGAGCTTCCACCCTCAAGCACCGGCGGGCAAGGCATGGCACGTTGGCTGATCACCTTCGGCGTCCTGATCGTCCTCAGCAGCCTGTGCTGGCCCTGGCTGCACGCCTTCGGGCTGCCCGAGCTGCCGGGCGATCTGCTGGTCGATTTCGTGCCCGACTACCGGTTCCAGCTACCGATCACCACGTCCCTGCTGATCAGCGGGGCGATCGCGCTGGTCTGGAAGCTGCTCGCGCGCTGACCGGGCCCCGGGTTCGCGGCCGCTGCCTCATCAAGGGCCGCGCGCCGCACCGCTTGACCGGTCGCCGTAATGAACCCAGTTTTGAGCCCGGTCATGCAAATCCGGGCGCAACGCTTTGGCGCGCTGGCTGATCATCCTCGGCGTCGTCCTGATCCTGGCCGGGCTGCTCTGGCCCTGGCTCACGAAGCTCGGGCTCGGCCGGCTGCCCGGCGACATCCTGATCGAGCGCGACCATTTCCGCCTCTTCATCCCGATCACCACCTCGATCCTGATCAGCGTCCTCCTCTCGCTGATCCTCTGGTTGGTCAACCGCTGACGCGCCGGCTTGGTCGCGCTACCCTCGCGGCATGCGCATCATCGCCGGCAACTGGCGCGGCCGGAAACTGCTGACGCCTTCGGACCGGGCGATCCGGCCGACCAGCGACCGGGCGCGCGAGGCGCTGTTCGGCATCCTGGAGCATGGCCAGCCGCCGCTGCGCGGCGCGCGCTTTCTCGACCTCTTCTGTGGCACCGGCGCGGTCGGCCTGGAGGCCGCCTCACGCGGTGCCGCCGAGATCTGGCTGGTCGACCACGACCGTCAGGCCCGGGCGCTCGCCACCGCCAACCACGCCCGTCTCGGCAGCCCGGCCAATGTTCGCCTGGTGGACCGCGACGCCACCCGGATGGGCCCGGCACACCAGGCGTTCGAGCTGGTCTTCCTCGACCCGCCCTACCGCTCCGGCCTTGCTGGCGCGGCGCTCACCGGCCTCTTGAACGGCTGGCTTGCGCCGGACGCGCGCATCATCCTCGAACTCGCGGCCAAGGAGGACCTCAGCCTGCCCGAAGGTTACGCCCTCGAGCAGGAGCGCCGCTACGGCGCGGCCCGGTTCGTGTTTCTGCGGCCGGCCGGGTGACCCGGTGGCCGGCGCTCGCGGGTCGGCCGGCGTTGCTGCGTGCCTGGCTCGGCCGCGGCCCTGCCGCCTTGTGCGCGCCCGCCGCCGGCTGCCAGGGATGGTCGACCACGGGGATGCGGATCTTGATCAGCGCCTCGATGTCGCGCAGATACACGCGCTCGTCGGCATCGCAGAACGAGATCGCGATCCCGCTCTTGCCGGCCCGTGCGGTCCGGCCGATGCGGTGGACGTAGCTTTCCGGCAGGTTCGGCAGGTCGTAGTTGATGACGTGGGTGATGCCGTCGACGTCGATCCCGCGCGCCGCGATGTCGGTCGCCACCAGGACGCGGCCGGCCCCGGTCCGAAAGCGCTCGAGCGCGCGGGTGCGGGCGCTCTGCGACTTGTTGCCGTGGATCGCGTCGGCTGCGACGCCGTCATGGGCGAGCTGCTTCACCACCCGGTCGGCGCCGTGCTTGGTGCGCGTGAACACCAGCACCCGGTCGATCGCGGCGTCCTGCAGCACCCGGCCCAGGAGCGGCCGCTTGTCGGCCTGGTCGACGAACATGATGCGCTGCTCGATCCGATCCGCCGTCGAGACCGCCGGCCGCACCCCGACCGCGACCGGGTCGGTGAGGATGCCGTCGGCCAGCCGGACGATCTCCGGCGGGATCGTGGCCGAGAAGAACAGCGACTGGCGTTTCGCGGGCAGGGCCCGGATGACCCTCTGGACGTCATGGATGAAGCCCATGTCGAGCATCCGGTCGGCCTCGTCGAGCACGAACACCTCGAGCCGGTCGAGGCGGATGTGGCGCTGGCCCATCAGGTCGAGCAGACGGCCGGGGGTCGCCACCAGGATGTCGACGCCGCGCGCCAGGGCCTGGACCTGCGGGGTCTGCCCGACGCCGCCGAAGACCACGGCGCAGCGGAGCTGCAGATGGCGACCATAGGTGCGGAAGCTGGCCTCGATCTGGGCCGCGAGCTCGCGTGTCGGGGTCAATACCAGAACCCGGCAGGCCTTCGGCCCGGCCCGGCGCGGATCGGCCGCCAGGCGCTGCAGGATCGGCAGCGCGAACGCCGCGGTCTTGCCGGTGCCGGTCTGGGCGCAACCCAAAAGGTCGCGGCCCTGGAGCAGATGGGGGATCGCCTGTACCTGGATTGGGGTCGGCGTGGCGTAGTTCTCGGCGCGGACGGCGCGCTGAATGGGCTCGATGAGCCCAAGCTCGGCAAAAGATGTCACCTGGCAGTCGCTTTCGGAATGGCCGCGCGCCGGCATTCGACCGGGCGCCGGTCGGTTCAGGCCATCCCGCGCGCGGCCGAGGCAGCCTCTCTGGTCATGGTCTCGGGATGCAGCGGCCGGCTCGGATCGGCTGAGGCCTGCTTTGCGCGCTCGCGAGGAATCGGGGCGATGCTCCGCCCCGGCCATAGATGCGGATTGCCAGCCGTACAATCAAGTCCCGCCGACCAAGTCCCCACGAGCAAGCCCCACGGCCAGCGATGCCAGGCGCGCACGCCTCCTGCTGGCGGGGGGCCTGCCTGTGGTGGCAATTGGCCCCCCGCAGCACCATATGATACATAGGCGAGTTTCGATTCGGGCCGGTTTCGTCGCCGTGGCCACGTCTCGAGCGGTGGTCGGGTGCCCCGGTTTCCTGGGGTGCGGGGATGGTGGCGGGACAGCGCTCAGGGGCTCTGTTCGGCGGCCGGGCCAGCGTCCCTGCAGACGGTACGGTTGAAACAAACGAGCTAGGGATGAGCTTGATGGACGTTGCCAAATTACCGACCCTGGAAGACAACGCGCTGAGTGTCCTGCACGAGAACGCCGAGCGTCTGGGGCGTAGCGGCACCAAGATGCAGCAGGCCGCCGCCGCTGCCCTGATGCCGGCGATCGAGGCCGAGCTCGCCACGCGGCGCGCCGCCAAGCTCAGCCACGCCAAAGAGGCCGCCGCAGCCAAGCGGGCAGCCAAGCCTGCGCCCGTGAAACGCCCCGCCAAATCCAAGGGCGCCTGACCCGGTCGCCAAGCGCATCGCAGCGGAGCGCGGCGCGCCTGAGCGCCCGAAAATCCTGGCGACCGCGCTCAAGGCGACGCGTCGTACCCGAGCCATTGCCGGGCCAACCTCGCGATCGTGCCGTCCGCCTTGGCTGCGGCGATCGCGCGGTTGAACAGCAGGGCCAGATCGCCGTCCGACTGGCGAAGGCCGATCCCGACCCCGGAGCCGAACGGCCCGCCGGTCAGGTCGGGGCCGATCAAGGTGAAGTCCTTGCCGCCTTGGGTCGCGAGCAACGTCTGCCAGTGGCTCATTGAGGCGAGCCCCAGGTCGATGCGCCTGGCCTCGAGATCGAGGTCGAGACCCTCGAGGGTGGCGTATTTCCGGATCTCGACCGTGTCGGCCATGAAGCTCTGGAGGAAGCGAGCGGCCGGGCTCGCCACCTCGACGCCGACCGTCTTGCCGGCGAACGCCTCCCTGAGCGCATCGAGCGCGGACTGCTCGCCGGGGCCGACCTGGTTCAGATCAAGCCGGTCGCGCCGGCTGGTCAGGCTGGCCGGGCTGGCGAGGGCACTGTTCTTGAGCACGGCGAAGACTGCCGGCGTCTGGGCGTAGCTGTCCGAGAACTGGATGACCTGCCGGCGCGCCTCGGTGATCGTCATGCCGTCCATGATGGCATCGTAGTCGGCGGCCTGGAGCCCGGAAATGAGGCTCTCCCAGTCCTTGGTGACGATCTCGCAAGTGACGCCCATGCGCCGGCACAGGTCGTGCGCCAGGTCGATTTCGAAGCCGATGAGTTGCCCAGATAGGTCGGTGTAGTTCCACGGCGGATAGACGCCCTCGGTCGCGATCCGCACCGCGGTCCAGGTTTTGGCGAGGGCGGCGTCGGGCAGGAGACCGAGGCAGACCGCGAGCGCGAGCGGCACGAGCCGGTCGGCTCGCCGCGCTGGTGATCTGACGGTGGTCCAGGCTCGGCGCATGCGCCCCTTGTTCCGGAACCGCCGTCGGATCGTCAAGGGCGGCGGAACCGTTGCCGTCGTCAAACGTTGTCGCGGGTTGGCGTCCCACCCCTTGAACAACGTGACAGTTGAAAAAGAATCAGTTTCGCGAAACGATGACCCCCAAGCCGAGAGGAGACAAGAATGGCCACCGCCAAGACGGCTGCGAGCGAGCCAGACCTGAAGGCCGATGTCGACGCGTTGCGCGCCGATCTGGACGCGCTTCGAGGTGACCTCGGGCAGATCCTCGATACCCTGAAGATCAAGACCACCAACCGCGCCGAATCCGAGATCGACGCGATGCGCAAGCGGATCGAGCGGATCGCCGGCGACGTCCAGAAGACCGGGCGCGACAGCGCGCGCGCAGTCGGCGAGCAGATCGAAGAGCGGCCCTTCACGAGCCTCGCCATGGCGTTTGCGGTCGGGCTGGTGCTCGGTCGCCTGTTCGACCGCCACTGAGGCCTTGCCCTCGCTGTCCGATCTCGCCGCCCTGCTCGGGCTGCCGCGGTTCAGCATCGCCCGCCTCGCCCTGGCGCTCGCCCTCCTGGTGGTCGCGACCGCGCTTGCGATCGCCGCCTTCATCGAGCTGGTCGACGCGCTCCGCTTCGCCCTCCTGACCGTGCTCCACCCGGCGTGGGCGAGCCTGGCCACCGCCGGCTTCATCTTCGTGCTTGCGGCGGTGGTCTGCCTGACCGCCTGGCGGCTGAGCCGACCGTTGCCGCCGCTAGAGCCCCAGCGGTCCGGCGCCGCGCCAGGCGGCGACCCGGGGCTTGCGCAGGCGCTGCGCTGGATCCGGCGCCACCCGCAGCAGGCGACCGTGATCGCCGCCGTGCTCGGTTTCGTGACCGGCGCGCTGCCCGAGGTCCGCCGTGCCCTGCAGCAGATCCTCGGCGGCGCCGGCCCCGGACCCAAGCGCTGACGACGCAAGCA
This sequence comes from uncultured Alphaproteobacteria bacterium, assembly GCA_963733965.1. GTDB lineage: Bacteria > Pseudomonadota > Alphaproteobacteria > Geminicoccales > Geminicoccaceae > DATAOG01. Next base: position 96,180 of record CAVTFM010000048.1, read on the forward strand.
CGGCCAACCCTTGCCCAATCGGGCACCCGGGTGGATCATCGGACGAGATGACCGAGGGCGCGCAGGATGACCGGACCGGCCCCGTCGATCCGCCTCTCCGAGCTCGAGTTCCTGGGCCAGGATCTGGCCCGGCCGGAGTGTGTCGTCGCCACGGCGAGCGGCGATGTGTTCGTGTCCGACCGGCGGGGCGGCATCACCCGGATCGGCGCGTGGCTGGCTCCCGGGGGCGACCTCGGTGATCGCCCTGGAGCGCCACGCGGGGCGCAGGAGCTGATCCGCGCGCGCGGCGTCGACGGCTTCCTGCCGAACGGTTTTTCCCTGTTGCCGGACCGCAGCTTCGCGATCGCCAATCTCGGCCCCGATGGCGGCGCCTGGCGCATGCGGCCCGATGGCACCCTGACCCCCGAGGTGCTCGAGGTCGAGGGCCAGCGTCTGCCGGCGACCAACTTCGTCAACGCCGACCACTCCAGCGGTGCGCTCCGGCTCTGGGTCTCGGTCAGCACCCGCCAGGTGCCGCGCGAGCTGGCCTTCCGGCGTGACGTGGCCGACGGCTACATCGTGCTCAAGGATCAGAAGGGCGTGCGCATCGCGGCCGATGGCCTGGGCTTCACCAACGAGAACAAGCTCGACCCGTCCGGCCGCTTCCTCTATGTCAACGAGACCATGGCGCGCCGGCTCAGCCGCTTTCCAATCCGGGACGATGCCAGCCTCGGCCGGCGCGAGACGGTCGCCGAGTTCGGCGCCGGGACCTTCCCGGACGGCTTCGAGTTCGACGCCGAAGGCGGCATCTGGATCGCGAGCGTGGTCAGCAACCGGCTGCTCCGGATCGCGCCGGACGGCCGCCAGCAGGTGATGTTGGAGGACAGCGATCCCGAGGTCGTGGCGCGGGTCGAGCGCAGCTATCAGGACCATGCGCTCGCGCGCGCCGACATCGACGCCGGCCGCGAGCGCACGCTCGGCAACCTCGCGAGCGTCGCCTTCGGCGGTCCGGACCTCCGCACGGTCTACCTCGGCTCGCTGTTCGGGACGCGGCTCGCGACCTTCCGCTCAAAGGTCGCGGGCGCCGAACCGCCCCATTGGCGCTACTGAGCATCCGGGAGACAGCTCATGCCGAACCGGAGGAGAGTGACCGTCACCGAGGTCGGGCCGCGCGATGGCTTCCAGATCGAGCCCGAGTTCATCCCGACCGAGACCAAGATCGCGCTGATCGACGAGCTGGTCGACGCCGGCATCCGGGTCATGGAGTTCTCGTCGTTCGTGTCGCCGCGCGCGGTGCCCCAGCTCGCCGACGCCGCGGAGGTCCTGAAGGGCATCGACCGCTCGAAGGGTTCCCGTTTCGCCGCGCTGGTGCCGAACGCCAAAGGCGCCGAGCGCGCCGCCGAAGCGGGCGTCGACGAGATCCGGGTATTCGTCTCGGCGTCCGAGAGCCACAACCGAAAGAACGTCAACCGCTCGGTCGAGGAGTCCCTGAGAGGCTTCGAGGACGTGATGCGGATCGCGGGCGATGCCGGCATCCCGGTCGAGGGCGCGATCGCGACCTCGTTTGGCTGCCCGTTCGAGGGCGAGGTGCCGGTCGAGCAGGTGGGCTTCATCGCCAGGCGCTTTCGCGACCTCGGCATGCGAGGGGTCGGGCTCGGTGACACCACCGGGATGGCGACCCCGCCGCTTGTCGTCGAGCGCTGCCGCCATCTTAAGCAGAACGTGCCGGAGCTGCCGATCGCGCTCCACTTCCACAACACCCGCGGCATCGGCCTCGTCAACGTCATGGCCGGGCTGGCCGAGGGCATCGATGTGTTCGAGGCCTCGTTCGCCGGGCTCGGCGGCTGCCCCTTCGCGGCCGGGGCGACCGGCAACATCTGCACCGAGGACCTGGTCTACCTGCTGCACGAGATGGGCATCGAGACCGGGATCGACCTCGCCAAGCTCTGCGCCGCCGCGCGCCACGTCGAGCAGGTGATCGGGCGCAGCCTGCCGGGTCAGGTCATGAAGGCCGGACCCAGGCTCAGGCTGCATCCGCTGGGCGACGTCCAGACCGCGGTCGGCTGAGCCGTGCCGCTGTCCGGCATCCGGGTCGTCGACCTCACCCGCATCGTCGCGGGGCCGTTCTGCACCCAGCTGCTCGCCGACCTCGGCGCCGAGGTGATCAAGGTCGAGCAGCCCGGGCGCGGCGATCCGGTGCGTGGCCAGGGCGCAATCAAGGACGGCCTCAGCTGGTACTTCGCCCAGTTCAATCGCAACAAGAAGTCGATCGCGCTCGACCTGTACCAGGACGAGGGCAAGCGGGTGCTCGCCAACCTGCTGCGGCGGGCGGACGTATTGGTCGAGAATTTTCGCCCGGGCGTGCTCGCCAGGATGGGTTTTGCGGAACCCCACCTTCGCGAGCTCAACCCGGGACTCGTGCTGGCCAGCGTCAACGGTTACGGCAGCGCCGGCCCCTACGCCGACCGGCCGGCCTTCGACTTCATTGCCCAGGCGATGAGCGGCTTCATGAGCGTGACCGGCACGTCAGGCGAGCCGCTGCGCGCCGGGCCGCCGATCAGCGATCTGGTCGCCGGGCTCTATGCGGCCTTCGGCGTGGTCTCGGCTTTGCTCGCCCGCGAGCGCGGCACCACCACCGGCGGCCAGCGGGTCGAAGCCGCTCTGACCAATGGCCTGATCAGCATGATGGCCTATTTCTCGGCCTCCTTCCTCGCCACCGGCCAGCTGCCCGAGCGCACCGGCAACGACCATCCGGTGGTCTATCCCTATGGCCTGTTCCACGCCGCCGACGGCGCCGTCGCGATCGCGCCGAGCACGCCTGCGATCGTCGAGCGTCTGCTACAGGAGCTCGGCCTCGCCGACCTGCTGCAAGATCCCGACTTCGCCACCAACGCCGCCCGGGTCGCCCAGCGCGAGCGCCTGCGGGCGATCGTCGACGCCAAGATCGGCGAGGCGACGGTCGCCGAGTGGATCGAGAGGCTGAATCGGGCCGGCGTGCCCTGCGGCCGGGTCATGGATCTTGAGGACGTGTTCGCGGACCCGCAGGTGCTGGCGCAGGAGATGGTGCTCGAGGCCGAGCATCCGGGTCACGGCCGGGTGCGCATGACCGGCTTTCCGGTCAAGCTCAGCGCCACCCCGGCCCGGTTCCGCCGCCCGGCGCCCGGGCTCGGCGAGCACACCGATCGGATCCTCGCGGAGGCTGGCTACGGCCCGGACCAGATCGCCGCCTTGCGCCAGGCCGGCGTGATCTGAGGGGACATCGATCCCGCGACCTCTTCGCCTTCGCGGGGCGCTGACCAAGCGCAAATCTCGAGATTTCTGCGCTTGGTATCACTCGCCAAGCGCGAGCAGCGGCCCCTGGTAGATCACCGGGCCGGTCGGCCGGCCGGTCGGCGAGCCGCCCGGCGGCTCCACGCTGACCGCGAGCGCGGCGCTCGGGCGGACGTCGGCCTCGAGCTGCGCCGGCAGGTCGAGCGTGGTCGCGTGCCCCGGATCGAGCAGGCCCAGCGATTTTGGCGGGGCAGCGCCGCCGGTGACCAGCCAGAGCTGCAGGGCATGGTCCTCGACCGCGGCGGTCGCAAGCGGCCGGATGGTCATGCGCCTCGCCGCCGGCTCGACGGTCACGATCAGCGCCGGGCTCTCGTCGCCCCGGTCGAGCACGGCGACGTAGCGGGTCGCCGGCGCCGGCGGCGGGCGCAGCGACACGCCCGCGAGGTAGAGCGCCAGGACCGCGGCGAGTGCGCTTGCGCCAAGCGTGCACCAGCGCCAGAAGGTGACGCTGTACATCCGGCCGCGGTGCCTCACCCGCACCCGGCGCATGGTCGGCGCCGGCTGCGCTTCGGCGACCAGCGCCTGCGCGATCCCGAGCCAGGCCGTGGGCGGCGGCTCGACCGGCGGGACCGCCTCGGCGAGCGGCGCCAGGCGCTGCTGCCAGAGCTCGACCAGCCGGGCGAGCTCGCGGTCGGTCTGCAGCCGCTGCTGGACCGCGGCGCGCGCCGCCGGCTCGAGCGTGCCGAGCACGTACTCGGCCGCCAGCGCCTCGGTCTCGTCCAGCTCGTCGGTCATCGCTCGAGGCATTCCTTAAGTCGCAAAAGGCCGCGCCGGATCATGCTCTTGATCGTCCCGAGCGGGCAGGCGAGCCGGACCGCCAGCTCGGCATGGGTATAGCCCTCGGCATAGGCCAGCAGCAGGCTCTGGCGCTGGCGGCTCTCGAGCTCGCCCAGGCACTGGCCGAGCGCCTTCGCGCGGGCGCCGACGATCACGCCATCCAGCGGGTTCGCCAGGTCCTCGAGCTCCTCGATTCCGTCGAGCGGCTGCTCCGGCCGCCGGCCGCGCCGCCGGTCGAGCGCTCCGTTGCGCGCGATCGCGATCATCCAGGTCATCGGCGCGCCTTTGTCCGCCCGGTAGTCGGCGGCGCGCTGCCAGATCCGCAGATAGACCTCCTGCAGCACCTCGCTCGCCTGCTCGCGATCGCGCAGGATGCGCAGGATCACGCCGAACAGCTTGGCGCTGCTCGCGGCGTACAGCTCCGCGAACGCCCGCTGATCGCGCGCCGCCGCGCCGTCGAGGAGTTTGCCCAAGGGCGTAGGCCCGGCCTGATCGTGGTTCGACATGCTTGGGTGCGAGCCTTGGCGGCAGAGGTCAACCCGGACGGTGGCCCTCCCGACGGCGACATTTCGCCCGAGCATACCAGGGAGCCCGCGAAGGCGCCAGGTAAGCCGGGACCTGGCGGCCGCCCCCGACCGGTCGAGGGGCGGCCGCCGATCCGCTCAGCTCGGCAGCAGCACGTCGTCGATGACGTGGATCACGCCGTTCGACTGGTAGACGTCGTAGGTCGAGATGGTGGCGGTGCCGCCGCGCTCGTCCTCGAGCACCAGGTTGCTCGGCCCGTTGGCCTTGACCGTGAGGGTCTCGCCGTTGACGGTTTTGAGCCTGGCCATACCGCCGCCGGCCGCGACCCGCTCGCGCAGCGCCGCCGAATCCAGCCGCCCGGGGACCACGTGATAGGTCAGGATGCTGGTCAGCGTGGCCCGGTTCTGGGGCTTCAGCAGATTGTCGACCGTGCCCGGCGGCAACGCGGCGAAGGCGCTGTTGACCGGTGCAAACACGGTGAACGGGCCTGGTCCCTCGAGCGTGTCGACCAGACCCGCGGCCTTGACCGCTGCGACCAGCGTGGTGTGGTCGGCCGAGTTGACCGCATTGTCGACGATCGTCTTGCTCGGCAGCATCGGCTGGCCGCCGACCACGACGTTCGGCATCGACGCCATCTGCATGTGGGGTTCGCTCGCCACGGCGCTGGCCATGCCGGTTTGATGACCGGCGGGCGCGCAGGCGCTGGTTGCCGCCAGCGCAGCGAGCGCGACGCCGGCCAGGCCGGAGCGCAGGCGGTCGTGATCAAGAATGCGCATGAAGGTCGTCCTCAGTTTGGTGCTGGTTTGTGCACTGTCGGGATGATCGCCCGGTCGGCGCTCATTTGGGCAACAGCACGCGGTCGATGACGTGGATGACGCCGTTGGACTGATAGACGTCGTAAGTCGAGATCGTGGCGATGCCGCCTTGCGCGTCCTCGACCACGAGGTTGCTCGGGCCGTTGGCCATGACCGTCAGCGGCTCGCCGTTCACGGTCTGGAGCTCGGCCATGCCGCCGCCGGCCGCCACCCGCGCGCGCAAATCCTTCGAATCGATCCGCCCGGGAACCACGTGGTAGGTCAGGATGCGGGTCAGCGCGGCCCGATTCTCGGGCTTCAGCAGCTTCTCGACGGTGCCCGGCGGCAGGGCCGCGAAGGCCCGGTTGACCGGCGCGAACACGGTGAACGGGCCCGCCCCCTTGAGCGTGTCGACCAGGCCCGCGGTCGAGACCGCCTTGACCAGGGTGGTGTGGTCGGCCGAGTTGACCGCGTTGTCGACGATCGTCCTGCCCGGCAGCATCGGCTGGCCGCCGACCATGACCTCGGCGCGCGCACCCGCGGCCGTGACCCCGAGCAGAAGGGTCGCCGCGAGCAGCACGCGGCCGAGCCTCGCTTTCTGAAGCATTGTCTTCCCTCCGTTGCCGGCGGTGCCCAGGCACCGCCTCCAAGGCCGCAACTCAGCTGCGGCTCCGGTAGCTACGGCGGACCGACCGATTTGGATGCAGGGGAGCCTCGGCTCGCGACGGCGGGCCGGTCGGTATCAGAGGTGGCTCGCGAGGAACTGGCGCAGGCGCTCCGAGCGCGGGTTGCCGAATACCTGCTTGGGCGGGCCTTCCTCCTCGATCCGGCCCTGGTGGAGGAAAACCGTGCGGCTCGAGACCTCGCGGGCAAAGCCGATCTCGTGGGTCACGATCAGCATCGTGCGGCCCTCCTCGGCGAGATCGCGCATCACGCGCAGGACCTCGCCGACCAGCTCCGGGTCGAGCGCCGAGGTCGGCTCGTCGAACAGCATCACCTGCGGCTCCATGGCGAGTGCGCGGGCGATCGCGGCGCGCTGCTGCTGGCCGCCCGAGAGGTGTGCCGGATAGTGACTGCGCTTGTCGGCGATGCCGACCTTGGCGAGCAGGCTCTCGGCGCGGGCGACGGCTTCCGCCTTGGGCTGCCTGAGGACGTGGACCGGGGCCTCGATCACGTTCTCGAGCACGGTCATGTGCGACCAGAGATTGAAGCTCTGGAACACCATGCCCAGCCGGGTGCGGATCCGGTCGACCTGCTTGGCATCGGCGGGCCTCGCACCATGGCGGGTCTTGACCATGCGGATCAGCTCGCCGCCGACGTGGACCTCGCCGGCATCCGGGGTCTCGAGCAGGTTGATGCAGCGGAGCAGCGTGCTCTTGCCCGAGCCTGACGAGCCAATCATCGCGATCACGTCGCCGTTGAGCGCGCTGAGCGAGACGCCCTTCAGCACCTCGAGCGCGCCGAAGCTCTTGTGCAGCTCGCTCACCACCAGGGCCGGCGCCACCCCGTCTGCCATGTTCATGCTTTCTGGTCCCTGGGCCTCGTTCCGATCCCCACGCTACCGGCTGGCTCGCCGGGGGACAAGCACGCCGCGCCGCGGCTGTCCCGTTAGGTCTTTGTTAACGATCTCGCCGCATGCTGCCGCAATGGTTGAGTGGCATGCGCCGAGCGTGCACTTTCGGCGACCGCCCGTGACGCGCCGAGGACGGGATCGAAGGGGATGACGGACGCTGCGATCAAGGTCCTGCTGGTCGAGGACAATCCGGTCGACGCCCGGCTGGCTGCCGCGTTGCTCGGCGCAGATGGCGAGTTCCAGCTGATCCACGTGGAGCGGCTGAGCGAGGCCACCCGGCAGCTGAGCGAGCAGCATTTCGATGCTGTCCTGCTCGACCTGATGCTGCCGGATTCGAGTGGGATGGCCACCATCGGTGGCGTCCAGGAACGCGCACCGGAGGTGCCGATCGTCGTCTACAGCGGCTTCGGCGACGAGGACATCATGTTCGCGTGCGAAGCGATCCGCGGCGGCGCCCAGGAGTTCCTGCCCAAGAGCCTGGCGACGCCGGTCGCGATGCAGCGGGCGATCATCGAATCGATCGAACGCAAGCGCCAGGAGCAACGCAAGATCCGTTTCGCTCGCCACGACGAGCTGACCGGCCTCGCCAATCACCTGCTGCTGGAGGAACGGTTCGAGCGCGCAGCCTCGCGCGCCGACCGTCAGGGCCGGTATCTCGCGCTGCTGTCGATCGAGCTGGATCACTACCTGAACACGGTCGAGGAGATGGGCAGCGAGTTCGGCGATCGGCTGCTGCGGGCGGTCGCCAAGCGGCTGCAGGGCCATCTCCGCAAGTCCGACACCCTGGCGAGATTTCACCCGCACAGCTTCACGGCGCTGCTCGAAGCGCTCGTCCCGACCCAGCACGTCGGCATGCTGGCCGCCAAGATGCGTACCGTGATGGCCCCCGAATTTCGGATCGACCGCAGCGAGGTGTTTTTGACCGCGAGTGTCGGGATCGCGCTCTACCCGATCCACGGCCGGCGCCTGCCGGAGCTGCTCGACGCGGCCAGCGCCGCCATGTTCGAGGTCGCCGTGGCCGGCGGCGACGGCTGCCGGGTGGCCGAGCCGCAGGCGCCGGTCAGAGCGCTGGTCGAAGCCGGCGACAACCGCCAGGCGGTCAGCCCATGACACGCCGGCCCGGCGCATCGGACAGCGGCTCGGGGGCACGCGGCTCGAGGCTGCGCGGCGATCAGTCCGGCGCGGCTCGATAGCCGGAACCGGAGAGATAGATCTCCGACGAGCCGGTCCGGCTGGCCGCCGGCCGGAGTAGCTTCACGCGCTGGAAGTGTCGGCGGGCTTCGGCCACGACCCCGGCCTCGGCGCCGCGCAAGAGTTTCAGCACGGCATCGCCGCCTGGAGCCAGAAGGTCTGGGAGCAGGCTCAGCACTGCCTCGGCGAGGGCGTCGGCGCGCAGGCGATCGACCGCGCGCTGGCCGGTCGCGGGTGCGGCCAGATCGCTCAGCACCAGCTCGACCGGACCGCCCGCCAGCGCCAACAGGCGTCCGACCGTCGCCGGATCGAAGATGTCGCCTTGCAGCAGGCTCGCACCCTCGATCGGCTGGGTCGCCTGCAGATCGACGCCGACCACGCGGCAGCCGCGAGCGGCGGCAACCTGAGCCCAACCGCCAGGCGCGCTGCCCAGGTCGACGACCCGCCGGCCCGGGCGCAGGAGGTCGAGCTTGGCGTCGATCTCGAGCAACTTGTAGGCTGCCCGCGACCGATAGCCCGCGGCACGCGCGCTTTGCACGAAGCGGTCGTTGATGTGGCGCTCGAGCCAGCGGCTCGAGCCGGCCCGCCGCCCCTTGCTCGAGCGCAGGCGCTCCTTGATCGCGCGCGGTTCTGGCATCGGCTCGGGCCGAAGCTCAGGCGGTGGTTCGACAAACCGCCGGCGTGTCCGCCGCTGCCGCCGGCAGCAACGGCTTCGGCGCCGCGATCGTCGCCCCCGGGGCCGTCAGGGCGGCGGCCAGCGAGCGGCCCATCAGGCCCAGAAGAATCCCCTCGCGCAGGCCTCGGTCGGCGACCCGCAACTGGTCGGTCGGCCAGCAGCGCAGGACCGCCTCCAGGATCGCGCAGCCGGCGACCACCAGATCGGCCCGCCCCGGTCCGATGCAAGGATGGGCGGCGCGCTCGGCCTGGCTCATGGCGCGCAGCCGCCTGGAGACGGCGGCGGCCGCCCCGGCCTCGAGGATCAGCCCGTCGATCTGGCGGCGATCGTAGCGCGCCAAATCGAGATGCAGGGCGGCGAGCGTGGTGACCGTGCCCGAGGTCCCGAGCATCTGGCTGCGCCCGTCGCCCAAGCGGCGCCGCAGCTCGTGGCTCGCTTCGATCGGCGCGAACAGGCTCTGGACGTGGCGGACCATGACCTCGAAGGTGGAAGGGTCGGGCTCGGCGGCGAACGCCTCCGACAGCGCGACCACGCCGAGCGCCACCGAGTGGCTGCAGCCCACCACCGCAGCGCCCCCGGTCTGGCTGCGATCGAGCCAGAGCAGCTCCGTGCTGCCGCCGCCGATGTCGATCAGGAGCACGTGCTCGGCCTCGGGGTCGATCAGCGGCAGGCAGCCGAGCAACGCGAGCCCTGCCTCGTCCTCGTGCGCCAGGATCTCAAAGCTGAGACCGGTGACCCGCTTGACCCGCGCCAGAAACTCGACGCCGTTCTGCGCCCGCCGGCAGGCCTCGGTCGCGACGCAGCGGATCTCGCGGACATTGTGGCGGGCGATGATCCGGGCGCAGACCCGGAGTGCTGCGATCGTGCGGGCGATCGCCCGTTCGCCGAGCCGGCCGGTCTGCGCCACCGCCTCGCCCAGCCGGACAATCCGGGAGAAGCTGTCGACGACCTCGAAACCGTCGGCGCGCGGCCGCGCCACCAGCAACCGACAGTTGTTGGTCCCGAGGTCGAGCGCAGCCATCGCCGGCGGGATCCGGCGCGGCGCCCCCAAGACGGGATGCGATCGCGGTTGGGTCATGGGACGATGCTGGCGACTGTAGGCGGCATCACGGTCGGTGAGCAATATTTTCCGCAAACCCCCAATATTTTCCTCAAACTGCCGGGGTCGGCCCGGTGCATTCGGCCTTGCCGGCGTCGCAGGACTGGGGTTAGGTGGGCGCGATCCAGGAGGTCGACGACAGCGGCGGAAGGAAGCGATCTGGCGATGGGGGGCCGACCGTTCAGCGACGGCAGGCACGGGCGGCTGTGAGTCGCAAGCCGTGCTTGGACGCTCTGCTCAGAGCAGGTTGCATCCGCTTGGCCGGGATCGGACTCGCGGCCCTCGGACTTGTGGCCTGCGGCTCAACCCCGCCCCCGCCACCACAGGCGCCACCGGCTTGCCCGGCCGCTTTGCTGCTCGAGGGTGCGGATCGCACCACGAGCTACCGCCCGCCTGACGATCGCAGCCCGAGCGCGCTACGCTATCTCGCGGTTCTGACCCATCTCAAGAGCACCTGCCGCTACCAGGAGCAGGGGGTCGACGTCGACCTGGCCCTCGATCTGATCGCCCAACGCGGCCCGGCCGGCGGCAGCGACCCGGTGCAGCTGACCTACTTCATCGCCACCATCGGCCCGAACCGGCAGATCCTGTCCAAGCAGATGTTCAACTCCGAGATCGTCTTTGCCAAGAACGAGGATCTGGCCGGGGTCGCCGAGCAGCTGACCCTCCGCCTGCCGCCCTTGACGCCGGAGCAGGCGGCGACCTACGGCCTCTATCTCGGCTTTCAGCTGAGCGACGCCGAGCTCGAACAACGTCTGAAACCGCTGCTTCGCTGACCCCGTTCCGCTCTCGGGCTCGGGAGCCCTTGACCTGGAGGCCGGCCGGAGTAGTCTTGCGCGACATTGCCAGCTGAGCCTCGCGGGAGAGTCCTTGCCAGCCGTGCGAGCGGCCGGCGACGGCGCCGAAGGAGCAACCGCCCCGGAAACTCTCAGGCCAACGGACCGCGGGGGGATGGCGCTCTGGAGAGCGGGCGCTCCGGCTTTTGGGTCGGGCGCTCCACCGAAGGGGTAAGGCGTTGCTCGGGCTCGCGCCGGACACGCCGAGTCTCTCAGGTTTGGGACAGAGGGGGCTGAACCGCTGCCGCACGCGGGCGGCGCAGCCCCTTTTGGAGGTCCCGGCTCTGACATCCCCTGCCTCCCACCCGCCAGGCGAGCCCGGACGCACCCCGCTCTACGATCTGCACGTCGAGCTCGGCGGCCGCATGGTCGAGTTTGCGGGCTGGACGCTGCCCGTGCAATATCCGGCCGGGATCATGGCCGAGCATCGGCACTGCCGGAGTGCGGCCGCCCTGTTCGATGTGTCGCACATGGGCCAGGTCCTGATCCGGGGCGAGGCTGCCGCCCGGGCGTTCGAGGGCCTGGTGCCGGCCGACGTCACCGGGCTCGCCGCGGGTCAGCTGCGCTACACGGTGTTCACCAACGCCGCGGGCGGCGTGCTCGACGATCTGATCGTCGGCCGGATCGAGGACGGCCTGTTCGTGGTCGTGAACGCCGGCTGCCGGGCTGCCGACCTCCTTCATATGCGGGCCGCCCTTGAGCCCGCCTGCACGGTCGAGGAGCTGGCCGGGCGCGCCCTGCTCGCCCTGCAGGGGCCGGCGGCGGCGGCGGTGATGGCCCGCCTCGCCCCGGCCGCGGCCGGGCTCGCGTTCATGCAGGCCGCGGCGATGACGGTCGCCGGGCTGCCCGCCCAGGTCGCGCGTTCCGGCTACACCGGCGAGGACGGCTTCGAGATCTCGGTCGACGCGGAGCGGAGCGAGGCGTTGGCGCGCCGCCTGCTCGAGCAGCCCGAGGTCGCGCCGGCTGGTCTCGGCGCCCGCGATTCGCTGCGTCTGGAGGCCGGGCTTTGCCTCTACGGCCACGAGCTGTCGCCGGCAATCAGCCCGATCGAGGCGGGGCTCGCCTGGACGATCCCGAAGCGCCGGCGCGTCGAGGGCGGCTTTCCGGGCGCCGCCATCATCCTCGAGCAGCTGGCCGAGGGCCCGCAGCGCAAGCTGGTCGGGCTCCGCCCCGACGGCCGGGCTCCGGCCCGCGAGGGTACGCAGGTCCAGGATGCCAACGGCCAACCGATCGGCGAGGTCACGAGCGGCGGCTTCGGGCCCAGTGTCGACGCGCCGATCGCGCTCGGCTACGTCGCGAGCGCCAGTGCCACGCCCGACACGGTCCTGCAGCTCGTGATCCGCGGCCGGCCGCACCCGGCCCGCGTCGTTAAGCTGCCGTTCGTCGCCCACCGCTATAAGCGCTGACGGAGAGCCGATGCCATGTCCGACGTCCGCTACACCAAGGATCACGAGTGGGTCCGCCTCGAGGGCGAGCTCGCCACGGTCGGGATCAGCGATCACGCCCAGGAGCAGCTCGGCGACGTGGTGTTCGTCGAGCTGCCCCCGGTCGGCAAGCAGGTCCGCCAGGGCGAGGCGATCGCGGTGGTCGAGAGCGTCAAGGCGGCGAGCGACATCTACGCGCCGATCGGCGGCGTGGTCGTCGCGGTCAACGAGGCGCTGAACGACGATCCGGCACTGGTCAACGGGGGCGCCGAAAGCACCGGCTGGTTCTGCAAGCTGAGCGGCGCCGATGCCAACGAGCTCGACCGGCTGATGGATGCCGAGGGCTACCGGGCCTTCGTCGCGACGCTGGCCTGAGCTGGACGCCGGCAGCGGGGGAGCGGGATGTCAAAGACCAGGTCGTCACTGACCGAGCTGGAGGAACGAGACGAGTTCGTCCGCCGCCACATCGGCCCGAACGATGCCGAGACGCTCGCGATGCTCGAGGTGGTGGGTGCCACCTCGCTCGACGACCTGATCGCGCAGGCGACGCCGCGTGCGATCCGGACCGGACGGCCGCTCGATCTGCCACCGGCGCGGAGCGAGACCGAGGCACTCGCGGCCCTGCGCCGGCTTGCCGGGCAGAACCGCGTGCTGACCTCGATGATCGGCATGGGCTACTACGGCACGCTCACGCCGGCCGTGATCCTGCGCAACCTGCTCGAGAACCCGGGCTGGTACACGGCCTACACGCCCTACCAGGCCGAGGTCAGCCAGGGCCGGCTCGAGGCGCTGCTCACCTTCCAGCAGATGGTCGCCGACCTCGCGGGCCTGGAGCTCGCCAACGCCTCCCTGCTCGATGAGGCGACCGCGGCCGCCGAAGCCATGGCCATGGCCAAGCGGGTCAGCAAGAGCCGCCGCCGGGGCCTTCTTCGTCGACGCCGACTGCCACCCCCAGACCCTGGCCGTGCTGCGCACCCGCGCCGACGGCTTCGGGTTCGAGGTCGTGGTCGGCGATCCGTTCACCGACCTGGACCGCCAGGAGGTGTTCGGGGCGTTGCTGCACTACCCGGGCTCCAGCGGCGCGGTCCGCGACTTCCGCCCGGTGATCGCGGGGCTGCACGCGCGCTCCGCCCTCGCGATCATGGCGACCGACCTGTTGAGCCTGGTGCTGCTGACGCCGCCCGGCGAGCTCGGCGCCGACATCGCAATCGGCAGCGCCCAGCGCTTCGGTGTCCCGATGGGCTATGGCGGCCCGCACGCCGCGTTTTTCGCCACCAAAGACCAGTACAAGCGGGCGATGCCCGGCCGCCTGATCGGCGTCTCGGTCGACAGCCAGGGACGCCCGGCCTTGCGCATGGCGCTCCAGACCCGCGAGCAACACATCCGGCGTGAGAAGGCGACCAGCAACATCTGCACGGCGCAGGTGCTGCTCGCGGTCATGGCGGCCATGTACGCCGTCTACCACGGGCCTGACGGTCTGCAGCGGATTGCCGGGCGCGTGCACCGCCTCGCAGCCATCCTTGCAGCCGGGCTCCGAAAGCGCGGCGTCGAGGTCAGAACCGAAGCCTTCTTCGACACGCTCACCGTGCGCGCGCCCGGCCAGGCCGCAGCGATCGTGGCCAAGGCCGAGGCGCAAGGCATCAACCTCCGCCTGGTCGATGCCGACCACCTCGGCATCGCGCTGGACGAGACCACCCGGCGCGCGGATCTCCTGACGCTCTGGTCGGCGTTCGGTGAACCCGGAGCGGCGCTCGAGATCGAGGAGCTGGATCGGACGGCCCTGCCGTGCCTGCCGGCCGAACTTCGCCGGCAGAGCGCCTTCCTGACCCATCCGGTGTTCCAGCGCCATCGCAGCGAGACCGAGATGCTGCGCTACCTGCGCCGGCTCCAGGATCAGGATCTGGCGCTCGATCGCAGCATGATCCCGCTCGGCTCCTGCACGATGAAGCTGAACGCGACCAGTGAGATGATCCCGGTAACCTGGCCGGAGTTCAGCGCCTTGCATCCGTTCGCGCCCGCCGACCAGGCCGCCGGCTACCGGCAGCTGTTCGCGGAGCTCGAGGGGATGCTGCGCGAGATCAGCGGCTTTGACGCCATCTCGCTCCAGCCCAACGCCGGCAGCCAGGGCGAATACGCGGGCCTGCTCGCGATCCGGCGCTATCACGCCGCGTGCGGCGACCACCGGCGCGACGTCTGCCTGATCCCCGCGTCCGCGCACGGGACCAATCCGGCGAGTGCCGTCATGGCCGGCCTCCAGGTCGTGGTGGTCGGCTGCGACGATCAGGGCAACGTCGACCTCGTCGACCTCAAAGCCAAGGCTGAGCAGTACCAGGATCGACTGGCCGCCCTGATGATCACTTATCCCTCGACCCACGGGGTGTTCGAGGAAGGCATCCGTGACGTCGCCGCCATCGTCCACGCCGCCGGCGGCCAGGTCTATCTGGACGGGGCCAACCTGAACGCCCTGGTCGGCGTCTGCCGGCCGGCCGAGATCGGCGCCGACGTCGCCCACATCAATCTGCACAAGACCTTCTGCATCCCGCACGGCGGTGGCGGCCCAGGCATGGGGCCGATCGGGGTCAAGGCGCATCTGGCCGCGTTCCTACCGGGCCACGCGGTCGTCGGCGGCATTAACCCGGCCGCCGCCGGTATCGACGGGGGCGACCAGGTGTCCGCAGCTCCCTGGGGCTCGGCCTCGATCCTGCCGATCTCCTGGGCCTATATCGCGATGATGGGTGCCGCCGGCCTGACCCGCGCGACCGCGGTCGCGATCCTGAACGCCAACTACATCGCCAGGAGGCTCGCCCCCCACTACCCGATCCTCTACAGCGGCAAGCACGGCATGGTGGCGCACGAATGCATCGTCGACATCCGGCCAATCAAGCAGGCGACCGGGATCACCGCGGAGGACGTCGCCAAGCGGCTGATCGACTACGGCTTCCACGCGCCAACCATGTCCTTTCCGGTGCCGGAGACCTTGATGATCGAGCCGACCGAGAGCGAGGCCAAGCGCGAGCTCGACCGGTTCTGCGATGCGATGATCAGCATCCGCGACGAGATCAGGGCGATCGAGCGGGGCGCGGCCGATCGGGAGGACAATCCGCTCAAGAACGCGCCGCATACCGCGGATCGGCTGCTCGGTGACTGGCCGCACCCCTATTCCAGGCAGGCCGCCTGCTTTCCGGCGCCGGGCCAGCGCGAGGCCAAATATTGGCCGCCGGTCGGCCGGGTCGACAACGTCCACGGCGACCGGCATCTGGTCTGCGCCTGCCCGCCGATCGAGAGCTATCGCGAGGCCGCCGACTAGGCCCGGCCGGCGGCGCCCTCAGCTGGAGCTGCCGCAGCGCCGAGCGCAGCAGAACGCGCTTGCGCTACCCGCCTGACCTCGATCCCGGCCTGGCTCAGTTGAGCGAGGCATGCTCGGAATGGGTGCCCTCGGCGCCGGCGTTCTGGGGAAAGGCGCAGGTCTGCGCGGTGACCTGGACGAACCAGCGCTCGCCGGCGACGATGCTGAAGCGGTATTCCCGCCCGTCAGCGACGATCCGGTGATTGAGCGGGACGATGCCCTCGATGCTCGTGACCGCGCCGTTCAGGGTTCGAAACTCGAGGCGGATCGGCAAGGCCGGATCGTACCCGTCCTCGGACAAGCCCTCCGGGTTGCGCGTCGGCTGTCCGGTCCCGGTCACCGTGATCCGGTCGTCGAACCGGACGAAGCTGATCGGGCCGGTGCTGATCGGCGTGCGCGGCATGAAACGCTTGGTCACCGGTTGCGCCTCGCAGCTCACCGGCGTCGCGGCGGCATCGATCAGAAAGGCGAGCCGGGCGGGGTCGACGCCGGCTTGCAGCTGCGCCTCGACCCGCCGCAGGAGCGAGGCGAGCTCGCCCTGGGGCACCTCCAGGGCGTAGCGGCGGCGCAGCTCCTCGAGCGCGCGGTCGGTCTGGTCGGAGTGCTGCGTGGTCAGGGCGAGCTGGTCGCGGAGATCGAGGTCGCTCTGCTGGACGCGCGCAAGATCCGCCTTGAGCTTCTCGGTGCGGGCCTCGGTCGCCGACATCCCGATCTGATAGCCATAGCCGCCGACCGTGACGACGACGAGCGCCGCCGCCAGCGCACGGATCAGGCGCCAATGGAGCGTCCGGCGGCGCCGGCGGCGGCTGTCGCCGAAGGTCGAATAGCCGAGGCTCATGGTGCCGGCTCAGCCATGGTCGGCGGCACGACCTCGGTGCGGTGGCGCGCCTGCACGAGCTGAAAGATGGCGGCCGCAGTCTCCTCGACCGAGCGCCGCGTGACGTCGATCACCGGCCAGCCGTGACGGGTGAACAGGCGCCGTGCGTAGACCAGCTCGGCCCGAACCCGCTCCAGCTCGGCATAGTCGCCCTCGAAACTCAACCCGCCGCTGGGCTGGCCCTCCAATTCCAGGCGCAGTTGCCGCAACCGGTTCATCCGGATCTGCACCAGCGGCTCGGGGCTGATGGTCAGCCCGACCACCAGCGGGTGGGACAGCGACTCGAGCTCGGCCGGCAACGGGCAGTCCGGCACCACCGGGACGTTCGCAACCTTGATGCCGCGGTTGGCGAGATAGATGGAGGTCGGCGTCTTCGAGGTCCGCGAGACCCCGACCAGCACCACGTCGGCCTCCTCGAGCTCCCAGGCGCACTGCCCGTCGTCGTGGCGGAACATGAAGTTCATCGCCTCGATGCGCGAGAAATAGCCAGCGTCCATCGCGTGCTGGCGCCCGATCTGCGGCCGCGTCTCGGCGCCGAGCAGGCTGGACAAGGCGCTGAACACGCCATCCAGGATCGCCACGCAGGGCGTGTTGAGGCCGCGGCAGCCCTCCTGCAACGCGTGCCGCAAGTCACTTGATACGAGGGTGAAGATCACGACCCCCGGCAGCGCCTTGACCATGCTCAGCACCTGGTCAACCTGCGCCCGGGTGCGCACGAACGACCAGACGTGCTCGACCGGGACGACGCCATCGAACTGCGAGACCCCTGCCCGAGCGACCGTGGTCACGGTTTCTCCGGTCGAGTCCGAGACCAGGTGAAGATGCAAGCGCAAGGCGTCCTCCAGGGGCCAGCTGTTGATGAGTTGGGGATGCACGCATCCCACCGATATCTATACCCGCTGCCCTGCCAACGATGCCAACCAAAACTCCCCGTGGAGCACTCTACCCCCACGACAGGGATAGCTATGCCAAGGCCGGCCGGGCCAGGCCCGGATCGCGAACGATCCCCGGCACTCACAGCAGCCCCGCCGCTTCCGGCGTGCTGGGCTTGCGGTTGCCTGTCCGCCGCTTATCCCTCTATCGGCTGATCGCGGCCTGCCGCGTTGTTCCGAGGTGGACAGTTCTGGGAGCAGCCCATAATCCCCACTACGAGCCAGCCTAAAGCAAACTACTTCTTCTATAAAAAGAATTAAGAAAAGGTATGTTGGCCAGAAGAGACAGACGATGCCGGATGCGACGCTAGCGACCCGCGAGCCTAACCTCGTGCTCAGGGCACTTCGAGGGCTGCCGGTCACCCGGCCGCCGGTTTGGCTGATGCGCCAAGCCGGGCGCTATCTGCCGGAGTATCGGGCGCTGCGGGCAGAGGCCAGCAGCTTTCTGAACCTGTGCTACACGCCCGCTTTGGCGGTCGAGATCAGCCTGCAACCCCTACGCCGGTACGGCATGGATGCGGCGATCCTGTTTTCCGACATTTTGGTGGTCGCGGACGCACTCGGTTGTGCGGTGAGCTTCCTCGAAGGCGCCGGCCCAAGACTGGCGACGGTGCGCGACGCCGCCGCTCTCGCGCGCCTTGATGCTGCAGGCCTGACCGATCGGCTGGCGCCGGTGTACGAGACGATCCGCCGCCTGCGGCGCCAACTTCCGGCAGAGACCGCCCTGATCGGTTTTGCCGGGGCGCCCTGGACGGTTGCTGCTTACATGGTGGAAGGCGAAGGCTCCAAGGAGTTTTATGCTGCGAGGGCGCTCGCGCGGCGCGCGCCCGAGGTGTTTGCCGGGCTGATCGATCTTTTGACCGAGGCGACGATCTGCCACCTGCGGGCGCAGATCGAGGCCGGCGCGGACATTTTGCAGCTGTTCGACAGCTGGGCCGGGGTCCTGCCGGAGGGCGAGTTCCGGCGCTGGTGTCAGGAGCCCGCGGCGCGCATCGTGAGCACGCTCAAGAGCGAGCATCCGGAGGTGCCGATCATCGCATTTCCGCGGGGCGCGGGGTTGCAGTTGGCGAGCTTCGCCGCCGCGGTGCCGGTCGATGGTCTGAGCCTCGACACCGCGGTGCCGTTGGCCCCGTTGCGCCGCGCCCTGCCCGGACTGTGCTTGCAGGGCAATCTCGATCCGGTCGCCCTGCTGACCGGTGGGGCCGCCATGCTCGGCGAAGCGGAGCGGATCCTCGGGGCTCTCGCGAGCGGGCCGTTCATCTTCAACCTCGGGCATGGCGTGCTGCCGGACACCGATCCCGAGGCGGTGGCGGCCCTGGTCACGTACGTCAGGTCATTTCGGCTGGCGCTACCGCCCGAGTCGGACGCTGAGCCTCATGGGCGCTTGGCACCAAGCTGGATGGTTGAAGTCGCGAGCGCGCGTGCTTATCTCGAACGTGGTTCTCCTCCGGGAGCGCGCGCGTGCCAGCCGCGTGGTGGGGGTGGAACCGCCATGACCGACCTTGCGCTCTGGCTCAAGGCGTTGCACATCATGGCCTTCGCCGCCTGGATGGCGGGCTTGTGGTATCTGCCGCGGCTGTTTGTCTATCACAGCCAGGTCGCGCCCGGCTCGGAGGCTTCGGAGAAGTTCAAGGTCATGGAGCGGCGCCTGTTGCGCGGGATCGCCACGCCCGCGATGGTCGTGACGCTCCTGTTCGGGATCAGCCTCGGCATCGTCCAGGCGGAGTGGACCCAGGGCTGGCTGCATGCCAAGACGGCGCTGGTTCTCCTGTTGGTGGTGTGCCATGGCGCCATGGTCCACTTTGTCAGGGCGTTTGCCGCTGATCGCCGGCCGGCGAGCGAGCGCATGTTTCGCTGGTTCAACGAGCTGCCAACCGTGCTGTTCATCGGCATCGTGATCTTGGCGGTTTTTCGGCCGTTCTAAGTCGAGGCCGGCGTCGCGCCTGGATGCGGTCAAGATGGAGATCGCCGGCATGAGCTACGGTTTTACGTTTGACAGAGGTGCCTGAATTGACTAGGTACGACGAAGGCTTAGATCCGACGCGCAGCCACGATCCCACCCTTGCCGATCCGCACACCCGCAGGCGCCGACCCCAGGGCCGGCCCGAGCGCATGCCTCAGCGGGAGCTCGTCGAGCCTGACGAGACTGGAATGCTCCAGGAGCCATCCCCTACCCTGACCGAGCCCGAAGCCGGCAGCCCCACCGGTTTCATGAACCTGTCCGAGCTCAAACGGCGCTCACCGGCAGAATTGCTGGAGTATGCCGAAGAGCTCGGGATCGAGAACGCGAGCACGCTCCGCAAACCGGATCTCGTGTTTGCCACCCTCAAGCGGCTGGCCGAGACCGGCGTCCCGATCTACGGCGAGGGCGTCCTTGAGATCCTGCAGGACGGCTTCGGCTTCCTGCGCACGCCGGATGTCAACTACCTGGCCGGGCCCGACGACATCTACGTGTCGCCGAGCCAGATCCGACGCTTCGGGCTGCGCACCGGCGACATCGTCGACGGCGAGGTCCGGGCACCCAAGGAGGGCGAGCGCTACTTCGCGCTGCTCAAGGTCAACACGATCAACTTCGACCCGCCTGAACGGGCCCGGCATCGCGTCCATTTCGATAATCTGACGCCCTACTACCCGACCGAGAAGCTCAAGCTCGAGGTCGAGGACTCGCCGATCAAGGACGTGAGCTGCCGGGTCATCGACCTGGTTGCGCCGCTCGGCAAGGGTCAGCGGGCGCTGATCGTCGCCCAGCCACGCACCGGCAAGACGATGCTGATGCAGAACATCGCCCACAGCATCGTCGCCAACCATCCCGAGGTGTACCTCATCGTGCTGCTGATCGACGAGCGGCCCGAGGAGGTCACCGACATGGCGCGCACGGTCAAGGGCGAGGTCGTAAGCTCGACCTTCGACGAGCCGGCGTCGCGCCACGTCCAGGTCGCCGAGATGGTAAGCGAGAAGGCCAAACGCCTGGTCGAGCATGGCCGGGACGTGGTGATTCTGCTCGACTCGGTGACCCGGCTCGCGCGCGCCTACAACACCGTGGTGCCCTCGTCGGGCAAGGTCCTGACCGGCGGTGTCGATGCCAACGCGCTGCAGCGGCCGAAGCGCTTCTTCGGCGCCGCGCGCAACATCGAGGACGGCGGCAGCCTGACGATCATCGCAACCGCGCTGATCGACACCGGCTCGCGCATGGACGAGGTGATCTTCGAGGAGTTCAAGGGTACCGGCAATTCGGAGATCCAGCTCGACCGGCGTCTGGCGGACAAGCGCGTATATCCGGCGATCGACATCAACAAGTCCGGCACGCGCAAGGAAGAGCTGCTGGTCGACCGCGGGACCCTGTCCCGGATGTGGGTGCTGCGACGGATTCTGTCGCCGATGGGCACGATCGACGCGATCGAGTTCCTGACCGACAAGATGCGTCTGACGAAGTCCAACGCCGAGTTCTGGGACTCCATGAATTCCTAGACGTTAGCTCGCTCGGCCCGTCTGCCGAAAAGTCTGCCGAAAAACCCTGGCCGGGGACGCTGCTCGAGCCGGCTGAGGCGCTCGTCGAGCGAGCGCAGAACCTGACCGAGATCGGGCGGGGCGTCGACGGTCGGCAGCTTCGGGCCTTCCGCAGCGCGCTTGTCGTTGGCGCGGCCAAGCGCGACGATCGCCTCGGCGACCCAGTCGCCGACCGTCATGCCGCGCGCGGCGGCCGCACGCAGCGCCATGTCGCGGACCGGCGGCGGCACGCCGCGCACGGTCCAGCGTGCCACCGCATCGTCGGAGGAATTGGGCTGGCCGCGCGCCCGCGACGGGCGGCCGCGACGCCGGCGGGACCGGCGCGGCGCAGCCTCCTCGGCGTCCGCCTGAGCGGTCGCGGCGGCGAGATCGTCGCTCATGCCGTCATCGATCGGGTCCCCTAAGGCAGGAGAACCGTCGAGCCCGTGGTCTTGCGGCCCTCGAGGTCGCGATGCGCGGCGGCCGCCTCGCGCAGTGGATAGCGCTGATTGACCTGGATCTCGACGGCGCCGCGCTGCACGACGTCGAACAGCTCGCTCGCGGCCTTGACCAGATCGGTGCGCGCCGCGGTGTAGTTGATCAGGCTGGGCCGGGTCAGGAACAACGAGCCCTTCTGGCCGAGGATCGCAGTGTCGATCGGCGGAATCTTGCCCGATGACTGACCGAAGCAGACCAGCATGCCGAGCGGCGCCAGGCAGTCGAGCGAGCGCTGGAAGGTTGCTTGCCCGACCGAGTCGTAGACCACCGGCACACCCTTGCCGCCGGTCAGCTCGCGGACCCGGGCGACGACGTCGTCCTGGTCGTAGCGGATCGGGTAATCGCAGCCGTGCGCCTTGGCGACCTCCGCCTTGGCCGCGCTGCCGACCGTGCCGATCACGGTCGCACCAAGGTATTTGGCCCACTGGCAGGCGATCAGGCCGACGCCGCCGGCCGCGGCGTGGAACAGGATGGTCTGCCCGGGCTCGACCCGGAACGTGCGCCGCAGCAGGTAGTGCGCGGTCATGCCCTTGAGCATCATCGCCGCCGCCTGCTCATCCTTGATCGCATCCGGGACCACCACCAGCCGGTCGGCCGGGATCAGACGGCGCTCGGCATAGGCGCCCAACGGTCCGGCATAGGCGACCCGCTGGCCGACCCGGACCTCGCCGACCCCGTCGCCGACCGCTTCGACCACGCCGGCACCCTCCTGCCCGGCGATGAACGGCAGACTCGGCGGTGGATACAGACCGCTGCGAAAATAGACGTCGATATAATTGAGTCCGACGGCCGTCTGCCGGATCAGCGCCTGGCCGGGCCCGGGCGGCCCGACCTCGACCTGCTCGAACTTCAGGACCTCCGGTCCGCCGGTCTGATGCACCCGAATGACACCGGTCATGGTCGCCCTCCCACCGAGATGAACTGTCGCGCGCCAAGCTAACGCGCCCGGCGCCAATCGCCAAGCGCGTCGGCCACGACGCGCGGTCAGACACGTCGGACGGTCAGAAAGTTCAGAAGCTCTGGCGGATGCTCGTGGGGGAGAGGGCGTGCGCCAACGCGTCGGGATCGGTGATCGGCAGCTGACATGTCTGACCTGGGCAGACATAAGCGGTCGGCCGATGCTCGATCTGGGTCTTGCCGTCCGCCGGGTGGCCTTCGGGCAGGGCCCGCGTCGGGCGACAGGGTGAGCAGCGTCGCGGCCGGCAGCGCCGCCGCCAGGGCGACCCGGCGAAGCGCCTGACAGGCAGGGTCATCGAGCGCGCCGATGATCACGATCTGGACGGGCCGGTCGAGCCAGAGCGTGGCGCTCAGCAGCGCCGCGTGGGCGGCGGGATTGCGCGCGACCTCGCCGGCAAAGGCCGTCCGCAGCTGCTGCGCGTGCTCGAGATAGCGGTCCTCGCCGGTCATGAGGTGCAGCCGGGCGAGCACGCCGAGCAGCACGCCGTTGCCGGCGGGGGTCGGACCATCCTGCGCGTTCTTGGCGCGCACCAGAACGTCGCGCGCCCCGGCCGGGATCTGGAAGTAGCCGCCTGCGTCGGGGTCGAGATAGTCGGCATCGAGCCGCGCGAGCCAGCGCACCGCCTGCTGCAAGAAGGCGGGCTCGGCCCTCTGCTCGAACAGCGCGAGGCCGGCCGCTGCCATGCCGGCATAGTCGTCCAGGAACGCGAGATCGAGCATCCTCCCCGCCCGCCAGCTGTGGGCGAGCCGATCGTCGGTCATCATGTGCCCGGTGACGAACCGAAAGGCCCGCTCGGCCCGCTCGAGCCAGTCCGGCCGGTCGAACACCGCGCTCGCGCGGGCAAGGGCCGCGATCGTCAGGCCGTTCCAGTCGGCCAGGATCTTGTCGTCGCGGCCGGGCGGCACCCGCTCCGCCCGGGCCGCGAGCAGCAGGTCCGCGCTCGCCCGCAGCTTCGCTTCCCGGTCGGCGGCGAGCAGGCCGGGCTGGTGCAGCCGGTTCAGGACCGTCTTACCCTCCCAGTTGCCGCCATCGGTGACGCCGTAGGCGAGCCGGAAGTCGGCGGCGTCGGGACCCAGCAGCCGGTCGATCTCGGCCGCATCCCAGACGTAGTATCGGCCCTCCTCGCCCTCGCTGTCGGCATCGAGGCTGGAGGCAAAGGCACCCTCGACCAGCATCTCGCGCTCGAGCCAGCCGACGGTCTCCGCGGCCCGGGCGCGGAACAGCGGGTTCTGCGTGTCGGCGTAGGCATCGGCGAGCAGCGCGAGGAGCTGGGCATTGTCGTAGAGCATCTTCTCGAAGTGCGGCACCAGCCAGAAGCCGTCCACGGCGTAGCGGGCGAAGCCGCCGCCGAGGTGGTCGTAGATGCCGCCCTGGCAGATGTTGAGCAGCGTGTGCAGCACCGCGTGGCGGGCCGCCGCGTCGCCGGTCGCGAGCCCATGCCGCCAGACCAGGTCGAGGACCGGCGCCTGCGGGAACTTCGGCGCCCCGCCGAGGCCGCCGTGGATGGTATCGAACGCCTGGACCAGCCGGCGCGCGGTCTGCTCGCGCAGCGCCGGTGCCAGGGGCGGGCCGGCCGCGGGGCGTGCGAGGCCGGCGAGCGCCTCTCTCAGCGCGTCGATGTTGCCCTCGACCTTGGTGCGCTCGGACTGCCAGATCCGGCTGACCTGATCCAGGACCTCCGGCAGGCCCGGCCGGCCATAACGCGCTTCGGGCGGAAAATAGGTGCCGCCCCAGAAAGGCTCGCCGGCCGGCGTCAGGAACATGGTCAGCGGCCAGCCGCCGTGCTGGCCGAGCAGGGCCAGCGCGTGCTGATAGATCTGGTCGAGATCGGGGCGCTCCTCGCGATCCACCTTGATATTGACGAACTGCGCGTTCATCTGGGCGGCGACCCCCGGGTTCTCGAAGCTCTCGTGGGCCATGACGTGGCACCAGTGGCAGGCGGCATAGCCGATCGAGAGCAGGATCGGCTTGTCCTGCGCGCGCGCCGCGGCCAGCGCCGCCTCGTCCCAGGGCTGCCAGTGGACCGGATTGTCCTGGTGCTGGAGGAGATAGGGGCTGGTCGCTTCGCCGAGGCGGTTGTGCATGGCCTGGTCCTGTCCGGACATCCTCGGGTCGCCAGCGAGGCGGGAAAGGTTCCGCTGCGACCAGCCCGAGCCCCCGGTTGGTGACTTGGTTCCCTGGATATATAAGCGGGCCTCGAATTGGCAAAGCGCGCGGGGGCGCCATGCCGTCGAGCCCAGAGACGATCTTTGCCCCGAGCAGCGCGCCGGGGCGCGCCGCGGTCGCGGTCATCCGCCTCTCGGGCCCGGCCTGCACGTCCGTCTGCCAGCGTCTGACCGGCGGTCCGCCGCCGGCCGCGCGCCGGGCCACGCTCCGCCGGCTGCGCGATCCCGAGACTCTCGAGGTCCTGGATCGCGGCCTGGTGATCTGGTTCCCGGGGCCCGCGAGCTTCACCGGCGAGGATGTGCTCGAGCTGCAGGTCCACGGCAGCCGGGCGGTCCTGGCCGCGCTCCTGGATGGCCTCGCGGGCCTGCCCGGCCTGCGCCCGGCCGAGCCCGGCGAGTTCAGCAAGCGCGCGTTCCTGAACGGCCGCCTCGATCTGACCGCGGCCGAGGGCCTGGCCGATCTGATCGCCGCCGAGACCCGGGCGCAGGCGCGTCAGGCCCTGCGCCAGCTCGATGGCGCGCTCGGCCGCCTGTACGACGACTGGCGCGAGCGTCTGCTCCAGGTCCTCGCCCGGCTCGAGGCGGCGATCGACTTCGCGCCCGACGAAGCCGACGTGCCGGCCGACCCGCTCGCCCTGGTCCAGCCGGAGATCGCGCAGCTGAGCGCCGAGATCGCGGCGCATCTCGCCGACCGGGGCCGCGGCGAGCGGCTGCGCGAGGGCCTGACGATCGCGGTGCTCGGGCCGCCGAATGCCGGCAAATCGAGCCTGGTCAACCGTCTCGCCCGGCGCGATGTGGCGATCGTGACCGCGGAGCCGGGGACGACCCGTGACGTGCTCGAAGTCCACCTGGACCTCCAGGGGTATCCGGTGACCGTGCTCGACACGGCGGGGCTGCGGGCGGCCGCGGATGCGATCGAAGCCGAGGGGGTGCGTCGGGCGCGGGCGCGCGCCGAGCGCGCCGACCTCCGTCTCCTGCTGTTCGACGGCGCGCTCTGGCCAAACCCCGACGCGACCACCCTGGCGCTCGCCGACGAGAGCGCCTTGTTCGTCGTCAACAAGGTTGATCTTCTGCCCATGCCGCCCACGACCATGCGGGTCGCCGACCGCCCGGCGCTGCCGCTGTCCTGTCGGACCGGAGAGGGCTTCGATCGGCTGCTCGAGGCGCTCGGCGAGGCGGCGGCCGAGCTCCTGGCACCCGGGGCTTCGCCGCTGCCGACCCGGGGCCGCCATCGGGCGGCGCTGCGCGCGGGCCTTGAGGCGCTCGAGCGTTTCCGGACGGCGCCGAACGGCGCCGAGCTCGCGTTGCTTGCCGAGGATCTGCGCCTGGCGGTGCGGGCCCTCGGACGGCTCACCGGTCGGGTCAGCGTCGACGACATTCTCGATCTCATCTTTGGTCAATTTTGCATCGGCAAGTAAATCGAATATCATCTTGCTCGATAGTCTTGTGACAACTGCACTAATCCAGATAAAATCCTTAAAGAGTTATTTACTATCGAGAGTTGTAGGAAATTGGGATTTGATCGCAGGGACTTGTCCCGGGCGGCTTAGAGATTTCTTAATCTCGTGATCTTAGCTTGGGGCTCTGACGATTGAAAACGTCTGAGCGACGGGCCGGAGTGACATTCCATGCTGCGTGTGATCGGTTTGACGCTGGTCATCGTCACGGGCGCCGCCAAGGTCGCGCAGGCCGAGAACCGGTACGATGGCCCGGCCGCCAACCGAATCGAGACCGCCCAGCGGCACACTCCGGACACGCATCAGGCCGCGCTCGACGATCACGATGGTGTGCAGCTGCAGATCGGCGGCGGCCTTGGCTTTACCCCGGCCGGGCAGGACGAGCAGTGGGGGTCGGGACATCCGGACCCCGCCCGGACCGAACACCAGGAGCGCGGCCGTGACGGGCGGCGCCTGGCGCTGACCCGGACCGCGCAAGGCCGGTCGGACGAATCGCTCAATCTCGCTGCGAGCAGCAAGCTCGACCTTCGCTTACTCGGTCAACAACTCGCTCTCGCTCGGGGTCGGCTACCACTACGACAATGGCGAGAACATGAATTTCAGGCTCGCCAAGGTCGGCGGGATCGATGCCAGCTTCCACAGCCACAATTTCATGTTCGAGGCGCGCTTCGAGTTCTGATCCGGGGGGGACCGAGGACGAGGTTGGCGGGCTGCCGATCCCGGGCTCGGTCTCACCTCACTCGACGGCGATCTCGACAGACCTGCGATCGGCGCGGCGGCCGCACCGCGCGGTTCAAAGCGAGCCGGTCGAAGCGGATCCGGACCAACGGACCGCCGCCGAGCTCCCTCCCAGCCTTCGAGGCCGTTGACGAAGCCGCGCGGGTGCTCGACAAACAGCGCCCATGTCGGGCTACGATGTCATCGTGATCGGCGGCGGCCATGCCGGCTGCGAAGCAGCGGCGGCCAGCGCACGCCTGGGCGCGCGCACCCTGCTGCTGACCCACAAGCTCGAGACCATCGGCGCGATGTCCTGCAACCCCGCGATCGGCGGGCTCGGGCGCGGCCATCTGGTCCGCGAGGTCGATGCGCTGGACGGTCTGATGGCGGGCGCCATCGATCGTGCCGGAATCCAGTTCCGGGTGCTCAATCGCAGCAGGGGACCGGCCGTGCGCGGGCCCCGGGCGCAGGCCGACCGGCGCCTGTATCGCCGGGCAATCGCCGAGCTGCTGGCCGCGCAGGCCAACCTCAGGGTCGAGGCCAGACCGGTCGACGATCTGCTGCTCGACGACCGGGGCCAGGCCGCAGGCGTCCTGACTGCCGACGGCCGGGCCTGGAAGGCGGGCGCGGTCGTGCTGACCACCGGCACCTTCCTGCGCGGCGAGATCCACCTCGGGCTGCGCCGCTGGCCGGCCGGCCGGGTCGGCGACGCGCCAGCGGTGCGCCTGGCCCTGAGCCTCGCGCGCGCCGGGTTCGCCCTGAAGCGCCTCAAGACCGGTACGCCGCCCCGCCTCGACGGCCGCACGATCGACTTCGAAGGTCTGGCGCGCCAGCCCGGCGATGATCCGGCCGAGCCGTTCTCGACCCTGACCGAGAAGATCGCCAACCCCCAGCTCGACTGCGCCATCACCGCAACCACCGCGGCCACCCACGATCTGATTCGCGCCAATCTCGACCAGTCGCCGATGTACGCCGGCCGCATCCAGGCGACCGGCGTCCGCTACTGCCCCTCGATCGAGGACAAGGTGGTCCGCTTCGCCGACCGGACGCGTCACCAGATCTTCCTCGAGCCGGAGGGGCTCGACGACCCGACCGTTTATCCCAACGGCATCTCGACCTCGCTGCCGGCCGAGGTCCAGACCCGGCTGCTGGCCACGATCCCCGGCCTCGAGCGGGCGGTCATGCTGCGGCCCGGCTATGCGATCGAGTATGATCACATCGATCCGCGCGAGCTCGAGCCGACGCTTGAGACGCGGCGCGTGGCGCGCCTGTTCCTCGCGGGTCAGATCAACGGCACCACCGGCTACGAGGAAGCCGCGGCGCAGGGTCTGATCGCGGGTATCAATGGCGCGCTCCGGGCAGCCGGCAGCAAGGACTTCACCCTCGATCGCGCCGATGCCTACATCGGGGTGCTGATCGACGACCTGACCACCCAGGGCGTGACCGAGCCCTATCGCATGTTCACGTCCCGCGCCGAATATCGGCTGTCCTTGCGGGCCGACAACGCCGATCGGCGGCTGACCCCCAAGGGCCAGGCGATCGGCGTGATCGGATCGCGGCGCAGCCTCGCCTTCGCGGCCAAGCAGGCCGCGCTGGCGGCGGCGATCGTTCGTCTGCAGGAGTTGCGCCTCAGCCCGACGGCGGCGCGCCGGGGCGGGCTCGAGGTCAAGCTCGATGGCGTGGTGCGCAGCGCGCTCGAGCTCCTGCGTCTGCCGAATGTCAGCCTGGCGGGGCTGGCGGCCCTCTGGCCCGAGCTTGGCGAGCTACGCGCCGATGTCGCCGAGCAGCTCGAGATCGAGGCGCGCTACGCCGCCTATCTGGAGCGTCAGGATGCCGACATCCTGGCGCTGCGGGCCGAGGAGGCGCTCCTGCTGCCGCGTGATCTCGACCTCGAGGCGATTGCCGGGCTGAGCCGCGAGATCCGCACGCGCCTGGCGGAGGTCCGACCGCCGACGCTGGCCGCGGCGGGGCGGCTGCCCGGCATGACGCCGGCGGCGCTCGCCCTCCTCTATCGCCACGCCTGCCGGGCCGCCTGAGCCGTGGCCGAGCCGGCGCTCGACCGCGCGGGCTTCGCCGCGAGGCTCGATGTTTCACGTGAAACACTGGACCGGCTGACGCTCTATCTCGAGCTGCTCGGGCGCTGGCAGCGGGCGATCAACCTGGTCGGGCCGGCCACGCTCGACGATCCCTGGCGTCGGCACATCCTCAATTCGGCACAGCTCCTGAGCCATTTGCCCGAGCGTCCGAGCCCGCTGGTGGACCTCGGCAGCGGCGCCGGCTTTCCGGGAATGGTGCTCGCCCTGCTCGGCGTACCCGGGGTCGCGCTGATCGAGGCCGACCGGCGCAAGGCCGAATTTCTCCGCCAGGTTGCGCGCGCGACCGGTGCCGAGGTGGCGGTGCACGCCGAACGCATCGAACGCATGGCCGCTTGGCCTGCCACGGTTGTCACGGCGCGCGCGCTCGCGCCTTTGCCGCGCCTGCTGCCGCTCGCCGAACCCTTCCTGGCGCCCGGCAGCGTCTGTTTGTTTCTCAAAGGCCCGTCTCTCACGCGCGAATTGATTGACGCCGGCAGATCCTGGCATATGGTGCCCGAAATGTTCCCAAGTGTGTCATCATCGTCGGGCATCGTGCTCAAGCTTCGGGGAGTAGGCCGTGCGCGTGATCGTCAACCGCAAGCCACCACGGCTCGGCCGTGTGATCGCGATCGCGAACCAGAAGGGCGGGGTCGGTAAGACCACGACCGCGATCAATCTCGGCACCGCGCTCGCCGCCTGCGGCAAGAGCATCCTCTTGATCGACATCGACCCGCAGGGCAATGCCAGCACCGGGCTCGGCATCCAGCAGGCGGCGCGCGCCGTCACCAGCTACGACGTCGTGCTCGGCCAGGCAAAGCTCGGCGAGGCGGTGCTGCGCACTCAGATCCCGGGCTTCGAGCTGGTGCCTGCGGTGGTCGATCTGTCGGCCGCCGAGCTCGAGCTGGTCGAGCGGGACCGGCGCGAGTACCGGCTGAAGGACGCGCTCGAGAGCCTGGAGAAGGACTACGACTACGTGCTGATCGACTGCCCGCCCTCGCTCGGGCTGTTGACCGTCAATGCGCTGGTCGCCGCGCACGCCGTGCTCGTGCCGCTGCAGTGCGAGTTCTTCGCCCTGGAGGGGCTCAGCCTCCTGTTGCGCACGGTCGAGCGGGTGCGGCGCAGCTACAATCCGATGCTCGAGGTCCAGGGCGTGCTGCTGACCATGTTCGATCGCCGCAACAACCTGGCCCAGCAGGTCGCGACCGACGTTCGCAGCTTCCTCGGCAAGCGGGTCTACGACACCGTGGTGCCGCGCAACGTCCGGGTGTCCGAGGCGCCGTCCCACGGCATGCCGGTCCTGCTCTACGATTTCCGCTGCCCCGGCTCGCAGGCCTACGTCCAGCTGGCGGGGGAGGTATTGCGGCGCGAGCAGACCGCCGAGGCGGCGCTGTGACCGAGCTCGGTCACGAGCCCAAGACCGGCGGCCAGCCCCGCCGGCGCGGGCTCGGCATGGGCCTGTCGGCCCTGCTCGGCGGCACCGCCGACGCGTTGCCGGCGGCGCCGCCCGAGCGCGCGCGTATGCTGCCGATCGAGTTCCTCCGACCCTCGGCGCTGCAGCCGCGGCGCCGGTTTGCCGAGGACGATCTGGCGGCGCTCGCGGAATCGATCCGTCATCGTGGGGTGATGCAGCCGCTCCTGGTGCGCCGGGCGCCGGACGGCGCCAACGCTTACGAGATCGTCGCCGGCGAGCGCCGCTGGCGCGCCGCCCAGATGGCCGGCGCCCACGAGCTGCCGGTCGTGGTCCACGAGCTGTCCGACCGCGCCGCCCTGGAAGTGGCCCTGCTCGAAAACGTGCAGCGGCAGGACCTCTCGCCGCTCGAGGAGGCGGAAGGCTATCGCCGCCTGATCGAGGAGTTCGAGCACACCCAGGAAGCGCTGGCGAGCGCGCTCGGCAAGAGTCGCAGCCACATCGCCAATCTCCTACGCCTGCTCGGTCTGCCGGCCGAGGTCCGGGCCCTGCTGGAGCGCGCCGAGCTGTCCGCCGGACATGCGCGGGCCCTGCTCGGGAGCCGGGATCCGATCGCGCTGGCCAAGGTGGTGGTCAGCCGCGAGCTGAACGTGCGGCAGACCGAGGCCCTGGTAAGGGCAGACGCTCAACGTCCGGAGCGGCTCCGGGCGCGGGCAGCGGCCAAGGACGCGAACACCCGGGCGCTCGAGCGGGACCTCTCGAGTCGCCTTGGTCTGACCGTAAGTCTGACGCCGAAGGGGACGGGCGGAACGCTGCAGATCGCTTACGGTTCGCTCGATCAGCTGGACGGCCTGATCAGGCGCCTGAGCTGACCTGGCAGACGCGGAGCGAATGACCGGTCGGACGTTGCGGCAAGATCGTCTGCCGGAAGACCCGGCAGGTCCGACGGGCTGATATCGTCCGTCAGTAAATCATGCCCAGCTCGAGCTGAGCCTCCTCGGTCATCATGCCGGGATGCCAGGGCGGGTCCCAGACCACCTCGACCGTGGCGCCCCGGACCCCTTCGACCGCCTCGACCTTGTCCTTGACCTCGTCCGGCAGGGTGCCCGCGACCGGGCAGGCGGGCGAGGTCAGGGTCATCTCGATGCGGACCTTCTGGTCGTCATCGATGTCGACCTTGTAGACCAGGCCGAGCTCGAAGATGTTGACCGGGATCTCCGGGTCGTAGACCGTCCGCAGCGCCTCAATCACCCGCTCGCCGAGCGCGTCGACCGCCGGCTGCAGCACGGTGTCTGCCGGATCGGCAGACAGGAATTCGGTGGCGCGATCGAGGTCGGTATCGTCGCTCATCCTGGCCTCCCGTCGATCATGAGAACATCGCCGCGATCCGCCGCAGGCTCGCGACCAGCGCGTCGATGTCGGCCTCGGTGTTGTACAGGCCGAGCGAGGCGCGCGCGGTCGCGCTGTGGCCGAGGCGCTCGATCACCGGCTGGGCGCAGTGCTGGCCGGTGCGGACCGCGATCCCGTCGAGATCGAGCAGCGTCCCGATGTCCTGCGGATGCGCCTGCGCCATGACGAAGGACAGGACGCTGCACTTGTGGCGCGCGGTGCCGACGATTGTGAGCCCCGGCACCTGCTGCATGGCGCGGGTGGCATAAGCGAGCAGGCCCGCCTCATGGGCGGCGATCTGCTCGAGCCCGAGCTCCTGAACGTAGTCGATCGCGACGCCGAGCGCCGAGGCAGCCTCGATCGCCGGCGTGCCGGCCTCGAACTTGTACGGGATCTCGTTGAACTCGGTGCGCTCGAAGCTGACCGAGCTGATCATCTCGCCGCCGCCCTGGTAGGGCGGCATCGCCGCCAGCAGGTCAGCCTTGCCGTAGAGCGCGCCGATGCCCGACGGGCCATAGAGCTTGTGGCCCGAGAACACCAGGAAGTCGCAGTCGAGCTCCTGGACATCGACCGTCATATGCTGGACCGCCTGCGCCGCGTCGATCAGCACCGGGATGCCGCGGCGATGGGCGAGCCCAACGATCTCGTGGACGGGGTTGATGGTGCCCAGCGCGTTCGACACCCAGGTCACCGCGACCAGCCGGGTGCGCGGCGTGAGTCTTGCCTCGAACTCCTTCATGAGCAGCTCGCCGGCATCGTTGACCGGGGCGACCACCAGCTCGAGCCCGAGCTGATCGCGGAGCAGCTGCCAGGGCACGATGTTGGCGTGATGCTCCATGGCGGTGATCAGGACCTGGTCGCCCGGTCCGACACGCGGTCTGACGAAACTCTGCGCGACCAGATTGATGCCCTCGGTGGCGTTGCGCGTGAAAATGATCTCGCGCGCCTCGGCCGCGTTGAGCAGGCGCTGCACCTTGGCCCGCGCGGCCTCGTGGAGGTCGGTCGCGCGCTCGCTGAGCGCATAGACGCCGCGGTGGATGTTGGCGTAGTCCTGGCGCAGCACCCGGGCCAGCTCATCGATCACCACGGCCGGCTTCTGAGCGCTGGCGGCGGTGTCGAGGAATACCAGCGGGCGGCCATGGACGGTCTGCTGCAGACAGGGGAAATCCAGCCGGACGCGCTCGACGTCGAACGGCTTCGGCCAGTCGGCCTTGAGCGTCGCCGCACTCACAGCAGACCCTCCAGCTCGGCCCCGCCCGGCAGCCAGCGCAGCAGCGCGCGCCGCGCCTGGCTGGCCACGGACCGGTGATGAAACCGCTCCAGCACCTCGCCCGCGAAGGCGTAGGTCAGGAGGCTGCGGGCGGTCGCGGGCTCGATGCCGCGCGAGCGCAGATAGAACAGCGCACGCTCGTCCAGCTCGCCGGCGGTCGCGCCGTGGGAGCATTTGACGTCGTCGGCGAAGATCTCGAGCTCGGGCTTGGTGTCGATCTCGGCGTCGGCCGACAGCAGCAGATTGTTGTTGGCCTGATAGGCGTTGGTCTTCTGGGCGTCGCGCTGGACCACGATCCGGCCCGCGAACACCGCCTGCGCCTGGCCATCGAGCACGCCCTTGTAGAACTGATTGCTGGTGCTGCCGCCGCTGGCGTGCTCGACCAGGATCGTGTTGTCGATGTGCTGGCGCTCGCGGCCGAGGTAGAGCCCGTTCAGGCCGAGCGCGATCCCCGGGCCCTCCAGCACCGCCTCGATCTCATTGCGCACCAGGGCGCCGCCCAGGGTTGCGACCGACTGCGTCAGACGGGCGTCTGCCGAAATCCGGTAGTGGGTCTTGCCGATCAGGTTGCCGGCGAGCTCGCCGACCTGCAAGCGGTCGTGGTGGAGCTCGGCACCTTTGCCGACCACGAACCGGTTGACCAGATTGGTCAGCGCCCGTCCGCTGCCGATTGTCAGATGCGTCTCGACCAGGTCGAGGCGCGCGCCGGCGCCGAGCACGACCAGGTTGCGCGGGCTGATCAGCACCGGCTGGTCCTGGCCCAGGCTCACGAACAGCAGCTGGACCGGACCCGGCAACGCGGCGCCGTCGTTCAGCCGGAGCAGGCAGCCATCGGTCGTGAAGGCGGCGTTCAAAGCACTGAAGGCGCGCTCGGAGCCGGACTCGAGGCCGAGCTCGAAGGGGCTCGCATGACCTTCTTTCAGGGCACTGGCCAGGCTCCGTACCGGCCGCCCCGGCAGGGCGGGCAGATCGTCGGACAGGTCGGCCGCAAGATGGCCGTTGACGAACACCAGGCGGAGCGCTCCCGGCTCCTTGAGAAGGTAGGGCGCGATCGCGGTGCGCCGCAGTCCGACCACGGTTGCGAGCGTATAGGCGTCAGCCACGACCGGCCGGACCGACGTATACTTCCAGGCCTCGACCTTGGGGCCGGGGAAGCCAAGGGCGCGAAAGCGCTCGAAGCTCGCCTGGCGCCACTCGCGCACGGGCGCGTGCCCGATGCCGGGCAGCTCTGGCAGCGTCGCGTCGAACAGCGCCGCGTAGCGCTCCGAGGGCGCGATCATCCGCATCATCGGCGGGGCGGACTCAGGCGACCGCCTGGGCGGGGGCAGCAAACGCGCCATAGCCCGACTTCTCCAGCTCGAGCGCCAGCTCCTTGCCGCCGGACCGGACGATCCGGCCATCGAGCAGCACGTGCACGTGATCCGGCACGATGTAGTCGAGCAGGCGCTGATAGTGGGTGATCACGATCATCGCGCGCGCCGGGTCGCGCAGCCGGTTGACGCCGTCGGCGACGGTCCGCAGCGCATCGATGTCGAGGCCGGAATCGGTCTCGTCGAGGATCGCGAGCCTGGGCTCGAGCACCGCCATCTGGAGGATCTCGTTGCGCTTCTTCTCGCCGCCCGAGAAACCGACGTTGACGCTGCGCTTGAGCAGCTCGGATTTGATCCCGACCAGCCGCGCCTTGTCGCGAATGAGCTTCATGAACCCGGCGGCGTCGATCTCCGGCTCGCTTCGCGCCCGTCGCAGCGAGTTGAGCGCGGTGCGCAGGAAATACATGTTGGCGACGCCCGGGATCTCGATCGGATACTGGAAGGCGAGGAACAGCCCGGCCGCGGCCCGCTCTTCCGGCGCCATCGCCAGCAGGTCCTGACCCTCGTAGCGCACCCCGCCCGCAGTCACCTGGTAGCCCTCCCGGCCCGCGAGCACGTAAGCGAGCGTGCTCTTGCCCGACCCGTTCGGCCCCATGATCGCATGGACTTCGCCGGCCCCGACCTCCAGGTCGACGCCGCGCAGGATCTCCTGGTCGTCGACCGAGACCCGAAGCTTGCTGATCCTGAGCATGTTCTCCCTCAAACCGAAGCGTCTTGATGCTGCGATCCCGGCCGTCAGCCGACGCTGCCCTCGAGGCTGATCGCGAGCAGCTTCTGGGCCTCGACCGCGAATTCCATCGGCAGCTCCTGCATCACCTCCTTGCAGAAGCCGTTGACGATCAGCGCGACCGCATCCTCGTCCGACAGCCCGCGCTGCCGGCAATAGAACAGCTGATCGTCGCTGATCTTCGAGGTCGTCGCCTCGTGCTCGACCTTGGCCGAGCGGTTCTTGACCTCGATGTAGGGCACCGTGTGCGCGCCGCAGCGGTCGCCGATCAGCATCGAGTCGCACTGGGTGTGGTTGCGCGCGCCGTCCGCCCCCTTCAGCACCCGCACCAGGCCGCGATAGGTGTTGTTGCCGCGGCCGGCCGAGATGCCCTTGGAGACGATCCGCGAGCGCGTGTTCTTGCCGATGTGGATCATCTTGGTGCCGGTGTCGGCCTGCTGGTGATTGTTGGTCAGCGCGACCGAATAGAACTCACCGACCGAGTTGTCGCCCTGCAGGATGCAGCTCGGGTACTTCCAGGTGATCGCCGAGCCGGTCTCGACCTGGGTCCAGGAGATCTTCGCGTTGCGGCCGCGGCAGGCGCCGCGCTTGGTGACGAAATTGTAGATGCCGCCGCGGCCCTCGTGGTCGCCCGGATACCAGTTCTGCACCGTCGAGTACTTGATCTGGGCGTCGTCGAGTGCCACCAGCTCGACCACGGCGGCGTGCAGCTGGTTCTCATCGCGCTGCGGCGCCGTGCAGCCCTCGAGGTAGCTCACGTAGCTGCCTGCGTCGGCGATGATCAGGGTGCGCTCGAACTGCCCGGTCCCGGCGGCGTTGATCCGGAAGTAGGTCGACAGCTCCATCGGGCAGCGCACGCCCTTGGGCACGTAGACGAACGAGCCGTCGGTGAACACCGCCGAGTTCAGCGCGGCGAAGAAGTTGTCGCCCTGGGGCACGACCGAGCCCAGGTACTGGCGCACCAGCTCCGGATGAGTCTCGACCGCCTCCGACATCGAGCAGAAGATGATGCCGAGCTCGCCGAGCTTCGCCTTGAACGTGGTCGCGACCGAGACGCTGTCGAACACGTAGTCCATGGCGACCCCGGCCAGGACCTCCTGCTCTTTGATCGGGATGCCGAGCTTCGCATAGGTGCGCAGCAGCTCCGGATCGACCTCGGCCAGGGTCTTCGGCCGGTCGTTGTCGGACTTGGGCGCGGCGTAGTAGCTGATCGCCTGGAAGTCGATCGGCGGATAGCTGACCCTGGCCCAGTCGGGCTCGGTCATGGTCTGCCAGCGCGCGAGCGCCTTCAGCCGCCACTCGGTCATCCAGGCCGGCTCGCGCTTCTTGGCCGAGATCAGGCGCACGCTGTCCTCGCTCAGCCCCTTGGGCGCGAGCTCGACCTCGATATCGGTCACGAAGCCGTATTTGTACTCGTGGCCGGTGTAGTCGCGAACCGTTTCCAGCGCAGTCGCTGCCATCGATCACCTTCTCCCATCCGGACCGGCTTGCGGCCCGGTCTTTCGTACTGACGCCGCGATCGTCCGGCGACCAGGCTCAGGCCCTACCCACCGGCTCCGGCGGCGGGCCGCGGTAGGGGCCGATCACCGGCGCTCGGAACGCCGCCGGGATGGTCTGCGCCATCTCGGCCATGCTGATGCCCTCGAGGGCCGCCCGGATCGCATCGTTGATCCGGTGCCAGTTGGTCCGCGCCGGACAGAGCGCCTCGATCTCGCAGCCCCCCGGCCCGTCCTCGATGCAAGCGGTCACCGCGATCGGACCGTCGAGCGCCGAGATCACCTCGGCGACGCTGATCGCCGCCGCCGGCCGCGCCAGGCCATAGCCGCCCTTGACGCCCCGGTGCGACTGGAGCAGACCAGCGCGCGCCAGACTCTTCAAAATCTTGCTCGCCATCGGCAGCGGGATGTGACTCTGCGCCGCGACCTCCGGCGCGTTGTGCTGCCGCCCCGGCTGGCGGGCCATGTGGGTCATGATCACGATCCCGTAGTCCGCGAGCTTGCTGAGCCGGATCACGCCGTGCCCCTTCGCAAAAGAGGACTAATCCAGTCCGAATTGGTTCTAATGTGCGCACCGCGGGGCCAATGTCAAGCCCGCTTCGATCAACTTAATCACAGACCTGCGCGGTTGTTTAGAAGGGTCCGAAATTGCCCATCGGACCGCAAAAGCCGGGCAGCCGCCGGCGGCGCATACTACAACAGGCGCAGCTGCCTTCGGCCTGCGACCGGCGGCTCGAACAGGTCGGTTCGCAGCGGCGGCCGCGGGCGGTCGAGGCCGAGCCGGCGCCTGGCCAAGGCGAAGCGCCTGCCGAGCAGCTCGGCATAGGCGCCCTGGCCGCGCATCCGGGAGCCGAAGCGCGGATCGTTGAGCCGGCCGCCGCGGCACTGCCGGATCAGGGCGAGCACGTGCTGGGCGCGAAGCGGGGCATGCGCCTCCAGCCAGGCCCGGAACAACTCCTTCAGCTCGTGCGGCAGGCGCAGCAGGACGTAGCCCGCTTGGTCGGCGCCGGCCGCCGCGGCCGCCTCGAGCACGGCCTCGAGCTCGTGGTCGTTCAGGCCCGGGATGATCGGCGCGGCCATGACGCGCGCCGGTACCCCCGCCGCGTGCAGCGCGCGCAGCGTCTCCAGGCGGCGACGCGGCGCAGCGGCGCGCGGCTCCAGGGTGCGTGCCAGTCCGGCATCGAGCGTGGTCACCGAGACCGCGACCGACGCGAGGCCGTCCGCGGCCATCGGCGCCAGCAGGTCGAGGTCGCGGAGCACCGCCGCCGACTTGGTGACGATCGTGACCGGATGCCGGCATTGCGCCAGGACCTCGAGGATCGAGCGCGTGATCCCGAGCCGTCGCTCCTGCGGCTGGTAGACATCGGTGTTGGTGCCGAGCGCGATCGGCTGGCAGCGATAGCCGGGCCTGGCGAGCTCGCGCTCGAGCAGCGGCCCGGCGTCGAGCTTGGCGTAGATCTTGGTCTCGAAATCGAGCCCGGGCGAGAGCCCGAGATAGGCGTGGCTCGGCCGTGCATAGCAATAGATGCAGCCGTGCTCGCAGCCGCGATAGGGATTGATCGACTGCTCGAACGGGATGTCCGGCGAGGCGTTGCGGACGAGCACGCTCCGGCTGGCGTCCGGCCGCACCTCGGTCGGCGGCGGCGGCGCCTCGGCCTGCAGCTCCGCGAGCGAGCCCCAGCCGTCGTCGAACGGATCGAGCTCGGCGTGCTCGAACCGGACCTTGGGATTGAAGGTGGCACCCCGTCCCTTGCGCGGCGGCGCCGGTGGCAACGGCCTGTCCATGCGCCCGAGGTTAGCCCGTCGATTGGAACATAACAAGAACAAACCGCCTGCTCCCTGGCGCCACCGGGGCGCGCTGGGTAGTCTGCCGTGACCAGCGGCGGGGAGTGGCAGGCATGGCAAAGGTCGCAGGCTACGGCTGTTGGGCGTCGCCGATCAGCGCCGGGCTGGTCACCCGGGCGCAGGTCGGGCTGGCGCAGCCGATGCTCGATCGCGGGGTCGCCTGGTGGCTCGAGGTCCGGCCCGAGGAGGGCGGGCGCAGCGTGCTGGTGCGCCGGCCGCTGGACGGCGAGGCGGCCGACCTGACCCCGCCGCCCTTCAATGTCCGCACGCGGGTCCACGAATATGGTGGCGGCGCCTACGCGGTCCGGGACGGGGTCGTGGTCGCGGTCAACTTCGCCGACCAGCGGCTCTACCGGCTGGATTCGGGCGGTCCGGCGCGGCCGCTCACGCCCGCGAGCGGCGATCGTCTGCGCTACGCCGACCTCGAGCTCGATCCCGCCGACAAGCGGGTCCTGGCAGTGCGCGAGGATCACAGGTCCGGCGGCGAGCCGGTCAACAGCATCGTGGTGATCGGCCTCGACCAGCGCGACGACCCCGGCCGCGAGCTGGCTTCGGGCCACGACTTCTTCAGCTCGCCCCGCCTCAGCCCCAATCGCCGGCAGCTCGCCTGGCTCAGCTGGGACCACCCCAACATGCCCTGGGACGGGACCGAGCTCTGGCTTGCCGAGATCGGCGAGGATGCCCACCTGGGCGCACCCCGGCGGGTCGCCGGCGGACCGCGGGAGTCGATCGTGCAGCCCGCCTGGTCGCCCGACGGCCGGCTCTATTTCGTGTCCGATCGGACCGGCTGGTGGAACCTCTATCGGCTGGGCGAAGCCGGGCCGGTTCCCGTCTGCCCGATGTCTGCCGAATTTGCCGGACCGGCCTGGACCTTCGGCGGCCGCTGGTACGGGTTCCTCGATGCCGACACCATCCTTGCCTGCTTCACCGAGGCCGGCCGGTGGCATCTGGCGCGGATCGAGCTCGGGAGCGGCCGTCCGACCCGCCTGCCCCTGCCCTGGACCGAGCTCTCCGGGCTCAGCATCAGCGGCGGCCGGGCGCTGCTGCGCGCCGGCGCGCCCGACCGGCCGGCCGCGATCCTCCTGCTCGAGCCCGCGAGCGGGCAGATGCGCGAGCTGCGCTCGGCGGGGGCGCTGCCGGTCGACCCGGTCTGGCTCGCGCGGCCCGAGGCGACCCTGTTCCCGAGCGGGCCGGGCCAGAGCGCGCATGCCCTCGTCTATCCGCCGACCAACCCGGAGTTCGCAGCACCCGCGGGCGAGCTTCCGCCGCTGATCGTCAAGAGCCACGGCGGCCCGACCGGCAGCACCTCCAGCGAGCTCAAGCTCGCGACCCAGTTCTGGACCTCGCGCGGCTTTGCGGTCTGCGACGTCGATTATGGCGGCAGCACCGGCTACGGCCGCGCCTATCGTGAGCGCCTGGATGGCCGCTGGGGCGAGGTCGATGTCCAGGACTGCGTCAACGCCGCGCGCGCTCTGGTGGCAGACGGCCGGGCAGACGCGCGACGGCTCGCGATCACCGGCGGCAGCGCCGGCGGCTACACGACGCTCTGCGCCCTCACCTTCCACGACGTCTTCCGGGCCGGCGCCAGCCACTACGGGATCAGCGACCTCGAGGCGCTGGCCCGCGACACCCACAAGTTCGAGAGCCGCTATCTGGACCGTCTGGTCGGGCCCTGGCCGGAGGCGATCGAGCTGTACCGGTCACGCTCCCCGATCCACCACGTGGGCCGCCTGTCCTGCCCGATCATCTTCTTCCAAGGCCTCGAGGACGCGGTCGTGCCGCCAAACCAGGCGGAGATGATGGTCGAGGCGCTACGCCGGAAGGGCCTGCCGGTCGCGTACCTGACCTTCGCCGGCGAGCAGCACGGCTTTCGCAAGGCCGAGACCATCCAGCGCGTGCTCATGGCCGAGCTCACCTTCTACGGCCGCGTGTTCGGCTTCGCCCCGGCCGACGCGCTGTCCGACCTGGTGATCGAGAACCTCTAGACGCTCCGCTCCGCATCCCCGAAAGCTGCCGCGAGGAAGGCGGCGCCGTGCTCGATGCTCAAGGGATCGATGCCATGCCCGAGGCCGGGGCGAACCGCCCACTGCACCGGCACGCCGGCCGCCTGCAGGCCCTGGACCGCGGCGTGCAGCGCCTGCACCGGCACGATCTCGTCGGCATCGCCGTGGACCAGGAACACCGGCGGCCGGCTGACCACCTCGGCCGGCAGACGCTCGGCGCCGAGCAGGGCGCCCGAGTAGCCGAGCACGGCGGCGATCGCCGGCGCCCGGCGAAACGCGGCGTAGAGCGCCAGCATGGTGCCTTGGGAGAAGCCGACCAGGGCAAGCTGGCGCGGGCTCAGCCCGGAGCTGCCGAGTTCGGCGTCAAGAAAGGCGTTCAGGATCGGCAGGCCCGCCTGGACCCCAGCCAGCAGCCCCGTTGGGCGCCGGTCCCGGAGCGAGAACCACTGCCGGCCGAAGGGCGCCATGTCGCAGGGCTCGGGGCCATCCGGGGCGACAAAGGCGGCATGCGGCAGACGCCGGGCAAGGACCGGCGCCAGGCTGATCAGATCGTTGCCGTCGGCGCCGACCCCGTGCAGCAGGACCACCAGCTGGCGCGGCGGACCGGGCCGGCGGGGCGGCAGGCGGGGTCCGGACAAGAGGGCCATCACCAGTCCTCGCGATCTTGATGCGCGACCCATACATAGCTTGCCAAGCCGCGCGCGCGCGATCATGTTCGCCGCGCCCCGATCGATCCGCCCCAATCGCTCCCAAGCCTGGTCCGCACGCCCGCCACCGCATGCTCAAAGGCGCCGACTTCCTGCCGCTGCCCCAGCCGGGTGATCAGCCGACGGTCACGCGCTTCGCGCCGACGCCGTCCGGTTATCTTCATCTCGGCCATGCCTATGCCGCGCTGGTCGCGTGGGAATCGGCGCGCGCCGCCGGCGGCCGCTTCCTGCTCAGGATCGAGGACATCGACCGGGCGCGCTGCCGGCCCGAGTTCGAGCAGGGCATTCTCGAGGATCTGCGCTGGCTCGGGCTCGACTGGGACGGCGAGCCGGTGCGTCAGTCGGAGCGCATGGCGCTCTACGACCAGGCCCTCGACCGGCTCGACCGCCTGGGCGTGCTCTACCCCTGCTTCTGCACCCGGCGGCGGATCCGGGCCGAGATCGCCCACGCCGGACAGGCGCCGCACGGGCCCGCCGGCGAGGCGGCCTACCCCGGCATCTGCCGCAGCCTGAGCCCGGCCGAGCGGCGCCTGCGGATCGCCGCCGGCGAGCCGTTCGCGCTTCGCCTCGACGTCGCGCGCGCCCTGGCGCAGACCGGGCCGCTCGGCTGGGACGACCTGCGCGCCGGCCGGATCGAGGCGCGACCGGATATGCTCGGCGACGTCGTGCTCGCGCGCAAGGACGTGCCGAGCAGCTATCATCTCGCGGTCACCGTCGACGACGGGCTTCAGGGCGTGACGCTCGTGACCCGGGGCGAGGACCTGTTCCACGCCACCCACGTGCACCGTCTGCTGCAGGCGCTCCTCGGCCTGGCGACGCCGCGCTACTACCACCACAACCTGATCGCCAACTCGACCGGGCTGCGGCTGGCCAAGCGCAATCGCGCGGTCACCCTGCGCACGGTCCGGCAGTCGGGTCGCCGGCCGCACGAGCTCTGGGCCCTGCTCGGCCTGCCCGAGCCGGTGCCGGCCACCTCGGTCGGATGACCGGCGCCGCGCTCCGATTGGCCCTGCTCGTGATCGTCGGCCTTGGCATGCTGGCGTGCAGCGCAGCGCCCGACCCCGCCCTCGAGGCGCCGAGCGTGCCGCGCCGGGAGTGGCTGCCCGCCGGGCCGCCGCGGGCGGTGATCCTGGCCGTGCACGGCTTCAACGACTACAGCAACGCGTTCGCCGACTTCGGGGGCTACGCGGCCAGCCACGGCATCGCGGTCTATGCCTACGATCAGAGCGGCTTCGGCGCCAACCCGAATGCCGGCCGATGGCCGGGGATCGGGACCCTGGTCGCCGATCTGGGGCGCGAACGGACGCGGATCGCGACCCTGTACCCTTACCAGCCGGTCTATCTGCTCGGGGAGAGCATGGGCGCCGCGGTCCTGATCGCGGCGGTCGCCGCCGACCTACCCCTCGATACCGCCGGCATGATCATGACCGCGCCCGCGGTCTGGGGCGGCGACCAGCTCAATCCGTTCTATCGTGGGGTGCTTTGGCTCGCGGACCACGTGGCGCCCGGGATGACGCTCACCGGTGAGAGCCTGGGCGTCATGGCATCAGACAACCTCGAGGTGCTGCGGGCGCTTTCAGCCGATCCGCTGTTCATCAAGGCGACCCGGGTCGATGCGATCGCCGGCCTGGTCCGGCTGATGGATCTGGCCTACGCCGCGGCGCCGGATCTGCCGGGACCGCTCCTGGTCCTGGGCGGCGCCCGCGACGAGGTGGTCCCGCCCAAGGCGCACGCCGCCATGCTCGAGCGCCTGACCGCCGACCCCTGCACCGAGGTCGTCTACCCGGCCGGCTACCATCTCCTCTTGCGCGATCTCGAACGCCAGCTGGTCTGGGACGACATCCTCGCCTGGATCGCCGGCCAGCCCCTGCCATCGGGTCTCGGCAAGGCCTGCGGCGGCTCGCTCAAAGTGGCCGCTGCAGCGCGCGAGTGATCCGAAGCGCGCTGTCGAGCGCCAGACGTCCGTCCGCCCCCGACACGGCAACCGCCCGCTCGCCGCGCACCGCGCAGAGGAACGCCTCGATCTCGAGCTTGAGCGGATCGTTCGCCTCAAACCGGCGCCGCTCGATCCGCACCTCCGGCACGCCCGGGAACATTTCTCCTGACCCCTTGCGCGCGATGGTCGCCTCACCCGCCTGGAAATCGATCGAGACGTAAGCATCGCGCTGGAACAGCCGCATCTTCCGCTCGCTCTTGAGGCTGATCCGGCTCGCGGTGACGTTGACCACGC
Source organism: uncultured Alphaproteobacteria bacterium (assembly GCA_963733965.1). GTDB lineage: Bacteria > Pseudomonadota > Alphaproteobacteria > Geminicoccales > Geminicoccaceae > DATAOG01. The sequence goes on from CAVTFM010000048.1 coordinate 139,340, forward strand.
AACCGCCTTCGAAGTGCAGCCTGGCGTTGGCGATGTCGTCCGCGGCCGAGAGCACCGGCACGCCGACCGCATCGACCGTTGCCAGCGGCCGCCCGACCAGCTGCTGGATCAGGTCGATGTCGTGGATCATCAGGTCGAGCACGACATCGACATCGGTGCCGCGCGGCTTGAAGGGCGCGAGCCGGTGGGATTCGATGAACAAGGGTTCGGTCAGGACGTCGGCCAGCCCCAGGACCGCCGCGTTGAAGCGCTCGAGATGGCCAACCTGGAGCACCGCACCACGGGCGAGCGCGAGCGCGATCAGCGCATCGGCCTCCTCGATCGTCGTCGCGATCGGTTTTTCGAGCAGGACGTGCAGGCCGGCGTCCAGGAGCTGGCTCGCGACCGCGAAATGCGCCCGGGTCGGCACCACCACGCTCACCGCCTCGACCCGGCCAGCGAGATTGCCGACATGGCTCAGCGCCTCGACCCCGAGCAGCGCTCCGAGCTCCCGCGCCCGCCCGAGCTCGCAATCGACCACCGCGACCAGCTCGGCCCCGGCCAGCGCCGCATACTTCTCGGCATGATAACGGCCGAAATGGCCGCAGCCGACCACCGCTGTCCGAACCGGCGTCATCGACGCGATCTTCCCGAGAGTTGAAGGAGGCGCCGGGACAGCCTGCCACCAGGCTGAAGGGGCGGGCAAGGACAGAAAGCGGTGCTCAGGCCGGTTGCAGGACGGCGGGCTGGGCCGCTTCGAGCAGGCCGACGATCTCGGCCATCACCTTGGCGAGCTGGAAGTCCTTGGGGGTGAACACGCGCGCGACGCCCTCGGCCAAGAGGCCCTCCGCGTCCGCGGGCGGGATGATGCCGCCGACCACGACCGGCAGATCTTCGAGGCCCTCCGCGCGCAGCCGGGCCAGCACCTCGGCGACCTGCGCCCGGTGCGAGCCCGACAGGATCGAGAGCCCCACCACGTGCACCCCCTCCTCGAGCGCCGCCGCCGCGATCCGGGCCGGCGTCAGGCGGATGCCGTCGTAGACCACCTCGAAGCCGCAGTCGCGCGCCGCGACCGCGATCTGCTCGGCGCCGTTGGAATGGCCGTCGAGCCCGGGTTTTCCGACCAGCATCTTGGGTCGTCGACCAAGTCTGTCGGTGACAGCTCTCGACCCGGCGACGAAGCGCTGCCCATTCCTTGGCGCTCGCGGCCGCCGCACTCGCCCCGCCGACCCCGGTCGGCGCCCGATACTCGCCGAACAGCTCGCGCAGCGCCCCGGCCCATTCGCCGGTCGTGACCCCGGCGCGGGCGCAGGCGATCGAGGGCTCCATGACGTTCCGGCCCTCGCCGGCGGCGGCGCGCAGCTCCTCGAGCGCTGCGGCGACGGCGCGCGGGTCGCGGGCGGCCCGGTGTGCCCGCAGGCGCTCGACCTGCTCCGCTTCTGCCCCGGAGGCGACCGCGAGAAACCCGCCATCGCTACCGGCCGCGAGCGGCGAGGGTGCGCTCTCGGTGAAGCAGTTGACGCCGACCACTTTCTGTTCGCCGGCCGCGATCGCGGCGAGCCGCGCGCGGTTGCTCTCGACCAGACGCTGCTTGAGGTAGCCGTTCTCGACCGCCGCCAGCGCGCCGCCCAGGGCCTCGATCCGATCCAGCTCGGCGCGGGCCTCGGTTTTCAGCTGTTCGACCCTGGCCGCGACCACGGCCGAGCCCTCGAACAGGTCCTCGTACTCGAGCAGATCGGTCTCGTAGGCCAGGATCTGCTGCATCCTGAGGCTCCACTGCTGGTCCCAGGGCCGCGGCAGGCCCAGCGCCTCGTTCCACGCCGGTAGCTGGACCGCCCGCGCGCGGGCGGACTTGGAGAGCACCACCGCCAGGGTTTCCAACAGGATGCGATAGACGTTGTTCTCGGGCTGCTGCTCGGTCAGGCCCAGCGAATTGACCTGGACGCCATAGCGAAAGCGGCGCATCGCCGGGTCCTCGACCCGGTAGCGCTGCGCCGTGATCTCGTCCCAGAGCTCACCGAAGGCGCGCAGCTTGCACATCTCGGTGACGAACCGGAGCCCGGCGTTGACGAAGAAGCTGATCCGCCCGACCACCTGCGGCAGATCGGCCACCGGCACCTGGCCCGCCGCGGCGACCGTATCGAGGATCAGGGTCGCGGCCGCGAGCGCATAGGCCAGCTCCTGGACCGGGGTCGCCCCCGCCTCCTGCAGGTGGTAGGAGCAGACGTTGACCGGGTTCCAGGCCGGCAGCTCGCGATAGGTGAACGCGATCACGTCCGCGGTCAGCTTGAGTGACGGGCGCGGCGGGAAGATGAAGGTGCCGCGCGCGAGATATTCCTTGATCAGGTCGTTCTGCACGGTGCCGGCGAGCTCTTCGCGCGCAGCACCCTGGCGCTCGGCGACCACGATGTAGAGCGCCAAGAGCCAGGGTGCCGTCGCGTTGATGGTCATCGAGGTGTTCATCTGCCCGAGCGGGATGCCCTCGAACAGGGTCAGCATGTCCGGGAGCGCGCACACCGGTACGCCGACCCGGCCGACCTCGCCCGCCGCCAGCGGATGGTCGCTGTCATAACCGGTCTGGGTCGGCAGATCGAAAGCGACCGACAGCCCGGTCTGACCGCGCGCCAGATTGGCGCGGTAAAGCGCATTGCTGTCGGCGGCCGAGCTGTGCCCCGCGTAGGTCCGGAACAGCCACGGCCGGTCGCGATGCGTCTCACTCGAAGCCATGACGTGGTCCTCAGCAGGAACGTAACCGGTCCGGCAGCGTTAGCATCTACGCTATTCAGTGTTGACAAGTCAACACCTCATCACCTAACGTGTCGGGATCAGTGGGGACATGGTGATGAGCAAGGCAACCGTCGAGCAGATCATCCATCGCTTCGGCTCACAGCAGCGGGTCGCAGCACTGCTGGGCATCTGGCAGACCGCCGTGAGCGGCTGGGTGCGCCGCGGCGCGATCCCGACCAGGAGACAGGAGCAGCTGTTAAGGATTGCCCAACGCGAGGGTGTCAGTCTCTCGCCCGCGGACTTCTTCGCCGAGGCCAAGTCGTGGCCGGCGAACGGTTCGAACGGGCGGGCCGCCACGGGCGCCGAGGCGAATTCCGCTTACGCCCACGCGAGCCCGTCCAGCATCAACCCGTCCGGCATCAACCCGCCTGCCGTCAACCCGAAAGCCGCGCTGATGAACGACACCGCCAAGGTCATCCCGCTCAGCGCCGACCTCAGACCCGCGCCGGGCGCGTTCGCGCCCGCCAAGGACCTGTACGAGGTCGGCACGATCCCGCCCTTGGGCCACGTGCCCAAGAACATGTACGCCTGGGTGATCCGGCGCGAGCGCCACGGCGAGCCGGGCACAGCCATGCGGCAGGAGGTGGTGCCGACGCCCGCCCTCGACAGCGACGAGGTCCTGGTCATGGTGATGGCCGCGGGCGTCAACTACAACGGCATCTGGGCGGCGCTCGGCAAGCCGGTCTCGGTGTTCGACGTCCACAAGGCCGAGTACCACGTCGCGGGCTCGGATGCCGCCGGCATCGTCTGGGCGGTCGGCGCCAGGGTCAGGCGCTGGAAGGTCGGCGACCAGGTGGTCGTGCACTGCAACCAGGACGACGGCGACGACGAGGAGTGCAACGGCGGCGACCCGATGAACTCGCCCTCCCAGCGGATCTGGGGCTACGAGACCCCGGACGGCTCGTTCGCGCAGTTCTGCCGGGTGCAGTCGCGCCAGCTGATGCCCAGGCCGCGCCATCTGACCTGGGAGGAGAGCGGCTGTTACGTGTTAACACTTGCAACCGCCTACCGCATGCTGTTCGGGCACCCGCCGCACGGCCTGAAGCCAGGCGACAATGTGTTGGTGTGGGGCGGGGCAGGCGGCCTCGGCTCGATGGCGATCCAGGTGATCGCCGCCTCGGGCGGCAACGCGATCGCGGTGATCTCGGACGAGGACAAGCGCGAGTTCGTGGTCTCGCTCGGCGCCAAGGGTGCGATCAACCGCAGCCAGTTCGACTGCTGGGGCCAGCTGCCCGACATCGACGACGCCGAGGGCTACGCCGCCTACATGAAGAAGGTCCGGGAGTTCGGCAAGGCGATCTGGGCGATCACCGGCAAGGGCAACGACGTCGACATGGTGTTCGAGCACCCGGGCGAGGCGACCTTCCCGGTCTCGGCGTTCGTGGTCAAGCGCGGCGGCATGGTCGTGATCTGCGCCGGCACCTCGGGCTACAACCTGACCCTGGATGCGCGCTTCCTCTGGATGCGCCAGAAGCGCATGCAGGGCAGCCATTTCGCCAACCTCAAGCAGGCGAGCGCCGCCAATCAGATGGTCGTGACCCGCAAGGTCGACCCCTGCATGTCGGAGGTGTTCGCCTGGCACGACATCCCGCGCGCCCACGACAAGATGCGCAGGAACCAGCACAAGCCCGGCAACATGGCGGTGCTGGTCCAGGCCAAGCGGCCCGGCCTGCGCACCCTCGAGGACGCGATCGAGGCCTGAGCAGCCGTTCTGGCTGAGGGGAGCACCGCGCCGATGACCAGGCCGAGCGTCGCCGACGGCGCGGCGCCGCCGTTGCACGCTTCAGCCGCGGCCGTCGAGGCTGCTGCAGCGCTGTTGGCGCGCGCGACCGATGCGGTCCGGGGCCTCGCGAGCACCGATGGCACGCTCGACCGCCAACGGCTCGAGCGCGAGCAGCATGCGGTCCACGGCCTCGCCTGGCTCGCGACCTGCGTCGAGGCGCTGCGCCAGCTGCAGGGCTGGGCCGAGCGGCTCGAGGTAGACGGCGGGTTCGGCCAGCTCGAGCAGGATCTGCTGGCGGTCGCCTTCGGCGAGTATCTGGCTCGGATCCTGGGCGGCATCCCGATGAGCCAGGGCGAGACGGTCCGGCTGGCGGCACTCGGCCTCGATCCCGCGCCGATCGAGGCCTTTGCCGGGGGTGTCGTCGGCCGGCTGATTCGGGACGGCAACACCGCGGCCCGGCGGGCGCGGCTCGCCGCCCTGATCGCGGACGGCCGGTTCGGCGCCTCGGGCCTCGGCGACGACACCCTCGAGCTGATCCGCGAGCAGTTCCGGCGCTTCGCCGAGGAGCAGGTCCGCCCCCACGCCCAGGGCTGGCATGAACGCGACGAGCTGATCCCGCAGGCGGTGCTCGACGCGGTCGCGGAGCTCGGCGTGTTCGGCCTGACCGTCCCCGAAGCCCATGGCGGCCTCGGCCTCGGCAAGGCCGCGATGTGCGTCGTGACCGAGGAGCTCTCACGCGGCTACATCGGGGTGGGCTCGCTCGGCACCCGCTCGGAGATCGCGGCCGAGCTGATCGGCCAGGCCGGCACCGAAGCCCAGAAGGCCCGCTACCTGTCCAGGATCGCCTCCGGCGAGATCCTGCCGACCGCGGTCTTCACCGAGCCCAACACCGGCTCCGACCTCGCCTCGCTCCAGACCCGCGCGGTCCGGGACGGCGAAATCTACCGGGTGAGCGGCGCCAAGACCTGGATCACCCACGCCGGGCGCGCCGACCTGATGACCATCCTCTGCCGCACCGATCCCGGGCAGCCCGGCTACCGCGGCCTCTCGATCCTGCTCGCCCTGAAGCCGCGCGGCACCGAGGCCGAGCCGTTCCCGGTCGCGGGCCTCGCCGGTGAGGAGATCAGGGTGCTCGGCTACCGCGGCATGAAGGAATACACGCTCGCCTTCGACGGCTTCGCGGTGCCCGCGGACGGTCTGCTCGGCGGCGTCCCCGGCCAGGGCTTCAAGCAGCTGATGGCGACCTTCGAATCGGCGCGCATCCAGACCGCCGCGCGCGCCGTCGGGGTCGCCCAGAGCGCGCTCGACCAGGGCCTCGCCTACGCCCGCGAGCGGGTCCAGTTCGGCCAGCCGATCTACGCCTTCCCGCGGGTCGCCGACAAGCTGGTCTGGATGGCGGTCGAGATCATGATCGCGCGTCAGCTGACCCTGTTCGCCGCGCGCGAGAAGGATGCCGGCCACCGCTGCGATCTCGAGGCCGGCATGGCCAAGCTGCTCGCTGCCCAGGTCGCCTGGAGCGCCGCCGACAACGCGCTCCAGATTCACGGCGGCAACGGCTACGCGCTCGAATATCCGATCAGCCGGATCTTCTGCGACGCGCGGATCCTCAACATCTTCGAGGGTGCGGCCGAGATCCAGGCCCAGATCATCGCCAGGCGCCTGCTCGACGTTTGATGGGCTGAGGTCGCTTGGTCGCCAAAGACAACGGGCGGCCAGGGCCGCCCGTTTCTAAAGACCGTCGCCGGCGGCCGCGAGGCTCGCCGGGACGGCTGGCTGGATCGCTGCTAGCTAGCGCCTGAAGTCGACCGTCGCGCGCCGGTTCGCCTGATCCGGGGTGTTGTCCGGAGTTTGCACCGCGAGATTGGTCTCGCCAAACGCTTCGGTCGTGACGATCTGCGCCGGGATGCCGGCCTTGACCAGCTCGGCCGCGACCGTATTCGCCCGGCGCTGCGACAGCTTCATGTTGTAGTCCGGGGGACCGGCGGTGTCGGTATGGCCGCCGACGGTGATCCCGCCCAGGTCACGCCCCTTGATGTCCGCGATGATGTTGTTGAGCGTGGTCTCGGCCTTCGGATTGAGGTCGGCCTTGTCGAAGGCGAAGTAGATCACGCCGCTCGCGGGGAGCGGCGGCGGCGCCGCGGGCGCGATCTGCGCGATCGGCTGCGCCATTGCCTCGGGGCAGTCGTGGGTGTGGAGGGTGAGAACGGCGGCATCGAGCTTGTAGCGCTCGACCGCTTTGTCGGTCTTGTCGACCAGAACACTGCACAGCCGGTCCTGGCCCGAGCCCCACGTGCCGGCCATTTGCTCGTCGGACATGGTACCGGAAGGCCCGACGGCCCAGCTCGACTGCGCACCGCCGGCGACCACGGCCGCCAGCGCCAAGGCTGAACAGGTGACGACTAGGCGAAACATGGGATGGTCCCCCTTGTCAGGTGATCTTGGTACCAGTCGGCATGACCAGCGGCGTCCACCTGCAGTCCAGCGTGTCACCCGGCAGTCAAGCCTTATCATCCAACCTGCGTGATGTGGTACATGGATCTTGCGCCGAGAGCAAGTCTTTACTTTGGCAACAACTGTTGCTTCCAACCGGTTGCCCAAGTTGGGCAAACGCGGTCGCGGGTGGTCGATGGCCGGATCGGGCCGGCGCTCCTGCAGCCCGGACCGGTGGCGGTCGAGCGCCGGATGACATCGGTGGCGCGTCCCGGACCGGTGCGCCAGGCGGAGGAAGCAGGACATCGCCGCCGGACGATCCTTCCGGTATGCTCGTAGCGGCTGCCGATCTCGAGGCCGAAGGCGCTACGGCGGCCGGTCGGATGGCCGCTGATCGCGGCAGGCGGCCGTGCTAGCCTGCGGCTTTGAACCGATCGCCGGCCCGTCGCGGCGCGTTGCGACAACCGGTCGCTGACCAGGCGCGCCGCGCCCGGACGTATGACTGCGGGCCATGCCTGCACAAAACTCAAGGGGGAGACGGGAGATGAGGCGCCTCTTCATGGCTTGGATTCTGGCTGCGCTGGCGATCGCGCCGGTGGCGCGGGCGGCCGAGCACGAGGTCCAGATGCTGTCCAAGGGCCCCGCGGGCCAGGTCAACTGGTTCGAGCCGCCGATCACCCGCGCCGCGCCCGGCGACACGATTCATTTCGTCGCCACCGACAAAGGGCACAACAGCACTTCCCTGGTCGTACCCGAGGGCGGCGAGACCTGGAACGGCAAGCTCAGCCAGGACGTCTCGGTGACCCTGACCAAGCCTGGCGTCTATGCCTTCAAGTGCACGCCCCATTTCGGCCTCGGCATGATGGGCCTGATCGTGGTCGGGGATTCGACGAGCAATCTCAACGATGTCGAAAATGCCAGGTATCCTGGCAAGGCCAAGACAACCCTGGCCGAGCTGCTGACGCAGCTCAAGGCGTCGAAGTAGGCGCGAGACGGATCGCCGCGGGCCGGAGTCCGGTCGCACGGCCCCAGGGCGCGCCCATGAGCGTGCCCATGAGCGTGCTCATGAGCGCCAGCCGCACGAGTGCGGCCTCGGGATTGTCCCTGCCTCGCCGTCTGGTTTACGATCCGGCAAGGGATCAGTGGCATAGACGGCGGGGGCCACCCGGCGCTGACGCCGCGCGTGTCCCGAATGCCTCTCTTGCAGTGATCCGACCGCCCCATGATCAGTCAGGCCCGATGACCAGCCAAGTTCAAACGACCAGCGAACCCAAGATCAACGTCGGGGTGATCGGCACGGGCTTCGTCGCCCGCCACTTCACCTATGAGCTCGAACGCCGCCCGGGCTATCGGCTGGCCAAGGTGCTGACCCGGCGGCCCCTGGACCGCTGCCCCGACTTCCCGCGCGAGGATGCGCTGACCAACTCCCTGGACGCCCTGATCGAGGCCAGCGATGTGGTCTTCGAATGCACGGGCGACGCCTTCTATGCCGCAGGGAGCCTCGGCCGCGTGCTCGATGCCGGCCGCCCGGTCGTGACCCTGAACGCCGAGTTCCACGCCACGATCGGCTCGCACTTCGTCGAGCGCGGCCTGCTCAGCGAGGCCGAGGGCGACCAGCCCGGCTGCCTCGCAGCCCTCGCCGAGGACGCCGTCGCGACCGGCTTCACGCCGCTGGTCTACTGCAACATGAAGGCGTTCTTGAACCGCAATCCGAGCCCGGAGGAGATGCGCTACTGGGCCGAGCGTCAGGACTACTCGATCGAGATGGTGACCTCGTTCACCGACGGCACCAAGGTTCAGATCGAGCAGTGCCTGGTCGCCAACGGCCTTGGTGCCGGGATCGCCAAGGAGGACCTGATCGGCCTCGAGACGAAGGATCTCAAGGTCGCGGCGGCCGAGCTCGGCGCGACCGCCGACCGGCTCGGCCATCCGCTCAGCGAGTACATCCTGGATCGCGGCCTGCAGCACGGCGTGTTCATCATCGCGCGCCACGATGAGCGCCAGGCGACGCCCCTGCGCAACTTCAAGCTCGGCGAGGGCCCCTACTACGTCCTGATCAAGGACTACTGCCTGGTCCACCTCGAGGTGTTCAAGACCATCGAGCGGGTCATGCGCCAGCGCCGGCCGCTGCTCAACAACGGCGCGCTGCCGCGGGTCAGCGTCGCCTGCATCGCCAAACGCCGACTCCGCCCGGGCGAGGTGATCGAGCGCGGCTGCGGCAGCTTCGAAGTGCGCGGCACCTGCGTCAACATCGCCGATCGGCCGGGCCACGTGCCGATCTGCCTCGCCAGCCAGATGCACGTCCAGCGCCGGGTCGAGCCGGGCCAGCTGCTCACCATGGCCGACGTCGAGCTGCCCGAGACCGAGGCGCTGCTCGCCTGGCAGGCGATCGAGCGGCGGGTCCTCGAGCCCGAGCCGGCCGCCGCCTGCTAGCGCCCGCAGCCCCGCCCGAACGCCTGCGCCCCCTGCCCCAAGCCAGCGAGGTCCGATGGACATCACGGCGACCGCGATCCCGGACGTGAAGGTGATCATGCCGGCCCGCTACGGCGATCACCGCGGCTTC
>CAVTFM010000049.1:0-87542 GCA_963733965.1 uncultured Alphaproteobacteria bacterium
GGCGACATCGGTGCCCTGGCACTGCCCTCCGACACCAGAACGCCCTGCGCCGGGCCGCTGAGGCCCGCCAGCGGGCGCGGATCCTCTGGCCGGTAGGGATGGGGCCCGACGTTCCTGTCGCTGCCAGGCGGGCACGCCCCCTCCCCCAGGGGTGGGGGTGGATCAGATTGGCAAGGGCGGTGGCATTTGCGCTACACTTTGTCGGCCCGCGATTCCTCATCGGAAGATGATCGTCGCGGTTGATTTTCCGTTTTATCAATGTCTTAGCCATGAAAGTTAGCTTGTCGAATCAAGTGCGATCCTGGGTGCTTTTGATAACGCGGAGGTTGCCAATCGCGTCGGTTGCATTTAGGATAGAGTTTGGTTAAAAACCGGTAGAGCGCCTCGCGAGCCGGGTGTTACGGACGTGTGCAAGCCGCTGAGGTTGTTGACACTAGTAGCGGGAAACCGAACCATGAAAAGCCTTCCAGCAACTCGTATCGCGCTCCACACGAGCGGCGCCATGGCCTTACTGTTGGCTGCGGCACTGCCTAACGTCGTCTACGCTGAAGATCAGACTGGCACTCAGAACCAGAGTGCCAACGCCCTGGCTGCGGCCGTCAACGTCAGCGAGAACTCGCCGAACAAAGATTCCCATCTCTCGGGCAATAGCCATACCTTCACTTACGACGACAACCACTATCTGCTGAGCAACCAGGACTTGAAGGCGTTCGCGTATGCGAACGTCTCCCAAGCATGCGCGGTTGCCAACTGCAGCGGAATGGACCAGGGCGCCGGCGACGTAACGTTTGGCAGCGAAAGCATGAAGCAGTTCGCTGGCATACAGGGTCTCGGCATCAACACAGCGAGCGGTGGTATCGCCCAAGCGCAGATCGCGACGGTGGTCGATGGTACCGTTCAGCTGACGAACCCCTAAGCGGGTAGTGAGTTGGCGATCCAGGCGGGACGCCGGGTGATCAATGCAGCCGATGGGCAGATGACGATGCAGCGCTTGAGGCGGCCCTTGCTGAGGATGGCAGCCGGAGTGAGCATGCTGATGTCGCATGCTGGGTTGGCGGCAGAATTGGTCTCAGATCCTTACGTTGCCCTTAAAGCGATGCCGGCAGCCGACTTGGCCTCGCTCAACGGGCGCGAGGCCCGCAGCGACTGAAGGCGACGAGAGCCGTCATGAGGATGGAGTTGAGGAGATGAAGGCTAAGACATTAATCCTGGTGACCGGCACAGCTCTAGCGAGCATCGCGGTCGCAGCGGCGCCCCGGGCCGAAGAGGCGTCAGGCGGGAAGGTGCTGTTCGCGGCCACCCAGGCCTTGAGCCCAGGCGAGTTGGCGCGGGCCAATGGTCGCGCGGCGGTCGCGATCCCGCTTCCGGAGGCCGAGAATGCGAACCTATCCGACCAGGGGGCTGGAGGCGGCGTGAACGCGTTTGGGTCCGAGTTGGTGCAGAACATCACCAACCAGGTCGCCACGGCGGTCGGCACGGCAGTAGCGACGGATATCACCATCAACGCTGGCAATGTCCTGGTCGGTGGTGGCGATCCTGCCGGGACGAGTAGCGCTGCCAGCACGAGCCTCCCAGATTTGCCTGGCGGTGGACCAGGCATTGGCGATAGCCAGAGCTTCAGTGGGACGATGCCATCGATGGGCAGTCCCTGGAGCTCGATGGTGAAGTAAGTCGGGGGCGGTGCTCGCAATGGGGCTTTCGGTTGTCTAACCGGGTGAGAGGTCCCAGAGCGGGGCAACGCCTGTTTGCTAGGGCAGTGATGTCGACGCTCCAAAGGTCATGGAGCTAGCATCCTGTATGCGCCGCACCGGCAGGGCCGGGCTGGTCCGGCAGATCGGAGTCAGCGCGCCAACGCTCGCCAAGTATTCGAGGCCTACCTGAACGGGTGACCCGGATCAGGGTCGAGACGAGCGAGCGGGCTCCAGGGCCGCCAGCTGCCTGCAGAGCACAGCTCCAGGCACGCGGCCAATGGAGCCACCTATTCGGCCTTGTGGAAGCGCTGGGGTACGATTACCCTGCCTTTCGGTGCTGTTTCGGGCAAGGTTTGCGGTGGCTAAGACCTTTTACGGCAGAGACAAAGTCCGGCTGGCCGATTATCGATCGGTGCGGGCGGAGCTGTGCGTCGTCTACCGGGCTTGTGTCTCTCAGCAGCTCGACTGGGACGCCGGCCGGGCGGCAGCGCTGATCCTCTCGCGAATCGCCGGCATGGACGAAGCCGCCGGCCTCGAGGCGCGGATTGCGGCCCTCGAGGCTGCCGATCAGGATCAGCTGTCTGGCCGCCCGAATGGCCATCATCACCCGGGAGCGCGCGCGTGATCCCACCGTGGTCGAGCGCGCCGAGCTCGAGGGGTGGCGGCTTGACGACAATGGGGCAGGCCACGGAAATCCGACCGGCAGCCGGTCAGTTTCTTGCCCAATTGCTGTCAAGGAGTTGCCGGAAAGGTCCGGGTGCGCACCACCAAGCTCTGCAAGAGCTCGGCCTGCCGCGAGCCGACCAGGGCATCAAGCATTTTGTGATTTCCTCCTCGGGCATCCAGCCGCCACCTCGGTCTTGCCGCGGGCGAACAACTCGGCGATCGACTTGGCCGCGCCTACAGTCGCGAGAGCATGGACGTGATCAGCTTGATCGGCGGCCTGCAAGGACTGCGGGCCGGGCTCGAACTGGCTGCGACGGCGCTGGCGGATGAGCGGCAGCGGACTCCGCCGGCGGCTCGACCGCCTCGAGCAGCGGGCGCGGCCGGCGCCGGACCGGCAGCGCCTCGCCGAGGCGACCGCGCGCCTGATCGAGGCGGTGGACCAGACCCACGGCCTCGACGAGCTCCTTGCCGCCCGGGCACAGATCGCGGCGGCGCGCCGGAGGATCGGCCCATGACGTTCAACGGCCTCAGCGACAGGCTCGCCCGGCTCGAGCAGCGTCGGAATCCGCCGCCCGATCCCCGGGTCGCCGACGAGGCGCGCGAGCGGGTCGTGTCGGCTGTCCTCGGGCTTGCCGCCACGATCGAGCCGGCCGAGCCGGGCGAGCCCGACTTCGACCTCGCCGAGGCGGTCACAGCGATCATCGAGGCGCGGCGGCGGGGCGAGGAGTAGTCGGTGGGTGTCAAGCTGAACCCGGGTTTTTTCCCCCGCCCCCAGAGGAAGCGATGACCGCGGCCGCGCTCGCCCGGCGCCTCGCCGAGCTGGAGGCCCGGCGCCGGCCCCCGGCGCCGGGCGTCGCCCCGGAGTGGCTGCACTGGGCGAGCGGCGCCGAGCTGGAGGCCCTCGAACAGCTGTATGGCGAGATCGAGGACGGCGCGCGCGAGGCGACCGAGGCCGATCAGCTCCTCTGCATCCAGATCGAGGCGGCGGCCAGAAGGCGGATGCTGGCGGGCGAGCCGCCGAACTGAAGCTCAACCCGCAAACCGTTGCCCTGGGCTCTGCCCGGACGCCCTCTGGTGAGAGCTAAAAGCTAGGCGGGCTGCGCGATTGCGGCTGACGGTGAACAGGCCAGGCTAGCCCCGGACCGACGGCGTGGAGCCAGTGGCAGCCGACCGAGCCTGGCCACACCAATGCCTCCGACCAGAACTCGCCGGACGCCGCCAGCGGCCGGGGCGGTACGCCTTTTGCCGGCAAGCGCGGCCGCGCCGCTGGGCAAAGTCCGCTCGCGGCGCTACATTGGTCAGGTCAGGCGCGAGCCGATCCGCCCCCGGGCGGTTCGAGGGCGATCCGGTTCCGGCGAGCTCGTAGCGGACGCAGCGGAAAGGCTCGACGCCCATGACCGTTCTCACGACCCTCCTGGTGATCGCCATGGCGGCGACGCTCGGGGTGCTGATCGTCGGACTCGTGGGCTTCTTCCAGGGCGGCGAGTTCAATCGGAAGTACGGCAACAAGCTGATGCAGGCGCGCGTCGCGCTCCAGGCGGTCGCCGTCCTGCTGCTGCTGCTCGTGCTGATCAGTTCGCACTGAGCGCGGGCTCCGAGCCCGCGGTGCGGCCGCCATGGTCACCCTGACCCGGATCTACACCAAGGGCGGCGATCGCGGCCAGACCTCGCTCGGCGACGGCAAGCGCGTGGCCAAGCACGATCTCCGGGTCGCCGCCTACGGCACGGTCGACGAGGCCAACGCCACGGTCGGGCTCGCACGCCTGCACACCGAATCGGTCGCGGACGCGATGCTGGCCCGGATCCAGCACGACCTGTTCGACCTCGGCGCCGATCTCTGCCGGCCGGGCGCCGACCCGGACGAGGCGGGCGTGCTGCGCATCCAGCCGCAGCAGGTGCAGCGCCTCGAGGACGAGATCGACGCCCTCAATGTGGCCCTCAACCCGCTCAACTCCTTCGTCCTGCCGGGCGGCAAGCCGCCCGCGGCTTGTCTCCACCTCGCGCGCACCGTGGTGCGGCGGGCCGAGCGCCTGACCACCGAGCTCGCGGCGCGCGAGCCCGTCAACCCGATCGCGATCCACTATCTGAACCGGCTCTCGGATCATCTGTTCGTGCTCGCCCGCTACCTCAACGACAAGGGCGCCGCCGACGTCCTGTGGGTCCCCGGCGCCAACCGGTAGGGCCAGCGGCGCGTGCGGTGCTCTCTCGGGCAGGGCTTCTGCTGACAGGTGCAGTCTGTGGTGATCTCGTGTCGGGGCGGTGATCACGACGTCATCGTCCCCGGGTGAAAACCTGGCAGAGAGTGAGCTGGCGATGAAAATCAAACGACGCGGTTCTGCGGTCTGGCAGGGCGGTCTCAAAGACGGCAAGGGTTCGATCTAGTGTAGTGTCTCTCAAATGGCTATGCAACAGGCTGCTGCTGGAGAGCGGCGCGGGCGCGGAGGATCTTGGCCAGAATAGCCTCGCCCTGGGCGCTCCAGACATAGCGCTTGGGGGCCAAGTTGTGCTCGGCGAGGTACGCCTCGATGGCGCCGACCAGCTCGCGCAGGCTGGCGAAACTGCCTTCGCGCACGACATCCTCGGTGAGATCGCGGAAGAAGCGCTCGACTAGGTTGAGCCACGAGCTCGCGGTCGGCGTGAAATGCAGCACGATGCGGTCGCCACCGTGCTGACGGCGGTGGCGGACGTTGCGCCGGTCGATCCAGCTCTGCACCTTCAGATGCTTGTGGGTGGCGTAGTTGTCGAGGATCAGATGCAGGGCGAGATCGCGCGGGGTGTCCTGGTCCAGCTGCTTCAGGAACGCCAGCCACTGCTGGTGGGTATGGCGCGCCGCGGTCTGGCTGAAGATCTTGCCGTCGAGATAGGACAGCGCCGCGAACAGGGTGATCGTGCCGTGACGGGTATCGTCGTGAGTGCGGGTGCGCACGTGGCCGATGCCGAGCGGCAGGCCGGGCTGCGTGCGCTCCAGCGCCTGGCACTGGCTCTTCTCGTCGCAACACAGAACCAGCGCCTTGTCCGGCGGTTGCAGGTAGAGGCCGATCACGTCCCAGAACTTGGCCTCAAACTGGGGGTCGTTCGACAGCTTGAACGCCTGGGTCAGATGCGGCTTGATGGCGTTGGCGGCCCACAGCCGTTGCACGGTCGCCTTGGACACGCCCGTGACCTTGGCCATCGACCGCACCGACCAGCGCGTCCGCCCAGGCGGCGGCTGGGTTGCCCGGCTGACGATCGCGGCCTTGGTCTCGAGCGCCACGCTGGGCTTGCGTCCCCGACCCTGGGCATCGGCCAGCCCGGCCAGGCCGGCTGCACCAAAGCGCCGCTCCCAAAGCACCACCACCGGCCGGTTGACCCCCACCCGCCGCGCCGTGTCGGCCTGGCTCAAGCCGTCGGCCCGGTCCAGAATGATCTGCGCGCGCCGGACCTCGCGCTGGGTCGCCGTCGGCCGCTGCACCAGCCGCTGCAACGCGCCGCGCTGCTCGGTCGTGATCGGGCAAGGCTCGGACCGGACGTGCCATGCATCATCAATACCACCATGCCCTTCTTCTGCATAGCCTATTGTGAGACACCACACTAGCGCCAGGCCCCGTTGGGCTTGGTGGCTACGTGCACCAAAAACTCCACCTGGGCCGGATCGAAGTCCCGGGCGAAGTCCCCGTAGGTCTCCACCGGTCCGAAGCCACCCTGGTCCAGAAGGCCCAGCAAATACTTAAGGCGCAGGGGGCACATGTTGAGGTAGTACTTGGAGCGGTCCGGGAAGGTGTAGCAGAAGCGGGCCAGTCCCTCGTCCATGTGCTCGGGCTCCACCCGCACGCCCTGGCCGCAGTAGTAGTAGACGTGTTTGGTGTGGTAGCCCCGGTCCAGGATCAGGTCGTAGTTGCGCTGGTCCATGATAAAGACCCGGCCGGGTCCGAGAAGCCGGTGATACTGCTCCAGGACCTGGCGGCGCTCGGCGTCGGTGAACAGGTGGGTGAAGGAGTTGCCCAGGCACATGACGGCGTCAAAGGGCCCCTGGACCTTTTCCGCCAGGTTGCGCCAGTCGGCCAGCACCGGCGTGAGCGCCAGCCCCCGACGGGCGGCGTTGGCCTGGGCCTTGGCCAGCATGGCCGGGCTGCCGTCCACGCTCACCACCTCGAAACCGGCCTCCGAGAGGCGGCAGGAATGAAACCCGGTGCCGGTGGCCACGTCCAGCACCCGGCGGGCGCCGTGGCGCCTTAGTATCTCCAAGAAGAAGTCGCCCTCGCCCTCGGCCCGGCGCTCCCAGTCGATGAGCTCGTCCCACTTCTCGGCGAAGGTCTTCACATACTCCCGGCGGTAGTGGTCGGTGTGGCGCGCGGCCAGGGGGTCGACGCCAAAGTCCTGCTGCACGCGCTCGTCCCCGGCGTCCACCTCGCCGGGCAGGGCAATTGCCGGCCCTGAAAAAGGTTTATCGGTCAAGACGGATCCCCTTTCTGAGTGAGGACCCATGATATTTCGGGGCCCTGGCGCCTGCAAGGGGTGACGCGAGTGAAAGAGGTCTCGAGGGGGAAATGGGGTCAGGATTTTTTGGGAGGAAATGGGGAGAGGAAATGGGGTAGGGGAGGAAAGGATTCTTTTCTCTGGGGCGATGCGGATACTAGGCGTGGCACGCGTGACGAGATCGGCCGCGACCAAGGCTGACCGGCTGCCCCATGGAAAGCGGGGCGGCTGTCGCGTGGGGAAATGGGGTCAGTGGGGAAATGGGGTCAGGACTCTTTTCTCTGGGGCGATGCGGATACCAGGCGTGGCCCGCGTGGCGAGATCGGCCGCGACCAAGGCCGACCGGCTGCCCCATGGGAAGCGGGGCGGCTGTCGCGTGAGCGGCGACGAGGGCTGTATCGGTGTGGTAGGAGTGGGTCACGGGTGCCATGTGAGAGCGCTCTGATGGCCAAGACGCTCGTTCGCCCGAGCCTCTACGACGAAGACTTTCTCGCCTGGACCGAGCAGCAGGCGGCGCTCGTGCGCGCCGGCCGCCTGGATCAGCTCGACCTCGACAACCTCGCCGAGGAGCTCGACACCATGGGCCGCAGCGAATGGGGCGAGGTCGAGAACCGGCTCGAGATTCTGCTCATGCACCTGCTGAAGTGGGACTATCAGCCAGCGCGCCGATCGCGGAGCTGGCGGGGCACGATGCGAGCAGCGCAGAGCGATCCGCCGCCTGATGCGACGTAGCCCGAGCCTGCAGCGGGATCTCGAGGGCACCCTTGCCGAGGTCTACCCGGATGCCGTTGGCCGTGCGATCGTCGGGACCGGCCTGAGTCCGGCGGCGTTTCCCGGCCGACTGCCTTACACCGTTGCGCAGGTTCTCGATCCGGCGGTCGCGCCGACGGAGCCAGAGCCCCCGCCACGACGGCGCGGCCGCCGGCCATAAGGCGCGAGGTCAGGGCCGCCGCTGCCGGAAGCTGTCGTTGGCGAGCCGGACCGGCTGGCCGAGCAGGCCCTGCGGGCGCCAGACCAGGATCGCGGCGAGCAGGCCGAAGACCGCCACGTCCTTGTAGCCGACGCTCAGATAGCCCGCCCAGAAGGTCTCGAGCGTGCCGATCAGAAGGCCGCCCAGCATCGCGCCCGGCACCGAGCCGATGCCGCCCAGGATCGCCGCGGTCAGCGCCTTGAAGCCCAGCAGAAAGCCGTCGTAGAAGCGCACCCCGCCGTAGCGAAGCAGGACGACGAAGCCTGCGATCGCGGCGTAGGCGGCGCCGAGCGAGAAGGTCTGGGCGATCACCCGCTCGACGTTGATGCCGCAGAAGGCCGCCATTTCGGCATCGTCGGCGCAGGCCCGCGCCTGGCGCCCGAACGGGCTCCGGGTCATCAGCAGCCACAGGGTGCCGTGGAGCGCGCCTGCGAAGCCCAGAATGAGCAGCTGCGACGTGCTGATCGAGACCGTGAAGCTTCCGCCTTCGGCGAGCGTGTGCGCCTCGGAGAAGACCGGTTGAATCCAGCGGTCGGCGGCGCCCTGGGTCAGGCGCAGGTATTCCTGGAGCAGGATCGCGAGCCCGATGGTCGCGATCAGCGGCGCCTGGGAGGGGGTCTCGCGCAGCGGCCGGAACACCAGCCGCTCGGTCACCAGGCCGTGGACCGCGCCGACCACGGCCACCACCAGCAGAACCAGGAGCAGCGCCAGCGGCAGGCTGCCGACGCCGAGCAGGGCGAGCCCGGTCACGCCGATGAAGGTGGCGTAGGCGCCGACCATCGCGATCTCGCCGAACGCCAGATTGATCTTGCCGACGATGCCGTAGACCAGGCTGTAGCCGATCGCGAGCAGGCCGTAGAGACAGCCGACGGTGAGCGCGCTGACCCCGAGCTGCAGCGCATAGAGCAGATCGCGCCAGGGCCCGGCCGGGCCCTGGCGCGCACCGGCCGCGGCCTGCGCCTGGGCCTCGTACAACCCCAGCCAATACTGACGGAGCAGATAGACCTGGACGTCCGAGAGCTCGCCCGCCTGGTCGGTGGCCACCCCGGTCAGCTTCAGGCGATCCTGCTGGAAACCGCCGCCGCCGAAGCGACAGGCGAGCCAGCGCGCGGCCGCCTGGCCCTCGGGCTCGGTGAGGCGATAGCGCACGATCACGCCATGGTCGGCGCCAGGGTCGGGCTCGCTGCGCACGACCTCGATCCGGGCATCGATGCCTTCGATCCCCGGGATGACGCGCTCGCACAGCCGCGCCTGCTCGGCGTCGATCCTGGCGCAGCCGGCCGTCGCCAGGATCAGAGCGAAGCCCGCAACGGCCCGCCACGGCCGGCGCCCGTGGGTGGCCATGCCGGCGCCGCCGGGCGGACGGGCGCGGCTAGGCCGCCTCGGCCTCCGGCGGCGGCGTCGGCCGGGGCAGCTCGTCGGCGGTCAGCGTCTCCTTCTCGAGCAGCTTGCGCGCCAGCGCCTCGAGCTCGCTGCGCCGCCTCTTCAGGATCTCGAGCGCCTGCTGGTAGCCGCGCTCGACCCGCTCGCGGACCGCGAGGTCGATCTCGCGCGCGGTGTCCTCGCTGAAGCGCCGGCCGCCGCCCTCGCTCGGCAGGCCGAGGAAGTTGCCGCGCTCGGTCTCGTAGGCCGCCTGACCGAGCGTCGGGTCCATGCCGTAGCGGGTGGCCATGCTGCGCGCGATGTCGGTGACCCGGATCAGGTCGTCGGCGGCGCCGGTCGAGATCTCGCCGAACACCAGCTCCTCCGCCGCCCGGCCGCCGAGCAGCACGGCCATCTTGTGCTCGAGCTCTTCGGTCGTCATCAGGAAGCGGTCCTCGATCGGCCGCTGCAAGGTGTAGCCGAGCGCGCCGACGCCGCGCGGGATGATCGAGACCTTGTGCACCGGATCGACCCCCGGGAGCGTGAGCGCGACCAGGGCGTGGCCGAGCTCGTGGTAGGCGACCACCCGGCGCTCCTTGGGGTTGAGCAGCCGGTTCTTCTTCTCGAGCCCGGCGACGATGCGCTCGAACGCCGCGGTGAAGTCGACGAGGGTCACCGCGGTCGCCCGCCGCCTTGTCGCGAGCAGCGCCGCCTCATTGACCAGATTGGCGAGATCGGCGCCGGTGAAGCCCGGCGTCAGCGCCGCCACCTGCTCGAGGCTGACGTCCTGGTCCAGCTTGATCTTGCGGCTGTGCACCTCGAGGATCTGAATCCTACCCTTCTTGTCGGGCCGGTCGACCAGAATCTGGCGATCGAAGCGGCCCGGGCGGAGCAGCGCGGGATCGAGGATCTCGGGCCGGTTGGTGGCCGCGAGTAGGATGATGCCCTGGCTCGGATCGAAGCCGTCCATCTCGACCAGGAGCTGGTTCAGGGTCTGCTCCTTCTCGTCGTGGCCGCCGGCCATCGGACCGATCCCGCGCGCCCGGCCCATGGCATCGAGTTCGTCGATGAAGATGATGCAGGGCGCCATCTTGCGCGCCTGCTCGAACAGATCGCGGACCCGCGCGGCGCCGACGCCGACGAACATCTCGACGAACTCGGAGCCCGAGATCGAGAGGAAGGTGACGCCCGCCTCGCCGGCCACCGCGCGCGCCAAGAGGGTCTTGCCGGTGCCGGGCGGGCCGATCAGGAGCACGCCGCGCGGCAGACGGGCGCCGAGCACGCTGTAGCTCTTCGGGTCTTTCAGGAAATCGATGATCTCCTGGACCTCGGCCTTGGCCTCGTCGACGCCGGCGACGTCGGCGAGCGTGGTCTTGGTGTCCTTCTCGACGTAGATCTTGGCGCGGCTCTTGCCGATCGACATCAGGCCGCCGGCGCCCATGCCGCCCATCGACATCCGGCGCAGGATGAAGATCCAGATGCCGAAGAAGATCACGGCCGGCAGCACCCAGGAGAGCAGCGTGGTGAAGAAGTTCTCGTCGCTGCCGCCTTTGAACTTGACCCCGTATTTCTCGAGCTCGTCGGCGAATGATGGCTCGACCCGGGTGGTCACGAACCGGCTCGGCTCGTTGGGTCCGGCATCCTTCAGGGTGCCGATGATCCGGCTCTCGGTGATCGTGAGCTCATCGATCTTGCCACCCTTGAGGTCGGACTGGAACTGGCTGTACGGCAGATATTCGGTCTGGCGCGTCTCCTGGATGACCGCCTGCACGACCAACATCGCCAGGACCGCGATCATCACGTACCAGGCGTTGAAGTGGCTTTTCTTGTCCATGCCCCCGATCCATGCGCACACGCGCCTGCCACAGGTGTGTGCCCGGGCGGCCCGCGTCAACCCACGGCGGCGCGCAGGCTCAGGCGTGCCAGGGGTCGATCACCCGGATGCCAAAGCGCTCGAAGTCGGCGACGTTGCGGGTCGCGAGCGCAGCCCCGCGCGAGCGGGCGATGGCTGCGATCTGCGTATCCGCCTGCACCATCGGCCGCCGCGTCTGGCGGCAGCTCCCCGCGATCATGGCAAATTCGCGCGCGGCCGCGCCGTCGAACGGCAGGACGCGGGCGGCGAGGTCGACGTCGAAGATGGCATCGGCCACCGCAACCAGCTCGCTGCGCCGCCGCCCGGCCGGCAGCAGCGCCAGACCATAGAGGGCTTCCGCCCGGGTGATCGCGATCGTGAACAGGCTGGCCGATGGTTGCGCCGCTACCCACGCTTCGACCGTTCGGGTGGGCCGTGGCCGCATGAGCTCAAAGAGCATTGGTGTCGAGCACGATCATCGCGGGTCGCGGCGGTCAGCAATCGAACGCTAGTGTTGCGTTTCATAAGATATATGATAGATAGGGGCTCTGGGCGGCTTGGCTGGAGACGGAGCATGGCGCGGGGTCGGGTGCGGATCGTGTTGAGTGAGGAGGAGTCGCGTGAGCTCAGGCTGTGGGCGGCGGGCCAGAGGATCGAGCGCCGCCTGGCGCAGCGCGCCGAGGTGGTGCTGGCCGCGGCCGAAGGTCGGAGCGTCGCCTGGGCGAGCGCGGCGAGCGGCTTAAGTCCGCAGGCATGCTCGAAATGGCGGCGGCGGTTCGAGTCCGGGCGGCTCCAGGGTCTGCGCGACCGGCCGCGCGCGGGCCGGCCCATGACGATCGCGCCGACGACCCGCCGGGCGGTGCTCGAGCGCGCCACCGAGACCCCGCCGGGCGGCCGCACGCGCTGGACCCAAAGGCAGCTCGCCCGGGTCGTCGGGATCAGCCCGGCGAGCGTCAACCGGGTGCTGAACGCGGGCGATCTGAAGCCGCACAAGACCGACTACTGGTGCGGCCGCAGCCCCGATCCCCGCGGCTGGCTCCCAGGGGCGACCTCCGGTGGTCGCCCCGGAGCGCCGCGCGCCGCCAAGCAGGCCGCGATCGTCGGCCTCTACCTCGAGCCGCCGAGCGGCGCGCTGGTGCTCTCGGTCGACGAGAAATCCCAGATCCAGGCGCTGGATCGCACCCAGCCCGAGCTGCCGCTGCGCCCCGGCCGGCCGCGCCGCCTCACCGCCACCTACAAGCGACTTGGCACCACCTGCCTGCTCGCCGCCTTGAGCATCGCCACCGGCACCGTCGAAGCGCGCTGTCTCGATCGCGCCACGCACCAGGAGTTCCTCGCCTTCCTCAAGCATCTCTACCGCAGCCATCCCCGCCGCGAGCTCCACATCATCCTCGACAATCTCAGCGTCCACAAGCACGCGAGCGTGCTCGCCTGGGCCGAGCGCCGCCGGCGCCTCCACCTCCACTTCACGCCGACCTACGCGTCCTGGCTCAACCAGATCGAGATCTGGTTCCGGATCCTCGCCAAGGCGGTGATCAAGGATGGCGTCTGGCGCTCCAAGGGCCAGCTGGTCGCGCAGATCATGGCCTACATCGCCGACTACAACGCCAACAAGGCTCACCCCTTCCAATGGACCTACGCTGGCCTTCCCCTCGCCACATCATCTACTAACTTATGAAACGTGACACTAGACGGTAAGGAGAGAGCCGGCAAACCGGTCACGGCGGCGCCGGCGGCGCAAAGCCACGAAAGGAAGGCTCACGACATGCCGAAGCGGCAAGGCGATCTTGCATCCGTGGCGCTCGCAGCACTGCTCGCTGCCGGTCTGGGCATAGCACCCGCTCCGGCCGCGGCGGAGCAGGTCTGGAAGGTCCAGACCTCGATGAGTGCCGGCGAGTCCTTCTACACCAACATCGAGAAGCACTGGCTGCCGCGCCTCAAGGAGATGACCGGCGGCGAGCTGCAGATCGAGCTGACCCCGGTCGGCTCGGTCGTGCCCTACAACGAGACCATGGATGCGATCAGCCAGGGCATCCTCCAGGGCGACATCACCTCGACCGTCTATTTTTCCGGTCGCAGCAAGGTGTTCGCGCTGCTGGGCGATCTGATCGCGGGCTACGAGCGGCCCGACCAGATCGGCATGTTCTGCTATTATGGCGGCGGCCGGGAGCTGCTCCAGGAGGCCTTCGACAAGTATGCCGACGGCAATGTCAAGGTCGGCGGCTGTGGTATTATCGGGCATCACGAACCAATTGCGGCAGCACGTGCGCCGCGGCGCTGCCCATTTCGCGCGAGATCCTGCTCGCCTCGACGAAGAGGTGTGAGACCATGGATCGCGGCAAGCTGGGAATCGGGGTAGGCCAGGATGCCGATCTCGGTCAGGACGTCGCTCGTCCGCATTGTCAGTTTCGCCTCGAAGAATGTCGGTATCGCCAATCTGGATCATGGGCCGAACCGGCGTATCTTTTCCACGTCAGGGATGCTCGGTTTCCAATCAGCAGGAAGGATGAAGGACATGCCTACGGTCACCACCAAGGACGGCGTCGAGATTTTCTACAAGGACTGGGGCACCGGTCAGCCCATCGTGTTCAGCCACGGCTGGCCACTGTCGGCCGACGACTGGGATGCGCAGATGCTTTTCTTCCTGAACCTCGGCTATCGCGTGATCGCGCATGACCGGCGCGGGCACGGACGCTCGGCGCAGGTCGCGGACGGTCACGACATGGACCACTATGCCGATGATCTCGCGGCGGTGACGGCGCATCTCGGCCTAAAGGACGCGATCCATGTCGGCCATTCCACTGGCGGTGGGGAAGTCGTGCATTACATCGCGCGGCATGGCGAGAGCCGCGTGTCTAAAGCGGCGATCATCAGCGCGGTGCCTCCGCTGATGCTGAAGACGGACGCCAATCCGAACGGGCTGCCCAAGAAGGTGTTCGACGACCTCCAGGCGGCGCTCGCGGCCAACCGCGCCCAATTCTATTACGACGTGCCGGCCGGACCGTTCTATGGCTACAACAGGCCCGGCGCGAAACCGTCGCAGGGCAGCATCTGGAACTGGTGGCGCCAGGGCATGATGGGCAGCGCCAAGGCGCATTACGACGGCATCGTCGCGTTCTCGCAGACCAATTTCACCGAAGACCTGAGGAAGATCACCGTGCCGGTGCTGGTCATGCACAGCGAAGACGACCAGATCGTGCCTTACGTCGCCGCCGGGCCGCTCTCCGCCAAGCTACTGAAAAACGGAATCCTGAAAACCTACAAGGGGTTCCCGCACGGCATGCCGACCACCGAGGCCGGTACCATCAACGCCGACCTGTTGGCCTTTATCAAAGGCTAGAAATTGCGGGGTGCCGGGACTTCAGTTCCGGCACCAAGGCTGACGGTCTTATCTCCGCTAAGCACTGCGGTCGTAAGATCGACGATCACGAGAATCATGATATCGGACGTGAGAATTCGGCGCCGACCAGGTGGAGATCTCGATGGCGAGCTAAAGACCCGAGTTGGGTCGTCCGACGTCAGCTTTGGGTCACGACCGGCCGCTCCGTGCGTTCGACACCGGGGATGTCGGCCGGGTACCATCGGTCAGATTTCGACCATTAGATTAGACTGTCAGGCGCTGTTTCAGATGCTCGGCCAGGCGCAGCGCCAGCGCGACGATGGTGAGCGTCGGGTTGGCGCTGCCGGACGTGGGAAAGACCGAGCTGCCGGCGATGTAGAGATTGGCGATGCCGTGCACCCGCGAGGTCGGGTCGACCACGCCCTGCGCGGGCTCCTGGCTCATCCGCGTGGTGCCCAGGTGGTGGTGGCCGCCTTCCACGGTCGGCGACCAGCTGGTGGCATCGGCGGTCAGCCAGTCGGCGATCTGCAGGCGGCCGAGGCCGGTCCGGCCGAACTCCTCGGCGACCGCCTGGTAGCCGGCGAGCAGCGAGCGCTTGTCCTGCTCGGTCAGCCGCCAGTCGAGCGCGATCCGGGGCATGCCCAGGGCATCGAGCTGGTCGCCGAGGCGCACCCGGCTGTCCGGGTTGGGCGCCGCCTCGGCGCTGCACCACATCCGGAAGCTGGCGTTGCCCGGGTGGTACTCGTGCAGGCCGAGCCGGCCCATGAGACCCGATGCCGTATCGTCGATGTCGATCAGCGCCTGCCAGAGGTCGGCCGCGAGATGGTCGGGCCAGTGGCCCTGCCCGGCCGCGCTCCAGATCCGGCGCAGCGCCGCGAACCCGGAATCGCCGATGTCGTCGACCGTAAACAGGCTGTCGAAGTTCAACAGCTGCTCGGCGCGCTGCCGCTCCGGGCTCTGATTGAGGCAGCCGACCACCGCGATGCCCTGGGCGTGACCGCCGCCCTGGCCGAAGGTGTAGAAGCTCAGCACCGCCGGATCGACCACCAGCGCGCGCGCCGCGTTGCAGTGCGGGTGCTCCATGAAGTAGCGCCCGACCAGGTCCCGCTGGTTGCCGAGGCCGACCTTGACCTGCTTGTTCGCGGCCAGCAGCAGGCGCGGGTTCTCGAGGCCGCCGCAGGCGAGCACATAGGCCTGGGCGCGGACCGTCAGTCGCTTGCCCTCGAGGGTCCGGGCCGCGAGCCCCGAAACCTCGCTGCCGGCCTCGTTCGCCTCGATGTCGACCAGGGTGGCATGCAGCAGGACGTCGACATTCGGGGCCGCCTCGAGCTCCGGGCGGTAGACCTCGCCGAACCGGGTCGGCGGGCTGTACTGCCAGACCCGGCTCAGGACCTTGGCGGGATCGAACGGCAGCGCCCTCTGGCCGGGGTCGAGCCAGGGCCCCGGGGTGTAGTCGTAGGCGCCGAGCTGGCAGATCTTCTGCGCCTCGCGATAGTAGGGGTCGAGCTCGGCCTTGGTGAACGGCCAGCCGGAGTGCGGCAGCCACGGCCGGGCCTCGAAGTCGAGCTCATCGAGCGGCCGGCAGCGCCCCGCCCAGTGGTTGGTCGAGCCGCCGAGGAAGCGCAGGCGACAGACGTCCAGATCGAAATAGGGCAGGCCGACATTGGCGCCCTGGTAGAGGTTCTGGACCGGCTCCTCAAACTCCAGCCCGCCGCTCTCGAGCACGCAGACCTTGACCTTGCCGTCCGCGAGCGCGCGCGCGATCGTGATCCCGGCGGCGCCGCCGCCGACGATGCAAAGATCGCAGTTCAGCAGCTGACCATCGTCGAGCTCGCGCGCGTCCCGCAGCATGACCAGGCTCTCGCTTGTCCGGGCTCGGTCGAGGCCGGCCCGCAGCCGCCCCGCCCGTGAACGCGCCGATCCCTAAACGCGCCTGAGTTGATACGCAAGGGCCAACACCGCCCCCGGCCATCTCCGGGTGGCAGCTCAGCCCGACACCGGCGCCAGCACGCCCTCAGACCGGCACCAGCGCGGGCATCCTCAGCCAGGTGCGAGTGCCAGCACGCGCAAGGGACTGCCCGAGCCTTTCTCGATCTTGAGCGGCGCCGTGATCAGCACAGCACCGGTGGCCGGCAGCTGGTCGAGGTTGCACAAGGACGCGAGCCCGAGCTTGCCGGCGCCATGCATCAGATGGTGCGCCGGGAACGCCGGCTCGAACGCGAACGCCTGGCCATGATCGGTGCCGACCGCCTCGACCCCCCAGCCGTTGACCTCCCGCTGCTCGACCAGAAAGCGCACCGCCGCCGCACTCGGCCCCGGCACATGCGGCCCATCCTCCTTGATGTTGAGAAAGGCGGCCGGCTCGGTCCGCTTCGACCAGTCGGTCCGCATCAAGACCCAGGCACCATCCGGAATCCGCCCATGCCGCGCCTCGAACGCCTGGATCTGCGCCGGCTCCAGCACGAAGCGCTCATCCGCCGCCGCCTCCTTCGAGCAGTCGATCACACAAGCCGGCGCCACGAACCGCTGCGCCGGCAAGGTATCGGTGAACCCGTCGGCAAAATCCTTGCCGGTCACCCAATGCGCCGGCGCATCGAAATGGGTCCCGGTATGCTCGCCGCAGGAAATATTGTTCCAGTACCAGGCGGGCCCGCGCCGATCGTAGTGCGAGATCTCCTCGATCCGGAACGGACTCGAGGGCGCGAACTCGGCCGGCAGCTGGATCACCGGGGTCGACGGCCGCAGCGTCTGGCTGAGGTCGACCACCCGTATTTTCCCACTTGCCAGCGCCCCCGACAGCTGCGCCAGAATCTCGCTGCTCATGATCTTCCTCCCCAGTGAGCGTCGTTGGTAACCCAGGTCAGCCCGCGCTGAGCGCGAACCCCTGGTAACCGTCCGCCGCGACCTGCTCGCACTTCGTCGCATAGGCCGGAACGCCGAGGTAGGGCATGAAGACCCGAGGCTTGCCCGGCACATTGGCGCCGACATACCAGGAGTTGCAGGACGGGAACAGCGTCGCCTCGGCGACCTGGTTGACGTGGGCGACCCAAGCCTGTTCCGCCTCGAGGGTCGCCTCGATCCGCCCGACGCCGCGCCCGAGCGCATGGCCGATGCAGTCCGCGATCCACTCCACGTGCTGCTCGATCGAGGGCAGCATGTTGCTCAGGACCGACGGGCTGCCCGGCCCGGTGATCGTGAACAGGTTGGGAAAACCCGCGACCGCGAGCCCGAGATAGGTCCTGGGGCCGGCCGCCCATTTTTCCCCGAGCCGCAGGCCGGCTGCACCCCGGATGTCGATCCGCAGCAGCGCCCCGGTCATGGCATCGAAGCCGGTCGCCAGCACCAGCGCATCGACGTCACAGGCCCGCCCCGCGACCGTGACGCCCGTCCTCGTCACCGCCTCGACCGGCGTCCCGCTGACGTCGACCAGCGTCACGTTCGGCTGGTTGAAGGTCTCATAGTAGCCGGTGTCGATGCACAGGCGCTTGCAGCCGAAGGTCGAGCGCGGGAGGAGCTTCGCCGCCACCTCGGGGTCGCGCACCAGGGCCCCGATCTGCTCGCGGATGAACGCTGCCGCGGTGTCGTTGGCGGCCCGGTCGACCAGCAGGTCCGCAAACGCGCCGAGGAAGCCGAGCCCGCCCCGCTCCCAGCGCGCCCGGTACTCGCGCTCGCGCTCGGCCGCACTCACCTCCAGCGCCCGCTCCTCCCGGATCGGATAGAGACAGCCGGTCCGCCCCTGCTTGGCCCGCGCCCTCAAGCCCGCGTAGCTCGCCTTGACCCGCGCCTGCACCGCGGCCTCGAGCGGGCCGTTGCGCGCCGGCACCACATAGTTGGGCGTGCGCTGGAACACGAACAGCTGCCCCGCCTGCGCGGCGATCAGCGGGATCGACTGCACCGCCGACGACCCGGTGCCGATCAGCCCGACCGTAAGGCCAGTGAAATCCACCCCCGCATGCGGCCAGCTGCCGGTGTGGTAGACCTCGCCCTCGAACCGCTCCAGCCCCGGAAACTTCGGCGTATTGGGCGACGACAGACAGCCGGTCGCCATGACGCAGAAGCTCGCGTCGATGCGCTCCCCCGCCTCGGTCTCGAGCCGCCAGCGGCCGGCCGCGTCGTCGAAGGTCGCCGCGCTGATCCGGGTATCGAACTGGATGTCCTTGCGCAGGTCGAACCGGTCGGCGACATGGTTGGCATAGCGCAGGATCTCGGGCTGCGCCGCATAGCGCTCGCTCCACGCCCACTCCTGCTGCAGCTCATCCGAGAACTGATACGAATACTCCATGCTCTCGATATCGCAGCGCGCCCCGGGATAGCGATTCCAATACCACGTCCCCCCGACCCCGCTCCCCGCCTCGACCACGCCCACGCTCAAGCCCATGCGCCGCAGCCGATGGAGCATGTACATCCCGGCAAACCCCGCGCCGACCACCACCACATCCAGCTCACGCGCGCCCATCTCTTGCCCCACTTTAGCCTTCGTCATCCTACCCCCGCCCGCCCGCCGCCACCAAGCCCGGCCTGGCCCGCTGGCTTGCCGTGGGCGGATGATGGCGCTGCCACGCCTGCGGGAACTCGTCGCCCTCGACAAGGGGTGCGTGCCAGCGGGTCGATCCTCGGACCCGGTCCGGCAAGGCCGGTAAGCCATGGCGAGCCGGCGGCGAAACCTAGACGTGCCGGGTGAGGCCGCCGTCGACCCGAAGGTTCTGGCCGGTGATGTAACCGGCGCCATCGGACAGCAAGAAGGCGATCGTCTTGGCCATCTCCTGCACCGTGCCGATCCGCTGCGCCGGGACCCGCAGCCGGTTTTCCTCGCCCTGGGGCAGGCTGTCGATGAAGCCGGGCAGGACATTGTTCATGCGGATGCCCGCCTTGGCATATTGATCGGCATAGAGCTTGGTGAAGCTTCCGAGCGCTGCCCGAAGCGAGGCCGAGACCGGGTAGGCGGGCTCCGGCTCGAAGGCCGCGAACGTCGAGACGTTGACGATAGCACCACCGCCTTGCGCGGCCATGACCGGGGTCACCAGGCGACAGATCCGGACCACGTTCAGCAGCAGCATGTCGAGCCCGGCATGCCAGTCGCGATCGGGAACCTCGAGCAGCGCGCCCTTCGGCGGGTGGCCGGTGTGGTTGACCACGGCGTCGATCCGGCCGTAGCGCTCGCGGCAGGCGGTCACCAGGCGCTCGAGGTCGCCCGCCTCGGTGACCGAGCCGCGGACCGCGATGCCGCCCACTTGCCTCGCCAGCCGCTCCACGGCCTCCGAGCGTGACATCAGCGCAAGCCGGTAGCCGGAAGCCGCCAGCTCGCTTGCGACCGCAGCGCCGATGCCGCCGCCGGCGGCGGTGACGATCGCTACCCGCTCAGCTGCCATATCCGATCTGCTCCTGCCGTAGGCGGCGTGCCAGACTAGAACCGGTCGACCCGGTAGGGGTGCAGGTCGACCGTCGCGGGCTTGCCGGCGGCCAGCTCCGCGATCAGCTGGCCGGTGATCGGGCCGAAGGTCAGGCCCAGATGGCCGTGGCCGAAAGCATAGCTGACGTTCGCAAAGCCCGGCGCGCGGCCGATCACCGGCAGGGAATCGGGCGTCGCCGGGCGATGGCCCATCCACGCCTGGCCGCCGGCATCGTTCAGGGCCGGGTAGATGCGCTTGGCCTTGCGCACCAGCACATGGGCGCGCGCATAGTTGGGCGGCGCCTCGAGGCCCGCGATCTCGACCGTGCCGGCGACCCTGAGGCCCATCTCCATGGGCGTGACCACGAAGTGCTCGGCGGCATAGAGCACCAGTCGCCTGGGGCGGACGCCGGCGTCGGGGAGCGTGACATGGTAGCCCCGGTGGCTCTCGAGCGGCACCGCATCGCCGAGCTGCCTGGCCAGGAGGTGGGACCAGGCGCCGGCCGCGATCACCAGCTGATCGAACGCCTGGACGCCGCCACCCTCGAGCCGCAGCGCCAAGGCCCGGCGGTCCCGGGTCTCGATGCCGACGACCTCACCGCGCCGCAGCCGGCCGCCCCCGCGCACGAAGTGCTCGGCGAGGCCGGTCACCACACGAAACGGGTTGGTCACGTGGTACCAGCCGGGCATGCGGATGCCGAAGGCGAAATCCCGGGCGAGCTCGGGCTCGAGCTCGGGCAAGGCCTGGCCGGGGACGCGCTCGAAGGGGATGCCGTGCGCGCGCCGGAGGTCCCAGTGCAGCCGTTCTGCCGCCAGCTGGCGCTCGTCGTCGTAGAGGTAGAGGCAGTCCTCGTGCGCCAGGAGGTCGCTGATGCCGGCCGCCGCGAGCGACTGCTCGAACGACGCCCTGGCGCCGTGCGCGAGGGCGGCGAGCGCGCCCGCGATTTCCCGCACCCGCGCTTCCGAGCCCGCCTTGAGGAAGCGCAGCAACCAGGGCAGCGCCTTCGGCAGATAGCGCCAGCGGACCGCGAGCGGCCCGAGCGGGTCCAAGAGCCAGCCCGGCACCTCGCGCAGCAGGCCCGGCACCGCCAGCGGGACGATCTCGCCGGTCCCGACCCCGCCCGCGTTGCCGTAGGAGGTCGCCTCGCCCGGCGCCAGCCGGTCGATGACGCTGAGCTTGAAGCCTTCGCGCTGCAGCTGGCAGGCGCAGCTCATGCCGACGATGCCGGCGCCGATGACCACGACCTCGCGCCCGCTCGCGCGGTTCGCCTCGGAACCCATCACCCGCCTCGCTGGTTTGGTGGAAGGCTAGGCGCGCCGCGGACCGTCGGCAAGTAGACATTGTGTCGACAGCTGTGCCAGGATGGGCCATCGATTCGGGCATATCGCAGGTGGCGGAGCAGGCGCACTGAGCCGATGGTGGACGTCGCGACCGATCGCTCGCAGGGCGAGCGCCTGGATGAGGCTGGACCGCAGGACGAGCCCGCGCCGCGGGCGGTCCCGGTGCGCCGTCGGCGCGCCGCCGGCTCCCAGCGGATCTACCAGAAGATCCGCGACGACATCCTCTGCCTCAAGCTGCGGCCGGGCGAGCCGCTCGACGAGGTCGGCCTCGCCAGGCGCTTCAAGCTCTCGCGCTCGCCGGTCCGGGAGGCGCTGATCCGGCTCGCGGGCGAAGGCTTGGTCACGCTGTTGCCGAACCGGAGCGCGCTGGTAGCGCCTCTGGAGATCGAGACCCTGCCCCGCTACCTCGAAGCCCTCGACATGATGCAGCGGATCACCACGCGCATGGCCGCGGTGCGGCGCACCGATGCCGAACTGGCGGCGATCCGGGTGGCGCAGGCGGCGTTCGAGCGCGCCTGCGCGCGGGTCTCGATCGTCGCCATGATCGAGACCAACCGGGACTACCATCTCGCGATCGCGGCCGCCGGGCGCAACCCCTACTTCACCTCGCTCTACGCGCGCCTCCTGGATGAGGGCATGCGCATGCTCCACATCCACTTCAAGTTCCGCGCCGAGACCCAGGAGCTGAAGCCCGACCTGATGTTCGCCGAGCACACGGCGATGACCGAGGCGATCGCGGATCAGGACGCGGCCCTCGCCGAGCGCCTCGCCCATATGCATGCGGAGGGCTTCAGCGAGGCCTTCATCCGCTACATGCGCCAGAACCTGGCCGCGGGGATCGACATCGCGAGCTCGACCGAGCGGGTCCTGCGCGAGGTCTCCCAGCTGCAAAGACGAGCCAGTGCCCGAACCCGTTAGCCGAGAGGGAGCCCCGATCATGCAGGACCTGGCCGGAATCTGTGTGCCGATCTGCACGCCGTTCGACGCGAGCGGAGAACAGCTCGACGAGCCGGCGCTGCGCGCTCACATCGATTCGATGCTCGAAGCGGGCGTGCACATCATCCTGGTCTGCGGCGGCACGGGCGAGTTCCCCTATCTGCGGCCGGCCGAACGGCGGCGGATCGCCGAGATCGCCGCCCGGCAGATCGATGGCCGCGCGGGCTTCATGGTCCAGACCTCGGGGGTGAGCACGAGCGAGACGATCGAAGCCTGCAAGCACGCCCAGGACCTCGGCGCCGATGGCATCATGGTGCTGCCGCCCTACTTCGAGGGCCCGGAGCGGCGGGGCGTGCTCTGGCACTACGAGCAGGTGGCGCGCGCGGTCGATCTGCCGGTCATGGTCTACAACATCCCGCAAAGCACGACCATCGACATCACCCCGGATCTGTACGCGAAGCTGCTCGAGATCGACAACATCCGGGCGATCAAGGACAGCACCGGCAGCCTGATCCGGATCCAAGAGCTGCTCGCGGTCGGCGGCACGGTGTTCAACGGCGCCGATCCGATCGCGTTCGCCGCCCTGCTCGCCGGCTGTCCGGGCTGCGTCTGGGGGGCGGTCAACGCGATGCCGCGGCAGGCGGTGCAGCTCTACGAGCGGGTCGCCGCCGGCGATCTCGACGCTGCCCGCGAGGTCTGGCAACGCATGCTCCCGGCCCAGCTGTTCTTCTGGAGTCGATTTCTACACGGCGGCGGTCAAGGCGGCGACCAATCTGTCCGGGCGTCCGGTCGGACCCTGCCGGAAGCCGGTGCAGCCGTTGACGGCGGAGGAGCAGCAGGGCCTGCTGCGGGCGCTCCAGCCGCTCGGCATCGGTCGCTGACCCGCCTGCCGCGCTCGCCATTGGGCGTTGACCCGTCCGTCGTCCGGCATCGCTGCTACGCTGCCCGCAGCGCTCGGCACTGGTCGCTGACCACCCCGCCGCTTGCCATTGGGCGTTGACCCGTCCGTCGTCCGGCATCACCGCTACGCTGCGCGCCGCGCGCTGCATTGGTCGCTGACCCGCCTGCCGCGCTCCGGCATCGGCCGCTGACGTCGCCCGCCGCGCTCGGCATTGGTCGCTGACCGCCCCGCCGCTCGGCATTGGCCGCCGTTCACCCGCCCCGGGGCGGCCGCGGCGTCGTTTCATTGCTCATTCAGCGTCTCCGTTAACCCCGACGGCCAAGCTGCATTTCGATGGTCCATCGACGAGAGGGCTAACGCGAAACCGTTAACGTTCGGTTAACCGCTCGCCAACCTCTGATCGGCGCAGCCCTGGCGGTGGCTGAGCGGATCGGTCCCGTGGCCCCGGGTCGCATAGGAAAACCGCGGCCGGCGACCGGGTCTCCGCCTCTCGCAACCCGTGCTCGGTCCGCGCCTGCGCGAAATCAGGTCGGACTCGTGACCAAGGACGGATCGGTCCACGGGCGGCGTGGCCAATGCCGCGGACCGATCCCGCGGAACAAGCAACCTTGGTGATCGCGCCGGCGGCGCCGCCAGCGCTGGCCCAGGCGCGAAAGTCAGGGCTTTTTGCGCTCAGAGTTTGTAAATCAATCGAGCCCGCGCAAGAATGCCCCTTTGAAATCATTGGCGTTTTTCGGCGCGATCGGAGCACTTCGGGCATTCTTTCACAGGCTCTTAGGTCTCGAGCCGCCGGCCTATGCCCGGAGGGCAAAGATGCGGGCGAGGTTGCCGCCGAGGACCTGGTCCAACTCGCGCGCCGTGAGGAAGCGGCAATGGCTGCGCACGTAGTCCAGGCTCTGCTTGTAGGTGCAGAACCGCTCGACGTTCGGCATGTCCGAGCCCCAGACCAGCTTCTCGGCGCCCAACAGATCGCGGAGCCCGCGGATCAGCACCTGGGCCTCCGGGAACGGGTAGTCCCAGATCCCGCCCCAGGTGATCGGATAGCAGACCTCGAGCCGCGTGTTGTCATGCCGGTAGACCCGTTCGACCGGGTCGGGGAACTGCCAGCGGCCGTCGCTCGCGAAAAACTGCGGCGGCGGCGCCGTCCCGAGGATCCAGGTGACGTTCGGACAGCGCTCGAGCAGGCCCGCCAACCGTCGGAACACCTCGATGCAGGACGCGAGGTCGTAGTCGGGGATCGGCGTGATCTCGAAGATCACCGGCAGTCTGTGCTGATCGATCAGGCTCCAGAAAGCCTCGAAGCGCGGATCGTCGAACCAGACGTCGAAGCCGTAACGGCTGAAGTGCTCGAGCTGATAGAACAGCCCCTTGAGCCCGAGTTGCTCGATCGCGCGGCGGGCTTCCGACAACCAATGATCCTGATCGGCCCTGGCCTCGTCGACGTGCAGCAGGCCGGTGAACCGCTCAGGATAGTGTCGTTGGGCAAGCGCATTGTAATCGTTCATGTAACCGTAAGTGAAACCGGCTTGCAGCACGCAGTGGTCGACCCCGGCGGCGTTCATCTGGGTGATCATGAACTCGGGCGTCGATTCGATCTCGGCCATCGCGACCGGCATGTATTGGACGTAGTGGTCCTCACCGTGGATCGTGAACTCGATCCGGCCGTAGGGCCCGACCCGAAAATCGATGTCGTCACGCAGGCCATCCCAGGCATTCGTCCCAGCTCGAAACAGATGCGAAGCCTCGGACGCCGCGCCGTCGCGGGCGCGGAAGACCTTGGCGGCCGGGCGACACAGGTTCTTCTGAAGATAACGCCAATGGAGCGCGCGCGAGGGGAGGCCGCAGGCCCCGGACCACTTCTCGAAGATGTGAGCGTGCGAATCGATGATCATCGGCGGGTCCCTCAGAGTGGGCCTAACGGGAGACCGTACCGATCCCGGGCGCAGGCGTACATGTCAAGGGTGCGCAGCGTAGCCGGCGAAGCCGACCGCATCCGGCGCAGCCCCGGTCGACCTCCGCATGCTCAGGGGCGCTCGAGACGTCGATGGCTTGCGCGAGCGTTGGCGATCCGGTAAAAATCGGCGCTGACAATTCACAACAGCAAGCGCTGCATCGGGGGGAAGAGGCGGACCTGCCGCGTCGGGTGGCGACCGTCCCAGCGAAATCGCGCATGTCGGTGCGGGTCGACAACGGGGTTGCTTCCCTTGCCGAGGAGCCTGAGATGCGTCGCGGGCCGGTGCTCGGGCTCGAGAATGCGACCAAGGCCTTTGGCGGCACGGTCGCCATCAAGAACGTTTCCCTGGATCTGCGCGCCGGCGAGGTGCTCGCGCTGCTCGGCGAGAACGGCGCCGGCAAGAGCACCTGCGTCAAGCTTCTGAGCGGCCTCTATCGGCCCGATTCCGGGCAGGTCGTCCTCGACGGCGCGCGCGTTCAGCTGCGCTCGCCGCTCGATGCCTTCCGCCGCGGGATCGCGGTGGTCCATCAGCATCCGGGGCTGTTCGCCGATCTGTCGATCACCGAGAACCTGTTCCTCGGTCACATGCCGACGGATCGCTTCGGGCGCCTCAATCGTCGGGAAATGCGACGGGCGGCGGCGGTGCTCCTCGACACGGTCGGCCTCGATTGCGACCCGGGCGTGCCCTTGAAAGCGCTCAGCAGCTCGGAGCAGCAGCTGGTCGAGATCGCGCGGGCGCTGTCGGCGAACGCGCGCGTTCTGATCATGGACGAGCCGACCGCATCCTTGTCCCTGCGTGAGGTCGAGCGGCTGTTCGAGGTCGTGGCTGGGCTGCGGGCACGCGCGGTCGCGATCATGTTCGTCAGTCACCGGATGGACGAGATCTATCGCATTTCGGATCGCGTCAGCGTGCTGCGCGACGGCCGCCTGATCGCGACCGAGCCGGTGGGCCGGATGGCGCGCGACCGGGCCGTGCAGCTGATGATCGGCCGGCCGCTCGGCGATCTGTACCCGAACCTTCCGACCGAGGTCGGGCGCGAGGTCCTGAGCGTGCAGGAGCTCTCGCGCGACGGGGCGTTCGCGGACGTGTCCTTCGCCGTGCGCGCGGGCGAGATCGTGGGCCTGGGCGGGCTGGTCGGCAGCGGTCGGACGGAGATCGCCCGGGTCCTGTTCGGCATCGACCGGGCGAGCGCGGGCACGATCCGCCTGGGTGGCCTGCCGGTCGCGCCCGGCTCGCCGAGCCAGGCGCTCCGCCACGGGATCGCCTATCTCTCCGAGGATCGGATGGGGCAGAGCCTGGTGATGGATTTCGCGATCCTCGCCAACGCGACCCTGCCGACGATCGACCAGGCGGCGAGGGCCCTGCTGGTCGACGCCAAGCGCGAGCTCGCGCTGGTGCGAGCACCTCTCGAGCGGCTTCGGCTCCGCTTCCGCAGCTACGACCAGCCGGTCAAGACGCTCTCCGGCGGCAACCAGCAGAAGGTGGTGCTCGCCAAGTGGCTGGCGGCGACGCCACGGGTGCTGATCCTGGACGAGCCGACCCAGGGCGTCGACGTACAGACCAAGGCGGAGGTCCACAGCCTGATCGCCGATCTCGCGCGCCAGGGCCTCGCGGTCATCCTGATCTCGTCCGAGCTGCCCGAGCTGATCGGCATGTGTCACCGCATCCTGGTCCTCCGCGAGGGTCGGATCACCGCGGAGATGCAGCGGAGCGAGGCGACCCAGGAACGCATCCTCCAGGCAGCGATCGATGCCGCCGGGGCCAGCGAGCAGGATCACGTCCACGGCGATCGGAAGGCCGCCGGTCTGCATCTCGCTCCAGACCAGCTGCCGGAGCTCAGGTCCTCTTCCGGACTCTTCAGACGCCTGCTGGCCAAGCGGGAGATCGGTCTGGTCGCCGCCATGGTCGCGATCATCCTTCCGGTGACCCTGATCAACGCGCGCATGCTCAGCCCCTCGAATCTGGTCGCGCTGTCGATGGATGCGGCCCTCCTGATGATCGTTGCGGTCGCGCAGATGCTGGTCCTGATCACCCGGAACATCGATCTCTCGGTCGCTTCGGTGATCGGCCTGTCCGCCTACGGCGCGGCGGTGACGCTGCAGGCGCACCCCTACCTCAACGTCTTCCTGGCGCTCGGGCTGGCGGCTGGCATCGGCCTCGCCTGCGGGCTCGGCAACGGGCTCGTGGTCACGCGCGGGGGCGTCCCGGCGATCGTGGTGACGCTCGGCACCCTTTCGATCTTCCGCGGCCTGGACAGCCTGTGGACCGGCGGCCGGCAGATCAGCGCCGATCAGGTCCCACAGGCCTGGCTCGACATCACCAGCGCCAAGCTTTTTGGCGTGCCGAGCGTCGTGTTCATAGCCCTCCTGGTCCTGCTCGCGGTCGCCTTCGTCCTCCGGTCGCTGCCGGCCGGGCGCGAGCTGTTCGCGATCGGCTCCAATCCCGACGGCGCGCGCCTGATCGGCATCCGGGTCGAGCGGCGCGTGCTCGCTGCCTTCGTCTGCGCGGGCCTGCTCGCTGGCCTCGACGGGGGGCTTTGGGCCTCGCGCTACGCGACCATCGACGCTCGCGTCGCGACCGGCTTCGAGCTGACCGTGATCGCCGCCGTGGTGGTCGGCGGCGTCGCCATCCGCGGCGGTGCCGGCAGCGTGCTCGGGGTCGCACTCGGGGCGCTCACCCTCCTGGTCGCTCAGAACGGCCTCATCCTGGTCCGGGTCGATCCCTTGTGGCTCCAGGGCGTTTACGGCCTCGTGATCCTGTTCGCGGTCGGGATCGATGCGCTGGTCGCAAGGCGGTCCTACCGGCGCGCCCTGCCAGGGTCGCTACGGTGAACCGGCTCTGGCGGCTGGTGAACTGGGACAGCTTCCTCGCGGTGCTGGCGATCGCCATGGTCGCCTACGCAGCGGTGGGGGTGCAGGGCTTCCTCACCGCCTTCAATATCTCCCAGGCGATCGCCGGCGTGTCGGAGAAGGCCCTGATCGTGCTGCCGATGGTGCTGCTGATCATCGCCCGCGAGATCGACCTCTCGGTCGCGAGCATCCTTGCTCTCTCGAGCGTGGTGTTCGGCGTCCTGGTCCAGGCCAAGATGGCGCTGGCGGCCGCCATCTCGCTGGCATTGCTGGCGGGTGCTCTCGCCGGCGCCCTGAACGGCGCTCTGGTCACCGTGTTCGGCCTGCCGTCCCTGGTGGTGACGCTCGGTACCTTGGCCATGTTCCGCGGCGTCGGCTACATGATCCTCGGCACCGCGTCGGTCAACCAGTTCCCCGACGCCTTCACCAATTTCGGCATCTACAATGTCGGCGACACGCCGGTGCCGTGGACGATCGTGCCGTTTCTGGTGCTGGCGCCGATCTTCGCGATCGTGCTCCAGAAAACGGCGACCGGCCGGCGCATTTACGCGATCGGCGGCAATCCGGACACGGCCCTCTATTCGGGTGTCCGGATGCGCCGCATCCAATTCTGCCTGTTCGTCGCGTCGGGCATCGTCTGCGCCATCGCCGGCATCGTCTTCACCGCGCGGCTCTCGAACGCGCGCGCCAACAACGCGGTCGGCTTCGAGCTCGACATCATCACCGTTGCGCTGCTCGGCGGCGTCAGCGTCTTCGGCGGCCGCGGGCGTCTCACCGGGGTGCTGTGGGCGCTGGCCCTCGTGGCGACGATCCGGAACGTTCTCGGCCTGAGCCAGATCGGGGGCGATGCCCAGGGCACGGTCACGGGCCTGCTGCTGATCGTGTCGCTACTGGCCAGCAATTCGGCAACCAGGCTGTTCGATCGTCTGCGCATCGGGCGCCTGCTCCATCAATCCGGCGATTGACTCTCGGGTGGTCGCCGGAACCAAATGCACGTCACCCGGGGGGCGGGAAGCTCAAGAGAAACCCAGGAGGAACTCGAATGACATTCCGAGCAACGATGCTCAGCGCCGTGACCTTCGGCAGCCTTGCTCTGGCCACGCTCGCCTACGGCGCCGAGTGCGCCAAAGGGCCGGTGACCGTGGGCTTGCTGCCGAAGCTCGACACCGATCCGTATTTCCAGGTCGCCAAGACCGGCGCTGAGGAGGCCGCGGGCGAGATCGGCGGCAAGGTCGTCCAGCAGGCGCCCTCGCAGGCGACCGCGGAGGCGCAGATCGAGTTCGTCAACAACCTGGTCGCCCAGAAGGTCGACGTGATCGCGATCGCCGGTAACGACGCCCACGCGCTGGCGCCGGCCCTGAAGCGCGCCGCGCTCCAGGGCGTGCGCGTGATCTCCTACGATTCGGACGTCGCCCCTGAGGCGCGGACCGTGTTCGTCAATCAGGCGAAGGGCGACAGCCTTGCCGAGATGATGCTGGAGAGCATGTACGGCATGATCGGCGAAGGCGACTTCGCGATCCTGTCGTCGACGCCGACCGCGACCAATCAGAACGCCTGGATCGCCTACATGAAGAACGAGATGGCGAGCGATCCCAAATACGCGAAGATGAAGCTCGTCCAGATCGCCTACGGCCAGGAGAGCGAACAGGTCAACCAGCAGCAGACGCTCGCCCTGGTCGAGGCGTTCCCCAGCCTCAAGGGGATCATCATCCCGGCCGGCATCGGCCTTCCGGCCGCCGCGCGCGCGCTCGAGCAGGCGGGCTCGATCGATAAGGTCAAGCTGACCGGCCTGGCGCCGGCGACCCTCATCAAGAAGTACATCGAGGCCGGCCAGGTTCAGGACATCTGGTGGAACGTCAAGGATCTCGGCTACCTTACCTACTATGCCGCACAGGCGGTCGCGCAGTGCAAGATCACCGGCAAGGAAGGCGAAACCTTCAAAGCCGGCCGGCTCGGCGACTACAAGATCGGCGCCAACGGCGAAATCGTGCTGGGGCCGGCGCAGATCGTGACGCCAAAGAACGTTGAGGACTTCAAGTTCTAAGTCGAGAAGCGCGCTGCCGGTCTGTCGCCGCTGGTCGGCGATGGCCGTCGAGGCTGGAGATCGGCGCGGCTCAACCTGCTGCGAGCCGCGTCGGATCCCCTATCTCCAAGTACGCCGCCGCGGCTTGCAGCGCGCGGTGCGGTCCGACGCCCGCGTGTCGATCGTCCTCAACCCCCTTGAGCGACCAGGGCCACGCCCAGGGTCACCATCAGCGCGAGCAGCGACAGGCCCGCGAGCGGCCATTGCCGCAGGATGAGCTCGGCGCGCTCCATGGCATCGCCAAACAGGCCCCCGGCGCAAACGTCAGCCTGAACCGTCCGGTCGTGACATCCGGTCGTGGCGTGGAGGAGCGACACCCTCGGTGGGGTCGCGGTCGGGATGTGGCCAGAGGCGTACGGCCGCCAGAACTGCGGCCACGGCCATCAGCCCGAGGACGCCAAAGTCCACCTTCATGCCGGCGCCGGCGCCCAGCCATCCGGCCAGGGGATAGGTGATCAACAGGCAGCCGTGGGCCAGGGCGAACTGCGCGGCGTACAGGTATTGGCGATCCGAGCGCGCGGCCGAGCGGCGCAACAGTCCGCCTGCCGGCGTCTGCCCCAGCGAGCAACCGAGGCCAAGCGCGAACCACAACGGCAGCAGCACGCCATAGCCCGGAAGCGCGATGCCGCCGAGCAGCCCGCCCGCCACCAGACCGGCGCCGGCCAGCATCGCCGTGCGGTCGGGGATCGCCTCGAGGAGGCGTGGCAGGGCCAGGGCGGCGAGCACCGAGCCGGCGCCGAAGGCGACCAGCGCCAGCGCGGTCGCCTCCTCGGTGAGGCCGAACCGGGCCTGCACCAGAACGACGGTGTTTACGGTCACCATCGCGGTAGCGGCGGCGACAGCCAGATTGAGTGCGAGCAGGCCGCGCAGGCGGGGCGTGGCAAGAAAGATCCCGAGCCCGCGCGTCAGCCGGTCGTGGAGGCCGCTGCGGGTCGCGGGGGTCGATCTGGGCAGGCTGACGGCGAGGATCAGGGCAGCCGAGACGAGGAGGCCGAGCACGGCGGTAATGAAGACCCCACGGGAGCTGACCACGGTGAGCAGGGCTGCCGCCAGCAGCGGGCTGATGGCGTTTTCGAGCTCATGGGCGAGGCTCGAGCGGGCCAGTGCCTTGGTGTAGTCCTTCTCCGCCGGCAGGAGATCGGGAATGGTCGTCTGGAAGACCGGGGTGAACACCGCGGACGCGGCCTGGAACGTGAAGATCAGGACATAGATCTCCCAGACCTGGGTCACGAACGGCAGGGTAAGGACGATCGCAGCACGGACCAGATCGAGGCCTACCAGCAGGGCTCGGCGCGGCAGGCGCTCGACCAAAGCGGCCGCGACCGGGGCGATGCCGAGATAGGCCAGCATCTTGATGGCGAATGCCGTGCCGAGCACCGCCCCCGCATCGCCGCCGGCAAGCTTGTAGGCCAAGAGGGCGAGCGCCACGGTGGCGATGCCCGTGCTGAGGAGAGCCAGCACCTGGGCAAAGTACAGATGGTAGTACGCGCGCTTGTTGGAGCGGTTGCCGGGGGCCGTCTGCGGCTGGGCGCTCCCGGTCATCGCGGATCACGCCCTGTGGATGCGAGTGCTCAAGCCGTGTTGGACGGCGCGGGCGCGGGCGATCGCGCGTCGGCGGCGGCTTCCCGGCCCCGGAACCAGGTGACGTAGACGGTCGGCAGGAAGATCAGGGTCAGCATGGTGGCGACCAGCAGCCCACCCATGATGGCGAACGCCATCGGTCCCCAGAACACCGTCGGCGCGATCGGGATCAGGCCGAGCACGGTCGAGATCGCGGTCAGCGACATGGGCCGCAGGCGGGAGCTGCTCGCGGCCACGACCGCGTCCCAGACCGCCATGCCCTCCGCCCGGTCGGCCTCGATCTGGGTGATCAGGATCACCGCGTTCTTGGCGATCATCCCGATCAGGGCAAGGATGCCGAGGATGGCAACGAAACCCAGCGGCCGGCCGGAGACGAGGAGGGCAGCGACGACGCCGATCAGGCCGAGCGGCAGGATGGCGATGACCATGAACAGGCGCTGGAAGCTCTGCAGGTGGAACATCAGCGCCGTGACCATGATCAGGAGCATCAAGGGGATCACGGCGAAGACCGAAGCGCGCGACTTCGCGCTCTCCTCGGCGATGCCGCCGGTCGCGATCTGATAGCCTTTCGGCAGGCCGGCGTTCTGCCCGGCGATCGCCGGCGCGAGCTCGGCGACGACCGCTTCCGGTAGCACGCCGGGAGCGACGTCGGCGCGGACCGTGAGCGTCGGCACCCGATCGCGGCGCCACACCAGGGGGTACTCCTGCCCATATTCGAAGGTCGCGAACTGGTTGAGCGCGACCGTGCGCCCGTTGGGCAGCGGGACCTGCAGGGTGCGGAGCGTCGGCAGCGAGATCCGTTCGTCCGCGCTCGCCCGGGCGACCACGTCGATCAGATAGATGTCGTCGCGCAGCTGGGTCACGGTCGAGCCGGTGACCGCGGCGTTGAGCGCCGCCGCGAGGGTCTGCGAGCTCAGGCCGAGCCGGCGCGCTTCGTCCTGGTCGACGTGGATGCGGAGCTGGCGCGCCGGCTCGTTCCAGTCGAAGTTGATGCGCCGCGTACTGGCGTCGCTCGCCACGACCTGCGCGAGCTTGAGCGCGATGTCCCGCACCTGGTCCATGTCCGGGCCGCTGACACGGTACTGCACGGGCCAGCCGACGGGCGGCCCGAGCTCGAGCGGATACGTCCGGCTGACCGCGCCCGGGAAATCCTCCGCCAGCACCTTCTCCAGCTTCGCCTGCAGCCGCTCGCGGGCGGCGACGTCCTTGGCGACGATCACCGCCTGCGCGAAGAAGTCGTTCGGCAGCTGGACGTCCAAGGGCAGATAGAATCGGATCGCGCCCCGGCCGACGTAGGTGCTCCAACGGTCGACGTCCTGGTCGCCCTTGAGCACCCCGTCGAGCCGTTCGGCGACCGTCTGGCTGGCGTAGATCGAGGCGTTGTGGGGCAGCGTCAGATCGACGACCAGCTCGGGGCGATCGGAGGATGGAAAGAATTGCTGCGGCACCAGGCGGGTGCCGACCAGCGCCGCGCCGAACAGGCCGAGCGTGACCAGGATCGTGAGCCAGCGGGCGCGCATCGCGCCGATCAGGAGGCCCCGGTACAGCCGCATGATACGCCCGGGCTCCCCCGGGCTCTGGTCCTTGGGCGCTTTCAGCACCGCCATGCCGATCAGGGGCGCGAAGATGACCGCGACGAACCACGACACGATCAGCGCAATGCCGACCACGGCGAAGATCGAGAACGTATACTCGCCCGCCGTGCTCGCGGCGAAGCCAATCGGCACGAAGCCCGCGATCGTGACCAGCGTGCCGGTCAGCATCGGCGCCGCCAGCGAGCGATAGGCGAAGGTCGCGGCGCCCTCCTTGCTGTCGCCGGCCGCGAGCCGCCGGATCATCGCGTCGACCGTGGTCATGGCGTCGTCGACCAGCAGGGTCAGCGCGATGATCAGGGCGCCCAGCGAGATGCGCTGCAGGTCGATGTGGAACAATTCCATGATCGGGAAGACGATCGCGAGCGTCAGCGGAATCGACAGCGCCACGACCGCGCCCGGGCGGACGCCGAGACTGACGAAGCTCGCGGCGACGATGATCAGGATCGCCTGCCACAGCGAGGTGGTGAACTCGTTGATGGCGTGATCGACGGTGACGGCCTGGTCGGCGACCAGGACCGGCTCGATGCCGATCGGCAGGTCCGTCTGGATCTCGGCCATCGCCTGCTTGATGTTGCGGCCGAGCGCCAGGATGTCGCCGCCCTCGCGCATCGCGATTGCAATGCCGATCGCGGGCTTGCCGTCGACGCGAAACATCGGCTGCGGCGGATCGGCATAGGCACGGCGGACCTCGGCGATGTCGCCGAGACGGATGGTGCGGCCGTTGGCGACGAAGTTGACCGCCAGGAGATCCTGCTCGGAATCGAACGCCCCCGATACCCTGAGCGAAATCTTCTCGTCGCCGGTCTGCA
This sequence comes from uncultured Alphaproteobacteria bacterium, assembly GCA_963733965.1. GTDB lineage: Bacteria > Pseudomonadota > Alphaproteobacteria > Geminicoccales > Geminicoccaceae > DATAOG01. The sequence goes on from CAVTFM010000049.1 coordinate 33,776, forward strand.
CGACGCCCGCGGGCCGGACCGCATTCTGGGCCTGCAGCGCTGCGATCAGAGCCGGGTAGTCGAGGCCGAGGGCGGCGAGCCGCTGGGTCGAGAATTCGAGAAAGATCTGCTCATCCTGGGCGCCCAGGATTTCGATCTTCGAGACGTCGGGGACCAGCAGGAGGCGCGAGCGCGCGTCCTCGACGTAGTCGCGGAGCTCGCGCTGGGTGAAGCCATCGGCGGTGAAGCCGTAGATGATGCCGAAGACGTCGCCGAACTCGTCGTTGAAGCCGGGGCCGACGACCCCGCTCGGCAGCGTGTGCCGGATGTCGCCGACCTTCTTGCGAACGTCGTACCAGCGGTCCGGCACCTGGCGCGCCGGCGTGTCGCCGCGCAGGTTGACGAAGATCGTCGCGACCCCGGGACGGGTGTAGCTCGTCATGTAGTCGAGCCCCGGAACCTCCTGGAGCCGGCGCTCGATCCGCTCGGTGACCTGGGAGACCGTGTCATCGAGGGTCGCGCCAGGCCACGCCGCCTGCACCACCATGGTTCGGAAGGTGAAGGCGGGATCTTCGTTGCGGCCGAGGCGGACGAAGGCGAGCGAGCCGGCGACCACGGCCGCGATCATGAAGTAGACGATGAGCGGCCGGCGCTTGACCGCCCACTCCGAGAGATTCGGGCCGATCATGACGTCGCACCGAGCAGGCGCACCTTCTGACCAGGACGCAGCGCCTGGACGCCCGCGGTCACGACGATGTCGCCGGCGGTGAGGCCCTGCGCGACGATCACCCGGGCCGGATCGTAGCTCAGGACCTCGATGGTGCGCAGCGCCACGGTGGTGGTCGCCGGATCGACCACCCAGACCGCCGGCTGCCGGTCGTTCCGGGTCAGGGCGGAGGCGGGGATCTCGATCCCCTGCGGCCCGTGCACCTGCATCCGCCCGGTCACGCTCGTGCCGAGACGCATCGCGGCCGGCGGGTCGGCGAGCCCGACCTTGACCTCGAAGGTCCCGGTGGTCGGATCGGCACGCGGCGCGACCTCCCGGACCCGGCCGATCGCCGTGACCGTCGGATCGCTCGTCAGGACGACCTCGATCTCGGGCTCGGCCGGGGCCATGTCCTTGATCCGCGCCGGCACGTCGAAGACGGCATCGCGGCCATCCTGGCGGGCGACCTGGACGATCATCCGGCCCGCCTGCACGACCTCGCCGGGCTCGGCGCCGACCGCCGTCACGGCGCCGGCCGAGTCCGCGAACAGCTCGGTATAGCCCACCTGGTTCTCGGCGATGTTGGCCTGCGCCTGGGCGGCATCGGCCCGCGACTGCGCGGTCTCGAGCGTCTGGCGCGCCTCATCGTAACGGACCCGGGTGGTCCAGCCGTCCCGAAGCAGCGTGCTCTGGCGCTGGTAGTTGTTCTTCGCCTCGGTCAGCTGACCCATCGCCGCCGCCACGTCCGCGCGGGCCGCGCGCAGCGCGTTCTGTTCGTTCTCGGGGTCGAGCTGGGCAACGGGCTGGCCGGGCGCGACCGTGTCGCCGACCTTCACCAGCCGCTTGGTCATGCGCCCGTTGATGCGGAAGGCCAGGTCGACGGTGGCCTCCGCCTGGACGGTGCCGGTCAGCGAGACCGTCTCGCCGCCCGGCCGCTCCTCGATCGTGACGACGCGGACCGGGCGGATCTCAGGAGCGGCCGGCTCCTCCGCGCGGTCGCAGGCTCCGAGCAGGGCCAACGTCGTCAGCGCTGCCAACGCGTGCGCGGCAGCGGCAGGCATCCTCCTTGCGCCTTTGGGGCGTTCAGACACCGTTCGGGCCTCCATCGACGGTTCGGAGCGTCGGTACGCCAATCTCAACGCGCGGCAACCGTGGTTGTCCAGAGCAAAGAGGGTTCGCGTCATCGATCGCCGGCGCCCCGATCAGAACGACCAGAAAACCGGCACGAGGAAGGTCGCGACCACCAGGAACCACAGCATCAGGGGCAGCCCGAGCTTCCAGTAGTCTCCGAAGCGGTACCCGCCCGGCCCCATCACCATCAGATTCACCGGGGTCGCGACCGGCGTGAGGAACGAGGCCGCCGCGGCCACGGCGACGCTCATCAATACGGGTCGCGCAGACACCCCGAGCTCGGTGGCCGCGGCGATCGCGATCGGGATGACGATCAGGGCGGTCGCGGTGTTGCTGATCAGCTGGCCGAGGATGCCGGTCAGGACGAAGAGCCCGGCGAGCAGGGCGTACGGGCCGGCGTCGCCGACCAGGCTGACGAGCCCGTCCGCCATCATCTTCGCGGCACCGGTCTGGGCCATCGCGGTCGAGAGCGGCATCATGGCGCCAACCAGGATGACGGTCGTCCAATTGATCGAGCGGTACGCCTGCTCGACCGTGAGCACCCCGAACAGGACGATGGCGCCGGCGGCGAGCAGCCCCGCGATGACCGCCGGGACTGCACCCGTGGCGAGCAGAACGACCATGACGACCAGCACGGCGATGACCTGCCGCGCCCCGACCCCCATGGGAACGGCCTGCCGCCGGACCAGGTCGGGCGAGTCGACGACCAGGACGTCGGGGTCCTCGAGGTGCTCGTCGAGCGCCTTCCAGGTCCCCTGGAGCAGCAAGGTGTCGCCAGCGGCGAGCACGGTCTCGCCCGGACCAGGGTCCTCGCCCCGGCGTTGCACGGCCAGGACGACGAGATCGCCGCTCGGGGTGATCATCCCGGGGAACACCGGTTGCCCGATCATGCCGGACCGGGGCGGGATCACGACCTCGGCGAGGCCGGAGGTGCGGTTGAACAGCGCGTCCACGACGTCACCGGCGGCATTCTCCGACCGGAAGGCGAGGAGCTTGTCGGCAGCCAGCGTTCCAGCCGTTTGCGCGTCGCCCCGCACGATCAGCATGTCGCCCTCGGCAAGCGTCGGCCGCCGGAACTGGCCACGCTCGTCGCCGGCCTGGATGGCGATCAGATTGAGGCCCGGGTAGCTGCCCAGGTCGACCGCGGTCCGCGGCGCGCCCACGTACGGCGAACGCGGCCGCACGCGAAGCTGAAACAGCCCGTCGACCAGCTTGTACTGCTCGACCAGCGTCCGGGCGTGCTTGCTGAGGTCGGGCGGGATCGTCCGGCCGCTGCGATGCGGCAGCAGGCGCTCCCCGAACAGCACCACGATCGCCATGGTGCCAAGGAGCAGAGGAACCCCGACCAGGGCGAACTCGAAATAACCGAATGCCGGCAACCCGCCTTCGATCGCCGCTTCGGAGACGAGCACGTTCACGGGCGTGCCGGTGAGTGCCAGCAGCGAGCCGGCGTGCGCCCCGAATACCAGCGGCATGAGCAGCTGGGAAGGCGGGCGACCGAGCCGCACCGCCATCACCACGACCACCGGCAGGAGCGAGGCGACCGACCCGTTGACGCTGATCAGGGCCGTGAGGAATGCCACCAGCAGCATGGTGAGGATGAGAAGCCGCGCGCGGCTGTCGCCCGCCTGGGCGATCAGGAGCTGCCCCGCCCACGCCGTCACGCCGGTGGCGTCGAGGCCCGCGCTGACCACGAACAGGGACGCGATGAACATCACCGCAGGGTCGCCGAAGCCGGCCAGCGCCTGGCCCAGATCGAGGATGCCGGTGACATAGAGCGCGAGCGCGGTCCCCATGGCCACGATCACGACCGGCAGCCGGTCCCAGACAAAGAGCGCCACGATCGCGCCGATGATCGCGAAGATGATGCCGATGTCACTCAAGGCAGCAGCCCCCTCGTCGCGCGCCGCCGCTGACCGAGACGGTGATCAGCGTGACGATCCCGCGCTGGCCGGGGGCGAGAAGTTCAGCGCGAGGTCGACCAGCAGGCGCGTGCCGAAGCCGGTGGCGCCCTTGGTGCGCCATGCGTCGTCGGCGTCGGCCTTGGCCGTGCCCGCGATGTCGAGGTGCGCCCAGGGCACGTCGCCCACGAACTCCGCGAGGAACAATGCGGCCGTGATCGCACCGGCGTACTCACCGCCGATGTTCTTCATGTCCGCAACGATGGAGTCGAGCTGCTTGCGGTAGCGCTTGTCCAGCGGCAACTGCCAGACCGGCTCGTCGGTGTCGTGCGCCGCGGCGCTCACCTGGTCGACGAGCGCCTGGTTGTTGCCGAACACGCCGGCCACCTGGTCACCGAGCGCCCGCAGGCACGCGCCGGTGAGGGTCGCGATGTCCAGGATGGCATGGGGCCGGTCCTCGACCGCGAGGACCAGCGCATCGGCAAGCGCCAGCCGGCCCTCGGCATCGGTGTTGAAGATCTCGACGGTTTTCCCGCCGTGGATGGTCAGCACATCGCCCATCTTCATGGCCGACCCCGACGGCATATTGTCGGTGCACATCAGGTAGCCGGTGACCGCCGCCCGGCACTGGAGCGCAGGCAGCGCGGACATGGCGGCCAGGACCGCGCCGGCGCCCGACATGTCCATCTTCATGGAGGCGTGCATGGCGTCGCTGGGCTTGAGGCTGATGCCGCCGGAATCATACATGACGCCCTTGCCGACCAGGATGAGGTGGCCGGTCGCCGCGCTGGCGTTGGCCGGCCGATAGGCGAGCTTGATCATCCGGGGCGGCTCGACGCTGCCGGCGTTGACCGCCAGCAGGCCGCCGCAACCGAGCTCCGCCAAGGCGTCGGCATCGAAGATCTCGACCTTGAGCCCCCGCTGCGCGCCGATGGCCGCAGCAACCTCGGCCATCCGGGTCGCGGTCAGATGCGCGGGCGGCGTGTTGGCGAGATCGCGCGCGAGCGCTGCGGCAGCAGCGCTGATCCGGCCGTGCTCGGCGCCCCCGGTCACGGCATCGATCCACTTCGACCCTGCGACCAGGGTGAGATCAGTGAGGTCGACGTCGGTGATCTCGTGCTTCAGGGAAGGGTAGTGATACCGGGCGAGGAGGATCCCCTCGACGACCACTTGCGCGGCGACCTCGGGCGCCACGCGCGCGACCTCCGTCAGCACCATCGTGAGACGGCCGTGCTTGCCCGCCGAACGCGCGAACGCCGCGGCGGCGTTCCGCAGCCTCGAGGCGTCCAACTCCGCCGCATCCCCGATGCCGACGGCTACCCGACTCGGCCCGTCCGGGCGCGGGACCAGCAGGGCCTGGCCGACCTTGCCGTCGAAGCCCGAGGCGACAAGTGTCGCGCGGTCCAGGCCGAGTTCGCCGGACACGGGACCATTGGTCCCGACCGCAACGCCGACGGCACCGGTGTCGACGGGGACGCTCTTCGTGACCCGAACGGTGAAGGTCGCCGACCGTTCGATCGACGGTATCGGATTGAAGCCCGCACCGGCTGTGGTGACTTTGGTCATGCTCGATCCTCTCCGATGGCTGCGCCGGCCTGGCCCCGCCACTTTCTTCGCTGACGAGGCACGGCCGCCCTGGCGAAGCGCGTGTCCGCGGCTGGCGCGGATCTCAGTGTCCGGAACGAGATCCGTGACGCGACACGGGGAGCGCGCACGCTCCTGGCGACCGTCAGCCCAGCCCCCAGGGCAGGCCGAGCAGGTACCAGCCCGCCAGGAGGATCGGCCACAGGACGCACATCACCAGGATGTACGGCAGCATCAGCGCGATCACCGTCCCGACGCCGGCGTCACTTTGGTACCTCTGCGCGAATGTGACGATCATCGCGAAGTAGGCGTTGAGCGGGGTGATCGCGTTCATCGGCGAGTCGCCCACGCGGTAGGCTGCGAGCACGGCTTCCGGCTCGACGTTCAGCCTCATCAGGAGGGGCACGAACACGGGCGCGAAGATCGCCCATTTCGGGATCGCGCCGGTGATCACGAGATCCAGGATGAAGACGACGATCACGAAGCCGATCAGCAGCCAGATGGCGCTGAGATTCGCGCCCTTCAGCACGTCGGCGAGCGAGATGGCAGCGAGCGTCGCCATGTTCGAGTAGTTGAAATAAGCCAGGAACTGGCTGATCACCAACAGCAGCAGGATCAACCCGCTCAGGCTGGCGATCGCCTTGGCCATCGCGTCCACGACGTCGATGGTGCCCTTCATTGTCCGGGCGCCGAGACCGTAGGCGATGCCGCAGGTCAGGAACAGCAGCGCGATCGTCACGATCAGGCTGGTCATGAAGGGCGAGTTGCCGATGATCGCGCCGGTCTCGGGATTGCGCAGCGGGGCTCCCGGTGGCAGCGTCAGCAGCGAGATGAACACGACCACGCCGATCAGCCCGTACAGCGCAAACCGCAGGCCGCGGTACTCGTCGACGGACAGCGCGGCGTCGCCCTCCAAAGTATAGTCACCGCGATATTCGCCCAGGCGCGGCTCAACGATCTTCTCGGTGATGAGCGCAATCACGATGGTCAGCATGACCACGGAGGCGATCGAGAACCAGACATTGGCCGCGAGGTCGATCGAGATCGAGGGATTGACCAGGTGGATCGCATCGTTGGTGATCTCGGTCAGGATCCCGTCCACCGGCACGATCAGGATGTTGACCAGGAAGGCCGCGGCGACCGCCGCGAAGGCCGCGGCCAGTCCGGCCAGCGGATGCCGGCCCACGGTGATGAAGGCGGCGCCCGCGAGCGGGATCAGGACGAGGTAGCCGGCATCCGCGGCGATGCTCGACAGGATGCCTACGAACACCAGGACGTAGGTGAGCAGATGCCCCGGCGTGACGATCACCAGCTTGCGGATCAGCGCCTTCACGAGCCCCGCCGATTCGGCCACGCCGACGCCGACCATGGCGACGATGATCACGCCGACCGCATTGAAGTTCATGAAGTTCTGCACGACCCCGGTGAACATGAACCGGATGCCGTCAATGGTGAGCAGGCTCCGGGCGACCGTCGTGGTCTGCTCGACCTCATCCGTGTCCGGATTGATCACCTGATAGGACACGCTCAACCCGAGCATGTAGAAGATGTGGGACAACACGATCACGATACCGATCAGGATGACGAAGATGATGACCGGATGCGGGACCTTGTTGCCTACGCGCTCGACGGTATCGAGGATCCTCTGCATGGTTGTCGGGGGCGCTGCTGCGTTCGTCTGAGCCATGGGTGCATCCCCTCATTCGTGACGCGGACGGATCGGGCGCGCATCCTGCGCTTCCCGCGCGTTTGCGCACTCGGCCGTCGGAAGTGCCGTTCCAACCCGGACCGCTCGGCCCGGGCGGTCCCTTCAGCTCGCCAGCGCGTCCAGAATCCGCGCCCAGGAGCGCACGCCGCGCCGGAAGCTCTCCAGCTCGTACTTCTCATTCGGGCTATGAATGCGGTCGTCATCGAGCGCGAAGCCCGCGAGGACGACGTCCATTCCGAGCGCGTTCTTCAACTCGTGGGTCACCGGGATCGAGCCGCCACCGCCGATGAAGAAGGCTTCGCGACCCCATTCCGCGGTGAGCGCATTGCGCGTCTTGGCAAAGGCCGGCGCGTCGATCGGAAAGCGGATGGCGCGGCCGGCGCCGTGTTCCATGAACTCGACCTTGCAATCGGCCGGGACGCGCGCGCGCACGAAATCACGGAAGGCCGCGCGGATGGCGTGCGGGTCCTGGTCGAACACCAGGCGGAATGAAATCTTGGCCGAGGCCTGCGACGGGATCACCGTCTTGAAGCCCTCACCCTGATAGCCCCCGCCCATGCCGTTGACCTCGCAGGTGGGCCGCGACCAGGTCATCTCGAGCACCTTGCGGCCCTTCTCGCCCGCGGGCACCGAGAGGCCGACGGCCCCCAGGAAGGCGCTCGCGTCGAAAGGCAGCTTGTCCCACTGCGCGCGCAACGCCGTAGGTAGCTCGGGCACGCCGTCATAGAAGCCGGGGACCGTGACGCGACCGTCGGCGTCACGCAGATCGGCGAGGATCCGGGCGAGGATGTGGTTCGGGTTGGCGGCGGCGGAGCCGTAAAAGCCGGAATGCAGGTCGCGGTCGGCGGCGGTGATCACGATCTCCTCCCCGCACAGGCCGCGCAGCATCGTCTGGATCGCCGGGGTCGCGGCGTCCCACATGTTGGTGTCGCAGATCAGGCCGATGTCCGCGCGCAACTCGCCGGGATGGGCCTTCAGAAACGGCGGCAGGTTGACGCCGCCCGATTCTTCCTCGCCTTCGAGCAGGATCGAGACCGCAATCGGCAGCCTGCCGGTGACCGCCTTCCAGGCCCGGCAGGCCTCGATGAAGGTCATCACCTGGCCCTTGTCGTCCGAAGCCCCCCGGGCGCGGATCGCGCGCGTGCCGTCCGCGCGGGTTTCGATGAAGGGCTCGAAAGGGTCACGCTCCCAGAGCTCGAGCGGATCCACCGGCTGCACATCGTAATGGCCGTAGAACAACGCCGACGGGCCGGGCGTGCTGCGATCATGGCCGACCACGATCGGGTGGCCGGGGGTCGCGTGGGCGCGCGCCTCGAACCCGATGCTCTCGAGATCCTGGACATGCCAGTCGGCGCAGGCACGGCAGTCGGCCGCGAAGGCGGGATCGGTCGAGATCGACTTGATCCTGAGCACCTCGAACAGCCGCTCGAGGGCCGGGGCGAGCTCGGCGTCGATCCGGGACAGGACTGCGTCAAGCTTAGACATGATACCAACTCCTTTTTGTCCTGGTTCATGGATGCCGCTCGCGGGCGGGCGTCGGCTATGCTGCTCTTTCCACTCCGCTTTCCCCATACGGTGCCGACAAGAACAGATCCAGTCCCAGTCGCTGGGAGAGGAACTTGGCGACCAGCTGGCCTTTGACGCTGTTGCCGGCGGCGTCGAGCGGCGGGGCGAAGGTGCCGAGGGCGCCCTTGCCCGGCGAGACGGTGACGATCCCACCGCCGATCCCGCTCTTGCCCGGCAGGCCGATGTCGAAGAGCCAGTCGCCGGAGGTCTCGTACAGCCCGGCCGTCGCCATCACGGCCAGCGTGTAGTGGCAGATGATCGGGTCGACCAGCCGCTCCCTGGTCAGCGGGTTGACCCCGCCGTCGGCCAGCGTGGCGCCCATCACCGCCAGATCCCTGGCGCTCACGTTCAGCGAGCACTGTCGGGTGTAGAGGTCGGTGGCCTCGGCCGGGTCCATGTAGATCCGGCCGTAAGTCTGGAGGAGGCGGGCGATGCTCTGATTGCGGAAATTGGTGGCGGTGGCGGACGCGTACACCTCCTCGTTGAGCGGCAGGGTTCGGCCGGCGAACCGGGACAGGCCCTCGTGGATGAAACGCCACCTGGCGTCGGCGGTCGCGCCCGTGACCAGGCTCGTGGTCGCGATCGCGCCCGAGTTCACCATCGGGTTGGTCCGACCGTCGCCGCTCCGCTCGATCGCCGTCAGAGAGTTGAAGGGCAGCCCGGTGGCATTCACCCCGAGCTTACGGCGCGCCTCCTCGTGGCCGAGCGCCTGACAGACGAGCGCGAACACGAACGGCTTGGAGACGCTCATGATGGTGAACTCGTGGTCCGCGTCTCCGACCGCATAGACATCGCCGCCAGTGCCGGCCACGCAGATGCCGAACAGCCCGCTCGGCGCCCTTGCCAGCGCGGGGTAGACGTCGGAGTTCTTGCCGTCAGCGACCGACTTGAAGCGCTCGTGCGCGTCGTCGACCCATGCCTTGACCAGCTCCTCAGGCGGCAAGTGGCCGGTCGAGACGAAGGACTCGCTGGGCTCGTCGTTTTCAGCGCCCGTCGGCATCGAGAGCGACCCTCCCAGTTCCGCCCGGGCCGTCGTGATCCCTCATGGGCGGCCCTCCGCGCCGGCGATGCGGGCGTGACCCGCCTCGCTCACGGCGCGAGCAGCGAGTATCCGATGCTGATGACGACGGCGTTCAGCAGGTCGACGAAGAAGGCGCCGACCAGGGGCACGACCAGGAACGCCTGGGGCGAGGCGCCGTAGCGGTGGGTCAGCGCCGACATGTTCGCGACCGCGGTCGGCGTGGCGCCGAGCGAAAGGCCGATGAACCCCGCCCCGATCACCGCGGCGTCGTAGTTGCGCCCCAAGACCGGGAACACCATGAAACGGCACATCAGGATCATCGCCAGGACCTGGAGCGTGAGGACCAGGAGCAGCGGCCCGGCCACGGCGGCCAGCGTCCAGAGCTCGAGCGACATCAGCGCGCGCGTCAGGAACAGGTTCAAAGCGAGCTCGCTGAGCAGGCTCAATGCGGGGCTGCCGATCGGCCAGTTCAACCGCGGCAGCAGCCGGGGTCCGAGGTTGCCGATCAGGATGCCGGCAAAGATCGCGGTGACGAACGCCGGCAGCTTGAGGCCAAGCAGATCGATCACCCAACCGATCTGGTCGCCGAGCCCGATCGCCAGTGCCAGGAGCAGGATCGAGGCGAAGATCGACGGCACGTTGATCGGCGCCTCGATCGGCCCGCCGCCTGCCGTCTCCTGGATCGTGCCGCCGTCGGCGGCCCCGCGCAGCCGGTAGCGTTCGATCAGGTAACGGCCCATCGGACCACCAATGACGCCGCCCGCGACCAGCCCGAAGGTTGCCGAAGCGAGCCCGATCACCGGCGCCAGGTGGGTGTGCTCCGCGAAGATCGCACCCCACGCCGCCGCGGTGCCGTGGCCGCCGAGCAACGACACGGACCCGGCCATCAGGCCGAGCAGCGGCTCCGCTCCCAGAAGCCACGCGCAGGTCGTGCCGATGATGTTCTCCACGACCAGCGCGATCGCCGCGATGCCCAAGAGGAGGACGAGCGGCCGGCCGCCGGCAGCGAGGTCGCGCAGGCTCGCGTTGAGCCCGATCGAAGCGAAGAAGAAGAGGAGGGCAAGGGGGCCCGTGGTGAATTCGAGCTCGATCCCGCCGGCGGCGCGGATCAGCGCCACCACCAGCGCCACCAGCAGCCCGCCGGTCACCGCCTCGGGAATGCGGTAGGTCTCCAGTACCGCGATCTTCGCGGTGAGGAACCGGCCGAGGAAGTAGGCGAGGATCGCGACGACGATGGTGTCGGTCGCGCTCAGGGTGATCACGCGCATTGCGTTCTTCCCGCCGCTCGAGGCTCGATCGAGATGTGCCGAGACGAAGCGAGCGGTGGCCGCGACGCCACGCCGCCAGGATGACGATCATCGACCGGCGCTGACGAGGACGGCTTTCCGCCCCGGCAGAAGCCCCGCGCCGGGGACGATCCTCGCACCGATCCTTGACGCCCCGCCCATCGCGGTCAAAGCCAGGAAGGCGGCCGCTTCTCGTGCCAGCCATGGTCATGCGAGCGCTTGTCGCGACAAGGACGCGGCACCCCCGGTGGGACCTCAGGCCTGAGCGGACCCCGTATCGCCCAGGGCCTCACGGAGACGCTTTTCCCGGTCATCCGAGAGCGACGTCTTCAGTACGTGGCCCTTGAAGCCCACCATCCTCGGCAGGACCTTGTCGGCCGTGACCTTCTGCACCAAAAGGAACAAGGCCGAGGAGTTAGGTTTGATCGTGCGACCGAGCTCCTTGATGAAATCGTCGGGGATGCCGTAGTCGCTGACCTTGCCCGCGAGCGCGCCGCTCGCCGCGCCGAACCCGGCGCCGATCGCCATGCCCGCGAGCGGGTTGAGGAACAGGAGCCCGATCAGACCGCCCCAAAGAGCGCCCGACGTTCCGCCGGTGATCGCGCCGGTCTTCACGAGCGGGAACGCCTGGTGGAGGTGAACCTCCCCGTCAGGGGCCCGAACGACGACGCATGCGTCCTTGAGCTCGATCAGGTACTCCTTCTGCAGCAGGGTCAGTTCCGTGAGCGCGCGGTCAGCGGTCGTCGGATCGTCGAACGCGACGCAGATCAGGTCGGCCATGGCATCCCTCCTCGGTTCTCGGGCGCTTGCCGCCCTGCTTGGTTCTCGGGCGCTTGCCACCCGGCACGCGGCTTTCATCGTTACCCGCGCGATACCCGCATCGATAGCACCGGACGGTGCTCTTTGCCATCCCCATCGGCGATTGATTCAGCGCCCGCCGCTAAACCGGCCTGGCGAAGCCGATATCGTCGTCGATGACCGCGCTCGGCCCGATCGGAATCCGTCCCGGATTCGGCAGGTTGAGCTTATGAAAGGTGATCTTGTCCCGCCATACCTTGCGCAGGAAGTCCTCGAAAACCTGGATCGTCAGCTGCTCACCCGGGCAGCGCCGATAGCCGAAGCCGAAGGGCGCAAATCCGGCGTAGTCGCAGACCGGCAGCGGCTTGCCATCGACGACGCCGAACACCGTGCCGAAGCCGCTGTTGCTGAGCCCGGCTTTGCGACCGTCGCTCACCTCGAGCGTGGTGATGTCGAAGGGGCACCGGGCAAAGCCGATCTGCTGGCATTTGGCTTCGTCGATCTGGTCGCTGGTCGGCACGCTCCGGTAGCGCTCGGGATCGAAGTGCAGCGGATCGAGCCAGTGCCGCGGGTCGAAGCTGGTCGCGGTATGCGGCGTGTTGATGTAGCTGTGCCGCTCGTAGGGTAGTCCGAACCTCAGATGCGGCGACTTGCCATCGCCGTAGTTATCGCTGGCATTCGCTCGCCTGGCGTCCTCGAGCGCGGAGATGCTACCGCCGTTCGGCGAGATCGTGCGGAACAGCTCCATCACGAACAGCTCGAGCGGCGTGTACGGCCCGCCGTTCGCGTTGTCGTAGTCGCCGCTCATGGTCTTCTCGAAAGACGCGCGCACGTCGGCATCGCCACCGTCCTGGCTCAGCCGCGACATGATGCCGAAGATCGTGTTGCCCCATTGGCTCAGCGCGACGAAATTGTGGAAGCACTCGAAGACCACGTCCTTCTTGCTGAAATGCTCGCCGTTGCCGGCATTTTTCAGCCAGTACCAGGCGATCGTCTTCTCCGGATCGGCGACCTGCCGGTTCGCCACGTCGTCGAGCCGCTCGTCGATCCACGCTTTGAGGAAGTTGAGCAGCGCCCGCACGGTCATATAGTTCTCGTACACGATCGGCTGCGTCGGGTCTCGGAACGCGAGCACGGTGTTGAAGCTCTCACCAATGGTCCGAACCTGGGGTGGGATCGCGTCGCCCTTCACGCCTAAGTGTAGATCCCAGTAGATGTCGAAATAATAGTCGAGATAGTGGCGCATGAACGGCTTGCCGGCAAATCGCGGGTCCAGCAGCTGGTCGAAGAACGCGACGACCTTATCGCCATACATTGGCCGATAAAGGTCCGGGGTGACCGCCGACATATAGATCCGCTTGCGAAGGTTGTGGTCGCCTCGCTGCTCGAGCCCCTGCAAGAAGACGGTGACGCCTTCTTCGGGAGCGGGCCCCCAGCCTTCGTAGATCAGTCCCCAGAGATCGGCCGGCAGCGCGTTCTCCTTGGTCAAGGCGAGGTCGATCATCGGCAGCGCCGGCCGCTCGCCTTGGTAGATGCTGCTCAAGAAGAAGGGAACGACCGCGTTTTCGACATACGCGCGGTCGAAATTGCTGGGTATCGAGGCGCGAAAACGGGCCAATGCGGCCGCGAGGTCGCCGGACGGCGCGTCCGCCGCCGCCGAAGCCGAAGCGGGCACCAGTGCGGCCGTGGTCGCCGCCGCGCCCTTGAGAAACAGTCGCCTTTCCATGGCACCGCACTCCCCCCCGCGTGTGCGGGATTTCGAGATGTCACCCGCTGCTCCGACGTTCCGGATCGACGTTGCTCCGGCTGGTCAGGAGCTCACGAGTGAACGACCGATCGCGCGGTTCATCATGCCGGTGCCGGCTGGGCATTGCGTTCGCGCTGCCATTGATCGAACAGCCGCCGTTCTTCGATCTCGCGCTGGACCTCGTCCGCTTGCAGAGCCCGCTGCCGCTCGAAGTCCAGCTGGCGGCGCATGGCGGCGTCCTGGGAGGCCTCGGCCTCCTGCTGCTGACGCTGCTCGGCCGGCCGATCGAGCGCCATGTTGCCGGCGAGACCGCCGGCGGCCGCGCCGACGAGCATGCCGGTCGTGCTGTTGCCGAACAGCGCGCGCCCGACGCCGGCGCCGCCGGCAGCGCCGGCCACGGTGCCGACGCCGGCGGAGCCCGTCCCGCCGTGCTCACAACCGGCGAGCGTCAGTGCGGCGCTGCCGACCAGCACCGCGAGCCCTATCCTGGCGCGGGTCATGAGCATCATGGAACTCCCTCCTCGATCTTGACCTCGTTCACCATCTCCTCGAAGGACAGCAGGCCGTCGTGGTTCTTGTCGGCGGCCTCGAACCCCTTCGTCTTGTTGATCATGACTTCGGTGAACGTCAGGACGCCGTCGCCATTGCGGTCGACCCGGGCGAACCAGGCCGGATCGTGCGGTCCGAGCTCCTGCGGCGTCAGGGTCCCGCTGCGATCCTTGTCGAGCCCGCTGAACCCGGCGGCCGCGTCCCGCGTCAGCTCGCCCTCGCTGACGTAGCCGTCGCCATTGGTGTCGGCGGCGTCGAACGCCAGGCGTTCGGCGATGTCCGGCGGAATGGCAGGATCGACCTGAGCTACGGCCGGACCAATGGCGCCGAGTGTCATCGCGACCGCGACCCACGCCGACGGCAGGAAAGACAGTGCGGTGGTGCTCGCCCGCCTCGCCGGCCCCTGGTCAGGAAACCTGGACACCCGCCATTCCTCCCTTTGATTCGACCGTCAAGCCACGGTCTTGCATCAGCTATCTACGCGTAGCTTCGCACGTAGCACAAACGCTCTAGTCGTTCTCGTATTTCAAGTCAATATGTCACGAATTTGTGACCGCACCCTGACGTCGTATAGCGTTGGCGCATGAGCCACGCTGGTCCGGGCGGAAACATGCTGCAGATCATGTGGTTAAGTCGGCCGATCTGCTGTATCCGGGGCGCGAGCGTCGGCTCTGAACTTATTGGGCTGCCCGCGCCTGGGGCGCTGGCGCGTCGATGCCTTCCTCGATCCGTCCGAGCAGGTAGGGGAAGAACGGGTTGGACGACATGCGCAGCAGGGTGTCCAGGCTGACGATCAGAGCGCCGCGCTCGCCGCGCGCCGCGATCGTGCCCAGGCTGATGCCGTAATCCTCGTTCGGATCGGGATCGAAGCCGTACAGACTGTCGTTGGGGGGGAACGGCAACGCGACATGGGACAGCGAAAAGACGCCAGGCGGATACGATAGCCCCAACGGCCGCTCCTGCTCGGTATCCGCCCCGGCCTCGGTCACGCGTTCCACGACCTCGCTGGTGTCGGCGCTGGCATTGGCGATGATCGTGGCCCGGAAGCGGCGCGGCGGCGGTGGCAGCACCCGCGTGAGCACGGCGTCGGACGCGGAGCGCAGCAGCGGACCGAGTTTCGCGTCGCGGTTCAGGTCGAACAGCACCAATTCGCTGCCGTTGGCCGGCAGATGCACGTACAGCGAGGTGATGATCGCCCGCGTGCTGACCGTGAAGTCGATGACCGACTGGAAGGTCAGAATCGGCGGCAGGTGGGCCAGCTTTTCGTCGCGCGCCAGCCGCAGGATCTGCTCCTGCAACGCCTGCGTCATGCGCCAGGTCTGGCGGGCGCCGTTGACCGGGAATGAGTTGTACTTGAACGGGTTGAACTCGGGCAGGATGCTGAGCCACGCGGCCTTGGCGAAGTGAGGCAGGAGTGCCGGCAGGCCGGCGAGGCCGGCGAAGCGGGCGAACTCGGTGATGCCGATATTCGGCGAGATCAGGACGATGCGATCGGGCCGCGGCAGCTGCGGATCCTCGATCGCGTCGAGCGCATACTTCATGGCGAGCGCGCCGCCGTTGGAGAACCCGACCAGGTGCAGCGGCCGCGACGGCCCGATCCGCCGGCGCGCCTCCCGCACCGCCAGCCGGGTGGCGGCCAGCCAGTCTTCCCAATGGACGTCCGAGAGGCCGCTTGGAACCGTGCCATGGCCAGGCAGCCTGATCGCGATCGAGACATAGCCGTGCGCGCGGTAGCGGCGCGCGATGTGCCGCAGGCTGTAGGGCGAATCCGTCAGGCCGTGCAGGAACACCACCGCGCCGACCGGGGTGCCCTCCGGCTCGAGCACGTAGGACCGATTCCAGTCCTGGGCGAATCTGGCCGGGTGGACCGGGCTGCCTTCGAAATACCGGTTGACCGGCACGCGCTCCTCAGGCGTGAGCTTCTCGTCGACCTCCCTGTGCACGGCATCGAAGGCCGCCTGCTCGGCCGCAAGGTACCGGTTCCAATCGGCCTTATCGATTTCTTCCGCGCTCAGTTCGGCCGGCGCGTAGAGGTGCCAGAGCTCGAGCGGCGGGCCGCGCTGGGTCTGGTAGATGCGGACCGCCAGCAGCGTCACGGCGCTCGCGACGATCAGCAGCGCCGCGCCCTTGAGGATTCTCAGCAGCCTCGATCGCATGGTCCGGCTCATTGCGACGACCTGGCGCATCGTTAGCGACCTGAGCCGGTGTCAGCAATAGGCCAGCTGGACCGGGCGGCGAACGTCGAGGCGACGGCGATGGCAACGCGCTGGCCACCCGGTGAGGCCGCGATCCAGTTCCTCCCGTCCGGGCGCATGAGCGGCCCGGTGTGGCGTCATCCCGGGCACTGGCTCCGGATCACCTCCTGCCTGGACGGCCTCTTCCTGGATGAGGCATCCTGTCCGCAAACAAGCTCGAGGCTCTCATGACACGCGATCCCGTTATGGTGGATCTGGCCCTGCAGGGCGGGGGCGCGCATGGCGCGTTCACCTGGGGCGTGCTGGATCGGCTGCTCGAGGAGTCCTGGCTGCGGATCGACGGTATTTCCGGGACCTCGGCCGGCGCCATGAACGCGGCCGTGCTGGCCGATGGTCACGCCGCGGGCGGGGCCGATCGCGCCCGCGCCGCCTTGCAGAGCTTCTGGCGCAGCGTGTCGCGCGCGGCCCTGCTGAGCCCCTTGCGACGGACGCCGCTGGACGTGCTCCTGGGCCGCTGGACGCTCGACAATTCGCCCGTCTTCGTGGCCATGGACATCGCGTCGCGCCTGTTCTCGCCCTACGACCTCAACCCGGGCGGATCCAATCCGCTGCGCGACATCCTGGCCGAGCACATCGACTTCGAGCGCCTGGCCCGCGCGCCGATCAAGGTGTTCATCACCGCCACCAACGTGCACACCGGCCGGGGCCGCGTCTTCCGCAACCGCGAGATCACACCCGACGCGATGCTCGCCTCGGCTTGCCTGCCGACTTTGTTTCAGGCGGTGGAGATCGACGGCGAGGCCTATTGGGACGGGGGCTATTCGGGCAACCCGACGATCACGCCGTTGGTGCGCGAATGCGCGTCGAGCGACACGATCCTGGTCCAGATCAACCCGGTCGAGCGTCAAGAGACCCCGCGCACCGCGCGCGACATCCTCAATCGGCTGAACGAGGTGTCGTTCAATTCGGTTCTTCTGAAGGAGTTGCGCATGATCGCGCTGCTGCGCCAGATCGCCGATCCCGGTGACGGCGAAGGCGCTTTGTGGGCGGGGATGCGCATCCACCGCGTCACCAGCGAGCAGATGGCCACGCTCGGCTATTCTTCGAAACTCAATGCCGAATGGGAGTTCCTGTGCATGCTGCGCGACGAGGGCCGCCGCTCGGCGGAAGCCTTCCTGGCCGCGCATGGAAAGGATCTCGGCCAGCGTTCAACCTTCGACCTCGACCTCTTGATGCAGGGCGTCTGATCCCCTCTGAGGCGATCTACCGCACGCTGTCCGAGCCGGGGAGCAGCCGGTGGGTCCGCCATGTCGACATCGCCCCAGACATCGGGGCCAGGCGCTTCGGCCGGATCGATCGCGAGGCGTTGCCCATCCGTCTGGCTGTCACCACCACGATCCGGCGCTGGCCAACAGGGCGGGGTCGAGTTCGATGCGCCGGAGAGGTTGCGAAGCTCTCAAGGCTTCAGGGTGTCGGAACCGAGAGGGTCAGGCAGGGGTTGCCCGGATCCCCGCCCCGGTCGTTGACGAACGGCAGCAACGGACCCAGGAGATTGACGGGACTGAGGGCAACCCGCGCCAACGCGCGTGCGGCCCCGCCTGTGGTGCTGGCCGCCACGGACGGGTTGGCAAGGTTGCCGGTGATGGCGAAGGGGGTCGCGAGCTCGATCAAGTTCCTCTGCTTGGCGCTGGGACGAATCCTGACATCGAGCGTCTCACGCGCGAAATTGATGTCGCCCGCGCCGACCGCCATCACGTTCGGCGTGTCCAGCACCAGCGTGCGAAGCTCGGCAACGCCATGGTCGGCTTCGGCACGCGCGACGAAGCAATTGATCTCGGAATAGCCGCGTCGCGTCGACCGGGCGACCAGCCAGCGCGCAGGGTTCATCGCGGTCAGGGCAAACAACCGCGAACTCGATCCGGCCGCGTTGCAGGGCGAGGCTGAGATCGCCGGAGAGCGAAGTGGCAAGGTCCCGCGGCGACCTGCCACTCGCCTGGAGGTCGAGGACGAGGTCGAGCTGGCCGTTCAGCGGCACTTCGGTCTTCAGCTGATGCCAGGCATTGCCCAAATCGACGTCATCAGCCTCCGCTCGGAGCCGCCATTTGGGCGTCGGCTCGCGGACGTCGACCTCGGCGTCGACCTCCGCATAGCCGCCGACGATGTCGAACCGCAACGGTGACAGTTGCAGCCTGCCCTCCGTGAGCGTGACGTGCGCTTTCGCTCGATCGATGGCAAGCGCGATCCCTTTGAGGCTGTCGAGCTGCACGTCCAGGTCGAGATCGAGTTTCTGCAGCCCGTCGAGTGGGAACGGCTCGCGACCGAACAGCTGCGGCTGCGCAATCGCGGTCGCCGGCTGCGCCGGGGTCGCGTCGCCTGAAGCCGCCGGAGTCAAGCCAAGATCGGCCAGACGTAGCTGCGGCGAATGCAGGCGGGCATTGAAGCTCGGTCGCGCACCCGTGAAATCGCCGGTGACGACCCCATCGAATTGAGTCTCGCCCAGGCTCGCTCGGCCCTCGGCATCGAACCGCCGCCCGTCGCCGGACAGTTTGCCGTCGAACCAGAACCGCTCGAGCCCGGCGCTGCCGACGTCGAACAGGTCGGCCAGGTCGGCGATGCGCGGGACCTCGAGGCTCGAGGTCAAATCGAAGCGTTCGAGCCGCGCACCTCCCGGGGTGGTGACCCGGAGGCTGCCGGCGAGCCTC
This sequence comes from uncultured Alphaproteobacteria bacterium, assembly GCA_963733965.1. Classification (GTDB taxonomy): domain Bacteria; phylum Pseudomonadota; class Alphaproteobacteria; order Geminicoccales; family Geminicoccaceae; genus DATAOG01. Next base: position 52,649 of record CAVTFM010000049.1, read on the forward strand.
AGCCTGCTGTTGCCTGGTCCACGGATGTCGGCTGCGAGGTCATCGAACGCCGGCGCGGCAACGCTGCCGGCCACCCTCGCGGCGGCTTCGATCTGGTTCAGGCTGCGCCAGCCCACGGGGAGGAGCTCGCCGAACTGACCCGCGGGATCCAGCTCCAGGGTGACACGTCCGTCGAGCCCGCTGCCCTGCCAGACGTTGCCCACGCTGCCCGAGAACTGGAGGTGATCACGATCGGAGCCGATCATCTCGACGCTGACGTCGGCGAGCGAGAGCACGGCGAGATCACCGCCCAGTCGGGCGGCGACCGTGATCTGCCCATCCACCGGAACGCTCACATTCCACGCCTTGGCGGCAGCCAGCAAAGACGGGCTTCGAGCCTCGAGCCGCAGATCCAGGCCTCTGGCGTGGGCGACGTCGGCGGCCGTGCCTTTGAGCCTGGCATCGATCGACGGCAGCCGGAACTCGAGGTCGAGGGGCAAGGGCACGGTCGCAGCCACCGCCGTTTCCAGGTTCCCGGACGTTCCTCCGATCCGAAAGGCTTTGCCGTCGATGTCACCATCGGCGTCGAGCCGCATGCCCCCAGATGGGTCGTCGCGCTGATGCGTCAGGCTCACGATGTGCAATCGGGTGCGCCGGCCGTCCCGCAGGTCGTGGTAGGTGACGGTCGCATCGCTCACCGACAGGCGGTCGAACAGCGGTATGGCGAACCTCGCCTCGCGGGCTGATTGCCAGCTCTGACGACCATCGGCGGCAGTCTCGAGAGCGATTGTCACCCCTTCGAGGGCGACCAGCGGGAACACGAGCGCGCGACGCAGCAGCGGGCGAAGCGCGATCTGGATCCGGGCGTGCGCGATCTGAAGCTGGGCCGGCGTCTCGGCCCATGGAGGATTGTCGATCCGAAGACCGGTCACCTCGAGCAGGGGTTCGGCGCCGAGCTCGACCTCAAGCGTGCCATCGACGTGGACGTCGCGCTTCAGAACAAGCTCGAGGGTCCGGCGTGCCACCCAACGATGCGCGTCAGGCCCGCCGAGCCACCAGAAGCCTGCCAGGCCGCCCATCACCAGGGCCAGCAAGGCCAGCAAGGTCAGAACACTCAGCAGCAGCAGCCGCACGCGGTCGTTCTCCCAACCCAAGCGTACCGATCGGCAGAACGGCCTCGGTGATCGCCGGGAGTTCGTCTGGATGATAGCCGGCGCTGTGGTCGGAATCGAGCCGCTGCCAAACGCCCGAAGGCAAGTCCGGGTCAAGATGACCAACGAGATGGACTTGCGGATCGCGCCCGAGCTGTCGCCAATCGTGCAGACCCGCTCCTTGATCGAAGGCCGTCTCGCAGGTCGACAGCCGTGGCCGGCGCCCGGCGATCGATCGCCGGACGACGCGTCGTCCCGGCCACGCTGCGAGCCAGCGGGTCAGGGAGCGCATCGAGGAAGCCTTCGTCGGGATCAGGACGATCGCCGGTCAGCCCGGGACCAACCTGCGCGCTCTGGCGCGGCGCGGCGGCGGGCGTTGACGGACCTGTCGGCCAGACCCAGAATGGCCGGCAAGCAACTCAGCCAGGGAGGCTTCAACATGGATCGTGGCAGATGGATTCGCGGCGGCGCCTGGGCGCTCGGCGCCGGGGGCGCTGCCTTGCTGCTCGCGGTCGCGGTCGCGGTCGCCGAGGCCGCGCCGCCCAAGACCATCGAGCCGGGCAAGCTGAACGTGGCGCTGAATGGCGACATGCCGATGACCGGGCTCAAGGACGGCAAGCTGATCGGCACCGACGGCGATCTGATGGTCCTGATCGCCCAGCGCCTCGGGCTCGAGGTCGTGCCGCACATGATGGAGTGGTCGGCCGAGATCCAGTCGACCAAGCAGGGCAAGGTCGACATCATGCACGGCGCCATGGGCTGGATCGCGGCGCGCTCCGAGATCATGCTGCTGACCGACCCGATCTACTATTTCGGCACGCTGCTCGCCCAGAAGCAGGACACCAGCTGGTCGACCTTCGAGGACATGAAGGGCCGCAGCGTGGCCACGGTATCTGGCTTCACGCTCGTGCCTGAGCTCAAGACGGTCGCGGGCATCGGCGAGGTCAAGCTCTACGACACCACCGACGGCGTGCTCCGCGACCTGATCGCCGGCCGGGTCGACATGGCGATCCTGGATCCGCCGCTGATGCAGCTGGCGATTCAAGAGAACCCCGACTGGAAGCTCCATCAGGTGCCGCTCAAGCCCGAGCCCGACAAATATCCGATCATGTCCCAGGTCTACAACGTGATCTTCGGCATCAATCCCGAAGAGAAAGAGCTCCACGACGCCTTCAATCAACAGATCGCCAAGATCTGGGCCGACTGCACGAATGTCAAAATCATGGCCAAGTATGGCCTGGGCGACAAGAGCTGGTTCACGCCGCCGCCCCAGGGCGAGAACCTGCGCAACGGGGTCGACCGGCCGAAGGACTGGGTGGCGCCGAACGGCGATCATTGCTTCTAGGCGGGCTCCCGGGCGAGCCCGGCGGCGGCGCGCGAGGCGCCCGGCATGACCGGCCTGGTCGTGCCGGGCTCCTGGCGCCGACCACCCCGGGGCACGATGCTCGCATGGAGCCCCTGCTCAGGATCGTCGACCTGCACAAGAGGTTCGGCGCGCTCGAGGTTCTCAAGGGCATCAGCATCGAGGTCGAGCGCGGCGAGAAGCTCGCGATCATCGGCCCGAGCGGGTCGGGTAAGACGACGCTGTTGCGTTGCGTCAACTACCTGGAGAAGCCGAGCTCCGGCCACGTCTGGGTCGACGGCACGCTGATCGGCGAGAGGCAGGCGGGCGGCCGGTACGTCCATCTGAGCGATCGCGAGCTGGCGAGGGAGCGCGCCGAGATCGGCTTCGTCTTCCAGCGCTTCAACCTGTTCCCGCATCTGTCCGCCCTCGACAACGTCAGCGTGGCGCCCCGCCGGGTGCTGGGGGTGGCCAAGCCCGAGGCCGAGGCACTGGCCATGGCCATGCTCGAGAAGGTCGGCCTCGCCCATAAGGTCGCCGAGTATCCCGAGCGCCTCTCGGGCGGCCAGCAGCAGCGGGTCGCGATCGCCCGCGTGCTCGCCATGCAGCCGAAGCTGATGCTGTTCGACGAGGCGACCTCGGCGCTCGACCCGGAGCTGATCGGCGAGGTCCTGAAGGTGATCCGCGGGCTCGCGCTCGAGGGTCGCACGATGGTGATCGTCACCCATGAGATCCAGTTCGCGGCCGAGGTCTCGGACCGGGTGATCTTCATGGACGGCGGCCAGATCGTCGAGCAGGGCCCGCCCGAGCAGATCCTGAAGGTTCCGGCGCACGAGCGGACGCGCCTGTTCCTGCGCCAGATTCTCGAGCGCTAGCCGGCCGGCCGATGCTCGAGTTCTGGACCAAGCTCTGGCGCTGGCTGCCGGAGATCCTGCCGGTCCTCTGGCACGCGACCGGCATGACGGTGCGGGTCGCCGCCGGCGCGCTGGTAGTGGCGCTCCTGCTCGGGCTGGTGGTCGCCCTGATGCGGATCTCGCCGCTGCAGCCGATCCGCTGGCTCGCCCTCATCTATACCGACGTGCTGCGCGGCACGCCCGCCCTGGTCCAGCTGTTCATCATCTATTTCGGCCTCTCGGACATCGGCATCGAGTTCGACCCGGTGACCGCCGCAATCATCGGGCTTGGCATCAATGGTGCGGCCTACGTCGGCGAGATCTACCGGGCCGGGATCGAGGCCCTGCATCGCGGCCAGATGGAGGCGGCGCTGTCGCTCGGCATGACGCCCGCCAAGGCGATGCGCTTCATCATCCTGCCGCAGGCGATCCGGATCATGTTGCCGCCGCTCGGCAACTACGCGATCGGCCTGGTCAAGGACACCGCGATCATCTCGACCATCGCCGCCCCCGAGATCATGTTCGAGGCCAGGCGCCTGGTCCAGGCGACCTTCATGCACAGCATCAGCGGCCAGATCTACCTGGTCTGCGCGCTCTTCTATCTGGCGCTGACCCTGCCGCTCTCCTACGTCGTCCGGCGCTTCGAGCGGGCCAGGCGGCGCTGGCAATAGCGCGCGCCGGTGCTCCAGTTCCTCGCCGGCTACCGCCACCACCTCGGCGACTGGATCGTCGAGATGAGCATCGCCTCGCTCGGCACGCTCGAGCTGATGCTGGTCGCGTTCTGCCTCGCCTGTGCGATCGGGATGGTGATCGCGCTGCTCCGGATCTCGCGCTTTGCCCTGCTGCGCGGCTTCGCCAGGCTCTATATCGGCTTCTTCCGCGGCATACCGGTCCTGGTGATCCTCTATTGGATCTACTTCGCCCTGCCCGAGATGGGCTACCAATTCCTCGTGATTTCCTCTTACACCGCCGCGGTCTTGGGGCTCGGCATCCACGGCGGCGCCTTCCTCGCCGAGGTCTTCCGCTCGGGCATCGAATCGCTGCACCAGGGCCAGATGGAGGCGGCCCTCTCCCTCGGCCTGACGCCTGCCAAGGCGATGAGGTGGATCATCCTGCCCCAGGCGATCCGGGTGGTGGTGCCGCCGATCGCCAACTACGCCGTCGGGCTGCTCAAGGAGACCGCGCTCTGCTCGATCATCGCCGCACCCGAGCTGATGCTGCGGGCCAAGGACCTGGCGTCCTCCTCCTTCCTCCCGATGCACGCCTTCGTGCTGGCCGCGGTCTTCTACTACATCATGAGCTTCCCCCTGATGCGCACGGCCGAATATCTGGAAGCCCGGATGGGTGCCGGCCGGTGACCCGGGCCCAGGGACAGGCGATGCCATGAGAGTGATCGTGCTGGGCGGCGGCGTGGTCGGCGTCACGACCGCCTTTTTTCTCCTGCAGGACGGCCACGAGGTGACGGTGGTCGAGCGCCAGCCTGGGGTCGCCCGCGAGTGCAGCCATGCGAATGGCGGCTTCGTCGCGATCAGCCAGGCAGTGCCCTGGTCGGCGCCGGGCGTGCCGGTCAAGACGCTGACGACCATGACCCGGCCCGACGCGCCGATCCTGATCCATGGGCGCCAATTGCTCCGGATCTCGCGCTGGGGCCTCGACTTCCTGCTTGCGTCCAGGGCGAAGCCGTCCTGGGCAAACACACAGGCCGTGCTCCAGCTCGCGCTTTACAGTCTCGACGCGCTCACGGAGATTCGGGCGACAACCGCCCTCGACTACGACCGGGTCACGGGCGGCGCCCTCAAGGTCTACTCGGATCAAAAGAGCCTCGACGAGGCGATCGTGATCTCGGAGCGCCAGCGACCGCTCGGCCTCGAGTTCCGGGTCCTCGACCGCAAGGCGGCCTGCCTGGCGCTCGTGCCGGCGCTGACGCCCCGGATCGACTCGCTCGCCGGCGGCATCCATTTCGAGGGCGAGGAAGGCGGCGACTGCTTCAAGTTCTGCGAACGCCTCGCCGCCTGCGCGGCGAGGCATTCAACGATCTTGTTGAGATCAGCAACGCCGCCTCGAGCCAGAAGGCGTCCCTTGGATCAGGGGGTGACGATCGCCTTCGGCGCGGGGACGAGCTTGCCTTCGGAGAGCGCCTTCAGCCAGGCGAGCACGTCCTCATGGCGGGCGAAGGGGCCGCCGGCGTCCGCTTGGGCAAGGCGGTCGCGGATCATCTGAACCTCCAGCTCGTCCGCGGCGAGGGCGCCCTCGATCAGGGTCGCCGCGATCTCCGCCTCGCTCTTTCGATTGCGTGCCGCGACCTCCTTGAGACGCTCGCGCGTCTGGTCGGTGAGCGGTACGTCGAGGGTGGTCGTGCTCATCCTGGCTCCATGCTTCGCTTTAGAACGCTCATCTTAGCAGATCGATCGGGGTTCTCGAACTTGGCGCCGTACGGCGGGAACTCGCCGTGATCCAGATAAGCCTGGTGGTAGCGGGCGAGCTTCTGCTCGTCGACCTCGACGCCAAGTCCGGGAAGATCGATCCGGCCCCAGGTCGGGCCGGTCGCGATCGGCAGCGGCTCGGTCAGGATGTCGTCGTCCATGAGCTGCGCGGTCTGCTGGTGGCCGTCGGTGGCGTTGGGCAGCGTCAGCATCAGGTGCTGGCCTGCGGCGGCGGCCAGGCCAAGCTCGCCATGGGTGTGCTTGCAGACCTGCCAGCCCTTGGCCTGGGCGGCGTGACACAAGGACTGAAAGCGGCGGAGCGTGCCCACCCAATAGGAGCTGAAACAGAGAAAATCGCCGCAGCGGCTGTCGATGATCCGGTACGCGTCGGCCTCGCGCCAGAGGCCCTCGTTGACGCAGAGCGGCACCGGCACCCGGCGCTTGAGGTCCTGCATCAGCTCGACCGGATCGATCGGCACCGGCGCCTCGACGAAGTTGATTTCGAACTTTCGGTGCCAGTCGGTGAGCAACCGGGTCGCTTCCGGGACCGTCCAGGCCTGGTTGGCGTCGATCCGGATTTTTCGGCCGGGGCCGATCGTGGGGCGGATGGCGGCGAGCATCGCTTCCTCGGCCGCGGCATCGACGCCAACCTTCAGATAGAAGACGGTGTAGCCGCGCTCGACGCCCTCCCGGCACTGCTCGGCAACCGCCTCGGGACTACCCCAGCTCAAGTAACAAAAATAATCGACGGTCTCGCGGACCGCGCCGCCGAGCAGGCGGTAGAGCGGCTGGCCGCAGGCTTTTCCGCACAGATCCCAGAGAGCCATGTCGATGCCGGCGAAGGCGAAATTGCCGGTCATCGGCTGGAACTGCCAAGCGCCGGCGATGAACACGTCGCGCGCGATCGCGTCCATGTCGAAGGGATCGCGGCCCACGACGATCGGGCGCATGGCGGCGAGCGCGCAGGCGATCCCGGCGGCATCGGCCGCGCGCGTGCACTCGCCCCAGCCGACCGAGCCGTCGTCGGCGGTGAGCTTGACGATCACGTCGGTCACGCCGTCGCGCGCGACCAGCGAGCTCATCTCGGCATGGGTGTAGGGCACCCTGACCGGCCAGATCTCGATCTGTTCGATGCGCATGGCTCACCTCCCAGCTGACCATGATGGCACGTCGCCTGGCCCCGCGCACCGGCGAGCGAGGCAAGCGTCGACCTGCGCTGGTTCGCGCCGGACCGGGCCTGCGATCGGGCATGACGAGCGCAAGACTGAAGCGTCGGGTCCGAGCGCTAGTAGCCGAGATAGGCCCGGCGCACCGTCGGGTCGGCGCCAAGCTCCGCGGCCGGCCCGGCGCGCACGGCCTTGCCGGTCTCGAGCAGGTAGGCGTGGTGTGCCAGGGCCAGCGCCAGCTCCGCGTTCTGCTCGACCAGGAGCATGCCGACGCCGTCCTCCCGGTTGATCCGTCCGAGGATCTGAAAAATCTCCCGGACCACCAGCGGGGCGAGGCCGAACGAGGGCTCGTCGAGCAGCAAAAGGCGCGGGCGGAGCATCAGGGCCCGCGCGATCGCCAGCATCTGCTGCTCGCCACCGGACAGCGTGCCCGCCTGTTGCCGGCGTCGCTCCGCGAGCACCGGGAAATAGCCCTGGACCTGCTCGAGGTCGGCCCGGATGCCAGCCGGGTCGCGCCGGGTATAGGCGCCAAGCCGCAGGTTCTCGGCGACCGAGAGGCGCAAAAACGTGCCGCGGCCATCCGGGACATGCGCGATCCCGAGCCGGGCGATCGCCTCGGGGCTCAGCCGATCGATCCGGCGGCCATCGAACGTAATCCGGCCGCGGGTCTGGACCAGCGCCGAGATCGCCCGCAGCGTCGTCGTCTTGCCCGCGCCATTGGCGCCGAGGATGGTCGTGATGCTGCCCGCCTCGAGCACCAGGTCGATCCCGAACAGCGCCTGGGTCTGGCCATAGAACGCTTCGAGGCCGGCAACGTCCAGGAGGCTTGCCATCAGGCGACGGCGCCGAGATAGGCCCGGATCACGTCCGGATGCTTTTGAACCTCGTTGGGCGAGCCCTCGGCGATCTTGCGTCCGAAATTGAACGCCACGACCTTGTCCGAGACCGCCATGACCATCTGGACGTGATGCTCGACCAGGAGCAGGGCGACTTGGCGCTGGTCGCGGAGTCCCCGGATCTGCCGGCTGAGGTCCTGGATTTCGGTGTGGTTGAGGCCGCCGGCCGGCTCGTCGAGCAGGAGCAGGGTCGGCTCGAGGGCAAGCGCGCGCGCGAGCTCGATCCGCTTCTGCATGGCGAAGGTGAGCGCGCCGGCGGGCTTCGCGGCGACCTCTTCGAGGCCGAGTTCGACCAGCAGCGCCTGCGCGCGGATCCGGACCCGCCGCTCTTCGCGGCCGACCCAGGGCAGGCGCAGCGCGTCCGAGAGAAAGTCGCTCCGGCTCCGGGCGTGGGCGCCGAGCATGACGTTGTCGAGCACGGACAAGCTCGGGAACAGGGCCAGGTTCTGGAAGGTCCGGGCGATGCCGAGCGGGGCGATCCGGTGCGGCGGCAGGCGCAGGATCGAGCGGCCGCGGAACCGGATGTCGCCCCGATTTCGGAAGGTAGAGGCGGCTGATGCAGTTGAACAGCGTGGTCTTGCCGGCGCCATTCGGCCCGATCAGGCCGACGATCGAGCCCTCCTCGACATCGAACGAGACGCCGGCGAGCGCCACCACCCCGCCGAACCCGAGGGCAAGATCGCTGACCTGGAGCAGGGGTCGCTCGGCCATCCGCAGCGCTCCCGGGAATCCACCCGAATCCGGCGTTTCGTCCGACCCTGGCGTCCCGCCACGACCTGGCGCCCGCCCCAAGCCGCCTCGAGCTGGCGCCTCGCCTCGGGCTGGCGCCTGGCCTCGAGCCAGCGCCCGGCCTCAAGCTAGCGCCGGCCTCAAGCTAGCGCCAAGTCGGCCCGCCCGTCACCGTCCATGCGAGATTCCCCCGAAATCGACCCGGGATTGCCGTGGTGCTTTAAGATGCGATAGTAAGGGTAAGCTTTTCCTGACGCCCCGACGGTATGAGGCCCATGAATCCTCTTCTCGTGCCCGGCGCCATGGTGCGCCATCCGACCCAGCCGGACTGGGGCATCGGTCAGGTGCAATCGGTGGTCGGCGAGCGGGTCACGGTCAACTTCGAGGACCGCGGCAAGGTGCTGATCAACGCCGCCGTGATCCAGCTCGAGATCGTCGAGCCCGAGCGGCCGGGCTGACGCCGCCTCGGACCGCGGGCTTTGGCCAGAGCCAAGAGCGCCCCCCGCCGGCGTGCGCCCAACCAGCGTGCGGCCGCCCCGAGCCGGTCGCGCAGCCAGGCCCAGAGCCCCTGGCGGCGCCGGTGGCGCTGGCTGCTGACCGGACCGCTCGGCCTGGTGCTCGTGATCGTGATGCTCGGCTGGTATGCGAGTCTGGATCTGGGCGACCTGCGACGGCCGCGGCCGGAGGCCGGCAACGCCCAGATCAACCTGCTGGATCGCGCGGGCGTCGTCTTTGCGAGCTTCGGCGACCGCTACGGCGATTTTCTCAGCCTCGAGCAGATGTCGCCCTGGCTGCCCAAGGCGGTGGTCGCGATCGAGGACCGGCGCTTCTACCAGCATCCGGGCATCGACCCGATCGGCATCGCCCGCGCGCTGATCCAGGATCTCAAGGCTGGACACGTGGTCCAGGGCGGCAGCACGATCAGCCAGCAGCTGGCCAAGCTCGCGTTCCTGAGCCCGGAGCGCAGCCTGGTGCGCAAGGCCAAGGAAGTGCTCTATGCGTTCTGGATCGAGGCCCGCTTCACCAAGCACGAGATCCTGGAGGCCTACCTCAACCGGGTCTACCTCGGCAGCGGCGCCTATGGGGTCGATGCCGCCGCCAGGCGCTACTTCGGCAAGCCCGCGGGCGGGCTGTCGCTGGCGGAGGCCGCGATGCTCGCGGGCGTGATCCGGGCACCCTCCACCTTCGCCCCGACCCGCGATCTCGCGCTCGCCCAAAAGCGCGCGGCCGTGGTGCTTGCCGGCATGGTCGAGCAGGGGCTCGCAAGCCAGGCCCAGGCGGCCGCCGCGCTCGCCCATCCCGCCACCATCGCCGCGCCCAGGATCCAGGCCGACAGCGGCTACTTCGCCGACTGGGTGGCCGCCGAGAGCCGCCTCTACGCCGACCCCGGCCAGCCGCGCCTCGAGGTCAAGACGACCTTCGATGCCAAGCTGCAGCAGGCGGCCGAGGCCGCGGTCGCAGCCGTGCTCGCGCGCACGCGCACCAAGGCGAGCCAGGCGGCCCTGGTCGCGATGACCCCGGACGGCCAGGTCCGCGCCATGCTCGGCGGCCGCGCCTACGCCGACAGCCAGTTCAACCGCGCGACCCAGGCCGAGCGCCAGCCCGGCTCGGCGTTCAAGCTGTTCGTCTACCTCGCCGCGCTCGAGGCGGGGCTCAGGCCGGAGGACCAGATCTCGGCAGCACCGCTGCAGGTCGACGGCTGGCGGCCGCGCAACGACGACGACGCCTATCCGCCCAGGATCACGCTGACCGACGCCTTCGCGCAGTCGGTCAACACGGCGGCGGTCCGGCTCAGCGACCAGGTCGGGCACAAGGCGGTGATCAAGATGGCCGGGCGGCTCGGCATCACCTCGAGCCTGCGCGACCAGCCGAGCCTGGCGCTCGGCAGCTCCGAGGTCCGCCTGCTCGAGCTGACCGGCGCCTACGCCTCGATCGCCAACGGCGGCCGCCTGGTCTGGCCGGAGGCGATCCTCTCGATCCAGGGCGCGAACGATGCCGTGCTCTACCAGCGCCGGGTGGTCGACGAGCCGGTGCTCGAGCCCTCCGTGGTCCGCGAGATGCGGGCGATGCTCGAGGTCACGCTGCTCCGCGGCACCGGCCGCCAGGCCGCGCTCCGCCGCTTCGTCGCCGGCAAGACCGGCACCAGCTCCGACAACCGGGACGCCTGGTTCATCGGCTTCACCGACGACCTCGTGGCCGGCGTCTGGGTCGGCAACGACGACGGCCGGCCGATGCCGGGCGTCACCGGCGGCACCCTGCCGGCCCAGATCTTCCGCGACTTCATCCTGCGCGCCGAGGGCGACCTCCCCTTCCGCCCCGAGCCCGCCGCCCGCCAAGCCCAGCGAGAACCCGGTCGCCGACGCCTTCGGCACCATGGTCGACCACCTGGTGCGCTCGATCAAGGGCCTGTTCGGCGGCAACTGAGCCTCCATCGCCTCCATCTTGATGCCGATTGATCCGATGGAGGCTCCGCATTGATCGCGAGGCCCGGTCGCGATGATCAATCTTTGTAGGCCAGCATGTATGTATTACCGGTTTTTCAGCTGATCGTTCAGCGTCGAACCGCGCGCGCGTCATGAAATCGTGTTGCGATACTGCCGATGTCTCACGAGCGATAGGCACTATTGATCCGAGTTGTCATTGGCGATGCGCCCACATCAGATCTAGAAGTGATGCATGCGTGGCGCATTTGTGGAGCCTCCATAACTCAGATCCGTGCGCTGAAGTCGGGGTCTCGAAACGACGGCCGGCGAGGATCAACCCCTTGAGCCTCCATACATTGACTGGAGACGCGCTCGGTTGGCGAAAAACCCAGGGTTTGCGCGGGTGTCGCGGATCAAGCGCGATCCATCGACCTGGAGAAATCAACCGAAGAGCGAGCTCCGGCATGCTGCACACCCGTGCGACAGTTCTGTGCGCATGCAGTGAGCCTCGCGAACGCCGGCGCGCGCTGATGGAAACATCTGGCGTCGGAACTCGCGTTGTGATGAGATCGCCCCGGTTTCGATGACGCGATTCGAGCGATGCAGCAACCCGCCCCCAGCCAGCAACGAGCCGACGTCGACGGCCAGGGCAACATCATCGTCCAGGTCCTGGGCAACGACAACCGGGTCGACCTCGGCGCGGCCCTATCTGAAGCTCACGCAGCATCCTGAAAAGCCGCGAGGTCGTCGCCGAAATCGACCTGCTGAGCCCTTACAGCCGTCGATCCCGCTGGTAGGTCGCCGGGAAGAGCGAGAGGAGCTGCGGGCCTGGCTCGCGAGCGGGCAAGCCGATCTCGGTCCGGGTGCTGACCGGCCGGGCGGGCGCCGGCAAGACGCGCCTCGCCCTCGAGCTGTGCGACGAGCTCTTCGCCCAAGGCATGGGCTGCAGGCTTCGTCGAGAGCGGCGAGCTGAGACGATTCTACGATAAGCAGAACCTGGCCGATTGGGGCTGGGGCCGGCCGACCCTGATCGTGGTCGACTATGCCGCGATCCACGCCGAAACGGCTGCACGACTGGCTCTCGGCAACTCGAGGACAATGCAGGTCTACGCGATCGGAACCGTTGCGCATGCTGCTCCTGGAGCGCCACGCCGAAGCGGGCACCGGCTGGTGGCAGACGGCATTCGGTCGCGGCGGCTTCGGCGACCGGGCCGTCGCGCAAGTTGCTCGATCCCGCCGAACCGATCGCGCTGCCGCCGCTCGCCGCGACCGCCGACACGCCGCGCCGTGATCGCCGAGACGCTGGAGCAGGCGGACAGCGAAGAGCAGCCGCCGGAAGTCGGGGCCGATCCCGCGTTCGATCGCGAGCTCGGGGAGCTGACCTGGGGCGGCGAGCCGCTGTTCCTCATGATGGCCGGCGCTGATGGCCAAGCAGGTCGGCATGGCGCAGGTGCTGTCCCTGCGGCGGACGGATCTCGCGTTCGAACTTGCCGACCGGGAACTGGCACGGATCGAGCGGCTCGGCGGCAACGACGCCAGCCGCGCCATGCTCGTGCATCTCGCCGCCTACGTAACTCTATGCCGCGGCCTTGCGCGCGGCGGCTTCGAGGATGCAGCCGCTGCGGAAGAGCAGGCGCTGCGCAGGCCATCGGCCGGAGATGACGCCGAGCTGGCCGACCAGTTGTGTGAGGCGTTGCCGGGCGCCGAGGGCCGGGATCGACCCGATCCTGCCCGACATCATCGGCGAGGCCGCGATCCTGCGCGCCTTGAGCGGCCGGCAGGTCGACGCAAGCGCGGTGGTGTTGCGCGCCTTCGCCCAGGCCGGACAACAGGTGGCGGCGCACGGTGATCCGGACCGCCCAGGACTTCGTGGGCGCCGGCTACGAGCAGCCGCTCGCCTGGCTCGACGCGCTGGGTAGCTCGGTCGACGTCGACCAGCTGATGATGATCGCCAACGAGCTGCCGCAGACCTCGTTGGCACTGGCCCGGCATGCGGTCCGAATACACGGGGCAATCGCCCAGAGCCTGGTCGAGGAAATCGATCAAGGACGCACCGAGCGCATCCCGAGCTTGGCGGCCGCGTACAACAACCTGGCCATTCGCTTGAGCGAGGTCGGCCAGCGCGAGGCGGCGCTCGCGCCGGCGCAGGAGGCGGTCGCCATCTGCCGCGAGCTGGCGGCCAAGGCGCCCGATGCCTATCGGCCCGATCTGGCTTTGGCCCTCAACAACCTGGCCAATCGCTTGAGCGAGGTCGGCCAGCGCGAGGCGGCGCTCGCGCCGGCGGAGGAGGCGGTTGCCATCTACCGCGAGCTGGCGGCCAAGGCGCCCGATGCCTATCGGCCCGATCTGGCGATGGCCCTCAACAACCTGGCCACAAGCTTGAGCGAGGTCGGCCAGCGCGAGGCGGCGCTCGCGCCGGCGCAGGAGGCCGCGGCCTCTACCGCGAGCTGGCGGCCAAGGCGCCCGATGCCTATCGGCCCGATCTGGCGATGGCCCTCAACAACCTGGCCATTCGCTTGAGCGAGGTCGGCCAGCGCGAGGCGGCGCTCGCGCCGGCGCAGGAGGCCGCAGGCCTCTACCGCGAGCTGGCGGCCAAGGCGCCCGATGCCTATCGGCCCGATCTGGCGATGGCCCTCAACAACCTGGCCACAAGCTTGAGCGAGGTCGGCCAGCGCGAGGCGGCGCTCGCGCCGGCGCAGGAGGCGGTCGCCATCTGCCGCGAGCTGGCGGCCAAGGCGCCCGATGCCTATCGGCCCGATCTGGCGATGGCCCTCAACACCCTGGCCATTCGCTTGAGCGCGGTCGGCCAGCGCGAGGCGGCGCTCGCGCCGGCGCAGGAGGCGGTTGCAATCCGCCGCGAGCTGGCGGCCAAGGCGCCCGATGCCTATCGGCCCGCTCTGGCTTCGGCCCTCAACAACCTGGCCACAAGCTTGAGCGAGGTCGGCCAGCGCGAGGCGGCGCTCGCGCCGGCGCAGGAGGCCGCAGGCCTGTACCGCGAGCTGGCGGCCAAGGCGCCCGATGCCTATCGGCCCGATCTCGCTTTGGCCCTCAACAACCTGGCCACAAGCTTGAGCGAGGTCGGCCAGCGCGAGGCGGCGCTCGCGCCGGCGCAGGAGGCGGTCGGCCATCCGCCGCGAGCTGGCGGCCAAGGCGCCCGATGCCTATCGGCCCGATCTGGCGATGGCCCTCAACAACCTGGCCAATCGCTTGAGCGCGGTCGGCCAGCGCGAGGCGGCGCTCGCGCCGGCGCAGGAGGCGGTTGCCATCCGCCGCGAGCTGGCGGCCAAGGCGCCCGATGCCTATCGGCCCGCTCTGGCTTCGGCCCTCAACAACCTGGCCACAAGCTTGAGCGAGGTCGGCCAGCGCGAGGCGGCGCTCGCGCCGGCGCAGGAGGCGGCGGCCTGTACCGCGAGCTGGCGGCCAAGGCGCCCGATGCCTATCGGCCCGCTCTCGCGTTGTCGCTCTCGGTGCTGGCGGACCGGCTGGAGGAATTGGAGCGCATCGAGGACGCGGTCGCGAGCGATGAGGAGGCCGTCGGGGCCATCACGGGGCCATTGCTGGCGCTGCCGCCAGGCTGGGCAGACCGGGCGCTGACGATCGGCCGGGACTACGTCCGACGCTGCGAGAAGCTCGGGCGCGAGCCGGACATGGAGCTGCTCGGGCCGATCCTCGAGGTTCTGCAACGGATGCAGGAGGGGCCGGCGGACGACGAGGAAGGAGGCGGACAATGATGGGCGTTGGGGAACTTGCGGCTGCGGCGGTGACGCTGGTCGCGCCTTACCTGGCCAAGGGGGCGGAGGAGCTGGCGAAGAAGGTCGGCGGCGAGGTCGGCGCGCCGGGTCGTGAAGCTCTGGGATGCGCTCAAGGCGAAGCTCGCCGGCAAGGAGGCGCTCGCGGATGTGGAGGCGAAGCCGGACGATCGGCGGCGTTGGTCGGCGCTCGAGGTGCAGCTGGAGAAGGCGCTCGAGGCCGACCCGGGCTTTCGCGGTGCGGTCGCGAAGCTGATCGAGGAGATCCCGGAGGAGGAGCGCGCGGCGATCCAGCAGATCGCCAACGTCACCGGCGATCAGAACGTCACCATCCAGATCGCCGGCGCGGGTAATCAGGTCAAGGTCGGTCGCCCGTAAAGGAAACCGGGGTCCGATAGAGGAAGGCCTGCAAGCCCACCGATGCAGGTGGGCGGCTCAGGGCGTAGGTTTGCGCGCGCGCTCGACATAGGCGCGGAGCACGGCGTTCATGCGGGCCTGGTAGCTGGGGCCCTGGGCCTTGAACCATGCGACCAGGTCGGCGTCGAGGCGGAGCGTGAGCCGCTGCTTGGGGCGGCTGGCGCGTACGATCGGGCATGCTCGAGCCGGGGAGCCATCCGGCTACCCGTCGGGCTCCGCCCGCTCCTCGACGCGCTCGACGCGTCTTGCCAGCCGCTCATGGCGGCTGTGCATGGCGCGGACCTCGACCACCAGGCTCTGGACGGTGGCGTCGATCCGGTCGAGGCGCGCCATGACCACCATCGCGTCATCTTTCAGGGTCGCAAGGTCGGTGATCACGCGCTCGATCTGGCGGGCGAGAAACTCGAGATCGACCTTCGCCATCCCGGCTGCTCCTCTCAGGGATAAGCGCGCCGATCCTAGCGTGGTCTGCGGGCCGAGGTCGAGGGCGGCAGCGGCGGCGCGCGCGAAGAGGAAACGTTCTCGGAAACCGGCCTGCATGCCACAGGTGCGGACGAGCTGCTCGAAGCTCACGTAGTCGCCGCGTTCGATCGCCGCCCGTCCTTCCTCGATCGCCGCCACCTCCTCCGGCGTCGGGGTCTCGATGGGGATGCGCCGGAAATACCAGCGCAGCGCCTCGTCCACGATCTCGGAACGGCTGCGATCCTCGCTCGTGCGCACCCGATCGAGCTCGGCGATCGTCTCCTCCGAGAGCGAGATGGTGACGGTCTTGCGGCTGCTCATGTCTTGTAAGCCTCTGACGAATCCCAAACCATGGTAGCGGGTGACGGTCCGTTGAGCAACGATCGTTGGCCGCGGCGCCGACCGAGCCGGCGGACTGACCGCCCTGGTCGCCAGGCGGCGCTGCGATCCTGCCCTCGCGGGCGCCGGCAAGCCCACCGAGGCAGACTGGGTGGCTCAGGGCGTAGGTTTGCGCGCGCGCTCGACATAGGCGCGGAGCACGGCGTTCATGCGGGCCTGGTAGCTCTGGGCCCTGGGCCTTGAACCATGCGACCAGGTCGGCGTCGAGGCGGAGCGTGAGCCGCTGCTTGGGGCGGCTGGCGCGGACGACCAGGGCGTGCGCGAGCCGCGCCGGGCTCGGGCTCGAAGGTGTCCGGATCGTCCCGGATCGCCGCGGCGATCTCGTCGTCGGTCAAGGCGTCGAGCCGCGCCCAGTCGGTCAGGCTCTGGTCAAGTCCCTCGCCCGAACGCATTCTGGTAAGCTTGCCGCTCATGGTGCCGCGCTCTCCGTGCGCTGATCAGCCGTAGCCTGCCGCCGCGCCGCGTGAAGACAACCGTGATGACCCGCCCGCGCACCAGGCCATAGGCAAGGTGGCGCGGCTCGCCGTGATGGTCCTGGGACGACCCTTCTCGAGCACGTCGCCCTGCCAGATCTCCTTGGCGTCGACGAAGTCGATCCGGTGCTTGGCCAGGTTGGCCCGCCGCTTGGTCTCGTCCCACTCGAACTCCATGCCAGCCCGCAGCCATACCCTGGATGTGGGCGGCCGTCAAAACCCCTGTCTTCACGCCCGCCCGCGCCCGGTCGGTGGCGCGGCTCACTTGCCGAGCAGGCCCTTCAGGAGCTTTTGCACCTGCTCCTCGGGCTTGGGCTGGCTCTTGGGGGCGTTGTTGCCCGCCGGGGCCGGGTTCTGGTCGGCGCCCAGCGCCTTGCTCAGGCCCTCGACCAGGGCGTCGCTGCCGCCCTTCTTGTTGCCGTCCTTGAGCGCCTTCTCGAGGCCCTTGGCCTGATCGCCCAGGTCCTCGAGCTGCTTCTGGACCGCCGCGGGGTCCTTGAGCGCGCTCTCGACCACGCCGGTAAGGTCGGGGGTGAAGGTCAGGTGGTCCCAGGGGCCGCGGATGATCACCGGCACCAGGATGCCCGCGACCTCCTGCTGGCCGCCCTGGCCCTCCAGGGTCTTGGCGGCCTTGGGCTCGATCCGGTAGTCGAGGGTGCGTTTGGGCAGGTCGACCGTGCCGCGGCCGCCGATCCGGAGTGCTGGCGCCTGCAGGTGCATGTCGTCGTTGGCGAGGATGCCCTGCTTGACCGTGAAGGTGCCGCCGAGCTCGGCGAAGTCGGTCTTCTGGGTCTGGCCGGCCTCGGGGTTGAGGAAGGCTCCCTCGGCGTTGCGGACCATGGCGGCGAGGTTGATGCCGACGATCGCGCCATTGGCGAAGGTGACCTGCCGTTGCCGTTCAGGTTCGAGACCAGCTGGCGCTGGCTCTGGCCGCGGGTGGTGAGCGCCAGATCGGCGCTGGCGGTGCCTTCGAGCCGGTCGAAGCCGGCGGCCGCGGTCAGGAACGGCAGCGCCTGCAGGCCGTCGAGCTTGAACTGCTGGCTGATCGCGGGCGCGCCGTTCTGAAGGGCGACCTTGAGCGTGCCGCTGCCGTGGCCGCCGTAGAGGTCGAACTGCTTGAGCGCGGCCTCGAGCGTGTTGCCCTTGAGGGTGAGCCCGAGCACCGTGCGGCCGAGATCGAGGGCGCGCACCCGGAGCTTGTCCAGGGTCAGCTCGAACGCGACCTCGGCGCCGCCCAAGGGCGGCAGCGCGATCGGCTCGTCGGACCAGCCGGCGGCGGCGGTCTCGGGCGGAGGTTGCTGGCCCGGCGCGCGTCCGGCGGCCGGCGCCTGCCCGCCGCCCGGCTGCTGGCCACCCGGCTGCTGGCCGGTCGCGGCCGGCTGGCCGGCCGCGGGGAGCCGGCGGCGGCAGATAGGGGTTGAGGTCGACCGCGCCGAGATCGAGCCGGCCGTCGACCTTGGGCAGCGCGCCGCCGAGGTCGGCGACCAGCTCGCCCTTGGCCGCGATCTGGTCGAGGCCGATCGCGACGTCGGTCAGCGCCACGCGCTTGGGCGAGCCGTCGAGCTTGCCCTTGATCGTGAGCGTCTGCAGGCCCTGGCCCGGGAAGTCGAGCGGCTTGCCGAGCCAGGCCGCGAGCTTGCGGATCGAGGGCACGGAGAGATCGAGGCCGCCCGCGGCCGCGGGCAGGGCGCCATTGCTGACCCGGCCGGTGAAGCCGAATTTGGCGGGCGTCGAATCGACCGCGAGCTGGAGGGCCGAGGTGCCGCCCCGGATCACCTCGAGCGGCTGGTCGAGCTTCAGGTTCAGCTTGATCGTCTGGCCTTTGTAGGCGAGCGCGCCGTCCGCATGCAGCGGGCTTTCCAGATCCGGCAGCTGGAGGGTGAGGTTGATCGCCTCGACCCGCTCGTGGGCGCCGCTGGTCGCATCGGCATAGGTGAGCGTGCCGTTCTCGATCCGGATGTCGCCGAGCCTGATCTCGGAGACCGGCAGGCTCGAGGTGCCGCCCGGAGCGCCGCCGCCGGCCGGGGCCGGGCTGGTCTCCTTGGCCGGCCTTGGGCCCGAATTGCCAGTTGGGCCGGCCGTCCTTGGCGACCTCGAGATGGATCTCGGGCTCGACCAGGACGAAGCGCGCGACCTCGACCGCGCCGTGCAGGAGCGGCCAGACCTTGAGCTCGACCTCGAGCGCCTTGAGCCTGGCCATGTCCGGATCGGCGGCGCCCGGCGCGTTGGCGAAGCGCACGTTCTCGGCCTTGAGCCCGACGCTCGGCAGCAGCGAGAGGTGGAGCGGACCCTGGATGCTGAGCTGGCGGCCGGTCGCGCGCTCGACCTGGGCGGTCAGCTGCTGCTTGTAGGTCTCGGTCGGGATGATGAAGGGCAGGGCGAGCGCCACGCCGATCAGCAGGACGACCAGGCCCAGAACGATCAGGAGGAACTTCTTCATGCGCACCTCGGGGCAGCGACGCGAGCCGGCTCGCGAGCGGCCGCGCCCTGGGCGCGGCCCACGGGATTCGCCTTCATATGAGGAGGCGCCCGCCCGCTGCCAACCTATGCGCGCCGAATTCCGACGCCGATCAACTGGCTGCGGGGCCTTCGGGCCGCGCCCGCCGTGCGCTGCGGGATCGAGCGCGGCCGCCGGTCGCGAACCGGCTCAGCCGCCGAAGGTGATCTCGACCCGGCGCGCCCGCTCGCCGGTGGCGCCGGGGGCGGCGCCGCCCGCGGCGGCATTGACCGTGCCGCCCGCCAGGTCGCCGGCGCGCAGGGCGGCGGCCACCGCATCGGCCCGGTGCTGCGAGAGCGCCTGATCGGCGCGCTTCTCGCCGGACGGGTCGGCGTAGCCGGTGACCGCGATCTGGGTCGGCCGCGCGATCTGCACGGCACGGCGCGCGGACGTGACCACGTTCATGCCGTCGGGCGTGATCCGGTCGCTGCCCTTGTCGAAGAACACCGTGTAGGGGGTGTGGACGAGCGCGCTCTCGGACTTGGCGAGCGCGGCGAGGAAACTGTCCTTGCAGTCGCTGAAGTTGGCCGGGTTGTGGATCGTCTCCAGCTCCTGCAGCCAGCATTCGAAGTTGATCTGGGCCGCGGCGGCGTCGGCCGGGGCCGCGGTCCGGGCGCCGCCTTCGAGGGCGCGCAGCAGGCGCTCGCGCAGCTCGATCGCCTCGACCTGGGACGCCTCGGGCACCTGCCGGCTCGCGACCTTGTCCGGCCAGACCGTGTTGCCCAGCATCGCTTCGCGCGCCTTGCTGCGGAAGTGGTACCAGTTGACCGGGTGGGTCTCGGCGCGCTGGGCCTCGGCGAGCTGCAGATAGCCCTCCTTGAGCTGCTCGTTGAACGGCAACGGCGGCCCCATCGCCTCGACCTGCTCCGAGGGCAGGGCGGTGGTACAGGCCCCAAGGCCGAGCAGGAGACCTGCCAGCAGCAGCGGCTTGCACGAGCGCCCCATCGCGATCGACTTCCCAACCATGGCGTCCGGCTCCCGGTCCCGCGCCACCGATCCGGATCGGCGGCCGCGCAGGCGATCCCCTGGCTCTGAGGCTTACCTGCACCGCGCGAAAACGCAACCTCTCGGTGAGGCCCGAGCCAATTCACCTCGGCGTATGATACAATCTCAGCGTGCCGGCGCCAGTGCGATCAACGTCTCGGCGAGGGCGGCCTGCGCCGGATGGTCAGGCCGGCACAGCGGAGTGCATCGGCACCAAGCCCGAGGCGGTGACCGGCAACCCGACCAGACGCTCGTCAGCACGAGCTACCTTGAGCGCCAGAACCTTACAAATGAGAAATGACCATGCGATGGTTGAACAGACTCCCGTACGTCGTCCCTCTAGACGAATTGTTCCCTAAAGACCCTTTGCTTGCGTTCGTCGTCCGGGGTTGCGCCAGATCGGACGGCGTCGAGCCTCGGCATAGGGGGCGCTCCTTGGCCCGAACATAGCATGTAGTGCAGAGGCTCCAAGTAGTGGGCCAGTTTGATGTCGCATCCCCGAGGATAAAGGAACTTAGAGGGGATATTGCACTTGCCGTACCCAGCGCGAGGGCGCTAGGGTGAGCGCGGCTGACCGGGGCAGTTCCCTTGCGCCCGGCAGGCTATGGAGCCTGCGGGACATGCTGCAAAGCTACTCGCCGATATATCAGATCGCTCTGGAACTTCAGGAGCAGCGGAGTAACGCGGATCTCTTCAAAAAGACTATGCGAAAGGTCTCGCCATATACTCCCAACGCTTTCATGCCCTTCTTGAGACCATTTATCAGAGGTGTTCAGATCATAGTTTGACATATACGTCCGACATGGCCAAGCGCATCAGTGATAGAGCCGCTCTCACAACATACGACGATATATTTTCTCACTTAACTCATTTGAATAACTCGCTTATTCATGAATTGGAGAAAGAAGCGTTGTTCCGCATTCCTCCCGAACGGAAGGGATACTTTGAGCAGAATGATCTCTTTGGGCCAGCAGTGGCCGCCGCGTTTCCGTCTGCGAGCGGGATATTCAAAAGGCGGGGAGCTGCTACGCGCTGGGACAAGAGGACGCCTGTGTCCATCATCTCATGCTGGTGCTTGAGCGTGGATTGAACGTGCTGGCAACAAAAGTAAGCGTACCGTATCAGCGTGTGAACTGGCAGGTCATTATTGATCAGATTGCAGCCAAACTCAAGGCGCTATCTAAAGGGGCAGAGCGAGATTTTTACAATGAGATAAACGCACAGTTTGGTTTTCTAAAAGTCGCATATCGTAATCATTCTGAGCATGTCCATGATGATCCATACGAACTAGCTCTCCGGAAGGCTCAGGAGGCTTGACTCGGATCGCGTTAGGGGCGATAGAGAACGAAGCAAGAACATTCTCCAGAGGGCGTCATGGCTGATGGATGGCTCCAGGACCTGCCGCGGGATCTGCCAACCTTTCTCGAGCGGTTCGGCACCGATGAGGCGTGCCGGGCCTGTCTGGTGCGGGCGCGTTGGCCCGAGGGCTTTCGCTGCGGCGGCTGCGGCCACGACCAGGCCTACAGCCACAAGAAGCGGCTGATCGAGGAGTGCAGGGCGTGCGGCAAGCAGCACTCGATCCTCGCCGGCACCATCTTCGAGCAGACCAAGACCGGCTTGGCGCGTTGGTTTCTCGCCATCTATCTGGTCACCTCGAGCAAGGGCGGGATCTCGGCCATGGAGTTGCAGCGGCAGATGGGCTTTGGCAGCTATGGCACGGCTTGGGCGTGGCTGCACAAGATCCGGCGCGCCATGGTCGTGCCGGGTCGCAAGCCGCTCAGCGACCGGGTCGAGGCCGACGAGACCCTGGTCGGAGGCCCGCAGCCCGGCAAGCCCGGCCGCGGCGCTGCGGGCAAGACGGTGGTCGCCGGCGCGGTCGAGAGCCGGCGCGGCAAGGCGCGCGGCCGCCGGCTCGGCCGGCTGCGGCTGCAGGCGGTACGCGACGCCTCGGCCGGCAGCCTGATCGGCTTTCTCGGCCAGAACGTCCTGCGCCCCGCCGCAGTCGCCACCGACGGCTGGTCGGGCTATCGCGGCCTCGAGGCCGAGGGCTACGCCCACCAGCCGATCCCTCTCGCCCGCTCCTGGGGCGATGCCGCGCTCCGCCTGCCGGCCATCCACCTCGTCTTCGGGCTCGCCAAACGCTGGCTCCTCGGCACCCACCATGGTGCGGTCAGCGCCAAGCACCTGCAAGCCTATCTCGACGAGTACGTCTTCCGCTTCAACCGCCGCACCGCCAGGAGCATCGCCCACCGCTTCGCCCGCCTCATCGAGCAGGCCGTCCTCACCCAACCGACCACCTACCGTGCCATCACCCACGGCAGCGCCTGAGCGTTACGGATAGCTAGTCCATACGATATGGAAAGGGCACTTAGCATCCTCAATCATACCAGCGATTTCATGCAGAAGTTAGAAAAAGGTGGCCTATCAGAGTAGCGCATGTGAAATACCGCTCGCGGCGATAGTAGGCGGCTCCAGGCTGCAGAATGGGCACGGGTGGCAGATGAGGCTTACCACAGGCGTTGTAGTCTGCGGATATGATTCTGGCAAAATTGTAGTGCAAGAACGAACCAAGAGCCCGTTAAAGAGCTCTTGAGCATCGGGGCTGCCGAAGCCGCGAGCGTCGTGTCGCAATCGTATGCCGCGTTACGAAATGTGTTCGTGATCTACGGGCACGATGGTTCCGCCAGGACGGAACTAGAGGCAATGTTGCGGCGATGGGGGCTTGAGCCGATTATTCTTGATCAGCTCCCGTCAGCCGGGCAGACAATAATAAAAAAGCTCCAAAGCGTGCGGAAAGACGGCAATTGTGCAGTGATATGATACTGGTGACGCCAGATGACGAAGGGCATCGTAGCGGTCACGATGACGAACGGTCTTTTCGAGCGAGGCAGAACGTCGTGCTTGAGCAACAGTCAAGGCATTTCCATAAACCGAAGTAAGATTTAGTCTGTCAGCGCTGCGATATCCTTGACAGACTACAACCGATCCGTCACCCCGCCACCATCGCCGGGGTCATCCGCACGTTCAAACTGACGCACTACCGGGCCTCGGCGAGGCGGCCTGCGCCGGAGTGTCCAGGCCGGCCTGGCGCAGGAGCTTGCGCATCACGGTCGGCAGCGCCAGGCGATCCAGCTGGTCCGCCCGGCACCAGAGCGCGCTCGGCCCGGCCCTGGTGATCGCCTTCGTGGTCGCCTTGGTGGTCCCTTGGGCGAGGGTCAGCTCGAGCAGGAAATGGGTGAAGGCGTGGCGGACCGGGGGCGCGTGCAGGTGCCAGTCGGCCGCGGCCGGCGCGTGGCCGAGCGCCGTCTCGAGCGTGAGCTCGCCCTCCTGCCAGGGGCTGGAGGGCAGCTCGTGCAGGCCGCCGAGCAGGCCGGCGGGCGGCCGGCGGCGGAACAGGATCGCGCCGTCCGGGCGGGTCAGGAGGAAGGCGAGGCCGCGTCGGACCGGTCGCGCCGGCCTGGCGGCGCGCCGGGGGAGCTGCTCGGCGATGCCGGCGGCATGGGCGGCGCAGACGGGTCGCCAGGGGCAGGCCGCGCAGCGCGGCTGGCGCGGGCGGCAGAGCGTTGCTCCCAGGTCCATCAGCGCCTGGGCGAGGTCGCCCGGGCGATGGTCGCTCGCCAGGGCCGCCGCCCGCGCGTTCAGCTCGGGCAACGCTGCCGGCAGCGGCGTCTCGATCCCGTGCAGCCTGGCCAGGACGCGCAGCACGTTGCCGTCGACCGGCAGCGCGGGCTGCCCGAACGCGATCGCGCGCAAGGCGCTCGCCGTGTACGGCCCGATCCCTGGCAGGGCGCGCAGCGCCGCTTCGTCGATCGGCAGCCGGCCGCCGTGGCGCGTCACGACGACTCGGGCGAGCGCGTGCAGGGCGCGGGCGCGCCGGTAGTAGCCGAGCCCCTGCCAGGCGTGCAGCACGTCGGTCTGGTCCGCGGCCGCGAGCGCCTCGAGGCTCGGGAAGCGCGCGAGGAAATCCGGAAACCTGCGGCTCACGGTCGCGGCGGTGGTCTGCTGCAGCATGATTTCGCTGAGCAGCACGTGATAGGGCGCGGCCGCGGCCCCGGGCTCAGCCCGCCACGGCAGCCGGCGGCGATCGCGATCGTACCAGGCGAGCAGGCGATCGGTCAGCATCGCAACCGGCGGTGGCCGGTGGTCCCTTGCCCGTGGCGGCGTGCCGCCCATGTTCTAAGGGGAGGGACACCTGCCGGGGTGAGCGGGCGCGATCCGATCCCCGACAGTTGCGCAACCTGGAGCCAGAGCGCCGCGCTGATGTCCAGTCGACGACGCCGGAAGCTGCGAGCGAGGCCGGAGGCAGCGCGCCGGGGCGGCGGGCTGCGGCGCCTGCCGGAGCTGCTCGGCCGGCTGCTCGAGCCGTCGGCGCGCCGGCGCGGGCTGGCCGAGGCGAGGCTGCTCACCGACTGGCCGCTGGTGATCGGGCCGCAGCTCGGGGCGCGCTGTCAGCCGGTCCGGCTGAGCGGGGCGCAGGGCCCTGCGGGCGGCGTGCTCACGGTCCATGTCGGCGGCGCCCTCGCGCTCGAGCTGCAGCACAGCACGCCGCAGCTCTTGGAGCGGATCAACGGCTTCTTCGGCTATCCGGCGGTCGCCCGCCTGCGCCTGATTCAGGCACCGCCGGCGCGCCCGGTCAAGCGGCGCGGCCCACGCCCGATGCGGCCTTTGGCGGCGGACGAGCTGGCAGAGCTGGCGGCGCTGGTCGAGCCGGTGACGCCCGCGGACCTGCGGCGCGCCCTCGGCACCCTCGGGCGCACGGTCAAGGCGCAGATCCCCGACCCCGACGAGCGCCGGTCGCCGGCGGCCTGAGGCGACCGGCAGGGCGGTGCGCGGCGTGCGGACGGCGCCCTTCAGGGCCGGTTAAGGCAATTTTGATAGATTGCCTCGGGTTGTCGCGCGTCGGCTGCCTACCTATGCTTGGCGCGAGCGCTCGGGGTTGAATCGAGGAGGGGCAGGTGAACAAGGTCGTGCTGCGGCTGTCCGGTAGCCTGATCGCGGTGCTCGGCTTGTGGACCCTGGTATGGTTGCCCCTGGTCCTGGGCCAGAGCTCCGCGGCCGAGCCGCAGGAGGAGGCGATCGGCGACCCGAGCGCGCCGGTCACGATCATCGAGTACGCCTCGCTCACCTGCCCGCACTGCGCGCATTTCCACAAAGAGGTCCTGCCGCTGCTGAAGGAGCGCTACATCGCCCCCGGCAAGGTGCGGCTGATCTTCCGCGATTTCCCGCTCGATCAGCGGGCGCTCTCGGCCGCGGTGCTCGCCCACTGCGCCGGCCCGGAGCGCTATTTCGGCTTCCTCGACGTCTTGTTCCAGACCCAGGAGAGCTGGGCGCGCGGCGACGACTACCTGGCGGCGCTCAAACGCCTCGGCAAGCTCGGCGGCCTGACCGACCAGCAGATGGACGCCTGCTTCGCCGACCAGGACCTGGCCAACCGGATCCTCCAGAGCCGGCTCGATGCCCAGAGCCAGCACGAGGTCAGCTCGACCCCGACCTTCATCATCGGCGGCAAGGCCTACGCGGGCGCGCGCGACATCGACGAGTTCGCGAGCCTGATCGATCCTTTGCTCCAGAAGTCGTAGCCGCCGGCCCGATCTCCGGAGGGCGGCCCGGGTCCGGCCGACCGCCCGGGTCAATCGACCCCGTGTCTTGCTGCCGGGATCGTGTCTTGCTGCTGGGATCGTGTCTTGCTGCTGGCCAACGGCGGCCTCGGGGCGCATGATCGGAGCGCGCGAGGGTGGTCCAAAGCGTCGCGCTGATCCAGGCCTTTTTCGAACAGGTCCACGCGCTCGGGGCGGCCCCCGTCGCCGTGGGCGGCGATCACACGGTGCCGCTGCCGGTGCTGCGCGCGATCGCGAGCGAGCGGCCGGTCGGGCTGATCCAGTTCGATGCCCACGCTGACGTGTTCGACGACTTCATGGGCAGCAGGATCAACCACGCGACCTTCGTCCGGCGCGGCATCGAGGAGGGCCTGATCGAGCCCGCCCGCAGCATCCAGATCGGCCTGCGCGGCACCCGCTACGGCGCCGACGACCTCGACTACAGCCGCGCGGCCGGGATCCGGGTGATCACGATCGACGACTTTGAGCGCCTCGGCCGCGATCAGGTGGGTGCTGCGATCCGGGAGGTCGTGGGCGGCGGGCCCGCCTACCTCACCTTCGACATCGACGGCCTCGACCCGACCGAGGCGCCGGGCACCGGCGTGCCCGAGCCGGGCGGCCTCTCGATGCGCGACAGCCAGGTGCTGCTGCGCGGCCTCACCGGGCTTCCGATCGTCGGCGGCGACGTCTGCGAGGTGGCACCCCCGCTCGACCCGACCGGCATCACCTGCATCGCCGCCGCCAACCTGATGTTCGAGATCCTCTGCCTGGTCGCCACCGCCCGCGCCGCCCGCCGGCCGCGCTGATCGCTCGGTCTGGACGCCCACCCCACCGCCTTGCGCGGAGCGCTCGGCCCGAGAGGAAATGGCGCGATCGGCCGCCGCGGCCACCGTCCGGCTGACGAGGCGCTGGTCACCGTCCAGGTCCCGCGCCCGTCTTGCGTGCAGGCCCAGAAAGCGCCAACATCGGCTCCAGCTTCGGAGTGATATCGGAAATCGCGGGTTCTACTTCCGCAACCGCGTCTTTGGTCTGGGAGGGGGCAGTGGCAACATCGGATCTGAAGAACCGAAGCGGGGCTTCGATCGACAAGGGAGCCATCGAGGCGTTTTCGAGCGGCATCGCCGGCAGGGTGATCCTGGCGACGGACTCCGACTATGACGACGCGCGGCGGATCTGGAATGCCAGCATCCAGAAGCGTCCAGGCATGGTCGTCCGGTGCTCAGAAACCGCCGATGTCGTCCGCGCGGTCAGGTTCGCGCGCGCCAACGACCTGCTGGTGGCCGTCCGGGGCGGTGGCCACAACGTCGCCGGGCGCGCCCTGTGCGACGACGGACTCGTGATCGATCTGTCCGGGATGAGGGGTGTTTTCGTCGACCCGAGCGGGCGTACGGCGCGGGTCCAAGGGGGCGCGACGCTTGGCGATCTCGATCGCGAAACGCACATGCATGGCCTCGCGGTGCCGGCGGGCGTCGTGTCCCGGACCGGGATCGCCGGCCTGACGCTCGGCGGCGGCGTCGGTTGGCTGGTCCGGAAATATGGTCTGACCTGCGACAACGTCCTGGCCTTCGAGGTCGTCACCGCCGACGGCACGCTGCTGACCGCGAGCGCTGAGGCGAACCAGGACCTCTTTTGGGCGCTGCGCGGCGGCGGCGGCAACTTTGGCATCGTCACGTCGTTCCTGTTCCGGGCGCATCCGGTCGCGACCGTGCTGGGCGGGCTGATCGTCCACGCCCGCGACCGGGCGCGCGAGGTCATCCGTCACTACCGCGACTTCCTGGTCTCGGCGCCCGAGGAGCTCACCGCCTACACGGCCCTGATCTCGACGCCGGATGGCCAGCCCGCGGTCGCGGTGATCCCCTGCTATTGCGGCGACCTCGCGGAAGGGGAACGGGTGATCAGGCCGCTCCGCCAATTCGGCCCGCCGCTCATGGACGCGGTGCAGCCGATGCCGTTTCCGACGATGCAGAAGCTGCTCGACGATGCCTTTCCCGATGGCACCTACAATTACTGGAAGTCGACCTTCGTGACGGCGTTGAGCGACGAGGCGGTCGACCTGATCGTCGAGCACGCCAACCGGATGCGATCGCCGCTGTCGGCCGTCGTCATCGAGCTTTACGGCGGCGCCGCGAGCCGGGTCGGCACATCCGAAACCGCGTTCGCGCAGCGTCAGGCAGAGTACGACGTCGGCATCATGGCGCAATGGACCGATCCGACCGAGGCCGACAGCCATGTCGATTGGGCGCGCGCCATGGCGAACGCGCTGCATCCCTATTCGAGCGGCCGCTATCTGTTGAATTTCCTCAGCGAGGAAAGCGCGGACACGATCCGAGCCGCATTTGGCGAGAACTATCCTCGTCTTGCCGAAGTGAAGAAAAAATACGACCCGACCAACTTCTTTGCTCTCAACCAAAATATCAAGCCAGCGGTATAGTCGTACGCCGAGAGCGCAGGCCGAACATGTGAAAATTAGACGGAACGCCTTGTGCCCCTGCGGCAGCGGCTACAAGTACAAGCGTTGCTGCGGAGCACCATCATCCGCAGTCACGTCTCACCTGCCCTCGATCTATGATTCCGGGCTTCCGCAGGAACTGATCGCAAAAATTGTGGAGACGAAGGCGAAGATCGACCGAAGGGAGGCATGGCCACATATCCACGGCGAGATTCCGCCGCCAGCGACGCTCCTGACTGAAGCGGGCGTCCGCCTCTCGTCCGCGGGAGGGAAGATCTATCAAAGCCAAACTGACACTACTTGGTATGGGTTCCTCTACGATCACTTGCAGGATATGCTGGGACTGGCTTGGTTCGAAAAAGAGGCCTACAAACCGGCTGGTGAACGTCATATCCTGATCCAATGGTACGAGTTGATCTGCGAACGCGAGATGGGAGACGACTATCAATTTGATCGCGGTACTCCAGAGACGGAAACCGGCACGACCCTCGCTTTCCGTTCGGTCGCATACGACCTATGGTGCATGGCACAGGCCTGCAATGTATCAGAGCCACTCTTAGAGCGGCTCCGCCATCCAGACCAGTTTGAAGGCGCCCGCTATGAGCTGTGGGTAGCAGCCTGCTTCTTGCGAGCTGGTTTCAAAGTTGAATTCGAAGACGAGACCGACCGTCGACAGCGTCATTGCGAGTTTGTGGCGACTGACAAGAAGACAGGGACGACATATTCGGTCGAGGCGAAACGGCGGCACCGCTCCATTGAGCATGAACGCGTTTTTCGTGATCGCTCATACATAAAGTTGGATATCTCCAGGCTTATCGCGGACGGCTTGAGCAAGGACGCGGAACACCAGCGGATTATCTTCATCGATGTCAATATGCCTCCGAACGAAGGCGGCATCGCAGCGGCGCCTTGGATCAACGAGTTCAAAGCATCAAAAGAGCTTCTCGAACGGCAACCAAATTTTCGAGATCGCTTTGACTTGAATGCATTCCTTATGGCGACCAATCATCCGTATCACTACGTCGCCACGACGAAACCAGATCCACTCCATCATATCGTTGCAACATCATTCAATCAGCCTGATCTCTATAGCGATGGGAAATTGCTCGAAAAAGAGCATCCAGTGATTCTCAAACTGATGCTGTCCATAAGTCGGTACTTTGCAATTCCTGAGGATTTTTGCTAGGCGCCGCCTAGGTTAGAGCTGGTTCGTATTGTTCCCAATTGGCGTCAAGCCCAGCAGCTGCAGCACCAGCTCGACCACGGGCGGGCTCCGACTTGGGGTGCGGCTGCGCGACGAGGCGCACGAGCGCCGCGCGACCGGCATCGGCGCCGAGGACCGCCACGTTCGCGAGCAGCCGGCGTTCCGAGATGGCGGCCGACAACCCCTTGAGCGGCGTCGAGCTTGATCTGTTCCTGCCGGGCCCGCGGATCTGGGTTCGACGCCCCCGCGCCGCCGGTGCGCAGCACCTCAACCCGAGAGAGCCAGAACCGGTCGCGCGCGGCCGCCGAGGCGGCCTCGAAGTCGGCCACGTAGGGGTCGAAATGGCCGCCCTTCAGGGTCCATGCCAGGCCCGAGGCCAGCCTCCAACCGGGACAGATTGCGGCCAGGCGAAGTGGGCGATGCTCTGCCGAATCGACTGTAGCGAAGAGCTAGGAAATCGCTAGACAAGCGGATTTGGCGGCGTTAGAGTGCGGCGCGAGAAACGGAACAGGGGTCGGAAAGCCAGAGACGCTCTGGCTGTAGGTCCGGCTTCGGATCCGATCGGGCGGCTTCGCGTGGGGCGAGGACCGGTCACCGGGCGTGGAATTGGGGGCGCCGAGGGATTGTCCGCGTCCCGGGGCGGCCCGGCAGAATGGTTGGGTGCGTGCGATGAAAATCCTGCTCAGCGCCTTCTCCTGCGGCCCGGACATCGGCTCGGAGCCGGGGATCGGCTGGCATTGGGCGGTCGAGATGGCCCGCTCAGGCCATGAGGTCCTGACGCTCACCGAGATCGAATACCAGGGCCCGATCAAGGCCGCGCTCGCCGGCGGCGGGCTGCCGCCGGGCCTGCGCTTCGAGTTCTTCATGCCGCCCTGGCTGGATCGCCTGCGCCATCTGGGCTTGCGGCTCGGCTACGAGAGCCTCACGCTGCACCTCGTGCACCTGGTGTGGCAGATCGCGGCCTACCGGCACGTCCGCAGCCGCCTCGAGCGGGAGAGGTTCGATCTCGTCCATCACCTCACCTACGGCGGCATCCGGCACCCGACCCTGATGGGCCGGCTTGGCATCCCGCTGGTCCTCGGGCCGGTCGGGGGCGGCGAGCGGACCCCTCTGGCCCTGCGTCGCGGTCTCGGCTGGCATGGCTGGGTGAAGGACGCGCTGCGCGATCTGCATACCTGGCTGATCCGCTTCGATCCGATCACGCGCCGGGCGTGCGCCGATGCCCTCGCGATCTATGTCAAGACCGCGCAGTCGCGCGACGCGCTGCCCAGATGCTACCACAGCAAGGTCGCGGTTCAGATGGAGATCGGCATCCAGCAGGTGTCGTCCCTGCCGCGACCGGAACGGCGGACGGGGCAGCCGTTCCGGCTCCTGTACGCCGGCCGGTTCATCTACTGGAAGGGCATGGATCTGGGACTGCGAGCATTCGCCGAAGTCCGTCGCCGCGGCGGCGACGTCAGGCTGACCATGCTCGGCGGCGGCCCGCAAGGGCAGGCCTGGCGCGGGCTTGCCCGGGAGCTTGGCATCGAGCGGGCGGTCGAGTGGATCGACCGGGTGGAGCACTGCAGGATGAGCGAGCTTTACCGCAGCCACGACGCCGTCCTGTTTCCGAGCCTCCACGACTCGAGCGGCAATGTGGTGCTCGAGGCGCTCTCCTATGGCCTGCCGGTGATCTGTCTGGACCTCGGTGGGCCGGGTGAGATCGTTGACGACCGTTGCGGGCGGGTGATCGCGACCGGCGGCCGGAGCGCATCTGCCTGCGCGCATGCGCTCGCGGATGCCATCGAGGAGATGAGCATCTCGCCGGCACTCTGCCGCCGGCTCGGCGATGGCGCCCGGGCCCGCGCCGCTAACTTCCTGTGGCCTGCCCAGGTCGGCCGGGTCTACGCGGACATTGCCGCCCGTCTGCAACACCGGGCGATGGCCGGCGCTCCGGACGGGGCCAAGGGTTTCGAAATCCGATGGCGGCAACTTCGCCGCGCTCAGCTTTTCAACCGCTGGCTTATCCTGGTCATCTGCGTCGCTTCCCTGTGGCAAGCCCTGGTCACCGAAATCCGGCTGCATGCCACCCAGTCGCAACTCTCGGGCCTCGAGGTCCGCTTCGAACACGCCGAAGCCGAAATCGCCGGTTCGATGGAACGCAGACCACCACGAATGGGCCATTGGATTGACACCAGATGGCCCCTGCCGGTCGCAGCTGAGGGTTTGCTGAGCGAGGAACGCGCGGACACGATCCGAGCCGCATCTGGCGGGAACGATCACTCGTCTCGCTGAGGTGAAGAAGAATACGACCCGACGAACTTTCTTCGCGCTCAATCAAAACATCAAGCCAGCGGGATAGTCGTACGCCGAGGTCACCGGCGAGCAGAGAAAAAGGCACGGCCAGGAGCCGATCTGGCACCCGCAGCCTTGTGTGTGTGTCGTCGAGCGCACGAGCGCCGCGCGACGGACATCCTCTCGAAGGACGTCCACTTCACGGGCTGCCGGCGTCCGAGGTGCCGGCGGACAACCCCTGAGCCGCGTGAAGCTCGATCCGTTTCTGCCGGGGGCGCCCGGATCTGGATCCGACGCCCGCTCGCGTCTGCGCCGCCGGGGCGCGGCGTTCAGCCCGACAGATGCTCCACGAACCAGTCGCGCGCGGCCGCCGAGGCGGCCTCGAAGTCGGCGACGTAGGCGTCGAAATGGCCGCCCTTCAGGGTCACGAGCTTCTTCGGGTGGAGCGCCTGCTCGTAGGCAGCGAGCGCCTCGTCGGCGACCGTCAGATGGTCGCCGAGCGCCACCACCAGGAGGAGCGGCGTCGGGCTGACGTAGCCGATGTAGGCGCCGGGCTCGTAGGCGAGGAACAGCTCGACCGAGCGCAGCGTCACCTCGTTCTTCCAGGACGGCGCCCGGCTGCGGCCGGTCTCGGTGAACCACTGCCAGCTGTCGGGGGTCGGCAGCGCGGCCGGGCCGGCGGGGTCCTCCGAGACCACCGGGATCATGCCGGGCGGGCTTGCCCGCGTAGCGGCTCCGCCGGTCCTCGGCGCAGGCCGCCTCGACGCCGGCGACGATGTCGGCCCGGATCAGGCGGCGGGCGTTGCGGTGGCCGCTGATCAGCGGCACCTGGGAGGCGACGCATTTGATCCGGCGGTCGATCGCGCCGAGCACGAGGACATGCGCGCCCGAGTAGCTCGAGCCCCAGACCCCGATCCGGTCCGCCCGGGTCTCGGGCAGGGTCTCGGCATAAGAGATCGCGTCCTGGTAGTCCTTGATCTGCAGCCAGGGGTCGATCTCCTGGCGCGGCTCGCCGTCGCTCGCCCCGAAATTGCGGTTGTCGAACACGATCGCGGCAAGCCCGGCAGCCGCGAACGCTTCGGCGAAGCGGTCGAGGTACATCTCCTTCACCGCCGAATAGCCGTGGGCCATGACGATCGTCGGCCACGGCCCGCGGCCGCCGTCGGGCCGGTAGTGCCAGCCCCGCAACGTCACCCCGTCCTCGGTCCTGAACTCGACATCCTTGCGCATGACAGCCTCCCCTGATGACGGCGCGCCCGCCGCGCCGTGGACTTTAACGTATCGACCGCGGCCGATGCGAGATGCCGCGCGATGCCCCGCCAGCGCGGGAAAAGGCTGGCCGGAAAAAAATCGGGGCAACGCGCCAGGCCCGGGACTTTTCGGGCGGGGTGAGCGTATTCATTAACGGTGGTTTGCACCCGGAAATCCGGACCAATGATTATCAGAATGGGAGTGCTGCAGATGTCAACGGGAGACAACCGGCGTGGTTTCTCGAGGCGGCGCTTCTTGGCGAAGACGGGCACCGGCCTGGCGCTCGCCGGGCTGGCGCCGGCGCTCTCGGCGCCGTTCGTGTCGCGCGCCCGGGCCGCGGACAAGACGCTGAAGATCATCCAACGGAGCCATTTCGTTCCCGCCTACGACACATGGATCGACGCCTTCGCCAGGGACTGGGGCGAGAAGAACGGCATCGACGTCACCGTCGATCATATCCCCGCTCTGGAGCTGCCGGCGCGGGCAGCGGCGGAGGTCGCGGCCCAGGCGGGCCATGACCTGTTCGGCTTCACCGGCTCCGGCGGCCCGCACCTCTACATCAAGCACCTGCTCGACCTCAGCCCGCTGGTCGCCGAGATGGAGAAGAAGTACGGCAAGGTCCAGCCGATCGGCCGCCAGATCGCCTACGACGCCGACAGCAACAGCTGGCCCGCCTTTCCGGACTATTACATCCGCTTTCCGGGGCTTTACCGCAAAGACCTGTGGGACGAGATCGGCATGGTGCCGGACACCTGGGAGGACATCCTCAAGGGCGGCGCCAAGCTCAAGGCCAAGGGCAATCCGGTCGGCATCGGTCTCGGCCACAGCGACGACCCCAACAACAGCTGGCGCGGCCTGATGTGGTCGTACGGCGCCACCGAGGTCGACGAGAGCGGCAAGCAGGTCACGATCAACTCCAAAGAGACCCTCGAGACGGTGAAGCTCGCCCGGGCGATCTACAAGGAGGCCATGGACCCGGAGGTGCTGTCCTGGGACGACGCCGGCAACAACCGTTTCCTGGCGTCGGGCAAGGGCTGCTGGATCCACAACCCGATCTCGGCCTACCGCACCATCCAGCAGTCGAACCCGGAGCTCGCCGACAAGATCTTCCTCTGGAAGACGCCGGCCGGTCCGGTGCGCCGGCTCATGGCCGGCCGGGCCGAACTCCTATGTCATCTGGAAGTTCGCTCGCAACCAGGAGGCCGCGCTGGCGTTCCTGCGCTACTACGCCGAGCACTGGATCGAGGGCTTCAAGGCGAGACGGGCTACAACTATCCGATCTTCCCGAACGTCGTGCCGCAGCCGATGCCGATCCTGTCCAACGATCCGAGCTCGCATCCGGCCGACAAGCTCAAGATCCTGGAGACCGCCAACGAGTGGCACGCGGTCTACGGCTATCCCGGGCCCGCGGGGCCGGCCGCCGACGAGGTCGCCAACGCCTTCGTGATCCCCGACATGATGGCCGCCGCCGCGACCGACAAGATGACCCCGGAAGAGGCGGTGACGTGGGCCGAGAAGCAGATCCGCGGCATCTACAAGAAGTGGATCGGCCTGAGGGGCTCGGGGGTCCGCTGGCGGGGTCTTGCCGGCCGCGCCGGGCGGTTTATTTCACGATCAGAAGCCGGCATCCGGGACTCCGGATCAAGCGATCGCCGGCCACGACAGAGCGGGAGTGCAAGAGATGTCAATGGGAGAGAACGGGCTCGTTTCTCCAGGCGGCGCTTCTTGGCCAAGACCGGTACCGGCCTGGCGCTGGCCGGCCTCGCGCCGGCGATCTCGGCGCCGTTCGTGGCGCGCGCCCGGGCCGCGGACAAGACGCTGAAGATCATCCAGTGGAGCCATTTCGTCCCGGCCTACGATACCTGGATCGACGCCTTCGCCAAGGACTGGGGCGAAAGAACGGCATCGCCGTGACCGTCGATCACATCCCCCATCTGGAGATCCCGGCGCGGGCGGCGGCCGAGGTCGCGGCCCAGGCCGGCCATGACCTGTTCGCCTTCAACGGCTCCGGCGGCCCGCACCTCTACATCAAGCACCTGCAGGACCTCAGCCCGCTGGTCGCCGAGATGGAGAAGAAGTACGGCAAGGTCCAGCCGATCGGCCGCCAGATCGCCTACGACCCCGACAGCAACACCT
>CAVTFM010000050.1:0-114485 GCA_963733965.1 uncultured Alphaproteobacteria bacterium
GCTGGACCCGGCCGCCCCCGCCGCCGCGCAGCGCCGCCGCGGCCTGGCCGCGAGCCTGCTGGTGATCGCGGCGTCCACGGCGGCCGGGCTCCTGCTCCAGGCGCTCTGCCTGCGCCTGCCCTACGGCTGGCTGGCGCAGGCCGTGCTGATGAGCACGCTGCTCGCCGGGCGGAGCCTGCACCAGCACGTCGCCGCCGTCGCCCGCGGCCTCGAGCGGAGCCTCGCCGACGGCCGGCACGCGGTCGCCCGGATCGTCGGCCGCGACCCCGCGAGCCTGGACGCGCACGCCGTCGCCCGCGCCGCGATCGAATCCGCCGCCGAGAATTTCGCGGACGGCGTGATCGCGCCGCTCCTCTGGGGCGCCGTGCTCGGCCTGCCCGGGATGCTCGCCTACAAGGCGATCAACACCCAGGACAGCATGATCGGCCATCGCTCGCCGCGTTTTCTCCACTTTGGCCGCTTCGCCGCCCGCCTCGACGATGCCGCCAACTGGCTGCCGGCCCGGCTGGCCGCGCTTCTGATCCTCGCCGCCGCCGCGCTGACGCCGGGCACGAGCCCTCAGGCCGGCTGGCGCGCCCTGCTGCGGGACGCCCGCCATCACCGCTCGCCCAACGCCGGCTGGCCCGAGGCCGCGATCGCCGGCTGCCTGGCCTTACGCCTCGCCGGACCCCGCCGCTACGCCGGGGCGCTGGTCGACGACCCGTGGATGGGCAAGGGCCGCGCCGCAGCGACCCCCGCCGACATCCGCAGCAGCCTCCAGGTCCTGGCCCTCGCCTGCGCGCTTGCCGCCGCCCTGCTCGCGGCCGGCCTGCTCGCGCTCCTCCTCGGCTGACCCGCTCAGCCGCCGCGCGCCAGCGCCAGCAGCCCTTCGACGTCGAGCGAGCGCTCCAGATGCTCGGCCAGCCCATCCAGCGCCGCTTCGACCTCCGCCTCATAGGCGACGCCGGAACTCGCACGCTCGCGCAAGCGCCCCAAAAAAGCCTGGCGAAAGCCGTCGGCCGCGAACAGGCCGTGGACGTAGCAGCCCATGACCCGGCCGCTCGCCGACACCGCCCCCTCCGCCCGCCCGGCGAGCTCCAGCATCGGCCGCGCGAGCGCCGGGCCTGCCGTCCGCCCGAGATGCATCTCGTAGCCCCGGATTTTTTCCCCACTCAGGAGCTCGACGCCCTCGACCAGCGCCAGCCGCTTGGCGCCCCCCAGCACCGTCTCGAGCTCGAGCAGCCCGAGCCCCAGGGCCTCCCCCGGCCGACCCTCGACCCCGTCGGGATCGGCGATCCTCTGCCCCAGCATCTGCAGGCCGCCGCAGATCCCGAGCACCGCCCCGCCGCGCCGGACATGGGCCGCCAGATCGACGTCCCACCCTTCCGTCCGCAACGCGGCGAGATCGGCCAGCGTCGCCTTCGACCCCGGCAGGATCACCAGATCCGCATCCCCCGGCAGCGCCGCCCCCGGCGGCACGATGTCGAGCACGACGTCAGGCTCGGCCGCCAGCGGATCGAGATCATCGAAATTCGCCAACCGCGGCAGCCGCGGCACCACAATCCGGATGGCGCCGTCAGACCTCCCGGGACTCGATCCCCTTAGTCCCAAAAAATCCTCGGCCGGCAGCCGGCTGGCCGCCTCGAACCAGGGCACGACGCCATAGCTGCGGAGCCCGGTACGCGCCGCGATCACCCCATGCGCCGCCTCGAACAGCGAGGGATCGCCCCGGAACTTGTTGACGATGTACCCCTTCAGCAGCGCCCGCTCGGCGCCTTCCAGCAGCGCATGGGTCCCGACCAGCGCCGCGATCACCCCGCCGCGCTCGATATCCCCCACCAGCACCACCGGCACGCCGGCGGCCTGCGCAAACCCCATGTTGGCAAGATCCCCCTCCCGCAGATTGACCTCGGCCGGACTGCCCGCCCCCTCGACCAGCACCAGATTCGCGTTTTCCGCGATTCTCGCATAACTCTCAAGCACATACGCCATCAACTTCGGCCGCAGCTCGAGATACGCGCGGGCATCATAATTCCCCAGCACGCGCCCCTGCACGACCACCTGCGCGCCCACCTCGCTCTGCGGCTTCAGCAGCACCGGGTTCATGTCGACCGACGGCGCGACCCGACACGCCCGCGCCTGCAACGCCTGCGCCCGCCCGATCTCGCCGCCGTCCGCGGTCACCGCCGCATTGTTGCTCATGTTCTGCGGCTTGAACGGCCGCACCACGACCCCCCGCCGCGCATACGCCCGGCACAGGCCCGCCACCAGCAGCGATTTGCCGACGTGCGAGCCGGTGCCTTGGAGCATCAGCGCCGGCGCATCGGCCATCTCGCTTTCCTCAGAGCCCGCCCAACGTGTGGGACAGTCTCAGGCACGCCAGCTGCGCCCGCAACCTGGCCGCTCGCCGGTGCGCCGGGCTCAGGCGGCGCTCTGCTCGCGCAGCAGCCGACGCGCGGCCTCGGCGAGGAAGCCGGACCGGGTGAATCCCTGGGACGCGGCGGCC
Organism: uncultured Alphaproteobacteria bacterium; assembly: GCA_963733965.1. Lineage (GTDB taxonomy): Bacteria > Pseudomonadota > Alphaproteobacteria > Geminicoccales > Geminicoccaceae > DATAOG01. The sequence goes on from CAVTFM010000050.1 coordinate 2,486, forward strand.
CGGTCGACCGCGTTCACCAGGGCCTCGTCCATGGTGATCGAGAGCCGCACCGCGCGGCCCGGCAGATCGACCCGCACGAGCGTCTTGAGCACGACCTCGCCCAGGCCCTCGTCCGCGATCGCCTCGAGCGAGCCCGGCTCCGGGATGGCCTCGCCGTATTCGAGCATCAGCTCGATGTGCGCGCGCAACGCCTCGTGGCCGCGCCCGACCGCCTCCTCCACGCTCGCGCCGGCGCTCACGCAGCCCGGCAGGTCGGGGAAAGAGATGCCGAAGCCGCTGGCGCTGCGGTCGACCACGGCGGGATAGTAGCGCGCGACCATGGCCTCACCTCCTCCGACCGCGCAGATCGAGGCCGCTCTGGCGCTCGATGCTGGCGATCACCCTGGCCGACAGGTCCTTGACCGGATGGGGCACGGTCACCGTTCCCGGTCTCTCCGGATGCCGGAACTGGTGATGATCACCGGCGACGCGGACCCTCACCCACCCTGCAGCGTGCAGGGCTCTGATCACCTGTCGGCTGCTGAGCGAGCGGGGCATCCATACAAACTATAGACTCGAGGCCGGATCGCCGCCAGTTCTTGTGGCTGTGCGCCATGGCCCCGGCATGCGTCCCCGCACGACCACCTGCGCCCCATCCTCGCTCTGCGGCTTCAGCAGCACCGGGTTCATGTCGACCGACGCCGCGACCCCGCACGCCCGCGCCTGCAACGCCTGCGCCCGCCCGATCTCGCCGCCGTCCGCGGTCACCGCCGCATTGTTGCTCATGTTCTGCGGCTTGAACGGCCGCACCCGACCCCCCGCCGCGCATACGCCCGGCACAGCCCCGCCACCAGCAGCGATTTGCCGACGTGCGAGCCCGTGCCTTGCAGCATCAGGGCGGGTGTTTCCGATGGTCGTCTTCGCCAGCACGGGCCACGGCGATCTTGGACCGAGCGTGTTCGCCCCGCTCGGCCGAACGCCCGCTTGAGCGTCGGCCACGCCCTCCTTCGAGACCTGCGTGCCCGAGAGGTCGAGCTTGCAGGTTGGTGAGGTTGGCGAGCGGGGCGGCGTCGGCGACTGCGTGTTCGAGAGGTCGAGCGTTCCAGGTTGGTGAGCTTGGCGAGCGGGGCGGCGTCGGCGACCTGCGTGCCCGAGAGGTTGAGCTCTTGCAGGTCTGGTGAGATTGGCGAGCGGGGCGGGGTCGGCGACCTGCGTGCCCGAGAGGTCGAGCGATTGCAGGTTGGTGAGGTTGGCGAGCGGGGCGGCGTCGGCGACCTGGGTGCCCGAGAGGTTGAGCGATTGCAGGTTGGTGAGGCTGGCGAGCGGGGCGGCGTCGGCGACCGCTGCGTCGCTCAGCGAGCAGGTACGAGCGATTGCAGGTTGGTGAGCTTGGCGAGCGGTGGCGGCGTCGGCGACCTGCGTGCCCGAGAGGTTAAGCGATTGCAGGTTCGGTGAGGTTGGCGAGCGGGCCGAGCGTCGGCGACCTGCGTGTACCTGAGAGGTCGAGCGTTTGCAGGTTGGTGAGGTTGGCGAGCGCGGCGACGTCGGAAACGTTCGTGCGCGCAAGGTCGAGACGTCGCAGCTTGGTGAGGTTGGCGAGCGATCCAGCGTCAGCGACCTGTGTGCCGGAGAGGTTGAGTTCTTCCAAACTGGTAAGGTTAGCGAGCGGGGCGGCGTCCGCGACCTGCGTGTCCGAGAGATCAAGCCCATTGTAGGTAGGTGAGGTTGGCGAGCGGGGCGGCGTCGGCAACCTTCGTGCCCGAGAGAGCGAGCTCCGTTACCGGCCCGACTCCCTGCGCAATAGCGGGGCTGCTAGTCCTCCCAGACGGCCTGCGAGAGCCAGCTCTCCGGAAAGCCGATTCGCGTTCCTTCCCGCGCTTTGCGGCCGGTCCACCAGTGACGTTGAAAGACGTAAGTCTTTCCCGCACTACATCTAGGCTTCGCCGCGCTTGTTCCGCCAGAGCGCGATCGGTTCGGTTCTCGCGAGCCAGTGCTCGATCGAATAAGCGCTCGTAGATGCGGTTGCGGACGACGAGGCAGCCTTCCTCGTCACGCTTGACCAGCCCGGAGAGCTTCAGCTCGGTATGGGCAAGCGTCGGCTGGTCGCGCTCGCGCGCGCCATTGAGGATCTTCTCGTACAGGCTGAAGGTCGCGAGGCCGTTGGCAAGGCGCGTCTCGAGGAAACGAAGCACCTGCTGGAAGTGAACGTCGCCGCTCACGCGCTCCAGCGACCGGAAAGAGTCGTCGACGCGCCGGTCCACATCCTCGGCGCGTCTTGGCGCCGATCTCGATGAGCGAAGCGCAGAGCCGGATCGTGAGATAGGGGTGCCCGCCGGTCCAGTACAGCACGCGCTCGATCAGCTTGCGCCCATGCTCGGAATCCGGGCTGAGCGCTGCGGCGAGCGGCGTCAGGTCATCCCGCCCGAGATCGAAATCCCGCAGCTCCAAGCGTGCTGCCGACGTTGTAGGGCGTGGTCCGCCGGTCCTTGATCAGCTCATTCGGCCAGGCAACGCCGATGAGCAGAACGTCAGCCGCTCGTAGGCCGGAACCATCGGCCGCTCGTTGTGCATGCCACGCAGCGCGGTAAACAGGTCGTCCGTCCAGGACAGCTTCAGCGTGCTGTCGATCTCGTCGAGAAAGCACACGACCGGCCCCGGCACCTGCTCCAGAACGACCTCGCGAAAGAAGCGCATCAGGCGCTGATTGACCGTCTCCTCGGACGCGCTCCGCCCACCACGTTGGAAGGTCGACTTCGATCTTCAGATCGCGCGCGATCTTGCTCAGCAGACCGAGAAAATACGTTGTCGCGTCCTCGGGTGTCCCAAGCTCGGCGGCGAGATCGACGATGGCACACCGCACGCCACGCTGAATGAGCGATTCAGCGGTTCGCACCATCAGGCTCGACTTGCCCATCTGCCGCGAGGTCAGGACATTGACGTACTGCCCCTCGGACAAGAGCTTGAGCAGAATCGCATCGTCCGGCCGCTCGACGTAGAGGTGCCGGCGCGGATTTAGCGTGCCGCCGGCCTGAAGGCGCAGTTCCCCAGGCTCGGTCAGCGCTTGCATTCACGCCAGCCCTCTGAAAAAGCGGGCGTAGAGCAGGTTTGCCGGATTGACGCGCCGGCCCTGCCGGCGGGCGAGGCCCGCGCCATGCAGCCGGTAGTAGATCTCATCGTTCGGAACCGAGCCGTGGGCGATGACCTGCCGCATCGCCTCGAGCAGACCGGGTTGTTGCTGCAGAAGGACCAGCATGGCTCGCAGGTGGTCGCCGAACGGGCCATCAGGCTCGGCTGCGCTCTCATCCAGAGCTTTGAACGAGGGGCTTTGCCCTGTGCTGAGGCGATAGTAGGCGAGCCTGGTCAGGAAGGGGTGCCCGGCGAGCAGGTCATGCAGGCTGTTGCGTTCGCTTGGGGACAGGATGCTGCCATATCGGTCGTTCAGAACGTCGAGCGAAGCTCCGCTCGAAAGGCTGTGGCTCAAACGGTATCGCGACGTTGAAGGGCGAGCGATCCCGGCTGTCGATGAGAAGGTAGGGCTCGGTCGCGATGACCAGCGCGAGGTCGACCGACTCCCAGGCGAGAGAGCGGCTCGGCGCGGCGGTTGTGCCAAAGGCGCAGCATGCTGAAGAAATCGCTCTGATAAGGCCGGCCGAGGACGCGATCCACCTCGTCGAAGGCCAAGGTCAGAGGCGCGTTCACCTGCGGGATGCACCTTATCCTCGACGAAGATCGTAAGCTCCGCCTGGGTCCGGATCTCAGGCAGCTCGGCCGCTTCGAGCCGGAGTCCTCGGACGAGCAGCTTCGCCAGCTGAGTGAGCAGCGTGGTGATAGTCATCGAGCTGGGCGTCGGTGAAACTTTGGAAATCGACGAGTGCGAAGCGCTTTACCCGCGTCCTTGCATTTTGCGAGGTAGCGGATCAGCAGGCTCGACTTGCCGAACTGCCGAGGCGCCTTGATCGTCAGACGTTTCGCCGGAGCGCCTCGGCGGCGTTCCTCGACGAGATCGTCGGCGCGCCGGCGCAGATAGAAATCGTCATTCAGTCTGATCGTGCCGCCAGGCGGCGGAAAGAGCGGGCGCAGATCCTCGCTCGGCTGGGGCCGGCCCAGGTGGTTCTCGACCGGCGGCGGCCGAAAGGCGGCGGGCGCTTCCGCAGCTTGTCGCAGCTGGTCAGGCGCTGCTACCGCGACGATCTCCGAGAGAACGTGGGATGTGTCGGCGGCGCCGCCCCAGCGGGCGTACTGCACGCGGGCAAGATAGCTGTCGAGCTCGTAGTCGAGCGGGCCGTCGTAGCGCACGCGCAGCGGCAGGATCTGGGGTCGGCCGTCCTGGCGCCGCTTGCGGTGCGCCATGCGCACCTCGCCGAGCACCATCTCGCTGTGAATCGATGCTTCCGACAGCAGAACGATGAGAAAGTCGCACCAGTCGATCCGTCGCTCGATCTCGGCGACCCAGTCGGTGCCGAGCTTCATCCCGCGATCGATGAAGACCTCGTGCCCGGCGCTCTCGAGTCCGGCCAGGAGGGCATCAGCGAGCCCGCCGTCCTCCGCCGAACGGTGGCTGTAGGAGACGAAGAAGCGCGAGCCGGGACGAGGCATGCTCAAATCGGCCTCCCTACCGATTTAATGCATCCGATCTCATACCATGACACGTTATCCCCGCCAATCGGATTGCATCAGGGGTTGAAGCGCACACAAGTGGCGCATCATGCGATCACTTCTGTACTCATCCATCGGGATCAATCGGCCGGCCTGCGGCATCGGAAAAGCCAGCAAAACCGCGGGTCGGGGCCGATGGAGGCGATGGATCGCCGATCACTACTTGCCGGGAAAGTCAAAAATGACACAGATGTGTAGCATTTTGCGCACACTCGCAGTTAAAAGTGTATCATCGGAAATTAAAATTGCAGTACAAAGCGCTTGATCCGGCATCAACTCTCCGAATCGGCGGCCATCCCGGGAGATCTTCAAGCATCTCTGAAATGTCAACCAAGAGAGCGGGCGGGGTGGTCAGTATTCGATGCCGAGCTGGGCTTTGACGCCGGCGCGGAAGGGGTGCTTGAGCAGGGTCATCTCGGTCACCAGGTCGGCGGCCTCCAGGAGCTCCGGCTTGGCGTTGCGGCCGGTGACCACGACGTGCAGGTCCGGGCGCTTGGCCAGGAGGCCGTCCACGACCTCGGCAAGCGGCAGATAATCCTTGCGCAGCACGATGTTGAGCTCGTCCAGGATGACCAGGTGCAGGGCCGGATCGGCCATCATCCGCCGGGCCTCGGCCCAGGCCGCCTCGGCGGCCGCGATGTCCCGCGCCCGGTCCTGGGTCTCCCAGGTGAAGCCCTCGCCCATCACCTTGACTTCGACAAGCTCCGGAAACCGCTGGAGAAAAGCCCGCTCGCCGGTCTCCCGCCGGCCCTTGACGAACTGCACCACGCCGAGCTTCGAGGCCGTGGCCCAGGCAGCGCATCGCCAGGCCCCAGGCCGCCGTGCTCTTGCCCTTGCCGGTGCCGGTGTGGACGATCAGGAGGCCCTTCTCGATCGTCTTGGACGCATAGATTCTATCCTTAACCGCCTTGATTCGAGCCATTTTCTCCCGATGCGCGTCATTGATCTCGGCTTCGGTCGTGGTCATGGACGTTTTCCTCACCCGGGCAGCACGCCGTCGTAGAGCTCGCTCATGTCCAGGCTGACCGGCAGGCCGCTCAGGCGGACCGTGGTCCTGCGCCGATGCCGGTGCTCGGTCCAGCCATTCGGGGCGCGGGTCCAGTGCCGGATCAGCCGCTCCGTGCTCGACACCAGCAGCACGTCCTGCATCGAGGCGATCTGCTGGTAGTCCGGGAGCTTGCGGTTGAAGTCGGTGGCGCTGGTCGAGGCTGACAGGACTTCCACGACCAGCACGGGTTCGGCGATGAACTGAGCTTTGAAGTCGCCAGGCGTGCAGGTGACGATCAGGTCCGCCTGGTACCAGCTGTGTGGCCGATGGGCCGGCACGATGCCCGATTCAGGGTAGACCTCGCAGGGCGGCTGCAACTGGTTGCCAATGATCCTGGTCAATCGCCCGACCAGGGCTGCATGCCCCCGAAGTGGCGGGTTCATGGCGACGATCCGGCCCTCGAACAGCTGATGGCTGAGCTCGGTGCCGTCGTCGAACGCCAGGAACTCCTCGAGCGTCCAGAGCTTGTCCGCGGCGTGCGCCATGGTCGGCTCCCATCCGATGGTGGCCCATCCTTAGCACGACGACCAGGGCTGGGTGAACGATGAGGCGGTTGAAGGTCTACGCGTCCGCTTTGCCAGAGGGCCCAGCGAGCCGCGCCAGCCGGTCGTGGGCGCTGTTGCGGGAGGGCCGCCAGAGGCCGCGCTCGATCGCCTCCTGGAAGCGCCGGGCGATCTCCGCCAGCGCCGCGGGATTGGCTTCGGCGATGAAGGTTCGGACCCGGTCGTCGGCGAGGTAGGCGTCGTAGAGCGCGTCGAAGTGATGGTCCTCGACCACCTGGGCGGTCGCGGCGAAGGCGAACAGGTAGTCGACGGTCGCGGCGATCTCGAAGGCGCCCTTGTAGCCGTGGCGCATGACGCCTGCCAGCCACTTCGGGTTGACCGCGCGGGCGCGCACGATTCGCCCGATCTCCTCCTTCAGGGTCCGGATGCGCGGGGTCTCGGGGCGCGCGTGGTCGTTGTGGTAGATCTCGGGCTGCTGCCCGGCGAGATGGCGGACCGCGGCGGCGAGGCCGCCCTCGAACTGGTAGTAGTCGTCGCTGTCCAGGATGTCGTGCTCGCGGTTGTCCTGGTTGTGGAGCACGAGCTCGACCGCCCTGAGGCGCCGCTCGAACAGGCGGTGCTCGGCCGACCCCCTCGGCCCCGGCGCCATAGGCATAGCCGCCCCAGGCGACGTAGGCGCGGGCGAGGTCGGCATCGCCCTGCCAGCCGCGCTCGTCGATCAGCGCCTGCAGGCCGGCCCCATAGGCGCCGGGCTTGGAGCCGAACACGCGATAGCTCGCCCGCCGGCGCGCGGCCTCGGGCGGGACGCCTTGCGCCATCAGCGCTGCCTGGTCGGCCCGCACCCGAGCCGCGATCGGGTTCACCTCGTCCGGCTCGTCGAGCGCCGCGACCTCCCGCACCGCCTGGTCGAACAGCTCGATCTGGGCCGGGAAGGCGTCGCGGAAGAAGCCCGAGACCCGCAGGGTCACGTCGACCCGCGGCCGGTCGAGCAGATCGGGCGGCAGGATCTCGGTGCCGGTCACCCGATGCGAGGCGCCATCCCACAGCGGCCGCGCGCCGATCAGCGCCAGGCCTTGGGCGATGTCGTCGCCGCCGGTCCGCATGTTGGCCGTGCCCCAGGCCGAGAGGGCGACCGCGCGCGGCCATTCGCCCTGCTCCTGGACGTAGCGCTCGATCAGCAGCGCCGCGGATTGCCAGCCGAGATGCCAGGCGGCCGGAGTCGGCACCGCGCGGCTGTCGACCGAGTAGAAGTTGCGTCCGGTCGGCAGCACGTCGGTGCGGCCGCGGGTCGGCGCGCCGGAAGGCCCGGGCTCGACGAACCGGCCATCGAGCGCCTTCAGGACAGCGCCGATCTCGGCCCGGCCACTCTCGGCCACCGCGGGGCGAAGGGTTTTCCCGACCTCGTCCAGGACCGCACTGGTCGCCTGCCAGGCGGGATCCGGCCTCAGAACGCCGGCGACCAGGGCGCGGGCCAGAAGCTCCAGGCGCTCGACCGTGTCACCGCAGCTGCGCCAGGCCTGGCCGCTCGGAGCCTGCAGGATCGGCGGCCTGAGGCCCTGCCAGGGGGCGGCCATGGCGCAATCGAGCGGATCGAAGCCGGCAAGCTCCAGATCCGCAGCCAGCGCGCGCAGGAGCGAGGCATCGCCGCCCGTTCCTGCGCCGCGCGGCACGCGCGTAAGGGCCACCAGCAGGTCGGTCAGCCGGTCGCCTTCGGGCGCCTGGCCGAACTCGTGCAGGCCATCCCGGATCTGCAGCTCCTTGAGCTCGCAGAGGTGGTTGTCGAGCTTGGCAAGGGCGGTGTCCGAGCCATCGCCCGCTTCGATGCCGACGTCGCGGTCGAGCCCGAGGCGCCGGCTCAGGGCCAGGATCTCGCCCCGCAGGTAAGTGGTGCGGCGCGGGTCGACCCCGGCCGCGTCGTAGTACTCGTCGACCAGCCGCTCGAGCTCGGCAAGCGGCCCGTAGGATTCCGCGCGCGTGAGCGGCGGCGTCAGATGGTCGACGATCACCGCGGCACTCCGCCGCTTGGCCTGGCTGCCCTCGCCCGGGTCGTTGACGATGAAGGGGTAGATGTGGGGCAGCGGCCCGAGCGCCGCCTCCGGGAAGCAGCCGGCCGAGAGCGCCAGCGCCTTGCCAGGGAGCCATTCGAGATTGCCATGCTTGCCCATATGGACCACGGCATGGACGCCGAAGCTCTGGCGCAACCAGGCGTAGAAGGCGAGATAGCCGTGCGGCGGCGGCAGATCCGGATCGTGATAGCTCGCGGCCGGGTCGATGTGATAGCCGCGCGCCGGCTGGATGCCGACCACGAGGTTACCGAGCGGCAGCACGGCGAGCGCGAAGGCGCCGTCCACGACATGCGGGTCAGCGGCCGGTTTTCCCCACTTTTTTTCGACTTTTTCTCGAACTTCTTCAGTGAGTTGCTCGAAGAACCTGAGGTAATCTCCAATTGGCAAGGCGAACCCGGATCTGGCGCCGGGCGCGGCCTTCCAGCTGGTTGGTGACGCCTGCGAGCAACGCCTCGACGAGGCTCTGGCCGTCCGTCGGCAGGGCCTCGACCCGATAGCCGGCCGCCAGGAGCGCGCGCAGCAGGCGGACCGTGCTCGCGGGCACATCCAGGCCGACGCCGTTGGCAATCCGCCCGTCCCGGTTCGGATAGTTGGCAAGCACGATCGCGACCCGGCGCTCGGCCGCGGGCAGCTCCGCGAGCCGCGCCCAGGCGGCTGCGAGCTCGGCCGTGAAGCGGACCCGGCCCTGAGCCGGCGCGAAGCCCACGATGTCGGTCTCGGTGCGCGGGTCGAACCGGCTCTTGCTCTTGAACGCGACCGCGCGAGTGAGGACGCGGCCGTCGATCTCCGGGAGCGCCACATGCATCGCGAGATCGCGGGGCGAGAGGCCGCGGGTGCCGGCGCGCCAGGCGGCCTCGCTGCCGCCGGCCAGCACCAGCTGCAGGACCGGGCGGCCGGGCTCGTCGAGCGGGGTGGGCCGCCTTCGGCCCGGGCTCGAGACCGCAAAGCCGGTCGCGTTCAGGACCACGGTCGGTCCCGCTTCGGCGAGCAGCTCCTGGACCAGCGGTGCCGCGACCGGGTCCTTGAGGCTGACGACGAAAATCGGCAGGGCGTTGAGGCCGGCCGCATCGAGCGCCTCGATCAGCGCCTCGATCGCTCTGAGATCCCCGGCCTGGACCAGGGCGCGGTAGAAGACCAGCGCAGCGACCGGGCGGTCCTGCCGCCATGCCTGGCGAAGATCGGCCAATGTCGGCCGGGGAAGACCCGGCCAATAGAGGCCGGCGCGCAGCAAGGGTGCCGGCTCCCGCCAGGGCTCGTCCCGGCCGAGCAGGCTTGCCGCATAGGTCAGCATCTGCTCCGCGTTGTCGAGGCCGCCATGGACGCCATACTGCCAGAGGCGATGGCAGGCCTCGGGCTTCAAGGTGGACCAGCCGGCGAGCTCCGGGTCCGGCTGATCGTCGCCCGGCAGGGCTGCGAGCGGGATGCGCCTCGCCCGGCAGACCGCCGCCACCTGCTCGAGGCCGTAAGCCCAGTAGCTGCGGCCGCCGAGCAGGCGGAGGATCACGAGGTGCGCGCGGCCGATCACCTGCTCGACGTAGTGATCGACCGAGAGCGGATGGCCGAGCTGGAGCAGATTGGCAAGGCGCAGGCTGGGCGCGCGGTCGGGCCGGAGCGCCTGGGCGGCGGCGAGGCAGGCAAGCTCGGTATCGGCCGCCGACAGGATGACGATGTCGGCCGGCGTCTGGCCGAGATCGATCGCCTCGCCCGCATCCTCGGCCCTGGCGTTGCGGGCATTCAGGAGATGCATTGGCCCTGGCCGGCAAGGGCCGCCTTGACCCTGCCCGGATCGAGGCCGCGCTCGCCGATCACCACCAGCCGGCCCGCGCGCGGCTCACCGGAGCGCCAGGCGCGATCGAAATAGTGCTGGATGCGATCGCCGACGCCCTGGAGAACGAGGCGCATCGGCTTGCCGGCGACCGCGAGGAAGCCCTTGACGCGCAGGATCGGATGGCGGGCGATCGCGCCCTGGAGCGTTGCGACGAACCGGTCGACGTCCTGAAGCGCCGGCAGCTCGAGGTGAAAGCTCAGGAAGTCGTCATGCTCGTGGTCCTGGCCATCGTCGTGGTGCGAGGGCCTGGCGTCGAGATCGGCTTCCGCCGCCGCCTCGAGGCCGAGCAGGACATCGATCGGCAGGGTGGCGTTGTGGCTCCTGACCAGGCGCACGCCCGGACGCAGCTCCGCCCGCACCCGGGCATCGATCAGCGCCCAGTCGGCATCTGCGACCAGGTCCGCCTTGTTGACCACCACCAGATCGGCGGCCGCGAGCTGCTCCTCGAACAGCTCGGCGAGCGGGCTCTCATGACCCTGCGCGGGATCGGCGAGCCGCTGGGCCGCGAGCGCGTCGGGGTCGTCGGCGAACAGGCCGTCGCGCACGGCGGCTGCGTCGACCACCGCGATCACGCCGTCGACCGTGACCCGGGTCCGGATCTCGGGCCAGTTGAACGCCTTGATCAAGGGCTTGGGCAGGGCGAGGCCGGAGGTCTCGATCACGATCTGCCGGGGCGGCTCTTCGCGCTCGATCAGGCGGCGCATGGTCGGCACGAAGTCGTCGGCGACCGTGCAGCAGATGCAGCCGTTGGCGAGCTCGACGATGTCGTCGTCGGCGCAGGCGGCGTCGCCGCAGCCCAGCATCAGCTCGCGGTCGATCCCGATCTCGCCGAACTCGTTGACGATCAGGGCGATCCGCCGGCCATGGCTCTGGCGCAAAAGGTTCTGGATCAGGCTGGTCTTGCCCGCCCCGAGGAAGCCAGTGAACACCGTGGTCGGGATTTTTCCAGAAACGGGCATCGGGCGATCCGGATCATTTGAGGCGTTGGGGCAGGCCGGCGGTCATCAGAACCACGGCATCGGCCTGCTCGGCAATCCTTTGATGCAGCAAGCCCGCATGATCGATGAAGGCGCGCGCCATGGCACTGGCAGGCACGACACCCAGGCCCACCTCGTTCGAGACCAGCACCGCGGCACCCCGCAGGTCCGGCAGCAGCGCGATCAGACGCTCGATCTCGGCATCCACCGGCCGCTCCCGGACCATCAGGTTGGACAGCCACAAAGTCAGGCAGTCAACCAGCACAGCCCGGCCGGCGGTACATGCCCTCGTGAGCGTGCCGGCAAGGTCGATTGGCTCTTCCACGGTCTGCCACTTCCGGCCGCGCCTCGCGCGATGCTCGGCGATCCGCGCCGCCATCTCGGCGTCGAGCGCCTCGCCGGTCGCGACATAGACCGGCTCGAGGCCGCTCGTCAGCACCAGCCGCTCGGCATGGCGGCTCTTGCCCGAGCGGGCGCCGCCCAGGACCAGGGTCAGGCGGGGCAGGGCGCTTCGCTCGGTGGCGGCCACGGCTCAGCCTCGATCTTCCGGCAGCACCCGCGAAGTTCTGGCGAAAGTCGGGCCGGCGGGCAAGCTTCTGGCAGCCCGGTCGCCGTCAAGGGACTTGGTCGGCGCGTGGGCTTGTGCTTGGCTCGCCGAAGGTGCCCAAAGCGAAGGAGCCCGTTTGTTGGCCATCCGCTTGTTCGTGCTCGCTCTGCTGGCGCTGGTGGTCTGGCCCGCGGATGCGCCGCGCGCGGAGGAAGGGCTTTCCGCCGAGACGGTCGACGGGCTGGTGCGCGAGCTGTTCGTGCCCGAGCCGCTCGCGCGCCGGCAGGCGCTGGTGGTGCTGCAGAACCGGGGCAAGCTCGACGTGGTGCCGGGGCTGATCCAGGCCATGCGCTTCGTCCGCGACAATGCCGAGATCGACCAGACGCTCGCCGCGCTGACCGGTCAGCCCGTGGGCAAGACCTGGTCGGAGTGGGTCCTCTGGCAGCAGGCGCATCCCGAGATCGCGCCGTTCGAAGGCTTCGATGCCTTCAAGGCCGACGTGATGGCGGTGATCGACCCGGATTTCCGCGACTTTCTCAAGCCGGGCGTCGCCCACGAGATCCGGCTCGAGGAGATCCTCTGGGGCGGCGTGGCCAAGGACGGCATCCCGGCGCTGACCAACCCCAAGCTGATCGCGCCCGCGGAGGCGAGCTGGCTGACCGGGGACGAGCTGGTGTTCGGGGTCGAGATCAACGGCGACGCGCGCGCCTACCCGCTGCGCATCCTCGACTGGCACGAGATGCTCAACGACGTGGTCGGCGGCGTGCCGGTGACGCTCGCCTACTGCACGCTCTGCGGCTCGGGCATCCTCTACGACGCCCGCGTCGCGGGCCGTGCCGAGCCGTTCGTGTTCGGCTCCTCGGGCTTCATCTACCGCTCCAACAAGCTGATGTACGACCAGGCGACCAAGAGCCTCTGGAACCAGTTCACCGGCCGGCCGGTGGTCGGCCCGCTGACCGGCTCCGGCATCGAGCTGAAGGTGCTGCCGGTGACCATCAGCAGCTGGCGGGACTGGCTCGCCGCCCATCCCGAGACCAAGGTCCTGTCGCTCGAGACCGGCTATCAGCGCGACTACGCGCCCGGCCAGCCCTACGCTGCCTATTTCGCGAGCGATCAGCTGATGTTTCCGGACCTGGTGCCGGACCACCGCCTGGCGCCCAAGGCCTACGTCTTCGCCCTCCGGGCGGACGGGCATGAGCGCGCCTGGCCGCTCGACGCGTTCGCGGGCGGCCGGGTGATCAACGATCGGGCGGGCGACCTCGATGTGGTCCTGATCGGCGATGCCGCGACCCGCAGCGTGCGCGCCTACCGGTCCGACGGCCGGCCCTTCGAGGCCGGCGAGGATGCCCTGACGGTGCGCGCGGACGGTAAGAACTGGCGGGTCGAGGAGGACGCGCTGGTCGCTCCGGACGGTCAGCGGCTGGAGCGGCTGCCTGGCCACATCGCCTATTGGTTCGCCTGGCAGACCTTCGTCGATGGCGCGCCGCTCGCCGCGCCGGACGCGCCGAAGACACCCTGATTTGACCCGGACATGACGCGGGCGCTTCGCGCACGCCTCCAAGCTTGGCATTGCCTGCCCAGCAAGTGAGCACCGGCTCGAGCCCGAGCGGTCGCCGGAAAAAAGCCCCGCCGCGGTGCGGCGGGGCTGGAGCTCAGGAATCGCCCAAGAAGGGAAGCGAGGATGGATCATGCCCGGCCGCGCCAGGGGAACGGGATGCGACCGGCACTGCCATCGGGCGTGGCGACGCAATTCCCGTGCCAAGCGCGCGCGGGCGTGGCCCGCGGCGCTACGCCATGGCGTAGATCGCCGCGGCCTTGACCTCCTCGCCGACGTGCGCTGCGAACGGCTGGAAATTGACCTCGAAGCGCTTGGCGAGCTCGCGTGCCTTGTGGTCGTAGGCCTTGGCGTCCGACCAGGTCGTGCGCGGGTTCAGGATCTCGCTCGGCACGCCCGGGCAGGCTTCCGGCATCATCAGGCCGAGCTCGGGGTGGCGGCGCATGGCGACGCCGTCGAGCCCGCCGTTGAGGGCGGCGCGCAGCATCGCGCGGGTGTGGGCGAGCTTGATCCGATGACCCGTGCCGTAGGGCCCGCCGCTCCAGCCGGTGTTGACCAGGCAGCATTCGACCCTGTGCCTGCGGATGAAGTCGCGCAGCATCTGCGCATAGACGGTCGGATGGCGGGGCATGAAGGGCGCGCCGAAGCAGGTCGAGAACGTCGCCTGGGGCGCCTTGACGCCCTGCTCGGTGCCGGCGACCCGGGCGGTGTAGCCGGACAGGAAATGGTACATCGCCTGCTCGGGCGTGAGCTTGCTGATCGGCGGCAGGACGCCGAAGGCATCCGCGGTCAGCATGACGATGTGGCGGGGATGGCCGGCCATGCCGGCGGGGTCGGCGTTGGCGATGAAGTCGAGCGGATAGGACGAGCGGGTGTTCTCGGTCAGGCGGTCGTCATCGAAGTCGAGAACGCCGGTCAAGGGGTCGGCGACCACGTTCTCCAGGATCGCGCCGAACCGGGTCGAGGCGGCATGGATCTCGGGCTCGTCCCCGGCGCTGAGCTTGATCACCTTGGCGTAGCAGCCGCCTTCGAAATTGAAGACGCCATCCGGACCCCAGCCGTGCTCGTCGTCGCCGATCAGGGTGCGGTCCGGGTCCGCCGACAGCGTGGTCTTGCCGGTGCCGGAAAGGCCGAAGAACAGCGCGACGTCGCCGTGCAGGCCGACGTTGGCGGAGCAGTGCATCGGCAGGACGCCCTGCGCCGGCAGGAGATAGTTGAGGACGCCGAAGATCGATTTCTTGATCTCGCCGGCATAGTGCGTGCCGCAGATCAGGATGGTCCGGGCGGCGAAGTCGACCGCGATCGCGACCTCGGAGCGGGTGCCGTCGGTCGCCGGATCGGCCTGCAGGCTGGGGAGTTGCAGGACCGTGAAGTCGGGCACGAAATGCGCGCGCTCCTCGAGGCTCGGCCGGCGGAACATGTTGGCGGCGAACAGGCTGTGCCAGGCGGCCTCGGTGACCACCCGGACCTTGAGCCGGAACTCCGGATCGGCACCGGCGAACACGTCCTGGACGAACAGCTCGCGGCCGCGGACGTGGGCCCGGGCCTTGGCCCAGAGGCGGGCGAGCGCCAGGGCGTCGATCGGCTGGTTGATCCGGCCCCAGTCGATCGCGTCGCGCACGCCCGGCTCATCGAGGATGAATTTGTCCTGGGGACAACGGCCGGTGTAGCGGCCGGTCGAGGCGCAGAAGGCGCCGTCCGCCACCAGCAGGCCCTCGCCGGCGCCGACCGCCAGCTGGACCAAAGCGGGGGCCGAGAGGTTCCAGCGCGCCCGCCCGATCCCCTCGAGGCCGAGAGGGTCGAGGCCGTGACGGCTGATGACCGGACCGATCTGCTTCACGACGTCAGCCTCCCTTGGCGCCATCCTGCGAACGACAGGCACCGGCCGCCCGGCCGGGTATCGCCCCATCCCGGCCGCCCGGCCGGGTACCGCCATCCCGCCCGCCGGCCCGAGCGCCAGCCATCAGGGCGCGGCCGCGAGGCGGGTGCGGGCGGCGCGGGCCAGGCGGACGAGTTCGGCGCGCGCGCCCTCGGCATCGATCACCGTCCCCCCGAACCTCAGGCGGGCGGTCTGCTGGCCGCGCCGGAGGTCGCAGCCCTCCGGGTCGACCCCGGTCAGCCGCCAGCCGTCGCCGGCCAGGCCGAGCAGCCCCCTGGCGTAGGCGGCGATCGCGTCCTGGTGGTCGTCGTTCATGTGCTGGACGATGTCGGCCTCGCGGGCGGCGAGCGCGGGCGCGGGCGGTGCCAGCAGCGCCCCCGCCTCGAGCCAGTGGATGCGGCCGAAGCCGGCGACCAGATGGGCGCGTTCGACCTCGAGGCGGTAGAAGTTGAAATCCCTGAAATCGGCGTACATGGCCGCGACCGGATGGCGGGCGAGATAGCGCCGGCGGTGGCCCGGATCGTCGGTCCGGGCGAGCCGGCCCTGCGCGGTCACCCGCTCGCCGGCGAGCGGATCCTCGCGAGCGCCGGTGTCGTCGAACAGCAGCGAGGCGCGCGGATCGGCCGCGAGATTGCGGGTATGGTCGGCGAGGTCCGAGAGCAGCAAGAGCGGCGCGCCATCGTGGTCGGTCGCGACATTCACCAGCGACACATAGGGTGCGCCGGCGGCATCGCGCAGCACGGTACCGAGCGCCGCACGTGCCACGCTGCGAAGGATCCGGCGCGCGCTCGCCGCCGGATCGTGCTCGGCCTCAGCGGTCATCGGTCGAGGTCGGCGATGGCATCGACAAGGTCAACCTGGCGCCCGTCATGGGATGGCCCTAATGGGATGGGCCTATGCAACTTATTATAGTATTTCGGCATCATCCTGCAACCCAAATCGCCCGGACGCGGCGCTTGCCAGGCGCGCGGCGGTGCGCGTAGGCTCGCCGACCCATGCTGCAATGCAAAAGCGACCGAGGAGAGCGGCACCCGTGTCCGAACTTGGTGCGATATCTGCCGGAAACCGCCATCGCCCCCGCCCCAGCCATCGTCCCAGCCATCGCTTATGACGCCGTCGATCTACAGATCGATGACGAGCCGCGCGAGCTCGCGCCGGGCTTGGCCGGGGTCCGCTTCGCGCTGCCGTTCGCCCTCGATCATGTCAACGTCTGGCTGCTGGAAGATGTTCCCGGCTGGACGATCATCGACACCGGCGTCGCCGATGAACGCAGTCAGCAGCGTTGGCGGGCGCTGCTGCAGGGTGCGATGGCCGGCCGGCCGGTCGCGCGGGTGCTGGCGACCCATTTCCATCCCGACCATCTGGGCCTCGCCGGCTGGCTCTGTGCGGAGACCGGGGCGGAGCTGTTCGCGAGCCACAGCGAATGGCTGACCGGCCGGCTGCTGGCGCTGGACACGAGCGAGGGGTTCGTCGAAGCCGGGCGCGCGTTCGACCGGCGCGCGGGGCTGAGCGAGGAGCTGGTCGCGGCGCGGGCCGCGCGCGGCAACCTCTATCGCCGCCGGGTCAGTGAGCCGCCGGCCCGGTTCCGCCGGCTGCGCCACGGCGATCGGCTGCGGGTCGCGGGCAGCGAGTGGCGGGTGATCGTCGGCCAGGGCCATGCGCCGGAGATGATCTGCCTGTTCAGCGCCGAGCGGAACCTGCTGATCGCGGCCGACCAGATCCTGCCCAAGATCTCGCCGGTCGTGGGCGTCTGGCCGGCCGAGCCGGAGGCCAATCCGCTCGCCGATTTCCTCGCCACGCTGAAGCATTTTCGCGAGCTGCCCGACGACTGCCTGGTGCTGCCCTCGCACGGCCGGCCGTTCCGCGGCCTGCACGTCCGGATCGATCAGCTGATCGCCCACCACGCCGAGCGCCTGGAGGCGACGCTTGCCGCCTGCCCTCGGCCGGTGACCGCGGCCGAGGTCATGCCGCAGCTGTTCAAGCGCGAGCTGGACACCCACCAGCTGCAGTTCGCGCTCGGCGAAAGCCTCGCCCATCTGCACTACCTGGTGGCCGACGGCCGCGTCCGCCGCCGCCTCGACGACGACGGCCGGCTGCGTTACGCGCGGAGGTGAGCTTGCGAGCGGGGACGCGTAGGGCGATCCCTATGGCGTCTTCAGGAATTCCTCTGGAGACGGCTCGGCCTGCCGTAGAACGCCGCGCAGAGTTCCAGGGGCGAGCTCTTTGTGCAGCGGCACGACGCATACGACCCGCCCGCCTCCGGGTCGTGATCGAGCCATGACGACATGACTGCCGCGCGACCGAACGCGCAAGAACCCGAAGCGTCCGAGAGCGGCGATCACCTGGGCTCCGGAGAGCCTAGGCAGCTTCGGCATTGGCCGAATCGACTGAGAAGGTCGTCAGAAACGCCGGTGCGAGGCGGACCGGCTCGTCCTGCTCCTCGAGGAACAGCTCGGTTGCCTCCTTGAGATTGGCCAGAGCCTCCTCGATGCTGCCGCCCTGACTGATCGTGCCGAGCTCAGGGCACTCGGCAACGTACAGCTCATCCTCCTGATGGATCACGGCGCTCAGCGTGAGGGTCGCCATCAAAAGCTCCTGAACCGCTCCGAACAGCTGCAGCCACGACATAAGCGGCATCCGGCGCCGATGCAAACCTCCGCCTGCTTGCGCCGGGTGTCGTGGTCACCGTCCTCACTGGGCGGTCGCCGGGTTCGGCGGCGCAGCCTGGCCGGTGCTGGGCGGGTTCAGCCGCGCCAGGCGGAAGCGCGGCAGGTTCCAGGGGTCGACCGGCAGGTCGAGCCGGTCGCTCATCGCCCAGACGATGACCTGCTGGTGCAGCGGCACATAGACGATGTCGTCGCGCACCGCCTTCCAGACCTCCTCGATCATGGCATCGCGGCCATAGGTGACCATTTCGGTGCCGATCTTGTCGATCAGGTGCGTCGACCTCGGGGTCGGCGTAGCCGGTCGCGTTGTAGGGCGCATCACTGCGGATGAGGTAGCCGAAGATTACAGCGAATCGTACGTGGTCGTGCCCCAGCCGAGCATGTAGAAGTCGGTCTCGCCGGTCCTTGATCCTGGGCAGGTGCTCGCGCATCGGCCGCGCCGCCACGGTGACCCGGATGCCGACCTCGCCGAGCATGGCGGCGGCCGCCCGACAGATCGCCTCGTCGTTGATGTAGCGGTCGTTCGGGCAGTCGAGGGTGACAGCAAAGCCCTCGGGATAGCCGGCCGTCGGCGAGCAATGCCTTGGCGGCCCCGGGGTCGAAGGGCAGCCTCGTGTCGAGCTCGGGCGCGTAGCCGTTGATCCCCGGCTGAATGATCATCCCGGCCGGGGTCGCGAGCCCGTGCATCACATGGTCCCGGATGGTCTCCTCATCGATCGCCTGATAGACCGCCTGGCGCACGCGCCGGTCGGCAAACGGGTTGCGTGCCCTTGATGTCCGACGATCGGAACTCCGGCTGCCCTGATCGAGGCCAAGAAAGATCGTCCGGGACTCGTTGGCGCGCTCGAGCTTCAGGCCCGGCGTGCGCTCGATCTGGTCCAGATCCGCAAGCGGCGGATTGTGATGAAGTCGACCTTGCCGCTGAGGAGCGACTTGAAGACGCGTAGTCCGGGTCCTTGATCACCTTATGCACGACGCGATCGAGATTGTGGGGGTTCTGGCCCGAGCCCCCACCAGTCCGGGTTCCTCGCCATCACCGTGCCGACGCCCGGCTCGAAGCTCACCAGCTCGAAGGGCCCGGTGCCGTTGGCGTGTCGCTCGGCGTAGGCCACGTTTTCGCCGTAAGCTGTCGGGAGCAGAGCGTCGTGCTGCGTGGCCCAACCCTTCGACATGATGAAAATCTGACTGAGCTGGTCCGGGAGGATGGGATTGGGCGCCGCGGTCTTGATCCGCACCGTGTGGTCGTCGACGGCCGCCACGGCCGCGATTGACGACACGTATTCCTTGAAGTCCGAGGTCTTCGACAGCGCGCGGTTGAGGCTGAAGACGACGTCCTCGCTCGTGAACGGCGTGCCATCGTGGAACCGGACGTCCTGGCGCAGGTCGAACTGCCACGTCGTCGGGTCGATCAGCTGCCACGCGACGGCGAGCGCAGGCTCGATTTCGTAACTGGAGTTGAAGTCGACGAGAGGCTCATAGACCTGGCTGTTCGCACAATGGTCGGGGCCAACTGCGGCCGCGTGGGGATCGAAGGTCAGCGGCTCGACGGCACTCGCCCAGCGCAGGACATTCTCTGCCTCTGCAGGTTTCGCCGTGGCGACGGCAAGCGCAATGACGAGCGCCCCTGCGATGGCTGTAAATCCCTTCATCGGCCCTGCCTCCCGACCGGCTAAAGCCGAACCATAAGCTGGTTTGTTCGGGGCAGGGACTTCTAAATTGGCGAAAGGTAGCTGAATGAACAACGGCCGGGCGGCGTTACTGCGCCAGCGTGAGGCTGATGCGGCGGTTCTGGCGGCCTTTGTTTTCGAGCTTGCCAACCTGGAGAAAACCGATCTCGGCGGTCGAGCGGACGTGGGTGCCGCCGCAGGCCTGGAGGTCGATGTCCGCGATCTCGACCAGGCGGACCCGGCCGCCCGCGGTCGGCGGGCGGACCGACATCGTGCGCACCAGCTCCGGGCCGCGCCTCGAGCTCCTCGGCATCGATCCAGTAGTGGCGGATCGGGTGGTCCTCGGCGATCCAGCGGGCGATCTTCTCCGCGACCTCGTCCTTGTCGACCGCCTTGCCCTGGAGGTCGAAGTCGAGCCGGCTCTTGGCCTCGCCGACCTGGCCGCCCGAGACCGGGCAGGCGACCGCGGCGCAGAGCAGGTGCATGGCGCTGTGCATGCGCATGAGGCGATGGCGGCGCGGCCAGTCGACCTCGGCGACCAGATGGGTGCCGCCGTGCGGGCGCGTCCGTGCCGTCCGGAGACGGTGAGCGATGCCGTCTCCGCCCTTGAGCGTGTCCTCGACCGCGAGCGTGCGGCCGTCGTCGAGGATCAGCCGGCCGCGATCGCCCGGCTGGCCGCCGCCGGTCGGATAGAGCACGGTCCGGTCGAGGTAGAGATCGAGGCCGTCGAGAGCGAGCACCTCGGCATCGCAGCGGGCGAGGTAGGCATCGTCCCGGAACAGCTCCAGCGGTCATCCGGTCAGGCCTCCGAGCAGGTGGCCGGAGCGGCGCGCCTTGGTCGCGAGATAGGCGTGGTTGTGGCGGGTCGGGGCCATCGCGTGCGGCACGCGCTCGACGACGTCGATGCCTTCCGCCCGCAGCGCCTCGACCTTGGCGGGGTTGTTGGTCAGGAGGCGGACCCGCTGGATGCCGAGGTGGCCGAGCATGACCGCGGCCGCCCGGTAGCTGCGCTCGTCGGGCTCGAAGCCGAGGCGCTGGTTGGCGTCCACGGTATCGAGGCCGGCGTCCTGGAGCTGGTAGGCGCGGAGCTTGTTGATCAGGCCGATGCCGCGGCCCTCGTGCGCGAGGTAGATCAGGACGCCGTGGCCGGCGGCGCCCATCAGGTCGAGCGCCTGGCGGAGCTGCGGGCCGCAGTCGCAGCGCAGCGAGCCCAGAAGGTCGCCGGTGAAGCATTCCGAGTGCACCCGGCAGAGCGCCGGCTGATGGGCCGCGGGCTGGCCGATCACGATCGCGAACTGCTCGGCGCTGCCGTCGGCCGGCCGGAAGCCGATCACGCGGGCATCCTCGGCCGCCTCGAGCGGCACCCGGGCTTCGGTCACCGGCCGCAAGGTGGTCGCGGCGAGCCAGGGATAGTCGGTGATCGCGTCGATCCCGACCCGGAGCAGCCGATGCCCGGTGGCGAACCGCTCGAGCGCTGCGACTTCCGTCGGCGGCAGAGTCGCCGTCAGCGCCGCGGGCAGCAGCTGGGCGAGCTTCGAGAGGGCGACCGCGGCCGCGGCGTAGCTGCCCTCGGCTTCGCGCTGCAAAGCGATGCTGCCTGGCAGGCCGGCGGGCTGCCGGTAGGTCGGATCGGCCAGCCCGCGGATGGTCTCGGCGTCGGTCGTGCCCTCGAGGGGCAGGGTGACCACGCCGGTCCCGGGGCCCGCGAGCCTGAGCGCGCGCGCGCGGCGCCCGGTCAGCGCCAGGCTGGCGTGGCCGTCGGCGAGCTGCCGCAGGGTCGCCAGGCTGTCCTCGGTCGCGGTCTCGGCCGCCTGGGCCAGCGCGACGCCGCGCGCGCCCTCGAGCACCACGAAGGCGCCCCGGCGCAGATCGCCCGCGGCCCGGTCGACCGCGACCATGCTCGCGGCAGCGCCGTCCAGATCCATCACCTCCACGCGTGTCCTCCTCGCGACCGCTGCCCGCCTTCGAAACGACCGCCCGCCGAGTATGGCGCAGCCACCCAGGCGATCAAGCTTACTCACCCGCGATCGCAGATGTGGTTCCGCGCCGGCGTGCCAGCCAGTGGATATCGCGCGCGAACGACAGCACCGAAGTCCCGAGCGCGAGCGCGGCCAGAGTGGTCGCGAGCTGCCGCGGGACCGGCGGCAGCAGACAGACCAGAAGCGTCAGCCCCTGGTGCACGCAGATCGCCTTGCGCCGGTAGCTCGGATAGAGGGGCGCGCGCAGCCAGGGCTGCGCCAGCCCCGCGAGCACGAAGCTGTAGCGCAGCCCGGCGATCGCCAGCACCCAGATGCCGACCTGGCCGGCCTGCCAGACCAGCAGGGCCAGGATCAGGAGCAGGAGCGCGTCGACCTCGACGTCGAAGCGCGCGCCGAACGCCGAGACCAGCGCCAGCCGGCGCGCGAGCCAGCCATCGACGGCGTCCAGGCCGAGCGCCGCGGCGATCAGCGCGGCCAGGCTCCAGCTCATGCTGGGGGCATGGCCGCTCGCCAGGAGCACGCCGCCGACCAGGCAGACCAGGCCGGCGCGCAGCAGGGTCACCTGATTGGCAAGGCCGAAGGGAGCCCGATCCCGCCTGAGGCTCGCGAGGCTGAGCACGAGGCCGCCGAGCACCGCGTAGGCGAGCCACCCGGCCAGCACGTGCTGGCTCTGCCAGTCGGCCTGGCGGGCGAGCAGGCCGCCGAGCGCCGCAGTGACGGCCGCGACCGCGAGAATGCTGACGACAGGATCGCCGGACGTCCGGCCGCCGGGCGCCCGGGCGAATGCCGATGGCTGTGGCATGAGTTGATACGTTCCCCCAATGGGTTATCTAGATAGCTCGGCGACGCCCCCGGCAGCGGCATGGTGCCGCGGCAGCGCGAACGGACCCCGTCGTGGACGAACGAGCCGCCTGGCGTTGGTTGCTGTCGCTGGCACGAAACCGCAGCGGCACGTCACCGGCCTTTCCCTGTCTCGACGGGACCTTTCCCGGTCTCGACGGGACAATGACGCCGGGGACGACCGATCTATTTCCGCCCGCCGCCGACGGGCCGGCCGATCCGGAAGAGGCGGCAGGGCGCCTGCTCGAGATCTACCAGCCGCTCTGCCAGGGCTGCCCCGAGCGCTTCGTGGTCGCCCATCTCGGGCAGAGCCTGGACGGCCGGATCGCCGCGGCCAACGGGGCCTCGCGCTGGGTCACCGGCGCGGAGGACATCGTCCACAACCATCGCATGCGGGCGCTGTTCGATGCGGTCGTGGTCGGCGCCGGCACGGTCCGTCATGATGATCCGCAGCTGACCGTGCGAGCCGTCCCGGGAGCCAATCCGGTGCGGGTGGTGCTCGACACCAGGCGACGGTTGGATCCGGGCTACCGCGTGTTCGACGACGGCGAAGCGCCGACCCTGCTGGTCTCTGCCGCGGAGCTGGCGGCGCCCGGGGATCGGCTCGGGCAGGCGGAGGTCCTGGGCGTCTCGACCAGGGACGGCAGCCTTCGTCCGCAAGCGGTGCTGGACTGCCTGGCCGGCCGCGGCCTCCGGCGCGTGTTCGTCGAGGGCGGCGGGATCACCGTCTCGCGCTTTCTCGCAGCCGGCTGCCTGCATCGCCTGCAGATCACGATCGCACCCCTGATCATCGGCTCGGGGCGGCCGAGCATCACGCTGCCCGAGATCGAGCGGGTGAGCGCCGGTCTCCGCCCCGAGATCCGCCGCTTCGCGCTCGGCGAGGACCTGCTGTTCGAGTGCCGGCTCGATGGTTGAGGCGACCGCCTTCTGGGTCATTGCGCCCGGGCGCGGCGAGCTCCGCACCGAGCGGCTTCACCCGCCAGGCGCGGGCGAGGTGCTGGTCGAGGCGAGATTCAGCGGCATCAGCCGGGGCACCGAGACGCTGGTGTTTCAGGGCCGGGTGCCGGCGAGCCAGCATGACGCCATGCGGGCGCCGTTCCAGGCGGGCGGCTTCGAGTTTCCGCTCAAATATGGCTACAGCTCGGTCGGGATCGTCACGGAGGGTGCACGCGAACTCGTCGGCCTGCGCGTCTTCTGCCTGCATCCGCACCAGGATCGTTACGTCGTGCCGGCGGCGGCCGTGATCCCGCTGCCGGCTGCCGTGCCGGACGCGCGCGCGGCGCTGGCGGCCAACCTCGAGACCGCGATCAACGGGCTGTGGGACGCGGCCCCCCGGATCGGCGATCGGGTCGCGGTGATCGGGGCCGGCGTGGTCGGGGCGCTGGCGGCGGCGCTGCTCGCCCGGATCCCGGGCAGCGAGGTGCAGCTGATCGACCTCGATCCCGAGAAGGCGGCGGTCGCGGCGGCGCTCGGCGTCGACTTCGCCTTGCCGGCGGCCGCGCGGGGCGATCTCGACCTCGTGGTCCACGCCAGCGGCACGGCCGCGGGACTGAGCACGGGGCTCGGCCTCGCGGGCTTCGAGGCCAGGATCGTCGAGCTCAGCTGGCATGGCGACCGGGCGGTCAGCCTGCCGCTCGGCGAGGCGTTCCACAGCCGGCGGCTGCGGCTGATCTCGAGCCAGGTCGGCGCGGTCGCGAGCGCGCGGCGCGCGCGCTGGAGCCACCGTCGCCGGCTGGCCCTGGCGCTCGATCTGCTCGCCGAGAAGCACTTCGATGCGTTGCTCGCGCCGGCCGCGCCCTTCGCCCGCCTGCCCGTGCTCATGGGCGAGCTGGCCAGCCATCCGAGCAAGATCATGTGCCAGCTCATCAGCTACTCTTAACCATCGAGGAACGAACATGTTTCGGCTCACCGTCCGAGACCACATCATGATCGCGCACAGCTTCAAGGGGGAGGTGTTCGGCCCCGCCCAGCGGCTTCACGGCGCGACCTTCGTGGTCGATCTCGAGCTCGCGCGGCCCGACCTCGACGCCGACGGCATCGTCGCCGACATCGGCCTGGTGAGCGAGCTCCTGAAGTCGGTCCTGGCCCGCTTGAACTACCGCAATCTCGATGAGCTGGCCGAGTTCCGCGGCCGCAATACGACGACCGAGGTGCTGGCGCAGGCGATCGCGCAGCGGGTGCGCGCGCAGATCCTCGCTGACGCGCTCGGCGAGGAGGCCAAGGGCGCGATCGCCGCGCTCAAGGTCACCCTGCACGAGTCCCACCTCGCCTCGGCGAGCTACGAGACCGGGCTGCAGGTGGCCGGGCTGCAAGCGAGATGACGGCTGCCGTGCAGCTGGTCGTCCCGGGCCCGCTCGACCAGCTGACTGGCGGCTACATCTACGATCGCCGGATCACCCTGGGCCTGCGCGCGCTCGGCTGGCCGGTCACGGTACACGAGCTTCCCGGCCGCTTTCCACTGGTCGACCACGTGGCGATCGAGGCCGCGCGCCAGGCTCTGGGCGCCATGCCGGCCGAGAGCCTGGCGGTGATCGACGGCCTGGCGCTGCCGGCCTTCGCCGACCTGCCGCCGCCGCGGCCATGGGTCGCCCTGATCCACCATCCGCTGGCCCTCGAGACCGGCCTCAGCCTCGCCGAGGCCGGGGCGCTCGCGACCATCGAGCGGCGGGCGCTCGCGGCCGCGGACCGGGTGATCGTGACCAGCCCGCAGACCCGCCGCGACCTCGCCGGCTACGACGTCGCCCCGACCAAGGTCGGGATCGTGCTGCCCGGCACCGCCGCTGCCCCCCTTGCCCGCGGCTCGCACGGCCCCGGGCTTGCCCTCCTCTGCGTCGCGTCGCTGACCGCGCGCAAGGGGCATCTGATCCTGCTCGAGGCGCTGGGGGCGGTGCGCGATCTCGCCTGGCAGCTGACCTGCGTCGGCAGCCCGGATCGCGATCCGCCGACCGCGGCGGCGATCCGCGCCGCGACCCAGCGCTTCGGGCTCGAGGGCCGGGTGCGGCTGATCGGCGAGCAGACCGAAGCCGGCCTGCAGCCCTTCTACGCGGCCGCCGACCTGTTCGTGCTGGCCTCGTACCACGAGGGCTATGGGATGGCGCTGGCCGAGGCGCTGGCCTGGGGCCTGCCGATCGTCTCGACCACCGCGGGAGCGATCCCGGACACCGTGCCCGCCGCGGCCGGCATCCTGGTGCCGCCCGGCGATCCGGAGGCTTTGGCCGCGGCGCTCCAGCGGGTGCTGGCTGAGCCGGACCTGCGCCAGCAGCTGATGGCCGGGGCGCGCGCCGCGCGGCTGACGCTGCCAACCTGGGCGGAGGCCACGCGCGCCTTCGCGGCCGAGCTGGACCTGGCGTCGAAGGCCGCCGGGTGAGCCGGTTCCAGGCGGATTGGCTGCGGCTACGCGAGCCCTACGACCACGCGTCCAGGAGCGCCGGTCTGGCGGCCGCGTTTGCCAAGGCGGTGGGACGCTCGCCGCGCCTGGTCGACCTCGGCTGCGGCACCGGCGGCAATCTTCGCTATCTGGCGTCCCGCTTGCCGGCCGGGCAGCGATGGTTACTGGTCGATCACGACCCGGCGCTGCTCGAGCGGGCCCGCCTGAGCCTTGAGCGGCCGGGGTTCGACGTCCGCTTCCAGGCGCTGAACCTCGCCGAGGAGCTGCCCGATCTCACGGGCTGCACGGGGATCACCGCGTCGGCATTGCTCGACCTGGCGTCCGCGGCCTGGCTCGAGCGTCTCGCCGGCTGGTGTGGCGGCCGACCGCTGCTGGCCGCGCTCACTTTCGACGGTCGCCTCGCCTGGCAGCCGGCCGCGGCTGAGGACGCGACGGTCGGCCAGCGTTTCCTTGCCCACCAGCGCACCGACAAAGGCTTCGGGCCGGCGCTCGGGGCGGACGCAGCCGGCTATTTCGCCGGTCGCCTGGAGGCGCAAGGCGGGCGCGTGGCCATGGCGATCTCCGACTGGGTGCTCGGCCCGCGGGCGACCCCGCTGCTGGCGGCGACGCTCGAGGGCATCCTCGGTGCGCTGGCGGAGATCGATCCCGCGCCCGAGCGCTGGGTCGCGCTGCGGCGCCGGCAGCTCGCCGCCGGTGAGCTGCATCTGACCGTCGGCCATGTCGACCTCCTGGCGCTGCCCGCTTTGGATGGTCGCGGTCGCGATCCGTCCCGGACCTCGGCAATGCCCCCGAAATCTCTGCGTCCTCAGCAGGGCGCGAGCTGATCACGCGACCGCATCGAGCGGCTCCAACGCTCTTGCCGTGCACCGGGTTAACTGCGCGTTAACCTTTGTGCGCTATTGGGGGTTGCAATGTTCGCCGGTGCATCGACCGCAGGGTCGATCGATCGCCACCGGCGTGCTGCACACGGCAGGAGCTGCACCATGGCGCGCGCAAATTCCCTGGCCGCCCGGGACCGGGCGAGCCTGGTCCATCCGTTCACCAATCTCGCCGAGCATGCCGAGGTCGGACCGTTGGTGATCGACCGCGGCGAGGGCGTCTACGTGATCGACGCCGAGGGACGGCGCTATCTCGAGGGCATGGCGGGGCTCTGGTGCGCGGCGCTCGGCTTCAGCGAGGCGCGGCTGGTGCAGGCCGCGGCGGCGCAGATGGCGCGCCTGCCGGGCTATCACATGTTCGGCGGCAAGTCCTATGCGCCCGCGATCGAGCTCGCCGAGCGTCTGCTGGCGCTGGCCCCGGTGCCGATGTCCAAGGCGCTGTTCGTCAATTCCGGCTCCGAGGCCAATGACACCGCGGTCAAGCTGGTCCGCTACTACCACCACGCGTTGGGCAAGCCCCTGAAGACCAAGATCATCGCGCGGGCGCGCGCCTACCACGGGGTGACCTTGGCCGCTGCCAGCCTGTCCGGACTGCCGCAGGTGCACCGGGACTTCGGCCTGCCGCTGCAGGGCGTGCTGCACGCCGACTGCCCGCACTACTATCGCTTCGGCGAGCCGGGCGAGACCGAGGCCCAGTTCACCGCACGCCTGGTCCTGAACCTGGAGCGGCTGATCCTCAGCGAAGGGCCGGACACGATCGGCGCCTTCATCGCCGAGCCGCTGATGGGCGCGGGCGGGGTGATCCTGCCGCCGGCCGGCTACTTCGAGCAGGTCCAGGCGGTGCTGCGCAAATACGACGTGCTTCTGATCGCCGACGAGGTGATCACCGGCTTCGGTCGCACCGGGCAGATGTTCGGCTGCCAGACCTACGGCATCCGGCCGGATCTGATCACGGTCGCCAAGGCGCTGTCCGCCGGCTATCAGCCGATCGGCGCGGTGCTGATCGGCGAGCCGATGCACCAGGTGCTGCTCGCGCAGAGCCGCAAGATCGGGACCTTCGGCCACGGCTTCACCTGTGGCGGCCACCCGGTCTGCACGGCGGTCGCCCTGCGTGCCCTCCAGATCTACGAGGAGGACGACATTCTTGGCCAGGTGCGGGCGCGGGCGCCGCAGTTCGCCAGGCGGATCGCCGATCTTGCCAGCCATCCGCTGGTCGGCGACGCGCGTTCGGTCGGCCTGGTCGGCGCGATCGAGCTGATGGCCGACGGCCGGCAGCGGATGCCGTTCGAACCCGGGCTCAGGATCGGCGCCCGGGTGGTCCAGCGGGCGCTCGACCAGGGCGTCATTCTTCGCCCGCTGGTCGACACGATCTCCTTCTGCCCGCCGCTGATCATCCGGCCGGCCGAGGTCGATTTCCTGTTCGACGTCGTGCGTCGCGCGCTCGATCAGGTGGCGGCCGAGCTCGCCGGCGAAGCCCGGGCGGCGGTCGCCTGACGATGGCCCCGCACTCGAAAACGGATCGCCGTCCGCGGGCCGGACGACCGACCCGGCCGCGCTCGGATGCGCCGCCCGCCGGCCGTCCCGCGGCAAGCGCCGCCGACGGTGATCACGCGATCGCGCTGACCGCGAGGAGCTCGGAAGCCAGGGCCAGCAGGGTCAGTAGACGTCTTGGCCGCCGTTGACCGGGATTTCAGCCCCGGTCACGTAGGAGGCCTCGGGACCGCAGAGATAGTAGACGAGCGCCGCGACCTCGCGCGGCGAGCCGAGCCGCCGGAGCGGGATCCGGGAGACCAACTGGTCGGTGCCGGGCGACAGGATCGCGGTGTTGATCTCGCCGGGGCAGACCGCATTGACCCGGATCCCGAGCGGCGCCAGGTCGGCGGCCAATTCGCGGGTCAGCGCCCAGAGCGCCGCCTTGGACGTGCTGTAGGCGCTGCCGGCGAAGGGATGGACCCGATGGCCGGCGATCGAGGTGATGTTGACGATCGCGCCTTCGCCGCTCTGCAGCCGCCTGGCGAGCGCGCGCGCGAAGAACACGGGCGAGAACAGGTTGATCGCGAACACCTCCTGCCAGAGCGCGAGATCGCCATCCAGGCAACCGAGCCGCCTGCCGGCCTCGCCCTTGGGCGAGAAGCCGGCGTTGTTGACCAGGGCGTGCAGATCGCGATCGCCGAGCAGCTCGAGCAGATGGTCGATCGCGACCTCGAGGTCCTCGACCTTGGACAGGTCGGCGGTGATATGGGCATGGCGGTCGCTGCGCGCGCACTCGGGCGGTACCGGATCGCGCGAGCAGGTGACCACGCGCCAGCCCTGATCGACGAAGTACATTGCCGTGGCGTGGCCGATGCCACGGCTGGCCCCGGTGATGAACACGGTCCGCTCGCCGCTCGTCCTGTCGCTCATCGCCGTCGTCCTCGCCAGGTGATCGATCTGCACATAGGCAGCCGGGAGCGGTCGGGCAAGCGCACGGGCGCCCGGTTCCCGGGTGGCCGCCTTCAGACCTGCACCCGGGCTTCGGAGGGCGCGCGATGATCAGGCACCTCAAGCGCCTGAGCCGGCTCCAGCTGGTGCGCAACATCCTGGCGCTGTACGGGGTCCAGGTGGTCAATCAGCTGCTGCCGCTGGCGGTCATCCCCTACCTCGCCCGCGTGCTCGGTCCGACCGGCTGGGGCCTGGTGGCATTCGCCCAGGCGTTCGCCATGTACGGCATCGTCACGGTCGAGTACGGCTTCGAGTTCGCCGGCACGCGCGCGGTCGCCCAGGGGCGCCATCAGCCGGGCCGGCTGGCGGAGCTGGTGGCCGGCGCTCTCGGCACCCAGCTGCTGCTCGGCGGCGTCGTGAGCCTGGCCGCGGTCCTGGTCCAGCTGCTCGTGCCGGCGTTTGGCGATCAGCCGCTGCTGCTTTGGGCCGGCCTCGCCTTTGCCGTCCTCCAGGGCATCGCCCCGGTCTGGTACTTCACCGGGCAGGAGCGGATCACCCTGATCGCCAGCATCGACACCGGCGCCAAGCTGCTCGGCGCCGCCGCGGTCTTGCTGCTCGTGCGCGGACCCGCCGACGGCTGGCTGGTGCTGGCGGCGAGCGCCGGCGCGTCGCTGGTGTCGACCGGCGTCGCCTATGCCCTCGTCCTGCGCGAGGTCCGGCCGGCCAAGCCGAGCTTCGGGCTGATCGAGCGCACGCTCAAGCTTGGCGCCAGCATGTTCCTGATGCGCATCTCGGTCCTGATGCAGAGCGCCGGCAATGCCTTCCTCCTCGGCCTGCTGGTCGCGCCGCAGCAGGTCGCGTTCTTCGTCGCCGGCGAGAAGCTCTGCCGGCCGGCCGCCTGGCTGCTGCAGCCGATCAATGTCGCCTTGATGCCGCGGCTGTCGCAGCTGGTCGGGCAGAGTCCGGACCAGGCGAAGGCGCTGGCCGGGCTCAGCATCCTGCTGATGGCCACGGTCGGGCTCGGCCTCGGGGTGGTGATCGGGGTCGCGGCCCCCTGGCTGGTCGGACTGCTGTTTGGCCCGCAATACGGCGCCGCGGTGGCGGTGATGCGGACCCTGGCACCGATCGTCCCCTTGATCGTCCTCAATGCCGCCCTGATCAGCCAATGGCTGGTCCCCCACGGCCTGGACCGTCCGCTCAATCTCGTGATTCTGTCCGCAGCGGTGCTCAACCTGGCGCTCGCGCTGACCTTTGCGCCGCGCTTCGGCGCCCTCGGCATGGCCTGGGTGACCGTGCTCGTGGAGGGCTACATCCTGGTCGGTCTGTGGTCGGCGCTCCACCGCCACGGCCTGAAGCCGATCGCGCCCGGACTGCTGTGGGCACGCCTGAACGTGGACCGGCGCCGCGCGGCGCTGGACTGAGCCCGCGGAGCACGGGCGATCAGCCGCTTCGTCGCCCCAGCGTGCCGGCGACGAAGGCGTCGAGGAGGCGCGCCAGCGCCGCCGGGTCGCGCGCGCGGTGATGGGCGGCGAGCGCGTCGCCGAGGGTCGGCCGCAGCGCCAGCGCCCGCGTCGTCGCCGCCGCCAGCTCGTCGAGGCTGCCGAACACCGCCCCGACCGCCGCGGGCGCGCTCAGTTGCAGGCGCATCAGCGGGAAATCCGGGCAGACCACCGCCGCGCCGCGGGACAGCGCATCCGCCGCGACCCCGCTCGGCCGGTACAGATAGCGCTCGCGCTGGTAGTTCAGGATCACGACGTCGCACAGGTCCAGGGCGGCCAGATAGGCCGCGCGGCTGCTGGTATCGATCACCTCGAAGCCGCGGGGCTGCCAGGCGGCGCGCACCTCCGCCTCCGGGCAGCCGAGCACCAGTCGGGCCGGCAGCTGGCCTTGCTGGCGCAGCCCCAGAAGGGCTGCGAGCATCGCCTCGGAGCCTTTCTCCGCGCGCACCGCGCCGATCACCCCGACCACGGGCTGGTCCGACGCGCGCCCGCGCGGTCGAGACACGATCGCACTGGCGAGCGGATGCGGCAGAACCAGGAAGCGCTCGGCATCCGGGACGATGCCGATCTCGGCGCAGCCGACGGTCGTCTCGAAGCAGGCGAAGCGGCAACCGGTCCGATACAAGAGGCGCAGCACCCAGCGCTCCAGGACACGTCGATGCGCTTCCTGCAGGTTATGGTTGATCAGGAAGTAGACCCGGCGCCGCAGCGGCCAGATCAGCGGCCAGACCACCATCAGGAGGGCAGTCAGGAACTCGCGGACCACGATCAGATCGTGGTCGCGCCAGCGCCAGATCCGCGCGACCATACGACCGTGGGGCACGAGAAACAGCAGCGCCTTGGTCACCACCTGGAATGGGCCGGGCAGCCAGGGCCAGGCATCCCAGTGCATGGGGACCGGCAGCACCGCCACCTTGGCGGCGGTCCGCGATGCCGCCTCGATCAGCGGCTGCAGCGCGCGGTGCGGATCGCCGGACGCCGCGCCCGGCGGCACCTCGATCGGCCGCGGCGTGCCGGCCGGCGCGGCCGGGCGCAGTTCGCTCGCGTCCAGGCTCATGTCGCCTGCCCGGCGCAAAGGTGCGATGACAGCCTGCCCAACGGCATCGTCTCAGGGCGCCAGTCGCTCGATCCGCCAGTCGCCGTCGGCGCGCCTGACGTAGCGCAGCCGATCGTGCAACCGATCGCTCTGGCCCTGCCAGAACTCGATGCGGACCGGTGCCAAGCGAAAGCCGCCCCAGAACTCGGGGCGCGGCACTGAACCAGCGGCGAAACGCTCGCTGTAGCGTCGCACGGCGGCTTCGAGCACCTGACGGCCCGGCAGCACGCTGCTCTGCGCCGAGGCCCAGGCGCCGATCTGGCTGCCGCGTGGACGGCTCTCGAAATAGGCATCGGCCTCGGCATCGTCGACGCGCGCGACCGAGCCCTCGAAACGCACCTGCCGGGCCAGCGGTCCCCACCAGAAGACCAGCGCCGCCGCCGCATTGGCCTCGAGCTCCCGGCTCTTGCGGCTGGCGAGGTTGGTGAAGAAGGTCAGCCCGCGCCCGTCCGCGCCCTTGAGCAGGACGACGCGCGCCGACGGCTGGCCGTCGGCGCCGACCGTGGCCAGCGTCATGGCATTCGGCTCGTGGACCCCGGCCCGCGTCGCGTCCTCGAACCAGCGCCAGAACTGCGCGATCGGGTCAGCGAGCACGTCCTCCTCGGTCAGGCGGCCAGCGACGTAGTCTTGTCGCATGCTCGCCAACTCGGTGATCATCGACTGCTCCTTCCGGAGGCTCATTCTTGCCGCCAGAGGTTACCGTTTGGCAAGCGCGCCAACCTTTCACGAGTGCTTGGCGGGTCGGGGCAGCCGACCTGCCGCAGCCCCGGGCTGGTCACGACCGGGGCGCCGGCAGCGGTGCCGTGAGCGCGAGCTTAGGGGAAATCGCAGGCTTTGGACAGGGTTCAAGCGGCGCGTAGCGCGTCATGGTTGTCTCTGGCTCTGGGCCTTGCTCGGTCCTGGTTGACGATGCCGGACCGCACGGACCCGCGGGCCCGGTCGAGTTCGTCCTCGATCGGCACCAGACCAGCATCAGGCTTTGGCCATCGTCGGGGCATTCCGACCTCGCCGCCCTGAGTCCGCAGTCAACCTGCGCGTTCTGCTCTGGTGAGCAAAGACCACGGCCGTCGGCCTCGCGGTCGTGGTCAAGAACGCCGCCGCATTTGCCGATGACGAGGACCGCGACCACCATGTGCGCGTGACGATGTTCCCGAACGCTTGCAGATTTCCGGAAATGACGCCGGCAGCCCACGATCGCGATCGTCGCCAATGACACGATGAGTTGCGGCGGCTTCGGCACGACCCTGGGTGGCGGCAAGGGCTCGGCCGGCGGCCCGGATCGGGTACGTCGTCGGCGTTCAGGCGATTCGCCAGGAGCGACCGCAAGCCCTCTTGCGCCGCTGCCGATCCTGAGCAAGGTTGTGCGCCGGTCACGGCGAGCAGGGGGAAGGTGTCATGCGGCCCAATCGGCTGAGGCAGATCTGGCGCGACGGCGGCGCCGCGGTCAACGGCTGGCTGCAGCTGCCGCACGGCTTCGCGGCCGAGGTCATGGCGGCGCAGGGCTGGGACAGCCTGACCGTCGACCTGCAGCACGGCCCGCTCGACTACGACGTCGCGCTGACCCTGCTCCAGGCGCTTTCCGGCAGCGACGCCACGCTGCTCGCCCGGGTGCCCTGGAACGAGCCCGGCATCATCATGAAGATGCTCGATGCCGGCTGCTACGGCATCATCTGCCCGATGGTCAACTCGGCCGAGGAAGCCCAGCGCTTCGTCGGCGCCTGCCGCTACCCGCCCAAGGGCTACCGCAGCTTCGGCCCGACCCGGGTCAGCTTCTACGCCGGCGCCGACTACGGCCAGCATGCCAACGACACCGTGATCGCGCTGGCGATGATCGAGACCGGTCAGGCGGTCGAGAACCTGGACGCGATCCTGGACACGCAGGGCCTCGATGGCGTCTACGTCGGCCCGGCCGATCTCAGCCAGAGCCTCGGCTACCAGGAGCGGGTCGATCTCAAGCATCCCGATCTGGTCGCGGTCCTCGACAAGATCCTGGAGGGTTGCCAGCGGCGCGGCCTGGTCGCCGGGATTCACGTCGCGAGCACCGACTACGCCCGCCACATCATCGACAAGGGCTACCGGTTCGTCACCATCCTGTCCGACGGTCGCCTGCTCGCCAACGCCGCCAAGCAGGCGGTCGATGCGGTCAAGGGCGGCGCGGGCGGGCAGGGCGGCAAGAAGGCATCCGGCCCCTACTGAGGCGCCGGGCCCGCGACCGGAGCGGCGATGGCTTGCCGCGACGGCAAGGGTCAACGGGCGCGCCAGGCATCGATCGCATCACGCCAGCGATACCAGGCGCCGACCGCGGGCAGGAACCAAGGCTTACCGTAGTACAGCGGCCGGGTCGGAAAATCCGGGCCGTCGAACGGGCAGGGACGCTCGGCCCGACCGAGCAGCTTCTGCGCGATCTGATGGCCGAGCCAGGTCGCCATGGCGACCCCGCTGCCGTTGCAGCCCATGGCGAAATGCGCGCCGTGCGCACGGCCGTCGGCCAGCACTCCCATGTGCGGCAGACGATCGAAGGTGAAGGCGAGCGTGCCCTTCCAGCTGTGGCTGATGCGCCGGCCCGCGAGCTCGGGCCAGACCCGGATCAGCCGCCGGTGGAGGCCCAGGGCGCTCTGTTGCTCGTCGACGTCGGCGAGGCTGACCCGGCCGCCGAACAGCACGCGCCGGCCGTCCGGCGAGAGGCGGAAGTACGACAAGAGCCGCCGGCCGTCGACGAACGTCCGGCCGTGGGGGCTGAGCCGGCGGGTGAGCTCCGGCGGCAGCTCCTCGGTCGCGATGATGTAGCTCGAGACCGGGACCACCCGGCGCTGCAGCGCCGGCGTGAGCGGGCCGGTATAGCCATTGGTGGCGACGACGACCTCGGCGGCCTGCACCCGTCCGCGAGCGGTGGTCAGCACGAAGCCGCTCGGTTCGCGCTCGAGCCGGCCCACCTCGGCATAGCCGTGCAACAGAGCGCCGGCCGCCCGTGCCGCACCGGCGAGCCCGCGGTGGAAGCGCGCCGGATGCAGCGCTCCGGCCGGCTCGATCAGCACGCCGCCGTGATAGTGGTCGGAGCCGATCTCCTCGCGCTGGCGAGCGCGCGGCACCAGACGAACGCCCTTTGCGCGCGCGCCCAGCGCCTGCACCTGGCGCTCGAAGTCCCGAAACTGCCCGGGATGGCAGGCGAGCAGGAACCGGCCGCAGCGCTCGTAGGCGGCATCCAGCCGCTCGCGCGCGATCAGGGACTCGAGGAACTCGAACGAGGCCCGGGCACCGTCCAGGAGGGCTTCGGCCCGGCTCGGGCCGACCCGCCCGGCGAGATCGTGCCAATCGAGCTTGACGGTGCCGCCGACCATGCCGCCGTTGCGGGTGCTGGCGCCGCCGCCGAGCGGTCCGGCGTCCAGCACCGCGACCCGGACGCCCGCCCGGGCGAGCTCGAGCGCAGCCGCGAGGCCGCAATAGCCGCTGCCGACGACCGCAACCTCGACCCGTTCCGGCAGCGGCTGACCGTCGGCCGGCTCGGGCGGCGCATCCTGCCACCAGAAAGGCTCGGTCGCGGCCTCGGAGGCCAGGATATCGGCCGGTTGCGACATCAACCCGCGGGGGTGAGCCAGGCCACCGCCGGCGCCGTCGGCCGTCGGCCCGCGACCTCGTAGAACAGCTTGCGCATCAGCGCGTCCTGGAAATCGCCCTGCTGCTCGACGGACAGGACGAAACCGTTGGCCACGTTGGTGCTGTAGTAGCGATCGATTTCCGGCGTCTTGTGGGTCACGATCGCCAGGCCGTTGACCTCGATGGCCCGGCTGGTCGCCG
Organism: uncultured Alphaproteobacteria bacterium; assembly: GCA_963733965.1. Classification (GTDB taxonomy): domain Bacteria; phylum Pseudomonadota; class Alphaproteobacteria; order Geminicoccales; family Geminicoccaceae; genus DATAOG01. Next base: position 37,753 of record CAVTFM010000050.1, read on the forward strand.
CCGCCCGGGCCTCTGCGAGCAGGGTGTGGTCGACGTTGTCCCGGCCATCGCCCGAGACGTCGATCACGAGCCGGCCGCTCTTGCCGGCGAGCAGGGCGAGCGCGGTCGTGAGCGCGCCCCCGATCCCGGTCTGGCCGCGTGGGCCATCCGGCGATTTGCGCCGATAGGCAAGCGCTGCGGCCGCCGGATCGGACCAGTCGACGACGATCTCGGGACGGGTATCGAACTCGACGATCGCGACCTTGGCGGCGCCCAGCGCCTGGATCACCTTGTCGTCCGAGAGCAGGCGGATATAGGCATTGCGCTGCAGGGCGAGCTCCGGCTCATCGATCGACTTCGAGCGGTCGACGACCAGGACCAGCCAGTCGACGGCGGCAGCGGGCTGGCTGAGGCCAGCCCAGAGCAGCCCGGCCCCGAGCACGGGCGCGATCGCCCGGGCGCAGCGGCGCCGGGATGCAGCCCCGCGGTGGGTCATAGGTTCTCCGCCTGCGGTTCGAGCCCGGCCTCTCGACCAGCGGGTCGCGGCCCGGACGATGGCTCGAATCCTGCCGGAAAGCCGAGGCGATGTCACGCGCGCTCGACATGAGCGCGGCGCCATGCCGGCGAGACGGGTTGCGACCTTTGGCGGCAGGCCGGGGCGGCGCCGCCGGGAATTAAGTCTTGGAATGCCGCGTTGAATCGGGCAAGCCGGAGTTTGACCCGGGCGGGCCTTGCGCCCGGCCGGGTCCTGAGCGAATCGCCGGCAGGTTCAGGAGCGCTGCATGTTGCGTCGTCGAGATCTGATGCTCGGTGCCGGGGCGGTCGCCGCCCTCGGCGCCGTCCGGGCCCCCGCGGCTGCCCGCCCGACACTCGATCTGGGGCCGGCGTACGCGTTCGATTTCGAGTGGTTGCAGGGCGAGGCGAGGCAACTCGCGGCGCGCCCCTACCAGGCGCCGGTGATCCGCTATCCCGACATCCTCGAGAGCATCGACTACGACGCCTACCAGCAGATCCAGTTCAAGCCCGAACGAGCGCTCTGGGCGGACGGCGGCGCGCCGTTCCCGGTGCAGTTCTTCCACCTCCAGCGATACTCCAAAACACCGGTCCGGCTGTATGTGGTCGAGGGCGGCAGCGCGCGCGAGATCCGCTACGCGACCGACGTGTTCACCTTCGGCAAGACCCGCCTCGACGAGAGACTGCCGCACGATCTGGGCTTCGCGGGCTTTCGGGTCATGGACGGTCCCGGCGCCACCAAGGACTGGCTGGCCTATCAGGGTGCGGCCTATTTCCGGACCTCCGGCGCCCTCGATCAATACGGCCTGTCGGCGCGCGGCCTGGCGATCGATACCGCCATGCCCTGGCCGGAGGAGTTCCCGCGCTTCACCCAGTTCTGGCTCGAGCAGACTCCGCCGGAGAGCTCGCACATCCTGATCTACGCGCTCATGGACAGCCCGAGCGTCACCGGCGCCTATCGCTTCGACTGGGTCAAGCACGAGGGTGTGGTGGTCGGCATCCGGGCCGAGCTGTACTGCCGCAAGGCGATCCGGCGCATGGGGGTGGCGCCGCTCACCAGCATGTTCTGGTTCAGCGAGACCAACCGCCATCAGGCGACCGACTGGCGCCCGGAGATCCACGACAGCGACGGCCTGGCGCTCTGGACCGGCGGCGGCGAGCGCCTGTGGCGGCCGCTCAACAACCCTCCGAGCGTGCGCACGAGCTCCTTCGTCGACACCAATCCGAAGGGCTTCGGGCTGCTCCAGCGCGATCGGGACTTCCACGACTACGAGGACGACGGCGTCTTCTACAACCGCCGGCCGACCGTCTGGGTCGAGCCGCTCGGCGACTGGGGGCCGGGCGCCGTGCAGCTGGTCGAGATCCCGACCGACGACGAGATCCACGACAACATCGTGGCCTACTGGTTGCCCGAGGCGCCGGTCGAGCAAGGCTCACACTGGTCGTTCGCCTATCGCCTGCACTGGCTGGCCGACGAGCCCTATCCCCCGGACAACGTCGGGCTGGTGCGCGCTACCCGGCTCGGGCGGGGCGGCATCCCAGGCCAGCCGCGGCCGGCGGGCGCGCGCAAGTTCGTGATCGACTTCGCGGGCGGCCCGCTTGCCGATCTGCACAAGAGCGACAAGGTCCTGCCGGTGATCTCCGCCTCGCGCGGCAAGATCGACAACGACTACGCCCTCCAGGTGGTCGGCACCACGAGCTGGCGGGCGTTCTTCGATCTGTACGCCGACGGTCCCGATCCGGTCGAGCTGCGCTGCTTCCTCAAGCTCGGCAACCGCACCCTGACCGAGACCTGGCTCTTCCAGTACATTCCGTTCGAATTCTAGCTGCCGCGCTGCCGGCGAGCGGGGCGCCGGCCCGGGGTTGCGGCTGGATCGGACAGACGCCGTCGGCGGCGGCAGGATGAACATGGTCGGCTGAGCATCGGCCTGACGCTCGGACGACACCGACGGCTGTTTTTGGTCGGAGCGTTGAGCGCGCCGCAGACGCGCGGGCGGCAGCGGCTGCGCGTGACCCGGCCGGTTCCCGGCTGGTCGAAAGCCCTTCCGCACGCCGCCCCGCCCATGCTAACCTTTCGGCCAAGCACGCATTATCGGGGGGGTGGCAGATGCTTCGGACATTGGCGCTGATCGCCTGCGCGACCGCGCTCGGTGCGACCGCGGCCCAGGCGCAGAACACGCCGTCGCCGCCGGGTGCCAAGGAATACATCATCTGGCCGCACGACGGCGAGGTGATCCAGGGCGGCAAGCTCTGGGTGCGCATGGGCCTCAGGGGCATGGGGGTCGCCCCGGCCGGGGTCGACCTGCCGAATACCGGCCACCATCATCTGATGATCAACACCGACCTGCCGCCGTTCGACGAGCCGATCCCGAACGACAAGAATCATCTGCACTTCGGCGGCGGCCAGACCGAGGCGCGGCTGATCGACCTGCCGCCGGGCACGTACACGCTGCAGCTGCTGCTCGGCGACAAGGACCACTTCCCGCACAAGCCGCCGGTCTATTCCGACAAGATCACGATCACCGTGGCGCCGTACTGAGTCTGGCGCGACGCGCGCGCACCTGCGCCGCGCCGCCGACCATCGGCCTCCACAAGGGAAGCGACCCCATGACCAGAATCGCCGTCGCCCTGCTCCTCGGATCGCTCCTGGCCGCGCCCGTGGCGCTGGCCGGCGACACGCCGTCGCCCAAGGGCGCCTACGTCTACATCGGCTGGCCGAACGACGGCGAGGTGATCAACGCGCACCGCTTTCGGGTGTGGTTCGGCCTCCGGTCCATGGGGGTGGCGCCGGCCGGCGTCGACAAGCCCAATACCGGCCATCATCACCTGCTGATCGACACCGACCTGCCGCCCTTCGACGAGCCGATTCCGAACGATCGCAACCATCTGCACTTCGGCGGCGGCCAGACCGAGGCGATCATCGAGCTGCCGCCCGGGACCCATACCCTGCAGTTGATCATGGGCGACAAGAACCACGTGCCGCACAACCCGCCGGTCTATTCGCAGAAGATCACGATCACGGTCCGCTAGCGCCGGCGCCAGCGGAGCAGGGCCGGGCGCCAGCGCGGCCGGGCCGGCGGGCGGCGGCCGCTAGGGCAGGTCGCGCGCCAGACGCACGCCGTTGGTGTAGTAGCGCACGCTGGCGTCGTAGCTCAGCCGGCTGGTGACCGTGGCATAGCTCTGATCGTGGCGCCAGGAGCCGCCGCGCAGGACGCGCTGGCTGCAATCGCCGTCGGTGCGCGCGCCGCCGTCGCCGGGCGCGTGGGCATGATCCGGGTTCCAGCAGTCGGCGACCCACTCCATGACCCCGCCGCTCATGTCGTACAGGCCGAACGGGTTGGGCGCATAGCTGCCGACCGGGAGCGGCGCCTTGCGGTCCCACTGGCCGCCGCAGCCGTCGCAGTCGGCGTTACCGGTGCCGATCGCCTCGCCCCACCAGTAGCGGGTCTTGGTGCCGGCGCGCGCGGCATATTCCCATTCCGCCTCGCTGGGCAGTCGGTAGGACTGGCCGGTCACCTTGTGCAGCCACTTCAGATAGCCCTGAACCTCGTTCCAGCTGATGTTGTGGATCGGCGAGTTCGCGGTCGCATCCTGCATGTTGGGTAGGGATTGGCAGGCGCCGGCATCGACGCAGGCCTGCCACTGGCCGACCGTGAGCTCGTACTTGGCGAGCGCGAAGGGCTTGGCGATCGTGACCCGGTGCGCCGGCTTCTCGCTCCAGTGCCCGCTATCCGAGCCCATCACGAAGCTGCCGGCCGGGATCTGGACCATCTCCGGGCAGTGTTCGCAGTCCTTGATCGCGCCCGCGATCCTTGCGACCGGCAGGGCCGCCTCCTCGATCTTCGGGGCGACTTCGGGCTTCGGCTTGGGGCGGATCAGCTGACCGAAGATGAAGCCGCGCTGACCGTCCTCGGTCTCGACCTGGTACCAGTCGCGGCTGTCGGCCAGCCCGACCACGCGCAGCTTGGCGCCGGCCGCGACCGTGGCCACGCGCTCGGACTCCGCGCTCGGACCCTGGCGGATGTGCGAGGCACGGACCGCCTCGTAGTCGCCCAGGAGCGCGGCGGTCTCCGGGCTCGGCGGCGGCGCGGCTTGCGAAGGCGTCGGGAGGTTGCGCTTGGCCGCCGGAGGTTCGATCGCCGCCTGCTCGGTCGGCGCCTGCTCGGTCGGCGTGGGGGCGGTCGTGGCCGGGCTTGGCGCCGGCAGATTGCGCATGGCCGCCGGCGGTTCGATCGCCGCCTGCTCGGTCGGCGCCGGGGCGGTCGTGGTCGGGCTTGGCGACGTCGGCGGGTTGCGTTTGGCTGCCGGCGGTTCGACCGCCGCCTGCCGGGTCGCGACCGGGGCGGTCGGGGTCTGGCCTGGCGGTGGTGCGGGCGCTTGCGCCACAGGCCCGGGACTGGCCGGCGGCGCCGGGCTGGGGGTGGCCTGGCGCGGCGCGGCCTGCGCCGTCGGCCCGGCGCGCGGCGGGCTGACCGGCGGCGGCCCGGGCGTCACCCGCTCGGTCTCGATCTCGGCCACCCCCGGCAGGTTGATCTGCAGCGTAGCGGAGACGCTGGCGCCCTGAGGGTCGCTTGCCTTGAACGCGAAGCTGCCGAACGCACCTTCGGCGCCGGCCTCGAGCACCAGATGGGCGAGCGCCTCGGGCGTGAGCTGGTCACCGACCTTGACCGGCCGGTCACCGTCCCTGATCACGCCCCGCTCGGGCACCTCGGCGACCGTGATGGTCAGGGGATCGCCCTCCGGATCGACCGGCGGCGAGATGTTGAGCGGGATCGCGGGCATCGTCAGGGTGCCGGTGGCCGCGATCACCGGCGGCTGGTTGGAGCGCTCGACCGTGATCGGCAGCCGGCCGATGGTCGTGCCGCCGTGGTCGTCGCGCAGCAGGAAGGTCAACGACCCCGCGTCACCGACCGCGCCACGGGTCGGGCTGTAGGTCGCGCCGGTCAGCTGCTCGGCGCCGAGGACGTCGCCGATCGCGAGCGCCCGGTCGCCGATCTTCACGGTTCCCTTGGTGGGCAGGCTGCTGATCTCGGCCGTCAATCGATCGCCGTCGGGGTCCATCGGCTGGTCGATCCCGAGCGGGGTCGGGCCGGCGTCGTCGAGCACCTGAAGCGGGGCCAGCCGAGGCAGCTCGGGCGGCCGGTTGGGCTTCGGCGGGATGAAATAGAACGGCTCCGCGCCGAGCGCGTCGTAGGTGCGCGGCTCCTGCCGGTAGGCGGTGGTCTCGAGCACCGTGTCGCGCACCTTGCGGAACAGCAGGTTGAGCTCGAGGCCCGGCTCCTCCATGTGCTTGAGCAGGGCGGCGGTATAGGGGCTGTGCTGGCCGCTGCCGTCGACCGCGACCTCGCCCGGGCGGGTCGCGAAGGCGATCATGGTGTTGCTCGGCAGGTTGTCCATGCGCGCGAGGCCGTCGCCGACCAGGCGCGAGCGGATCGGGCCCAGAACCCGACGCAGCTGCTCGGCGAGCGGATTGTCACGGCAGGCGTCGATGATCACGAGGCCCAGACGCTGCGCCTGACCGACCTCGCCCATCACCAGATTGATGGGCAGGGCCTCGTAGAGCAGGTCGCGCTCGCGCTCGAGGGTGGCGTCGATCGGCAGCAGGTAGTTCTCGCCCGCGACCTGGACGCCGTGGCCGGCATAGAACACCACCGCGGCATCGGCCCCCTCCGCCTTGAGGCCGAAGTCGCGCAGGGCGTGCTGCATGCCGAGCTGGTTGAGATCGGTCCGGAGGTCGACCTCGAAGCCGCTCCGGGTCAGCGCCTCGGCGATCGCTTTCGCGTCGTTGCGCGGATTGGGCAGCTCCTCGGCGTGCTGATAGGCCGAGTTGCCGATCACCAGGGCGACCCGTTTGGCGGCCGCGGCGTCGCCTGGGGCACCGAGGCCGAGCCCGAGCACGATCAGGCCGATCAGGACTCGCAACCGGCGCACCGATGCTGTCCTCCTTTCGTTCCGGTCTCTCCGAGGATACATGATTCCACCATCAAGGCCAGAATCCTTGTGCACTGGTTCACACCCTGGCGAGTTTACCGCTCACGGCAACCGCGGGTCTGCATCCGGCGCTGGCCGCAGCCGGAAGCGGAGCGGCAGCAGGTCCTCGGCCACGATGCCCTGACGGAGCAGATCGTCCGGCAGGACGCCGTCGACCAGCAGGCCGGCGGCGGCGCGCGCCAGCGCGGGCGCGGTCTGGATGCCATAGCCGCCCTGGCCGGCGAGCCAGAAGAAGCCCGGCACCGCTTCCTCCATGCCGACCACCGGGGTCTGATCGGTGGCGAAGGTCCGCAGCCCCGCCCAGCGCCTGGGCACGCGCAGGACCCGAAAGCGGGTCGCACGCTCGATCCGGTCGACCGCGAGTGCGATCTCGAGCTCGTCGGGCTGGACGTCCGAGGGCGGCATCGGCGTCGCGTCCCCGGGCGAGCCCAGAAGCAGGCCCGAACTCCGGCTTGAAGGAGAACTGCTCCTCGGCGTCGATCACTGCCGGCCAGGCGCGCTCGACCGGCACCGACGGCTCGAACAGGAAGGCGGTCCGCCGCTTGGGCACCAGACCGATCGGCGCGACCCCGGCCATCTCGGCCAGCTGGTCGGCCCAGGCGCCGGCGGCATCGACCAGCACCGCCGCCTCGAACGGGCCGGCCCGGGTCTCGACCCGCCAGGGCGCGAAGTCGGTCGCGATCCGGACGACCTCGGCGTCGGTGATCAGCTGGCCGCCGCGGGCGCGCAGGCCCTTGAGGTAGGCCTGGTGGATCGCGGCGACGTCCAGCTCCATGGCGCCCGGGTCGTAGATCCCGGCGGCGACGTAGTCCGGGCGGAGCGCCGGCAGGCGGGCGAGCAGCGCCGCGCGGTCCAGGCGCTCGAGGCCCTGGACCTGGGGCGCGGTCTCGGCGACCAGCCGGTCGAGGGCCGGGATCTGGTCGGCGCGGCCGATGAAGAGCGCGCCGCGCGGCGCCAGCACGGCGTGCTCGGCGAGGCCCTCCATCTGCTTCTGATAGAAGCGGCGGCTGGCCAGCGTGAGCGCCCGGATCACCCGGTTGCCGTAGGCGGGCGCGAACATTGCGGCGGAGCGGCCGGTCGCGTGGTAGCCCGGCTGGGGCTCGCGCTCGAGCAGCACCACCCGGGCGTAGGGCGCGAGCTCGTAGGCGGCGGACGCGCCCGCGATGCCGGCCCCGATCACCAGGACGTCGCAGCTCTGCATGCGCACTCCTCTACGTCGCAGACGACCGCGTCCCGAGCGCGGCGGGTCCGTCTTGCACCTGCCGGGTCGCCGGAGCAAGATCGCCCGCGCCGGAAGCCAAGCGGCCCCGTGCTGCGGCGGCCGACGATCGACCGGGGGCATCGACATGATCGACCACATCGGGCTCAGCGTCAGCGACTACGAGGCAAGCAAGGTGTTCTACCTGGCAGCGCTCGCCCCGCTCGGCTACGGGCTGGTGATGGAGATCGCAGAGGCGGGCCCGGCGGGCGGTCTCGGCGCGGCCGGCAAACCGGACTTCTGGATCGCTGGCGGCGGAGCGACGACGCCCCACACCCACATCGCCTTTCGCGCCCGGGAGCGCGCCGCCGTGCGGGCATTCTACCAGGCCGCGCTCGCGGCCGGCGCGCGCGACAACGGGGCGCCCGGGCTGCGCCCGGAGTACCACCCGAACTACTACGGCGCCTTCGTGCTCGGTCCGGACGGTCACAACATCGAGGTGGTCTGCCACGATCCGGAATGAGTTTTGTCCGTCTCATGCTACCAGAACTTGTGCTATAGGAGGTCGCTGGATCAAAATCTAGCGTCAGGAGGCAGTCGCGCGGATGCCGAGCCGGACCATCGGACCCAAGTCTCGGCTGCCGATCGAGCTGCGAGTGCTCTGGTGGCTGCTGAAGCAGGTCTGGCGTCTGCAGGTCTGGTTGCTGGCGCTGGTCGGCCTGCTGCTCTGGTTGCTCACCTGGCCGCTGCGCCGGTCCGCCGAGGTGGCGGTCGCGTGGCCGAGCGCCGACGCCTTCTACCGCTCGCATCCCTGGCGACGGGCGCGGATCGATGCCCTGGAGGCCAATCGGGAGCGCTACGGCGCGCTCACCTGCGAATGCTGCCTGACCAACGCCACGAGCCAATGGCACGTCGACCATATCCGGCCGCGCTCGAGCCACCCGGAGCTCGCCCTCGACCCCGCCAACCTGCAGGTCCTGTGCGCCGACTGCAATCTCGGTAAAGGCATGCGCTACGCCACCGACTGGCGCTGTCAGGGGCAGAGTTGACTGGGGCGCCAGGCGATCGGGAAAGATGACCGGATGCCGGCCGCCGACCGCCTGTGGATCACCGACGCGCGCGTGCCGCTTTGCCTGCTGGAGGGCAAGTTCGACGACCCGGGCGAGGGCTTGGCGCGGGTCGACATCGAGCTCGCGGCCGGACGAATCGTCGGTGTCCGGCCGGCAGGCAGTCAAGCTCTGCCGCCCGAGGCCGCGCGCATCGATCAGGCCGGCGGCCAGGTCTGGCCCGGCCTCGTGGATGCCCACACGCACCTCGACAAGGGTCACATCTGGCCGCGGGCCGAGAACCCGGACGGCACCTTCGGCGCGGCGCTGGACGCGGTCGAGCGCGACCGGCGCGAACACTGGTCGGCCGGCGACCTCAAGGCAAGGTTCGACTTCGGCCTGCGCTGCGCTCATGCCCACGGCACGATCGCGATCCGCACCCACATCGACAGCCGGCCGCCCCAGCATCGGATCTCCTGGCCGGTGTTTTCCGAACTGCGCGCCGAATGGGCCGATCGGATCGCGCTGCAAGGCGTCTGCCTGGTGCGGCCCGAGGACATGGCGGGCCGGTTCGGCGGCGAGATCGCCGATCTGGTCGCGGCCGCGGGCGGCGTGCTCGGCTGCGTGACCTTCATGACCCCCGGGCTCGACCTGGCGCTGGATCGGATCTTCCGGCTCGCGACCGAGCGCGGCCTCGATCTCGACCTCCACGTCGACGAGAGCCTGGACCCGGCCGCCCGCTCGCTGGCTCGCATCGCCAAGGCCGCGCTCCGCCACGGCTTCGGTGGCAAGATCGTCTGTGGTCACTGCTGCTCGCTGAGCGTCCAGGAGTCGGCCGAGGCGCTGCGCACCCTGGATCTGGTCGCAAAGGCCGGGATCGCGGTCGTGAGCCTGCCGATGTGCAATCTCTACCTGCAGGACCGCGCGCCCGGGCGCACGCCGCGCCGGCGCGGGGTGACGCTGCTCCACGAGCTGGCGGCGCGCGGCATCGAGGTGGCGCTCGCCAGCGACAATTGCCGGGACCCTTTCTTCGCTTACGGCGATCACGACCTCATGGAGGTGTTCCGCGAGGCGGTCCGGATCGCTCAGCTCGATCGGCCGGTCGGCGCGTGGCCCGCCGCCGTGACCCGCACTCCGGCCGAGATCATGCGCCTGCGGGGGCGCGGCCTGATCGGTCCCGGCGCGCCGGCCGATCTGGTGCTGTTCCGCGGCCGCGACTACGGTGAGCTGCTGTCCCGCCCGCAGGCGGATCGGACCGTGCTGCGGGCCGGGCGGCCGGTCGCGACCAGGCTGCCCGACTACCGCGAGCTCGACGAGCTGCTCGGCCGGGTCGAGGCTCAGCCGCCGTAGAGATACCGCCAGACCGGCAGATAGAGCAGGCTGCCGTCGTCGCCGCGCGGGGTCGAGTCGCCCACGACGACCGAGCTGTGAGCGTGAATGGTGGGCGCCGACGAGGTCAACTGATGCGATCCGCCATAGGGCGGGGTGGCTCCATCGACGCGGGTCGGCGGGCCGCGCAGGCCCATCGCCGCCCAGGCTTGGAGATGACCCTGGAACTGCGTGTCAGCCTCGTTGCTGAAGGCAAAGAAGCGCTCGATCGGGGTGACCGAGGGGGCGCTGAGCCAGCTCAGCTCGGGACCCGGCCCGGCCAGCATCACCACCCGCGCGACCTCGCGGTGCTTGGCGATCAGGCCCGCCGAGCCCGCCCCGTGGGAGCGGCCGCTCAGCACGATCGCCGACCAGCGCGGCTGATCGCCATCGAGGAAGAACTGCCAGTCGCCGCCCGGATCCTTGGCCTGGAGGTAGCGCAGCCCCATGACCACCCGGCGCTCGATGCTGTCGGCCGGCTTGATCTCGATCGCGTTGCTGCGGTCGATGCCATCGAAGGCCTCGAGGCGGCAGCCAGCGGGGTCGTTGCCACAAAGCTTCAGGTCGTAGTCGGCGCGGTAGCACGGGCTCAGCACATGGAAGCCCATGCCGGCGAGCATCCGCTCGTGGCCGCGCGTGCCCTCGCCGCAGATCTCGCGCGGACCGGCGCCATGCAGATAGACGATCAACAGGCCCTTGGGCTCGACCGCGCGATCGAGCAAGGCGAGCTGGCGACCGAGCGCCTGGGTCGCGGCCGGGTCGGCCTCGTCCGCCCGGAACTCGATGCGGGTGAGGCTGGGGACGCTCCGATCGACCTGCGGCCGGGCCGGAGCGCCGCCGCGCTCGCCCGCCCCGCCGGTACAGCCGGCAAGCAACGCCAGCATCAGCACGGGCCACAACAGGGCGCCAGTCCCGGCGGCGGCGCGGCGCACGCCTGGGCTCGCGCCCGACGGCGGTCGGCGGGCCGATGCCGGCAGGCGGTGTTGCCACCACCCTGGCACGGAGTCGAATTCGTGGCATCGAAGTGAGCTGGAGGCCATGAGCTGAGCCATGAGCTGAGCCATGAGCTGAGCCATGAGCTGAGCCATGAGCTGAGCCATGAGCTGAGCCATGAGCTGAGCCATGTGTGTTCCAGGATGCATCGATTCGCTCCCGGCGAATGACCCGGCGGGCTTGGTCAAGGGCGCGGCCGGCGGCCCTAAGCCGCCTCATCGCGCTCGCCTGAACGGCTCCCGACCGTGCGGCAAGCTCGGCGCCGAGGCCGCGGGCAGCTGCTCTCGCCCGAGGCGCTGCGTCCGCCGGCCGTCGGATCGACGATGGCAGGGTGGCTCGGCCATCGGGTAGTCCAGACAAGTATTCTCCGCCAGCAGCTCGTGACGATACCAGATCCTGGCCCCGCCGTCATGGCGAAGCGGCCAGGACAGCAGCAGAGTTCGTGGGCAGTCTGACCGGCGTCCAGGCCGGTCTTGGCAGCATGCCGGCCATGGTGCAGCTCAAGAGCCGTGACCCTTACGGATACAGCCCGGTCCTCAATGCGCCAGCTCGAGCACGGCACGGCCGATCCGGTGGTCGCCCCGCAGGATGAGGCCGAGGGGGCCGGACGCTCGCCGCCTGGCAGGGCCGCGTGCCGGCCGAACGACACGGCCTTGCCCGACGATCGCGACCTCAACAACGTGCTCGCGTTTGATGACGGGACGCGATAAACCCGGGGTATCGGTCGGCGCTTGTCGCCGGTCGTGCCGATGGTCGCGTGTCAAATCTGTGGGGAGTAATGCACAATGAGGCAGGGCTTTCTCTGGTTGGCTTCGATTGGGCTTCTTCTTTCCGGCTGCGCCCAGCACAGCAAGGCCTGGGACGATGCCTTTGCTCAGTGCCAGGGCCAGGCGGTCGAGCAGTGGGAAACCGCGGGTCTGCCCGACGATCAGCGCGCGGGATGGCTCGACAACTATACCAACAGTTGCATGAAGAAGAAGGGGGTCACCCCCTAGGATCCGATGGCCGGTAGGGCTCTTCGGCCCGGCCAACGGCGAGATCGTCGCGCGTGCTCCAGACGCCTGGCGCCGACCGGCACCGGGCGCTGGTGCCCGCGCCCGGTCTTCGCGCTGCTCCAGGCTCACCCCGGGCGGGACCGTGAGCGTCGGACCAATCGCCTTCCAGACCAGCCGGGTTCGGCCGATGATCGCGTGGCGGCTCTGCCGCCGGGGTCCGCGTCCGTCGGTGGAGCGAGCTGCTGTCTCGGTCCGAAGGCGACCGGATCATGCCGCGCGCCGGCCGGCCGATCGATACGGATTTGCCCGGAAGCTCGACCTTCCGTCTGGCCGGTGCGCGGCCGGGCGCTAAGGTAACATCGGAGGCGAAGCCCGGAGGAGCCCATGTGTCCGCCGCGATGCCTGCAGAGCGTCGGCCGGCAGCTGAGCGGACGGGCTGCTGCGACCCGGCTGCCCGCCGCCGGCGGGCCGGCAACGGTGCATCCGGCGGTCGGCCGGAGCTTCAGCCGCTGCTTCGACCTGACCCATGCGCTCGACCCGCGCTTTCCGAGCTTCGACGAGGACAGCTTCGCGCTCGAGAGCATCGCATCGCTGGACACCGACGGCTACAACATGGGCCGCTGGCATCTGATCGAGCACAGCGGGACCCACATCGACGCGCCGCTGCACTTCGCGAACGGCGGCCTCGCGGTCGACCAGATCCCGCTCGAGCGGCTGATCCTGCCGCTGGCCGTGGTCGACATCAGGGCGAGCGCCGAGGCCGACCCGGATGCCGAGCTCACGCCCGAGGAACTCCTCAGGTTCGAGGCCGAGCACGGGGCGATCCCCGAAGGCGCCTGCGTCGCCATGCTGAGCGGTTGGGACCGCTACGTCACGTCGGCGAAATTCCGCAACGACGATGATCTGGGGATCATGCACTTCCCGGGCTTCCATGCCGAAGCGGCGGCCCTGCTCATCGAGCGCAACGCCTTCGGCATCGCGGTCGACACGCTCTCCCTCGATCATGGGCCCTCGAGCGCCTTCGCCACCCACGCGCTCTGGCTGCCATCCGGCCGGTGGGGCATAGAGGCGCTCGCCAATCTCGCTCTGCTGCCGCCGACCGGGGCGACGCTCGTGGTCGGCTGCCCGCGGATCGCGGGCGCCACCGGCGCGCCCTGTCGGGCCTTCGCGCTGCTCTGAGGCGCGATCAAAGGGATGCTCTGATCAGCCACGGATCGGGTGCGAGAGCTGCGACATCGCTCGCGGCCGGGAGAGACAGATGGCCGATCTGGAGGGCTTGCGGGCCGAGCTCGACGACCTGTCGATCATCGACGACCCGGCGAAACTGTTGCAGAAGAGCCGGGATTTCTACTGGTATAGCCCGGTCCTGAAGCGCCGGTTGGAGCACGTCTGCGCCGACCTGGTGGTCGAGCCCCGCGATGAGGCCGAGGTCGTGCGGACGCTGAGCGCCTGCCACCGCCGCCGGGTACCGGTCACGGTGCGTGGCGGCGGCAGCGGCAACTATGGCCAGGCGATGCCGCTGCAGGCGGGCGTGGTCCTGGACCTCTCGCGCCTCGATCGAGTGAGGGAAATCGGCTTCGGCCGGGTGCGCGCCGAGGCCGGGGCGAGGCTCGCGAGGATCGACCAGGTCTGCCAGGCGGAGTCCCGCCAGGAGCTCCGCTTCCACCCGAGCACGCTCAAGATGGGCACGATCGGCGGCTTCGTCGCGGGCGGCTCCTCGGGCGTCGGCTCGATCACCTGGGGTATTCTGCGGGACCCCGGCAATATTCTGGGCGTACGGGTCGTGACCATGGAGGCGGAGCCCAGGATTCTGGAGCTTAAGGGTGCCGCGATCCAAAAGGTGAACCACGCCTACGGCAGCAACGGCGTGATCACCGAGGTCGAGATGCCGCTCGCCCCGGCTCATCCCTGGGTCGACCTGATCGTCGGCTTTGCGGACCTGATGACCGCGGTCCGCTTCGCCGATGCGCTGGCCCGCCAGGACGGTCTGGTCAAGAAGCTGATTTCCGTCGTCGCCGCCCCGATCGGGGAGCTCTATTTCCGCCCGCTGCAGAGCCGGATCGCCAAGGGCCAGAACCTGGTCCTCCTGATGCTGAGCGAGCTGTCCCTGGACGCGTTCCGCGACTTTCTCCGAGCCTGGCCCGGCCAGATCCTGCTCGAGCGCACCGCCGCCGATCCCAAGCGCCGGGCGCTGCCGGTCTACGAATTGTCCTGGAATCACACGACCTTGCACGCGCTGAAGATCGACCCGAGCGTGACCTATCTGCAGGTGCTCTACCCGCCGCCCGCGCACGTTGAGCGGGCCCTCGAGATGCACCGCCACTATGGCGAAGAGGTCATGATCCACCTCGAATTCGTCCGATTCAACGGGGAAATCGCCTGTTTCGGCCTGCCAATCGTCCGCTTCACGACCGAATTTCGCCTCGACGAGATCATCCGCCACCACGAGGACCACGACTGCCCGATCTTCAACCCGCACGCCTTCACCCTCGAGGAAGGCGGCATGAAGCAGGTCGACCACACCCAGCTCGCCTTCAAACGCGAAGCCGACCCAGAGGGCCTCCTCAATCCCGGCAAGATGCTCGCCTGGGATGATCCGAACTCCACCCACGCCGACCGCCAATCCTACCTCTACAAGTCCCTCGACAACGTCGGCTGAACCCGTCTGAGGAAGGTCTGGGGGTGGCCGGACGGCGCAAAATTGCAAAGTGAGCGGTGACAGGTTACATTTGGCTTGATGATCGCGACTTTCCGTCACAAGGGCCTAAAGCTCCTGTTCGAGAAGGGTGACCGGCGGCGTGTGCGGCAGGACCATGCGGGCAAGATCGAGCGCATTCTTGCGCGCCTCGAAGAAGCGTCCGAGGTCGGCCAGATGGATCTGCCCGGTTTCCGGCTGCATCCCCTGAAGGGCGATCTCGCGGGCTATTGGTCGGTGACGGTTTCCGGCAACTGGCGAATTGTCTTCCGATTTGGGGGTGGCGATGCCAGCGACGTGGACCTGATCGACTATCACTAGGAGGACCGCACCATGCCGATGAAGAACCCGCCGCACCCGGGGCTCTCGGTGCGTCACGACTGCCTGGAGCCCCTCGGGCTCAGCGTGACCGAGGGAGCGAAGAAGCTCGGCGTCAGTCGGAAGCAGCTGTCCGACATCGTCAACGGCCGTTCCGGCATCTCCCCGGAGATGGCGATCCGGCTCGACAAAGCGTTCGGGGGCGGCGCAGCGACCTGGGTCCGCCTGCAGGCGGCCTACGACCTCGCCCAGGCCATGCGCCACGCCGACCGGATCAAAGTCGAGCGGTTGACACCTGCAGCGTGATGATTGGCCGGAGCCAAGCCGTCTACACCGGCCTGTCGCGCCCCACGCCCGCCATCGAAAAGAGTCCTGACCCCGTTTACCCCCTGATGACCCCGCTTACCCCCTGAACGTCGATCCTGCAGAGTTCTCATATTCCCCCCCGCCTCTATGGACCGGCCGAGGCGCAGGCGGCGGATCGAACCGCCTCGCCGGACCGTCAGTATCCGGTACTGTCCTGCTTCAACGCCGTGTAAGGTCCGGAAACGACATCGCGGCAGATCAGTTGGATACCGGTAAATGCTGCGCCGTCGTGATGCATGAGCAGTCCAATGGCGATCGTCCCGGACCTGGGATCGGACACGGACCAGTTTGGACATTCCTGGTAGCCGTAGGTCACACCGCAATGGGGCTGAAAATCGGAGTCGGTGAACTCGAGCGTTCGGGTGCCGTCGTCCCGGAGATGTGCCGCGCGCAGTTTCAGCCCCTTGATTCGATCATTGCCTCCTGATTGGGAATTGCAGACGTCGATCGCGGCGAGAAAATGGTTCGGCTCCTTCGTGAGGCTGGCATGCATGACGTCGATCAG
Source organism: uncultured Alphaproteobacteria bacterium (assembly GCA_963733965.1). GTDB lineage: Bacteria > Pseudomonadota > Alphaproteobacteria > Geminicoccales > Geminicoccaceae > DATAOG01. The sequence goes on from CAVTFM010000050.1 coordinate 53,720, forward strand.
CCCTCCAGGATTGCAGCCGCTGATGCTCGCCTCGGCGAGCTTGCGGTCATCGGGCCCCTTGTCGCTGTCGAGGGCGCCGCCGTACACGGCCACCCGGCAGGCTTTGTCTCCCGCCTCCTCGATCAGCACCGAGGTGATCCCGTAGTAGCGCAGAGGATCATTCGGCAAGGTGACGTTGGTGCCGATCATCACCCGCAGCTTGGTCCCTGCGACTCCGGCGAGGGGTGACAGGAGCGTGGACCCCTCCGGGATCGGGACCGTCGAGAGGCTCGCAAGCGGCGGCTGCAACCGGGCGACGGCACAGATCAGCTCGAGGCCGGTGGCGCCCTCCTCGTCATGGTAGATGTTGACCCCGACGGCGACGTTGTTGGCGGGGCAAGTCGAGGCCTCGGCCCAATCGGCGCAGTTCGGACGTTGGAACTTGCCTTCGACGTCGGGCTCGCCGGCGCGGTGGGGAGCGCCGAAGGTCTCGATTTCGCCGGCTTTGGTGATCCTCACGCCCTTGAGGCGTCGGTTGTCCTGGTTGTTGTTGCACACCTGGAGCGCGGCGATCCCCTCCGCAGGTGACGGGTTCGACAGCCGGACCTCCTCATCGGTTCTGTCATCGGCGCTGCACGGCTCGCGGTGCCACTCGGTCACGAAGAGCTCGTGGGCGGTGTCGTTCTGGCGCGACCACAGCAGCTCCAGATGACACGGATGGTCCCTGGTCTCGCCGCCGCGAATGCCATAGAGGAGCGCGCCGTTGCCGGGCTGTCGGGTCGTGAAGTTCTGGTGGCTCGGAAAGCCGCTCACCGATCCGTTGGCCGCGATCGAAGCCGAATTGACCTCCACCTGGGCCCCGTCTGCGAGGGCCGGCGGCGGCGGCGCCAACAGAAAGAAAACCAGCGCAAGGTAACCGAATCGGACGAATGCCGCCGTGATCATGATCGCCTCACAACGTCGAGTTGGTCCAAGGCGCTCAGGTCCACTTGGGGAAACCTTGATTCTCGGTTGGCCAGGAGCGAAGTGGGCCGCTCAGTCGGTGAACGCAAGCCCCGGCATGGCGGGACCAGGGCCCTCGGTTGCCCAGCCTCCATGCTTGATTCCGCCGCGACCGGATCTTGACCCACGCTGCAATCCCCAGCGCACACCGCGGGTCGAAAGTGGCGCCGCTCGTCGCATCCGGCGTACGGCCACGGCGTCACGAGCGCCGCGGCTGTTGCACCGGTCAGGCGCCAGAACTTTCGGCGGTCCGACCACTCGGCTGCAGGAGCGCGCTGATCAGGAGACGTTGGTATCGCCCTGCCTCCGGCCAAGGATCAAAGGCCGACGCGGGGGCGAAGGATAGGTTTGCCTAGGGGCGGAAGCGCGGTATGGAGACGGTCCCGCTGGCTCTGAGACGATGGTCGTGCCCGAGTTTCTGACCACCAAGGAAGTGGCTGCCCTGCTCCGGATCAAGGAGCGGAAGGTCTATGAGCTGGTCAGCGACAATGCCATCCCGGTCAGCCGGGTGACCGGTAAGCTGTTGTTTCCGCGCGAGATGATCGAGGCCTGGGTGTGGCGGCATGCCGAGTATCGGGGCGGGATCGAGGCGTTGCAGCCGCGGCCGCCGGTGCTGGCCGGCAGCCACGATCCGCTGCTCGAGTGGGCGCTCAGGCAGTCGGCAAGCGAGCTCGCGATCTACTTCGACGGCAGCCTGGACGGGCTCGCACGGCTGGGCGCCGGGCGCGCGATCGCGGCCGGCCTGCACATCTTCGAGCCCGAGGCCCTGGACTGGAACCGCGGCCATCTCGAGCGCGCCCTGCCGGGCAGCCCGTTCGTGCTGGTCGAGTGGGCCTGGCGGGTCCAGGGGCTGGTCGTGCCGCAGGGCAACCCGAAGGGCATCGCCGGGCTCGGCGACCTTGCCGGCCTGACCCTGATCCCGCGCCAGAAGCAGGCGGGCAGCCAGATCCTGCTCGACCATCTGCTGCAGCGGGACGGCCACGATCCGGGCCGGGTGCAGTGGCTGGCGCCGGCCGCGCGCAACCATGCCGAGGTGGCGCTCGCGGTCGCCGAGGGCAAGGCGGACGCGGGCTTCGCGGTCGAGACCGTGGCGCGCCAGTTCCGCCTGGAGTTCGTGCCGCTGTTCCGCGAGCGCTACGATCTCGCGATCTGGCGGCGCGACTATTTCGAGCCGCCGCTGCAGAAGCTGTTCGGGTTCTGCCGCAGCGACGCTTTCCGGACCCGGGCGGAAGAGCTCGGCGGCTACGATGTCGGCAGCCTCGGCCGCGTGCATTACAATGGGCCCTGACCGCCGCTCTGACCGTTGCCCCTGACTGCGGTCCTTGATAGTGGCACGGGGACGGGCCCTCGATCGGCGGCGGCCGCGCCAAGTCGAGGCGCTGCCACCGCGAATGGCAGGCCGCCGACGAATCTCAGCGCCCGCAACCTGCTCGAGAGCAAGGTGGCGGAGATCAGGAAGGGCGCCATGCCGCCAGGTCCGGCTCGACGTCGGCGGCGGCAGGCCGCCGCGCTCGATGATCGCCGTCGGTCCGGTCGAGGATCTCGGGATCAAGCGCGGCGACACCCCGTGCCGGTGGTGATCAAGTCGACCGAGGTGATGCTCGCGGTCGGGCGTTAACGATCCGGTAACCCTTCCGCGGTTAGCCTCGCGGCCCTGGTCCATGCGATCCTGGGAATCCGTGCCCCGAGAGGCCGGAGCCGGGCGGGCCGATGGCGTCGGCGAGAGGGCCGAGGTCGGGGGTGCAGACGATGTGGCCGGAGGCGAGGCGCTCGACCGCGACCTTGATGCCGTAGACGGTCTCGAGGCGGGCGGGCGTCAGGATCGTGGCCGGCGGCCCCGAGGCCAGCAGGGCCCCGTCGTGCAGCAGGGCGACCCGGGTCGCGCAGGCGAAGGCGTGGTCGGGGGCGTGGGTCGAGAGCACGATGCCGTAGCCCTCGGCGGCAAGTGCCCTGACCTGGCGGAGCACCAGCGCCTGGTTGCCGAAATCGAGGCTCGCGGTCGGCTCGTCCATGACGATCAGCGGCGCCGCCTGGGCGAGCGCCCGGGCGATCAGGGCGAGCTGGCGTTGGCCGCCGCTGATCCGCGTGTAGTCGGCATCCGCCAGCGCCTCGATGCCGAGCATTTGCAGCGCCGCAAGGGCTGCCGCATGATCGGCGGGGCCGGGGCGGGCGAACGGCCCGAGATGCGCGGTCCGGCCCATCAGCACCATGTCCTGTACGCTGTAAGGGAAGATGCGCGGCATGCGCCTGGGGCACATAGGCGATGCGCTTGGCGACCTCGGCGCGGGCGAGGCTGGCGAGCGGCCGGCCGTCGAGGAGCACCAGCCCCCCTTGTGCCGGCAGCAGGCCGAGCAGGGTCTTGAACAGCGTGGTCTTGCCGGCGCCGTTGGGGCCGAGCAGGCAGACCACCTCACCGGCGCCGACCCCGAGATCGACCCCGTGCCCGACCGGCTTGCCCGGATAGCCGAAGGCCAGGTCTTCGGCCTCGAGCCTCATGCCCGGGCGTGCCCGCCGCGCGCCTCTGCAACGGCGCCAGCGGGGCCGATGCGGTCTGCTCCCCGGCTCATGCCCAGCCGTGCCGGCCGCGGGCGAGCAACCAGAGAAAGACCGGGGCGCCGACGAACGCGGTCAGGATCCCGATCGGGGTCTCGATCGTGGCGATGGTCCGCGCCAGCGTGTCGACCAGCAGCAGATAGCCGGCGCCCAGGATCATCGCGGCCGGCAGCAGGCGATCGAAGTTCGGGCCGACCAGCATGCGCGCCATATGCGGCATGATCAGGCCGACCCAGCCGATCACCCCCGAGATCGAGACCGCGCTCGCGGTGATCAGGGTCGCGGCCGCGATCACGACGATCCGGAGCCGCGCGGCATCGATGCCGAGCGCTCGCGCCTCCTCGTCGCCGAGCGAAAGCACGTTGATCCGCCAGCGCAGGAGCGCGAGCGGGGCGAGGCCGAGCAGGGCGACCGGCACCGTCGCGGCCAGGTCCTGGAGCTTGATGCTGGCGAGGCTGCCGAGCAGCCAGAAGGTGATCGCCGGCAGCTGGTCGTAGGGGTCGGCCAGGACCTTGAGCAGCGAGATGATCGAGCCCGCGAGCGCGCCCACGACCACGCCCGCCAGCACCAGCACCAGCACCGGCTCGCGGCCGCGCACCGAGGCGGCGACCAACAGCACGAGGCCGACCGTGGCGAGGCCGGTCAGGAACCCTAGCAGCTGGATCAGGGCGACCGGCAGCGACAGGAAAATGCCGAGCACGGCGCCGAGCCCGGCGCCGGCCGAGACGCCCAGGATGTCGGGGGAGACCAGCGGGTTGCGGAACAGGCCCTGGTAGCTCGCCCCGGCGGCCGCCAGCGCGGCGCCGATCAGGAGCGCCGCGCCGACCCGGGGCAGGCGGACGAAGAACAGGACCGTGTCCAGGGTCGAGCCCTGGGCAGGCACGGTACCGGTCAGGCGCTCGCCGAGCGCCCGCAGCGCCTCGCCCGGCGTGATCGGGTAGGGGCCGACCAGCATGGCGCCGAGCGCCAGGACCAGGAGGCCGAAGCCGAGCAGCGGCGTGGTCAGCTGCCCGGGCGTGAGGCGCAGAGCCTCAGGGAGTCCGGCCCTTGGCGGACTCGAGGAGGCGGTCGAGCTCGGCTTCGGTAAGGTCGACATGATAGAAGAGGCTGTAGAACTCCCTGGTGAGCGCGCGCAGATCTTGCCGGAATTGGTCCGGATAGAACAGGCCGGCGAGCCACTTCAGGCCGATGATCCGGTTCAGGGACGGCGGCCGGTCGATCCAGCCGAAGGGCGCGGTCGGGCTGAGGTAGACGCGGCCCGCCCGGACCGCATCGATGCCCTGCCAGTACGAGTCCCGCCAGACCTTCTCAAAAAAATTCCGATCCCAGGTGATCACGGTGTCCGGGTTCCAGACCACGACCTGCTCGATCGGCACCTGGACGATCCCATGGCGGATCGCGGTCGGGTCCTTCGCGACGTTGAGCGCGCCGGCGCGCTCGATGATCTCGGTGTTGATCGAGCCCTCGAGGCCGGTCTCGAGGCCGTCCGGGCCGCGGGCGAGGTAGACCCGCCGGCGGGCGCTCTCGGGGATCTGAGCAAGCGTCTGATCGAGCCCCGTGAAGGTCGCCTCGACATAGGCGGCGAGCCGTTCCGCCCGGTCCTCGACCCCCAGCACCTGGCCGAGCAGCCGAAGCGCTGCGGCGGTGTGCGCGAAGGTGCCGTCGATCAGCACGTAGGGGATGCCGGTCTGGGCCTGGACCCGGTCGGCGAGCGAGACGTAGGTGTCGCGGATCGAGCCGAAATCGAGGATCAGGTCGGGCTTGACCTTGAGCACGACCTCGAGGTTGGCGGTATCGCCGCGGCCGGTCAGCATGCCGAGCTCGGGCAGGTCGCGATAGGGCGCCGCGACATAGTCGCGCTCCTCCGGATGGAGCGCGCGCGGCCAGCCGGTCAGGCGATCCGGGGCCAGCACGTAGAGCAGCACGGCCGCTGGCGCGCCGGCAGCGAACACCCGCTCGATCCGGTCGGGCAGCTGCACCACGCGGCCGGCGGAATCGGTCACCGTGCGCTCGGCCCGGACCGGCGCCGCGGCGAGCACGGCCAGGATCAGGAGGCCGATGCAGGCGGCCATCGACCGGACCACGGCGCTCCTCCCACCGATCACGAGCTCGTACCTCCCTTCACAGTGCTCCTCCTACCGATCACGGCCCGCACCTCCAATTGGCGATACCGGGCCTGGCCCGGCGCTTCCTCGTCAACCTTTCGTCAACCCTTGGCGGCGAGCATGGCAGGGCTCGATGGTCCATGCGATCCTGGGAATCCGTCGCCGCATCAAACATTAGGCGGGACCGAATCCCACGGTCCCATGGACCAACCGAAGACAGGGTTAACGGCCAATCGTTAATGTTCCGTTACGGTGACCAGGAGCGGCCTCTGCTGGTGAGGCGACCCGGCAGGATGGCGGCTGAGCCGGGAGACGCTGGCCGCCCAGCCGTTCGTCGGGGCCATCAGAGCCAAGCTCACCCAATGGTGCCCGTGGACGTCGTCAACGTCCCCCGGCCCGATTACAGCCTGCGCGGGCATGGCTTCAGGGGCGTTCAGCCCGCGGGCTTGGCGTTCGGGAAGAACAGCTGCTGGCCGTCGATCTGGTAGCTCGCGATCGCCGCCTGGCCCTTCGGACCGAGCACCCAGTCGACGAACTTCTGCCCGGCCTCGACCTTGACGTTCGGGCAATGCTCCGGGCTCACCCGCATCACGCCATATTGATTGAACAGGCCGGGATCGCCCTCGACCAGGATCTCGAGGCCGTCCTTGTTCTTGAAGCTGATCCAGGTGCCCCGGTCGGTGAGCGCATAGGCGCCCATGCCGACCGCGGCGTTGAGCGTCGCCCCCATGCCCGAGCCGGTCTCGCGATACCACTTGCCGCTCCCGCCGGAGGGATCGACGCCGGCCGCCTGCCAGAGGCTCATCTCCATCTTGTAGGTGCCGGAATCGTCGCCGCGCGAGGCAAACGGCGCCTTGGCCGCGGCAATCGACTTCAGCGCCGCGGCCGCGTCCTTCGTGCCGCTAACCTTGGCCGGGTCGGCCTTGGGCCCGACGATCACGAAGTCGTTGTACATGACGTCGAAGCGCTCGACCCCGTAGCCGGCGGCGACGAACTTCTCCTCGTCGGGCTTGGCGTGCACGAACAGGACATCGCCGTCGCAGTTCTGCGCATTCTTGAGCGCCTGGCCGGTGCCGACCGCGACCACCCGGGCCTCGATTCCGGTATCCGCCTGGAACTGCGGCAGCAGCTCGTCGAACAGGCCGGAGTTCTGGGTCGAGGTGGTCGACTGCACGATGATGAACTGATCGGCGGCCCTGACCGGGCCTGCGGCCATCAGGGCCGCGCAGGCCGCGGCGACGGTGACCGTCAGAAGGGTGCGTCGATCCATCAAAGCCTCCCTGGTTGCTTTAGGGCTCACAGCACGATCCGCCCGGCCAGAAAGGCCTCCGCCCTGGCCGACGCGGGTGCGGTGAAGAAGCGGGCGGCGGCGGCCTGCTCCTCGACCCGGCCCTGGTGCAGGAACAGGACCTCATCGGCGAGGCGCCGGGCCTGCCCCAGATCGTGGGTCACCAGCACGATCTTGACGCCGTCGTCGTGGGCGCGCTGGATCAGGCCCTCGATTGCGAGCGTCGAGGCCGGATCGAGATTGGCGGCCGGCTCGTCGAGGAACAGGACCTCGGGCTCGAGGCTGAGCGCGCGGGCGAGCGCCAGGCGCTGCTGCTCGCCGCCCGAGAGCCGCCGCGCCGGGGTGCGCGCAAGCGGCAGGAGGCCGGCGAGCTCGAGCATCTCGTGCGCCCGGGCGCCGCGCTGCGTGAAGGCCATGCCGCGCGCGGCGAGCGCGTGGCGGAGGTTGCCGGTCGCCGAGCGCCGGAGCAGCACGGGTCGCTGGAAGACCATCGCCTGGCGCCGCCGGATGGCGCGGTCGGCGGGTCGGCCCGCCCAGGACACGGTGCCGGCGGTCGGCCGCAGCAGACCGTGCAGCAATCGGAGCAGGAGGCTCTTGCCGGCGCCGTTCGGGCCGATGATCACGGTGCGCCGGCCGGGCCGGAGCACGAGGTCGAGGTCGTCGATCAGCCGCCGGCCGCCGGCCTCGAAGACGAGCCCCTTGGCCTCGAGCGGCAGGATCGGCGGCGCCGGCCTCGCCGGCGCGGCGATCTCGAACGCCAGCGCCCGCTCAAGCATAGGCGGTCCGGGCCCGGGTCTGGCGCATCGCCATGACCGCACCGTTGACCACCACCGCGATCGTGATCAGGATCAGGCCCAACGCCAGCGCGAGCGCCAGATTACCCTTCGAGGTCTCGAGCGCGATCGTGGTGGTCATCACGCGGGTGACGTGGTTGATGTTGCCGCCGACGATCAGGACCGCGCCGACCTCGGCGATCGCCCGGCCGAAGCCGGCCAGCGCCACGGTCAGGAGGCTGTAGCGGGCGTCCCAGAGCAGGGTCCCGACGGTCGCGAAGGTGCTGAGGCCGAGCGAGCGCAGCTGCTCATCGTACTCGCCCTGCAGGTCCTCGATCACCTGGCGGGTCAAAGCCGCGACGATCGGCGTCACCAGCACGGTCTGGGCAACGATCATGGCGATCGGCGTGTAGAGCAGGCCGAGCACGCCGAGCGGCCCGGCGCCGGACAGCATGAGATAGATCAAGAGGCCGACCACGACCGGTGGCAGGCCCATCAGCGCGTTGAGCGTCAGGATCACCGCGCCACGACAGGGAAAACGCAGCACCGCGAGGCCGGCACCCAGCGGCAGGCCGAGCGCGCAGGCGATCGCGACCGCCGAAAGGCTCACCTGCAACGACAGCAGGACGATCTCGGCGAGCGCCGGGTCGCCCGCGCCGATCAGCCGGAAGGCCAGCCCGAAGGCGGCGGTGAAATCCTGCATCGGGATCCTCCTGCCCGGGGGCTTCCGATGCTAGGCACTGCCTGTCTTCTGTCCACACAAGGAGCGTGATTGGTAGTAAAGAGCCTATTCTGCAGCCATTTGCAGCCGCTGCCGCCGCCGCGACCGACGGCGACGACGGCGGCTCGGATCATGCGGCCGTCTCCGGGTCCAGGCGCACGACCTTCTGCCAGGCGCGCAGGGCGGCTGAGGCCTGCGCCGCCGCGACCACCTCGGCCGCGCGCAGGCCATCCAGGAAGCTGGGCTCGGCTGGCCGGTTGCCGGCGATGCTCAGGAGCAGGTCACGGAGCGCGATGACGAAACCCTCGCCGAAGCTGATCGCCATGCCCGCGACCGGCCAGAACAGCTCGCCGCCCGGGTGCACCGGGCCGAGCGGGATGGTCCGAAAGCCGCTCACGCGGGCCGGGTCACTGGTCTTGTAGAGGCGGATCTCGGTCGGGCGCTCGGATGTGTACTCGACCGAGCCCTTGCTGCCGTGAACCGCAAAGCCGATGTCCATCTTGTGGCCGCCGGCGAGCCAGCTGGTCTGGAGCGTGCCGCCGATGCCGCTCTCGAACGCGACCAGCATGTCGGTGATCTCGTCGACGTCGACCGGAGCGCTCTCGCCCGGCCGGTCGGCGCGCGGCCTGCGGGTGAAGTGGGTCCGCGAGGATGCGAACACGCCCGCGATCTCGCCGACCAGGTGCCGGGCCAGGTCGATCACGTGGCTGCCGATGTCGGTGCCGCTGCCGCCACCCGAGACCGCCTTCTGCAGCCGCCAGCTTGCCGGCATGGCCGGGTCGAGCCCGTAGTCGTGGAAGAAATGGCCGCGGTAGTGGACGACCTCGCCGAGCTCGCCGGCGGCGATCAGCTGGCGGGCGAAGGCGGGCCCGGGCCATTTGCGGTAGACGAAGCCCACCTGATGCAGGCACCCGCTCGCGGCCGCGGCCCGGTACATGGCTTGCGCCGCCTCGAGGGTGTGGGCGAGCGGCTTCTCGCAGAGCACGTGCTTGCCCTGCGCGAAGGCGTCCTGGCTGATCTCGGCATGGGTGTCGTTGGGCGTCAGCACCAGCACGAGATCGACGTCCGGGGCCCGGGTCACCTCCCGCCAGTCCCGGCTGAGCTCGCCCCAACCCCAGGCCCGCGCGGTCCGCTGCCCAAGCTCGGGATCGAGGTCGGCCATGCGTCGCAGTTCGACCTTGGGCAGGTCCGGCGCCAGTCCGTGCACGATACTGAGCGCGAAGGAATAGGTCCGCGCCATGAAGCCGCCGCCGACCATGCCGACCCGGATCGTCGTCATTCCGTCCCCCCGTCCCACGATCGGCGCGGGCGGCCAAGCCTGTCTGCCGCGCGGCTGGCATCTTGGACGCTCCGGCTCTGGTTTTGAAGGCCCGGATGGTCGCTGCCGGCGATCGGCTTTTGGGCGCGGCAAGATTCGGGCTGCGGCGCGGCCTGACCCTTTGTAGCCTCACCCGATCGGCGAGGCGGGCCCTGAGCGCGGCAGCGCCTGGTCGCGGATCGGAGGTGGACCATGATTGCAGTTGCGAAGGCCGGAGAGATCGCGCCGCTCGGGCAGCGGATCGAGGGCATCGCCTGGTCCGAGATCGAGGCGGCGCTCGACGAGCAGGGCCATGCCACCACCGGGCCGCTCCTGACGCCCGCGGAATGCCGCGCGCTCGCCGGGCTGTACGGCGAACCGAAGCACTTTCGCAGCCGGGTCGTGATGCGCCGGCACGCCTTCGGCGAGGGCGAGTACCAGTATTTCGCCCGGCCGCTGCCGGAGATCGTGGCCGAGCTGCGCCGGCGGGTCTACGAGCACCTGGTGCCGCTCGCCAGTCGCTGGCGGGAGGCGCTCGGGCAGGGCCGCCCCTATCCCGCCGATCTCGACGCCTATCTCGCGGCCTGTCACGCCGCCGGCCAGACCCGCCCGACGCCGCTTTTGCTCAAATACGGCCCGGGCGACTACAACCGGCTGCATCAGGACCTCTACGGCGAGCTGCATTTCCCGCTCCAGATGACGATCCTGCTGAGCGCGCCCGGGCAGGAGTTTTCCGGCGGCGAGTTCGTGCTGACCGAGCAGCGCCCGCGCGCCCAGTCGCGGGTCGAGGTCGTGCCGCTGCACCAGGGCGCGGCGGTGATCTTCGCGGTCAACGTCCGCCCCGCCCGCGGTACCCGCGGCGTCTACCGGGTGACCATGCGCCACGGGGTCAGCCGCATCCGCTCGGGCGAGCGCTACACGCTTGGCATCATCTTCCACGACGCTGCCTGAGCCGTCGGTCCGAGACCGTCCCATGCGCCTCGATTGCGCACCTTCGGGCTGTCCGCTCCGGCCCGCCTCGCCTAAAGTTCGGCCAGAGACGGAGAGCCGGCGCGGAGGCGGGTGATGACCGTAGCGAAAGACCGGGTCCAGCCGGAGGCGATCCGGTTCGAGGACGACGGCGCGATCCCGAACAACCGGCTGCCGTTCCTGGTCTATCCGGGCGCGGTGGCGGTGAGGGGCGCCGACCCGGCCGCGGCCTTCGAAGCGATCTTCGCCGCCAACGACTGGCGGGGCGCCTGGCGGAACGGCGTCTATCCCTTCCCGCACTACCACAGCATCGCCCACGAGGTGCTGGGCATCGCCCGCGGCGAGGCAAGGGTCCGCTTCGGCGGCGCTCATGGCAGGGTGCTGACGGTGCGTCCGGGGGACGTGGTGGTGATCCCGGCCGGCGTCGGCCATCAGAATCTTGGCTCCAGCCCCGATCTGCTGGTGGTCGGCGCCTATCCGGGCGGCGCCGAATGGGACCTCTGCCGGGGCCGGCCCGAGGAGCGGCCGCGCGTCCTCGAGAACATCGCGAAGGTGCCGCTGCCGGCGGCCGATCCGGTCTATGGCACCGACGGACCGTTGCTGGAGCACTGGCGAGACGCCTGAGCCAGCCGCCGCCCGATGCGCGTCCTTTTGCTGTTCTGCCATCCGGTCGAGGACAGCTACCAGGCGGCCCTGCATCGTACGGCCAGGGCCGCGCTCGAGCGCGCCGGGCACGATGTCGACGACTGCGACCTCTACGCCGAGGGCTTCTCCCCGGTGCTCACGCGCGCGGAACGGATTGCCTACCACGACACCGCGCGCAACCGCGCGCCGGTCCAGGCCTATGTCGACCGCCTGCTCGCGGCCGAGGCGCTGGTGCTCTGCTTCCCGGTCTGGAGCTTCGGCCCGCCGGCGATGCTGAAGGGCTTCTTCGACCGCGTGTTCCTGCCGGGCGTGAGCTTTCATCTCGGCGAGGGCGGCAAGATCATCCCGAACCTTCGCCACATCCGAAAACTGGCCGCAATCACCACCTACGGCCGCGCCCGCTGGGTCGCCTTTCTGATGGGCGACCCCCCGCGCAAGCTCGTGACCCGGGTGCTACGCTTCCAGATCCGGCCCGGCGCCCGCGTCCTCTACCTCGCGCACTACCAGATGAACGTCTCGACCCCCGCAACCCGCGAGCGGTTCCTCGCTCGGGTCGAACGCGCGATGGGGCGCTTTTGAAGCGACAACGCGACCGCACTCGACCGATGCGCTCGCTGAGCGGCCGACGTCAGCTCGTAACCGTTGCCGAAGTTCGCCACGCAAACCAGGGACGCAGACTGATCCCAAGCGAAATTTGCGGGTCACGTCCGCAACGCTGCTCAGGCGGGACATGCGGCCGCGTTTCGACCGCTAAAGCGCGCGAACGCGGGCATAAGCCCTTAGTGGGGCGACTGGGCATAATGGCTGGCTAGCGCATCGCCGCCGAAGTCGTTGGCGAGGTCGCGCCAGACGGTGTGGATGTGGTTGGCGCCGCGCTGGCTGTTGTCGTATTCGATGAACAGGCGCTCGCCCTGGATGCGGTAATAGTGCGGTTGCCCGCGCTCGGCGCCGCCCGCCCAGAGGAAGCACATCCGGCCGAACTCCTGGTCGAGCAGGCGCGCCTGCCGGTCGGCGAGCTGGTCGGGCAGACGTGCGAGATAGCTGCCGAGCAGCTCGCGCAGGATCGAGGTCTGGCCGGCATCGAGCGTCCTGACCGGGATCCCCTTCGGCTCGGTCGTGAAGCTCAGGGCCTCGAGGTGAGCCTCCTTGACGCCGATCGTCGCCTCCATGTCCCTTTGCATGTTGCTCACGAGCTCGGCGAGCCGGCCTTCGAACCGCTGGCGGAAGACGTGGGTGACCGGCAGCGGCCGGTGGCCGACCTCGAGCCGCGGGCGGTTGCTGCCGACCATGTCCGTCGGCGCCACCGGGGAGACCAGGGCCTTCGGGCGCTGCTGCTCGTCGAGCGCCCGGAACAGCTCGCGGCCGAGGTCCTCCGCGGCGGCCAGCGGGCGATGCAGATGGGGTCCGAGCAGCGGGCTGTCGGCCGGATCGGCGCCCATGAAGTTCGGGGTCGACGCCGCGACCTCGCCGCCGATGATGGTGTAGTGCAGCGACACGTGGTGGCCGCCGAAGCGCCAGCCCCAGGGAGCCTCGCTGCCCGGCGCGCCGAAGATCGTGATGTAGTAGAGCAGCGGGTCACGACCGCGCTCGCGGCCGAAGTCGACCGACCAGCCTTCGAGCTGATCCAGGATGTTGTCGAGGCCCATGATCACGGCGACGGTCACGTAGCCAGGCGTGGACAGGCCGGTTGCCACCAGCCGATGCACGTTGCGCTGCTGGGTCGGGCTCATGGCGCCGAGCGGCAGGCCGCCGTGATCGGTCGGCGTGTAGAACCAGAGGCGGCGCTCGGCCTCGTCGGGAAACGGCCGGCAGGCGATCCGGCGCTGCGTCTGATCCCACGATTCGATCAGCATAGCCGCGGCCTCGGCCATGCGCCCTGCCACCATCGACGTCATCGTTCCCCCCCGCCCATGCAGTTCGCACAGAAGCTCAGGATCACCCGCGACCCAGGCGTTGTCGACCGGGATTTGGTCTGCAGGCGGTCAATCGTCCGCTCCTGGCTACCGGTGGGACATGCGCGGAGCGTAACAAGCCAGCGTCTGTGAACCCACAACCTAATGCAGCCGCGGTTTCTTGAGGAAGTCGTTGCGGTCGGCGGAGTGGATCAGGAGGCGTTTGGGGGTGCCGTCGCGGGCGATGGTGAGCGGGATGTCGGTGCCCGCGGGGCCGATGGACCAGATCTTGCGGAAGGTGGTCGCGAGGTCGGTGACCCTGGAGCCGGCGACCTCGAGCACGAGATCGCCGGGCTGGATGCCCGCCTTGTGGGCGGGGCCGCCCTCGGCGAGGCCGGCCACGAACACCGCACCCTCGGCCTCGGAGCTGTACATGCCGAGCCAGGGCCGGGGCGGCTGGCTGGCGCGGCCGAATTTCAGGAGGTCGTCCAGGATCGGCTCCAGCAGGTCGATCGGCACGATCATGTTGCCCTGGGAGGCGGTGCCCTCGGCGCGCGCTTCCTGCACGAACAGCGAGCCGATGCCGGCCAGCCGGCCCTCGGCCGTGATGCAGGCGGCGCCACCCCAGCTCGGGTGCGGCGGCATGGTGAACAGGGCCTCGTCGAGCATGTACTCCCAATAGCCGGCGAACGCGCGCTTCGAGGCGACCCGGGCGTTGAGCGCATGCGCCCGGCCGCCGCCGCCGGCGACGATCACCGGGTCGCCGACCTGGAGCTGTGCCGAGGAGCCGAGCTCGAGCGGCGGCACGCCCAGCCGCCCGAGCGCCTGGACCAGGCCGAAGCCGCTCGCCTGGTCGTAGCCGACCACATGCGCCGGCACCGCCGCGCCGTGATTGGCGGAGAGCCAGATGGTCTCGGCCTCGGTGATCAGATAGCCGATGGTCAGGACCAGGCCGTCGGCGCGGATCATGACGCCGTTGCCGGCACGCTCGGTGCCGAGGATCGAGGCCGTGAAGGCATCGCCCGGGATCTCCGAGCGCAGCTGCAGGACCGAGTCCAGCGTCCGGTCGAGGTCGAACGCGAACTCGGCCACCTTGGGCTGCGCCGCCTCGGGGATCGCCCACTCGGTCTCGCTCACCGCTCGATGCCCTCGCCAAGCCCGGCCCCGGGGCGTTACCGCCCGGCCAAGAATGCGGCCCGGCCGCCCGTCTCGAAGCTCTTGCCGCAAGCCAACATAGCGCTCTCTGTGCGCCTCGCCTATGCCTAACGAGATCGAGCGCCCGCATCGGGTCTACATCAGCAGGTTGACCTCCGGTCCACATCCTCAGGTCTTTCGGGAGCTGGCCGGCTTGGCGAGCAGGGGCCGGCCGCTGACCTCGGCACCGGCGTCCGCCGGCAGCGGCAGGTAGACCAGCGCCGACAGCGCGCCGATCACCGCGACCGTGAAGAATGCCGGCGCGAAGTCGCCGGCCGCGAGCTGCTCGCCGCCGCGCGCCGCCACGGCCAGGTGCAGGACCAAGGCGCCGGTGCCGACGCCGATGCTGAGCGACAGCTGCTGCATCATGCTGGCGAAGCTGGTCGCCCGGCTCATCTGGGCGCGCTCGATGTCGGCATAGCCGAGCGTGTTGATGCTGGTGAACTGGAGCGAGCGGAAGAAGCCGCCGGCGAGCAGCACGACGAGGATCAAAAGATGCGGCGTGCGGGGTGTGAACAGGCCGCTCGCGGCGATGAAGACCGCGCCGATCAGCGCATTCACCATCAGCACCCGCTTGAAGCCGAACAGCTTCAGAATCGGGCCCGCGGTCAGCTTCATCAGCATGGCGCCGGCCGCAGCCGCGAAGGTCAAAAGGCCGGAGTTGAAGGCGCTGAGCCCGAAGCCCGCCTGCAGCATCAGCGGCAACAGGAATGGCGTCGCGCCGATCGCGATCCGGAACAGCAAGCCGCCGAGCACCGAGGCGCGGAAGGTCGGGATGCCGAGCAGGGCGAGATCGATCACCGGATAGAGGGTGCGGTTGGCGTGCAGGACATAGAGCACGACGCCGGTGATGCCGACCGCCAGCAGCAGGAACGTCGTGCTCCAGGGCACGAGGTCGCGGCCGATGGTCTCGAAGCCGAACACCAGGCCAACCAGCCCGACCGCGCTCAAGAGGAAGCCCAAAAGGTCGAGCGGCGGTGACTTCTCCTCGCGCAGATCGGGGATGAAGCGGGTCACCAGGATGATGCCGAGCACGCCGATCGGCAGGTTGATCCAGAAGATCCAGCGCCAATGCAGATAGGTCGTGATGAAGCCGCCGAGCGGCGGCCCCATCACCGGGCCGATCAGGGCCGGCACGGTCAGCCAGGCCATCGCCTGCACGAGGTCGGCCTTGGCGACCGAGCGCAGCAGCACGAGCCGCCCGACCGGGACCATCATGGCGCCGCCCATGCCCTGGAGCATGCGCGCGAGCACGAAGCCAAACAGCGAGCCCACGAAGCTGCAGAGCACCGAGCCGAGCATGAAGACCAGGATCGCGAGCCGGAACACGCGCCGCGCCCCGAACCGGTCGGCGACCCAGCCGCTGATCGGGATGAAGACCGCGAGGCTGAACAGATAGGCGGTGATCGCGAGGCTGAGCTTCAGCGGGCTCTCCCCGAGCGAGGCGGCGATCGCCGGCAGCGCGGTCGAGATCGCGGTCGAGTCCAGGTTCTCCATGAACAAAGCACAGGCGACGATCAGCGGGATCAGCATGGGCGGGAGCTCGACGCGGGTTCAGCCAGTATGGATATGAGCGACAACCACCGCCCCGACCCGCGGCATCGAGCCTCGGCGCGTTCGTCGGTCACTCGGCCTGGAGGCCGAGCAGCGCCGCGAGTTCTGGCCTGCACTTCAACCAAAACGGTCCGCGGCGTCGATCCCGCCACCTTGAGCTGGCGGGCCCTCCGATCGATCGACTTGACCTGGTCGGCGAGCACCGCGCCGCCAATCGGCAGCCCATCAGGCAAAACGACCTTGAAGGGATAGGGCATGACGTTAGACGTGATCGGACAGACCACCGCGAATGCCGTCCTCTCGTGGTAGCTGCGCGGGCTCAACACGAGCGCAGGCCGATGTCCGGCCTGCTCGTGGCCGGCGTGCGGGTTGAAATTGATCCAGACCAGATCGCCGGCGTCCGGCACCTCGGTCACAGCAGCTCCTTGCCGACCGGCGGCACGTCGAACAACTCCGGCTGGTTGTCCGCTGTGATCTGGTCGATTAGCTCGGCTAGCCGGTAACGCGGCCGGGCAGCGCGGATCTCCACACGATCGCCCTTGATCAGCAGCTCGACAGGCTCGCCTGCGTGCACTCCGAGGCTCTGCGCGGCCGCGCGCGGAAGCCGGATGGCGAGGCTGTTGCCCCATCGCGAAACCTGGGCTCGCATCGAGTCCTCCTTCTATGATCTACGACGTAGATGCATCGCGCCCGCCTTTCAAGGTAGCGGGCCGCAGCTCCTTGGCGGGATCGTCGAAGAACTTGGGCAGCCCGAACGGCGGGTCTGCCCGGGCGCCGCGGGCGTGTCCGGAGGCTGGCTTCCGCTCGGGCTCAGAGACGGTAGAAAGCGATCGCGGTGTCGCGGAAGAGGTTTCGGACCTCGTCGGCAGAACAGCCGGCGGTGACCCAGTCGAGGATCTCGACCCACTCGGGATAGCGGTGGGTCTGCTCCGAGACCGGCCAGTCGGAGCCGTACATCAGGCGATCGAAGCCGAAGCACTCGATCACGTGGTCGAGGTAAGGGCGGAGCTGCGCCCGGGTCCAGTGCTCGTGGTCGGCCTCGGTGATCACGCCCGAGAGCTTGCACCAGACATTAGGAAGCTCCGCCAACTCCTTGATATGGGCGCGCCACGGCTCCATCCCTCCGTCGCGGATCGGCGGCTTGCCGATGTGGTCGAGCACGATCCGGATCTCGAGGCACTGGCGGACCAGCGTGATCGCGTCCGCGAGCTGCCAGTGCTTGACGCAGAGATCGAAGGCGAGATCGAAGCGCCGCAGCAGCTTCACGCCCTCGATGAAACCCTTGCGCAGGCAGAAGCCCGGCTCGCTCTCGACCTCGATCAGGCGCCGGATGCTGCGGGTGATGCTGTGCGCCGCGAGCTTCTCCAGATCCGGCGTGACCGCGGCGCCGTCCTCGAGCGGGGCGGCCGCGACCATGCCCTGGAGGCGCGGGTCGCGCTCGGCGAGCCCGGCGATGTAGGAAGCCTCCTGAAGATGCTGCCGGTCGTCGACCCAGACCTCGACGAACACGATCTTCTCGACCTCGACCCGCCCGCAGGCGCGATCGAACTCCGCCAGCTCATGCGGTCCTGCGTACACGGGCTTACCCTGCATCCAGGAATAGCGGAACCGGCCGGGGTCGTAGAGGTGGACGTGGCTGTCGACGATCGGGAAGTCGGGCATGGCTTTTCGCCTTCGTTCGGAGCGGGGCACGGCTTGCCTGGTCCGCGACTGTGGCGCAAGCTTCGCCCGCGGGTCAATGGGCGGGCCGCAAGAGGCCCTTGAGAGGCATCTCTGCTCGAGATCTACGTCGACGCCGACGGCTGCCCGGTCAAGGACGAGGTCTACCGGGTCGCGGGTCGCTATGGGCTCCGGGTCTGGGTGGTCGCCAACGACTGGCTGCGGGTCCCGGACGATCCCCTGGTGACCCGGGTGACGGTGAGCGAGGGGCTGGATCGGGCGGATGACTGGATCGCCGAGCGGATCGGGCCCGGCGATATCGCGGTCACCGCCGACGTCCCGCTCGCCGATCGTTGCGTCAAGCGGGGTGGGCGCGCGATCGCGCCGGGCGGCCGGGCGTTCACGGAGGCCTCGATCGGGAGCGATCTCGCGAGCCGCAACCTGATGACGGCGCTGCGCGAGGCGGGCACGATCCGGGGCGGCGGCCGGCCGTTCACGAAGCAGGACCGCTCGCGCTTCCTGGGCGCGCTCGATCACGCCATCCAGGCGATCCGGCGCGCCCGGCGCTGAGCGACCGGCTCCCTCCAGCGTGGCCGCAGTTGGCAGGCGGCCGGCTTTGGTGCTTAGTGGCAGGGCGGGACAGCGGGGCACTGGGAGACGGCATGAACGACCAGCGAATTCAACCGCGGCGCAACTTCCTGTTCGTGCCGGGCACGCGCCCGGACCGGTTCGCGAAGGCGCTCGCGGTCGGCCCGGACATGGTCACGGTCGACCTCGAGGATGCGGTCATCCCGGCGCAGAAGGACGACGCGCGGGCGCTGACCATGCCGCTGTTCGATGGCAACGCCGACGGCATCGAGCGGGTCGTCCGGATCAACGGCATGCGCACGCCCTTCGGACTCAAGGACCTGCTGGCGATCATCGAGCACCCGACGCCGCCCGACGGCATCATGCTACCCAAGGTCGAATCCGCGGACGAGGTCCGGATCGTCGCGACGCTGCTCGAGCGCGCCGCGCGCCCGGTCAACCTGCACGTGATCATCGAGAGCAATCCGGGGCTCGACCAGGTCCAGGCGATCGCCGGTGCGTCGCCGTCGATCCGGTCGCTTCTGTTCGGCGCGGTCGACATGGCCGCCGAGCTCGGCTCGGCGATGGACTTCACCTCCATGCTCTACGCCCGCTCGCGGGTCGTGCACGCGGCCGCGCGCCACGGCCTCGACGTGATCGACGTGCCGTATCTCGACCTCGCGGACGAGGCCGGCCTGCTCGAGGAGTGCCGGCTGGTGCAGGCGCTGGGGTTCACGGGCAAGGCCGCGATCCACCCAAAGCAGCTGCCGGTGATCAACGGCGCGTTCACGCCCGAGCCTGCGCGCATCGCCTATGCCAAGAAGGTGATCGCGGCGTTCGAGGCGGCACCCGATGGCCTGGTGGTGGTCGACGGCAAGCTGATCGAGATCCCGGTCGTCCGGATCGCGAAGCGGACGCTTGCGGTCGCCGAAGCGATCGGTCGGGCGTGAAGGGCAGACACCATGGTTGCTGAGGCTCTCAAGGTTGGAAAAAAGCGCTATCGGGAGTCCTACGGCCGCTATTTCGAGGACTTTCGGGTCGGCGACGTCTACGAGCACCGGCCCGGCCGGACCATCACCGAGGCCGACAACACCTGGTTCACGCTCTTGACCATGAATCAGCATCCCTTGCACTTCGATCGCGAGTATGCCCGCCACACCGAGTTCGGCCAGCCGATCGTCAACAGCGCGCTGACGCTCGCCGTGGTCACCGGCATGAGCGTCTCGGACGTCAGCCAGAAGGCGATCGCCAACCTCGGCTGGACCGACATCGTCATGCCGGCGCCGGTCTTCAACGGCGACACGCTGTATGCGGAGTCCGAAGTGCTCGAGAAGCGCGAATCCCGCTCGCGCCCGACCCAGGGCATCGTCAGCGTGCAGACCCGCGCCTACAAGGCCGACGGCACGCTGGTCATGACCTTCAAGCGGACCATGCTGATCCCCAGGCGCGGCCACGCGGTCGAGGATCAGATCCTGGCGATCGAGCAGCCCGAGGTCTGAGGATGTCGGCGCCCCCGGCCTTCAGCGACGCCGACGAGCGGCCGATCCTGGACCTGATCGAACGCTGGCTCGAGCGCGACGTCCGCCCCCAGGTCATGGCGCTGGAGCGGGCGGATGCCTGCCCGACCGCGTTGGTCGAGCAGATGAAAGCGTTCGGCCTGTTCGGCGCGACCATCGCGCCGGACTATGGCGGGCTCGGCCTTTCGGCCCTGACCTACGCCCGGATCGTGGCCCTGATCGCCGAGGTCTGGATCGCGCTGCCCGGCTACTTCAACACCCATCTGATCATGGCCGAGATCGTCCAACGCTTTGGCACCGAGGCCCAGAAGCAGCGCTTCCTGCCGCGCTTTGCCGCCGGTGAGCTCAGAGGCGGCCTCGCGCTCACCGAGGCGGACGGCGGCACGGATCTGCAGGCGATCCGCACCCGCGCCGTGCGCCAGGGCGAGGCCTACGTGGTCAACGGCGCCAAGACCTGGATCACCAACGGCATCGGCGGCTCGTGCTTTGCGCTCCTGGTCAAGACCGACCCCGGGGCGGAGCCGCGTCACCTCGGCATCTCGCTGTTGCTCGCCGAGAAGCGGGAGGGCTTCCGGGTCGGGCAGAGGCTCGAGAAGCTCGGCTACCACGGCATCGAGTCGGCTGAGCTGTTCTTCGAGGACTACGCGGTCCCGGCCGACTGCCTGATCGGCGGCATCGAGGGCCGAGGCTTTGCCCAGGTCATGGCCGGGCTCGAGCTCGGCCGGATCAACGTCGCCGCGCGCAGTGTCGGGCTTGCGAAAGCTGCGCTCGACGACTCGCTGCGCTACGCTCAGGCCCGAAAAACCTTCGGCAAGCCGATCTCTGAGCATCAGGCGATCCAGCTCAAGCTCGCCGAGATGGCGACCCGGACCGAGGCCGCCCGTCTGCTCACCGAGGCCGCCGCGCAGGCCTACGACCGGGGCGAGCGCGTCGATCTCGCGGCCGGCATGGCCAAGTATTTCGCCTCCGAGGCGGCGCTCGAGAACAGCCTGGAGGCGATGCGCATCCACGGCGCCGCCGGTTACTCGAAGGCCTACCCGATCGAGCGCTACTACCGCGACGCGCCGCTGCTCTGCATCGGCGAGGGCACCAACGAGGTCCAGCGGATCGTCATCGCCAAGCGACTGCTCGCGCGAAACCCGGTTTAGTCGTCGGCCGCTGTCGCAACGGCGGCAGGTTGTTGCGTCGCGCCCAACTCCACCAAGCTGAGTTGATCGCTGGCGCAAGCTGGTCAGTTGGACTGGTTTACGCTGCATGAGCACGACTCACACTGATAACTCGGCAGGTCGGTCCTGGCGTCTTCAAGACGCAAAGGCCCGCTGCAGTGAGGTGGTTCGCCTCGCCCGCCAGGCCGGACCGCAGCGGGTCACGGTCCGCGGTCGCGACGCCGTAGTGATCGTGTCTAGCGAGGACTACGATCGTCTTCGTCGCGCCGGGACCGGCACCGCTCTGGTGCGTGCGATGGCCGACCCCCGGGTGCGCGAGCTTGACTTCGAACGACCGAAATCGAAGCCAGCGGTACGCGACGTAAATCTGTGAGGGGCTGGCTGCTCGACACCAACGTCCTTTCCGAGCTGCGTCTCCACCAGCCAGATCCACAGGTCGTCGCCTTCGTCGCCGCTCAGCCGGCTGCCCGGCTCCACGTCAGCGTGGTAACCTTGGCCGAGATCCGCTTCGGTATCGAGCTGGTCGCAGACCCCGAGCGCCGGGCTACTCTTACTACCTGGCTGACTCATACGCTGCGGCCGCTGTTCGAGGACCGGGTAGTGCCGCTCAGCGAGGACGTTGGTACGGTGGCGCCAAGTCGTGGATGTCCGGGCGTAAGCGCGGACATACCTACAGCGAGCCGGACGTGCTCATCGCAGCAGCCGCTCTGGTCGAGCAGCTCGTGGTCGTGAGTCGCGACGTCACGGAATTCGTCGAAGGCGGGGTCTCGGTGCTGGACCCATGGACGGCGACGTTCTGGCCTCAGGGTCAGCCGAAAAGGACCCTCGAAACCATCGAGCGCGCAGACCTCCTCGACGTGATCAGCGAGAATTGAGATCACAGCGGCAGCTCCATCCGGCGCGCGGCTCGTTGAACAGGCTTGGTCGACCGCGTAAGAAGCGGGAGGCGAAGCGAGCCACGAACCGGGCGACGGAAGACACCCGATGAACCTACCCCTGGAGGGGCTGAGGATTCTGGCGGTCGAGCAGTATGGCGCCGGGCCCTATGGCACGACCCATCTGGCCGACATGGGCGCCGAGGTGATCAAGCTCGAGCACCGGGCCAGCGGCGGCGACATGGCGCGCGGCGTCGGACCATATTTTTTAGGGGATTACGACAGTCAGTTTTATCAGAGCTTGAACCGCAATAAGAAGTCGCTGACCCTGGATCTGAAGCATCGGAAGGGCCGCGAGGTCCTGGAGAAGCTGGTTGCGACCGCGGACGGCCTGTTCGGCAATCTGCGCGGCGACCAGCCGGAGAAGCTCAGGCTGCGCTACGCCGACCTCGCGCCGCTCAACCCGAAGATCGTCTGCGCCCATCTCTCGGCCTATGGCCGCGAGGGGTCGCGCAAGGGCTGGCCGGGCTATGACTACCTGGTCCAGGCCGAGTGCGGGTTCCTCTCGGTCACCGGCGAGCCGGGGGGGCCGCCCGCGCGTTTCGGGCTCTCGATGGTCGACTTCATGACCGGCATGACCGCGGCGTTTGCGCTGATGTGCGGCCTGCACGCCGCGCGGGCGACCGGCATCGGGCGCGACGTCGATGTCAGCCTGTTCGACGTCGCGCTGCACCAGTTGAGCTATCCGGCCGCCTGGTATCTGAACGAAGGCCTGGTGACGACGCGCCTGCCGCGCTCGGCGCATCCCTACCTCGTGCCCTCGCAGCTCTACCGGACCAAGGACGGCTGGATTTTCTTCATGTGTCAGACCCAGAGGTTCTGGGAGCTGCTGTGCCAGAAGATCGGCCGGCCGGAGCTGACCAGCGATCCCAGCTATCGCGATCAGGCGGCGCGCCACGCCAACCGCGATCGGCTGACCCGGGTGCTGGACGATGCGCTCGCGGCCAGGACGACGGCGGAATGGCTCGAGGTCCTGGGCGGCGCGGTGCCCTGCGCCCCCGTCTACGACCTGAAGGAGGCGCTGGACAATCCCTTCGTCGCCGAGCGGGACGGCGTCCAGATCCTGGACCATCCGGACAAGCCTGGCCTCAAGCTGGTCGCGAGCCCGATCCGCATGGGCGCTGCGGTGCCGGATCGCCCGGCGCCGAAGCTCGGGGAGCACACCGAGGAGCTGCTGCGGGGGCTCGGCTACGGCGCGGCCGAGATCGAGGCGCTGCGCGCCGAGGGCGTGGTCTGAGGGTCGGGCCGCGATGAAGCTCGAGGGCATCAAGGTCGTCGACCTGTCCCTGTTCCTGCCCGGGCCGGCGATGACCCAGGCCATGGCCGATCACGGCGCCCTGGTGATCAAGGTCGAGCCCCCGGGCGGCGAGCCCAATCGGGACATCGGGCTGAAGCGGGACGGCGTCTCGGTGTTCTTCGCCAACACCCACCGGGGCAAGCGCAGCCTGATCCTGAACCTCAAGACGGACGAAGGGGTCGAGGCGTTGCTGCGCCTTGCGACGAGCGCGGACGTGTTCGTCGAATCCTTCCGGCCGGGCGTGGTCGAGCGGCTGGGGGTCGGCTATGGCGCGGTCAGGGCGTGCAACCCGCGGATCGTCTACGTCTCGATCTCGGCCTACGGCCAGAGCGGGCCGTATCGCGATAAGCCCGCCCACGACCTCGCGGTCGAGGCGATGGCGGGCATCCTGAGCGTCAATCTCGGGTGGGACGACCGGCCTGCCATGCCGGCGGTCCCGGCCGCCGACATGCTGGCTGCCAACATCGCGCTTTCGGGCGTGCTGATGGCGCTGCTGCGGCGCGAGCGGACCGGCCAGGGCGACTATGTCGATGTCGCGATGATGGATGCGCTGCTCGCCGGCATGCCCAACAACTACGGCCCGCCGATGGCCGAGCGGCGCCAGCCGGTCGTCAGGGACGAGCGCTCCTGGGGCGGCAATGCCATGTACCGGCTGTACGAGACCCGGGACGGCAAATTCGTGGCGCTCGGCGGCGCCGAGCTCAAGTTCGCGGCCAACCTCTTGAGCGCGCTCGGCCGGTCGGACCTGACCCCGCTCTGCAAGCCGCCGCCCGGCCCGGGTCAGGAGCCGGTCCGCGAGTTCCTGAGCGCAAAGTTCCGACAAAAAACGCAGGCGGAGTGGGTCGCCTGGATGGCGGGCAAGGACATCGCCTTCGCTCCGGTCAAGACGTTGCGCGAGGGGCTGGACGATCCGCAGGTGCGCGCGCGCGAGATGGTGGTCCTGGACGAGCGGGGCTTGGAGCACATTGGCCTCGCGGTCAAGTTCCGGGATGAGCCCGGCCGGGTCGACTTCGCGCTGCCGGCCCTTGGCCAGCATTCCGAGGACATTTTGCGCGGGCTTGGTTATACCGAGGCCGAGCTCAGGGCAATGAAGGCCAAGGGCGTCTACTGAAGAGGGAGCGGCATGGATCTGGGGCTGGACGGCAAGGTGGCGCTGGTGACCGGCGGCAGCCGGGGGATCGGGCGGGCATCGGCGACCCGGCTGGCCGAGGCGGGCAGCGATCTGATGCTGGTCGCGCGCACCGAGCGCGACCTCGCCGCGGCGCAACAGGCGATCGCCGCGGCCACCGGCCGCCGGGTCGAGATCTGCGCGACCGACCTGCGCTCGCCCCAGGGCTGCCAGGCGGCGGTCGGCGCGCTCGAGCACGCCTTCGGCCGGCTCGACGTCCTGGTCAACAACGCCGGCGCCACCCAGAGCGGCGATTTTTTCCAACTCGACGATGCCACCTGGGAGGACGGCTTCGCGCTCAAGTTCTATTCCTACGTCCGACTGTCGCGGGCGCTGTGGCCGCTGCTCAAGGACAGCCAGGGGGCGGTCGTCAACATCATCGGCGCCGCCTCCAAGACGCCGACCCCGAACTTCATGATCGGCGGTGCGGTCAATGCCGCGATCACCAACTTCACCAAGGCGCTGGCGGGCCTCGGGCTGCGGGACGGGGTCCGGGTCAACGCCATCCATCCGGGCATGACCGTGACCGGCCGGCTCGATCAGCTGCTCGACCAGCGCGCCGCGGCCGAAGGGATCTCGCGGCCAGGAGTACGAGAAAAAGGAGCTGGCGAGCGCCGGGCTGCGCCGCTACGGCGAGCCCTCGGACGTCGCCAACCTGGTCGCGTTCCTCGCCTCGCCGCTCGCCGGCCAGATCCAGGGCGCCGATCTGTTCATCGACGGCGGCGCCACCAAGACGATCCTTTGACCTCAACGCCCAGCGTCTGATCGTCGTCCAGCGCGTTCGTGATCGGCCCGCCGCTGGCAGCGCCTGGACCCGCTGTTCCCACCCCAGGCCGCTCCTCATGAGGGCCGGACGCTGCCGGTGCGGATCGCCCTCCCGCGAGCCAACGCTTTGGCCTGAAAGCTTTTCTCGGGTTCGTTTGGTTTCCGGGGGCCGACGGCGGTGTTCGGGCCGTCGGACCGGGCCGCGCCTTCGCGGCTGACAAGCACCCGGGCGCTGGGTGTCGTGGCCATGACGTGGGGTCCTGGTTCGGGTCGAGGAGGCCAATGGGTCACGCCCACAACTGTAGCATGCTATAGGAAAATAAACAAGACCCGCAACTCCCCCGCCGCCATGTGCGTCGAATACGTCGACAAATTCTTGAGGCCGTGAGGCGCCACGGGCCGGCAAAAAATGCGGTTCGAACCGGACGATCCGTATCGGGCGTTGGAACAAATTCCGGCAATTCCCCGGCCTCGGCGAGAATTTCCGCGGCCGGTGGGCGCTGGCCACGCCCCAGGCAAGGCCGAATTTCCTTCCCAGCGGAGGCAGGTGCGCATCGTGGCACGAAACCGCGCGCGCGACGCGGCAGCAAAATCGGGAAATTCTTGCGGCTGCATAAATCTCAGAGAAAATTCCGGGACGCCTCTCCCCGGGTGAGAGTCGTCGTGACGATGGTTTTCACCGCAGAGGCGCAGAGGACGCCGAGAATGTCCGACCTCCCTATGCCAGCTGCACCGCCGCCCCGATGATTCTCTCGGTCAATCCTCTCATGCCTTTCGCCTCGGCGTCCTCTGCGCCTCTGCGGTGATCATCTCTCCCCTTCCAGGAGCAGGCCCACATCCTGGCACAAGCCCCGCCCGCAGGCGACGCGACGGCGAAATTCGGGATTTTTGTGATTTACCGGGCCGGTAGGACGAATTTCCGGGATTTTTCCGGGAGGTCCGCATGCGCCACCAGGCGACACTTCTGTAGCCTCATGAGACAGAGTGTGCACTGCGCGTAAGCCATTGCGGTGGCGTGGTTTTTCGCCGCTGGAGGCGATCTGACTGCCGGATTCGACGGCAAAAGCGCCGGATTCGACCGCAAAAACGGCCGATTTCGAGCGCAAAGTGGCGCACGGATGCGTCACATGTGTAGCATCGTTGGATTTTCGTCAATTCCAACGGTTTTGGATTTTCCCGCGAATTTCCGGGGCCCGCGATGTGTCTGATTTCGGCCGCAAAACCGCTGAGTTCGGCCGCAAAAACGCCGATTTCGGGCGCAAAAGTGACGCTCGAATGGGTCACGTGGCGCATCGAGGGTCGGCAATCCTGCACGATCAAATTGGTTGAGGGCCTGCCGACGGCGCAATCACGATGTTCCTGAAAATTTCGCTGGTTCTGGAGTGCGGCGCTCCGGCGACTCGCCCATGTCGATCAGCCGATCCAGGATTCGGAGCATCCCTTGGGCGAAGAGGAGCAGAGGCAGAGGCTGGGTCTGCTGCGCGAAAGCCTGGATCAAGGCTGCTATGCGGCCTTGGATCATCGATCGCACGCCAGCCAATGGGCGTGCCAGGCTGCTTCGCGAGCACTGCAGTGATCTCCTCCACGAACTGATCAGTCGGGTAGTGGTCGAACGGCACGTTCACATAGGGTCAAGAATGACCGATGTTACAGAGGGTAGATCGCCTACAGCCCGGAAAAACGGATCGACGATAGGGACGATCGCTGTCGACTTCCCGCCAGTCTCCGTTGGCGAAGCGCGCTGCACCACCAGCGTGCTCAACGTGAACAAACAGGAAGGTGCGAACGAGGTCCGGTAGATCGAAACCGTACAACTTGCCGTCATCCCTCCGCGCACGGACCGTCTGATGCTGCAGCACGCGTTGGAGACAGGCATCGAGCAATGCTATCGCCCGCGGCTCGATCACCGGGCTATCCATGACGGCACGAAACAACCATGTCGGCGAAGGGCCTGATCAATGACGCGGCCACCTCGTCATCGAGGGCAAATAGAGGTTCGAGGAATCGGCGTCGCGCTTCCTCTTGATCCAAATGCTGAGCGACGCGTGCAAAAAAACCGTACAAGAACGAGCGCCAACCAACAAGCTCGCTCGCTCGGCGGTCAGATCTATGCCTGTTGTCGTCCCAGGGCGGGTTTAGTCGCTCAATCGTCCAGGCGACTAGCTGGTCACACAGTTCGAGGAATGCTGGGCGCCGTGATGCGTCTGACATCACTCGCTCAATCGGCACAGCGCCGAGCACCTTGGGCAAGAATTTCCCAGCGTAAGAAAACGTCTGGATCGCGCCACACCGGATCGGTTCGTCGCCGCGGGCCGCCGAAATGTTCGCGAGGCCGCGGCGGCGCGTACACCCAAGCAGGCGGGATCGGATGCAGTTGGGCGGGTGGCAGGCTTGCGGGCCGGACTAGTGCACCTATGGCTTCCTCGACGGCTGGGCTCACCCGCGCCGAGTAGGTGGCATGATCGAACCGGCGGGATGAAGCCCGCTCTTCGGTTGCGTCGCCAACTGATAGCCGCAGCCCTAGTCCAAGAGCTGCCCATGCGAACGCGGGATCCTCATCCCAAACGGCGAATGCAGCACTAAATGCGGCTTCCGATACCTGTTCGAGCGGATGGGCCGCGAGGTGGATGAGCGCGCGTTTCATGTTGGATGGAGCGCCCTCTCGGCGGACCAGAGCTGCGAGGCCCCGAACAGCCCACAAACAGGGATGGTCCAGGTGCACAGCCCCAGAAAACCAGAGCTCGTGCTGGTCTTCCGGTGTCGTTGCCGCCCGAAGAACAACGTCCGCAGCCCACGAGAGGTGTGATGCGTGTAGAGCATCGGAGTAGGTCAGCACCGCGGCAGCCACCCCCGATACAACGTTTTGCGGCTGATCGAACGCGCCTCCATCTTTATGCGGCTCGGTGAAGAGGTCTGGTGCGTCGAGGTGCTTCGCACCTTCAAGTGCCCTGGAAACCGGCAGTTTGTCGGAAAGGTGCTTCTGCTTGAAGCAATCATGCACCCAGTTCAGGATTTCGAGGCGCTGGGTCATAGTTTCGTGCCGCTCTGCGGCTGCGACCATGTCAGCATCGGTGGCCCTGGGATTATTGAGCTGGATATATACACCTTTCCCGTCCTCGGCGCGAACGGCGGTGTAGTTCTCCGTCCGACCGAATTCAGCCCAGATCTCCGCCGTACGTCTGAGCCGGGCGGTTCGCCCTTCATTGCGTTCTTCCTCATAGTCGAACGGCAAATTTTCGGGGAATGCCTGGATCGCTGCTTGCGCTGCCGTCCGCAAATCGGCGTCGGGGCACAGCACGAAAGGCAGTGCCAGGGACCGGATCTCTAACCGACGCGCCTCCCGGGCGTTTCCTTCGCGAACCGCCTCTGCGTGCCTGCGGTCATCCGGACCGGCGCCCATCATGTTGAAACCGATGCAATTCGCCGGTGATGTGCTGTCGTGCACGGCACGGCCGAGATCCCAGTGCCAGATCCGTTGCGAGGTGGCAAGTGGCAGGGTAGTTGCCGAGATACGCCTAGCGGTCAGCGCCAGCGCGACCGCAATACCAAGAACCGCAACCGACTCGTGTCCAGAGATCACTTCCCGGATTACCTCATCGACATCGCGCCCCTGCTCAACTTGACCGTAGGCCCAACGCTCCGAGCGCCATTAGCCCGGCCACAACTGCGTGCGGGCCACGATACCCTCGAAACCAGGTATAGACTTGGCTATCGCCCCAGAAGGTCTGCTGTCCCCATGGGAAGTCGAGCACCAAAGGCATCGGAGTGGCCCTGCGCTCCCAGTCGATTTCGAAGAGCTGGCGCCAAGCAACGATGGCGTGATTCGTAAGACCACGCACGAGCCGACGAGCCTCACCCGGTGCATTGCCAAAGAGTGACTCGAAAGGCTCCCGCAGGGGTGAGGGCGGGTAGAAGTTTTGCGTGTCACGGCCTATGGCGAGACGGTCCCATTCAAAGTGACATAAGCCTCCCCGCAGAATCCCACTGCTGAGCAGCCTTTGCAGCGACATCCGTCGGAAGTTTTTCCTTGAGGCTGGCCAAGGTCAGATCGACAAGATCCGAAGCCAGCACCTCAGAGAGAATGGACGCGTAGAGCAGGATCTGCTTGAATGCACGATCGCGCAAACGGGGGCGCGTCTGCAGACGCGACAGATATAACCTTGCGGATTCCCGCTTTACACGTGCGGCTCGGAGCAGCAGGGCGCGGAGCCGATCTTCAAGTTCCTTCAAGCCACGACCAAGGGCCTCCCAAGGGTGACGGTCGTAGCGAAAATCTTCCGGATGCACCCGGTCCTCGATGTCCTTGAGCCACCCTTCGATAACGCCGAGAATCCGGTCGGACGTGGGGTTAGTGGTGTCTGCCCAACCGTTCTGCCAAACCTCGAAAACCGAAACGATCTCAGGGATGGTCTCTGCGGGACAGTGCTTGATGTTGTTGACTAACCAAACGCAGCAACGGCTCCAAGTCAGGAAATCTGAAGGCACCCCATAAGTGTCGGCGGCTTGTTCGATGTCGCGACGAGATAAATCACCCGTTGTCTCGCGCCGGCTAAGAATTAGCGGATTGGGCCTTGTTTTCTCGGCCTGAAACCAGACGACCATTTTAGTTAACCGCCACGCATCGCCCCCGAACAGAATGCCGGCGAAGCTGTCGGCTCGATCCGCGAAATTGGCGGCTCCTAGCGGACCGAGCAGCCAGGCCCGTGTCCACTGGGGCCGCATCGTAGACCCCTCGGCGCGAGCAAGATGCTGTTCCCAATCATCGGCAACGATGAATGTTCGTTGCGAGAGTAGCTCCACCGGACGCCCCAAAGCCGGGGGCTCTCCCACGGCCTGAATTTCCTCAAGCCACGAAGCTTCCCGCGTGAGCAGGAGTTGTACAAAAGCCCATTCGAAGAAGATATCATGCGCGAACTGAACCGAATCGCCAGCGTGGGCGTCTCGTAGAATGCCGTCGTGTTTGAGCAGTTCGATGACGTCGAGATCCAACTCACCCAGGCTGATTCGGCGCCCAAGGTTGGTCGCCCCCGCTTTCGCTAGTCGCAGGAGAGCGCGCTGGCAACGAATAGTCAGAGAAGGCGGCGCGAGATAACCTCCCCGTGCCCACCAAGCATCAATAAGCTCGATCTCTGACCGCGGCCTCAGACGGCCGTCTTCGGATTTAGGCAGGGATGCCGCGAGGACCGAAGCGAAGAAAGGACGGCGGGCGATTTCGGCTATCCGCTCCTCCCCAAATAGGAGAGGCAGGAGCGCTGGTCTTGCTCTTGCGAGATCGACAGCTTCGTCGTGGTCAAAGGGCTGTACAGACACCGTAGAAATGCCACTCTCTTGCGCGAGGCCCTCGGGCAACCACGTTCGCAGTGGTTCGATGCCATTGTCGCGCACAGTCGCTACGACGCGCCATGCCGTCCGCAAAGCCGATGAATTCAGGATTGTATTCACGAGATCGAGCACGACGCCACGGTGTTCGATCTCGAAATCGATCGAGCCCGTCAATGAACAGGATTGGACATCCGACCGCTGCGATCTCAAGGAGAAGAGGTTCAAGGCCTGTGGCGGCTAGGCCGAGCCCTCGGGCATAGATCGGCCAATTCCGGCCCTCAACCCGGTCGGACTTGATGACCAGAGTTGGGCCTTGGCGTAGGCGACTTTCCGCCAACTCACGCAGGACAGCCGATTTGCCAGTGCCGGGGAGACCGGTGATCTGTAGAAATAGCCGCTCCTGGAGCTGATTTTCGGCATTTTTGATCAAGTTCGGGCGTGAAACTTTATACCCGGCGACATCGGTCGCTATGGTGGCAAGTGATAACCTAGCCTCCTCCACCAGCCTTTCAAGGTCTCGGCGCAGCGACGGCGCACCGGCCAAGCGAAAGGAGCCGAAAAGGCGTGCGAGTAACGTTCGGCGATCAAATTCGGCGGCGCGGCCGGCACCCTCTCGAGCTATTACGCGGAGCCGGCGCCAGAGACCGTCGGCCCGGTCAGCATCATCAGCGCTGAGGTGGTTTCGCAGACGCGCAACAGCGTTCGCTTCGTCCACCGACCCTTCGTGTAGCAGATCGAACCGTATCAGCACGAAGTGCCGCAGTAATCGGTAGATTTTTGCGTTCCCGGTCGTCGGCGGCGCATCGACCAACACGGTGCGAAACGCGTTGAGGACTGAACGGTGCTGATTTCCGGCCGAACCATCGAAGCGTTTCCAGAAGGCTTCAGGAGTGGCGCTCTCGCGAGCCCATTCACAGACGGTCTCCAAGGCTCGTTTCGAGGCGTCGGAAACAGTGCCGGTTAGGGCACCGACACGGTCCGTGCTTTCTCGAAAGTCGTTCTTGCTAACGGTCTCCCAAGCTCGGAGAACGATTTCCCGGAAGTCGCCGTTACTCTTGGCGGCGCTGATGGTGAGGCTGCGCTTCACTTGCAGGCTGAGACGTGCAAGCCCCTGATCTTTGGCACGCCCATCGACGATCAGGTCATCAAGCGGCTCGCCAAACGCCGCCTGTTGGACCGCAACCCGCACGATGACGCGTCCGGGAAGCCCTGGAGCATTTTCTTCGCCCAGGAGAGCGGCGAGGTAAATCGCCACTGCTGCATCTTCGAACGTGAACCCAGCGCCACCAGTTATTTCCGGACTCTGTACCGCCAATCAACATCTCTCCCGATAGGTCCTTACCCGGCACCCGACATCGCTGTCCTAACCGGAGTTGCGCCGGCGGCCCATTCGCCTGCGTTGACCCCTCGCAAGGGTAGCATCACGAGCGGCCGTCTGTCACCTGCAGGTCTGGTAGTGAGCGCCCGTTCGCCAGCTCCTCCGCGAAAGCCCGGCGCGGCGATCCCGATCAACGCCTCCGCGCGCTCGTCGAGCGACTTCTCCCGCAACCTCGCAATGCCGTGCTCGGTGACCACGATGTCGGCATCGGCGCGCGGGCAGCTCACGATGTCGCGCTCGCCGAGCTTGGCGACGATCCGCGAGACCTTGCCGCCGGCCGCGGTCGAGGGCAGCGCCAGGATCGAGCGGCCGCCCTGCGAGAGACGCGCGCCGCGCACGAAGTCGAGCAGGCCGCCGGTGCCGCTCACCTGGCGGCCATCCAGCATCTCGGCGTTGGCCTGGCCGTCGAGGTCGACCGCCAGCACCGAGTTGATCGCGACCAGGTTGGGGATCGCCGCCATCACGCCGGGATCGTGGGTGTAGCTGACCGGCGCGAAGCGAGATCGGGGCAGGCGGCGGCGAAGTCGTAGACCTTCCGGGTCCCGATCGCGGCGGTGCACACCATGCGCCGGCCGCTCATCGCTCCGGCGGCGTGCAGATCGGCCACCTGATCGGCGACCAGGCCGCTGTGCAGGCCGAGCCTCCGGCGGTCGTGCAGCGCTCCGAGCACGGCCGCGGGCACCTTGCCGATGCCGATCTGGATCGTGTCGCCGTCCGCGATCAGGCCGGCGACGTTGGCCCCGATCCGCCGGACGTCGTCGGACAGGCTGGCGTCCGGCAGCGCCAGCAGCGGCCGCTCGGTCTCGACCACATAGTCGAGGCGCTCAAAGGGGACCTGGTAGCTCGAGCGGGGCCGCGGCATCGTCCGATTGATCTCGGCAACGATCACCTGCGCGCGCTCCAGGACCGCGGGCACGAAGTGGACCGAGACGCCGAGGCTGCATTGGCCGCGATCGTCCGGCGGCGTCACCTGGATCAGCGCGAGGTCGACGGCAAGGCCGGAAAAATACTGCCAGATGCCGCTGTAGTGCAGCGGCAGGAAGCGGACCCGGCCGGCGGCGTGGGATTCGGCGATGGCGCCGGCTATGAAGAAGCTGGTCAGGCGCGCATCGGGGTGGAAGGCGGCCGGGTCGACGACGTTCAGACCCCGGGATCAGGCAGCCGACGTAGTGCACCCCGGCGCTCGCCTCGGGTGCGGCGGCCAGCGCCTGGAGCAGAGGCGTCGGCTCGCCGCTCGCGCCCTGCACGAACACGGTCATGCCGGGCCGGAGCAGATCCGGCAGGCGCTCGCGCGTGATCC
The DNA here is from genome assembly GCA_963733965.1 of uncultured Alphaproteobacteria bacterium. Lineage (GTDB taxonomy): Bacteria > Pseudomonadota > Alphaproteobacteria > Geminicoccales > Geminicoccaceae > DATAOG01. Next base: position 86,766 of record CAVTFM010000050.1, read on the forward strand.
GCTCGGGCATGGTCCGCCGCCGGCCGACTACCGGTAAGTGAACGCGGGCTTACGCTTCTCGAGGAAGGCGCGCCGGCCCTCGAGGTAGTCCGGGCCCTGGAACTGGCTCTCGAACAGCCGTCTGGACAGGTCGGTGTCCTCGACCGCGCCGTTCAGGATCTCAGCCACGATCTGCTTGACCGCGCGGATCGTGAACTGCGAGAGGCTGCAGAGCTGGTCGGCGAAGGCCATCGTCTCGCGCTCGAGATCCTCGGCCTCGAACAGGCGGGTCGCGAGCCCGATCCGGAGCGCCTCCTCGGCCTCGATGACCCTGGCGCCCATCAGCATCTCCTTGGCCTTGGCGGGGCCGACCAGGTCGACCAGGCGCTTGGTCTCCTTGAGCGAATAGGCAAGGCCGAGGCGGGCGGGCGGGATGCAGAACCGGGCGCTCGGATCGGCGTAGCGAAGGTCGCAGCAGAGTGCCAGCGCGCAGCCGCCGCCGAAGCAGACGCCCTGGACCATGGCGATGGCGGGCTTGGTCAGCTGGCTGAGCGCGGCATAGGCGGCGCCGACCACGCTCCGATAGGCCTGCCGGGCCTCGCTCGAGGCGTGCACCTCATCGAACTGGCCGATGTCAGCGCCGGCGCAGAAGGCCTCGGGCGTGGCGCCACGCATGATCAGGACCTTGACCTCGGGGTCGTCCGCGACCTTGGCGACCAGCTGCGGGATCGCCTGCCACATCCCGGTGCTGAGCGCGTTGCGCTTGTCCGGGCGATTCAGGACCAGGAGGGCGACGGCACCTCGGGTCTCGAGATAGATGGGCTCGGACATGGGCGGCCTCTCGAATGGCGGCAGCTAACGCGGGCTGACTGCCGCGACTGCGCCCGGCCCCAGGAGCGCGAGGCGAAAGCGGTCCTTGAGGTGGGCGCCGTCCTTGGGCGGCATCGCGAAGGGCAGCGGCTCGGCGCGCACCTTGATCGCGTAGAAGACCGGGCCGGGCTCGGTCAGGATCACCTGCCGGGCGGGCTCGAGCTCCTCGGCGGCGCGCACCGTGCCGGCGACCCGGAAGCCCGCCGCCTTGGCGATCCCGGCGAGGTCGACGCCGTGCGCGGTGTGGGTCGCCTGCATGCCGGTCTCGCCGTAGCGCTCGTTGTCGAAGACCACGACGGCGAGGTTGGCCGGCCGCTGGACCGCGATCGTGGCGAGCCCGCCGAGGCCCATCAGGAGCTCGCCGTCGCCGGTGATCACCAGGACCCGCCGCTCGGGCCGGGCGAGGGCGAGGCCCAGGCCGATCAGGGAGGCGCTGCCCATGGCGCCCCAGAGCGGGAAGGTCAGCGGATGGTCGCCGGCCGCGGTCGCATCCCAATTGGTGCTGCCGAGGCCCGCGACCACCAGGAGGTCGTCCCGCTCCGCGAGCAGCGCGTTGGCGACCTCGCGCCGACGGAGGGGAAACTGCTCGCTGCTCAACGCGCTCATGACCGGCCCCGGTTCGAAAAGCTCTTGGCGCCGATCAGCCGCTGGCCGATCAGCACCGCGACCGGCAGCTGGCCCTCGAACGCGATCCGGCCGGCGGCCTCGACCGTGGCGCCGGCGAGCTCCGCCTGGTCGATGCGCTCGACGATGGCGCCGGCGAGCTTCAGGACATCGGCCGCGGTCTGGCCCATGGGCAATTGCCAGGGGTTGAACTCGCCCCACTCGCCGCGCATCGTCACCAGCATCAAGAGCGGCAGCCGGCAGCTCTGGTTGAGCGAGAGCATGTTGACGCAATTGCCGACCCCGCTGCTCTGCATCAGGAGCACGCCCCGCTGGCCGCCGAGCCAGGCGCCGGCGGCGAGCGCCACGCCCTCCTCCTCCGTGGTCAGCACCACCGCGCGCATCGAGGCATCGTTCTGGCAGAGCTCGATCAGGCGGGTGTGGCCGGCATCCGGGACATAGCCGACCTGGCGCACACCGAGCTCACCCAGCGCCTGATGGATCGCCTCCGGCCAGCCGCTCACCGCCATCGTCCTCCGATCGTCCGGGGGCGCCAGTGTGCCGGGCGGGGACCGGTTCGACAAGACCGCAGCCCGCCAACCGGGGTCAGCGAGCCGGCTCGGAACCCTCCGGCGGGGGAGCCATCCGGCGCGGAATCTCGATCTGCCGTCGGCGGAGAGCGAGGATCAGGCCAAGGAGATTCCCGCGTCGGGTGCGATCGCGGCGAGACTGCGGCGCGCTTCGGCCGCGCTCGCGACCCGGCCGCCGCCGTTCTCGATCGCGCTCGCGGCGATCCGCACCCAATCCTGATTGCGCCAGACGCTCCCGAATGGTGCGTCCTCGAGGCCGACCCGGACGTGGCCGCCCCGGAGAATCGCGGCCTCGATCAGCGGCCGGACGTCGACCTCGAGACCGGCGATCATCCAGGGCGCCCGCGGCGCCTCATCCCGAAGCAGTCGCAGATAGGCATCGAGCGCATAGGCTCTCGGCGGGAAGCCCCAGGCGAAGCCGTCCGAGAACATGAAGCGGTAGATCGGCGTCGGCACGCCCGGGATGGCCCGGCTGCAGCGCCGCGCCGAGCCGCAGAAAACCAGGCTCGTAGATCGCATAGCTGGGGTGGAAGCGGTATTTCGCGGCGAGCGCGAGGCCATGGCGGACGTGGCTCTCGGGGTTCAGATAGACGAAGCCCTGCTCGCCGGCCGCGAGCTGGCGGTAATGCGTGAAGTTGACCGAGCCGGGGTCGACCACTGCCCATTCCAGAAGGCCGCGCCTGGCCAGCTCCTCGACCGCCCGGAAGCGCGCGACCGCCGTCATTGGCGCCGGCGCGTCCGGGCTGCCGGCGATCGGCAGGGTCGGGTAGACGATCACGTCCTGCTGCTCGCGGATGCCCTCGATGATCCGCCGGTAGATCCCGGCATCGTCGTGCTGGCGGCCGGTCGCCGGGTCATAGGCGTGGGCGTGGACGATCGCTGCCCCCTCCTTGGCGCAGGCGATGCCGTCGGCCACGATCTCCTGGACCGTGATCGGGATCTTGGGCTGCAGCTCCCGCCCCCACGGCCCGTTCAGCGCCACTTCCAGCCAGACCGCCCGATCCGCCATTCCACACTCCTTCTAGGATCCATGGCCCCCTCAAGCAGAGCGGTCGGCCCACCGCCCGCAGGGTTCGCTCGCCTGACGGCCCCAGGACCGTCAAGGGACGCCGAGGGCGGCTCGGGCATCCTTCAGCGGCAACATGAGCGTCAGAGGATCGATCGGGGAGGGGAGGAAGCCAGAGCGCTCGTAGAATGTCTTCGCGGTGTCATCCTTGGCATGCGCGACAATCGCCCGGATGCCGGCGATTTCGGCAGCCTGCAGTGTGCGTAGGATGGCGTCGCGGAGCAACGCGCTGCCGAGCCCCCGCCTCTGGAACCGGCGATCCACCGCGAGCCGGCCGAGGACCATGACCGGGATCGGGTCCGGCATGTTGCGTCGCACTCGGCCGGGTGCGCCCCCGTGCAGGACGGCGCCGTTCGCCAGACAGTAGAAGGCGGCGACGCGCGTTCCCTGGCAGGCCACGTAGGTCCGCGAGGCCCCATCGGCCTCGTTGCGCGAGGCGCGGCGTCGAAGCCAGTCGTCGAGGCGGGGGCTGCCGCTGTCGAAGTCCTGGAGCTCGTGCGCCGGGGTGAGCCGCTCGGGCGGTCGGAGCTCATTCTCTCGGGGTGGTGTCACCGCTCCCAGGGGGCCTGCTTCGCCAACAGCGCACGCAGCTCCGCGGTCGGATGCGGCGGCGCATCCAGCGCCCGCTCGAAGGCTTCGTATTGGGCAGCGTCGAGATGGAAGACGCGACGGTCGAGCAGCGCTTCCTCGGCCGCGCGGGTGGCGCTCTCGAGGATGAACTCGGTGCGGGTCTTGCCGGTCGCCTTCGCGGCGCGATCGATCAGCTCACGCCTGTGCGTCGGAACGCGCAGGCTGATCGTCGGGGATCCGGACTCTCCCCGAAAGGCGGCCGCAGTCATCCTCAGCCCTCTCCACCCATGCCCCTGCGTACGACAACGTATATACGAGATCGTATAGACAGTGTCAATACCAGCGCAGCATGTCGGGTTGTTGCCGCTCATGCCCGCAGTTGCGCAGGCACGAAGGAGTCGAGGTCGGTGCGCTCCTCGAGCGTGCCGAGGGCCTCGCTCCAGGGCTCGCCCAGCCAGAGCGCCCGCTGTCGGGAGCCGGGGGGAGCGAGCCAGCGGTTCGGGCCCCAGACGTTGCTGGCCTTGACCGCGGCCAGGCCCGGCGGCGCGGTCACGTCGAGCTCCAGGCCGAGGGTGTTGCCGAGGAGGACGAAGGTGTTGCCCGCGATCCGGTTGCGCATGCCGTCGAACGGACCGGTGTAGTAGCCCCACTGCTGGGGCGGCGTGCTGTCGAAGTCGCGGGTATGGTGGGCGACCGAGAGCGCGCAGCCGCGGTCGGCGACGATCGTGCAGCCCTCGACCACGCAGTCGTGCGAGTTCTGGAGCATGAGGTCGGCCGACCAGACGCCGGGCTCGCGCCAGCCGCTGGTGTTGTTGAAGCCGATCAGGCAGTTGCGGAACTGGCCCTGGGCGCTCGCCTCGTAGGCGATGCCCTCGTTGCTGTTGTGGTGGATCACGCAGTTCTCGACCACGGCCGCGAGGCAATCCCAGTCGAACCAGACCGCGCGGCCCTGGTTGTGGTGGATGTGGCACTCCAGCAGCCGGGCGCCGCGCATCACCGGCATCGGCCCCGGCATGTGGCCGCCGACGTTCTTGTAGCCGCCGCTCTCCCAGTGCGAGCCGTAGTTGCGGGTGTTGTTGCGGGCGATCTCGGCGCCCTCGACGATCGCGCCGGCGGCCCGGCCGCCGATGCCGATGTGACCGTTGTCGACGTAACGGCCACGCAGGATGTGCATGCCCGGGCTCATCGACACGCCGCGGCCGCCGATCCGCTGCACCGTGCAGTCGACCAGCTGCCAGTCGTGGCCGTCCGAGGCCTCGATCGCCGCGACCTGCGGCGCCCGCCGCTCGGCGTCCGGCGGGTCCATGGTGTCGTAGTTCTGGACCGTGAGCCCGATCAGCTGCACGTCGGTGGCCTCGCTCCGGCGAAAGGCGAGCAGGCGCTGGCCGCCGCCGTCGAGCACCACGCCGTCGCCCGCCGCCTCGAAGGTCTGGCCGTGCTTCGGCGCTACGCTCCAGCCGCGGTAGATGCCGGGCGCCAGGATGATGCGCACGCCGCTCGGCGCCGCTGCGACCGTGGCGTTGTAGTCGCGGCCGGGGTCGAGCCTGAGCTCGGGGCGGGGCGTCTGCACCGCGGCTTTGAGCCTGGCCGCCGGCAGCGCCAGGGTTGCCGCCGCGGCGAGGAGGAAGCTTCGTCTGATCATGGCCCCCGTCTCCAGCCGATCATGGCCGCTGCCGCCGCCGATGCTCGCTTGGTCGGTTGCGTTCGCCCTCGCCGAAGCTACTCTTGGGCGGCGCTTGATGCCAATGGGGCGGGGAGAGGGAAGGGAGGCTTGCGATGCCGGGGGACAGGCTCAAGGCCGCGGTGATCGGCTGCGGATTCTTCGCCCGGAACCATCTGCACGCCTGGCGGGACCTCGGGGCGGCGGGCGTCGAGCTGGCGGCGGTCTGCGATCTCGACGCGGCCAAGGCGGCCGAGGCGGCCCGCGCGTTCGGGGTGCCGCGGCACTACGCGGACGCCAAGGCGATGCTCGAGGCGGAGGCCCTCGACTTCGTCGACGTGGTGACCACCATGGCGAGCCACCGTCGGCTGGTCGAGCTGGCCGCGGCACACCGCCTGCCGGTGATCGTCCAGAAGCCCTTCGCGCCGACGATCGCCGACTGCAAGGCGATGGTCGAGTCCTGTGCGCAAGCCGGGGTGCCGCTCATGGTGCACGAGAACTTCCGCTTCCAGACCCCGATCCGCGCGGTCCGCGAGGTGCTGGCGCGCGGCACCATCGGCCGGCCGTTCTTCGCCCGGATCTCCTGGCGGACCGGCTACGACGTCTATGCGGGCCAGCCGTACCTTGCCGAGGCGGAGCGCTTCATCATCCTGGATCTCGTGATCCACCTCCTGGACGTGGCCCGCTTTCTGTTCGGCGAGGTCGGGCGCCTGACCTGCCGGACCGCGAGCATCCGGCCGGGCATCCGGGGCGAGGACTGCGCGACGCTGCTCCTGGAATACGCCGACGGGCTCGCCGCCGTGGTCGATGCCACCTACCAGGCGCCCCAGGACCCGGACCCGTTCCCCGAGACCACGATCGAGATCGACGGCAGCGCGGGCACGCTCCGGCTGCAACCGGGCTACGCGCTGACCGTCACGACAAGGGGCCGCAGCGAACGGCATGAGGTCGCGCCCGCGCTTCTCCCCTGGGCGAGCCGGCCGTGGCACGGCGTCCAGGAAAGCGTCTTGACCACCCAGCGCCATTGGGTCGATTGTCTCCGGAATCGGACCCTGCCCCAGACCTCGGGCGCCGACAATCTCAAGACCTTCGCCCTCTGTGAGGCGGCCTATGCATCGGCCGCGAGCGGCGGGCCGGTCATGCCCCGCGTCTGAGAGCAGACCAGCATCGCATCAGGGAGCTAAGTGTGATGACCACCGAGCCGCTGTCCGAAGCCGAGATCGAGGCGCTGCGCGCGTTCGACACGCCGACCATCTGCAACGCGCTCGAGATCGTCGTGCCCGAGCGCCGGGCGCTCGGCTTCACCACCGAGACCCTGATCTGCCCGTTCCCGCAGCGTCAGCCGATGGTCGGCTACGCGCGGACCTCGCTCTATCGCGCGATGGAGCCGGTACGCCAGCACAAGGAGCAGGCGCGCCAGGCGCGGCTCGACTACTATCGCTATGTCGCGGGCGGTCCCGGGCCCTCCATCGCGATCGTCCAGGACGTCGATTCCCGGCTCGGCTTCGGCTGCTTCTGGGGCGAGGTCAACACCGCGATCCATAAAGGCCTGGGCTGCCTCGGCCTGATCACCAACGGCGGCGTGCGCGACCTCGACGCGATCGCGCCCGGCTTCCAGGTGCTGTGCGGCAAGGTCACGCCCTCCCACGCCCACGGCCACACCGTGGGCTTCGGCTGCGAGGTCGACGTGTTCGGCATGATCGTGCGCTCGGGTGATCTGGTGCACGCCGACCGCCACGGCGCGGTCGTGATCCCGCATGAGATCGGGCGCGAGGTGGCGCGGGCGGCGGAGCTCTGCGGCCGGCGCGAGGCGCCGATCCTCAAGGCGGCCCGCGGCGCGGGCTTCTCAATCGAGGCGCTCGAACGGGCGATGGGCGAAGCCGACGAGATTCATTGAGCGACGGAGCGCCAACGAGGATTTGGGCTGCGTCCAAGCGGGGAAGGCTCACCCCTTCAGCTCGCGCTTCAGCTCGTTCAGGAACCGCCAGTCGGTGCCCTCGGCGAGGATCGCGTTCGGGCTCGACTTGATCATGCCGACCTCGTGGAGGCGCAGCGCGTAGAACCGCATCGAATCCTCGGGGTCGAACTCGCGCCAGCGGTTGTAGGGCACCTCGGTCAGCGTCTCGAGGGCGTAGTCGTATCGTTCCGTGAACCTACCATCGACCAGACGTTGCGCGGCCTTTTCCGGCTCGGCGGCGCACATGTCGGCAGCCTTGAGGATCGCGCGCAGGAAGCGCTTGGTGGCGACCGGATACTTGCGCACGAAGTCCCGGTTGCCGTACGCAATGCAGCAGAAATATTGCGACCAGGGTTGGTCCAAGGCCATGTTGAGGATCACGCGACCGATCTTGCGGCCGCGCAGCTCCTGCGGCTCGGGCGGAAATCCGAGGAAGGCATCGACTTGCCCGGCGGCGAACAGGTCCACGAACCTGGCGCTGGGGTTGGTGATCCAGTTGATGTCCCGGTGGGGATCGAGGCCGACCTCCGCCACCATGATCGCGAGCAGCAGGTGTGCGCTCAAGCCCACCCTGTCGATGCCGACCTGCTTGCCCTTCAAGTCGCTGATGGTTCGGATGGGCTCGTTCGCGAACAGCTCGTAGCACCCGGAATGCACGCCCGTGAGCGCCGTGATCGGCTCGCCGGCATCCAGATGGGCAACGACCCATGCGGCGGTGTTAAACTCGAAATCGACGTCGCCCCTCGCGACAGCGTCGAGAGGTGGGTTGGGTGTACGCCGGATGTCGGTGAACCCTTCCGCGTGCAGCAGGTCGTCGGAGATGAAGCCGGGTGCAAGGCAAATGTTGGGGTAAGTGGATAGCCGGAGCGTGGTCACCTCCGGCGGGCCCTCATCGGCGAGCGAGCTCCGGGCGCCAAAGATCCCCGCGGCGCCCGCTGCTGACAGGCTGGCCAGGAAATGGCGGCGATTCTGGATGATCTGCATAGAAAGTCTCCTCTCCTCTAGACTAGACTAGTAGAAAGCGACCGGGCAGGTCGGACCACCTGGCGGCCAGCGTGCTCACGCCTTCAGCTCGCGCTTGAGCTCGTTCAGGAAGCGCCAGTCGGTGCCCTCGGCGAGGATCGCGTTCGGGCTCGACTTGATCATGCCGACCTCGTGCAGCCGAAGCGCAAAGAACCGCATCGAGTCCTCGGGGTCGAACTCGTGCCAGCTCGCGTACGGCAGCTCGGTCAGGGTCTGCAGCGCGTAGTCGTATCGATCAGTGAACCCGCCATCGACCAGCATTTGGGCGACGCGCTCCGGCTTGGCGGCGCACATGTCGGCAGCCTTGAGGACGGCTCGCAGATAGCGCTTGGTAGCGACCGGATGATCGTTGACCCAGGCACGGTTGCCGAACGCTATGCAGCAGAAGTATTGCGACCACGGCTTGTCCGTGGTCATGTTGAGGATCACGCGGCCGATCTTGCGGGCGCGCAACTCCTGCGGCTGAGGAGGGAACCCGAGAAAGGCATCGACCTTCCGTTCGGTAAACGCTTGCAGGAAGTCGCCCGAGGATGTGGTCACCCAATCGATGTCCTTTTGGGGATCGAGCCCGACCTCCGCTGCGATCACCGCGAGGAGCAGGTGCCCGCTGGTCCGCGGCGCCTCGGGAATGCCAAGCCGCTTGCCCTTCAGGTCGCGGATGCTTCGAATGGGCTCGTGCGCGAACAGCTCGTAGCAACCGGGATGCACGCCCGCCAGCGCCACGATCGGCTCGCCGGCATCCACGTTGGAGGCGACCCACGCTGCGGTCTCGATGGAGAAGTCGATCTCGCCGCTGAAAACCAGGTCGCCGCTGTTGGGTGCTGTCAGGTAGCGGATATCGGTGAATCCTTCCGCGCGCAGCAGCTCCTCGGCGATCTGTCCGGGCGCGACGCAGATGCCAGGATAGCGGGCCAGCCGGAGCGTGGTGACTTCCGGCGGCGGCTCGTCGGCGAGCGAGGTGCGGCCCCCAAGAACGCCCACAGCACCGGCCGCTGACAGGGCCCCCAGGAAATCGCGGCGACTTTGGTTGATGCGCATCGGGAGTCTCCTTTCTGCAATTGTCGAAGCCGCGGGTGAAACCTGATCCACCCGGCGGCCCTTGTCTCACGCCTTCAGCTCGTACTTAGCTCGTTGGGAGCCTCGATGCCCGGCTCGCGGTTCCCGCGCGGCGGAGAAGTCGCTCTCGTATCAGGCCGCAACGGCTCGGCGCGAGAACTTCAGGTTGGCAGAGCAGCCTCCGCGCAACCGGCGTCCGTGAAATCCAGGGTTACGTCATCCTACCCGTGTTTACGCTGAGGTCGACGCACGGTGACTAATGCAGATTAGCGCGGCGGATCGCTTGCTCAGCTAAAGTAGGGGTTGAGGAGCGCGGGCGGCGTCTGGCGCATTGACGCGCAGGAAATCCTCGAACCGCCGCTCTGACCGGCGCCTGCAATATTCACCAGGAGGAACTTCGATGACGAGAATTCTGCTCGGCCTCGCTGCAGGCCTGCTGCTCACGAGCGCTGCGGGCGCCGAGGAGATCTGGCAGACGGTGCCGCTGCCGCCCGCCATGCCGACGGCGCGCGAGAGCGGCATGGCGCCCGTCGACGACATCCAGATGTATTATGCGATCTACGGCAAGGGCGACCCGGTGCTCCTGATCCATGGCGGCATCGGCAACACCGAAGAGTTTGGTTTCCTGGTCCCAGCCCTCGCCGAGAGCCACGAGGTGATCGTCTCCGACGGCCGCGGCCGCGGCCGCAGCACGAGCTCCGATAAGCCCTTCAGCTACGCCCTGATGGCCGACGACGAGCTGGCCCTGCTCGACCATCTGGGGATCGACAAGGTGGCGCTGGTCGGCTGGAGCGACGGCGCCATCATCGGGCTCGACATCGCGATCCGCCATCCCGAGCGGCTGACCCGGCTGTTCGCCTACGGCGCCAACTATACGCCCGAAGGCGTCAAGGCGAGCGCCGGCGACACCCCGACCTTCAAAGCCGGCTTCGCGCGCTGTGCCGCGAACTACGCCCGCCTGTCCCCCACGCCCGACGGGTTCGATGCCCTGGTCGCGCGGATGTCCGAGATGTGGGCGACCCAGCCGAACTACACCAAGGACCAGCTGCGCGCGATCAGGGTGCCGACGGTGATCTTCGATGGCGACCACGACGAGGTGGTCGAGCCCGCGCAGCGCGCGGAGATGGCGGAGCTGATCCCCGGAGCGAAGCTCGTCATCATGAAGGATACGAGCCATTTCGCCATGTGGCAGAAGCCCGACGAGTTCAACGCGACCGTGCTGGAGTTCGTCGCCGGCAAGTAGCCCGCCGCCTCGGTCAGCTCGAGTAGCCCGGACCAGAGGAGCGCGGGCGGCGTCTGGCGCATTGACGCGCAGGAAATCCTCGAACCGCCGCTCTGACCGGCGCCTGCAATATTCACCAGGAGGAACTTCGATGATGAGAATTCTGCTCGGCCTCGCTGCAGGCCTGCTGCTCACGAGCGCTGCGGGCGCCGAGGAGATCTGGCAGACGGTGCCGCTGCCGCCCGCCATGCCGACGGCGCGCGAGAGCGGCATGGCGCCGGTCGACGACATCCAGATGTATTATGCGATCTACGGCGAGGGTGACCCGGTGCTCCTGATCCATGGCGGCATCGGCAACGCCGAAGAGTTTGGTTTCCTGGTCCCAGCCCTCGCCGAGAGCCACGAGGTGATCGTCGCCGACGGGCGTGGCCGCGGCCGCAGCACGAGCTCCGACAAGCCCTACAGCCTCGCCCGGATGGCCGACGACGACCTGGCCCTGCTCGACCACCTGGGGATCGACAAGGTGGCGCTGGTCGGCTGGAGCGACGGCGCCATCATCGGCCTCGACATCGCGATCCGCCATCCCGAGCGGCTGAGCCGGCTGTTCGCCTACGGCGGCAACTGATACGGCCGCAGGCTTCAAGGCGAGCGCCGGCGGACACCCCGACCTTCAAAGCCGGCCTCGCGCACTGTGCCGCGGACTACGCCCGCATGTCCCCGACGCCCGCCGGGTTCGACGCCATGGTCGCGCGGATGTCCGAGATGTGGGCGACCCAGCCGAACTACACCAAGGACCAGATGCGCGGCGATCCGCGTGCCGACGGTGATCTTCGATGGCGACCACGATGAGGTGGATCGAGCCCGCGTACGCGGCGGAGATGGCGAAGCTGATTCCCGGGGCGAAGCTCGTCATCATGAAGGATGCGAGCCATTTCGCCATGTGGCAGCACCCCGAGGAGTTCAACGCGACCGTGCTGGAGTTCGTCGCCGGCAAGTAGCCCGCCGCCTCGGTCAGCCGCGTGTCCGGCTCAGGGTGGCCGCCGTGCCGTACGCGGCTCCATCGTGCCGGCCGCGGACTCGACCGGGAGACTGACCGCAAGGAGCCGTGAGAGGGGAACGACGAGGCGCAAACCTCACCGACCCGCCCCGGGACAGGTTTGGCGTAAAGCGATCCTGAGGCCGCGGCCCGGCCGCGTCCGTTTGATCGATTGACGACCGCGCGCGCGATGGTCAGAGTTGGGCCAACCAAACGAGACCAGACCAGGGAGGCACGGGACCGCGCATGGCATCGCCAGGCCTGAAGGAGATGGCCCAGAGCCCGGAGCTCAAGCTCGGGCACTTCATCGTCGAGTTCGCGACGCCTGGGATCGGGCAGATCCTGAAGGCCGCCGGCTGCGATTTCGCGCTGTTCGACACCGAGCACTCGGGCTTCGGCTTCGAGACCATCAAAGCCGTGTTGCGCTACATGCAGGCGGCCGACCTGCCGACCATCGTGCGGGTGCCATCCAAGGAATATCATCACATCGCGCGCGCCGCCGACATGGGCGCCGAAGGCGTGATGCTGCCGATGGTCGGCTCGCCCCGGGAGGCGCGCGCGATCCTCGACTGCCTGAAGTACGTGCCGGAGGGCCGGCGGGGCGTGGCGCTCGGGATCGCGCACGACCGCTATACGCCGGGACCGACCCTGGAGAAGCTCGCGGCCGCCAATGAGCGGACCATGCTGTTCGCCCAGATCGAGACCCGCGAGGGCGTCGAGAACGCCGATGCGCTGGCCGCCGTCGACGGCGTCGACTGCCTCTGGATCGGCCATTTCGATCTGAGCTGCTCGCTCGGCATCCCGGGCCAGTTCGAGCACCCGGACTTCACCGACGCGGTCAAGGCGGTCGCCAAGGCGTGCAGGAAGCATGGCAAGGCGCTCGGGCGCCTGGTGCCGACGGTCGATGAGGCGGTCCGGCTGCGCGCGCTGGGCTTCGATTTTCTGTGCTATTCGGGCGACGTCTGGGCGCTCCAGGGCGCGGTCCAGGCCGGCATCAACGAGATCCGGGCGCGCACCGCCGCTGACCCGCCCGGGAAGACCAAGTCCAAAGGTAAGAAAAAGAAGAAATGACGGGTGCGGAGGCCACCATGAGCAAGTTCCGGGTCGCCCTCAGCGGCGACTTCAAGAAGCCGGACGGCAGCCCGGCCTTTCCCGATTTCGATCTTGCGCCGCTCGAGGACAACCCGGCGGTCGAGCACGAGTACATCCAGACCAACGGAGTGATCACGGCCAAGGACCTGCAGGGTTTCGACGCGCTGATCCTGCTGATCCCGCGGATCGAGCCCGAGAGCTTCCCGAAGGACGGCCGGCTCGCGATCATCGCGCGTTTCGGGGTCGGCTTCGACACGGTCGACGTCCAGGCCTGCACCGACCACGGCTGCGTGCTGGTGACCACCCCGGACGGCGTGCGCCGGCCGGTCGCGGTCGCGATCCTGACCTTCATGCTGGCGCTGATGGGCAGGCTCGCCGACAAGGACAAGATCACGCGCCGGGGCCCGGAGGGCTGGGCCAGGCGCAACGAGTTCATGGGGCAGGGCCTGATCGGACGGACGCTGGGCCAGCTCGGCATCGGCAACATCGGCGCCGAGGTGTTCCGCCTGGCGAAGCCGTTCGGCATGAAGTTCATCGCCCACGACCCCTACGCCGATCCCAAGCTCGCCAAGGAGCTGGGGGTCCGCCTGGTCGGCCTGGAGGAGCTGTTTCGCGCGGCCGATGTGCTGTCGGTCAGCTGCCCGCTCAACGACGAGACCCACCACATCGTCAACGCCGAGCGCCTGGCTCTGATGAAGCCCTCCGCCTATCTGATCAACACCTCGCGCGGGCCGGTGGTCGACGAGAAGGCGCTGACCGGTGTGCTCCAGGCGGGCGGCATCGCCGGCGCCGGCCTGGACGTGTTCGAGCAGGAGCCGAGTCCGAAGGGCAACCCGCTCTACCAGCTCGACAACGTGCTGCTGACGCCGCACGCGCTCTGCTGGACCGACCAGTGCTTCGCCGGCATCGGGGCGGCCGACATCAAGGCGGTGCTCGATGTCATGCACGGCCGGGTGCCGACCGGGATCGTCAACCGCGCGATCGAGAGCCAGCCGGCCTGGCAGGCCAAGCTCGAGCGCTACCGCGCGGAGTTTGGCGGCTGACCGGGCCGCCGGCCACCGAGCCTATTCGAACTCGAAGCGGGCGTCCCTGCGCCGGCGCCGTCTGCCAGCGGCCCTTGATCTGGCGCCGGACGGTTGTCTGCCTCGGCCTGTCGCAGCTCGTCTGCTGGGGCATCACCTACTATCTGATCGGTGCGCTCGGCGAGCTGATCGCGGCCGATCTCGGCTGGAGCCGCTCGCTGGTCTATGGCGGCTTCTCCGCCTCGCTCCTGGTGATGGGCCTGTGCTCGCCGCTGGTCGGGCGCCTGATCGACCGCTACGGCGGCCGCCTGGTCATGGCCCTCGGCTCGGGGCTGATCGCGCTCGGCTGCGTTTGGCTCGCCCTCGTCCACGGCCTCTGGGCCTACTATGCCGCCTGGGCTCTGCTCGGGCTGGCCATGCGCTGCACCCTCTACGATGCCGCGTTCGCAGCCCTCGCGCGGATCGGCGGGCCCGAAGCCAGGCGGCCGATCTCGCAGATCACGCTGCTCGGCGGCCTCGCCTCGACCGTGTTCTGGCCGATCGGCCACGCCATCGCCCTGCACTTCGGTTGGCGGGGTGCGGTCTTCGCCTATGCCGGCTTCGCCCTGCTGACGGTGCCGCTCCATCTCGCGATCCCGGGCGGGCGCTACGGCGACCGGCCGGCCGGCGCGGCGCCGGAGCGCCCGCACCTCGCCCAAAGCCGCCCTGACCATCTGCTCGCCGGCAGCCTCTATGCCCTGATGGTGACGCTGATCAACGTCCTGAACTCCGGCATGTCGGCGCACATGATCGGCCTCCTGAGCGGGCTTGGCCTCGCCGCCTCGGTCGCCGTCTGGGTCGCGAGCCTGCGCGGCATCGGCCAGTCCGCGGCCAGGCTCTGCGAGGTCGTCTTCGGCGGCCGGCTGCACCCCCTGACCCTGAATGCGCTGGCCGCGCTGGCATTGCCGGTCTGCTTCGCGGCCGGCCTCCTGAGCGGCCAGGCGGTCGCCGCCGCGATCGCGTTCGCGCTGCTCTACGGTGCCAGCAACGGCCTCCTGACCATCACCCGCGGCACGCTGCCGCTCGTGCTGTTCGACCATCGCACCTACGGCGCCCTGGTCGGCCGACTGCTGGTGCCGAGCTTTCTCCTGTCGGCGGTCTCACCCCTCGCCTACGCCCTGGTGATCGAGCGCCTGGGCGACGCCGGCGCTCTCCTCCTCTCGATCCTGATCGCCCTCACCACCCTGGTCGCCGCGATCGCGCTTCGGCTGCGCTTCGGTTGACGGGCTGCGGCCCGGCAAGCGCTCCGTCTCGGCAGCGACGTGATGTCTCAAGAGACGCTACCCGGTCATGGCGTCGCTTGTGCCGGTCCTGAGCCGCCCGTATCCTGCGCCAGGCGCGAAGGTCATGATCGCTCCCGACCATGATCCCGACAGGCGTAGCTCGAGGTCGGCCGTCTCTGTCATGCGGTTGAGGGAACGCTTGGAGCAGGAGGGCGGCTTTCTGTTCCGATGGCGCGGCGTCCTGCCGCTCCTGCTGATCCCGTTGGTGCTCCCTGCGCTTCCTGACAGCGAGGCGGTGGAGCGTGGCCTCGGGCATCACCTGGACCACCTCTTTGCCTATGGCTGCATGGCGCTCTCGTTCGCCGGCCTCGCAATCCGCTGCGCGACGGTCGGCTTCGCGCCGGCCGGCACCTCGGGTCGCAACGCGCGCAGCCAGCGCGCCTCGACGCTCAACACCACGGGTCTGTATTCGGTCGTGCGCAATCCCCTCTATCTTGGGAATTTTCTCATCATCCTCGGGCTGGCGCTGGTCACGATGGTATGGTGGATCGTGGTCATCGTCGTCCTCGCCTACGGGCTCTACATCGAGCGCATCGTCGCCGCCGAGGAGCGGTTCCTCGCCGAGCGGTTCGGCGTCGCCTACGCGGACTGGGCGGATCGGACGCCGGCGCTCTGGCCCCGGCTCGGCAACTGGCGCCCGCCGGCCGAGCGTTTCTCTCTGCGGACGGTGCTGCGCAAGGAGTACAACGGCCTCATGACGATCGCGCTCGCCTACGTCGGACTGGAGGCGATCACCGATCTCGTGGTCGGCGGCGAGCCGCTGAGAGCCTGGCTTTGCGACGACTACGCCTGGGTCCTGCTGCTCGTGATCTGCCTGCCCGTCTGCGCGGTTCTCTGGCTGCTCAACCGGCACACGCGGCTCCTCCACGTCGCGGGAAGGTAGCGGGGCGGTTTGGCAGGCGACTTCGACGACCGCGCCCGGCGGTTCCCGTCACCCCTGGACCGCGCCCAGCGTCAGGCCGCGGACCAGGTGGCGCTGGACCAGCATGCCGAGGATGATCGAGGGCACGAGCGACGTGACGGCGAGGGCGCTCGCCTCGCCGTATTGGGCGCCCTGAAAGCCGAGGAAGGCGCGGAAGATGGTCGGCAGCGTGAAGGCGTGCCGGCTGGTGAGGTTGAGCGCGAAGAAGAACTCGGTCCAGACGAAGATGAAGGCGAACACCGCCGCGACGATGATCCCGGGCACGGCGAGCGGCAATGCGACCCGCCAGAAGGCACCCCAGCGCGTGCAGCCGTCGACCAAAGCCGCCTCCTCCATCTCCTTGGGCAGCTGGCGGAAGTAGGCGTACATCATCCAGACCGAGAGCGGCAGGGTGATCACGGTGTAGATCAGGACCAGGCCGATCCGCGAGTCGTAGAGGCCGAGGACGCGGTACAGCAGGAACACCGGCAGCACGATCGCGATCGGCGGCAGGAAGCGCTGCGAGAGCACCCAGAACGAGAGGTGCGGCCCGCCGGTGTTGAAGCGGGCGAAGCTGTAGCCCATCAGCGTGCCGAGCAGCGCCGAGAGCACGGTGGTCGCACTCGCGACGACGAAGCTGTTGGTCAGGCCCTCGAGGCCGCGATAGGCAAACAGCGCCGCGGTATAGTGGATGAAGGTCGGCTCGGCGGGGAACCAGACCGGCGGGGTCGTGAGATAGTCGTTGACCGGCTTGATCGAAGTGATCACGACCCAGTAGAGCGGCGTCAGCACGAACAGTACGAACAGGCCGATGAAGCCGAAGCGAAGGACGTCGAAGCCGATCGGACGCCGCGGGCCGCGCCCTGATGTTCGAGCCGACGGCGCCATCAGCGGGTCTCCGGTCGCAGCAGGCGGCGGACCAGCGCCATGATCAGGATCGCGGACAGCAGAAGGAAAATCCAGCTGCCGGCGGTCGCCTTGGACAGGTGGAACTGCTGGAAGCCGATCTGATAGAGGTAGAAGGAGGCGGTGTAGGTGCTGGAGCCCGGGCCGCCGCCGGTCATGACGTAGATGACGTCGAACAGCTTGACCGCATCCAGGACGCGGAAGGTCAGCGCGAGCAGGATCAGCGGCTTCAGCTGCGGCAGGGTCACGTACCAGAAGGTCTGGGAGCGCGAGGCGCCGTCGAGCTCGGCCGCCTCGAACATCTCGGGCGCGATCGCGGACAGGCCGGCGAGCAGGATCACGAACATGAAGGGCGTCCACTGCCAGGCGTCGGCGGTGACGATCGCGATGAAGTTCCAGGGCGTCTGGGTCAGCCAGCTGATCTCGACCGGCCGGCCGAGCAGGAGGCTCAGGAGGTAGTTGGTCGGGCCGAACGGCGGTTGCAGCAGGAGCGACCAGAACTGGCCGACGATCACCGGGCTGATGAACAGGGGCACGATCAGGATCGGCATGATCAGGCCGCGGCCGCGGAAGCGCTCGAGCATGGCGAGCGCCAGCAGCAGGCCGAGGCCGAACTCGATCGCGACGCAGGCAGCCGAGAGGACCAGGGTGTTGACGAGCGAGGAGCGGGCGATCGGGTCGGCCACGATCTCCCGGAAGTTCTGTAAGCCCACGAAGGCGTGGCCCGGGATCTGGAAGTCGTAGTTCACGAACGCGACCCAGACCGAATAGACCAGCGGATAGACCGAGAGCGCCAGGATCAGGAGCGCAGCCGGCAGGACCAGCAGCCAGGCGATCTGCCGGTCGGTCCAGGAGGCGCGCGCGGGATCGCCGGCGGTACGCCGGATTTCGATCCCCTTCACGCCGACGCCATCCGCCATGCCACTCTCCGGTCTCCTCAGGCCAAAGCTGCTCCGCGCCCGAAGCCCAGCGCGGCGCTCGACGACATTGCCCGGACATGCCGCCCGGTCGATATCAACAGCTCGGCCGGCGACGCCTCAGGCCCAGCCCCGGCCTGGTCCGGTTAACCTTTTGCTGACTATTGGTCTCTACCCTGCCGGCGTTCGATGGTCCATGGGATCCTGGGAATCCGTGCACCGCGGAAAAGCCGGCGGACGGAGGGCCCAGCCCGGGAGCGCGCATAGAGGTCGAGGAGCAAGAGGGAGCGGCCGCGATCGCAGATGCATCTCCGGTCGCGCCCTTCTCCGGTGCGATACCACGCGATTTTGTGTCGGCCGGAGCCTTCGGCGCTTGCAAAGCCAGGCCATTCTGCCGCGACCAGGGTCAGTGATTGCGACACCAACGCTTTTTCTGCGGCGACCAGGGTCAGTGATTGCGACACCACGCTTTTTCTGCGGCGACCAGGGCCGGCGCTTGCGACGCCATGCCATGGGTCGCCCAGGGCCGTAGGCGCCCGGGATGTCACGCCGTTCGGCATCGGCGATCGGCCATCGGCGCTTGCGATGGCGCGCCAGCCGGCGGCGACCGGGGCCATCGGCGCTGGCCACGCCCGACCGTTCGGCAACGACCAGGGGCGATGGCGCCGGCGAAGCCAGAGGCGAAGCGAAGACAACGTGGCCGGCTGCCACCGGACGTCTGAACCTCCGGTGGCATCGCGGCCATCGCGACCCGCTCCCAGGCGGCCAGGATTGGCGCCGCCGGTCAAGTGATGTGCACGGCCAGGCCCATCGTCTCGATGGTGTGGTCGGCGTAGGAGCCGGGCAGCTTCACGAACTGCTGATAGGCTTCGCGCTGGCTGTCGACGCCCAGCTTCTGGGTGGTCGCATCCCACTCCGCGGCCGCCCGCTGGAGCGCGGTCTTCGGCTCCTCGCCCGCCCAGACCGCGGTGCACATGCGATCGATCGAGAGCGCGTAGTCCTGCCAGCCGGGCATGATCATGTCGAGGACCGCGCCGTTCGCCGAGTTGCTGAGGTTGATCAGATAGTCCTTGGCGTTCGGCCAGAGCGCCCGGTACAGCGGCGAGGTGAAGTGCGACATGCGGTAGGGATCGCGAAGCGCGAACGGCGCCATCACCCGCGCGAGCGAGACCGCCGGGCTGGTCGCCCACTGCATGAACAGATAGGCGGCCTCCTCATTGTTCGAGTCCGCGGCCAGCGACTTGACGTAGCCGGACGCCTGCTCGGGGTTGCCGCCGGGCATGACGGCGTAGCCGGCCTTGCCGACGATCTGCGATTGCGGCACGAAGTTGATCGCCTTGTCCCGCTGCGCGTAGTTCTCGGTCATGCGCCCGGTCGGCGGCCAGGAGAACAGCATCGCGGACTTCCCCTGCAGCCAGGCGACCCAGGCGGCGACCGCGTCCATGTCGTTGTTGCCCGGGACCGAGGCCTTGTTGGCCGCGATCATCTGCTTGAAAGTCGTGATGCCGGCCGGCGAGTTCGAGCTGTGCCTTCATGCTCTGTTCGTCGAAGAACTTGCCGCCGTTGGCGCGATACTGTTGCAGGAAGGAGAACTGGTTGCCCGGGCTGCCCGCCTTGCGGAAGTGGACCGCGCCATAGACCTTGGGCGCCAGCTGATCGGTGATGAACTGCGCGACCTGAGAGTACTCGTCCCAGGTCTTGGGCACTTCAAGTTTCTTTTTGTATTTGGCCTGGTAGGCCTGCTGCAACTTGGCGTCGCCGAAGATGTCGGTGCGGTAGTAGAGGGCGAGGACGTCGCCGTCGTCGAAGAAGCCCCAGCGCTTGCCCTTGTAGGTCGGCAGGAACTGGTACAGGGGGTGGTAGTCCTCGAGATCGGACTTGTCCATGTACTTGGCGACGTAGTCGTCGATCGGCAGGATCACGCCGCCGTCGGCGAGCGAGGGGATCCAGGCCGGCTCGATGTCGAGGATGTCGTAGGCGCCGGAGCCGGCGATGTGCTCGGCGATCGGCTTGGAGTACTGGTCCGGGTGCGGCAGCTCCTCGACGTTGAAGCCGATGCCGGTCAGGTCCTGCCAGAGCGGGCCCGAGAAGTTGCGCGGCTCGAGCGCCTGCAGGCCGGACTCGTAGGTCATGTTGAGGGTGGCACCCTGGTACTGTTTGCCGGCCTGGACGGCGCGGTAGGCCGAGTTCTCCGGCGGACCCTCCTTCGAGGCCTTGACCGCCGCGGCCTGCGCCTTGCCAAAGGGCGTGCTCGGATCGGCCAGCTCGACCGCTGCCCACGCCGAGCTCGCGCCAAGCCCGCTGCCGAGCAGCGCGAGGCCCGGCCGCGCCAGCGCGGCGGCACCGCCGGCCTCGACCAGCCGCTTCAGAAACGTCCGCTTGGAGGTGTCTCCCCTGAGCCAGGCGTCGACCTCCTCGGCCAGGCCCGCCTGGAAGTCACGCTGCTTGCGCTCCCTGCTCATCGCTTTGCCCCCTGATCCTGTTGTGCCCGGCCGTAGCCCGGCTTTGCGAAGGCGCTTGAGTGTCGCTAGGTACCGCGATTCCGACGCGACTGGCAAGTCGCGGCGCGCGTGCCGGCGTAGCGGTCGGCGGGCATGGGCTCTCGGGTCGAGCCGGGGCGGCGGTGTCAACCACACCGAGGGTGCTGACATCGCCGGTCACGGTACGCTATGACTGCGCCAGGCTGGCGGACGCGGCTCGGTGTCTGCAGCTGCCTGGCATCTTGACGGATGCCGACAAGGATGAGGGCTCGCCCGCAGCGACGGGCGCCCCCTGGCCAAATGGGGAGGCAAAGATGACAGCGAGAATGGGACCTGCCCTCGGGCTCGCGGCTCTGCTGGCGCTCGGCGCCGGCGAGGCCGCGCAGGCCGAGAGCGCCGCCGACCGGGCGGTTGCGGCCGCCAAGCAGTACGCCGGCACCGAGATCACGATCGTCTGGGAGGCGGGCCTGCAGTCGCTCGATCCGCTCAATTTCTCGGGGCCGAAGTGGAAGCAGCTGACCGGCATCGACGTCAAGGTGATCGAGGTCCCGACCGCCGAGATGTTCACCAAGATCCTGCAGGAGCACCGGGCCGGCACCGGCGCCTACGACGCGCTCAACGTGGTCCCGTCCTGGATGCCCGACCTCGCGCGCGCGGGCGCGCTCGAGCCGCTCGACGCCTATGTCGACAAATACGGCTATCGCGACGAGCTGCAGAAGATTGCGCCGGTCTACCGCGACAATCAGATGAAGGTCGGCGACAAGATCTACGGCTTTCCCGACGACGGCGACGTCTTTCTGCTCTACTACCGCACCGACGTCTTCAAGGAGAACGGCCTGCAGCCGCCCAAGACCTGGGCCGAGTTCGCCAAGATCGGGCAGATGCTGACCGACAAATATGCGCCCAAGATGTACGGCGCGGCGTTCTTCCGCGATCCGCCCTACTCCCAGCTGATGTTCCAGGAGCGGTTCCGGGTCGAGGGCGGCAAGTTCTTCGATCCCGACACCATGAAGGCGACCGTCAACAGCGACATCGGCGTCAAGGTGTTCACCGAGATGCGCGCCGAGAACAAGTTCATGCCGCCGGGCGTCGAGACCTGGGGCTTTGTCGAGAACCTGGCGGCGTTCCTCGCCGGCCAGACCGCGATGACCATCTCCTGGCCGCCCTATGGCCGCTGGGCGGCGGGCTACGGCACCAACGAGGAGGCCCTGTCCTGGGTCCCGAAGTCGACCATCGCCGGCAAGGTCGGCTACGCCCTGCCGCCCGGGCGGTCATCCGCAGCTGGCGCTCGGCTTCTCGCTCGCGGTGGCCTCCGACAGCAAGCACAAGGAGGCGGCGTATCTGTTCATCCAGTGGCTGAACAGCGAGGACATCTCGCTCGAGCGGGTGCAGCTGCCCTACGCGCTGCGCGATCCGTTCCGCACCTCTCACTACGAGAGCGCCGAGTACAAGGCGCGCTGGCCGGAGGCGCCGCAATATCTGGCGGCCCTGCACCAGGCCGCCATCAGCGGCCTGCTCGACCTGTCGCTGCTGCAGACCGACCGCTACGAGGAGGCGCTGCGCCAGGGTTTGTCGCGACTGTGGGCCGGCGAGGACCCGAAGACGATCCTCGACGGCGTCGCCGCCCAGTGGGACGACATCACCCAGCGGGTCGGCGTCGACAAGCAGAAAGAGGCCTATCTGGACTGGGCGAGCAAGCCCAACGCCTATCCGAAGTGACGTGCAGGCTCGGCGGCGGGCGGGCGCCCGCCGCCGGGCCGGGTTGAAGAGCGGCGTCTCGAATGGTAACCTGTTACCTCTCCGATGGAGAGCGGCATGCCGAAGAGCGCTGCGAACAAGATGGCAGACGATCGAGAGCGCAAGCGCGCACGGGGCTTGCGCCAGGTGTCTCTCTGGGTGCCGGATTGGAATGACCCGGAGTTCCTCAGGCAGCTCAAGGAGGATGCGGAGTTTCTCCGCGACCATCCGAGTACGAAGGAGGGTGATGAGTTTGTCGAGGCGGCGATGGCTGATCTGGCGGCCGAGCTCGACGAGCTCGAGAGGCAGAAAGATGAGGCGCGGCGATGTCGTGCTGGTCGTCATGCCGGGCAACCGCCGTCTTGAGTATCGCCCGTCCGCATGGTAACATGTGACTATGGCCAAGCGGAGCTTGGTAAACTTGAGCCGGAGCTTGGTGATGCCTAAGAGCGCGAAGCAGAAGATGTCGGAGTATCGCCGGCGCATGCGCGCCAAGGGTCTGCGCCCGATCCAGCTGTGGGTCCCCGATCTGCGCGACCCCGAGCGGGTCGAGCGGGTGCGCGCGGAGGTGCGCGCGTTGCGGGATCATCCGAGCAGCCGTGACGGCAATCAGTTCCTTGACGCCGCGCTGGCCGAGATCGAGGGCTGGGAGGCGTGAGGCGTGGCGACGTCGTCCTGGTCACGTTGCAGGGCGATTACGGCAAGCCGCGTCCGGCGGTGATCCTGCAGAGCGATCTGATCACGGCCGAGGAGTCCGACAGCGTCATCGTCTGCCCGATGACCAGCGACTTGAGTACCATGCGGGAGTTCCGGGTCCGGGTCGATCCGACCACGAACAACGGCCTTCGGTCTCAGTCCGAAGTGATGGTCGAGAAGCTGGCCGGTGTGCCGCGTCGCCGACTTCGTGAGGTCATCGGGCGGCTCGACGAGGATGCCCTGTGGGCAGTCGAGCAGGCCTCGCTGCTTGTACTCGGATTTACCTGATGGCCACGCTCGCGACCCCGGTCCCGGTCGGCGCCCGTCTCGGCGCGCTGGCCGATCGCCAGTTCAAATATCTGATGATCGCGCCCGCGGTCCTGGTGCTGCTGCTGATCGGCCTGTTCCCGATCATCTATACGCTGGTCGTGAGCTTCCAGAACATCACCATGATGGACGAGGACCGCTCGTTCAGCGGCCTGATCAACTACGCCCGGCTGTTCCACGACCTGCGCCTCTGGCAGGCGCTCGGGCATACCTTGCTGCTGACCGCGATCGCCCTGCCGCTGGAGCTGGTCCTGGGCATGGCGATGGCGCTGCTGTTCCTCGAGCGGATGCCCGGACGGCAGGTGTTCGTGGCGCTCCTGGTCCTGCCGACCGTGATCTCGCCGATCATCGCCGGCGCCATGTGGCGGCTCCTGTTCGACAACCACTTCGGGCCGATCAACCAGATCCTGGGCTGGCTCGCCGGCAAGCCGATGCCGTTGCTCTGGATCGTCAACCCCGATCTGGTCTATCCGGCGATCGTGATCTGCGAGGTCTGGCAGTGGACGCCGTTCATGTTCCTGATCCTCCTGGCCGCGCTCTCCAACGTCGATCAGTCGCTGATCGAGGCGGCCGAGATCGACGGCGCCGGCTGGTGGCGGATCTTCTGGCGGATCGTGCTGCCGGCGATCCGCCCGGTGCTCGCGATCGTGCTCCTGATCCGGGCGCTCGACCTGGCCCGCCTGTTCGACATCGTCTGGGCGCTGACCAGGGGCGGGCCCGGGACCATGACCGAGACCATCTCGGTTTACGCCTACGTCCAGGGGTTCGAGCAGTTCGAGACCAGCTACACCGCCGCGATCGCGCTGCTGGTGATCGTGATCTTCTCGGTCCTGGTGATGGTCGCGCTCCGGCGCATGGAGATCGCCCGGACATGAGCGCTCGAGCCAGGCGAAGCCGAAGCAGCGGCCCATGAGCGCTCAAGCAGGCGAAGCCGATAGCGCGCCATGAGCGCTCAAGCAGGCGAAGCCGATAGCGCCGGCTCAAGCAGGCGAAGCCGCGTAGCCCGGCGCGCGCAGGCATGAGCGCGGTGACCCGGGCGGTCCGCTGGCGGCGGCGCGAGGCGCGCAACCTGGCGCTCCGCTACCTCGCGGCGGTGCTGATCACCGCGGTCTTCCTGTTCCCGATCTACTGGCTGTTCATGATCGCCTTCAAGACGCCCGCGGAGATCTTCGCCTCGCCGCCGGTCTGGTACCCGGCGAGCCTGCAGCTCGAGAACTTCAAGGTGCTGTTCAAGGACGGCGATGTCATCACGGTCTGGAACTCGCTGGTGGTCGCGACCATCAGCACCATCTTCGCCATGCTGCTCGGCACGATCGCCGCCTACAGCCTCGCCCGCTTCAAGACCGGCGGCGACAATCTCGCGATCTGGATCATCAGCCAGCGCATGGTGCCGCCGATCGCAATCGTCTTTCCGGTTTTTCTATTGTACGTCTGGTTGGGCTGGGTCGACAGCTTCCTCGGCCTGATCCTGCTCTATACCGCGTTCAACCTGCCCTACGTGATCTGGATGATGCGCGGCTACATCGAGGACATCCCGCTCGAGCTCGAGGAGAGCGCTCTGGTCGACGGCTGCACCCGCTTCGCGGTCCTGCGCAAGGTCGTGTTCCCGATGGCGCGCGCCGGCCTGTTCGCGACCGCGGTCTTCACCTTCGTGTTCGCCTGGAACGACTTCATCTTCGCCCTCGTCCTGACCCGCCGCGAGGTCACGACCTTCCCGGTCCAGGTCACCCACTACTTCGGCGGCCAGTCCAACTTCTGGGCCAAGATCGCCGCCATGAGCGTCCTCGGCACGGTCCCGATCTTCGTCGCGATCGCGATGCTCCAGCGCTACCTGGTCCGCGGCATTTCCCTGGGTGCGGTCAAGGGTTAGAACACTGCGAGTTCAGATGTTGCTGCCACACCTCCCGCCCGACGCCGGATAGAGATGCATGAATGTCATGACCAGACCCCGTAACACGCTGATAGGACGTAAGTCAGAAAAAAGGAAGAGCATATGACCGAGAAAGACGCCCAAATGGATGCTGAGGAAGGCGCTAGATTGTCCGATCTGTGGATCAGCTTGCACAATGAGGTATTAGAACATGCGCGACAACGGAACATTATCCTAAGCATATTACTGCCAAGCACGTTCGCGATAATTGGGGCGTCAATCGCGACGAATACGCGACCGTTTCTAGGGGTTCTGACAGGGTTGGCAGCCGCTGCCAATTCCTTTTTCGGAGGAGAGTTGCTGAACAGTTGCGACCGTGCGATGTGGCGGATCGGGACCTACAGTCGGATGCGGCTTGCGCCTAAACTCCCGAACTGGAAATGGGAGACCCACATGGCACAGCTCGGTGGGAAGTTGGCCGGTTCGACTACAATATCCAGACAGTGTAGATTGCTAATATTTCTTCAGGTTGCCGGAATAATTTATGCACTGAACCGCGCGTGTGATTTCTCTGGAACCGCACGTATCGGCGTTGTATGCACAATCATCATTATTGGGAGTTTTCTGTTGGTTAAAACCTACCACGAGCAAAGGAGATATCGGCGTGGGGGGTCATTCGAGCAAGAGTTAAAGAAGGAGTGGGCCATCAGTATTCGAAATCTAGCGGGCCTGATGTCGCTGCGACGGATCACGCCGACCCCGTTAAGAATTGACCGGATGTACGGATATGGTGTTCGCACTGATAGTGCAGCACGTCAGGCGAGGGGAAAAGGTGTCAGGGGAAGAGGGGTCGGGGGATTTAAGGGGACACAATACTCATTGGATTTAAGGGGACACAATACTCATTACCGCGCGCTCGCGACGAGCCTCGTGCGGTCTGGTTGGGCTCGGACTTTGATTTAAGGGGACACAATACTCATTACCGCGCGCTCGCGACGAGCCTCGTGCGGTCTGGTTGGGCCCGGACTTTTGGCGGGGAAAGCGGGTCCGGGACTCTTTTGCGCCTCGCTCCGGAAGGAAACTGATCCGGAACGGGCGCCCCGCGCGCGGCGCCGGCGCTACTCCGCAGCGGCTTGGGTGAGCGCGCCGACCGGGTGATGGACGATCTCGGTGCCGAGCACGGCCAGCACTTCGCGGATGAAGGCGGCGAGCGCCGTCCAGCCTTCCGCGCTCACCAGATTGCCGTCGCGCAGCGCGTCGGTCGGCCCGATCCGGACGAAGGTGCCGCCGGTCAGGGCGACCTCCGGCTCGCAGGTGAAGAGCCCGGCGACGCGTTTGCCTGCGATCACCTCCGGGACCGCGACCAGGACCTGGACCCCGTGGCAGATCGAGGCGATCGGCTTGCCGTCGCGATGGAACTCGCGGACGATCGCCTGCACGCGCGGGAAGGTCCGGATATATTCCGGTCCGCGGCCGCCGGCGATGTAGACGGCGTCGTAGTCGGCCGTGTCGACGGCGTCGAACGAGCGCGTGATCGCTATGTCGTGACCGCGATGCTCGGTATAGGTCAGCACCCCGTCCATACCGAAATCGTGCACGCTGGTCTTGAGCCGATAGCCCTTCGCGGTGTCGGGGCAGACGATATCGACCTTGTGCCCGACTGCCTCCAGCGCCTGCTGGAACACAAAGATCTCATACTCTTCGCTGAACTCGCCGACCAGCATCAACACCCGCTTCGACATCATCAGCCTCCCGAGCTTGTTGTGCACGCCTCGGTCATCAGGCCGAAGCCGTACATCCGATAGTCGAAGTCGGCGCAGCACCTGTCAAGGCGCCGACGCTCGCCAAAATGCCGCCCGGAATTTTCGCTTCTTGGCCCGGTCGTAACTACGGCGGCGCCGGCGAGGCTTCGCCCGAGCGCCGGCCACAGTGCGGGGACATGGGGTCGCCGGCGCTACTCCGCAGCGGCCTGGGTGACGCGCCCACCGGGTGGTGGACGATCTCGGTGCCGAGGACGGCGAGCACTTCGCGGATGAAGGCGGCGAGCGCCGTCCAGCCTTCCGCGCTCACCAGATTGCCGTCGCGCAGCGCGGCGGTCGGGCCGATCCGGACAAAGGTGCTGCCGGTGAGGGCGACCTCCGGCTCGCAGGTGAACAGCCCGGCGACACGTTTGCCTGGATCACCTCGGGCACCGCGACCAGGACCTGGACCCCGTGGCAGATCGAGGCGATCGGCTTCCCGTCCTGATGGAACTCGCGGACGATCGCCTGCACGCGCGGGAAGGTCCGGATGTATTCCGGGCCGCGGCCGCCGGCGATGTAGACGGCGTCGTAGTCGGCCGTGTCGACGGCGTCGAACGAGCGCGTGATCGCGATGTCGTGACCGCGATGCTCGGTATAGGTCAGCACCCCGTCCATACCAAAATCGTGCACGCTGGTCTTGAGCCGATAGCCCTTCGCGGTGTCGGGGCAGACGATGTCGACCTGGTGCCGACCGCCTCCAGCGCCTGCTGAAACAAAGATCTCATACTCTTCGCTGAACTCGCCGACCAGCATCAACACCCGCTTCGACATCATCAGCCTCCCGAGCTCGTCGTGCACGCCTCGGTCATCCGGCCGAAGCCGTACAGCCGATAGTCGAAGTCGGCGCCGCACCTGTCAAGGCGCCGACGCTCAGCAAAATGCCGCCCGGAATTGTTCGCTCCTGGCACCGGTCGGAACGACGGCGCCGGCGAGCTTCGCCTGAGCGCCGGCCACAGCGCGGGGACATGGGGTGACCCCCCGATGGGAGTTCCGAGGGGAGTTCGGGGGAACACAAC
>CAVTFM010000051.1:0-36351 GCA_963733965.1 uncultured Alphaproteobacteria bacterium
TCCGCGGGCGAGGTCGGCGTCGAGCGTGCGCTCCAGGTGCCAGAGGTCGCGCGCCATCTGCATGCGCAGCCAGCACTCGGGGCCGTTGCCGCAGAGCCTGCCGAGGCGAAGCGCCATCTCGGCACCAGTGCCCGGTTCTGTGATTCCCAAATGGCCCGCCCCGAAATGCTTGAACGCAAGACCGGCCCCCGGGGCTCCAGAGCTGACCCCGGGCTACGAACCCCGGGCTCCGCTACGGCATCTTCAGGCCCCGACACCGAGGGTCTGCTGCACCCGCTGCACGGTCGCGGGGTCGAGGCGCAGCCCCTCCGCAAGCCGACGCAGGTAGTCCTGCTCGCCCGGCGTGTCGACCTCGATCGCCAGCAGCGAGGCGGCGTAGACTTCGACCGCCACCTGCGGCGTCCGCGCCCGCTGGATGAGCGCGTTCATGTCCATCGGCTTGAGCATCTCGTCGGCAATGAACTGACGCGCCTGCGGATCCGCGCCGCTGCCTTCGAGCTTGCCGACGATCCGTTGCGTCTCCTTCTCGTCGATCGCGCCGTCGGCCTTGGCGGCGCTGATCATCGCGCTGATGATCAAGGTCGCTTTGTTCTGCAGCTCCTGCTCCTCGCCCGGGGTCTGTGGCTCCCGGAGTCCGAGCGGCGCATCCTGGGCGGGATCGTCGCCGTCCGGCGCAGGCTGGGCGTCGTCCTTGCCCTTGAGCGTCGCCATGGCGAGGCTGGCGAGCAGCGCCAGGGCGCCACCGCCGAGCGCGCCATTGGGAACACCGGACTTACCGCCCAGGAATGCCCCGGCCAGTGCGGCCAGACCGCCGACCGCGAGCGGATTCTGCCTGGCGACGCGACCGGCGTCGCCCAGCATGTCGCGCGCCTGACCGGCGGCGCCGCCGCCGGCCCCACCCAGGCCCCCCAGGAGGTCCGAGAGCGGATTGCCGCCACCGCTGCCGCCGCCCAGGCCCAACCCGCCGAGCAGATCGGAAAGCAGGCCGCCGCCCGCGCCCGGCCCCTGGGCGCCGAACGCGTTGCCGATGCGGCTGGCGGTCGAGCGCGTCGTGCCCGCCTGCATGAGCTGGCCCAGCAATTCTCGTGCGTCGACCATGTTGGTCCCTCCCCCGCGGCCTCAGGGCCGCCTTACGTCGATTTGTACCACTCCCGTATCTGCAGAGCCAGCATAAGCCGTCGGCAAGGTTCTTTAATCGGGCAAGGGGGTGCTTGCTCATTTGGTGTTATCGGTGCCGGGGTCATGGTCCTTTCCGGGCTCTGGAGCGCCAGCATGACGGTCGAGGGGGCCGGATCCCTCGCCGATCTGTGGGCGCAAGGGACGGACGAAGGCGATCGACGCCAAGCTCCAGCGGCGAATCCTGCTCCTGCTCGATCGTCTCGACGCGGCGCGCCTGCCAAGGGAAATGAACGTGTCCGGCTTTGATTTCCACGCACTCAAAGGCTTCAAGCCCAGGCGCTACACCGTTCACGTCAACGGCCCGTGGTGCCTGACCTTCGAATTCGAAGACGGCGATGCCTGCCGCGTCGACTTCGAGCAGTATCACTGAGGACAACGGCCATGGTCGAATACCGCGTCAGTCGCGACCCTGATCGATGCCCGGCGCATCCGGGGGAGCTGCTGCGCGAGGTCATCATCCCCGCGACCGGTCGGACCAAGACCGAGATCGCAGCCCTGCTCGGGATCTCCCGCCAGCATCTGTACGACATCATCAAGGAGCGGAAGCCGGTGTCGCCTGAGGTTGCGGTCCGGCTCGGCAAGCTGTTCGGCGACGGCGCCGGCGTCTGGGTCCGGATGCAGGCCGCCTACGATACCTGGCACGCCGCGCGGAAAGTTGACACCAGCAAGATCCCGACCATTGCGGCGGCCTGACCGGCCGGGCGCGATCGCCGGCCGGCCCTGGGCCGGCCCTGCGGCGGGATTGCGGTCGGCGCGGTTCCCGTTTAATCCGCGGTTGCGAGAGGGCTTTCGCCAGCGGGCCTGGGTGCCATGAACGTGATCCGGACCAAGGTCGATCCGCGCGCCGAGGCGTTTCGCGCCAATGCGGCGGCGATGGACGCTTTGGTCCTGGACCTGCGCGCCAGGGTCTGGGCGATCAAGCAGGGCGGCGGGGCGGCGGCGCGCGAGCGGCATCTCGGCCGCGGCAAGCTGCTGCCGCGCGATCGGGTCCGGGCGCTGCTCGATGTCGGCTCGCCGTTTCTCGAGCTGTCGCAGCTTGCGGCGTTCGGCATGTATGGGGACGAGGTGCCGGCGGCGGGGTTGATCACCGGGATCGGGCGGGTCGCGGGGCAGGAGTGCCTGGTGATCGCCAACGATGCCACGGTCAAGGGCGGGACCTACTATCCGGTCACCGTCAAGAAGCATCTGCGCGCGCAGGAGATCGCGCGCGAGAACCGGCTGCCCTGCATCTATCTGGTCGATTCCGGCGGCGCCAACCTGCCGAACCAGGACGAGGTGTTTCCGGATCGCGAGCATTTCGGGCGGATCTTCTATAACCAGGCGAGCATGTCGGCGGCCGGGATCGCGCAGATCGCGGTGGTCATGGGCTCCTGCACCGCGGGCGGCGCCTATGTGCCGGCGATGGCGGACGAGAGCATCATCGTGCAGGGGCAGGGCACGATTTTTCTGGGCGGGCCGCCCTTGGTCAAAGCCGCGACCGGCGAGGTCGTGACGGCCGAGGAGTTGGGCGGCGCCGACGTCCATGCCCGGAGGTCGGGGGTGAGCGATCACTATGCGCTCTCCGATGCCCATGCGCTCGGCCTTGCGCGCCGGATCGTGGCCAATTTGAACCGGGTCAAGCGGCCGGAGCTGGAGTTGCGGGAGCCGGCGGAGCCGGTCTGCGATCCGGCCGAGCTGCATGGCATCGTCGGCGCCGATCTGCGGAAGCCCTACGAGGTCCGCGAGGTGATCGCGCGGATCGTCGACGGCAGCGCGTTCGATGAGTTCAAGGCGCTTTATGGCATGACGCTGGTCTGCGGCTTTGCTCACATCTTCGGCTACCCGGTCGGCATCCTCGCCAACAACGGCATCCTGTTCTCCGAGTCGGCCCTCAAGGGGGCGCATTTCATCGAGCTCTGCTGCCAGCGGGGCATTCCGCTCATCTTTCTGCAGAACATCACGGGCTTCATGGTCGGGCGCAAATACGAGGCGGGGGGGATCGCCAAGGACGGGGCGAAGCTCGTGACCGCGGTCGCCTGCGCGGCGGTGCCCAAGTTCACCGTGATCATCGGCGGCAGCTTCGGTGCCGGCAATTACGGCATGTGCGGGCGCGCCTACGGTCCGCGGTTCTTATGGATGTGGCCGAACGCGCGGATCTCGGTGATGGGCGGCGAGCAGGCGGCGAACGTGCTGGCGCAGGTCCGGCGCGACGGCCTGGAGCGCCAGGGCAAGGACTGGAGCGCCGAGGATGAGGCCGGCTTCAAGCAGCCGATCCTCGAGCAGTACGAGCGCCAGGGGCATCCCTACTATGCGAGCGCCAGGCTCTGGGACGATGGCATCATCGCGCCGGCCGACACGCGGATGGTGCTGGGCCTCGGGATTTCGGCGGCGCTCAACGCCAGGGTCGCCAGGACCGCGTTCGGCGTGTTCCGGATGTAGGCTCGCGATGTTCGAGAAAATCCTGATCGCCAACCGCGGCGAGATCGCCTGCCGGATCGTTCGCAGCTGCCGGCGGCTCGGCATCCGGACGGTTGCGGTCTATTCCGAGGCGGACCGCGGCGCCCGCCACGTCGAGCTCTCCGATGAGGCGCATCTCCTGGGGCCGGCGCCGGCCCGCGACAGCTATCTGAAGGCGGAGCGGATCATCGAGATCGCGCGGCGCGCGGGTGCCGAGGCGATCCATCCGGGCTACGGCTTCCTCGCCGAGAATGCCGGTTTTGCCGAGGCCTGCGAGGCGGGAGGCTTGGTCTTCATCGGCCCGCCGGCGGCGGCGATCCGGGCCATGGGCTCGAAGAGCGCCGCCAAGGCGATCATGGAACGGGCGGGCGTGCCGCTGGTGCCGGGCTATCATGGCGAGGATCAGGACCCCGCGCGGCTTGCCGACGCGGCGCAGGCGATCGGCTGGCCGGTGCTGATCAAGGCGTCGGCCGGCGGCGGCGGCAAGGGCATGCGGGTGGTCGAGGGGCCTCAGGGATTCGCGGCTGCGCTCGCGGCCGCGAGACGCGAGGCGTCGAGCGCGTTCGGCGACGATCGGATGCTGGTGGAAAAGTACCTGACCCGGCCGCGGCACATCGAGATCCAGGTGTTCGGCGACCGCCACGGCAACCTCGTGCAGCTGTTCGAGCGCGACTGCTCGATCCAGCGCCGGCATCAGAAGATCGTCGAGGAGGCGCCGGCACCCGGGCTGACCGAGGCGGGCCGGGCCGCGATCGGCGAGGCCGCGGTCGCCGCCGCGCGCGCGATCGGCTATCAGAACGCCGGCACGGTCGAGTTCATCGTCGCCGACGGCGGGGACAACGACCGCTTCTACTTCATGGAGATGAACACCCGGCTCCAGGTCGAGCACCCGGTGACCGAGATGATCACCGGCCAGGACCTGGTCGAATGGCAGCTTCGGGTCGCCGCGGGTGAGCCCCTGCCCTGCCGCCAGGACGAGCTCGCGATCCGCGGCCACGCGATCGAGGTCCGGATCTACGCCGAGGACCCGGCCCGGGATTTTCTGCCGGCGACCGGCAGGCTGCGCCATCTCGCGACCCCTGCGGAGAGCGCGCATGTGCGGCTCGAGAGCGGCGTTCGCGCAGGCGACGAGGTCGGCATCCACTACGACCCGATGCTCGCCAAGCTGATCGTCTGGGACGAAGATCGCACCAGCGCGCTGCGCCGGCTGCGGTCCGCGCTCGAGGACTGCCAGGTGGAAGGCGTCACGACCAACCTCGAGCTGCTCGGGGCGATCGCCGCGCACCCGGCGTTCGCCGCCGGCGAGCTCGACACGGGCTTCATCGAGCGTCACCGGGCCGAGCTTTTTTCTCCACCTGGACCGGCACCGGATCCGGTGCTGGCGATCGGCGCGCTGAGCGAGCTGTTGCGGGTCCAGGCGGAGGCGGCGGCACAGGCTGCGCGCTCGCTCGATCCGCACTCGCCCTGGCACCAGGCGTCCGGCTGGCGCCTGAACGACGACAATTTTCACACCCTCGAGCTCGGACGGCGCGCGCGAGGTTCGGGTCACCGCCCGCTACCGACCGGACCATGTCCTGCTCGAGCTGCCGGATGGCATCATCCGGGCGAGCGGCGAGCTGGCGGCCGACGGCGGGCTGCGCTTCGATCTCGACGGCGCCAAGGGCAGCGCCACGGTGGTCCGCACCGGCGACGAGCTCACCGTCTTCAGCGCCTTCGGCCGCCATCGCCTGCAGGTCCGGGACCCGCTGCACGCGGCCCTGCCCGAGGAGGTGGTGAGCGGCAGCCTCATGGCACCGATGCCCGGCAACATCATCAGCGTGCTGGTCCGGGCGGGAGAGCGGGTGACGGTCGGCGCGCCGCTCATGATCCTCGAAGCCATGAAGATGGAGCACACCATCAGCGCGCCGCTGGACGGCGTGGTCGAGCGGGTCAACTTCGCGGTCGGCGATCAGGTCGCCGAAGGTGCTGAGCTGCTGGCGATCGCGGAGCCGAGCTAGCTCTATCATAGTACGACATCGGCGCTGACGGGCCGCCGTCCGGGATCGGCCGTGGTAAAACCGCGTTAGTGACGCTGCGCGCAGCTGAGGGATCAGGGCCGAGCAGACACTGCCCGCCGGCTTGCAGGTTCGACTCCTGCCGCGCGCACCATTTCTCCGGCTCTCAGGCGGCGGAGGTTGCCGACAGCAGCGCCACCGGCAGCTCGGCGCTCGGTGATCGCGAGCCTGCCCGAAGATAGCATGGCATGCTGGCGGCCGGTTCTCTGACCCGTTCCAGAAGTGGTTCGGCCGGTCCTCGCCAAGGCCGGCGCGACCGCACCCCGCACCAGCTACCATAGCTTGCCGGCATTCTTCCGGGACGCTCTGCGCGAAGGCCCGAGTCCCGACGCGATCGTTGACAGCCCTCTCGGCTGGACCACGACGACAACTGCTGCGAGCACTTATCGCTCGGTCCGCGGGTCGCCGCCTCTCGGCCGAGGCGGTCGCTAAGGTCCGCTACGACGGCCTGGACTTGCTAGCATCCCGCAATCGTCACATTGCGCTGGTAACTCAGCGATACTACCTCTGATAGAGTTGGACGGTAGCTGGGAGCCTACGTCATGGGGGCTCGCTTTCCTACGATCCGTAGTGCGTTCGCCACCGCAGCCAGCTTGCTTGTCGGCTTGAGCGCGGGGGCGGCCCGAGCAGATTTTGATGCGGGAGTGGACGCGCGGGAGCGCGGTGACTATGCCGCTGCCTGACCGAGAATGGAACCCGCTCACGATAGCTGCCTTTAAGGCAGAAGCTGATGCCGGCGAGCCCTGGGCCTCTATCCTATATCAGGGTTCAGTGAGTACGGTGGTCACGATGACCATGACAGGGTTAGCGTCCACGGCCTGCGGTGTTGCTGGTTCGGCGCTAGGCGTTGCTCCGGGCGTCGCTGGTGCTGTGGTCTGCGGATCGATTGCTGCCTACTATGGCCCGCCGGTCAGCGAATGGTTGATCCTCACGCTTACATCTGACGAGCAGCTCGACGAGCTGGCGATCACGGCCGGAAATTGCTCGGTTCTGTAGCTGGGCGCCTATGGTGCCGCGAAGGCTTGTGCGGCCTTCTCTGGCTTCGGTCATTTCGGTGCCTACTCCCGGAGCGTCCGTCTCATGACTGAGCGGACCTATCTAGCTGCCCGACATCGCATCGATCCTGAAGGATTGCGGGGATTTCTCAGCGGCATGGACCTCGGATCATACCCTGAGTGTCGGCTGCGGTTATCTGCTCGAGCTCCACCTCGATCATGGCGAGGTCGAGTTGAACCAGACCTCATGCCTGGCAGCTAACCGGTCGCTCCAATGCTGGTGAGGGTAGTACCCGCACCGATATCTACCAGTACGAGATCGGCAATGAGCCGAGCGGTGGCCGGGCGGTTGCGCACGGTGTGATGGATGTGCTCACGCTTGGCATTTGGGAGATTGCCGGGACGCCGATCGTGGCTGTCCAGGGCGAAAAATACGAAGCGACCATCACCTATGATGATCAGGACCGGGTCACCAACATCAAGACACACAAAACCGGCGGCGGAATGTAGAGAACGGGACCGACTGGGCGATCAGCGGTCGGGAGAACACCACAGGAACATCGCGCCCCTTCTCGGGTGCCACGAAGTCATGGTTAACTACCGCATGGTGAACGGAAGAGGGCCGAAAGTGCCATGCGCCGTTTCCTGCCGCGCGCACCACTCTCGCAACCCTCAAGCGGCCGGCGCCGCCGACAGGAGCGCCACCGGCAGCTCGGCCAGAATCTCGGCGATCGCAAGCCGGCCCGAGGGCGGCGACGCGTGGTCCCGGCCGGTCAGCTCGTCGCGCAGCGGCGCTGACCAGCCCTCGGGCAGCTCGACCGAGGTGTCCGCCCAGGCCGCGCGGCGGCGGCAGGGGCAGATCGTCATCCCCCAGTAACGGCGCGATCAGGCGCGGCACGATCACGATCGCCAGCGCCTGATCGGTGCGGCGGGCGAAGGCGACGATGCGCTCGGCATGGGCGCCGGCCGGCGTCAGCGGCAGGTAGTCGCCGTCCCGGAACAGCGCCGGCTGGCGCTTGCGCAAGGCGAGCGTGCGCGCGATCAGCTGCTGCTTGATCCGGCCGCTGCGCCAGCCCTGGACCAGCTCCGAGGCCGGCCGCGGATCGGCGAGCCAGCGGCGGCGCAGCTCGAAATCGACCGGCCGGCGGTTGTCCGGATCGACCAGCGACAGATCCCACAGCTCGGTCCCCTGGTAGCTGTCGGGCACGCCCGGGACGGTCAGCTTGAGCAGGGTCTGGGCGAGGCCGTTGACCGCGCCGATGCGCGCGATCTGGTGCGCGAACGGCAGCAGATCGGCGATGAAGGCGCGGCCGCTCACCGGGTCCAGGATCCGGCGCACGAACTGGGTCACGCCCTCCTCGTAGGCGGCATCGGGCGCGGTCCAGCTGGTCTCGAGCTTCGCCTCGCGCAAGGCCTTGGTCATGTAGGCGACGATGCGGTCGCAAAAGTCGCTCGCGGCCAGGGCTTCCGGGGCTTCGATCTCGAACGGCCAGGCGCCGATCAGGGTCTGGTAGAGCAGGTACTCGTCGTTCCGGCTCGGGACCCGCCGGCCGGCGATCTCCTGGCGCCTGCGAGCGGTTGAGCAGCGCGAAGCGGCGCACCCGCCGGCGCCATTCCGGCGCCAGCTCGCTCAAGCCGCATTCAGGCGCGCGCGCACGTCCTCGCCGCGCTTGTGATCGTGGGTGGCGCTCGCCAGCATGGTCAGCGGATGGAAGCGCAGGGTCTGCTGGACCAGGGTGTGGAAGGCCGCGGGGCTGGTGCCGAAGTG
Source organism: uncultured Alphaproteobacteria bacterium (assembly GCA_963733965.1). Taxonomy (GTDB): domain Bacteria; phylum Pseudomonadota; class Alphaproteobacteria; order Geminicoccales; family Geminicoccaceae; genus DATAOG01. The sequence goes on from CAVTFM010000051.1 coordinate 8,433, forward strand.
CTGCGGCTCGCCGCCGACCTCGTTCAGGGACACCAGGCGGAGGTAGCGATAGAACGCGGTGTCCTCGACCGACTTCGCCATCACCGGTCCGGTCAGCTGCTGAAAGTGCATCGCGGTCGCGATCACGTCGCGCCGGCGGTACTGGCCGCTCGTCGCGAGCTCGGTGCTGAGCGCCGCGTGCAGGAAGTCGAACACGGAGAGATCGACGAGGTTGCTCGCCTTGCGCGCCTGGCTGATCGCCCAGTCCAGATCGCGCCGGTCCTCGGCCCGGCCGCCCGCTGCGGTGATGTAGGTGCGGTAGACCGGGAAGCAGGCGATGATGTCGCTGAGCGCCTCGCGCAGGCCGGTGAGGGTGAAGTCGCGCGTCCGCCAGCTCTGCTGGGCGAGGCGATGCAGCTCATGGGCCAGCACGTGCAGCTCGCTGTTGAGCGCGTAGCGGAGAACCTGGCGCTTGGCCGCGATCACGACCTCGCCGAAGTCGGGCTCGGCATCGATGAAGCGGTGATAGATGGCGGTCAGCTGGCGCTCGGCGCCAGGGTCGACGAACAGGCCGCCCACGAGGCCGATGAACTCGTAGCCGGTGGTGCCGGCGACCGGCAGGTCCTCCCGCAGATACTCGTGGCGCGCGAGGATCTTCTCGACCACGAGGTAGATCGGCCGGCCGGCCTTGGCATCGAGCGCCGGCGGCGGCGCGCCGTCAGCGCGCGGCAGGACCTCGGCGACCCGGGCCAGCAGCCGCTCGCAGTAGCCCTTGGGGTCGTAGAGGCCGTCGATGTGGTCGAGCCGGACGCCCTGGACCAGGCCTGCGGCGATCAGGCGGAGCAGGAGCTTGTGGGTCGCCTCGAAGACCTCGGACCGCTCCATCCTGAGGCCGGCCAGCTCGTTGATGTCGAAGAAGCGCCGATAGTTGATCTCCGAGCTCGCGACCCGCCAGTAGGCGAGGCGGTAGGCCTGCTCCTCGAGCAGCCGGTGCAGGGCGCGAAAGCTCTGCGGCTGGCCGGGGCTGCCGTTGATGCGGGCGGCTGCGGCCTCGACCGTGGCGCGCACCCCGGCCTCGCTGACCAGCGCCGCGAGCTCCGCCTTGAGGGCCGCGGCCTCCGCGCGCCGCGCCCCTCGCCGCGCGCGCGAGCTGCCGCCCGCCTCGAGCGCGCCGAAGCGCCAGGCGAGCTCGGTGAGCGCGCCGCCGGCGCTGCCGAGCCGGTCGGCGGCGCTCTGCAGCAGGCCCGGATATTGGCGCAGGCCGATCGGGAAGGCGTTATCGTAGTAGCGAACGGCGAAGCTGCCGGCCCCGGCATCGAAGCCGAGCTGCAACTCGCCCGCCTCGAGCACGAGGCCGTACTGATCGCCCAGCACCGGCAGCAGGAGCTTGTCGCGGACGCCCCGCGCGCTCGCCTCCCAGTCGATGTCGAAGAAGCTCGCGAACGGGCTCTCCTGGCCCCACTCGAGCACATCCAGCCACCAGGGGTTGTCGGTGCCGACGCCCATGTGGTTGGGCACGAAATCGAGGATCAGGCCCATGCCGTGGGCGTGCAACCGGGCGACCAGGGCCTCGAACGCCGCCTCGTCGCCCAGCTCCGGGTTCAGGCGGTTGAAGTCGATGACGTCGTAGCCGTGGCTCGAGCCCGGCCGCGCCATGGTCAAGGGCGATGCGTAGAGATGGCTGATGCCGAGCGCTGCGAGGTAGGGGACGATCCGGCGCGCGGCCTCGAAGCCGAACTCGGCGTTGAACTGGAGGCGGTAGGTGGCGCGCGGCGGCTCTGGTGGCGGCTGGGGAGACGGCTCAGACATCACGCGCGCGCATCAAGCCTCGACCGCGAGGAACCAGGCGAGCGACCAGCCGGGCAGGCGGCCGTGCTCGAGCTCTTCGACCAGCCCCGCGCCGGTCTCGAACAGCAGATCGCCCTCGGGCAAGGTGAAGCCGGTCACGGGCTCGCGGCCGAAATTGCCGACCAGGCTGAGGCGGGCGCCGTCGCCGAGCCGCCAGCCGGCGCTGAGCGCGGTCTCGCTCCAGCTGGTGGCACCCAGACCCGCGACCGGGCCGGCGCCGAGCCGCGGCACGATCTGCTCCTGGCGCAACTTGAGCAGCGTCGCGACCCCCTCGAGCCATTCGCCGTGGTCCTGGGCCTCGAGCTTCGACCAGTCGAGCCTGGAGGCGGCGAAGGTCTCGTCAGCATTGGGATCCGGGATGCGCGCCCGGGACGCCGCGTCCGCGAACTCGGGAAACTGGGCGAACTCGCGCCGCCGGCCCTCGCGCACCGCGTCCGCGAGCTGGTCGTGGAAGTCGCAGAAGAACAGGAACGGCTCCCTGGCCCCCCACTCCTCGCCCATGAACAGGAGCGGCACCTGGGGCGCCAGCAGGAGCAGCGCCTGCATCGCCTTGAGCCTGGCGGGCTCGGCGAGCGTGGTCAGGCGCTCGGCGAAGGCGCGATTGCCGATCTGATCGTGGTTCTGCAGGAAGTCGACGAAGGCGAGCGGCGGCAGGTCGCCGGTCGGCTCGCCGCGCGGCACGCCGCCCCGATGGGCGGACGGCTCGCCCTGATAGACGAAGCCGCGATCCAGCGCCCGCGCCAGCCGCGCGACCGGCCGCAGGGCGTAGTCGCTGTAGTAGCCGGCGCGCTCGCCGGTCAGCAGCGTGTGCGCGACGTGGTGGAAGTCGTCGTTCCACTGGGCATCGTAGTGCAGGGGCTGGCCGCCGGCATCGCGCTCCAGGTAGCGCGCCTGGTTGGCGTCGTTCTCGAGCACCAGGTGGACGTAGCGCGCGCGGCCGATCACCCGGCGCACGGTCTCCGCGAGCTCGGTCAGGATGTGGACCTCGCTCGCGTCCTGAATGGCGTGCACGGCGTCCAGGCGGAGGCCGTCGAAACGGTACTCCTCGAGCCAGTAGAGGGCGTTGTCGATGACGAAGTCGCGCACCGCCCGCTCGGCAAAGTTGATCGCGGCGCCCCAGGGGGTGGGCACGTCCTCGGCGAAGAACGGCGGCGCCAGCAGGGGCAGATAGTTGCCCTCCGGCCCGAAGTGGTTGTAGACGACGTCGAGGAAGACCATGAGCCCGAGGCCGTGGGCCTCGTCGATCAGGCGCTTCAGGTCGTCCGGCTCGCCATAGGCACGATCGGGAGCGAACGGCAGCACGCCGTCGTAGCCCCAGTTGCGCCGGCCGGCGAAATCCGCGATCGGCATCAGCTCGATGGCGGTCACCCCGAGCCCGGCCAGATGGGAGAGCTTCTGGCGCACGCCATCGAAGGTGCCCTCCTCGCTGAAGGTGCCGACGTGCAGCTCGTAGAGGACCGTCTGTGACCAGGGCCGGCCGGCCCAGGCCGGGGTCCGCCAGACGTAGCGTTGCGGGTCGACCACCAGGCTCGGGCCCTGGACGTCGTCCTCCTGGGCGCGCGCGGCGGGGTCCGCGATCTCGAGGCCGTCGTCCAGTTGATAGCGGTAGCGGCTGCCGGGCGCGGCCGCCGTCACCAGCTCGAACCAGCCGCCCTCGTCCCGGGCCATGGCGAGCGGGTCGCGCTGCTCGAGGACCAGGGCGACGCTGTCCTGGCCGGGCGCCCAGAGCCGGAAGCGGACCGTGCCGTCCTGCCGCAGCTCGGCGCCGAACCGCATCTCGTAGCGGAAGCCGGGGGCGGCCACGACCGCCGTCGCCGGCTGGCCGGATACGGGTTCGAGCGCGAACAGCGCGAACGAGCGTCCGATCCGCTCGAACGGCTGGTCGCCGGGACCGTGCCGGCCTCCGGTCGAAGCATCCGGCGCCGCCGTGTCCAGCAGGCAGATCCAGTCGCCGCCGGGTCCGATGGCCGGCGGCTTGAAGGACACGGTATCGTGGTGCGCGTTCAAGAGGATCAGCAGGACCTCGTCGTCCTCCGGCCGGCCGTCCCAGGAGCGGTAGGCGCCGGCCTGGCCGTTCAGCAGCAGACCGACGGAGCGCGCCCCGCCGTCCCGCCAGTAGGCCTCGTCGGGCTCGATGCCGGCGGGGGTCAGCCAGGTGATGTCCTTGAGGCCATCGGCCGAGCGGTCCCGGCCGTGCAGGAAGCGCGCCCGGCGCAGCGCCGGATGGGCCCGGCGCAGGGCGATCAGTCGGCGGACGAAGGCGATCAACCGCTCGCCGTCCGGGCCGATCCCGCTCCAGTCGAACCAGCTGATCTCGCTGTCCTGGCAGTAGGCGTTGTTGTTGCCGTGCTGGCTGCGCCCGAACTCGTCGCCGCCGAGCAGCATGGGCGTGCCCTGGGAAACCAGGAGCGTGGCCAGCAGATTGCGCTTCTGGCGCTCGCGCAGCGCCGTGATCTGTGGATCGTCGGTCGGCCCCTCGTGGCCGTGGTTCCAGCCGTAGTTGGCGTCGGTGCCGTCCCGGTTGTCCTCGAGATTGGCCTCGTTGTGCTTGCGGTCGTAGGAGACCAGGTCCTGCAAGGTGAAGCCGTCGTGGGCGGTGATCTTGTTGATGCTGGCCCAGGGCCGGCGGCCCGCATGCTCGAAGATGTCGCTCGAGCCGGTCAGCCTCGAGGCGAGCTCCGGCAGCATGCCCTGGTCGCCGCGCCAATAGCGGCGCACGCCGTCGCGGAAGCGGTCGTTCCACTCGCCCCAGCCGGGCGGGTAGCCGCCGAGCCGGTAACCGCCCGGGCCGATGTCCCAGGGCTCGGCGATCAGCTTGACGGTGCGCAGCACCTCGTCCTGGCGGATCGCATCGAAAAAGCCGCTGCCCGGATCGAAGCCATGGGTCTCGCGGCCGAGCGTCGAGGCGAGATCGAACCGGAAGCCGTCGACGTGCATGTCCAGGACCCAGTGGCGGAGCGAGTCCATGACCAGCTGCAAGACCCGGGGATGGCTCAGGTTGACCGTGTTGCCGCAGCCGGTTTCGTCGATGTGGTAGCGCTCGTCGCCCGGGATCAGGCGGTAGTAGCTGGCATTGTCGATGCCGCGGAAGCTCAGCGTCGGGCCGGTATGGTCGCCCTCGGCGGTGTGGTTGTAGACCACATCCAGGATCACCTCGATGCCGGCCCGATGCAGCCGCTTGACCATGGTCTTGAATTCGATGCTGGCGCTGGCGCCGGCCGCGTAGCGCGGCTCCGGGGCGAAGTAGGCGAGCGTATTGTAGCCCCAGTAGTTGCGCAGGCCCTGCTCGACCAGCCGGCGGTCGTCGACGAAGGCGTGCACCGGCAGCAGCTCGATCGCGGTGATCCCGAGGTTGACCAGGTAGTCGATCAGCGGCTGCGAGCCGAGCCCGGCATAGGTGCCGCGCAGACGCACCGGCAGGTCGGGGTGGCGCTCGGTCAGGCCGCGGACATGGGCCTCGTAGACCACCGTCTCGGGCCAGGGCACCCGGGGCGGGTGGTCGTCGCCCCAGGTGAACGCCGGGTCGACCACGCGGCATTTGGGCATCGCGCGGGCGTTGTCCCGGCGGTCGAACGACAGGTCCTGACGCGGGCTGCCGATGCGGTAGCCGAAATGGGCGTCGGTCCAGCTGAGCTGGCCGTGCAGGACCCGGGCGTAGGGGTCGATCAGCAGCTTGTGGGGATTGAAGCGGTGGCCGCGGCGCGGCTCGTAGGGCCCGTGCACGCGGTAGCCGTACAGCTGGCCCGGGCCGACCTCGGGCAGATAGGCGTGCCAGACCTCGTCGGTGTACTCGGGCAGCTCGATCCGCTCGAGCTCGCGCCGGCCGCTGCCGTCGAACAGGCAGAGCTCGACCTTGGTCGCGTGGATCGAGAACAGGGCGAAGTTGACCCCGGAGCCATCCCAGCTCGCGCCCAAGGGATAGGGCTTGCCGGGCCAGACCGAGCTGCGCGCTTTGACCATGCTCAGCCAGCTCCGGACTTGATGCCGGGGGGCGCTGGCCGATCGCGAGGATGGTACAGGATCGCGCAAGCCCTCCGGTTGGCAGCCGGCGCCCGGTCCGATGGCGCCGGGGGGCCGGCGACCCCGGGCGGACACGCGGACATACCCGCCCTTGGCGCGAAGATCAAACGGCTTCGGGGGTCGATCGGTTCAGGCCTCGCGGGTCGGCACGACCAGCAGCTGGGCGATCGTCACCTCGGCCGGCTGGTCGAGCGCGAACAGCACCGTGCGCGCCACGTCCTCGGCGGTGATCGAGCCCGGGAAGCGGGCGTAGTAGTCGCGGCCGCGCTGGCGGTCGCCGTGGAAGCGGGCGGCCGCGAAGCCGGTGCGGGTCAGCCCGGGCAGGATCTCGGTGATCCGGATGTCGGTGTCGGCGTAGTCCATGCGCAGGCCCTCGGTGAACGCCCGGACCGCGAATTTCGACGCGTTGTAGATGCTGCCGGTGCGGTAGACCCGCAAGCCCGCGGTCGAGCCGAGATTGACGATGTGGCCGCGGCCGCGCGCCACCATGCCCCTGGCGATCGCGTGCGAGACCCGGATCATGCCGGTGACGTTGGTCTCGATGATGCTCGCCCACTCCTCGACCTCGCCCTGATCGAAGCGCTGCCGGCCGCCGATGTCGTGGCCGGCATTGTTGACCAGGATGTCGATCGCACGCAGCTCGGGCGGCAGACGCTGGAGCAGGGTGGCGATCGACTGCGGGTCGGCGACGTCGAGCTCGAGCATGTGGCCGCCCGGTCCGATCCGGTCCACGACCGGGGCCAGGCGCTCGCGGTGACGTCCGGCGCAGATCACCCTGGCGCCCCTGGCACCCAGCTGGGCCGCCACCGCGGCGCCGATGCCGCTGCCGGCGCCGGTGACCAGCGCGACCGCGCCCGCCTGCAGAATTTTCTGACCTGCCATCGCGTCGCCCCGGAGGTAGAGGTGCCGATCGCGCGCCGCCGCTCGACGATCGGACGCGGACCCGCCGCCTCGGTGCGATCGGGAATTTGGATCGACCGGCTATGGCGAGCCGCGAGCGGTCACGCCAGCCGCAATCGGCGCCCAGGCTGCGGTCCTGCCGACGGCGCTTCCGGCACCCGGTCGCGGCGACCGGGAGACCCGCGGGCGCAGGCGCCCGCGGCCGCCGGCGCAGACGCAGGCGCTATTTCGCCGCCGCCTTGGGCCGTCGACCCGCGGTCGCCTTGCGCGGCCGGCCGAGGCCGATCCGGCGCGCGATCTCCGCCCGCTCCTGGACGTAGCTCGGAGCCGCCATGGGATAGTCGCGCTTGAGGCCGAACAACTCCCGATAGTCGGGCGGCGTCAGCTGATGAGCGACCGCAAGATGCCGCTTGAGCACCTTGTGCTTGCCGCCGCAGACCAGGCAGGTGATCTGATCCCGGCTGACCGAGCGGCGGATCGCGACCGCGGGCTCGGGCTTGGGCGCAGGCGCTGCCGGCTCCTCGGTCGCCAGCGCTCCCAGGTTTTCGGCCACCGAGCTGATCACGCTCGATACCTCGGAGACCGATACCAGGTTATTGGAAACGTATGCCGAGACTATTTCCGCCGTCAGCTCGGCGAGCTTGGAATGATCTGGGGCGTCGGGCACCTCGTTAGCCTCCCTGAAACCGAGTCGCTCTTCTTAACACATTTCAACGGAAGTGCAACTAAACCGCGCCCGGCATCGAATAGCGGACCGCACACCGATCAGCAGCGCCAGAAAGCGGGCGCCGGCTCGACCAGTCGAAGTCGCTCGAGCGCCAGTCGCTTGCGCTGGCCGGGCGGCCGATCGGCCCGCCGTCTTCGACGCCGCGGAAGCCTGAAGTTGCCCCGACTTAAGGGCCGCAAGCTAAACTCGCGCCTCAGCAGCGGGTGAGGAAACCCGGGGAGGCGAACGGATTGCGCTCGGACCGAAGCCCTTGACGCCGCCCGCGGCTCCTGGGTCGCGCGCGCCGAGGCCGCCCCGGCCGAAAGGCAGGCCGGCGCTGGACGCCGCCATGCCCGATCCCGGCGTCGCGGTCCTCGACCGGCTGCCAACCCGACCCTGGTCAAGGATGCCGAGCTGCGCTTCGAGCTGGTCAACGAGGCCCCGCTGACGGCCCCGCGGCAGCGGCGAGCGGGCGGTCATGACCGCCGGGCCTCGCAACCTCTGCGCAGGGGGCGGCGGCAGCGCGTCAGTTCGGCGGGGTCATGGCCCCGGGCGCGTCGAGCGAGAAGGCGGGGATCTGGACCTCGAACTGCTCGCCGGTCGTCGTCACCATCTGGTAGCTGCCGACCATGATGCCGCTCGGGGTCGCGAGCGGGGTGCCGCTGGTGTACTCGAAGTGCTCGCCCGGCTGCAGCACCGGCTGCTGGCCGACCACGCCCGCGCCGCGCACCTCCATGGTCCGTCCGAGCGCGTCGGTGATCCGCCAGTGCCGGCTGATCAGCTGCACCACCTCGCGGCCCTGGTTGTCGATCTGGATGCGGTAACCGAACACGAACCGGCTCTGCTCGGGGGCCGACTGGTCGTCGAGGTAGAAGGGCTCGACCGAGATCTGAATCGAGCGGGTCCGTTCCTGATACATGGCCTGCACCGGTGCTCTTGGGCCTGCCAGCCAGCCGCCGGCGGCGTGATCGCGCGCTACTATGAGCGCGCCCGGGAAACCTGTCCAGAGCCGCCCTGGCGCTCAATTTCCCGACGCCGCGCCGCGGCATTCACTCCGCAAGAGGCGGACCGGCCTGGCGCTCGCGGTCGCGCAGATCGCGGCGCCGGACCTTGCCGGTCGTGGTCAGCGGCAGCTCGTCCAGAAACGCGATCTGGCGCGGGTATTCATGGGCCGCGAGGCGCTCGCGCACGAACGCCTGGATCGAGCGCTCGAGCTCGATGCCCGGTAGCTCGCCGGGTTTCGGCACGACGAACGCCTTGATCACCTCGCCCCGGATCGGATCGGGGATGCCGATCACGGCGCACAGCGCCACCGCCGGATGCCTGGCCAGGCAGTCTTCGACCTCCGAGGGCCCGATCCGGTAGCCGGCACTGCTGATCAGATCGTCCTCGCGGCCGAGGTAGGTGAGGTAGCCCGCCTCGTCCTCGCGCCCGAGATCGCCGGTCAAGAGCCAGTCGCCCCGGAATTTCGCCGCCGTGGCCGCGGGGTTGTTCCAGTAGCCGAGGAACATCACCGGATCCGGACGGCGGATCGCGATCACGCCGCTCACGCCGGGCGGCGCCGGCTTCCCGTCGTCATCGAGCACGCTCACCTCGTGGCCCGGGACCGGCTTGCCCATGCTGCCGGACTTGAGCCTCAGGATGCGGGCATTGTTGCCGACCACGAGATTGGCCTCGGTCTGGCCGTAAAACTCGTTGATGGTCAGGCCGAACGCGCGCTGTCCCCACTCGATCACGTCGTCGCCGAGCTTCTCGCCGCCGGAGGCGAGCGAGCGCAGCCGGGCACCCATGGCCAGCGGCGCCACGCCGGCCTGGCGCAGCAGCCGGAGCGCGGTCGGCGGCAGGAAGACGTTCTTGACCTCGTGGCGCGCCAGCAGCCGGACCGCCGCTTCCGGGTCGAACTTGCCGCCCCTCGCCGCGACCACCGGCAGGCCGAAATAGAGACACGGCATCAGCACGTCCATGAGCCCGCCGATCCAGGCCCAGTCCGCGGGCGTCCAGAAGCGGTCACCCGGCTGCGGGAAAAAATCGTGCGGCAGCTGAACCCCCGGCAGATGGCCCAGCAGCACGCGGTGCGCGTGCAAAGCACCCTTCGGCTGGCCGGTGGTGCCGGAGGTGTAGATCAGGAGCGCGGGATCGTCGGCGCTGGTCGGGGCGTTGGTGAAGCGGTCGGCGGCGCGCTCCAGCGCCGCGTCGAGGTCGACCGCGCCCGGCCCGCCGCCATCGGTCGCGAACAGCTGCTCGAGCGCCGGCAGCGCGGCGCGCAGATCCGCGAGCTTCGCGGCGCCGGCGGGGTCGGTGACGACCGCCCTGGCACCGCTGTCGGCCAGACGATAGGCGAGCGCCTCGGGCCCGAACAGGCTGAACAGCGGCATCGCGATCGCGCCCAGCTTGTAGACCGCGAGATGCGCGAGCAGGGTCTCCAGACGCTGGCCGAGCAGGATGCCGACCCGCTCGCCGCGCCCGACGCCGGCGGCTGCCAGCACGTTGGCGAGGCGGTTGGCGCCGCGCTGCAGGTCACGGAAGCCGTGTCGGCGGACCTCGCCCGCGCCTCGCTCCTCGATCAGGGCGAGCCGGTTGTCCGGCCCGGCGTGGCGGTCGCAGACCGCGTTCGCGATGTTGAACGCCCGCGGGATCTGCCAGCGAAACTCGCGGCGCAGGGTCTCGAAGTCGTCGGCCGGCTGCAGCATGGCGCGAAGCTCTCCGTCGGCGCCCCTGCGGCCGCACGCGCCCTTGCTGGCAGCTCGCGATCCGGTGTAAGGAGCGCCTTAACTCGAAGGTAGCCATGGTTCCGGAGCGTGCCAAGCGGTGCGCCGGCGGCGCCGACCACCGATCGCACGGTCGCGTCGCCGCAACCAGGCACTGCCGCCGCCACCGAGGAGCCAGATGTCAGCCAGGGTCGCCTTGATCACCGGGGTCACCGGCCAGGACGGGGCCTATCTCGCCGAGCTGCTGCTCGCCAAGGGCTACGTCGTGCACGGCGTCAAGCGGCGCTCGTCGTCGTTCAACACCGGCCGGGTCGATCATCTCTACCTCGACCCCCACGAGCACGAGACCCGCTTCTTCCTGCACCACGGCGATCTGACCGACGCCACCAACCTGATCCGCCTGGTCCAGGAGACCCAGCCCGACGAGATCTACAACCTCGCCGCCCAGAGCCACGTCCAGGTCAGCTTCGAGACCGCCGAGTACACCGCCAACGCCGACGGCATCGGCACGCTGCGCCTGCTCGAGGCGATCCGCATCCTGGGCATGGGCGAGCGCGTGCGCTTCTATCAGGCGTCGACCTCGGAGCTCTACGGCAAGGTCCGGGAGACGCCGCAGAGCGAGACCACGCCGTTCTATCCGCGCAGCCCCTACGCCGCAGCCAAGCTCTACGCCTACTGGATCACGGTCAACTACCGCGAGGCCTACGGCTACCACGCCTCGAACGGCATCCTGTTCAACCACGAGAGCCCGCTGCGCGGCGAGACCTTCGTCACTCGCAAGATCACCCGCGCGGTCGCCGCGATCGAGCTCGGCCTGCAGGAGCGGCTCTACATCGGCAATCTCGACGCCAAGCGCGACTGGGGCCACGCCCGCGACTACGTCGACGGCATGTGGCGGATCGTGCAGCAGGACCAGCCCGACGATTACGTGCTCGCGACCGGCGAGACCCACAGCGTCCGGGAGTTCGTCGAGCGCGCCTTCGCCTGCGTCGGCCGGACGATCGGCTGGCATGGCGAGGACGAGGACGAGGTCGGGATCGACCAGCGTAGCGGCCAGGAGCTGGTCCGGGTCGACAAGCGCTATTTCCGGCCGACCGAGGTCGATCTCTTGCTCGGCGATCCGAGCAAGGCGCTGGCCAGGCTCGGCTGGCGGCACCGGACCAGCTTCGCCGAGCTGGTGCGCGAGATGGTCGAGGCCGATCTGGTGGCGGTCGAACGCGAGGGGCGCAACGGCCTGGACTGACGGGGCGGACAAGCGAGGCAAGGGCATGACGAGCGAGGCTGGCGGCGTTCCCGTCATCTACCCGATCGCCGGCAAGCGGATCTGGGTCGCGGGCCACCGCGGTATGGTCGGCAGCGCGCTGGTGCGCCGGCTCGAGCGGGCAAACTGCGAGCTCCTGACCGCGACCCGCCAGGAGTGCGACCTCGGCCGCCAGGACGAGGTCGAGCGCTGGATGGGCCGCACCCGGCCGCAGGTCGTGATCGTGGCCGCGGCCAGGGTCGGCGGCATCCTCGCCAACGACCGCTATCCGGCCGAGTTCCTCTACGACAACCTGATGATCGAGGCGAACGTCATCCACACCGCGCGCAGGGCCGGGGTCGAGAAGCTCCTGTTCCTCGGCTCGAGCTGCATCTACCCCAAGCTCGCGCCGCAGCCGATGGCGGAGGACTGTCTGCTCACCGGATCGCTGGAGCCGACCAACCAGTGGTATGCGATCGCCAAGATCGCCGGCATCAAGCTCTGCCAGGCCTACCGGCGCCAGTACGGCTGCGACTTCATCAGCGCGATGCCGACCAACCTGTACGGCCCGGGCGACAATTTCGACCTGATGTCCAGCCACGTCGTGCCGGCGCTGATCGCCAAGATGCACGCCGCCAAAGCGACGGCCGCCGATGAGGTCGAGATCTGGGGCACCGGCCGGCCGCGGCGCGAGTTCCTGCACGTCGACGACCTCGCGGAGGCCTGCGTCCATCTGCTCCAGGTCTACAGCGACGAGCTGCACATCAACGTCGGCTGCGGCGAGGATCTGACCATCGCCGAGCTCGCCGAGACCGTCCGGACGGTGGTCGGCTTCGAGGGCCGGCTGCGCTACAACAGCGAGCGGCCCGACGGCACGCCGCGCAAGCTGCTCGATACCTCCCGCCTCACGGCGCTTGGCTGGCGGCCGAAGATCGCGCTCGAGGACGGCCTGGCCGACGCCTACCGCTGGTATCGCGAGCGGGTGGTCGCCGAGGCCGCCTGACGCGCGCGGCGATGGTCGCCGCGGTTCTGCCTCCGGTCCGTGACAGCCGGAATCCGCCGTGATAAACATCCGCCGGCTTTGCCGTCCGGCCGCGACGGCCGCGCCAAGGGTAGTCAGAGCAGCGACGCAGCCAGAGCCGTGAACGAAGCGACAACTCACTTGCGCGAGGCGCCGCCGGCCTTGCGCGAGATCTCGATCCCCGGCCTGGTCCAGACAACGTGGCGCGGCATCTGGCTGCTGCTGGCGGTGGTCATCCTCTGCGTGCTGGTGACGGCGATCGACTTCAAGCTGCACCGGCCGATCTACACCGCGACCATGGTCGTCGCGCCGGCCCAGACCGACCTCAGCGCCGCCAGCCAGCTGGCGAGCGAGATCGAGGAATTCGCGAGCCTCGCGACCCTGGCGCAGACGCCGGCCAAGGTCGAGCACGTCTCCAACCTCGAGCGCTATGCCCAGCTGTTCGGATCGACCGCGCTCGCGGCCCGGCTGCAGGCGGAGCACCAACTGCTGCAGACCGTCTTCGCCGGCCAATGGGACGCCGAGCACCAGACGTGGCATCCACCCCGGGGCGCTCTGGCCAGGGTCAAGGGCGCGGTGCTCCGCTTTTTCAGCTATCCGGCGTGGAGCGAGCCGGACCTCGACCGCCTGGCCGAATGGCTCGACGATCAGATCGACGTCGAGCGGATCGGCCAAAGCTCGATCTTTCGCATATCGATGACCCATCCGCGACCCGAGTTCGCGGTCAAGGTGATCGAGATGGCGCACCGGGCTGCGGACGCCCTGTTGCGGGAGGAAGCGCAGGACCGGATCGGCCGCCAGATCGGCGAGGTCGAAAGCGAGATCGCTTCGGTCACCAGCCCGAGCCCACAAGCAGGCCCTGGAGCAGATGCTGGCCGAGCAGTACCAGGCCCAGGCGCTGCTGCGCGTCAATCAGCCCTACGCCGCCCAGATCCTGGTGCCGGCCTCGGCGGGCGGCGCGCCGAGCTCGCTCAATCCGCTGCTGACCCTCGAGCTGGCCGCGGTCGTCGGCGTGATCCTCGGCCTGTTCGCCGTCTTCCTGCGCGACGCCCTGCGGAGCGAACCTCGATGACATGGATGCAGCCCGGCGACCCTGCCGCGCATGTCAGGATCGGGTTCAAGCCGCGGGCCGAGGCGACCGGTCCCGGAGAGATGCTGTCCCGCGTCGTCGAATGGACTTAGCAACCAGGGCGATGCCAGCTTCCGCCACCCTGCCGACCGTGATCTTCCTGCACATCCCGAAGACCGCGGGCACGACGATGCGCAGCATCCTTCAGCGGCAGTATCAGGCCGAGGGCTACTACGACTACGACCGGGGGCGCGGCGGCCTTGCCCCATTCGAGTCCTTCGAGCGCTGCTCGCCGCAAGAAAAGGCGAGCGTCCGGCTGCTCGCCGGCCACATCGCCTACGGGATTCATGAGCAGTTTTCGCAGGCATGCACCTACCTTACGGCGGTCCGCGACCCGGTCGCGCGCGTCGTCTCCCATTATTACTATCTGCTCGACGAGCCGAAGACGCCTCATTACGAGACGGTCAAGGCTTTGTCCCTCGAGCAGTTCGCCGACCGGCTGGGCATGGGCAGCAACTTGCAAACGAAGCTGCTCGCCGGGGTGGCCGACCTCGAGGCGAGCCCCGACCCCGACCTGCTCGTGCGCGCCAAGGCGAACCTGCGCCGACACTTCGTCGCCCCGATCATCGTCGAACGCTTCGACGAGAGCCTGATGATCGTGAGAGACGCGTTGGGTTGGGGCTCTGTCCACTACAGCAAGCTGCTCAAGAACCGGAACCGGACGGGCATGGCGCCGCTCCCGGGGCGCACCCGTCGCCTGATCGAGCGTCGGAATGCCATGGACCTCGAGATCTATACGTTCGCGAACAATCTCCTTGACGCAGCGGTCGCGGAGCGCAATGGAGCGTTTGCCGCTGAGCTGCGCCATTTTCGTCGCGTCAATCGCGTTTATGCCTTGCCCTCCCAACTGAAGCTCGCTGCCAAGCACCGCCTGAAGGTGCTGCTGAGCGGCGGCGGCGCGGTCTCTCCACGCTGATTCAAAACCAGCGCGGGTTCGTCTGGTCACTTCTAGTTTGGATGAGTGAAGGACATGCCCGGACTTTGTTTCTTCGGGACAATTGCAGGGCGCGAGGGTGAGCGGGTTCGATCGCCAGCCAGTGTTGGTGCGGGCTGGACGGAGATCGAGTGAAAGCTGATCCGGTATCCGGGATGGAACGAAACTTGACGAACGGGATGGAGAGAGGGCCCCTGATCAGCGTCGTGACGCCCGTCTACAACGGGGAGCGCTATCTCGACGAGGCCATCCGGTCGGTGAGAGACCAGACGTTCGGGGCCTGGGAATACATCATCGTGGATGGCGGCTCGGGCGATCGCAGCCGCGAGATCGCCGAAGCCCACGCTGCCTGCGATCGGCGCATCACCGTGATGTCCGAGCCGGACCAGGGCATGTACGATGCGGTTCTCAAGGGTCTCGGCCGCGGTTGCGCGCCATTTTGCTGCTGGATCAACGCGGACGACCGCTTCCTGCCTTGGGCGTTCGACATGGTGGCGAAGTACACGCAGATCTCCGGCGCCCGCTGGCTGACCGGGTTGCCGGCGACGATGGACAAGGACGGCCTTGTCCATACGATCGACGCCGTGAAATGGCATCCGCGCCTCTTGATCCGGGCCGGGCTGTTCCACGGCAAGGCGCTGGGCTTCATCCAGCAGGAAGGGACCTTCTTCGCCCGGTCGCTGCTGGCGCGCATCGAGGCCGCGGCGCTGGCCCGGATTCGAACCTGCCGGCAGGCGGGTGATTTCGTTCTGTGGACCGAGCTCGCGCGTTTCGCGCCGCTGCACATCGTGCCGTCGCTGCTCGGCGCCTTTCGCTGGCACGAAGGCAACCAGACCAGGGAGCGCGACCGGTATTACGCGGAGATCGCCGCCGCCGGCTTGTTCGTCACGCCGGCCGCGCTGGGCGAGATGCTCAACCTCGCCTTTCTGCCGCTCGCGTTCGTCATGCACAAGTGCCGGCTCCGACAGTGGCGCGACCTCGCGCCGCGGCTCTCAGAGGCTGGGGCGAGGCCGGTCGAGGCTGGGCATGGATCGATCGCGCCCGCGGTCACGCGCTCGGGGTCGCGCCCTGCCGGCCCCTGACCAGGCGGCCGGGCCGGGGGGCGTGCGGCGTCTGATCACGGGCGAGCGTCCTTGCGCTGGCGAGCCGCGCGTCAGCATTGCCACCGTGGTCCGCAACGCCGCGCGCACCCTCGAGCGCACCATCGAGAGCGTGCTCGCGCAGACCTTCGGGAGCCTCGAGTACGTCATCATCGACGGCGCCTCGACCGATGGTACGACCGACCTCATCCGAGGCTATCAGGACCGGATCGCCTATTGGGTGAGCGAGCCGGACCGAGGCATCAGCGACGCCTTCAACAAAGGCGTGGCGGCCACGCGCGGAGCGTACGTCGGCCTGCTCAACGGCGACGACTGGATGCCGCCCGGGCAGGTCCAGATCGCCTTCACCGCGTTGGAGCGCTCCGGGGCCGCCTTCGCTTTCGGCGACGTGCTGTACCACGACGCGGACGGCCGTCCGACCCATCTGGTCCGCGGCGATCCCGACTACGCTGCGCGCATTGCCTATCGCATGCCCGACGTGCATCATCCGACGATGCTCGTCCGCCGGTCTGTCTACGATGCCGTGGGCCCGTTCGATCCGGCCTACGCCATCGCCATGGACTACGACTGGCTGCAGCGCGCCCATCGCGCCGGTTTCCGTGGCGTCTACGTGCCCGGGCTGGTCGCCCACATGAGCCTCGCCGGCGCCTCCGATCGCAGGCATCTCGCCGGGCTCGGCGAGGTCCGGGTGATCGCCGTGACCTATGGCTATCCGCGTGGCAGAGCCTGGCTCAGATACGGCTATTGCGTCGCCAAGGGATTGGGGCAACGGGCTCTCGGGCGCTTCGCCCCCAGGCCGGTATATCACCTGCTCCGCCAGTCCGTGAACCGAAGCTATCGTGCCATCCGCTAGCGTCCCCGGCTCGATCCAGACCACGTTGCCCTCGGACAGCGATCGACCCGGCACGTTCAGCCGACCCCTCGAGCACGCGCTCTGTGTCCTGCTGGTCGCCGGGGCGGTCAAGGCGCCCCTCGAAGTGCCGATCTATCTGAACGCGACCCTGCTGGTCCTCGGCCTGTTCACGGTCATCGTTCTGCAATCGCTCGATCGTCTGTTCCTGTGGATTGCGGCCATGCTCGCGCTCGGCCTGGTCGGCACCGCCCGTGACGGGGTCATCGCCGCGAGCGCTCCTCGCCTGGCCCAGGTCTTCGTTCTTCTGTTCGCGACCGATCTCACCGCCCGCCTGCGGCCCGAGCTGTTCGTCCGCTACCTCGTGCTGCTGTTGCCGCTGATGCTGCTCAGCATGATCGTCGAGGGTCTGCTGCCTGAGTTCCTCTACAAGTCACGCACCCTGCTGGGCATCCATGTCGACCGGCACGCCGGCCTGCACGGCGAGCCCAACTACAACGCCATGCTCTACGGCGTGGTCGGGATCATGCTCGCCCAGCAGGCGCCGCGATGCCTCGGGGTCCTGCCGTTTCTGTTCTCGATTCCCAGCATGAGCCGGGGCGTCGTCGTCGCGCTCGCGGGCTGGTTGGGGGCGAAGCTCCTGGGCCGCCGGTTCGCCCGGCTCGCCTGGGTGCTCGTATTGCTTCTCTGCGCCCAGCCCTTGATCGTCCTGGCAGTCGACTGGGCGATCGACGATTCGACCCGGGATCTTCTGAACCGGCTGTCGTCGCAGCGCTATCCCATCTGGGTGGCCTACGTGCAGATGGGCATCGGCGACCCCCTTGGGGTCGGCTACTTCAGAGGCGATCTGGTCATGAAGCAGTTCGACTCCTATTTGCCGGTCAATTCTCCGCCGCGCCAGGCTCACAGCATCTTCCTGCAGGTGTTCGGCGAATTCGGCTGGGCAGGCTATGCCTTGTTCGTGGCCTTTCTGTTGCGAGTGGCCAGGATCGTGAGACGTGCGGCCCCGGAGCAGTTGCCGACCCTGTTGTTCGTTCTGACCGGCTATGCTTTCGTCAGCGGCCTCTCCGACTGGGCGTTCTGGGTGCCGCTCGGCTACATTCTCGCCCGGACGCGCGCTGCCGAACCCCCGGCGCCGCTGCGGTGATCCTGCTCCAGGCGGTCGCCGACGGCCGCCTCGGCGGCGGGACGACCCACGTCCTGCAGCTGATCGCGGCGGTCCGCGCAGCGTTGCCGGTCGAGGTCCACCTCGTGAGCCAGGCGGGGTCGCCCGCGCTCGCCGAAGGCGCCCGGCTGGGTGCGAGCGTCCATGGCCTCGACTTCTTCCGGGGCCGGCTCGACCCCCGCCTCTGGCTTCGCCTCCGCGGCTTGGTCGGGCGCCTGCGACCGGCGCTGATCCACGCCCATGGCGCCCGCGCCGGCTTCGCCGTCAGCCGGGCCGCGCCGCAGATCCCGCTCGTGTACAGTGTCCACGGCTATCACTTCGTCGCCAAGCCCTTCGGGCTGCGCAAGCTCGCCATCCTGGCCGAGCGGGACTGTTGCGCCCGGGCCAAGCTCACCCTGTTCGTCTGCCAGCACGATCGCGACCTGGCCGCGGCCGCCGGCATTCTCCGGCCAGGCCAACGGCATCTGGTGATCCGGAACGGCATCGAGGCCGACCTGCCGCCGGCGATCGGCAGCCCGAGCGGGCGCTGCTTGGGCTTTCTCGGCCGGCTGGTCGAGCAGAAGAACCCGCTGCTCCTGGTCGATGTGCTCGATGCCCTGCGCGCCGAGGACTACCGTCTGGTGGTCATCGGCGACGGCCCGCTGCTCG
Source organism: uncultured Alphaproteobacteria bacterium (assembly GCA_963733965.1). GTDB lineage: Bacteria > Pseudomonadota > Alphaproteobacteria > Geminicoccales > Geminicoccaceae > DATAOG01. The sequence goes on from CAVTFM010000051.1 coordinate 26,681, forward strand.
GCCCGCTGCGCCGGCGCGCCGAAGCTCTGGCGCTGTCCGATCGGGTCGAGCTCCTGGGGAGCCTGCCGCGCGCCGCGGCGCTGGCGCGGCTCCGCTCGGTCGACGTCCTGCTGCTGCCGTCGCTCTGGGAGGGCCTGCCGCTCACGCCCCTGGAGGCGATGGCGATGGGCATCCCGGTCGTGGCGCACGCGGTCGGCGGCCTGAAGGAGATCATCGAGGACGGCGTCAGCGGTGTCCTGATCGAAGGCACCGACCCCGCCAGCTACGCCGCGGCGGTCCGCCGGCTGACCGCCGCATCCGCGCTCCGTACTGCGATCGTCGCCCGGGCGCGCCGGGTGGTGGCCGAACGCTTCTCCTGGTCGGCCGCGCAGCGGGCGTATCTCGACCTCTACCGCGCCGCCCTGGGCCTGCCCTGAGCCCGGAGGCCGGCGGGCCGCGGCCGGCGCGCCCATCGGCGCTTGCCAAGGCAAACCTTTCGGCGCTATTTCGGGGGCTGATTTCGACTATCGAAAGTCTTTCTCCCTTTGGTCGGGTGTGATGGACGTTCTTGCGGCGACCGAACGGCAGCTGGAGGTGCGCTCGCGGCAGGCCGCGCGCGAGGGCTGGCTGCTGGCGGCCTGCGACCTGCTCGTGATCTTCGCCTGCTTCGTCGCCGGACGGACCATGAACTATTGGTTCAGCAGGATCCCCTGGCACGCGACCTGGTACGATTGGCCGGTCCACTTCGGCGAGATTCGGCCGGTGATCTTCCTGACGCTCGGCATGGCCTGCGTGATCAGCTTCTGGCGGCTCGGCCACTATGCGCGCCGGCGCCCGTTCTGGCAGGAGATCGGCGACGTGCTCGGGGTCGTGGTGACCCTGGCGATCGTCGACGCCGCGCTGGTGTTCCTGACCAAGAGCAATTTCTCGCGCCTGTGGTGGGCCACGAGCTGGACCCTGGTCGCGCTCCTGGTGCCGCTGGCCCGGCTCGCGGTCAAGCATGCGTTGATGCGGCTGGGCGCCTGGCGGCGGCCGACCGTGGTGGTCGGGATCGGGCCGAATGCGCTGGATGCCGCGGCCGCCCTCGACAGCGAGCCGTTGCTCGGCTTCGAGGTGGTGGCCTTCATCCAACCGCCGGGCGACCCCGAGCTGGCGGCTGCCTATCTCGAGCTCGGAGCCAGGCGCCTGCCGGTGCTGCGCGCCTCGCCCTATCCCGACCTGCTGCCGGCCCACCTCGGGCGGCCGCACGTCGTGGTCGCGCTCGAACTCGACGAGACCGCCCGCTGCGGCGGCTACGTCGAGCGCCTGAGTCTGCACCATGGCGACGTCGACATCGTCTCGCCGATGCGCGGCCTGCCGCTCGCCGGCACCCACGTGACCCATTTCTTCAGCCACGACGTGCTCTCGCTCCGCCTCTACAACAACCTGGCCCGGCCCTGGCCGCGACGCCTCAAACGGGCGTTCGATCTGCTGGCGGGCAGCTTGCTGTTCCTGTTCGTGGCACCGCTGTTCCTGCTGATCAGCGCCCAGGTGGCGCGTACCGGCCGGCCGGTGTTCTATCGCCACGAGCGCATCGGCAAGGGCGGCAAGACGTTCGTCTGCTTCAAGTTCCGGACCATGGTGCCGGCCGCCGACCGGGTCCTCGCAGAGCATTTCGCGGCCCACCCCGAGGCGCTCGCCGGCTGGCAGCAGGATCACAAGCTGAAGGACGACCCCAGGGTCACCCGGATCGGGGCATGGCTCAGGCGAACCTCGCTGGACGAGCTGCCACAGCTCTTCAACGTGCTGCGCGGCGACATGAGCCTCGTGGGCCCACGCCCGGTGATCGCCGAGGAGCTGGCGCGCTACGGCGACAACATCGTCTACTACGTCGAGAGCACACCCGGCCTGACCGGGCTCTGGCAGATCAGCGGCCGCAACGATCTCGACTACCGGCGCCGGGTCCACCTGGACTGCTGGTACGTCAAGAACTGGTCGCTCTGGTGCGACCTGGTCATCCTGATCAAGACCCCGCGCGCCGTCCTGCGCGGCAACGGCGCCTATTAGTTTTGCGGTCGGCTAGGCGCGGCGCAGACGGAAGAAGTCGCGCAGCAGGGCCGCTGCCTGGCGCTCGCCGATGCCGCCGTAGACCTCGGGCGCGTGATGGCAGGACGAGCTCGCGAAGATTTGGGGGCCGTGCATGACGCCGCCGCCCTTGGGATCGGGCGCGCCATAGTACAGCCGGCGGATGCGCGCGAAGCTGATCGCCTGGGCGCACATCGGGCAGGGCTCGAGGGTGACGTAGAGGTCGCAGGCCACGAGCCGGGGCGCGCCCAGTCTCCGCGCCGCCTCACGGATGACCAGGAGCTCGGCGTGGGCGGTCGGATCGGAGAGCTCCTCCACCCGGTTGCCCGCGGCCGCCAGCAGTTCGCCGCCGGGGTCGAGCAGGACCGCACCGACCGGCACCTCGCCTCGGGCAGCCGCGGCCTCGGCCTCTGCCAGCGCCCGCTGCATCGGCGTCGCCGATGGCCTGCTCATGACCCGAGCCCGCCATCTTCTCGCGGACCGGATCGCTGCCTATATCTAGCGGCCATGAAGGCCCCCCGTCCTCCGGTAGCAGATCCCAATCCATGACCGCCTTGCCGGACGTCCGGAGGGAGCGCCGTCGCGCCGTGGCCGCGCCGGGCTGGTTGATCCGCCCCGCCATCGCCGAGGATCTCGAGAAGCTGGTCGAGATCGAGCAGCGCTGCTTCGAGTATGACCGCCTCTCGCGCCGCAGCTTCCGCCACTTTCTCGCCAGCGACACCGCCGAGTGCCTGGTCGCCGAGGAGAACGGCCGGCTGGTGGGCTATGCCCTGGTCCTGTTCCACGGCCGGACCGCGCTCGCCCGGCTGTATTCGATGGCGGTCCTGCCCGAACAGCAGGGCCGCGGCCTCGGCCGGACCCTGCTGCAGGCCGCCGAGGTGGCCGCGCTCGACGGCGGCGCCGCGGTCATGCGCCTCGAGGTCAATCCGAGCAACGCCGCCGCGGTCGCTCTCTATCGCAGCGTCGGCTACGTCGATTTCGGCATCTACCGCGCCTATTACGAGGACGACAGCGACGCGCTGCGCATGGCCCACGCCCTGGTGCCGCGCCTGCAGTCGGTCGCCTGGCGGGTGCCGCACTACCGCCAGACCCTCGAGTTCACCTGCGGTCCGGCGGCCCTGATGATGGCGATGAAGGCGCTCGACAAGGGGCTGCGCCTCGACCGCCGCCTCGAGCTCCGCCTGTGGCGCGAGTTCGACCATGATCTTCATGACCTCGGGCCACGGCGGCTGCGGCCCGCACGGTCTGGCGCTGGCGGCCTGGCGGCGCGGCTTCGGGGTCGAGCTGTTCGTCAACGACGAGGGGCCGCCCTTCCTCGACACCGTCCGTGATCCGGACAAGAAGGCGGTGATCCGCCTGGTCCACGAGGACTTCCTGGATGAGCTCAAGCGCAGCCAGGTCAAGGTCCGCTTCCACCCGCTCTCGGCGGACGAGCTGAGCGAGCGGATCGCGGCCGGCGCGATCGCGCTGGTGCTGATCAGCCAGTACCGGATCTACGGCGACAAGGAGCCCCACTGGATCATCGTCTCGGGCTGCGATCAACGCTTTATCTACGCCCATGATCCCTATATCTCTTCCGCCCACGTCACCAGCATCGATCGGGTCAGCATCCCGATCCTGCGGCGGGAATTCGAGCTGATGGCCAAGTACGGCCGGTCCAAACTCCGTGCCGCGGTCATCCTTAGCAGGCGCGACGCCACGCCCTGATGCAAGCCGTTCTCAGCGAGCTGCCACCCTCGGCCTATCCCGAACCGCTCGGCCAGCTGGTCTGGCTGCCGCGCATCTACATCACCCGGCCTGAGCACTTTCGCGCCCGCTCGGTCCGGGTCGTCAACCTGAGCCGCGACTGCATCTATCTCGGCACCGGGTACTACGCCTCGCTGCTCGCCGAGGCCCGCGGCCACAAGGTGATCCCCTCGGTCCAGACGATCATCGACCTCGGCCGGAAGTCGCTCTACCGGTTCGCGCTCCCCGAGCTCGACGCGGTGCTGGCCAAGCGGCTCGCGCGCCTGCCCGAGCCGCCGGCCGAGCCGATCCGCCTCCTGATCGCCTTCGGCACCACCGAGGACAGCCGCTTCCGCGCGCTCGCCCGGGCGGTCTTCGACCGCTTCCGGCATCCCCTGCTCGCGGTCACGATCCGGCCGTCCCGCGTCGGCAACCTGCGCATCCGCTCGATCCGGCCGCTGTCGCCGGCCGAGCTCGACGAAACCCAGGCTGCCTGGTTCAACAACGCGCTCGCCCGTTACCTCAAGGTGGCCTGGCGCGCGCAACCCGCCCAGCCGCTGCCGCGCTACAGCATCGCCATCCTCTACAACTACCAGGACCTGCTGCCGCCCTCCAAGCCGGCGACCATCGAGCGGCTGATCCGGGTCGGCGCCCAGATGAACATCGAGGTCGAGCCGATCCGCCGCCAGGACTTCCTCCGGCTCGGCGAGTTCGACGCCCTGTTCATCCGCGAGACCACGGCGCTCACCAACCACACCTACCGCTTCGCCCGCAAAGCCGAGCGTGAAGGTCTCGTGGTGATCGACGATCCGAGCTCGATCGTGCGCTGCACCAACAAGGTCTATCTGGCTGAGCTGATGGCGGCGCACGGCATACCGACGCCCAAGACCATGGTCCTGGACCGCCGCCATCTCAAGGCGATCGGCAGCCAGCTCGGCTTTCCGATCGTGCTCAAGGTGCCGGACGGCTCGTTCTCGCGCGGCGTCTACAAGGTCAACGACGAGGCCGAGCTGAAGGCGCGGGCGAGCGAGCTGCTCGACGACTCCGATCTGATCCTCGCCCAGGAATACGTGCCGACCCAGTTCGACTGGCGGGTTGGGGTGCTCAACCGCGAGCCGCTCTACGTCTGCCAGTACTTCATGCCCAAGAACCACTGGCAGATCGTCAAGCACGAGGCCGACGGCAAGATCCGCGAGGGCACCTTCAAGACCCACAGCATCGAGCAGGCGCCGCGCGAGGTGACCGAACTCGGCTGCCGCGCGGCGTCCCTGATCGGCGACGGCCTCTATGGCGTCGACATCAAGCAGACCAACGGCGGCTTCGTGATCATCGAGATCAACGACAACCCGAACCTCGACATCGGGGTCGAGGACGCCGTGCTCAAGGACGACCTGTACCGGCGCCTGCTGGCCGACCTGGTGCGCCGGATCGAGGCGAGGCGCAAGTAGCCTTACAATGGTGCGGCCGGCGCCTCTACCCAGGGCGCCGGCCCCCTTGGCCGGGGGAGGGCAAGCATGCTGGGCGTGCTGGGCGGCATGGGACCGGCCGCCACGGTCGATCTCATGGCCAAGCTGATCCGGCTGAACCCGGCCGGGCGCGATCAGGACCATCTGCCGCTGGTGGTGATCTCGGACCCGCGCGTGCCGGACCGGGTCGGACCGATCCTGCACGGCCGGGGACCATCACCGCTGCCGGCCATGCTGGCCGGCCTGCGGGCGCTCGAGCGGGCGGGTGCCTCGGCGATCGCGATTCCCTGCCACACCGCGCATCATTGGTATCGCGAGCTCGCGGCCGCGACCGCGTTGCCGGTCCTTTCCATCGTCGACGCCGTGCTCGCCGAGCTCAGGCGCCTCGAGCTGGCGCACGGGCCGCTCGGCCTGCTCGCGACCCAGGCGACGCTGCAGGCCGGCCTCTATCAGGAGCGGCTCGCCGCCGCCGGCCATCCGCCCTTGGCGCCCTCGGCCGCGGTCATGGCCGACGACGTGCTGCCGGCGATCGCGCTGGTCAAGCAGGACCGGGCCGCCGAGGCAGGACAGATGCTGGCCCGCGCGGTCGAGCATCTGACCGCCGCGGGCGCCGGGCGCGTGCTGCTCGCCTGCACCGAGCTGCCGCTCGCGCTCGCCGTCCGGCCGCTGCCCGCCTGCATCGATGCGACCGAAGCGCTCGCCCGAAGCTGCCTCGCCTGGTGGCGCGCCCGGGCGGCTTAGTACGGGGCCAGCGGCTCGTCCTCGTCCGGTCCGAGGACGACGCCGATCTGCCGCAGCGCGCTCGCGATCAGGCCAATCCCGAAGTCGTACCGGCCGACGGCGCAATCGGCCTCGGCCCGGTCACGCCACTCCCGGGCCTCGGCCAGCTCGTAGTCCTCGAGCATCAGGATCCGGTAGTCGAACTGGCTGATGATGATCTCATCGAACTGGCTGATCAGCGCGGCGCAATGCGCCGCCGGGGTGCCGGATGGCCCATGATCCTCCCCCGGCCGCGGATCGGCGACCGCGAGGCGAGCGCCGGAGCAGGCCAGGGCCAGCAGGATCCTCACCGCCCGGCGCCGTCCTCTTCCCAAAGAGGCGGCCGCGGCGGCGGTCACATGGGCGGCTTGGCGCCCTGGTCGCCGACCACGACCGCCACCACGACCGGGGTCTGGTCGCGATCCGGCTTGACCAGCATGACCGCAGCCTTGCCGGGCGCGAGCAGCGAGCGATCGGCCTTGGCCATGTGCACGATCGGTACATCGGGCGGCAGGTAGATCGTCTGTTCGCCGGCGACCTTCGGCTTACCCTCCTGGTAGCTCACCTTGAGCTCCCGGTCGGCGCCCACGTCCTTGATCTCGGCCACGCTCGCGTTGGTCATCATGTTGGGCTCCTTGACCAGGTCCCAGGCATAGTGACCCTCGCCCAGGCCGCGCAGGTCGTCGGCGAACAGATGCGCCTCCAGGGCGACCTGCCGATCGCCCGCCATGACCGTGGTCAGGCCGACGAACTGGCCCTGCTTGACGTCGTCGATGGTCGCCGGAGTCACGGCGAAAACACCAAGATCGGGGCTGAGCTGGAAGCCCATCACCTCGCCCTCGCGGCTGGTGATCACCAGCTGGTCGCTGGTCACGCTCTTGAGCGTGCCGCGCACCCGGTAGAGGTCCTGCGCCCGCGCGTCGGATGCGCCGGCCGCCACCAGCGTTGCGATCAGAAGGGGGATGACGACCGACACCCAGGTCCTGGTCCGCATCGCGGCCTCCCTGAGGCGACCGGCGGCGGCTACTCGGTGCCGGTGACGGTCGCGATCAGCGGCAGGGACACCATGTCCATCCGCCCGTCATTGTTGAAGTAGCCAACCCGGAACACGCCGTTGATCGGATGGGGGCCAGGCTTGGTCGGGGTCAGGCCGACCACGAACTCCAAGGCGTTGTTCTTGACCGTGCCGATCACGACCTGCTGCTCGAACGCGACGCCATCATCGTAGGACGACAGCTGACCCACCCGGTTCCGATACGTGTCCAGGATCCCGTACCCTTCAGGGAGCGTCAGCCTCGCCACCAGCGCGGTCTTCTGTCCGACCTTGCCGGAGACGTTCTCGAGATTGACCACGTAGGGCCGGGCGAAGCCCGAATCCTCGGCCCAGCTGCCGGTCGACCCGACAGCGATCAGCGCCGCACCACCCAGAGCGAGACAGAAGCCAGCACGCATCGGTTCATCCTTCAGGATCTGATCTTGCTTGGTAAGTGATCGGGCCAGCCACCTTGTGGATGACTGACCCGCTCAAGCTCTCGTACCATCTGCCGCGCCGCTCGGCCAGACGCTCGATGTGCGGCTGGCCTGGCAGCGAAGTCCTGACCAGCTACTGACTGAGCGCGAACACCCAGATCACGCCGCCCTTCGGCACGTCGACGTGCTCGCCGAGGACCTTGTTGATCAGGTTCTGCTGGCCGGCGGCGTCGATGCCCCAGCCGGACTGCACGGCGATGTACTGGACACCGTTGACCGAGAAGGTGGAGGGCGGCGCCTCGACCCCGGAGTTGGTCCGGAAGTGCCAGAGCTCCTCGCCGGTCGTGGCGTCGAACGCCCGGAACATCCGGTCGTTGGTGCCGCCGTCGAACACCAGACCGCCGGCCGTGGTCAGGATCGGGCCCCAGTTCATCGTGTCATTGAACAGATGGGTCCAGGCGCGCTTGCCCGTGCTGACGTCCCAGGCCTGGATCTCACCGTAGGAGCGCGCGTTCTTGTCGACCGTGAAGCCGATGTCGGGGATCGAGACACCGGTCCACCACTGGCCGGCCACGTACTCTTCCTTCTTGCCTTCCAGATGGCCGCAGTGGTTGTCGTTGGCCGGAATGTAGATCATGCCGGTCTACGGGTTGAAGGCCTCGTACGGCCAGTCCTTGCCGCCCCACAGCGACGGGCAGAAGTCGGCGTACTTGCCGGTGCCGGGCTTGTGGTCCTCGTTGTAGGTCGGCCGGCCGGTGGTCGGATCGATGCTCTTGAACACCGTCTGCTTCACGTAGGCCTTGGCGTCCAGGAACTTGATGGCGCCGCTGTCGCTGCGCTCCAGCCAGTACAGATAGCCGTTGCGCGCCGGATGGACCAGACCGCTGACGTCCTTGCCGTCCTTCAGGAAGTCGATGATCATCGGCGCTTCCATCTCGTCCCAGTCCCAGGAGTTGTTCCAGTGGTACTGGAAGTGACCCTTGATCGCGCCGGTCTCGGGGTCGATCGCAACCGTCGACGAGGTGTAGAGGTTGTCACCCGGGCGCTGGTCGCCGAACCACGGCGAGCCGTTGCCGGTGCCCCAGTAGGTGACCTTGGCCTCGGGGTCGTAGGTGCCGGTCATCCAGATCGAGGCGCCGCCCCGCTTCCAGGTGTCGCCCTGCCAGGTGTCGTGACCGGGCTCGCCCGGGCCGGGGACGGTGTAGGTCTTCCACAGCGACTTGCCGCTGTTGGCATCGAACGCCTGGACGAAGCCGCGGATGCCGTACTCGCCGCCGGAGCAGCCGACCATGACCTTGCCGTTCACGATCAATGGCGCCATGGTCATGTAGTAGCCGGTGTGCCAGTCCTCGACCGGGCTTTCCCAGGCGACCTTGCCGGTCCTGGCGTCGAGCGCGACCAGCACAGCGTCCTGCGCCGCCAGGTAGACCTTGTCGCCATAGAGCGCGACACCGCGGGTGGTGTTGTGCAGGGCGCTGAAACCTTCCGGCAGCTCGCGCTTGTACTTCCAGATCAGGGTGCCGGTCGCGGCGTTCAGGGCCAGGACCTGGTTGTAGGGGGTGACCACGAACATCACGCCGTTGTTGACGATCGGCGGCGCCTCGTGGCCGGAGTCGACGCCGGTCGCATAGCCCAGACCGGGACCAGATGCTTGACGTTGCTGCGTGTTGATCTGGTTGAGCGGGCTGTACATCCAGCCCTGATAGTTGCCGCGGATCTGCAGCCAGTTCTCAGGCTCCGGATCCTCCAGCCGCGCGGCAGTCACAGTGGCCCACCCCGTCGCCGCTGCTGCTGCTGCTGCCGCCGGTGCCGACGCCGTGCTAACCAAGATGATCCGGCGCATGACGTCGGTGCCCGGTGTGTAGGCGCGTACCTGATTATGACCTTGTCACCCTCGTTCAACTGGTCCAATCGTGGGCCGAGGCTGTTCATCGAGGACCATTGATAGACCTATCTCTCAATCATGACTTTGCTTGTAGACTCGTTGATCGCCTTGATGATGCCCTCGTCTTCGTCGGCGCTTGCGCTGGCGCCCACAGCGCGATAGCGACCGTGGCCGCTGAGATTGCGCATCGTCCTAGCATGGCAGCCTCCCATTCCGACCCGATTGAGCCATCAAGTGCAGCTGAGCTGGGTCTGTTATCAGCCGACGATCTCAAGGAGGAAACCGAAGGGCCGGCCCCGCCAGAAGGCGGAGCCGGCCCGCGT
>CAVTFM010000052.1:0-76977 GCA_963733965.1 uncultured Alphaproteobacteria bacterium
TGGCGTGGAGTTGCCGGACTGTAGTGAGCCGATCCCGGCCGATATCAGCAATGATGTCGACGGTATACTTGCACGGAATCACGAATTTCATTCGCGACTCTTGGCCTCGACGAGGCAACCGGCGGCTTTCGAGCGGGCGTTGCGGCCCGCCTCGTATGTGGTCGCCAACGGGCGCGGGCTGTGCCATGGTGCGCCAAACGCGGCAAGGGGGAGGCTGGACCATGGAAGCGCTCACCATCACGCCCAATCTCGAGCTGCCGCCGGCCGAGCTCGAGCGGCTCTATGCCGACATGGTGCGGATCCGGCGCTTCGAGGAGCGCGTGGTCGAGCTGTTCCAGGCCGGGCTGGTCAAGGGCACCGCCCACAGCTACGCGGGCGAGGAGGCGATCGCGGTCGGCGCCTGCGCGCATCTGCGCCAGGACGACTACGTCGCAAGCTACCACCGCGGCCACGGCCACTGCATCGCCAAGGGCGCGAAGACCGACCGCATGATGGCCGAGCTGATGGGCCGCGCCACCGGCTACTGCCAGGGGCTGGGCGGCTCGATGCACATGGCCGACATGGAGCGCAACATCCTGGGCGCGAACGGCATCGTCGGCGCGGCCATGCCGCTCAGCGTCGGCGCCGGCCTCGCGATCCGGCTGCGCGGCGGCGACCAGGTCGTGGTCGCGTTCTTCGGCGACGGCGCCAACAACCAGGGCATCTTCCACGAGTCCCTGAACCTCGCCGCGGTCTGGCAGCTGCCGGTGGTGTTCGTCTGCGAGAACAACCAGTACGCGCTCAGCACCGCCTATCGCAACACGACCGCGGTCGCTTCGGTCGCCACCCGCGCCGCCGCCTACGACATCCCCGGCGTGCGCATCGACGGCAACGACGTGCTCGCGGTCTACGCCGCGGTCGGCGAGGCCGTCCTGCGCGCGCGCAAGGGCCTGGGCCCGAGCCTGATCGAGGCGATGACCTGGCGCTGGGGCCAGCACAGCATGCGCGCCAATCTGCGCGATCCGCGCTCGGAGGCCGACATGGCCTCCTGGATCGCGCGCGACCCGATCCCGGCGTTCGGCGGCCTGCTGACCGAGCGCGAGATCTTCACCGGCGCCGACCTCGAGGCGCTGCAGACCGCGGCCCGCGAGGAGATCGAGGGCGCGGTCGCGTTCGCAGAAGCCAGCCCCGAGCCCGAGCCCGCCGTCCTCGCCGGCGCCGTCTACGCGCCGCACGTGGCCCACGTCGAACCCACCGAGCGCGGCACGCGCGAGCTGACCTTCGCCCAGGCGCTGAACGAGGCCATGGCCCAGGAGATGGCGCGCGATCAGAGCGTGTTCCTGATGGGCGAGGACGTCGCCGACACCGGCGGCATCTTCCAGGTCAGCAAGGGCCTGCTCGAGCGCTTCGGGCGCGAGCGGGTGCGCGATACGCCGATCTCGGAGGCGACCTTCTGCGGCGCGGGCGTGGGCGCCGCGATCGCCGGCATGCGCCCGATCGTCGAGGTCCAGATCTTCGATTTCGTCACCCTGATGATGGACATGCTGGTCAACCAGGCGGCCAAGTTCCGCTACATGCTGGGCGGCCGCCCGACCGTGCCGTTGGTGGTCCGCGGGCCGCAGGGCGGCGGCATTCGCCTGGCCGCCCAGCACAGCCAGAGCCTGGAAGCCTGGTTCGCCCACGTCCCGGGCCTGGTCGTGGTGGCACCCTCGACCGCCTACGACGCCAAGGGCCTCCTGATCGCCGCGATCCGGGACGACAACCCCGTGATTTTTCTCGAACACAAGCTCTTGTACCTGGGCCAGGCGGAGCCGGTGCCCGAGGCGACCTACGCGATCCCGCTCGGCAAGGCAGCGATCCGCCGGCCGGGCACCGACGTCACGATCGTCGCCACGCAGATGATGGTCGGCCAAGCCCTCCAGGCGGCAACCCGGCTCGAGGCGGACGGCCTCAGCGCCGAGGTGATCGACCCGCGCACCCTCAAGCCCCTCGATCTCGACACGATCGTCGCCTCGGTCAGGCGGACCAACCGGCTGGTCGTGGTCCACGAGGGCTGGAAGTTCGGCGGCTTCGGCGGCGAGATCGCGGCCTCGGTCACCGAAGCGGCGTTCGACTGGCTGGATGCGCCGGTCGCGCGCGTCGGCGCGTTGGATGTGCCGATGCCGTTCAACGACCGCCTGGAACGGACCGTCATCCCGAGCGCGGAGCGGATCGTCGCCGCGGTCAAGGGCCTCTACGGCTGAGCGGATAGCCCGTGCCGGTCGCCCTTGTCACCGGCGGTGCTGGGGGCCTCGGCACCGCGGTTTGTCGCCAGCTCGCGGCCAATGGGCTGGACGGTCGCGGTCGCCGATCTCGCTTCCCCCGGCGCGCGGACGGTGGCCGAGGCCTGCGGCAAGGGCGCCTTCGCGATCACGGTCGATCTGGCCAGCGCCGACGGGCCCCCGCATGCTCGAGCAGACCGTACAGCAGGCGGGCCTCCTGGACGTGCTGGTCGACGCCGCCGCGGTCGCACCCGCCGAGGCGTTCCTCGCCATGACCTCCGAAGCCTGGGAAAAAGCGCTGCTGGTCAACGTCCGGGCGGTGGCGCTCGCCATGGCAGCCGCCGCCCCGGTCATGCAGGCGCACGGCGGCGGGCGGATCATCGACATCACCTCGGGGGCCGCGCGCATGGCGCTTCCCGGCCACGCCGCCTACGCCGCCACCAAGGCCGCGGTCGATTCGCTGACCCGCACCGCGGCGGGTGCGCTCGTTCCCCACGGCATCCGGGTCAACAGCCTCTCGCCCGGCATGAGGGACACGCCCCTGCAGGCGTAGACCGAGGCCGCGTTCGCCGGCTTGGCGGGCGGCAACGATCTTGCCGCCTTCAGGGCCGAGCGCACCGCCCGCATCCCGCTCGGCCTCTGGCGCTTGAGCGCTGGAGATTTGGTGCGCGCGGCAGGAGTCGAACCTGCAAACCGGCAGGCGGTCCTGCTCGGCCCTGATCCCTCAGCTGCGCGCAGCGTCACTAACGCGGTTTTACCACGCGCGATCCCGGGCGGCGGCACTTCAGCGCCCGTAGCGCACCATGATATGGCTAGCCGGGCTCCGCGATCGCCAGCAGCTCGGCGCCTTCGGCGACCTGATCGCCGACCGCGAAGTTGACCCGTTCGACCACGCCGTCCAGCGGGGCGCTGATGGTGTGCTCCATCTTCATGGCTTCGAGGATCATGAGCGGCGCCCCGACCGTCACCCGCTCGCCGGCCTGGACCAGGACGCTGATGATGTTGCCGGGCATCGGCGCGGTGAGGCTGCCGCTCACGACCTCCTCGGGCAGGGCCGCGTGCAACGGGTCCCGGACCTGCAGACGGTGGCGGCCGAAGGCGCTGAAGACGGCGAGCGCCTCGCCCGTGCGGACCACCGTGGCGCTGCCCCTGGCGCCGTCGAGATCGAAGCGCAGCCGGCCGTCGGGCGCGAGCTCGCCGCTCGCCCGGATGGCGCCATCCGGCAGCTCGAGGAGGATGTGGTCCGGCCGGTTACGTGCGACGACCCGCACCTCGCGCTCACCATCGCCGAGTTCGAGGGTATGAAGATTATCGTCGTTCAGGCGCCAGCCGGACGCCTGGTGCCAGGGCGAATGGGGATCCGGCGAGCGCGCAGCCTCTGCCGCGGCCTCCGCCCGGACCTGCAACAATTCGCTCAGCGCGCCGATCGCCAGCACCGAATCCGGGGCCGGTCCGAGTGGGGAAAAAAGCCCGGCCCCATGGCGCTCGATGAAGCCCGTGTCGAGCTCGCCCGTGGCAAAGGCAGGGTGCGCAGCGATCGCGGCCAGCAGCTCGAGGTTGGTCGTGACGCCGACCACCTGGTAGCTTTCGAGCGCGTTCCTGAGCCGACGCAGCGCGCCCGCGCGATTCTGGTCCCAGACGATCAGCTTGGCCAGCATCGGATCGTAGTGGATGCCGACCTCGTCGCCCGCGCGAACGCCGCTCTCGAGCCGCACATGCGGGCCCTCCACAGGCGTCGCCAGATGGCAGAGCCTGCCGGTCGCCGGCAGAAAGTCCCGCGTCGGGTCCTCGGCGTAGATCCGGACCTCGATCGCGTGGCCGGAGATCGCGAGGTCGGCCTGGCCGCAGGGCAGGGGCCGGCCGGCCGCGACCGCGAGCTGCCATTCGACCAGGTCCTGGCCGGTGATCATCTCGGTCACCGGGTGCTCGACCTGGAGCCGGGTGTTCATCTCCATGAAGTAGAAGCGCTCGCTCGCGCCATCGTGGGCGACGATGAACTCGACCGTGCCGGCGTTCCGGTAGCCGATCGCGCGCGCCGCCGCGACCGCCGTCTCGCCCATCGCGCTGCGGCCCGCCTCGGTCAGCCCCGGCGCCGGCGCCTCCTCGACGATCTTCTGATGCCGCCTTTGAATCGAGCAGTCGCGCTCGAACAGGTGCACGAGGTTGCCGTGGCCGTCGCCGAACACCTGGATCTCGATGTGCCGCGGCCGGCTCAGGTACTTTTCCACGAGCACCCGGTCATCACCGAACGCGCTCGATGCTTCGCGCCGTGCGGCCGCGAGGGCCTCCGCGAACCCCTCGGGCCGCTCGACCACCCGCATGCCCTTGCCGCCGCCGCCGGCCGACGCCTTGATCAGCACCGGCCAGCCGATCGCCGCGGCCGCCTCGGCAAGGCGCGCGGGGTCCTGATCCTCGCCATGGTAGCCCGGCACCAGCGGCACGCCCGCCCGCTCCATGATCGCCTTGGCAGCGCTCTTGGAGCCCATGGCCCGGATCGCGGCGGCGGGCGGCCCGATGAACACCAGCCCCGCCGCCTCGCAGGCCTCGGCGAATTCCGCGTTCTCGGCAAGGAACCCGTAGCCCGGATGGACCGCCTCGGCGCCCGCGAGCTTTGCGATCTCGATGATCCGCTCGGCCCTCAGATAGCTCTCGCGCGCCGGCGCCGGGCCCAGGAGATAGGCCTCGTCGCAGAGCTCGAGGTGCCGGGCATGCCAGTCCGCCTCGGAAAAAACCGCGACCGTCCGGATGCCGAGCCGGGCGCAGGTCCGGGCGATCCGGCAGGCGATCTCGCCGCGATTGGCGATCAGGATCTTCTCGAACATGGCGGCGGCTACATCCGGAACACGCCGAACGTCGTCCTCGCGACCTCTGCATTCAGTGCCGCCGAGATCCCGAGCCCCAGCACCATGCGCGTGTCGGCGGGCGCTATGATGCCATCGTCCCAGAGCCTGGCGCTCGCGTAGTAGGGGTGGCCCTGGCGCTCGTACTGCTCGAGGACCGGCTGCCTGAAGGCCGCCTCGTCCTCAGCGCTCCACGCCTTGCCCTGCCGCTCCAGCCCGTCGCGCCGGACCTGCGCCAGGACGTTCGCCGCCTGCTCGCCGCCCATCACCGAGATCCGCGCGTTCGGCCACATCCATAAGAACCGCGGCCCGTACGCCCGCCCGCACATGCCGTAGTTGCCGGCGCCGAAGCTGCCGCCGATGATCACCGTGAACTTCGGCACCCGTGCGCAGGCGACCGCGGTCACGAGCTTCGCCCCGTCCTTGGCGATCCCGCCCGCCTCGTACTTCCGCCCGACCATGAAGCCCGTGATGTTCTGCAGAAAGATGAGCGGGATGCCGCGCTGGCAGCAGAGCTCGATGAAATGCGCCCCCTTGAGCGCCGATTCGGAGAACAGGATGCCATTGTTGGCAAGGATGCCGACCGGATAGCCGAAGATGTGGGCAAAGCCCGTGACCAGCGTCTGCCCATAGAGCGCCTTGAACTCGTCGAACGCGCTGCCATCGACGAGCCGGGCGATCACCTCGCGCACATCGTAGGGCTTCCGCAGATCGGCGCCGACGATGCCGTGCAGCTCGCCCGGATCGCAGACCGGTTCTTCGGGGTTTCGCAGCTCCAGGTCCGGCCGCTTGACGCGGTTCAGGTTGGCGACGATCCGGCGCGCGATGCCGAGCGCGTGGCCGTCGGAGAGCGCATAGTGATCGCTCACCCCCGACGTCCGGGCGTGGACATCGGCCCCGCCCAACTCCTCCGCGCTCACGACCTCGCCGGTCGCGGCTTTGACCAAGGGCGGCCCGCCCAGAAAAATCGTGCCCTGCTCGCGCACGATGATGCTCTCATCCGCCATCGCCGGCACATAGGCGCCGCCCGCCGTGCAGGAGCCCATGACCACCGCGATCTGCGCGATCCCGGCCGCGGACATGGTCGCCTGATTGTAGAAGATCCGCCCGAAGTGCTCGCGATCCGGAAACACCTCGTCCTGGTTCGGCAGATTGGCGCCGCCGGAATCGACCAGATAGACACAAGCCAGCCGGTTCTGCCGCGCAATCTCCTGCGCCCGCAGATGCTTCTTCACGGTGATCGGATAGTAGGTCCCGCCCTTGACCGTGGCATCGTTGGCGATCACCAGGCATTCCTGGCCGGCGACCCGCCCGATCCCCGTGATCAGCCCCGCGGCCGGCACCTCGTCGCCATACATGCCAAACGCCGCGAGCTGCGAGAGCTCCAGGAACGGCGAGCCCGGATCGAGCAGCGCCCGCACCCGATCGCGCGGCAGAAGCTTGCCTCGCCCGAGATGCCGCTCGCGCGCGGCCGCCCCGCCGCCCTGCTTGATTTTTCCGACTTGGGCGCACAGGTCCAGGACCAAAGCGTCCATCGCCGCCGCATTGGCGCGAAACGCCTCGGCGCGCGGATCGACCTTGGTCCGGATCACGTTCATGGCACCCAGGCCCGCTGGCGAACGCCCTCTTGCAACCGCGGATTAAACGGGAACCGCCCCGACTGCAATCCCGCCGCAGGGCCGGCTGGGGACCCTGCCCGGCTGGTCAGGCCGCCGCGATGGTCGGGAACTTGCTGGTGTCGATCTCCTGCGCGGCGTGCCAGGTATCATAGGCCGCCGGCATCCGGACCCACACGCCGGCGCCATCGCGCTCGAGGGCCATCGGATCAATCTCCTCTCAGCGCTGGTGACCCTGACGCCTTTGCTGCCACAGCCATCCGCTGGCCGCCAGCAGGACCAGCGGCAGCAGCCATTTCAGCAGGTAGAGCCCGCGCTCGATCGCCAGCGCGCCGCCACCGGCCGAGTTGGCCAAACCCGGGCCGGCGCGCTCGTTGGCGGCGGCGTAGGTGGGGAGGATGCTGTCCAGACTGCGCGCCCGGCTCGCCGGATCGGAGAACCGCTCCATGCTGGTCTGGTAGTAGAGCCGGCGCACCTGGTCGGGGTGGGCTTCGGCGTGCTCGATGCCGAAAGGCAAGACGGTGCCGTAGGTCGGGTCGAGGATGAGCTCCTTGCCGTCGGCGCGGACCCAGGTCGCCATGTGACCGTGCAGGCGCAACCGGCCAGCGGTGAAGCCGCGCTCGGCGAGCAGGCCGACCAGCGCCAGCGCCTGCTGGCCGCACTGGCCGAGCCCGCGCCGGAGGGCGCGCCTGGGGTCGACGAATTCATAGTGGTCAAAACGCGCCAGCAGGAAGGACAATCCCCAGATCAGCCAGTTGTCTGCCGGACTGACGTCCAGCGCCGGGCCGTCGTAGACCGCCATGCGCCGCTGCACCGCGGCCATCAGCGCGGTCGCGCGCCCGGTCTCGGTGCCGGCATTGCCGTCCACACCGTCGATCGCAGCGAGGGTCTGCACGAAGGTCAGCTCGGTGTCCCGCGGCCGCGCCGGATCGACGAAGTCCTGGGGACGGTACGGATCTCGGCTGCAGCCATAGAGGTTGACCGCGATCAGGCCCGCGCCGGCGAAGGCAAGGACTCCCGCCAGCAGGTTGCGGACGCGATGGCCGGTCACCATGACCATTTGCTCCCGCGATGGCTCGCCCGCGATCATAGGCGATCCTTGCGATCTTGCACGGCACGCGCCGCGCCCCGTCCAGCCATCACGTATCCCGCCCGCGGCCCGGCGCCAGGGCCGGGCTTTCCTTGCTGTCACCTTTCCTGGTCCGCTCACGCGCCCACCGGCAAGCCTCGCGGTATCCAGCCCGCTTAGGCTGGCTCTCCAGATACGGGAGTGGTACAAAATCGACTGAAGGCGGCCCCGAGGCCGCGGGGAGGGACAAACATGGACGCACGAGAATTGCTGGGCCAGCTCATGCAGGCCGGCACGACGCGCTCGACCGCCAGCCGCATCGGCAACGCGTTCGGCGCCCAGGGGCCGGGCGCGGGCGGCGGTCTGCTGTCCGATCTGCTCGGCGGGTTGGGCCTGGGCGGCGGCAGCGCTGGCGGCAATCCGCTCTCGGACCTCCTGGGGGGCCTGGGCGGGTCGGGCGGCGCCGGCGACAAGGCGCGCGACATGCTCGGCGACGCCGGTCGCGTCGCCAGGCAGAACCCGCTCGCGGTCGGCGGCCTGGCCGCCCTGGCCGGGGCATTCCTGGGCGGCAGGTCCGGCGTTCCCAATGGCGCGCTCGGCGGTGGCGCGCTCGCGCTGCTCGCCAGCCTCGCCATGGCGACGCTCAAGGGCAAGGACGACGCCCAGCCGGCGCCGGGCGGCGGCGATCCCGCCCAGGATGCGCCGCTCGGACTGCGGGAGCCGCAGACCCCGGGCGAGGAGCAGGAGCTGCAGGACAAGGCGACCTTGATCATCAGCGCGATGATCAGCGCCGCCAAGGCCGACGGCGCGATCGACGAGAAGGAGGCGCAACGGATCGTCGGCAAGCTCGAAGGCGGCGGCGCCGATCCGCAGGCGCGTCAGTTCATTGCCGACGAGATGCTCAAGCCCATGGACATGAACGCGCTCATCCAGCGGGCGCGGACGCCGCAGCTGGCGGTCGAGGTCTACGCCGCCTCGCTGCTGGCGATCGAGGTCGACACGCCGGCCGAGCAGGACTACCTGCGTCAGCTCGCGCAGGGGCTGCGCCTCGACCCCGCAACCGTGCAGCGGGTGCAGCAGACCCTCGGTGTCGAGGCTTGAAGATGCCGTAGCGGAGCCCGGGGTTCGTAGCCCCGGGGTCAGCTCTGGAGCCCCGGGGGCCGGTCTTGCGTTCAAGCATTTCGGGGCGGGCCATTTGGGAATCACAGAACCGGGCACTGGTGCCGAGATGGCGCTTCGCCTCGGCAAGCTCTGTGGCAACGGCCCCGAGTGCTGGCTGCGCATGCAGATGGCGCGCGACCTCTGGCACCTGGAGCGCACGCTTCGCGCCGACCTCGCCCGCATCCCGACCCACCGCGCCGCCTGGTGTGCAACCCGCGGGCCGGCTTCTCCTCAGGGAGTCCCGACCCGTTTCCACGGTACGGCCGGCTCGCCGGCTACGAGGGCAAGAGCAACTCGGATCGGCCCGCGGGCTGGGGTTCACCGGCTCTCCCCAGCTGGGATCTGGCACCGGACACGTTCCCCGATTGACCGAGGATTGGCGGAGAAGCAGGGTTTCGGGTGGCAGCCGAGCCCATCTGGGAAAATGTCGGCTGAACTAACGCAGGTTAGTGGCAGGCCGGGTTAACCGAGCGGATACTTGGACGTTGGCTCAGCGATCCCGCACGACCCGCGCGGTAAACCCGGCCGAACCCTCAGCCGGTGGATCGAAGGAAAGGGAAAATCGATGGCTACGTCACCCACGCCAGCGCCTGCGGCGAAGAGCGGCGCCGAGATGATGAAGACGGTCAAGGCCGAATGCGACAAGGCTCCGGCCGGGCCGAAGAAGGATGCGGCGCTCAAGCACTGCCAGGCGGCCGAAGCGGCGCTGAAGGCGCACAACGAGGCGGGCTGCATGGCGGCGCTCAAGCAGGCGCAGGCGGCGCTCCACTAGCCGCAGGCCAGCTGAACGAGCCGCGTCTGCCGGGCGCGGCTCGCTCTGGCTGCGCTGGCTGTGTACCCGAGCGGCGATGGCTGCCTGCGGCATCGGCGATGGCGTGGTTCGGCGCCGACATGGAGGTTGAAATGGACTGGAACCGCGTTGAAGGAAACTGGAAGCAGGTCAAAGGCAAAATCAAGGAGCAGTGGGGCAAGCTAACCGACGACGATCTGAATGTCATCAATGGCCGCCGCGACCAACTTGAGGGTAAAATCCAAGAGCGGTATGGCTACGCCAAGGATCAAGTCCGTAAGCAAGTCGACGATTGGTACACCACGCAACGCTGGTGACCGGCATCTGTCGTTAACACGCCTCTGAGAGAGGCCGCACGTCGGCCGTCGTCGCGTCAGTCGAAGGAAAGAGAGAACGGGAAATGGGAACCATCTTACTGGTCATTGTGCTGATCTTATTGTTCGGCGGCGGCGGCGGCTATTATGGCTATAACCGGTATGGAGGGCGCGGGCTTGGCGGCGTTCTTGGTCTAATTCTCGTCATTCTGGTCGTGCTGTGGCTGCTAGGGGCTCTGCAAGGTCTGAGCTTTCACCACCCCTGATCCCTTCGACGTGCTGGTTCCGCTGGCAGAATCGCCGGCGGGCGTCAGCCGTGGTCCGGGTCAAATCAGGTTGTCGAGCGTGTCCCCTCCGAGATGGCGCTCCGCCTCGGCAAGCTCTGCGGCAACGGCCCCGAGCTCTGGCTACGAATGCAGATGGCGCGCGACCTCCGGCGCCTGGAGCGCACCCTCCGCGCCGACCTCGCCCGCATCCCGACCCACCGCACCGCGTGATCCAAGCGGCGGGCCGGCTTCTCATCAGAGAGTCCCACCTCGTTTCTACGGTACGGCCGGCTCGCCGGCTACGAGGGCAAGAGCAACTCGGATGGGCCCGCGGGCTGGGGTTCACCGGCTCTCCCAGCTGGAGATCTGGCACCGGACACTTTCCTGATCGACCGAGGATCGGCGGAGAAGCGGGGTTTCGGGTGGCAGCCGAGCCCATCTGGGAAAATGTCGGCTGAACTAACGCAGGTTAGTGGGGGTGTCGGGTCAACCGAGCGGATACTTGGACGTTGGCTCACCGATCCCGCACGACCCGCGCGGTAAACCCGGCCGAACCCTCAGCCGGTGGATCGAAGGAAAGGGAAAATCGATGGCTACGTCACCCACGCCGGCGCCTGCGGCGAAGAGCGGCGCCGAGATGATGAAGACGGTCAAGGCCGAATGCGACAAGGCTCCGGCCGGGCCGAAGAAGGATGCGGCGCTCAAGCACTGCCAGACGGCCGAAGCGGCGCTGAAGGCGCACAACGAGGCGGGCTGCATGGCGGCGCTCAAGCAGGCGCAGGCGGCGCTCCACTAGCCGCAGGCCAGCTGAGCGAGCCGCGTCTGCCGGGCGCGGCTCGCTCTGGCTGCGCTGGCTGCGTGCCCGAGCGGCGATGGCTGCCTGCGGCATCGGCGGTGGCGTGGTTCGGCGCCGACATGGAGGTTGAAATGGACTGGAACCGCGTTGAAGGAAACTGGAAGCAGGTCAAAGGCAAAATCAAGGAGCAGTGGGGCAAGCTGACCGACGACGATCTGAATGTCATCAATGGCCGCCGCGACCAACTCGAGGGTAAAATCCAGGAGCGGTATGGCTACGCCAAGGATCAAGTCCGTAAGCAAGTCGACGATTGGTACACCACGCAACGCTGGTGACCGGCATCTGTCGTTAACACGCCTGTGAGAGAGGCCGCACGTCGGCCGTCGTCGCGTCAGCCGAAGGAAAGAGAGAACGGGAAATGGGAACCATCTTACTGGTCATTGTGCTGATCTTATTGTTCGGCGGCGGCGGCGGCTATTATGGCTATAACCGGTATGGAGGGCGCGGGCTTGGCGGCGTTCTTGGTCTAATTCTCGTCATTCTGGTCGTGCTGTGGCTGCTAGGGGCTCTGCAAGGTCTGAGCTTTCACCACCCCTGATCCCTTCGACGTTGCTGGTTGCGCTGGCAAAATCGCCGGCGGGCGTCAGCCGTGGTCCGGGTCAAATCAGGTTGTCGAGCGTGTCCCCTCCGAGATGGCGCTCCGCCTCGGCAAGCTCTGCGGCAACGGCCCCGAGCTCTGGCTGCGGATGCAGATGGCGCGCGACCTCCGGCGCCTGGAGCGCACCCTCCGCGCCGACCTCGCCCGCATCCCGACCCACCGCGCCGCGTGATCCAAGCGGCGGGCCGGCTTCTCCGTGAGGGGTTCCGAGCACGTTTCTCGCGGATGCATGAACGCAAGACATGCACGGGCCCGTCGTCAGCGTCCCGTCGCCCAGGATGGCGCGCCCCGGACCACCAGAGGTTGACATACCACGTGATGCCGTTGCACATATGCGCGTAGGGGACAACCAGCATGGTGCATGCTAGCCAAGATGGCAATTCAGCGGAATGCGGTGGACAGCGGGGCATTCAACCCCATCGCCGAACTCCCTTATGAGCTTCGGCTTCAGGATTTCGAGATTGCGATGCAGAACGTCTATGATTTTTTCTACGATGTGAATGTGCTCTTGACATCGAAAGGTCTCCAGCAACTCGATGAAATGCTTCGGCCGGCCAATATGTCTGGGACTATATCTGACATGCTCGCTGCAAGCATCGCGAAACACTCAAGAACTCTGGTGCAGAACCGCTACTTCAACGGCCACCCAGACTTGATCGTACAGGGTATCTACCCTAACAACTCGGTGAGGTCTGGAGACAAAGGTATAGAGATCAAAACTACACGGAAAGCAGGTGGAGCGGTCGACACGCACGGCGCTCGAGTGCAATGGATGTGCGTTTTTGTTTATCAATTGGATCATCTGACCGAACCAGCTGTCAACCGGAATCCGATGACATTCATCGAGGTATACCTGTGCCACGTCACGTTAGAGGACTTCCGCAAAAACCCAAGAGGTGAACTTGGGACAAGAACCGCTACATTGGATCGCGCTGGAATTCGCAAAGCTGCGGGCAAGTTGGGTCTACCGGCTGCCATCGTCACACGGCTAGCCTCGCCAAACGCTTCATGGCACCGTGTGCTATCTCGACATAGTGCGGATCGATCTCGACGCCAATACCTTTGTAACCGACGGCCAATGTCGCGGCGAGCGTAGACCCTGAGCCCGCGAAGGTGTCAAGCACAGTTCCCTCTCCCAGAGGCAATACTGCTCGAACAATTTTGCGCAAGAAGGACTGCGGCTTGAGGCTCGGATGCGGCGCGATTCGCTTCTCGTTTGGTCGTGTGGGGTGCGATATGATCACGTCACCAAACGGCTTCTCCTCTGAAATCCGGCGGAAGCCGCCAGTTCTCCATTTTCGCAAATTATCCTGCACCCTCCCCTCTAGCGGCTTTCGGAAACATAACCAAGGCTCCCACATCGAGCGCGGCATGACCGTCACGTCAGCGTATTCATGATGGGCGTTTTTTGGACGATCGCCGCCTCTCATAGTCATGACGAGACGAACAATCTCCCCCCGTCGCTGCAACCCGGCCGCCGATAGGGCTCTCGATACACGATCAGAGACTAACGGGTTAGATGCGACGATCACATTGGCTCCAGGTACCAGGACCGGCAATAGCGCCTTACCCCAACCGCAGAAGAATGCCTCGAGGCTCTTTAGCTCTTCCTCACCCAAGGTCGTAAATCTTGGCAGCGGAGACCGCTTGTGGCCATCAAATGATGGCGGTATGCGCCAAATCCCGCCTCTGCCAGACCGAAGTTTCTCCTGCTGTACAGGAGTATACTCAAGAAGTCCGTACGGTGGATCGGTGACTACGGCTTCAAAGGTGTTTTCCGGCTGCTGGCGGAGCCAGTCGATGCAGTCACCCTGAATGATAACCGGGCCTGGTAGCTCCGGATCGATTCCGTCAAATTCGAATTGTATGGCGGCCTCTTCCTCCAGCTGCTCGACAAGCCCGTCAGCTGCTTCGGCCGTGTCTGTATCGAGCAGCATTTGGACCCAGGGGTTACCGTTTTTCCTTGGCACAGAGCGCTTCACGAGCAACCTCCAGTTCGGAAGGCAAAGATACAGGCGAGGCGTGGCGGGCGCAAGGGTCCGGACCGGAATAAGCGGTTGCCTCGGGACGTGGTCTGACACGGAAGAGCGGGCCGGCACGCATCCGGCGTGCGTGACGATCGTCCCGCGCTCCGCTCTTGCGCAAAACGGAGGACAGCATGCGACATCATCTGACGAGCGTAGCGATCGCCACCGCGGCCGTCGGCCTTGGCTTGGCGTGGGGGGAGTTAGGGGGACACGGGAGTTAGGGGGACACGATACGCATTACACGGGAGTTAGGTGGTTCCGGGGTCAGGTCTGGTTCCGGGGTCAGGTCTTGGTTCCGGGGTCAGGTCTTGGTTCGGGGTCAGGTCTTGGTTCCGGGGTCAGGTCTTGGTTCCGGGGTCAGGTCATGGTTCCGGGGTCAGGTCTTGGTTCCGGGGTCAGGTCTTGGTTCCGGGGTCAGGTCTTGCGTTCAAGCAGGGCGTGGTTCCGGGGTCAGGTCTTGCGTTCAAGCATTTTGGGGCGGGCCATTAGGGATCACGCGGCGCGCGCGACCTCGGCGGCGATGCGGGCGCCGTGGTCGCGCTCGGCGACTGTGAGGTCGTAGCGGGTCTGCAGGTTCATCCAGAACTGCGCGCTGGTGCCGAGATGGCGGGCGAGCCGGAGTGCCGTGTCCGCGCTGATCGCGCGCCGGCCGTTCAGGATCGATGTGATTCGCCCCGAGGGGACGCGGAGCGCGAGCGCCAGGCGGTTGGCCGACATCGCGCGGGCCGCAAGCTCGCGCCTCAGGATGCGACCAGGGTGAATGGGGACCATCGGAGCTCACCGCTTTGAGACCCGGCGTCGTCGGGCGCCATCATGGTATGCGGCGTCGGTCGCGTCACCAAGAGCATCCGCATTTCACACAACGGCTGGCGGAGGAGGCGCACGGAAGTGGAGCCTGTGTCGCATTGATCCTCCAGTCAACCCTCCAGATTCCGATCAAGCGCTGGAGCACATTGATGGCCGTGGCTCCCCGGAATCCGCGGGTGCCGTAAATCAGCGCAAAATCCGATCGACCTGGTTGATGCTGATCCGCTGGAGGCGGAGGGCCGCCAAGCAGAACATGGGCCACTTCTGTGCTCTCGATGCCCCAGTTGTGAGTACATGGTGTGTAGTTCGCCTGTCGCCTGGCCCGAACGGAGCCAAGTCAATCTCGATCAATCCGAAGATGCGCCCTGCATTGATGCGATGGACATTTCGAGAAATTGTATGGGCAACCGCCGACTTGGACTTTCATGTTCTGGTCACTGGCACGAGCAGGCAGGCCATGACTGCCGTCGGACCAGTCGTCGGATGGCCCATCCGGCTTTGGGAACTGCGTGTTGGAGACGCCGCCGCTGGCTGGGGTTGAGCGCTTGCCTCCAGTCAGCGCCGGTCGGGTTGGATGCGGCGGAAGGAGAGGGCTTCGGCGATGTGGCCGCGGGCGACGTGGACCATGCCGTCGAGGTCGGCGATCGTGCGCGCGACCCGGAGCACCCGGTGGTAGCCGCGGGCGGTCAGGTGCATGCGCTCGGTCGCGCGCAGGAGGAGCTCGCGGCCGGGGGCGTCCGGGGTCGCGATCTTGTCGAGCAGCTCGCCCTCGGCCTCGGCGTTGGTGCGCAGCTCCGGCTCGTGGAGCTGGGAGAAACGGTCGGCCTGGAGCTCGCGCACGCGGGCAACCCGCCCGGCGACCGTGGCGCGCGGCTCGCCGGGGCTGGGCAGGCTCATCTCGGCAGGGGCGAGCGCAGGGACCTCGACGTGCAGGTCGATGCGGTCGAACAGCGGGCCCGAGATCCGCGCCTGGTAGTCGCGGGCGCAGCGGGGCGCCCGGGCGCAGGCGAGGATCGGGTTGTCGAAAAAGCCGCAGCGGCAGGGGTTCATGGCCGCGACCATCTGGAAGCGGGCGGGGTAGGTCACGTGGTGGTTGGCGCGCGCGACCGTGATCTTGCCGAGCTCGAGCGGGGCGCGCAGCAATTCCAGCACGGCGCGGCCGAACTCCGGCAGTTCGTCGAGGAAGAGCACGCCCTTGTGGGCGAGCGAGACCTCGCCCGGGCGCGCGTACGAGCCGCCGCCGACCATGGCTGCCACCGAGGTCGCATGGTGCGGGTTGCGGAACGGCCGGCGCTCGGTCAGCCGGCCGTCGTGGAGCAGCCCGGCGATCGAGGCGACCATGCTGACCTCCAGGATCTCGGCCGGATCGAGCGGCGGCAGCAGGCCCGGCAGGCGCGCCGCCAGCATCGACTTGCCCGCACCCGGCGGGCCGATCAGCAAGAGATTGTGGCCGCCGGCGGCGGCGATCTCGAGCGCGCGCTTGGCGGTCTCCTGGCCCTTGATGTCGGTGAGCTCGGGGTAGCGCGCGGGCTGCTCGACAAGGCGGGGGCTGGGCGGCGAGAGCACCTGGGTGCCGTTGAAGTGGTTGATCAGGCTCAAGAGCGAGGTGGTCGCCAGGATCTCGATGTCGTTGCCGAGCCAGGCCGCCTCGCCGCCGCAGGCGCCGGGGCAGATCAGGCCGAGCTCGCGCGAGGCCGCCGCGACCGCGGCCGGGAGCACGCCGCTGACCGGCAGGATCATGCCGTCCAGCGCCAGCTCGCCCAGCGCCAGATAGCCCTGGATGGCGTCCGAGGGCAGGGCGCCGAGGCTCACCAGCAGGCCCAGCGCGATCGGCAGATCGAAGTGGCTGCCCTCCTTGGCGAGGTCGGCCGGCGCCAGGTTGACCGTGATCCGCTTGGGCGGCAGGCCGAGCCCCATGGCGCCGAGCGCGCTCCGCACCCGCTCGCGCAACTCGGCGACCGCCTTGTCGGGCAGCCCCACGACCGTGAAGGACGGCAGCCCCGCGCTGATCTGAACCTGGACGTCGACGTCCTTGACCTCGATGCCGGCGAACGCGACGGTGCGCAGCCGGGCTACGCCCAGCGCCGGAGGGCGGCCGCTCGTCATCGCACTGGTTCGGTCCCGCCGACGTCGCGCATCGGCCGCGATCCTCGCATACAGCGGGAATTCGGTAAAGCAAAAATCTATTATTGGTTGAACACCAGGCGCCGACTGACCCGGAGCCAGGTTTTGCAGGCGCGCGATCAGACCGAGCGTCTCGAAGGCGCGCGCGATCGGCCTGGCTTTCGGTGAAATGACCCCAGCCATCGTTGTGCACGGCGACCAGCCGGGCTTCCGGGAAGGCGTGCGCGGTCTCGAGCGCGTCGTTGTTGTCCATGGTCACGTGGAACGGCCCGCGCGGCTTGGCCGAGCCCGCGAACAGGATCACGAGGCGCGGCCGGAAGCGGCGCGCGACCTCGGCATCCGGGCCGAAGCGGACCCATGCCAGGGGAGGTAGGGCCTCGCCGTCGGAGAGCGACCGCGGAGCGGTGCTCCTCCTGCAAGCTGTGCGCAGGCTGCCAGAGAGGCTGTGGAAAAACCTCAGCATAACATGTTGATCGCTGTCCCCGGAGTCGGCGCAGAGCAAGGCAAACGAGGCTCTGCGGCCTGCGCTGTTAGCGCAAATTGGGTTGCAAGTGCAGCACGATGCGGCGAGGATACCGACGGATCTGGCTTTGGCTGCGGGGATTCGATGGCTGCGGCTAACTCAGCCGTTGGTACGCGGCCACATCGACCGCGCTCAGCCGGTCGCACTGTCTGAAATCCTGCAGAATGCGCTCGATCGTCGCCAGCGCTGCCAACCCTCGCTCCGGGTCCGCCTCATGGGATGGGCTTTTGGACATCGCCAACACGGTGTTGGTTCGGGGCTTGCATCTGCTGCCGCCCGAGAGGGCGCATGCACTGGCGATCTGGGCACTCAAGCGTCGCCTGGTCCCGGATCGCGCAGCACGGATCTCCAGCCAACTCGCGACCGGCTTTTGTGACCTCGCGACCAGGGTCTGTGGCTTTTCCCTGCCTCACCCGCTCGGCTTGGCCGCGGGTTTTGACAAAGATGCGCAGGCGCCTTTGGGCCTGTTCGACCTCGGCTTCAGTTTCGCCGAGATCGGCACGGTGACCCCGCGCGCGCAGCCGGGCAATCCGAGGCCGCGCCTGTTCCGGCTCGATCGCCAGCAAGCGCTGATCAACCGGATGGGCTTCGACAACGATGGCATCGAGGCGGTTTGCCGTCGGCTCAAGGTGTCCGAGGCACGGCGATCTCGGTGCGGGCCGCTTGGCGCCAACATCGGCGCCAACCGCGACAGCACCGACCCGGCCATCGACTATGTCGGCTGCCTGCGCAAGCTCTACCCGCTGGTCGACTACGTGACGGTCAACGTCTCGTCGCCGAACACGCCGGGGCTGCGGGATCTGCAGCGGCGGGACCGCCTGGACCAGCTGCTCGGCGCGCTGCTCGAGGTGCGCGTCGAGCTCGCCGCCGGCGACGTTTGCAAGCCGTTGCTGCTCAAGATCGCGCCCGACCTGACGGCCGAGGCTGAGGCCGACATCGCCGAGGTCGCGCTGGCGCGCGGCATCGATGGTCTGATCATCAGCAACACCACAGTCGATCGACCCGACGGTCTGACCGGGCAGCATCGTCATGAGGCGGGCGGGCTCAGCGGCCCACCGCTGTTCTCGCGCTCAACCAAGCAGTTGGGGCGCTTCTTTCGCTTGGCAGAGGGCCGACTGCCGCTGATCGGCGTCGGGGGCATCGCGAGCGGTGCGGACGCCTACGCCAAGATTCGCGCCGGCGCCTCGGCGCTGCAGCTCCACACCGCCCTGACCTACCAAGGCTGGACGGTGGTCGAGCGCATCCTCCGCGAGCTCGACCGCCTGCTGGCCGAGGACGGCTATTCCCGGATCGGCGATGCGATCGGCGGCGACCTGTCCGCGGCAATCAGTTGAGGCGCTCGAGCGGGTCGAGCTTCCCGCCGCCGGCCTCATCCCGCAACCGCCGGCGCCTGGGCTCGGGGCGCGGCAGCGCGCGCTCCGGCCGGCGCTCCGGTGACATCGTCGCCTCCGGAGGCAGCAGCTCGACCAGCTTGAGGCCGGTCAATGCGGCCAGCAACCAAGGGCGCGGCAAATTCTCGATCGCCATGGGCAGTCACCCCAGCTTTCAACCCTTTCGCGGGAGTCAACGCTTGGAGGGCAACCGCTAATCCATCGAAACGGTATCCGCGCAAAAAAAAGCCCATGCCGGAATCCCGGCACGCACTAGTCCGACGCTTCGGGCACGGCGTTAATCGCCAGGACTTCGACCTCGCCGGTCGGCAGCGCGCGCAGATCGCCGGGTTGGCTGCCGAGCAGCGCCCGCGCCACCGGCGCCGTCCACGCGATCCGCCCGCAGGCAGGATCGGCCTCGTCCTCGCCCACGATCCGGAAGGTCAGGACCCGGTCGTCGGCACGGCGCAGAGTGACCGCGGTCCCGAACGTCACGCGATCGCCATCTGCCTCGGGCTCGACGACCTCGGCGCTGGCCACCCGCGCCGACCAGTAGCGGAGCTCCCGGGCCACCCGCCCGATCGCCTCGCGGTCAGCGGCGGCGGTTGCGCCCGCAAGCTCGCTTCGGTGCTGCGCGATCGCCCGCTCGATCAGGCGCAAACCCCGCACCGTCACCAGATTGCGCGCCGTGCTGATCGGCCGATCCGGCAGCGGGGGGCTGCCGCCATCATCGCTCTCTTTGACGAAGGCTCGGCTCATCTGATTGACCGACATCGAGGGACTGACCCAGATCGGGTGTCGCCAGGGCCGCTGAAGTGGTCACCATACCAGCCGTGCGGCATTCGACAACCGGGCGGGTGCCGGCCAGTCGGTGATTTCCCTTGGCGCGCCGGCTGGTTTATCAATCGCGACCACGGCGGGAGAAGGAACGATGCGGATCAAGGTGATCAACCCGAACACGACCCAATCCATGACCGAGAGCATCGGGGCGGCGGCGCGCGCAGCGGCAGCACCCGGCACCGAGATCGTCGCGGTCAGTCCGGCGATGGGGCCGGCCTCGATCGAGGACCACTACGACGAGGCGTTCGCCGCGATCGGCGTCCTCGACGAGGTGCGCAAGGGCGAGGCCGAGGGCGTCGACGGCTATGTCATCGCCTGCTTCGGCGATCCGGGGCTGCTCGCGGCGCGCGAGCTCGCCAGGGGGCCCGTGGTCGGGATCGCGGAAGCCGCGATGCACCTCGCGAGCCTGATCTCGACCGGCTTTGCCGTGGTCTCGACGCTCGCCCGCTCGCGCCCGATCCTCGAGCACCTGGTCGAGGCCTACGGCATGCAGAAGGCCTGCCGGAGCGTGCGCACGACCGACATCGCGGTGCTCGACCTGGAGAAGCCGGAGAGCAACGCCCGCAGCGCGATCGTCGCCGAATGCCGCAAGGCGATGGAACTGGACCAGGCCGACTGCGTGCTGCTCGGCTGCGCCGGCATGGCCGATCTGCAGCGCTCGATCGCGGGCGAGCTCGGCATCCCGGTGGTCGACGGGGTCGCGGCCGCGGTCAAGCTGGTCGAAGGCCTGGTCGCGCTGGGCCTGCGCACGAGCAAGGCAGGCGGCCTCGCCCAGCCGTTGCCCAAGCCCTATGCCGGCCCGTTCGCGGCCTATGCGCCGGCGGAGCCGCCGCCGCTGCGGGCCGCAGAATAGCGCCCTGGCGGTGCGACCGCCGCGGGCAGCGTCGAGCGGGCGGTCCATGCGAACGCCCCGCGAACGGGCCAGGTCACAACGTCAAGCCGCCCGCGATCGCCACCGCCCGGTTGCTGGAGTCATGGGTTCGGACCGGCGTGGACTTGGGGAGGATCGGTCTCTGATGCGCCGAAGAGGCGCGCCCGAAGCTGCCAGCCGAGCTGCACCAGCCAGATCACCGCTATCCCACCCAATGTAGCGAGCACCGGTTCGATCGGATAGCGGTACCGGTAGAAGAAGGGGAAGGTCACGATATAGACGGCCGCGTAGGCCAACGCCATGAGCCCGAGAGCCACCACCCGGCGATCCTTCAGGCTCAAGGCGAGACCGAGGACAGCAAGCAGGCCTACGATACCCGCAGGGATCAGGTGCAGCCAGCCGGAGCTGGGTGGGCAGAGGAACCTCACCACCTTGATTGCCGCGAGGTGCAAGGTCGTCTGGGGGTGCCGCAGCATGAAGCTGAGTGCATCAGCCATGAAGACCTTGTCACGCTGCGCTTCGTTGAAGTCGGCGTAGCCGTCAGGCGCCGTCGCCCGGACCGCGCCCTCTGCGTAGTGCTGGATGTCGATCATGTTCTGCGTGATGTCGAGCAGCCGCACCGCTTGCAGCAGGTTGCCCGCCGTCCACGGCGGCTTGACTGGCGCGTGTTCAGAAACCAAGCCCGGTTCGAAGGTCTCGGCCAGAGCACGGTTACCGAGATAGGTGATGAAACCCGCTCCATTCCGCACCAGGACAGGCTGATCAAAAGTGGCATAATTCCGCACCGCCCAGGGGAAGGTCACCAACAAGGCCGCGCCAACGATCACACCGGCGCTACGCCACGCCTGCCAGGTGAACGGTCCGGTCGAGAATAGTGCCACGAGGGCCGCAACCGGTATGAACACGATCGCCGCCGCCTGGGTCAGCGCCGCGACCCCGACGGCCGCGCCGAGAAGCAAGCCACGCCGGACCGAGGCTCGCTCCTGGAACCAGATCAGGAGAAAGGCGCAGATGCTGACCAGCAATCCGGCGAGCACCGAGCCGCCGAGGTAGACCTTGACCAGACTGTGGACGGTCGGGATCATTGCCAGGAGAGCAGCCGAAACAAGGCCGAGCCAAGGGCCCAGGATTCGCCGGCCCAGATGGTAAACCACGACGAGGGTGGCCGCGAAGAACAGAGCGTTGGCGAGGGTCATGGCCAAGCGGCCATGGTCGCCGAACAGCCGGAAGAACGTTCCGAGCAGGAGCACCGGTACCGGTTCCTCCCAGGCGGTTGCGTAGTAGCCGTCTGGAGCGGTCCGGTCGTCCGGATTGGACGGCCTGAACAACCACCGCGCGTTGCCCGGGAAGCTGTAGCCCTTGCCGGCGGCCCAAGCCCGGGCAATTTGTTCGTACTCCCAGCCCTGGGCATAGGTCCAGCCTTGGTAGGACCGGGCAAGGTCGCCCGCAAGGACAACGGCGAGCAATGTGATGCCGAGGACCGCAGGCAGGCGGACACTAGAGAACCGCTTCATGATGGGACGCCTCCTGTCGATTCGCTCGTCTCCGACCGCCGCGTAACGACCGGGGACCGCCCCGCATCCGGGTGGCCGGCGAACCACGCATTGCCAATCCCAAGGTCAACGGCGTGGGAGCTAAGCGGGCACGCGTAGAGCGCGCTTAGGGATGGAATCAAGGCCCCGGCGTGCTGAAAGCTTCGGGCGCTGCCGGTCGCCCCGGGCCGGCTACCCTTCCCTCCGAACATTCTCTTAAGCCCCTCATTCGCTGGAGGGCCGAGCGCAGCGCGAGCAGGGTCCGGGACACACCTGCCGGATGCCTGTACGAGAAGATCAATCCGCTTGCAATCTTCATAGAATAAGCCCCTAATTCGCGCAACTTCCGCTTCGGAAAGCCGCTACAAGTTTTGTAGAATCGGCACACGCGACCCGCGGGGACGGAATGTGAGCAGGCTTGCTTGGATCGCCAAACTGCTCGTCTCGGTAATACTGGTTTGGTGGTTGTTTCACACTGTCAGTTTCCGACCCGTGATCGCTCGAATCCGCGAGATGCCAGCGATCGACCTCGCCTTCGTCCTTGGCTTGGCGGTCGTCCAGCTCGTCCTGTTTGGCGTGCGCTGGTGGCTGGTCGGACGGTCCTGTGCGGCGGGACTCCGCTTCCTGCCGGCGATACGGATCGCTTTCATCAGCATGTTCTTCAACCAGACCCTGCCCGCTACGGTCGGCGGCGACCTCGTGCGAGCCTATCTGTCGACTCGCCAGGGGGTTCCGGCGCGCCGCGCGATAGTTGGGGTTCTGATCGACCGGATCGTTGGGATGATTGCGCTCGTCGGTCTGGTCGCAGCAACCTTGCCCGCCTTCTATTCGGTCGTCGACGACCCGGCGCTACGGACCAGTGTGACCATGCTCGCCGTCGCCGGCACACTGTCGGTCGGCCTGCTCCTGTTGGCCGGCGGGCATATCGCCAGGTTCTTGAAACGGTGGCGAGTCGTGCGACCCCTCGGGGGTCTGACCGATGACCTGCGTGGCCTGTTCACCCGGCCGGTCGTGATCCCCGTCATCACCCTCTCGATCGCGATTCAACTCATCTCGGTCGGCCTGGTGATGATCTTGGCCGCCGCTATCGGCTTCCGGCTCGACCCGGTGGTCGCGCTCGTGCTCGTCCTTCCGGTCATGCTCGTGATCATGATCCCTGTGACTCTCGCTGGTTGGGGCATCCGCGAGAGTGCCCTGATCGTGGCGCTGGCCCAGGCCGGCGTACCTGCGCCTGACGCGTTAGCGGTCTCGATCGGCTTCGGTCTAGCCAGTCTGGCAGCGAGCCTGCCGGGCGGCGTGCTCTGGTTGTGGAGCAGGTCGATACCGAGCAGGGAAGACCTGCTGGTGGAAGAGGCCAGGTATCCCTCGTTGTGATCTCGCGGACCACGGATGTTCAGGCGTGCCTGTCGGTGGTCGCAAACAGGACCTGCTGGCCACAGTCGAACGGCTGGGACCGAAGATCAACGGGTGGCGCCAGCGCAACCGGTACTTCCACGAGGAAGATGCGCGCTACATGCGGTTCCTGGTGCCGCCTGGTCTGCGCGTTCTGGAGCTTGGCTGCGGCACGGGATGGTTGCTCGATCGCCTTCAGCCGAAAGAGGGGATCGGGGTCGATTTCAGCCCCACGATGATCGAGATCGCCCGCGCGCGCTACCCCCACCTCGAATTCGTGGTGGGCGACGTGGAAGACCGGTCGGTCATCGATAGCCTCACCGGAGCGCCGTTCGATGCGATCGTCCTATCGGATACGATCGGCGCGCTCGAAGATGTGCAAAATACTTTTGCCCAGCTCCACCCTCTGTGCGCCGCGGACACCCGGATCATCGTGGCCTATCGCTCCGGGCTGTGGTACCCGGTCCTCCGCCTGGCCGAACTGCTCAGCCTCAAAATGCCGGCCCTTTCCGAGAATTCGCTGTCCACCGACGACATTGGCGCGATCCTGGCGTTGGCGGGCTTCGAGGAAGTCAAGCGCGAATGGCGGCAACTGCTGCCCAAATGGTGGCTGGGACTCGGCCCCCTGGTCAACCGCTTCGTCGCCACCTTGCCGTTGGTGCGCCGCTTGTGCCTGCGTAACTATATCGTATTGCGGTCCAGCCGGATGAGCGGCTCCGCCGACCGATCGGCGACGATCGTGATTCCTTGCCGCAATGAGCGCGGCAACATCGAGGCGGCGGTTCGTCGGATTCCCAATTTTGCCCCTGACCAAGAGATCATCTTCGTCGAGGGACACAGCAAGGATGGCACCCTGGACGAGATCCACCGCGTCATGGCCAGATACCCGAATCTCGACATCAAAGCTGCCGTCCAGGAGGGCAGGGGCAAGGGCGACGCCGTCCGCAAGGGTTTCGACCTCGCGCGTGGTGACGTCCTGATGATCCTCGACGCCGACCTCACCATGCCACCTGAAGAGCTGCCGAAGTTCTACGAAGTGATCGCGTCCGGTCGCGGCGAGTTCGTCTTTGGCTCGCGCTTGGTCTATCCAATGGAGGACCAGGCGATGCGCTTTTTGAATCTGGTTGCCAATCGAATCTTCGCCTACGCCTTCAGCTATCTGTTGAACCAACGCTTAACCGACACCCTGTGTGGCACCAAGGTGCTCCACAAGCGGCACTATCGGCGAATTGCGGCGGAACGGGGCTACTTCGGGGATTTCGATCCATTCGGCGACTTCGATCTGATCTTCGGGGCAACCAAATCGAACCTTACGTTCGTGGAAGTACCGATTCGCTATATGGCTCGGACCTTCGGCGAGACGCAGATCTCTCGCTTTCGGCACGGCTGGCTGCTGCTGCGTATGGTCGTATTTGCCTGGTGGAAGCTCAAGGCGATCTGAGGGAGCCACCAGCTCAGGGTCGGGGCGTCGGGCCGCTGACGGCGCCTCGACCTCCGGCACCCAGGTCGGCGATGGTGATCGCCAAGCAACGGCGTGTGGGCGCGAGGAGGGGCCGCCACATGCGCGTCTTGGGGCCATCCCCGTCAGCGGCGTGATCGGCCTCGGCCTGCTCGCCACCGGGCCGGCCGGCGCCCAGAGTGTGAGCGCCAAGCTGGCGATCCGGCCGGCAACGCCGGGGCGCGGATCGTCTTCGGTGTGCTCGCCAAAGCGCAATAGCGGAGCGGCGGGGGCGCGGGCGTCGGCGCCGTCGGTGCGCCTCGGAGGTGCCTAGGACGCCTGCAGCTCCTCCTGCCGGTGCGCGACCACGGTCTCGGCGAGCTTGTCCGGCACCGGGTTGAGGTGGTCGTAGCGCCACTCGAAGAAGGCGACCCCCTGACTCAGCGAGCGCAGGTTGACGATCAGGTCGTGGATCTCGGCCTGCGGGATGCTGGCCGAGATCCGATCCCAGCCGCTCCAGTCCGCCTTGGCGTCGTAGCCCAGGATCTGGCCGCGCTTCTGGCTGACCAGTGCCAGCGCCCGCGAGGTGTAATCCGTCGGTACCGAGATCTCGACCGCGAGGATCGGCTCGAGCAGCACCGGCTCGCAGCTCTTGAGGCCCTCCCGCAGAGCGAGCGCGGTCGCCATCCGGAACGCGATCTCCGAGCTGTCGACGCTGTGGAACTGGCCATCGAACAGGGTGACGCTGACGTCGACCACGGGGAAGCCGAGCGGGCCGCGCTGGAGGAAGTCGCGGGCACCGGCCTCGACCGCCGGGATGTATTGGCGCGGCACCGAGCCACCCACGATCTTATCCACGAACTCGAAGCCTTCGCCCCGCTGGCGGGGCCTGATCTCGATCTTGACGTCGCCGAACTGGCCGTGGCCGCCGCTCTGCTTCTTGTGCCGGCCGTGGCTCTGGGTGCTCTTGCGGATGGTCTCCCGATAGGCGGTATGCGGCGGCCGGCCCTCGACCCCGATGTGGTATTTGGAGCGCAGCCGGTCGAGCGCCACCCGCAGGTGCATCTCGCCCTGGCCCCAGAGGAGGCTCTGCTGCAGCTCCGGGTCCTGCTCGAAGCGCAGGCTCGGATCCTCGTCGATCAGCTTGGCGATCGCCGCCGACAGCTTGACCTCGTCGTTGCGGTTCTCGGCCCGGAGCGCGAAGGCGTACATCGGCGCCAGCGGCTCCGCGACCGGCAGCTCGACCGGCGCCGGGCCCGTGCCGTTGGCGAGCGTCTGCCCGGTCCTGGCCTCCTCCAGGCGGCCGAGCCCCACGATCTCGCCGGCGCTGGCGCCCGGCACGTTGTTGTGCTGGCCGCCGAACATCCGGTAGACGCCGCCGACCCGCATGCCGCCAAGGGTCATGCCGTCCTTGACGTCGCCGGCCCAGATCCGGGCCAGGCACAGCTTGCCGGCGTGCGGCAGATGATAGTTCTTGAGCACCTGGACCAGGGTGTCGCCGGATGGATCGACGCCGGCGCGCGCCGCGCTCACCGAGGGCGGCGGCGTCTCCCGGATCAGGGCCTCGAGCAACCGCCGCACGCCCATGTCGCGGTCGGCCACGCCCATGAACACCGGCACGATCTGGTCGGCGCCAAGCGTCTTCTGCATGTGCCGGAGGATGTCCTCGGCCGGCGGCTCCTGCTCCTCGAGCAGCATCTCCATCAGATCGTCGTCGAAGTCGGCCAGCGTCTCGAGCATCTCGGTGCGCGCCGCCTGCTCGCGCTCCCGATATTCCTCCGGCAAAGCGATCAGCGCCGAGGGCGCGCCATCGTTGTAGCTGTAGGCCTGCTCGGTCACGAGGTCGATATAGCCGACCAGGCTGTCGGCGCGGCCGATCGCGTACTGATGCGGCACGACCGGCCGGTCGGACAGATGGCGCAGGCTCTGCAGCAGATCGCGGTAGGGGACCTCGCAGCGGTCCATCTTGTTGATCAGGATCAGATGCGGGATCTGGTGCGCGTCCATGAACTTGAGCAAGGGCGACACGGTGATCATGCGCTCCAGGACCGGCTCGACCACGACCACCGCGGCATCGACCCCGAGCAGGACGTTGCGCACCTCCTGGGCGAAATCGACCGTTCCCGGGCAATCGAGGAAGCTGACCACGAAGCCCTCGTGCTCGATCGTGGCGGCGTTGACCTCGGTGCTCATCTGACGCTCGCGCGCCTCGGGCGAGGCGTCGCCTACGGTGTTGCCCTCGCCGCCGCCGGCCTTGCCCTTGCGGCTGATCGCGCCGGCGACGAACAGCAGGCTTTCGAGAAGCGTGGTCTTGCCGGTGCCGTTGGGCCCGACGATCGCGACATTACGGACCGAATCAACCGCGGCCATGGCAATCTCCCTGGGTTGCTGCTGTGGCCGTCTGGACTTGGCTTGGCCAGCTCAGGCAGCGCCGACGGCCCTTGCTCGACGCGCCAATGTCGACAAGCCGGGCTCTGATGGCAACCCGAAAGTCAGCAAAACGTCACAGTCGTACGCTACACTTTCGCGCTCTCCAGCGCCGCCGCGGCCGCGAGCCAGCGGTGCTCGGCCGCCTCGAGCGCGGCTTTGAGGGCCGCCTCGCGCTTCAGCAGCGCTGCCAACTCATCGCCCGGCAACCGGTAGGTCGCGCCGTCGGCGAGCCGCGCGGCGAGTTTCGCGCGATCGGCAGTCAGCTGCTCCAGCTCGCGCTCGGCGACTTTGGCGGCCCGGCGCAGCGGTGCCAGCTCGGCGCGCAGCGCGGCCCCCCGCTGGCGCTCGGTCCGTTTGGCGTTCGGCCCCGGATCGGGCGCCGGTGACCGATCGTTGGCGGGGCCGGCGAGCAGGCGCTGATAGTCGTCGAGATCGCCATCGAACGGCCGCACGCGGCCCCCCGCCACCAGCCACAGGCGATCGGCGGTCAGCTCGATCAGATGACGGTCGTGGCTGATCAGGAGGACCGCGCCCGGAAACTCGTTGACCGCCTCGATCAGGGCGGCGCGCGCATCGATGTCCAGGTGGTTGGTCGGCTCGTCGAGCACCAGGATCTGGGGCTCCTGCGCGCTGATCAGGGCGAGGGTCAGGCGCGCCTTCTCGCCGCCCGAGAGCCGACCCGCCTGCAACTCGGCTTTCTCCTGGCTGAGGCCGAAGCTGCCGAGGCGGGCGCGCAGGCGCTCCGGCCGCTGGTCGGGCAGGACCTCGGCCAGGTGCTGGAGCGCGCTCCGCGCCGGCTGCAGCTCCTCGATCTGGTGCTGGGCGAAGTAGCCGACCCGGAGCTTGGGCGCGCGCACGATCTCGCCCGCCTGCGGGGCGAGGCGGCCCGCGAGCAGCTTCGCGAAGGTCGACTTGCCGTTGCCGTTGGCGCCGAGCAGCGCGATCCGGTCGTCGGGATCGATCCGGAGGTCGAGGCGGTCGAGCACGATCTGCTGGCCATAGCCCGCCTGCACGTCCGCGAGCGTGATCAGGGGCGGCGGCGGGACCTGCGGCTTCGGGAAGCGCAGGACCACATCCGGCGCCTCGATCACTTCGGCGATCGGCTCCATCTTGGCCAGTGCCTTGAGCCGGCTCTGGGCCTGGCGCGCCTTGCTCGCCTTGTAGCGGAAGCGGTCGACGAAGGCCTGCATGTGCCGCCGCTTGGCCTCCTGCTTGGTCCGCTCCTTGGCCTGCAGCAGGCTCTTCTCGCGCCGCACCCGCTCGAAGGCGTCGTAGCCACCGGCGTAGGTGGTCAGCCGGAGCTGGTCGAGATGGACGATCTGCTCGGGCACCCGGTTCAACAGATGGCGGTCGTGGCTGACCAGGAGCAGGGTGCGCGGATAACGCAGCAGATAGTCCTCGAGCCAGAGGCTGGCCTCGAGGTCGAGATGGTTGGTCGGCTCGTCGAGCAAGAGCAGGTCGGGCTCGGCGAACAGCACGGCGGCGAGCGCGACCCGCATCCGCCAGCCGCCGGAGAAGCTGGCCAGCGGGCGCGTCTGAGCCGCCTCGTCGAAGCCGAGGCCGGCCAGGATGGCGCTCGCCCGCGACGGGGCGGCGTGGGCGCCGATATCGGCGAGCCGGGTCTGGACCGCGGCGATCTCGGCCGGATCGTGGACGCGCTCGGCCGCCTGCAGCAGGCGCGCCCGCTCGAGATCGGCGTCGAGCACGGCCTCGCGGGGCGTCCGCTCGCCCCCGGGCGCCTCCTGCGCGACCGATCCGACGGTCGCCCCACGCCGAAGGCGCACCTCGCCTGCGTCCGGGCCGATCTCGCCCCGGATCAGGCCGAGCAGCGTGGTCTTGCCGCTGCCGTTGCGGCCGACCAGGCCGACCCGGTGCCCGGCCGGCAGCCGGACGCTCGCATGCTCGAGCAGCAGGCGGCCGCCGATCCTGAGGGTCACGTCGTTCAGATGCAGCATGGCGGGCGCGACATAGCACGCCCCGGTGCCCGGCCCAATCCCCGCCAGGCCCTCTCAGGCCCGATCACCCGGCCCACCCCGGAACAAAGTCCCTCGTGCCTCTCGACGTGTGCGGTTGAGGCCGTCGGGCTTGGCCATGGCTCACAGGCGGTTTTTGGAGGGCGCCGCGTCAACCTCCGTACCGAGGCGATGCCAGTCGAGAAGGAGCCCTGTCCCGCAAACAGGTTGGCGCGAACGGATTACGCAGCCTCAGGAACTCGCGGCGTCGGTGTCAGACGCCGCGGTAGGCGCGGTACCAGGCGATGAAGCGGGGCAGGCCGTCCTCGATCGAGGTCCTGGGTTCGAAGCCGAGGTCGCGGCGGCTGGCCTCGATGTCGGCGCAAGTCCGGACCACGTCGCCGGGCGGCAGCGGCGCGAGGCGGATCTCGGCCCTCCTGCCCAGCGCCCTCTCCAGCACCGCGACGAAGTGGCGAAGCGCCACCGGGCGGTGGTTGCCGAGGTTGTAGATCCGGTGCGGCGCGCCGTGGCCGGCCTGGGGCGGCCGGTCGAGGGCGGCGAGCACGCCGGCGACGACGTCGTCGATGTAGGTGAAGTCGCGCTCCATCTCGCCACGGTTGTAAAGCGTGATCGGCCGGCCGGCGACGATCGCATCCGCGAACAGGAAGGCCGCCATGTCCGGCCGGCCCCAGGGCCCGTAGACCGTGAAGAAGCGCAGGCCCGTCGCCGGGATCCGGTAGAGGTGGCTGTAGCAGTGGCTGAGCAGCTCGTCCGCGCGCTTGGTCGCGGCGTAGAGCGAGATCGGCTGGTCGACCCGGTCCTCGACCGCGAACGGAATCTTGGTGTTGCCGCCGTAGACCGAGCTCGAGCTGGCGTAGACCAGATGGCGCAGCGCCGGCAGCTCCTGCCGGCAGACCTCGAGGATCACCATGTGGCCCTGGAGATTGCTGCGGACGTAGTCGAAGGGCGCCTTCAGCGAGTGGCGCACGCCGGCCTGGGCGGCGAGGTGCAGGACGCCCGAGATGGCGTCCCGGTGGCGGCGCGCGAGCGCCGTGATCGCCTCGAGATCGGCGATGTCGGCCGGCTCGAAGGCGAAGCCTGCGTGCGCCCGCAGACGCTCGAGCCGCGCCCGCTTCAGCGCCGGGTCATAGTAGCTGTTGAGGTTGTCGACGCCGAGCACCGTCTCGCCGCGCGCGAGCAGGGCCAGGCTGACGTGGAAGCCGATGAAGCCGGCGCTGCCGGTGACCAGAACCGTCATGGTGCCAGAACCGTCATGGTGGAACCGTCATGGTGGGACGCCTTTCCTCGCGGGCGCGCGCCGATTCTGGCGTGAACCGCGCCGTCGCTCTGTCCTAGCGGCCAACCGTTGGCTCATCGTTCAGGCGGTACGCGCTTGCAGAAATAGACCCGGGCGTAGCCGTCCTCAACGCGTCTCGTCGTCTCGTGGTAGCCGAGCGCCGGATAAAGGGCCAGCGCGCCGCTCATGACCTGATGGGTGTAGAGCCGGACCTCGGCGAGCCCCAAGCGCCGCGCCTCGGCGGCCGCGAACGCCATCAAGCGGCGCCCGACCCCCTGGCGCTGCCGCTCCGGGTGGACGGCGACCACGTCGACGAACAGATGGTCGTGCTTGGCCTTGAGGACGATCGCGCCGAGCACCGCGCCGTCCGTCACCAGGACGTGGACCTGGCCGTTCGCGATCAGCGCCCCGTAGTCGGCCAGCATCGGCGCGGGCGGTTTGCCGATCTCCCTGATGAAGCCCCGGAAGGCCGCGTCGACACAGGCCGCCACAACCGTCCGATCCGCGGCCGTGGCGCGCCGGATCTGGGCGCCCATCGGACAGCTTTGCGGCGCCCGTGCGCCGCTCAGATGTGCAGGGGCGAGCCGTGGGCCGCGAGGGCTGCCTCCTTGATCGCCTCCTCGAGGGTCGGATGGGCGTGGCAGGTGCGCGCCAGGTCTTCCGACGACGCACCGAACTCCATCGCGAGCACCGCCTCGCCGATCATCGTGCCGGCCTCGGCGCCGATGATGTGCACGCCGAGCAGACGGTCGGTCGCAGCGTCGGCCAGGACTTTGACGAAGCCGTCGGTCTGACCCGTGGCGCGCGCCCGGGCGTTGGCCGAGAACGGGAACTTGCCGGTCTTGTACGCGATGCCCGCTTCCTTGAGCTGCTCCTCGGACCTGCCGACCGAGGCGACCTCGGGCGCGGTGTAGATCACCGCCGGGATCGCGTCGTAGTCGATGTGAGGCCGCTGGCCGGCCAGATGCTCGGCGACGCACACGCCTTCGTCCTCGGCCTTGTGCGCCAGCATCGGCCCGCGGATCAGGTCGCCGATCGCGTAGATGCCCTGGGCGGCGGTCGCGAACTGATCGTCGACCTCGATCCGGCCGTGATTGTCGGGGGTCAGGTTCACGGTCTCGAGGCCGAGGCCGTTGGTGTAGGGTCGCCTTCCGACCGCGACCAGCACCACGTCCGCCTTCATCCGCTCCGGCTCGCCACCATCGACCGCCTCAGTCGTGATCAGCAGGCGATCGCCGCCGCCGTCGACCTCGGTGACCTTGGTCCCGAGCTTGAAGCCCAGACCCTGGCGCGACAGGAGCCGCTGGAACTGGCGCGACACCTCGAGGTCCATGCCGGGGGTGATCCGGTCCAGGAACTCGACCACGGTGACCTTGGCGCCGAGCCGGCGCCAGACGGTGCCGAGCTCGAGGCCGATGTAGCCGCCGCCGACCACCAGCAGATGCGCCGGCACCTCCTCGAGCTCGAGCGCGCCGGTCGAGGACACGATCCGCCGCTCATCGATCTCGACGCCCGCGAGCGGCGCCACCTCGGAGCCGGTCGCGAGCACGATGGCGCGCGCGGAGAGCTCCTGGCTGCCGCCGGCATTGAGCTCGACCTGGACCCGGCCGGGGCCGTTCAGCCGGCCGGAGCCTTTGAACGCGGTCACCTTATTCTTGCGGAACAGAAACTCGACCCCCTGGGTCAACTCCTTGACCACCTTGCTCTTCTGGTCCTGCATGGCGCCGAGATCGAGCTCGACGGTCGGTACCTTGATGCCATAGGCGTTGAGGCCGTCGCGCGCCACGGCGTACAGCTCGGACGAGTGCAGCAGCGCCTTGGACGGGATGCAGCCGATGTTCAGGCAGGTCCCGCCGAAGCTGCCGCGCCGGTCGACGCACGCCACCTTCATGCCGAGCTGGGCGGCGCGGATCGCGCAGACGTAACCGCCGGGGCCGGCGCCGATCACCACCACGTCGAAGCTGTCGTCCGTCATCCACCGTCTCGTCGCAAAGGTTCGTTCATGGTCTCGCCCCGGCGCGCCCGCACCTTCAGACCTCAAGCAGCAGACGCTCCGGCGCCTCGATGCATTCCTTGATCCGGACCAGGAAACCGACCGCCTCGCGACCATCGACCAGCCGGTGATCGTAGGACAGCGCCAGATACATCATCGGCCGGATCGCGATCGCGCCGTCGACCGCTACCGGCCGCTCCTGGATCTTGTGCATGCCGAGGATGCCGACCTGGGGCGGGTTGAGGATCGGCGAGCTCATCAGGGAGCCATAGACCCCGCCGTTGGAGATCGTGAAGGTGCCGCCCATCAGGTCTTCCATGGCGAGCTTGCCGTCGCGTGCGCGGACGCCGAGCTCGGCGATCGCCTGCTCGAGCTCGGCGAAGCTCAGCTGATCGGCGCTCCGGATCACCGGCACGACCAGCCCCGACGGCGTGCCGACCGCGACCCCGATGTCGTAGTGATGCTTGTAGACGATCTCGTCGCCGTCGATCTCGGCGTTGACCGCGGGATAGGCGTGCAGCGCGTTGATCGACGCCTGGACGAAGAACGACATGAAGCCAAGCCGGATGCCGTGGCGCTGCTCGAAGCTGTCGCGATAGCGCTTCCGGAGCGCCATCACGGCGCTCATGTCGGCCTCGTTGTAGGTGGTCAACATCGCGGCGGTGTTCTGCGCCTCCTTGAGGCGCTCGGCGATCCGCCGCCTGAGCCGGGTCATCCTGACCCGCTCCTCGCCGCCCGCGGGTGGCCGCGGCTGGGTCGCCTGGGGGCGCGGGGCGGGGGCTGCGGCCAGCGGCGGCAGAGGCTCGGGCGCGCGCGGTGGCGGCGCCGCCGCCGGGGCGGCGACCGGTCGTGCCGCCGCTGGCGTCGGCTCCGGCTCGGGTTGGGATGCCGCCATCGCCAGATCCGGTCGCGCGGTCGCCGGCGACGGCTCAGCGACAGCCGGCGCGGGCGGAGTCGGCCGGCTTTCGGAGGTCGGTGGCGCGGCGGCGGCAGGCGGCGCGGCCACTGGGGATGCCGGCTTGGCGCGCAATCTGGCCTCGACCGCGGCCAGCACATCGCCCTTGGTGAGGTTGCCTTTGGGGCCGGTCGCAGGGATCGTGGCCGGGTCGAGGCCATGCTCCTCGAGCAGCTTGCGGACCGCCGGCGACAGG
This sequence comes from uncultured Alphaproteobacteria bacterium, assembly GCA_963733965.1. Lineage (GTDB taxonomy): Bacteria > Pseudomonadota > Alphaproteobacteria > Geminicoccales > Geminicoccaceae > DATAOG01. The sequence goes on from CAVTFM010000052.1 coordinate 33,498, forward strand.
GCGCCGTGACCGTTGGCGCCGCTTGGCTCAGCCGCGGGGGAGGCCGCGCGGGTGGCTCCGACCGGCGTGGCCACGGCGCCGGCCCCGTCCTGCGCGATCGAGCCCAGCAGGGCGCCGACCTCGACCTCGCCGCCTTCCTCGACCACGATCTCGGCGAGCGTGCCGCTGGCTGGCGCATTGAACTCGAGGGTCACCTTGTCGGTCTCCAGCTCGACGATCGGCTCGTCCGCGTTGACCGGGTCGCCGACCTGCTTGAACCATTTGGCCACGGTCGCCTCGGTCACCAACTCGCCGAGGCTTGGCACCCGAATTTCGACGCTCATGGCCCGATCCGTTCCTGCTCTCGCTCAGGCGGTGCCCGCAACCTCGGCAGGACCGCCGGTCAGCGCCGTCTCCAAGAGGTTGGTCTGCTCGCGCACGTGCTGGGCGTACACCCCGGTCGCCGGCGACGCGGCCGGCGGCCGGCCGGCGTAAATCGGGCGCGCATGGCGCATCCCGACCCGCTCCAGAACCGCCTCGATGCGCGGCGCGACGAAGGTCCACCCACCCATGTTCCTCGGCTCCTCCTGGCACCAGACGATCTGCGCCCGCCGGGGGAAGCGCACCAGCTCCTCGACCAGGACCTCGTCCGGGAACGGCGCCAGCTGCTCGAGCCGGAGCAGCGCCACGACCTGCTCGAGACCGAGCTCCTGCCGGCGCTGCACCAGGTCGTAGTAGACCTTGCCGCTGCACAGCACCACGCGGGTCACGTCGCGGTCGGCCTGAGAGGGCGGCTGCTCGTACATCACCCGGTGAAAGCTGCTGCCCGGCCCCATCTCGGCGAGGCTCGAGGTGCAAAGTTTGTGCCGCAGCAGCGACTTGGGCGTCATCACGATCAGCGGCTTGCGGAACGGCCGGTGCAGCTGGCGGCGAAGGGCATGGAAGTAGGATGCGGGCGTCGAGGGGTAGAGGACCTGGATATTGTCCTTGGCATAAAGCTGCAGGAAGCGCTCGAGCCGGGCCGAGCTGTGCTCGGGGCCCTGGCCCTCGTAGCCGTGCGGCAGCAGGCAGACCAGGCCCGACATGCGCAGCCATTTGGCCTCGCCCGGAGCGATGAACTGGTCGAAATAGACCTGGGCGCCATTCGCGAAGTCGCCGAACTGCGCCTCCCACAACACCAGCGAGTTCGGGTCGGCGAGCGAGTAGCCGTATTCGAAGCCCAGCACGCCTTCCTCCGAGAGGAAGCTGTCGACGACCTCGAAGGGCGCCTGCTCGGGATCCAGATTGTTGAGCGGGACGTAGCGCTCCTCGGTCTCCTGGTCGTAGAGGATGGCGTGGCGCTGGGAGAACGTGCCCCGGCCGACGTCCTGGCCGCTCAGGCGGACCGGGAAACCCTCCCGGACCAGCGAGCCGAACGCCAGATGCTCGGCGGTCGCCCAGTCGAGGCGGTCGCCGGCCTCGATCGCCTGGCGCCGCTGGCCGATGATCCGCTCGAGCTTGCGGTGGATGTGCAGGCCCGCGGGCATCTCGGTCATCGCCCGGCCGATCTCCTGCAGCCGCTCGATCGGCACCGCGGTGGCGCCCCGCTCGTATTCCTCCGGCGCCTTGACCAGGCCCGCCCAGGCGCCTTCCAGCCAGTCGACCTTGTTCATCTTGTAGCCGGTCGAGGCCTCGTGCGCGGCCGCCAGCCGCTCCTGGAAGTCGTCGTACAGGCTCTGCGCCTGGTCCTCGCTCAGCACGCCCTCGGCGACCAGGCGGCGGGCGTAGATCTGGCGCGTGGTCGGGTGCTGGGCGATCCGGCGGTACATCAACGGCTGGGTGAAGCTCGGCTCGTCGGCCTCGTTGTGGCCATGACGCCGATAGCACCAAAGGTCGATCACCACGTCCTTCTTGAACTTCTGCCGGAACTCGGCGGCGAGATGGGCGACGTGCACGACCGCTTCCGGATCGTCGGCATTGACGTGGAAAATCGGCGCCTGCACGCTCCGTGCGACGTCCGAGGGATAGGGCGAGGAGCGCGCGTAGGCCGGGCTGGTGGTGAAGCCGATCTGGTTGTTGACGATCAGGTGGATCGTGCCGCCGGTCCGGAAGCCTCTGAGCTCCGACATCTCGAGGCCTTCGTGGACCACGCCCTGGCCGGCGAAGGCGGCGTCGCCATGAAGCAGGAGCCCCATCACCCGCGAGCGCTCGGTGTCGCGCTTTTGCATCTGCTTGGCGCGCACCTTGCCGAACACCACCGGGTTGACCGCCTCCAGATGCGAGGGGTTGGCGGTGAGGCTGAGATGGACCCGCTGACCGTTCGGCAGCTCGCGATCCGTCGACGTCCCGAGATGGTATTTGACGTCGCCGGAGCCCAGCACGTCGTCGGTCGCGGCGGCGGCGCCCTGGAACTCGGCGAAGATCGCGGTGTAGGGCTTGGCCATGACGTTGGCGAGCACATTCAGGCGGCCGCGATGGGGCATGCCGATCACGATCTCGTCGACCGCGAGCTCGGCCGAGCGTCGGATGATCGCCTCGAGCGCCGGCAGGGCGCTCTCGCCGCCGTCCAGGCCGAACCGCTTGGTGCCCGGGAACTTGACGTGCAGGAAGCGCTCGAAGCCCTCGGCGATCACCAGCTGCTCGAGGATCTCTTGCTTGTCCTCGGCGCTCGGGCGGAGCAGGTTGTGCGAGCCCTCCATGCGCGCCTGGATCCAGGCCTTCTGCTCCGGATACTGGATGTGCATGAACTCGACGCCGATCTTGGCGCTGTAGGTCTGGCGCAGGATCTCGACGATCCGACCAAGCGTCGCCTTCTCGAGCCCCAGCACGTTGTCGAGGAAGAACTCGCGCTCGAGGTCGGCGTCGGTGAAGCCGTAGGCCTTGGGGTCGAGCTCCGGGTGCTGCTTGTCGCCGGCGAGACCGAGCGGATCGAGATCCGCCAGCAGGTGGCCGCGCACCCGATAGGCGCGGATCAGCATGACCACACGCAGGTGATCAATGATCAGGCGCCGGGTGCGCTCGCTGCCGAGGTCGACGATCTCGCCGCCGTCGACCGCCAGGGCGGCGGGCCGTGCGGTCTCGGCGGGTTGGGGCTGGTGCGCGCTCCGGCTGCGCTCGAACAGGCTCCGGGTCTCCGGTCCGAGCTCGTCGAAATAGCCCCGCCAGCTCGGGTCGATCGTAGTCGGATCGGCGAGGTAGCGGGCGTAGAGATCCTCGATGAAGGCGCCGTTGCCGCCGTAGAGGAAGGCGGTCTGCTCGAGCTCGAGTTCGCTTGGCCATGGTTCCAGATCTACCGTTGGTGCTGCCTCGCGCCGATTGCCGGGAAGGACAGCGCGCCCGGCACAACAGAAAACGCCGGGCGCATTAACAAATGGCCTCAGCCGCCCATCGCCTCAAGCATTGTCTGACCGATGGCTGCTGGACTTTCCGCAACCTGGATGCCAGCCGCGCGCATCGCCGCGATCTTGGCGTCGGCGCCGCCCGTGCCGCCCGCAATGATCGCGCCTGCATGGCCCATGCGCCGGCCGGGCGGCGCGGTCCGCCCGGCGATGAACCCGACCACCGGCTTGTTGCTTCCGGACGCCTTGACCAGCGCCGCCGCCGCCTCCTCGGCGCCGCCGCCGATCTCGCCGATGATGACGATCCCCTCGGTCTCGGGGTCGGCGAGCAGCAGCTCGAGGCAGTCGGTGAAGCTGGTGCCGTTGACCGGGTCGCCACCGATCCCGATGCAGGTGCTCTGGCCGAGGCCGGCGGCCGTGGTCTGGGCGACCGCCTCGTAGGTCAGCGTGCCCGAGCGCGAGACGATGCCGATCTTGCCGCGCCGGTGGATGTGGCCCGGCATGATGCCGATCTTGCAGGCCTCGGGCGTGATCACGCCCGGGCAGTTGGGCCCGATCAGGCGCGAGGCCGAGCCCGCGAGCGCACGCTTGACCCGGACCATGTCGAGCACCGGGATGCCCTCGGTGATGCAGACGATCAGCGGCACCGCCGCATCGATCGCCTCGAGGATCGCATCCGCGGCGAACGCCGCCGGCACGTAGATCACCGAGGCGTCCGCACCGGTCGCTGCGACCGCATCGGCCACGGTGTTGAACACCGGCAGGCCCAGGTGCCTGGTGCCCCCCTTACCGGGCGTCACGCCGCCGACCATCAAGGTCCCGTAGGCGATCGCCTGCTCGGAATGAAACGTGCCCTGGGCGCCGGTGAAGCCCTGGCAGATGACCTTGGTGTCGCGATCGACCAGGACCGACATCACGCGGCCTTTCGGACCGCGGCCACGACCTTGTCGGCGGCATCCGCAAGATCGGCGGCAGCGGTGATCGCAAGCCCGGAATCGCTGAGGATCTGCTTGCCGAGGTCGACGTTGGTGCCCTCGAGGCGGACCACCAGCGGCACGCCGAGGTTGACCTCGCGCGCGGCCGCGACCACGCCTTCGGCGATCACGTCGCAGCGCATGATGCCGCCGAAGATGTTGACCAGCACGCCCTCGACCTTGGGGTCCGAGAGCAGGAGCTTGAAGGCCGCGGTCACCCGCTCCTTGGTGGCACCACCGCCGACGTCGAGGAAGTTGGCGGGCGCGCCGCCGTACAGCTTGATGATGTCCATGGTCGCCATCGCCAGACCGGCGCCGTTGACCATGCAGCCGATGTTGCCGTCGAGCTTGATGTAGTTGAGCTCATGGCGGCTCGCCTCGACCTCGTGCGGGTCCTCCTCGTCGAGATCGCGCAGCTCGACCACCCGCGACTGGCGATAGAGGGCGTTGCTGTCGAAGTTCATCTTGGCATCGAGGGCGATCACCTCGCCGGCCGCGGTCACGACCAGGGGATTGACCTCGAGCAGGCTGGCGTCGAGCTCGGTGAACGCCAGGTAGAGGCCGCGGATGAACCCCACCGCCTTGCCGACCTGCTTGCCTTCGAGGCCGAGCCCGTAGGCGATCTGGCGGCCATGGAACGGCTGGAAACCGATCGCCGGGTCGATCGCGACCCGGATGATCTTCTCCGGGCTGCGGGCCGCCACCTCCTCGATCTCGACGCCCCCCTCGGTCGAGGCCATGAAGGTCACCCGCGAGGCCGCCCGGTCGATCACCACGCCGAGATAGAGCTCGCGGGCGATGTCGCAGCCCTCCTCGACGTAGACGCGGCGGACCTGGCGGCCCGCGGGCCCGGTCTGATGGGTGACGAGCGTCATGCCGAGCATCTGTTGGGCGAGTTGGCGGACCTCCTCGACCGAGCGCGCGAGCTTGACGCCGCCGCCCTTGCCGCGGCCGCCGGCGTGGATCTGCGCCTTGACCACCCAGACCGGGCCGCCAAGCTCGCGCGCCGCCGCCTCGGCGTCCTCGGGGGTGTAGGCGACCTGGCCGCGCGGGACCGCGACGGCGTAGTCCTTCAACAAGGCCTTGGCCTGATATTCGTGGATGTTCATGCCGGGCTCGATTCCCCTGGCTGCTCGGGTACCGGTCGCCGGGGTCGCGGGATCCGCACCGGCATCCGCTAAAGCTCGACCGCCGCGCAGAAACTCTTGACCGCCGCGACCGAGGCCTCGAACGCTGCCCGCTCATCGGCGTCCAGCCCGATCTCGACGATCCGCTCGACGCCGCCGGCGCCGATCACCGCCGGCACGCCGACATAATAGCCGCGCACGCCATAGGCGCCGTCCAGATAGGCCGCGCAGGGCAGCACGCGCTTCTGGTCGCGCAGATGGGCCTCGGCCATCTGGATCGCCGATGCCGCGGGCGCGTAGAACGCCGAGCCGGTCTTCAGGAGCTTGACGATCTCGGCGCCGCCATCGCGCGTGCGCTGGACGATCGCGTCGATCCGCGCCTGGCTGATCCAGCCCATCTTGACCAGATCCGGCAGCGGGATGCCGGCAACTGTCGAGTAGCGCACCAGCGGCACCATGCTGTCGCCATGGCCGCCGAGCACGAAGGCGCTCACGTCCTCGACCGAGACCCCGAGTTCGGCCGCCAGGAAGTAGCGGAAGCGGGCGGAATCCAGGACACCCGCCATGCCGACCACCCGCTCGGCGGGCAGCCCGCTGACCTTCTGCATCACCCAGACCATGGCATCGAGCGGGTTGGTGATGACGATCACGAAGGCGTCCGGGCAATGCTCGCGGACGTTGGTCGCGACCGTCTTGATCACGCCCGCGTTGGTCGCGATCAGGTCATCGCGGCTCATGCCGGGCTTGCGCGGGATGCCGGCGGTCACGATCACCACGTCGGCGCCCTCGAGCGCGCTCGGGAAGTCGTTGGCGCCGGTGATCAGCGCATTGACGCCCAGGACCGGGGTCGCCTCAACCAGATCGAGCGCCTTGCCCGCGGGTAGGCCGTCGACGACGTCGAACAGGACGACGTCGCCGAGCTCCCGCTGAGCGGCCAACAGGGCGAGGGTGCCGCCGATCTGGCCGGCACCGATGAGGGCGAGCTTGCTGCGCGACATGATAATCCGGCGCCTGATGGTGGACCCACGTCCAGGTCGAGCCCGGCGCCGCCCTTGTAGCGGAGCCGCGCGCCGACGGCAAGCTTTTGGCCGGCTCAGACGACGACCGTGTGGTGGTCGACGGCGGCCTGGGCGGTCGTGATGCCGGTCGGATCGGTCAGCGTGGCCATGGCGGTGAAGCCGAAGTTGTTGCCCCCCCCGTCCTTGTCGACGCTGACCACGACGTTGCTGCCGGCGGCATCGAAGCGCACGAACGGGTCGACCGCGTGTGGGTCGGCGGCGCCCTTGAAGATGCCGCTGAAATCGAGCGTGTCGCCCTCGTTGGCGTTGAAGCCCTGGATCGTGTCGCCGCGCTCGGTCAGGGTGGAGAACACGTGCCGGTCCGCCCCCGGGCCGCCGATCAAGGTGTCCTGGCCGGGCCCGCCGATCAGCACGTCGTTGCCGGCGCCGCCGTTCAGCAGGTCGTTGCCGAGGCCGCCGTCGAGCACGTCGTCGCCCGACAGGCCGAACAGCTGGTCGTTGCCGCCGCGGCCCGCGATCGCGTCGTTGACCACGGGATCGCCAATCAGGATGTTGTCGTGGTCGTCGCCCGCCTGCGCGCCGGCAGTGGTCAGGTTGGCGTGGACCACCGCCGGGTCGCTTTGGTTGCCATGGTCATCCGTGACCGTGAAGGTGAGATCGCGCAGCCCCTGCGTCTCGGTGTGGAGCTGGATGCTGTGCAGCACATCGACATAGGTCGCGATCGGCGCGTCGCCCGCGAGCACCAGCCGGCCATGCGAGCCGTCCTCGACCAGGTTGATCCCGGTCCCGGCGAGCGGGATGCCGACCAGCAGCGCATCACCCGGCTGCTCACCGTGGGTGATCTCGGCGGTCGCGCCCTTGAGGTTCGGATCGTCGTCGGTGACCGCCGCGTCGAGTGCCACGTGCAGATTGGTGAGGGGTGCGCTGCTGCCGGTCGACGGCTGGAGCAACACGTCGTAGGTGACATCGTTGAAGTCGTTGTCGCTCTGGGTGTCGCCGAAGTTCAGGGGCTTGTCTTCGAAGGAGATCGTCAGGCCGGCCGCGTCGGGCTCCAGCCCGGACAGCACCTGGCCGCGGCCGCCGTCGTTGAGGCTGTCGCTGAGCGGATTGTCGCTCGGGGTCGCGGTGTGGAAGATGTCGCCGGCGATCGGGACCAGGCTGCCGTCCTGCGCCACCCTGAACAGATCGGGCGTGGGATCGGTCAGGGTCGCAGCGTGGCCATTGCTCAGGAATTCGAGCGGGGCATGGTCGAGATCGCCGTTCAACCGATAGCCGTCGGCGATCGTGAAGAACGCGAAGTGCTGGCCTTCGTGCAGCTGACCGGGGTCGAAGAGCTCGCTGAGTCGGATCTCGTCGCCCGGATGCAGCGGGCCGCCGCCCGGCCGCGCCTGAGGGAAGTGCGGATCGGCGTCGGCCTGCTCGACCTGGGGAAACACGATGTGCGCCGGCCCGAGGGTGTTGTCGTCGCCGACCAGGACGACGCCGAGCACGTTCTTGAACTGTGCGACCTCGTCCCGGAAGGTGATCGTGGCGTCGGCGTTCGGGCCGAGCACGAGGTTCGCCGGATCGACGCCGTTGACCAGGCCGAGATCCACCGCGTGCTGCTCGGTGAGCGTCGGGAACGGCAGCGCCGAGTGGAAATCGATCGGCTGCGTGATCTCGCCGACCTCGGCCGAGACCGTGCCGCTGATGGTCAGCCGGGGGCTGGCATCGCCGGCGGGCGGCGGCCCGGATGAACCCCCTTCCTCGCCGCCAGCGGCCGCCGCGAACGCGCCCGTGTCGCGGAGCAGGAACTCGCCGCCGAGGCCGATCTCGGTCGGCTGCAGCGGACCGGTCGGCTCGAGCCCGGGGCCGATGTTGCCCGGGTCGTAGGGGTTGAAGCCGGCGCCGCCGCCATGCAGCGGGCCGACCTCGGGCGGCGGCAGGCGACCGACCACGCCACCTTCGGCGGGCTCGCCGATCGGCTGCAGGTTGGCGAGCAGCTGATCGGTAGCGACCGCTGGCCCGCCCGCGACCGAGAGCGTCGGCGGCGTGCCGCTGTGGGCGGTGTCGACGAAGTTCGAGAGATAGACCTGCCGGCCATCCTCGGTGATCACCAGCAGGCCGCCCTCGACCACCAGATAGGACGCGGCGGCGAAGTCCACGCCGCCGAGCTGGATACTCTGGCCTGGCTCGGTGTGGACCTCGATCCGGGTCCCGGGCTGGGGCGGACGGACCAGGACCTCGGGTCCCGCGAGCGGCACCACGTGGAGCGCCGCGACCCCGGCGGCACAGGCGCGCGCGACCTGGGCCAGCTGCGAATCGGTGAGCCCGGCCAGGACCGGCTGGGCGAGCTCGCCGCCGCGCGGATTGACGAACACCGAGACGTCCGCGCTGCTCTGGCCGCCATGGCCGTCGCCGACCTCGTAGCGGAAGCTCTGCAGGCCCGCCTCGACCGGCGTGAAGGTGACGGTGCCGTCGGGATTGAGGCGGACGTGACCGCTTGCCGGCTGACTCGCGCCGAGCAGCTGGATCGGATCGCCGTCCGGATCGTGATCGTGCGCGAGGATCGGGATGCCGAGCGCCGCGTTGTCGGCGGTGGCCGCGCAGACGTTACCCGCCTCGGGCGGCCGGTTGCCCGACTTGTCCCCGCCCGGGCTCGCGGCCGGCGCGCCGCCTTCGGCCGGCGTCGCGGTGTCCGCCTGCGCCGGATCGCCCACCTGCGGATCAGCCATCAAGCTCTCCGTTCCCCGCCCAAGCCGTCAGGGCGCATACGGCAAATTCGCCGTCATGTTTACCCTAAGCTAACCTACGTAAGTCTCATTATGTGGAATAATTCCGCTCAACCGGCAAGGGTAGTATCACCGTGCGAGTCGGGCAAGCTTCAGGCCGACAGGGCAGGCGATGATCCGCAAGACCATGCGCATCGGTGCGGTGCGCACTTCGATCAAGCTGGAGCCCGAGTTCTGGGGCTACCTCAAGGAGGTTGCCGACGGCCGCGCGATCCGCTTGTCGCGCCTGGTCAACGACGTCGCCAGCGCGACCCCCGATCGGACCAATCTCGCCTCGACGCTCCGGACCTTCTGTCTGATTCATGCCCGGCTGCGCTGGCAGGGGCTCGAGCGCGAGCTGGAGAAGCTGACGCTGGCCGGCAACACCCAGGATTTGCCGCGGGTCCTCGATGCCTGTCCGCTGCCATGCCTGCTGCTCAGCGAGGAGCGGGTGGTCAAGCGGCAGAACCAGGCGTTCCTCGGCTGGCTGCACGTCGACGCCCGCGGCGTGGTCGGCCAGCGGCTCGACAATCTCATGATCCTGCGCGGGCCGGCCATGCCGCAGCTCTGGCAGCGGGTGTTCGCCGACCCCGGCGCCAAGGGCAGCTTCAATGCGACCTACGTCTCGCCGGGCAAGGTGCGGACCGCGCAAGCGGTGGCGATCGGCCTGTCGCCGGCCGGGGGTGCCAATCCCGGTCGCGGCTGCCTGATTCTGTTCGAGACCCTGGCGGGCCGCGGCTGACCGCCACGCCGCCGGCGCCCCTGCTGTCGTCCGAGGCCTCGACCCGAGGACCCGTGTTCAGCGCAGGCCAGCCACGGCGCCACGTCACCCTGGACCGCCGCCTCGCGATCGGCTAAGCGCAGCTCCGGGATGCGCAGATGGACCGCGAAACAGCAGTCACGACACTGCGTCGCCATGCCCAGGAGCTGCGCGCGGAGGGTGTCGCGGCGCTCTATCTCTTCGGCTCGACGGCCCGTGGCGAGGCGCGGGGCGACAGCGACGTCGACCTGTTCTTCGAATATGACGATCCGAACTTCAGTCTGATCGAACTGGTGCGGGTCAAGGATCGGGTCAGGACGATCCTCGGCATTCGCGCAGACGTCATGACTCGTGACAGCCTCCACCCGCACCTCAGGCAGCGGATCGAGGCTTCGGCCATCCGCGTCTTCTGATGGCCGCCGACCCACGCGTCTACCTGCACGACATCCTGGATGCGATCGCTGGGGTGCGTGAGGTGAGGCAATCGGTGATGCCGATTTCGACACCTATCGAAAGCGGCGACCCATGAAGCGCGCGGTGGAGCGCGAGATCGAAATCATCTCCGAAGCCAGCCGGCGCATTCCCAAGAAGCTGAAGTCAGCGGAAGCGACCATTCCATGGCATGAGATCGCCGGGATCGGCAACGTCTTGCGCCACGACTACGAGATCGTCGCCGACCCGGTGGTCTGGAACGTCGTGCATCAGCACCTACCGGCGCTCGCGGCCGCTGTACAGCGCATGCTGGAGCGCCTCGGCAGTGACGATCGATGAGTATTCAGCCTGCCGGATACCCGCGGCAGCTCGTGCTTAAGGAGCGCTTCGAAGCGGGCGTGCGCGGCCGCTTGGCCTGAACCTTGGTCCGGAGGCCGAAATCGTGCTGGTGAAGCTTGGTCATCCGCGGTGGGCTGCGCTGCCTCCGCGTCGTCAATCCGTGCGCGCCTGCGGCTATTCGCGCGGCGCGCGCTTGTTCAGGATCCGCTGCAGGGTGCGCCGGTGCATGTTGAGGCGGCGCGCGGTCTCCGACACGTTCCGGTTGCATTGCTCGAACACCCGCTGGATGTGCTCCCAGCGCACGCGGTCGGCCGACATCGGATTTTCGCGCGGCGGCGGCAGGCCCTGGCCGCTGCGCAGGAGCGCGTCGACCACGTCGTCGGCATCGACCGGCTTGGCGAGATAGTCGACCGCCCCGGCTTTGATCGCCGCGACCGCGGTCGCGATGTTGCCGTAGCCCGTGACGATCACGATCCGGACCTCGGGGCGCAGCTCGCGCAGCGTGCGCACCAGGTCGAGACCGCTGCCCTCGGTGAGCCGCATGTCGAGCACGGCGAACTCGGGTTTGTGGGCATGGGCATGGTCGCGCGCCTCCGCCAGGCCCTCGGCCGGCAGGACGTGGAAACCGCGGCGTTCCAGGGCCCGGGCCATCGAGCGCCGGAGCGGCGCGTCGTCGTCGACGAGCAGCAGGCTGCGGCCGGCGCCCGGACTGGCGAGCGCCTCGGGACCGCACAGCGGCGCGGTCGCGCCGCCGTCTGCGGACTGGGTCATGTCAAATCTCCGGCGCGTTTCCCTCCAGGGTGGCGCGATCCCAAGTGATCGTCACCCGCGCGCCTTGCTCACAATTGTCAAATTGCAGCGTCGCGCCGGTTCGCGCAAGCAGCGTCTGGGCAATGAAGATGCCGAGCCCGAGGCCACCGGCCTCGTTGCGGGTCGAGAGATAGGGCTCGCCGACCAGCTCCAGCACCTCGGCCGGGAAGCCGGCGCCGTCGTCCTCGATCCGGACCGTGACCCGCTCTGCAGCCAGGCCGAGCACGATCCGGACCTCGCGCTCGGCGAACTGGAGCGCATTGTCGATCAGATTGGCGAGCGCGTGCCGAAGCTCCGGGGTCGGCACCAGCCGCGGCTCCGGGCTCCCGGGCGCCGCGCGTTCGACCGTGGCGATGACGCTGATCCCGGGCCGCCGGCGGCAGGTATCGGCGATCGTCTCGAGCAGGCTCGAGAGCGGCATGCGGGTGAACGGCGCGTGCTCCTCGCTCTCGCCCTTCTGGCTGAGCGAGCGCAGGATCTCGCGGCAGCGCTGGCCCTGGCTGACCAGCTCGGCGATGTCCTCGGCGAACGGGCTGTCGGGCGGCACAGCGTTGGCCAGCTCGCGCGCGGTCACCGCGATGGTCGCGAGCGGGCTGCCGAGCTCGTGGGCGGCCGCCGCCGCGAGCCCGCCGAGCGCCGAGAGCTGCTGCTCGCGCGCGAGCGCCATCTGGGTGGCCGCGAGCGCGTCCGAAAGGCGCCTCGCCTCGTCGGCGACCCGCCAGGCATAGCCGGCGATGAGAGCGCTCCCGAGCACCAGCGCGAGCCACGACGCGGCCATGTAAAGCGTCGGCAGGCGGAAGGTGCCTTCGTACCAGGGCAGATCGGTCGGGTAGAGCCCGAGCACGCTCGCGGCCGCGACCACGAGCAGGCAGAGCACGATGGTCGTGCGCAGCGACAAGGTGGTCGCCGACAGCGTGACCGGCACGATCAAGAGGACCGAGAAGGGGTTCTGCAGGCCGCCGGTCAGACCCAGAAGGAACGCCAGCTGCAGGATGTCGTAGCCGAGCAGCAGGGCGACGCTGCGCTCGGTCAGGCGGGTGGTCGCGGCAAACCCGACCGTCAGCCCCAGATTGATCAGCGCCGACAGCCCGACCGCGCCGAGCAGCGGCCACAGCGGCAGCCGGAACTCGAGCGAGAAGTGCACGAGCGCAATGGTGAACGCCTGGCCGGTGATCGCGATCCAGCGGATCAGGGTCAGCGTGCGCAGGCGCACCCGGCGCTCGCCGTAGCCGGTCAGGACCCGGCTCAGCGGCGCGATCCAACCTGCAAGCCGGCGGCGTGCCTCGCCGACCGGCAGGACCCGGGCGATCGTCTCCTGGCGGGATTCGAAGGACAACACCGGCTGACGCCTCCGCGCGGACCGCGCTGTTCGGACCGGCGGCGACCTTACACCGGCCGCCCAGCCGACAGGATGCGACCGAACGGCACCTCGGCCGTGTCACGCACGGACGGCGGCTCTCGGAGGAATACGATCCGAGGGCTCCTGACAGCTCACGCCGGCTCAATAGGGTGCGGCTGGCAGGGAGCCCCCGCCGAAGCGGAGCCCGAGCCGATTCATCATCTTCGTGACGGCACGCCCCCGCCGCCCCGCCTTCGGGCGCGGCCGCCCACGCGGGGCCTGCCCACGGCAAGCCCATGCTCGGCCGGGACGAGGTGCCGCGGAGCGAAGTGTTCCTGCGCCAATCCTATCTCGGCGACGTCCGCTCGCGCCGCGGCACCCTCGACCTGGTGCCGGCTCGGCTCAGTCGCCGATCGTGTACTGGCCCTTGTAGTCACCGGCCCACATCGTGTCGGCCTTGCCTAGGGGCGGCAACACCTCGGTCGTGGCAGTCATCGTACCGCTGATGCCTTTGTACTTGCCAGTTCCGCTCAGAATTTTGACCTGCGCGGGGTTCGTGTCGTTTGGCCCGGTCACTTCGACCTCGTACTCCTCGAAGAACTGGTCACCATCGGCGTTGACGGCGGTGCAATGACCAATCTCCTTGACCGCACCGCTGTCCGCCGAGTACCTGCCATAGCCCAGGCAGCGCGTGCTCGTGCCGGCAAACAGGCCGCCCTGCTCTTTGTCGACGAAAAACTCGAACGCCTCGTTGACGTAGGCTTTCATGCCATCGTGGGTGTCAAGCTCGGCGAGGGTTTCGACGTTGTGCGCATAGAAGCGGCCTTCGATAGGGCCGCTCTTCGCCAGCTCAGCGGCCATGACACTGGACGAGAGCGCAAAGCTCGCGGCGATCACAGTCAATCCGGAACGCATGAGTTTCTCCTCTGTTGCCGAGATTCAGATCAGCGAACTCCACCACAGCGCGTGGCCAATAGCAAGTCGAAAGCCATGTAGATCCATGTCCACGCATGCATGGCGCCACACCCGACGGCGCTCCCAGGCCGGTCGCTGATGGCCGGGCGGAGCCTCTCCTGCGGGGAAAGCACCCGTCGCCGTGACCATCCGAGCCGCCGCCTTGACCGGCCGGCCGTCTGGGTGTTGGTTGGGTGGCAATGCAGCCATGCGGGCGGCAGGCCGCGCCGGCGGTGGTCGTCCTAAAATCAGGGAGCACGTCATGCGCGCATGGATCACGACCGTCGCCGCCCTGGGTCTGGCCGCCGGGCTCGGCTTGGGCAGCACGCCCGCCGGCGCCGAAATCCTGATCAAATTCAGCCATGTGGTCGCCGAGAAGGGCCAGCCGAAGGGCGAGGCGGCTGCCGAGTTCGCGGCCCGGGTCAACAAGGAGCTGGCAGGCCTGGTCAAGGTCGAGGTCTATCCGAACTCGCAGCTCTACGACGACGACAAGGTGCTGCAGGCGGTGCTGCTCGGCGATGTCCAGATGGCGGCGCCGTCCTTGTCCAAGTTCGAGCAGTACACACTGAAGTACCGGATCTTCGATCTGCCGTTCCTGTTCAACGACATCGAGGCGGTCGACCGGTTCCAGCACAGCGCGGCCGGCCAGAAGCTGCTCGGCGCGATGACCGACAAGGGCCTGACCGGGCTCGCCTACTGGCACAACGGCATGAAGCAGCTGTCGGCCGACCGGCCGCTCTTGGTGCCCGCGGACGCCAAGGGGCTCAAGTTCCGGATCCAGGAGTCCGACGTCCTCCAGGCCCAGTTCCAGGCGCTCGGCGCCAATCCGCAGAAGATGGCGTTCGCCGAGGTCTACGGCGCCCTCCAGCAGGGCGTGGTCGACGGCCAGGAGAACACCTGGTCGAACATCTTCACCAAGAAGTTCCACGAGGTCCAGGACGGCATCACCGAGACCAACCACGGCGTGATCGACTACCTGGTGGTCACCAGCACCGAGTTCTGGCAGGGCCTGCCGGACGATATCCGCCCGAAGCTGGGGCAGATCCTGGCCGAGGTGACCCAGAAGTACAATGCGCAGGCGAACGACATCAACGCAAAGGCGCGTGAGAAGATCGTCGACGCCGGCGTCAAGATTCGCGAACTCACGCCCGAGCAGCGCGCCCAGTGGGTCGAGGCGATGAAGCCGGTCTGGGCCAAGTTTCAGGACGACATCGGCCAGGACCTGATCGACGCCGCGGTCGCCGCCAATACCGCGAGCTAGGGCCGCCGGTCCGCCGCCCGGACCGCGCATGCCGAGCTGGACCCGGCTGCTCGGCCGGGTCGTGAATGCGCTGGAGGAGGGCATCATCGCCCTCCTCTTTGCCGGCATGACGCTCGTGACCTTCTCTCAGGTCGTGGCCCGCTACGTCTTCAACAGCGGCGTCGTCTGGGCGGTCGAGCTCACCGCCTATCTGTTCGCCTGGCTGGTCCTGTTCGGGATGTCCTACGGCGTCAAGGTGCACGCCCATCTCGGCGTCGATGCCTTCGTCCGGCTCTTCCCGGAGCGGCCGCGCCGGATCATGGCCCTGGCGGCGGTCGCCGCCGGGCTGATCTACGCGATCATCCTGTTCATCGGCTCCTGGCAGTACGTCGCCAAGCTCCACAAGATCGGCATCAGGTCCGAGGATCTGCCGGTCCCGCAATGGCTGCCGATGATCATCCTGCCGATCGGCGTGGCACTGCTGTTCCTGCGTCTGGCCCAGGTCGGCTGGCGGATCTGGACCCGGCAGCAGAGCGGTCTCCTGCTCGGCGACGAGGCTGCGGACAGCATGCGTCAGCACCTGGGCAGCATGGCGGAGGCGACGCCGCCGGACCCCGCCCGGCGCCCGCGATGACCATCGCCTTCCGGCTCGTCCCACGATGACCACCGCCTTCCTGTTCGTGCGATGACCATCGCCTTCCTGTTCGTGATGCTGTTCGGCCTGCTGCTGATCGGGGCGCCGATCGCAATCGCGCTCGGGCTCTCGAGTGTCGCGACGATACTTTTGTTTTCGCACGATTCGCTGGCCTCGCTGGCGCTCAAGCTGTTCGAGACCATGCAGCACTACACGCTGCTCGCGATCCCGTTCTTCATCCTGTCCTCGGCCTTTCTGTCGACCGGCGGAGTCGCGAGGCGGATCATCCGGTTCGCGCTCGCCTGCGTCGGCCATCTGCGCGGCGGGCTTGCGATGGCGAGCGTGCTCGCCTGCATGCTGTTCGCCGCGGTGTCCGGCAGTTCGCCCGCGACCGTGGTCGCAATCGGCTCGATCGTGATCGCCGGCATGATCGGTGCCGGCTATTCCAAGGCGTTCGCGGCCGGGGTGATCTGCAACGCCGGTACGCTCGGCATCCTGATCCCGCCCTCGATCGTCATGGTGGTCTACGCCGCGGCGACCGACACGTCGGTCGGCCGCCTGTTCCTCGCGGGCGTGCTGCCTGGGATCGTCGCCGGCTTGATGCTGATGGCCGGCATCTACATTGCGGCCAGGGTCACCGACCTGCCGCGCCAGCCGCGGTCGAACTGGCGCGAAATCCTGGCGGCCGGGCGCGAGGCGATCTGGGGGCTGCTCCTGATCCTGCTGATCATGGGCGGGATCTACGGCGGCGTATTCACGCCGACCGAGGCGGCCGCGGTCGCCGCGGTCTACGCCTTCCTGATCGCGGTGTTCGTCTATCGCGACATGGGCCCGCTCAAGGGGCGCACCGGCGACAGCCTGATCCAGGGCCTGGTCCGAGGGCTCATCTATCTGCCCTACGCCCTGGTTCACCGCGATACCCGCCACGTCATGGTCGAGGCCGGCCGGACCACGATCATGCTGATGTTCATCATCGCCAACGCCATGCTGTTCGCGCATGTGCTGACCACCGAGCGCATCCCACAGGCGATCACCGAGCGGATCGTCGCCGCCGGCCTGCCGTCCTGGGCGTTCCTGATCGTGGTCAACATCATCCTGCTGATCGCCGGCAACTTCATGGAGCCGTCCGCGATCCTTCTGATCATGGCGCCGATCCTGTTCCCGATCGCGCTTCAGCTCCACATCGACCCGATCCACCTCGGCATCATCATGGTCGTCAACATGGAGATCGGCATGATCACGCCGCCGGTCGGTCTCAACCTGTTCGTGACCTCGGGCATCACCGGCATGTCGATCCTCGAGGTGGTCAAGGCAGCCCTGCCCTGGCTCGGGATTCTCCTGTTGTTCCTGGTCCTGGTGACCTACGTGCCGATTCTCTCGACCCTGCTCCCCGACTTGCTCTACGGCCCGCAGATCCTCTGAATTGGGGGCGGCCGGCCCCTTGAAGGCCGGGATTGCGCGCACTAAATGACCGTCTGGTCAGTCATTAAGGCATGCGGCGCTTCACATGGACCGGACCTTTCCGACCCGCCGGCGCCGGCGCAAGGAGGCGCGGCCCGAAGAGATTCTGGCCGCGGCGCTCGAGAGCTTCGCTGAGCGCGGCTTCGCCGCCACCCGGATCGAGGACGTCGCCGCCCGGGCCGGCATCAGCAAGGGCACGCTCTACCTCTACTTCGCCGGCAAGGAGGAGCTGTTCAAGGCCGTCGTCCGCCAGGCGCTGCTGCCGAACCTCGCCCGGGTCGAGACCCTCGCGGCCACCTTCGAGGGTCCGAGTGCCATGCTGCTCGAGCGGCTGCTGCTGACGGTCGCGGGCGTGATCGACTCCAGGCTCGGCGCGATCCCGAAGCTCGTGATCGCCGAGGCCGGCAACTTCCCGGATCTCGCGCGCTTCTACCTCGCCGAGGTGGTCCATCGCGGCCTCGGGCTGATCGGCAGGATCCTGCGGCGCGGCATCGCGCGCGGCGAGTTCCGCGTCATCGACGTCGACCACGCGGTCTTCTGTGTGATCGCGCCGATGCTGATCGCCGCCCTCTGGAAGAGCTCGCTCGAGCCGCACGACGAGGCCGGACCGCTGGATGTGGAGGCGCTGGTCCGGACGCATCTCGATCTGCTCCTGCGTGGCCTCGAGGCCGAGCGATGAGCTGGCTCCAGAGCCTGATCGACTGGCTTACGCGCGCGCTGATCGCCCTGGCCGCGGCCATGGGCCTTGGCGGCAGCGGACCGTTGCAGGTCCAGGGCTACGTCGAAGGCGAGTACGTCTATGTCGCCTCGCCGGTCGCGGGCCGGCTCGAGGCCCTGCAGGTCGCGCGCGGCGCGCAGGTCGCCGCCGGTGCGCCGCTGTTCCAGCTCGACCGCTCCAGCGAGCAGCCGGCCCGGGACGATGCCGCCGCCCGGCTGGCGCAAGCTGAGGCCAATCTCGCGGACCTCAAGAAAGGCAAGCGCCCCTCCGAGCTCGACGCAATCCAGGCGCAGCTCGCCCAGGCCAACGCCATGCTTCAGCTGTCCGCGGCCGCGCTGAGGCGCCAGGAGCACCTGGTTGCAACCCATGTCGCGAGCCGCGAGGCCCTGGACGAGGCGAGCGCCGCGCACGAGCGCGACACGGCGCGGGTCGCCGAGCTGGAGGCCGAGCTCCAGACCGCGCATCTCGGCGGCCGCGCGGACGAGATCCAGGCTGCTGAGGCGGCGGTCAATGCCGGCCGGGCGCAGCTCGCCCAGGCCGACTGGCGCCTCGATCAGCTATCCCAGGCGGCGCCCAAGGCAGGCCTCGTCGTCGACACGCTCTATCGGCCGGGCGAATGGGTAACCGCAGGCGCGCCCGTGGTCCAGCTGCTGCCGCCCGCGAACGTCAAGATCCGCTTCTTCGTGCCCGAGCCGCAGCTCGGCGCGATCTCGGTCGGGGACGAGGTGCGGGTGCACTGCGACGCCTGCGCGCCGAACCTGACCGCGGTGATCAGCTTCATCTCGCCGGATGCCGAATATACCCCGCCGGTGATCTACAGCCGCGAGATGCGCGCGAAGCTGGTCTATCTGGTCGAGGCCAAACCAGGCGAGCCCAGCGTGCTCCGGCCGGGCCAGCCGGTCGACGTGACCCTCCAGCCACGGCCCACGAGCTGAGACCTGCCACCATGGACCGGGCGGAGCTCGCGATCAGCGTCCAGGGCCTCTCGAAGTCGCTGGGCGGCCGCCGGGTGATCGACAACTTCTCGATCGACGTGCCTGCGGGCCACATCTTCGGCTTTCTCGGGCCGAACGGCAGCGGCAAGACCACGACCATCCGCATGCTCTGCGGCCTGCTGACGCCCGATGCCGGCACCGGCCGGTGCCTGGGCTACGACATCATCGCCGAGAGCGCTCAGATCAAGCGCGAGGTCGGCTACATGCCCCAGCGTTTCGGCCTCTATGAGGACCTGAGCATCCGCGAGAACCTGGACTTCGTCGCCCGTATCTACGGTGTGCGGGAGGCAAAGCGCACGGTCTCCTCGACTCTCGATCGACTCGGTCTCACCGAGCGCCAGCGCCAGCTTGCGGGGCAACTCTCGGGCGGCTGGAAGCAGCGCCTGGCGCTCGCCGCCTGCCTGCTGCACGCGCCGCGTCTCCTGCTGCTCGACGAGCCGACTGCCGGCGTCGATCCCAAGGCCAGGCGCGAGTTCTGGGATCAGATCCACGAGCTTGCCCGCCAGGGCCTGACCGTCCTGGTCAGCACCCACTACATGGACGAGGCCGAGCGCTGCCACGAGGTCGGATATCTGGCGGCCGGCCAGCTTCTGGTGCACGGCGGCGTCGAGCAGGTGGTCGAGGAGTTGGGGCTTACCACCTTCGAGGTTGCAGGCCCGGATCTGGAAGCGCTCGCGGCCGAGCTGCGCGATCAGCCGGGGATCGAGATGACCGCGGCTTTCGGCGCCTCCCTGCACGTCAGCGGCACAGACCAGGGCCTGCTCGAGCAAAGCATCGCGCCATTCCGCGCCGATCCGAGGTTTCGGTGGACCCAGACCCAGCCGAGCCTCGAGGACGTGTTCATCCAGACGCTCCAGCGCGCCGGGGTGAGCATGTCATGAGCCGCGCACGTCTGTCCTGGCGTCGCTTCGGGGCGGTGTTGATCAAGGAATTCATCCAGATGCGGCGCGATCGCATGACCTTCGCCATGCTGATCGGCGTGCCGCTGATCCAGCTGACGCTGTTCGGCTACGCGATCAACACCGACCCCAAGCATCTGCCGACCGCGCTCCTGCTCGCCGACCGGGGCGTGTTCGCCCGCAGCCTGGTGCAGGCACTCGAGAACTCGGGCTATTTCGAGGTCACCCGGCAGGTCGCGAGCGAGGCCGAGGCAGCCGAGCTTCTGGCGCGCGGCGACGTCCAGTTCGTGCTCAGCATCCCCGAGGACTTCGGGCGCGAGCTTCTGCGAGGCCACCGGCCTGCGGTGCTGGTCGAGGCTGACGCCACCGACCCGGTCGCGACCGGCAATGCGCTGGCAGCGCTCGCCGCCCTGAACCGGACCGCGCTCGCCCACGATCTCACCGGGCCGCTCGCTTCGCTCGAGGCGGGCGAGCCCGCGTTCGATCTGCGGGTCCATCGCCGCTACAACCCTGAAGGGGCGACCGAATATAACATCGTGCCGGGCCTGATCGGCACCATCCTCACCATGACCATGGTGATGATGACCGCGATCGCGGTCACCCGCGAGCGCGAGCGCGGCACGATGGAGAACCTGCTCTCGATGCCGGTCCGCCCGTTCGAGGTCATGCTCGGCAAGATCGTGCCCTTCGTCGTGGTCGGCTATTTTCAGGTCGCGGTCATCCTCACCGCCGGCCGCCTCCTGTTCGGCGTGCCGATCCTAGGCAGTCTCTGGCTTCTGTCGCTCGCTCTGGTCCTGTTCATCGCCGCCAACCTCGCGGTCGGCTTCACCTTCTCGACCATGGCCGAGAACCAGCTGCAGGCGATGCAGATGACCTTCTTCTTCTTCCTGCCCTCGCTCCTGCTCTCGGGCTTCCTGTTCCCGTTCCGCGGCATGCCGGAGTGGGCGCAGATCGTAGGCTCGATCTTCCCGCTGACCCATTTCCTGCGGATCGTGCGCGGCATCCTGCTCAAGGGCAGCGGCTGGAGCGAGATCACGCCCGAGCTCTGGCCGATCCTCTTGTTCATGCTGGTCGCGGTCGCCGTCGCTCTCAACCGCTACCGCGAGACCCTCGACTGAGGGCCGCTCAGTCCTCTTCGAGCGCGATCACGCGCGCGGGCGCGCCATCGGCCTCGGGCAGCTTGAGCGGCAGGCAGCAGAGGAAGGTCCGGGGCTTGGTCAGCGCCGCCGTGTTCGAAAGATATTCGATCAGGATCACGCCGTTCCGGAGCAGCACGTCGTGGGTCACGTGCTCTTCGAGCGGCCGGACTTCTCCCTGCAGCAGGAGCCGGATGGTGTAGTCCTGCGGGAAGTCGAAGGCGACCGCGCGCGGCTCGCGCGCCAGCAGCCACTCCGCGGCCCTGCGGCTGACGTAGGGCGCATCCGTCCAGAACTCCGGCGTCTCGGGTGATCTCTGCTGCTCCCAGCAGCTCTGCATCAGGACGATGTCGCCCGGCTCGACATGCGCGGCCGCGGCCGCCAGGCGCCCGGCGGTGATCGCCTCATTGGCCCGGATCGGCCTGAGGTCGACGACCGCCGCCTCGCCGACCGTGGTCTCGAGCGGGACCTCGCTCGTGGTCATGCCGTCGGCGAAGAAGTGGCGCGGGCTGTCCATGTGGGTGAAGCCGTGGACCGCGAAGCCCTGCCAGGTGACCTGGAACAGATCGCCCCTGGCGTGGTCGCTCTTGAGATGGCGCTCGACCGGCCAGCGGAAGTGGTTCGCGATCGGCATTGAGAGGTCGATGATCCGGGCCATCGCGGACCTCCTTAAGCGGCCGCTTCGATCAGCTCGATCAGCAGGCCGTAGGCGCTCGAGAGATAGACCACCTTGCGTCCCCTATTCGGCCCGGCATCGATCGTGATGATCTCGCCGACCGGCTTGACCCCGTGGGCCGCGGCGGCCTCGACCGCTGCCGGGACGTCGTCGACGTCGAGGGCGATATGGGCGGCGCCGTCGTCGTAGACCTTAGGCCGATCGAAGCCGCGGATGCCATTGGTCGCATAGCGGATCAGCTCGACCCGGTGTCCCGGCCCCTGCAGATAGGCGATCTCGACCTCGGGCCCGGGCAGCCCCGTCATCCGGCCGATCTGAGCCGGATCACGCGGACCTCGCGACAGCACCTCGAACCCCAGAAGCTCGCAGAAAAAGCCGATCGCCCGGTCGAGATCGGTCACGATCACGCCGGTGTGGTTGAACCCTCGCACCTCCAAACTCGCCACGCTCGTCTCCCATTGTCCCCCGGATATCGGCGCCCTCGGGACCGCCTATGGTGCAAAATCCGGTCATCCACTAGACTACCCTTGATTTTGGAACCTGAGGGCCCCGGTCATGGATAGCATCACCGATGATCCCCCTCCAGCGCTTGCCCCCGAATTGCAGGCCACTGGCGCGGCCTCTGGACGATCGCGACGCCGGCGGGTTTTCATTGACGCGATGTAACGATCCGGTAATGCGCTTGTCATCCCGCCGGGCTAAACTATTCTTTGGTTGCCTTCATCCCGTAGCCCCCGCCGCCCTCGGCGCCGCAACCTCTCCAGCGACGAGCTGTCGAGCCCAGCGATGAGCCGTCAAGCCGCCCTCGACCGCGCCGGCCGTCACTACGACGGCGGCGGCTTGCTGACCGATCTTGCCCGCCTCGTCGGCGTGCCGACCGAGAGCCAGCTGCCGCGTGGCGCCCCCTATCTCGCCGACTATCTGACCGACCATCTGCGGCCGGCGCTCGAGCACATGGGCTTCGTCTGCCAGGTGCTGGTCAATCCGGCGCCCGGCGGTCCGCTGCTCCTGGCCGAGCGGATCGAGGATCCGGACCTGCCGACCGTGCTGATCTACGGCCATGGCGATGTGATCCGCGGCCAGGAGGAGGCCTGGGACGACGGGCTCTCACCCTGGGAGCTGACCGAGCGTGAGGGCCGGATCTATGGCCGGGGGGTCGCCGACAACAAGGGCCAGCACGCGGTCAACCTCGCCGCGCTCGGCATGGTGATCGCCGAGCGCGAACGTCTCGGGTTCAACGCCAAGGTGCTGATCGAGACCAGCGAGGAGATCGGCTCGCCCGGGCTGCGCGAGATCTGCGAGAGCCATCAGGCGCAGCTGGCGGCCGACCTCCTGCTCGCTTCCGACGGTCCGCGCCTTGCGCCCGACCAGCCGACCATCTTCCTCGGCAGCCGCGGCGCGCTCAACTTTGATCTGGCGGTCGAGCTCAGGGAGTCCGCCCATCACTCGGGCAACTGGGGTGGCCTCTTGGCCAATCCGGCGATCCTGCTGGCGCATGCGGTTGCGACCATCGTCAGCAGGACCGGCGCGATCCGGATCCCCGAGCTGAAGCCGCGCGTGCTACCAGCTGCGGTCAAACGGGCGCTCGCCGATCTGCCCCTGATGCCAGCCGAGGGCGAACCAGCGATCGACCTCGACTGGGGGGAGCCCGGCCTGACCCCAGCCGAAAAGGTGTTCGGCTGGAGCGCTTTCGAGGTCCTCGCCTGGACTGCGGGCGACCCGGACCACCCGGTCAACGCCATCCCGCCGCGCGCCTCGGCGCATTGCCAGATCCGCTATACCGTCGACGCCGAGCCGGAGGCATTCCTGCCGGCGATCCGCGAGGCGCTCGACGCGGCTGGCCTCCCGGCGGTCGAGGTCCGGACAGCCGAGTCGCTGATGATGCGCGCGACCCGCACCGACCCCGAGCACAGCTGGGTCGCCTTCGCGAGGCGTTCGATCGAGCGGACCACCGGCCAGCCCCCGGTAGTGCTACCGAACCTCGGCGGCTCGCTGCCCAACGACTGCTTCGCCGAAGTCCTGGGCCTGCCGACCGTCTGGGTCCCGCATGCCTATCGTGGCTGCCGTCAGCACGCGCCGAACGAGCATGCCCTCCCGGCGATCCTGCGCGAGGGGCTCCTGATCATGACCGGACTGTTCTGGGACCTGGGCGAGCCCCGGCGCAATCACTAGCTCGGCCGGCATCCGGCGGCGGCAGGCGGACGAGTGTCCAGGTGGTCTCGATCCGAAACGCGCTGTGGGGCCGAATGGGACCGGCCGGCAGCCCCCGCAGCAGGGCCGGGTGAACCATGACCTCGGCCTCGACCCCGCCGATCTTCGCTCCCTCGAAGCCAAAATCGAACCTGGAGTAGCGCCAGCGCTCGCCCAGGCCGCGGCTGATCAGCGGTTGCTCGAACAGCGAGCGAGCCCGTTGGAGATCGACGCGCGCGGTGGTCGGGCGCAGGCGTGCCGACAGCAGCGGCGTACCGTCCGACCGGCGGATGGCCTCGAAGCTGTCCGCGGTCCGTTGGATCCGGGCGCGCCGCTTGGCAAAGCCGTAGAGCCAGCGGCCAAGCCAGGTCGGCAGGCCCCGGTCGAGCAGCAGGAGCGGCAGGTAGCAGAATGGCCCGGGCGGCCCGCCGCGGGGCCGGACGAATGGCAGCGCGACCACGAACTCTCGATAGTGGAGCTTGAAAGGGAGGCGGTCGAGGCGGACCCCACCGTGCTCGCCGAGCAACAGAATCAGCGGATGACGTGCGGCCGGGGTCAGGTCCTGGGGAAGAAGCTCGAGACCCGGCGGCAGCAGGCTCGACGCCGCCTCGGCTGGCAGATCGGTGATGGCGACCATGGCCTCGAGCCGGCCCGCCACCGGCAGCCCGCGGGTCCGGTGCGCGGATATCGAACGGCTCATTCCGAGCGGCGCCGACGCCGACCGGAGCTGGCCCCGGCGCGAGCGCGATTGATCCCTGCGCTGGCTCGGGCATACTCGGTCGGACCCAAGGAACGTGGCGGCTGCGCACCCGCATCCTCGCCCGATCCAACCCGCGAGGGAGTCCTCATGCCGACCATCCGACCTGTCGTCGTTCTGCTCGGGACGGCGCTCCTTGCGACTCCCGCGGCCGCCCTCGAGGTCAACCAGTCGGTCGAGGTCGCCGCTCCGCCCGAGAAGGTCTGGGACATGATCGGCGACTTCTGCTCGATCGCCGAGTGGCATCCGGTGGTCAAACACTGCGCCGCGAGCGAGCAGGGCGGCGTCGCCATGCGCAAGCTGACCACGGTCGACGGCGCGGTCCTGGTCGAGAAGCGGGTGCAGTATTCCGACGAGGGCATGTCCTACACCTACGTCATCATCGACAGCCCGCTGCCGGTCAGCAACTACACGTCGACGATCGCGGTCATGGGGATGGGCGACGGCTCGATGATCACCTGGAGCGGTGAGTTCGCGGCCAAGGGCGCGCCCGACGCCAAGGCGGTCGAGGTGATCACCGGCATCTATCAGGCCGGGCTCAAGGCGCTCCAGGACCGGTTGCGCTGATTCCGGGCTCAGGCACCCGATGCGCCCGCAGCGCCGCTTTGAGCGCCCTCGCGACCTCCAGCCGCTCGGCCACGGTCAGGAACGCGCCGAGCACCAGATGCGCGCCATGCGAGCTCAGCACCAGCTGGCTGTCGTAGCGCGGCGGATCGTCGAAACTGACCCGGACCCAGTAGGGCTCGAAGTGCCATTCGCGCTCACGGCCGTCCGGCTCGATCCGGCGCACGGCCAAGCCCTTCTGATCGAGGCGGATCAGCTCGGCGCGCCGCCCCTGCCGGTAGTTCCAGCGGAACGCCAGATAGAGCAGCAGCACGTCCAGACCGAAGAAGCCGGTCACCGGCCAGGCACCGATCAGAACGAAGCCGGCGCCGACCGCGGCGCTGACCGTGACCACCGCGCTCATCAGCACCGCGAAGCCGAGCGGCGGCAACGAGCGATGGGGATAGAGGATCGCATCGAAACGAGGTGCCGCGGCCAGGTCCGGCGCAGCGTCGGCGCCGAAGGTCGCGGCGGTCAAGCGTCCGGATGCGGCGAGGGTCGCGTCGGTCATGCGCCCAGATATAGAGCGCCCCGCAGCAGCGCGCCAGCGAGCAGAGGGCAGGGCCGGCCATGACCCCGCGCCAGGTAAGCCATTTCTTCGCCAGGCTGGCGGCGGTCAATCCGGCGCCCGAGACCGAGCTCACCTACGTCGATCCCTACACCCTCCTGGTCGCGGTGATCCTCTCCGCGCAGGCGACGGACGTGGGCGTCAACAAGGCGACCAGGGAGCTGTTCAAGGTCGCGGATACCCCGCAGAAGATGGTCGCGCTCGGGGAGGACGGGCTCCGCCAGTACATCAAGACGATCGGCCTCTTCAACAGCAAGGCGAAGGCCGTCATCGCCATGAGTCGGGTGCTGATCGAGCAGCACGGCGGCCAGGTGCCGGGCGATCGTGAGGCGCTCGAGAAGCTGCCAGGCGTCGGGCGTAAGACCGCGAACGTGGTCCTCAACTCCGCCTTCGGCCAGCCGACCATAGCGGTCGACACCCACGTCTTTCGGGTCGCGAACCGCACCGGGCTCGCGCCCGGCAGGACGCCGATCGAGGTCGAGCGTGGGCTCGAGGCGAGGGTGCCCAAGAGATACGCGCGCTACGCCCATCACTGGCTGATCCTGCACGGCCGTTACGTGTGCGTCGCGCGCAAGCCCAAGTGCCCGGACTGCGTGGTCCGGGACCTGTGCGACTATCCGGCCAAGACCCCATAGGCCTGGAGACGTTTCGTCTGCGGCCCGGATTGTGGAAAATCGACAGCTGAGCGGCGCGGTTCTGGATGCCGGGGTGACCGGGTTCGATCCCGCGGCGGACGGACGGGCGGGTCGCCGGCCCCAGGCAGGTTGCGGACAGCCGGCGATCAGCGCGTCGACACCTGATAGGCGCAAATCTGGAGCTCGGCGGCGACCGGTCCGATTGCGCCGCCGCCGGTCGCTGAGGACGGGCTGTCGGCGCCCGCGATCTCGAAGCCCGGCAGGCTTCGCCGCGGCAAGGGGCCCGACCAGTCGGTGCCACCGCGGGTCCGAGGCATCAGCTGGGGCATCAGCTGGCTGACGGCCATTGGCCGGGCGGGCTCGATCCGCGCCTCGAGCTGCTCGAGCGCGCGCACCACGGTGTCGGCGGCGACCAGATAGATCGTGTGCGGCCGGATGGTGTCAGGCGCCAGCTGATAGGCGGTCGTGCCCTCGGGCGTGACCTTGGCCTCGAGGCGGCGGGCGCCCGCCTTGAGCGGCGGCAAGGTGCCCTGGTTGGCAAGCTCCCAGGCGAGGTCGAGCGATGCGACGCTGAAGCCGTAGAACACCTTCGAGCTCTGACCCAGGCCATCAAACACGATGTCGAAGGCCGGGCTCTCCGCCGCTGCCGCCACGCTTTGCTCATGGGGCTGGACGATCCAGGGGCACGCAGCCGAGGCGAGCCCGGCCATGCCGCCAACGATCGCCGTGGCCGTCGCCAAGGCCGCGGCGACCCGCAGGACGCCGCGCCCGCGCTGGGCGCGGTGCGCGACGGCAGAGGGACTCACGGATTGCATGGGACTGACCTCTCTACGGTTTGAACGATGAATTTGGCCGCTCCCGGCGCCTTGCCGGCGATGAAGTTGGTCGCTGCCGTGACATCCAGCGCGGCACCGTCGTCGGCGCCCGCGGCCGGCGGGAACTGCTTGATGAGCTCGGCGCGCAACGCATCCGGATCGAACGGCGCCTCGGCCTGGGCCAGCAGCACGAGGCCGTTGTCCTCGGGCCTGTCGTTGAGCTGCCAGCCCCACTCCCAGATGCCGCCGGGCGGCACCGTCACGACCTCGTTGCCGGACTGCTGCGGTACCATGATCTTGGCCCGCGAGTGCTCCGAGACCATCACCTGGGCGACATAGTAGCGCTCCGGCCGAAACCAGTTGGCGAGGCCGCCCCCGCCGGCTTCGGGCTCGCCGATCTGGACCCGCCAGCCGAGGGTCTGGCCGACCGGGATGGTGCGCGCCAGCCCTTCGCGGCCGAGCGGGGTCGGGTAGAAGCCGCCGTCCTTGGTGAAGCAGGCCACATAAGGTTCGGGATCGAGCGCCGTGCCGCCGCCCGGCAGGAACATCATCGCGATCGGCCGGTGCTGCAGCGCCGACCACGCGTAGCCGGTGAACCCGACCAGGAGCACAGCGCCGACCAGCGCCTGCGCCAGACGGTCGTGGAACAGATGGCGTGCGCGCAAGGCCTTGAGCTCGGCGGCCGCCTCACTGAGACGCTCGACCGGCACGACGCGGACGCCAAGCTCCTTCAGCCTTGCGACCTCGGGCAGCATCTCGACCTCGGCCCAACCGTCGTCCCGCTCGAACCGGCGCGGCGTGAAGAACAGCACCTCGCCGCCCTGGCCGACCCCTGGCAGGCCCTCGTGCTGGGCGAGCGTGCCGACCAGGCGGAGCTTCGCCGGCAGGCTGCCGACCGGCAGGACCTCGACGTCGTCATCGAGCACGCCGCGCGGCTGGCCGCCGAGCGCGCCGGTCGCGATGACCTGCCGGTGCCGGCTGCCGCTCGCACACATCAGGAGCACCAGTGCCAGGCCAAGCTCGGCGCTCCGGCCCTCGCTCGGGCCCTGCGCGCCGGCCGGCTGCAGGCGCTGGCCCTCGATCCAGGCCAGCCGCGAGATCCGCTGGTAGAGCGCGGTCAGGGGCTGGCGGATGCCGAGCTTGCGGACCGCGCTGGCGGCGGCGCAGCCGGCCTGATACAGGCCGACCTTGCGCAACGGCGCCGCGACCCGATCCCAGTCCTTGTCGCGCGCCTTGGCGTCGACCTCCCGGCTCGCCGCCTCCTCCTGCTTGGTGAGCGGGTCGAAGGCGTAGTGCTGGGTATAGACCTCGATCAGCCGGTCCTCGGCGCCGTCGCTGGCAAGGCTCCGCCCGCCCGGCTGGACGATCGGAATCTGGACGGTGCGCCGGCTCGACATCGGAGGTCTCGCGCTGCCGCCGCCATCCCGCTCAAACGTCCTCGACGACGCCGATCACGGGCTGCAGCAGGACCACGCGCAACGCCGCGTCGTCGGGCAGACGGACCTGGCCGTCGCCGTCGGCGTCGAGCTGGATCAGGGCGATCGGCTCGCCGGTGCCGGTGGCCGGTGCCAGGCCCAGGGTCCGGCCGGCGAACTCGTCGGCGGCGAGGCCGAGCGTCTGCAGCTCGAGCAGCAGCTGATCGCCCTCGCTCGTCACTTTGAGGCGGAAGCGGCCGTCTCCGGTCTCGAGCTCGCGGCTCGGCAAGGCGATGCCGCTGCCACCGCTGTCTGCGGCCAGGCGCACGATCTCGGCGACAGCCGTGAACCGTTGGCGCTTGGGGTTGAACTTGGGGCTGAACGGGATGATCTCGGCCGACGGCCGCTCCATCGGGGCCGCAGACGCTCGGCCGCGATCGAGCCAGTCGCGGAGCGGCTCGCCCTGCTGGCGCCGGCCCAAAACCTGCAGCAGGGTGTCGACCTTGGCGAGTGCCACCGGCGGTTCGGTGTCGACCAGCCTCAGGCGTTGCTCGGCCCGCCGCCACAGTTCCACGGCCTCGGCGTCGGACAGCTTGCGATCGGTCATGGGGATCTCTCCTTGGCGCCTACTCATCCGGTGAAGCGTGTCGCCGAAGGCCTCTCTTGATGATCGCTTCGGCGCGCTGGCAGAGCTGCTCGGCCAGCTCAGCCTCGTCCAAGACCGTGAGTTCGGGATAGGATTCGATCAGGCGCTGAAACTCGTGATCGCGCAGCACGCCGCGGTCGCCGGGGCCGCCGTGGATCGGTCGCTCGTTGCCGATCACCTCGATGAAAAAATAGGCCATCAGCGGGTCGAACCAGTCCGGCCGGTCGTCGATCAGCATCCGGGTCCACTGGCCGGCAGCGCGGCGTCGGGTCACCGTCTCCTCCACGTCGGGGGCGTCTGGATCGGCCAGGGTCTCGTGCCGGGCCCACTCGTCGCCGCTGTCGTCGCTGCCGATCGGATCGTCGAGCGACAGCGAGGCGTAACGGAGGACAGCCATGCCGTGCTCGGTGGTCGCGAACTCGTCGAAGCTGGCGCAACCGGCAAACTGCTTGGCGCCGCCCTTGAGCTGATTGAAGGCCCGCCGATAAGCGTCGATGTTGTCGTCCTCGATGCCTAGCCGCATCAGCTCCTCGGCCGGCCGGCGCAGCTGCTTCATCTCGCGCAGGCGCGCGATCGACGGCTCGTCGCGGTCGTGCCAGAGCTCCGGATCGAGGCCGCAGGCGCGCAGCAGCATATAGCGCTCGTTGAGCGCATCGAGCACCCGGACCAGCAGGAGCTGGAGCTCGGGATCCTCGGTGAACGCCGTCGCCAACGGCAAGGGGCTCGCCTCGATCGCGTCGAACAGCGCCATCTCCTCCGGCAGCTCGGCGCAGCACGCCCCCCGGATCAGCCAGATCGGCCCGTACTCCGCCCGGCGGCGCGCGGAGTCCTCGCTGTAGTCGTTGCCGAGGCGGGCGCGCTGCGCCGCGAGCTCGAGGGCGACGTGGTCGACGAAATCGGGCGCCTCGCCCCACGCCTCGAGGCTGGCATCGCGGCGCACCTCGGCCGCTCGCCAGCCGTGCTCGGCCGGCCCGTGGCGGCAGAGCCGGCCGAACAGCAGCTGCATGTTGCCAGGCTCGTGCTTGAGGCGGCGGGCGAGCTTGGGGCGCCGCGCCAGGACCTTGTGCAGGTAGACGATGCTCTGCTCGTGGATGCGCGCGGCGCTGCCCCCGGGCAGGGTCCAGTTGTACCACTGGCTGTCGCGATCGACCCGATAGTCGCGGTAGAGGAGCTGCTCGACGTAGACCCGACGCGACAGGGTGAGCAGGATCGCCAGGTGCAGCCGGTCGCGGTCGAGTGGCGCTGTGACCAGGCATTGCTGCAGGATGCCCAGCATGTCGAGTGCCAGACGATCCAGGATCGTATTGATCTGAAAGCCTCGAACGGGCTTCGCCATCATCACACACCCCTGTCCGGGACGGCGCGCGGGGCGACCGCATCGGTCGCGGCACCGTGCCCGCCTCAGGGGACAATTTCCCAGCATCGGGCGGTCGAGACAAGGGCCCTCCCCAGGGCCAGACGGCGGGACGCGTGGCGCCCCGCCGTTTTCGAGAGTCGAACGGGAGTGGCGTGACCGGACGCTTAACCGGTGAGATTGGTGAACGCGACCCGCCGGTTGACCGCCGCGGTCGGATGGGCCGGATCGTAGAACTCGGTCGCGCCCTTGCCGACGAACGGCAGCCGCGCCGCGGCGATGCCGTGCTCCTGGATCAGGTAGGCGCGGACGGCCTCGGCGCGCCGCTCGGAGAGGGTGAGGTTGTAGTCCGCGGGACCGGTGGCGTCGGCGTAGCCCTCGATTTCGATGGTCTTGTCCTGCATCAGATCGCTCTTGAGCACGCCCGCCAGCCGATCCAGGTCGTGCTTGGCGTCGGCGGTCAGGCGGAAGGAGTCGAACTCGAACTGCACCCGGCCATTGAGGGACTTGGTCGCCGGCGGATTGGCCTGCTGGACGGCCGCCACGACCGGCTGATCGGCGAGCGCCACCGGGGCGAGTCGGCTGATCGGCGGGCGTCAGCGGCGCCGCGGCTGATCGGCCGGCGTCACCGCCGCGGCCGGCTCCTCGAGCAGGCTGATGCCGCGCGGGGCGATTCCGCGGGTCTTGCTCCAGCCGCGAGTGCGCACCGGCTCAACCGCCGTGTCCCCAGGCTGGGCACAGGCTGCCGGGACGACCTCGTTCAGAGCGCGGAAGATCTCGCAATCGCTGGCCCCGTTCAGCCAAGGGGCCGCGTCCTGCGCCGCCGCCGGCGGCGTGAGCAGCGCCAATGCCAGGCCAGCGCCGAACAAGCTCGAGGTGAATACCTTGGTGGTGGGGGTCATGGGGTCTCTCCAGCTCACTATTTCGTTGCTACCCCGCTGTTCGGGATAACCGGACACCGAGATGACATCTATGACGCCAATTTTCCTCCGACGGGGAGGGAGTGTCAAGGCTATGCGCTGGCGACGTCGGGAGCGCGTGAGTTGGCCAGATGAGGTAGGCTGGGGTTCCGGTGGCGCGGCCAAAGGCCACCCGCGAGCGGTCAGCCGCTGGCCGGATTTCTAGCTGTCAGGTTTGGCCCCGGGCCCGGGAATCCGGACCGCCGCGGCGGTCCGGTCGACGCCGCGCTAGGCGGCGGCGCTCTCGGCGCCGACCATGAGCTTGACGATCTCGTCGTGATCGGTCTCGGCCGTCTGCCGCTCGCCGGCGGCGCGGCCGCGCCGGAGCACCAGGATCCGGTCGGCGACCGCGAAGATGTCGACCAGGTTGTGCGAGATGAAGATCACCCCCACCGCTTGGGCCTTGAGGCGCTGGATCAGCTCTCGGACCTTGCGCTGCTCGGGTACGCCCAGCGCGGCCGTCGGCTCGTCCATGATCAGAACCTCGGCCTGCCAATAGATCGCGCGGCCGATCGCGACCGCCTGGCGCTGACCGCCCGAGAGCGTGCGCACCGGCATGGTGAGCTTGCCAGGCGGGATCTCGATCTCGAGGGTGCGCAGGACCTCGCGCGCCGCCTCGCGCATGCGCTTGCGATCGATCGCCGGCAGCAGACCGAAGCGGCGGGTCGGCGGCTCG
The DNA here is from genome assembly GCA_963733965.1 of uncultured Alphaproteobacteria bacterium. Classification (GTDB taxonomy): domain Bacteria; phylum Pseudomonadota; class Alphaproteobacteria; order Geminicoccales; family Geminicoccaceae; genus DATAOG01. Next base: position 65,675 of record CAVTFM010000052.1, read on the forward strand.
CGGCCGAGGAAGACGTTGGCTCCGACGTCCAGATTGTCGGCCAGCGCCAGGTCCTGATAGATGGTCTCGATGCCGAGCGTGCGCGCCTCGCGCGGGTTGGCGAGCAGGATCGGCTGGCCCTTGTAGAGGACCTCGCCCTCGTCCGGCTGGTGCACGCCCGAGATGCATTTGATCAGCGTCGATTTGCCGGCGCCGTTGTCGCCGGCGAGCGCCAGGACCTCGCCGCCCCGGAGCGCGAACGAGACCCGCTGCAGCGCCTGAACGCCGCCGAACCGCTTCGAGATGCCGCGCACCTCGAGCAGCGAGCCGCCGTCGCTGCGCTCAGGCGTCATCCTGGATCTCCCCTCGCAGCCGGCTCTGCGACTGATCGACCAGCACCGACACGATGATCACCACGCCGACCGCGACGAACTGCCAGAACGGCTCGACGTCGATGAACACCAGGCCATACTGGATCACCGCGATGATCAGCGCGCCGATGACGGTGCCGATGATCGTGCCCGAGCCGCCGAACAGGCTGGCGCCGCCGATCACGACCGCCGCGATCGAATCCAGCAGCATCGGCTCGCCCGCCTGGGCGGCGCCGGCCGAGAAGCGGGCGGTGTAGATCATGCCGGCGATCCCGGCGCAGCCCGCCGAGATCAGGTAGATCGCCATCGTGTGGCGCCGGACGTTGATGCCCGAGCGCAGCGCCGCCGTGCGGTTGCCCCCGATCGCGTAGGTATACTGGCCAAAACGGGTCTGCGAGAGCACATAGTGCAGGGCCAGCACCACGGCGATCGTGATCAATACCGGCACCGGCACGCCCAAGAGCTTGGCGCTGCCCATCTGGAACAGCCAGGGATTGTTGACCGGCACGGTCGTGCCATGGGCGGCGAGGAAGCCCGTGCCGCGCGCGACGCCGAACATGCCAAGCGTGCCGATGAAGGCAGGCACCCGCAGGCGCGCGATCAGGAAGCCGTTGATCACGCCCGGGATCAGCGCGATCAGGAACGCCGCGAGCAAACCGCACAGCAGCGCGATCTCGGGCGGCAGGCCGGCCAGCGATTGCATGACCCGGGCCATGATCACCGCGCACAGGCCCATCACATAGCCGACCGAGAGGTCGATGCCGCCGGCGATGATCACGAACGTCTGGCCAAGCCCGAGCAGCAAGGGGGCGGCCGCGAACATGGCGATGCTCTGGACGTTGAAGCCGTTGAACAGGAACGAGATGCCGTAAACGGCGCGCGCCCAGCTCTCGAAGAAGATCACGAGCGCGAGCAGGAACAGCCAGGACCAGGCCGCCGCCAGAAAACGCAGCCAGGCGTGCTGCGTCTCGTCCGCCTGGCGCGGCGCCGCGCTTACCGCCACGACACCACCCCCGGGCCGTCAGCACCCCATTCACCGATCGGCTCGCCCGCGACCATGCCCCCTCCCGATCCGAGCCCGATCGGCGTACAATCGGAGCCCAAGCCAGCCCCGGTCAAGCTCCAATCCGGCACCGGAGCTCCAAGCCAACAGATGAACGTCCTTGATTAAAGCGAGAGTTGTCTGCATTTTGACTCACATTGATGCTTGTGCGGTGTGACGCTCGGGAGTAAGCTGTATCTGCCGGCGTTCGGAATCAGGAGGAGCGCGCCACGATGACCCGAGCGGAACCTAGCGGCATCAGGCTTACTCTCGGCGACGCATGTCAGGTCCTGGGCATGTTGGAACGGGGCGATCGCCAACATGACATCGCGGCATGGTTTGGCGTCAATCCCGGACGGATCGCAGAGGTAAAGGCCCATGAACTCTTCCCGGAAGCGCAGCCGGCTTCCCCGGAGGAACTTCCGGCTCCCGGGCCCTATCTTTCCGGCCGAGCCGCAGCGGCCGCTGTCCAGGCACTGAACGAAGCCAAGAATGCTCTAGACTTGGCAAGAGCTAGGATAGAAACGACCCTAATCGAGATCAAAGGAGGAAGGCTATGAGCGACAAGTCTCGGGTGATCTACGCTGATCCACCGTGGAATTTCAGGACGTACAGCTCGAAGGGGCGAGGACGCTGTGCAGATGCTCACTACGATGTGATGTCTCTCCAAGACATAAAAGATATGCGATCAGAGATCGATAAACATGCCGATGTGGATTGCGCATTGTTTCTATGGGCCACAGATCCTCTCCTGCCACAAGCAATAGAGCTAATCAATGCGTGGGGTTTCGATTATAAAACTGTCGCATTTTACTGGGCAAAGCTTAACAAGAAAGCTTCCGATAAGCACTTCACCGTTACCTCGTTCTTCACTGGCCTCGGCTACTGGACGCGCGCGAACGCCGAAATGTGCCTACTGGCGACGCGCGGGTCGCCTAAGCGCAAGAGTCGTAATGTAAAGCGCTTGGTGATAGCACCCCGTCGCGAACACAGCCGCAAGCCGGACGAGATCTATGAACGGATCGAGAGCCTCATGGACGGGCCCTACCTTGAGCTTTTTGCCCGCAGCACTCAATCGGGCTGGAAATCTCTGGGAGATCAAGCCGGACTATTCGACGAGGGCGCGGTAGAAACACGGCGCTGGCCCTCGGTCCGCAAGATTGCAGCGTAAGCGCTTGGGGCTTCAGCACCATGGCGGCAATCCGTCAGCGGGCGGGCAGGAGGTGTTCGGCCAGGCGGGCCCAGTAGCTGGCGCCGTAGGGCAGGATCTGGTCGTTGAAGTCGTAGTCCGGGTTGTGCACCATCGGCGCGTCTGCGCCGCCGCCGTTGCCGATGAAGACGTAGGCGCCCGGCCGCCGCTCGAGCATGAAGGCGAAGTCCTCGGCGCCCATGACCGGGGCGGGCGCGCGGTCGACCTGGTCGGCGCCGACCACCTCCGCGGCCGCGGCGGCCGCCAATTCGGTCTCGGCCTCGCTGTTGACGGTCGGCGGGTAGCCCCGCTGGTAGCTGCAGTCGACCTCGACCCCGAGCGCCTGGCCGATACCGCGGGCGATCTCGCCGACCCGCCGCTCGATCAGGGCGCGCATCTCGGGGCTGAACGAGCGCGCCGTTCCACCGAGGAACGCGGACCCCGGGATGACGTTGTCGGTGGTGCCGGCGTGGAACTGGGTAATCGAGACCACGGCGCGGTCGACCGGATCGGCGTTGCGCGCGACGATCGTCTGCAGCGCACTCACGATCTGGGCGCCGGCAATCAGGGGATCGCGGGCGAGGTGCGGCATGGCGCCATGGCCGCCGTTACCGGTCAGGTGGATCTCGATCCGGTCGGCCGCGGCCATCATCGGTCCCGGCCGCATCGCGAACTGGCCGGGCGGCAGGCGCGGCCAGTTGTGCATGCCGAACACCCGCTCCGCCGGAAAACGCTCGAACAGGCCCTCCTCGATCATCACCCGGCCGCCGCCCTGCATCTCCTCGGCGGGCTGGAAGATGAAGTAGATCGTGCCGTCGAAGTTGCGGGTTTCGGCGAGATATCTGGCGGCGCCGAGCAGCATGGTGGTGTGGCCGTCGTGGCCGCAGGCGTGCATGCGCCCGGCGTGCTTGGAGGCATACGGCAGCCCGGTCGCCTCGTCGATCGGCAGGGCGTCCATGTCCGCCCGCAGACCCACCGCGCGGCCGCCGGTGCCGGCCCGGAGCACGCCGACCACTCCGGTCCTGGCGATCCCGGTGTGGACCTCGTCCAGGCCGAAGGAGCGCAGCTTGTCGGCGACCAAGGCCGAGGTACGCACCTCCTCGAAGCCGAGCTCGGGATGGGCGTGCAGGTCTCGGCGCCAAGCGGTCATCTCGTCCTGAAAGTCGCCGATCCGGTTGATGATCGCCATGGTCTGCTCCTCCGGCCCTCGACCGGATGGGAGCATAGGCGGCGACGGGAGCTTTGTCAGCCGGTCGCCGCCTCGATCGCCGGCGTCGGTGCTCTGGAGGGTTCCAGCGACAGCTCGCCGTTTCTGAGGGCGGCTTCGTCCCTGCCGCGGAAACCCGCCGGTTTCGGCGCTAGCTGCCGCTGCCCTCGTAGATCTCGTCCAGGCTGAACTCCACGCCGATCGCAGCCAGCGCGACGGTCGCGACCGGCGGTTCGAACAGGCGTAGCGACCAGCCGTCGTCGGTCCGGGAGTAGACTTCGACCCGGCGGCGATCCTGGGCGACCAGGGCGTAGTGCTGAAGGGCGGCAAGCTCGCGGTAGCCGACCCATTTGGCGCCGCGATCCCGATCACCGGTGGTCCGCGAGAGCACCTCGACGATCACCACCGGATCACGGATCTGATCATCGGTCGGCTGGATCGGCGAGCAGATGACCGCGACGTCAGGGTAGTGGATGTTGACTGGCGTCACGACCTTGAGGCCTTCGGTGAGCGCGCGGCAGGATCCGCCCCGCAGCCGGGCGGCAAGGGTCGCGAACAGGTTGCCTTTGATGATCGTGTGTGCGGCAGAGCCGCCGACCATCATGATCACCATGCCGTCGATGAATTCGTAACGCTCGGGCTGCTGCGCTTCCCAGGCGAGGAAATCCTCGACGGTCCAGGGCTTCGGCAGGACTGTGGCCAAGGCCGCCTCCTCAAAATCCCCTATCCGTATTCTAGTGATACCGCCATGACCCGCCAACGCCAACCGCCACCCGCTCGCGGGCGCCGCCGGCGCCGCGTTTGAGAACGGTGGTATGACTAAGGAAAACCGGGCCCGAGGGCCCGGTTCCGGAACCATTGACGATGAGCGGGTCCGCTCAGCCGTTGATCTCGGCGTATTTGCCATTGTCCCACTTGTACATCACGTAGCTTGCGCCCTTGACGTCGCCCTTGTCGTCGAAGCCGATCGTGCCGAGGACGGTCTCGAACTGGTTGCCGTGCAACGCCTTCTCGACCGCCTTCAGATCGGTCGAGCCCGCCTTGGCGACCGCCTCGGCCCAGGCCTGGATCGCGGCATAGGTGTAAAGGGTGTAGCCCTCGGGGTCGTAGCCCTGGGCCTGGAACTCCGCCACCACCGGCTTCGCGACCTCGTTCTTGCGCGGGTCCGGGCTGAAGGTCATCAGCGTGCCCTGGCCGGTGTCGCCGGTGATCGCCCAATACTCGTCGGTGACCAGGGCGTCGCCCGACATCATCTGCGCCTTCAGGCCCTGCTCGTGGGCCTGGCGCGTGATCAGGCCGGCCTCGGTGTGGTAGCCGCCGAGATAGATCAGGTCGATCCCGGCTTCCTTCATCTTGGTGATCAGGGCGGTGAAGTCCTTGTCGCCGGCGGTGATCGCCTCGTACATGGTCTCCTTGAGGCCGCGCTCGTTGATCTGCCGCTTGAACTCGTCGGCCAAGCCCTTGCCGTAGGCGGTCTTGTCGTGGAGCACCGCGACCTTGGTGCCGACGTGGTTGTCGACGACGTAGTTGCCCGCGAAGGTCCCTTGCTGGTCGTCGCGCCCGCAGACCCGGAACACGTTGTCGAAGCCCTGCTCGGTCAGCTTGGGATTGGTCGAGGCGGGCGAGATCTGCAGGACCCCTTCTTCATTGTAGACCTGCGAGGCGGGGATCGAGGAGCCGGAGCAGAAGTGCCCGGCCACGAAGATCACGCCCTTGTTGACGAACTGGTTGGCGACCGCGACCGCCTGCTTGGGGTCGCAGGCGTCGTCGCCGACCTCGAGCTTGAGCTGCTCGCCGAGCACGCCGCCCTTGGCGTTGAGGTCTTTGACCGCCATCTCGGCGCCGCGCTTCATCTGATCGCCGAAGATCGCGTATTGGCCGGTGATCGGCCCGGCGGTGGCGATCACGATGTCGGCGTGCGCCACGCCCACACTCAGCGCGAACAGTGCGCTGGTCACGAGCAGAGACTTGGTAAAGCCAGGCATGCGCCCTTACTCCCTGTTTGCATGGACCGTCGTGGCACGCCGCCACGAACCCTCGCCCGCGCCGGCCCCGCCGGCACAGCGTTGTCTCATTTGATCAGTAAGGTAAACGGTTTTGCAAGGCTCTTGGCAGGCGGAGGGGAGACCTCCGATACAGCGCGGCCGCGAGCCGGCGGCTATGCCTGTCCGGCCTTCTCGCGATAGGCGAACAGCGAGACGCGCTCGTAACGCCAGGGATACTGCATGACCATCTTGCGTACCGCGGTGATCCGATGCGCCAGCAGGGCCAAGGCGGTGATCACCACGAAGTTGACCAGGAAGCCGGAGAAGCTGAGCAGCTCGCCGCCGAACAGGGCGTAGACCAGGAAGCGGTTGGCGAGAGCCAGACCGACGCAGGCGAGCACCACCTGGGCCGGCGACTTCCAGCCGTCGGCGAGCGCGCGGCCGGTCATGATCGCGGCGCCGCCGGTGATGATCACCGTCAGCCCGATGAACACGCCGAACGAGGTGCCGAGCAGGGCCTGCATCCGATCCCGCCTCTAGTGCCCGCCTTCGAGGTAGGCGCTCCGGATCTCGGGGTTGGCGAGCAGCTCGGCGCCGCTGCCCTCGAGGACCACGCGGCCGGTCGCGAGCACGTAGCCGCGATGGGCGATCTTGAGGGCTTGATACGCGTTCTGCTCGACCAGGAGGATGGTCAGGCCCTGGTCGCGATTGATCTCGACGATCGAGCTGAAGATCTGCTTGACCAGCATCGGGGCGAGGCCGAGCGAGGGCTCATCGAGCAGTAGCAGGCGGGGCCGCGCCATCAGCGCCCGGCCGATGCAGAGCATCTGCTGCTCGCCGCCGGACAGGGTACCGCCGCGCTGGCGTTGGCGCTCCGCCAGACGCGGGAACAGGGCAAAGACCTTCAGGACGTCCTCGTCGAAGTGCAGGCCCCCGGTCGGTACGGCGCCCATCTGCAGGTTCTCGAGCACCGTCATCGAGGGGAAGATCCGCCGGCCTTCGGGCGCCTGGGCGATGCCGCGGTTGACGATGTCGTAGGGCTCGAGGCCGTTCAGGCGCTGGCCCTCGAACAGGACCTCGCCGGCCGACGGCTTGGGCCGGCCGCAGACGGTCATGAGCAGGGTCGACTTACCGGCGCCGTTGGCGCCGATGATGGTCACGATCTCGCCGCGCTCGACCCGGACGCTGACGCCATGCAGGGCCTCGATGTTGCCGTAGTGGGCGTGGACGCCGTCGAGCTCGAGCATCACATCCGGCCACCGGCAGCGCCGCCGACCCCACCGGCAGCGCCGGCACTACTGACGAGGTCGGCCGCGACCTCGGGCGGCAGCTCCTCCTCCTCGGTCTCGCCGAGATAGGCCTTGATCACGTTGGCATCCCGGCGGACCACGTCCGGTGCGCCGTCGGCGATCTTGCGGCCGTAGTCGAGCACCACGATGTGGTCGGAGATCCCCATGACCACGCTCATGTCGTGCTCGATCAGAAGGACGCCGATGCCGAACTCGTCGCGGATCGCGCGCAGCAGCTGCCCGAGCTCGGCGGTCTCGCGCGGATTGAGCCCGGCCGCCGGCTCGTCCAGGCAGAGCAGCTTGGGCTGGGTGCACATCGCACGCGCGATCTCGAGCTTGCGCTGCTCGCCGTAGGGGAGATTGGCGGCGGTCCAGTCGGCATGCTGGATGAGGCCGGTGCGGGTCAGCCACTCGCGCGCGAGCACCACCGCCGCCTGCTCGGCTCGCCGGTAGGAGGCGAAGCCCAGCACGCCGAATATGGTGAAGCCGGACGCACGCATGAGCGCGTTGTGCTGCGCGACGATCAGGTTCTCGAGCACACTCATCTGGCCGAACAGGCGGATGTTCTGGAAGGTCCGGGCGACGCCGCGCCGGGCGATCCGAAAGCCCTCCATCTGCTCAAGCAGAAGCTGCTCGCCGTCGGCATGCAGGGTCAGCTGGCCGACGGTCGGCTTGTAGAAGCCGGTCAGGCAATTGAACACCGTGGTCTTGCCGGCGCCGTTGGGGCCGATGATCGCGGTGATCTCGCGCTGATAGGCGGTGAACGAGAGGTCGTCGATCGCCACCAGCCCGCCGAAGCGCATGGTCAGATGGCGGACGTCGAGCAGGGGTACCGCGGCCGCAGTCATGGTCGGGCGGTCATGGTCGGGCGGTCATGGTCGGGCGGCGCCGCCGGCATCGGCCGGCGCCTCCCCGTGCAGGCGGATCGTCGGCTCGCGATGGGCGAGCAGACCGCGCGGTCGCCAGACCATGATCGCGACCATGGCGGCGCCAAACAGCAGCATCCGGTACTGCGCGAACTCGCGGCCGAGCTCCGGCAGCAGGACCAGCACCATGGCCGCCAGCACGACGCCGATCTGGCTGCCCATGCCGCCCAGCACGACGATCGCGAGCACCGTTGCCGACTCGATGAAGGTGAAGCTCTCGGGGCTGATGAAGCCCTGACGGGTGGCGAAGAACGAGCCCGCGAAGCCGCCGAACATCGCGCCGAGCGCGAAGGCGGTGAGTTTGGTGCTGGTCGGGTTGATGCCGAGCGCCCGGCAGGCGATCTCGTCCTCGCGCAGCGCCTCCCAGGCGCGGCCGATCGGCAGCTTGCGGATCCGGGTCACGAAGACGTTGGTGACGAGCGCCAGGATCAGGATCAGGAAATAGAGGAAGGTCACCCGCTGCAGGCTGGTATAGGAGATGCCGAAGAACTCGTGGAAGGCGGTCGTGCCGTCGGGCGGCGTGCGCTCGAACACCAGGCCGAACAGGGTCGGGCGGGGGATGTTGGAGAGGCCGTCGGGGCCGCGGGTCACGGCCCACCAGTTGAGCAGGATGATCCGGACGATCTCGCCGAAGCCGAGCGTCACGATCGCCAGGTAGTCGCCGCGCAGCCGCAGCACCGGAAAGCCCAGCAGAACACCGAACGAGGCGGCGAGCGCACCGGCCAGCGGCAGGCATTCCCAGAAGCCGAGCTCGAACCAATGAGCGAACAGGGCGAAGGAATAGGCGCCGACCGCGTAGAAGGCGACGTAGCCGAGATCGAGCAGGCCGGCCAGGCCGACCACGATGTTCAGACCCCAGCCGAGCATCACGTAGATCAGCACGGTCGTGCCGATGTCGACGACGTAGCGGTTCGCGAACGGCATGAACGGCATGAGGAAGGCGAAGACCACGGCGGCGAAGGCCAGGTGGCGGCGGTAGGGCGCGACCAGGGCCGGGATCTGCCGGAGCGGGGCGGCGACGGCGGCGAGGCCCGAGGTCGGGACAGTGCGCGCGCCGGTCAGCAGCAGCCGGCCCGCGAACACCGCCGCGGTGCCGATCACCACCCAGTCGAAGCGGAAGTTGAGGCCGAGGCCGCCCTCGACGTTGACGGTCTCCATCCCGACCAGGGGCAGAAACAGGACGAACGCGACCAAGGCGGCGAGCCCGGCTTCCTTGAGCGCGGCCGGCCAGTCGATTCGGGCCGGCGCGGCGACGGTCTCGGCCAGCACGCGCCCGGCCATCGCCTCAGACCTTCTCGATCTCGGGCCTGCCGAGCAGGCCGGTCGGCAGGAACACCAGCACCAGGATCAGGATCGCGAACGCCGCGACGTCCTTGTACGCGATGCTGAAGTAGCCGGACCAGAAGGCCTCGACCAGGCCAAGCGTCAGGCCGCCGAGCATGGCGCCCGGGATCGAGCCGATGCCGCCCAGCACCGCCGCGGTGAACGCTTTGACCCCGGCCAGGAAGCCGATGAAGAAGTCGATCACGCCGTAGTAGAGGGTGGCCATCAGGCCGGCGACCGCGGCGAGGGCCGCCCCCATGACGAAGGTCTGCGAGATCGTGCGGTCGACGTTGACGCCGCATAGGCCCGCCATCACCAGGTCCTGCTGGCAGGCGCGCTGGGCACGGCCGAGCGGGGTGCGGCCGATCAGGTAGGAGAACGCGATCATCAGCACGAGCGTCAGCAGCATCATGATGATCTGGACGTAGCTGATGGTGACCGTGAAGCCGCTGGGATCGCCGAACACGAAGCCGCCGGTGATCACCGGCGGCAGCGGCTTGACGTTGGCGCCCTGGGTCAGCTGGACGTAGTTCTGGAGGAAGATCGACATGCCGATCGCCGAGATCAGCGGCGCCAGCCGGAACGAGCCGCGCAGCGGCCGGTAGGCCACCCGCTCGACCGTCCAGCCGTAGGCCGAGGTGAAGGCCATGGCGATCAGCAGCACCAGGAGCAGCGCGAGCGGCACCCAGGTGATGCCGAGCATGCCGAGCAGGGTGAACGAGATGATCGAAAGGAAGGCGCCGATCATGTAGATCTCGCCGTGGGCGAAATTGATCATGCCGATGATGCCGTAAACCATGCTGTAGCCGATCGCGATCAGCCCGTACATGGCGCCGAGCGTCACGCCGTTGATCAGCTGCTGCAGGAAATACGCCATCCTTGCCGTTGCGCTCTTTGATGTCGATGTTGGGGCTCGGCCGTTGGCCCCGAATTCAGCTCTAGAGCAAGGCCGCGCGCGGAGCAACCTGCTTTCGAGGACCGCCGCGCGGGGAGGCACGGTCGCGCATCCCGGGGGCCGAGGATCGGGATCAGTCGCGGAGGAACACCAGGCGGTCGCTCGACCAGTAGTTCCAGGCAAAGGTGATCGCGGTCGCGCCAAGCTTGGCGAGCCAGGCGGGCAGGAACAGGGCCAGCGTCCCGACGACCAGATTGCCGAGCAGCAGGCCGATGCCATTGAGGGCGGCGTAGCGCAACGGGCGCGCCGGCGATCGTCCGGCCGCGCGATCGCCGAAGGTCCAGCGGCTGTTGAGCAGGTAGCTGTTGGTCAGGCCGGCGAGATAGCCGCAGCTGTTGGCGATCAGGAGCGGCCAGGCGAAGCCGTAGAACAGGATCGCGAAGACGAAAAAATCGAGGCCGGTATTGAGCACGCCGACCAGGCCGAAGCGCACCATCCGCCGGCCGCGATCGTGAAGGGCAGCGCTCAGTCGGAGCACGGCGTTGCAGCTGCAGGGACCCACCGGATCAGAGCCGATCGCGGTCGTGGCCGGCGCTTCGCCACGTCCGCCCGCGTTCGCCCGATCGGCCGCGAGCCGATCGCGCGGCGCCGGGTCGCGAGCGCCGGCGACTGCCGTCCTCGGCTCGACATCACTTGACCTTGTAGAGTTGGAACCGCGGGCTCGCGAACAGCAGCTGCAAGTGCGCCGGCGCGGGATTGGCGGCGTCGTCGGCGTAGAGCACCAGCGCATAGTCGAAATTCTGCAGCAGCGGCCGGCCATCGTCGCCTGGCGGCAACAGCAGATCGACCGGCGGGGTGTGCGCCCAGCGGCGGGTGTCGGTCAGCGACGCGAGCCGCGCGTCGAGCTCGTCCACCAGGTGCTGGTATCTGGGTTTCAGTTGGACCGGCTGCTTGCCCGGATCGGCGAAGATCGCGAAGCTCGGATCGAAGAACGATTTCTCGATGATCGCCAGGGCGCTCAAATACAACAAATGGGGGTTGTGGTATTCGTAGTGATAGTCCGGCATGCGCATGGCGATCGTCACCATGGTGCTGCC
>CAVTFM010000053.1:0-172593 GCA_963733965.1 uncultured Alphaproteobacteria bacterium
TTCATGAGCCCGGTCAAGGAGACCAGATTTTTCGCCTGGCAGGTCGAATGGGCCGGAAAAAGCCGAGGTCGATGAGGGGCCCTTCAACACCGCTATCCAGTGCGCGACCTCGCGGCCTACGAAGCTTTGTTCGCCGGTGCGGGCGGCCGGCGCGCGCTCGGCGAGGCGACGCCGCGCTACCTCTACCTGCCCGGCGTGCCCGAGGCCATGGCGTCCGTGGTGCCCCGGGCAAGGCTGATCGCGATCCTGCGCGACCCGGTGAGCGCGCCTTCTCGAGCTGGACGGGGCAGGTCCTCGATGGCCGCGAACGCCGCAGCTTCGAGGAGGTGGTCGAGGACGAGATGCCCCGGATCGACCAGCCGGTCACGTCCATTCGCAGCGCCTATCTGCGGCCGGGTCTCTACCATCGCCATCTCATGCGCTTCCTCGTGCGGTATCCCCGCGACCGCCTGCTCGTCCTCCTGTACGACGACTTCGCCCGCTCGGCCCAGGCCACGCTGCGCACGGTCGCGAAGTTTTTAGGGGTCGACGAGGGCGCCCCGATCGACACTTCGGTGCGCTACAATCCGACCGGCGTGCCCCGGTCCGCGGCGATCGACCGGCTGACCGCCAAGACGCCGCTCACGCTGGCGCTGAAGCGTCATCTGCCATCGGCGATTTGCGATCCCCTCTAGATTTTCGCGATGCACCTGCGCGGCCGCAACCGCGAGCGCCGCTCAATGGCTCCGGCACTGCGCCGGCGTCTGCTGGACGCCTTCCGAGAGGACACCCTGGCGCTCGCGGATTTCCTCGACCGCGACCTGTCGGCCTGGCGCGATCCCGAAGCACCCCGCCAGGCGCCCGATCCGGGAGCCCCTCCCCCTGACGGCGGCGGCGATCAGATCAGCTCCGAGGCGAGGCGCGCGCCGCGCGAGGCCATGAAGTAGAGGCCCATGTGGTGGGTTTCCGCCTTGGGATGGGCGGCGGTCGGCGGCAGGCCGAGTTGCTCCGTGGCGGCGAGCGGCAGATCGTAGGTCGCGGTCGCCGGCTCGAACACCACGATGTCCGCAGCGTCGGCATCAGGCCGTGATTGCGCGCCGAGAGCAGGGTCAAGACGAAGTCCATGACGCAGATGTCGGTGCAGATGCCGACCGCGATCACCGCCTCCAGGCGGTGGTTGTTGACCCAGTCGACCACCTTGTTGTGGTGCTGGCCGTGGCCGCCGCCGATGAAGCTTCTCTCGATGCCGCCGACGAAGCCGTTGATGCAGTCCTTGCGCAGCAAGGTTGCGCAGCCGCAGTCCTCGAGCCAGCCGAGTTCGGCACCAGGTTCTCCTCGCCGGTGCCGCGCTCGCAATGCGGCGGGTAGGGCGGTTCGGGCTTGCCCGGCTCGTGGGTATCCAGGAACGCGAGAATTGCGCGCTTGTCCTCGGCGAAGCGGCGGGCGAGGCGCTCGGTCTCCTCGATCATGCGCGCGACCTGGGCATCGGGCGCCGGCGGCGCCAGCTTGCCCGCCCCGACCGTGCAAAAGCCGTTGACCTCGTCGACGATCACCAGGCCAACGGCCCGGCCGGCGAGCGGATAAGGCTCGAGCCTGATCGGCAGCTGCGCCCGGAGTTCCTGAACGACGATCGTCATGGCCCGGCCCTTCGGAGTGACGGTTGCGGTTCGGCTCGGCCGGAACTGTCCCCCGGATGACGACATGGTGCAAGCCGGTCGATGGTCCAGGCGGACCTCATAGACAGCCGAGCGGCCGGTGCTATGGTCCGCAACCGCCTCCGATCGAAAGGAACGGGCGATCGAAAGGAACGGGCGATCGAAAGGAACGGGCGATGCTGTTCATGGTGATCGAGCGGTTCCGCGATCGGGACGCCAAGGCGGTCTACCGGCGCTTTCGCGATCACGGCCGCGGCGCTCCCGAAGGCCTGAGCTACGTCGGCAGCTGGATCGAGACCAATTTCGACCGCTGCTTCCAGGTCATGGAATGCGACGATGGCCGCCTGCTGCAGCAGTGGGTCGCGTTCTGGGGCGACCTGATCGAGTTCGAGATCGTGCCGGTCGTGCCCTCGGCCGACACGCGCACGGCGATCGAAGCGCTGCTCTGAGGGGGGCACCGGCCGGCGCAGGCAGCGCCGGCGCCGCTTCACTCGAGGTAGGTGATCTGGTCCTTGAGGGCCGGGTAGCGGTCGAGCAGCGAGGGGATCCGGCCGGCCGCGACCCTGGCGTGCAGCTCGACCTCCTTGGCCGCGACCTGCGCAAGGCGCGCGGTCACGGCGGCGAGCTCGGCCCGCGGCACCACGACCACGCCGTCGCCATCGCCCAGGATCAGGTCGCCCGCGTCGATCACGACCTCGCCCAGCGCCAGCGCCAGGCCGACCTCGCCCGGCCCGCTCGGGAAGGCGGAATTGGGGGTCACCCCGTGGCAGAAGCAGGGGATGCCGAGCTCGATGATCTCCGCGGCGTCGCGCACCATGCCGTCGGTGACCAGGGCGACGGCGCCCTGCATCTTGGCCATCCGGGCCATGTTGTCGCCAAGGGTCGCGGTGCCGGTGAAGCCCTGGGTCGCGACCACCAGCACGTCGCCCGGCCTGATCAGGTCGAGTGCTGCGAGCGCCGCGAGATTGTCGCGCGCGCCCGCCCTGGCGGTGAGCGCGCTGCCGACGAAGCGGCTCTTGGGGTCGAGGGGCTTGATCTTGTGGTCGAGCGCGCCGCGGCCGTTCATGGCATCGACCACGAACGAGGTCGAGCGGTCGCGGAACGGTGCCAGCTCGGCCGCGGTCAGGCGGGTGAACCTCGCCTTGATGACGAGCCTGGTCGGGTCGCCGATCATGGACTTGCCTCCCTTGAGCTTGCCTGGCGGCGCTCGGCCATTCAGTGTAGGCCTGTCGGCGGCGGGCCACGAGACAAGATGCGGGGGCGGGCGATCGAAGGTGATGCGGGCATTGGCTTTCAGGGCTCTCCTGCTCGGCGCGGCGATGCTGCCCGCGAGCCCGGTCCCGGCCGCGGGCCCGGCGGAGGTCCTGGCGGAGGTCAAAGGCAAGCCGCGGGTCGTCGACGGCGATACCCTGGAGATCGCCGGCAAGAGCTTCCGCCTCTATGGTATCGAGGCGCCGGATCTCGATCAGGTCTGCCATCGGGCCGGTGAGGACTATGCCTGCGGCAAGGTGGCGCGGGCGGCGCTCTGGGATCTGGCCGCCGGTCGCGAGGTGAGCTGCGCGCCGGTCGTCGCCGCCGGCAGTCCGGACGCCGCCACCCGGGATGCCGGGGTCATCGCGGCGACCTGCACCGCCGGCGACATCAATCTCAACGAGGGCATGGTCGCGGCCGGCTGGGCGCTCGCCGAGCCCCCCGGCACGGTTCCCTATGATCAGTTCGAGGAGGGCGCCAAGGTGGCGCGCCGCGGCCTCTGGACCGGCGAGTTCGACCCGCCCCGGACATGGCACGAGCAGCCCGGGCACGAGCAGCCCGGGCACGAGCAGCCCGGGCACGAGCAGGCCGGGCGTGGGAAGGCCGAGTGAGCGCGGCGCGCTTGCGTCGACCCTGATCCGGTGCCAGGCTTTCGCTCGCAGTAAGACCGCGAGGACCTGCGCGCATGGACGAGACCCGCGCCACCGCCCGCCTGCCGCATCTGGACATCGAGATCATCCATCGGCAGCTGCCCGGAGAGCGGGCCGAGCAGCTGGCGATCAGCCTGCGGGCGAGCCCCTCGTTCGACGCCTTTGCACGCGCTCTGGACCTGCAGGCCGCGCTCTGGCCCTGGCTCGCGCTCAATCCGCTGCTCGCCTGGCAGCGCCTCGTGCTTTCGACCTGGCAGCCGTGGCTGCGCCAGCCACGGGTCGTCCTGGGACCGGAACCGCCTGCTCGGGACGACTGAGCCCGAGCCTGGCGGGCCGACGCGCAGGGTTTCGGCGCCCGCAATGCCACCCGCCGATCGCCGCCGCCGATCGGCCGCCCGCGCCCGCGAACGGCCGCCGGCGAGGCTGGTTGGCCGGGCGGGAAAGGCTTGTCTCGCGGTAGACATGGTCAACAGATCTTACTACTCTAGATAGAACTTGAGCCGGCCACGACCGAGCGCGAAGCGCGGCCAGAACCCGAATTCGCGACCCGCGGCCGGTGGCGGCAGCCCAGGGATCGCGGACCTGGTGCGGGCGACGGGAAGCAATCGAGATGCGATCGGCGGTTTTGCTCTTGACGCTCCTGCCCATGTCGCTGCTGGGGGTGCCGGCGCCGGCCGGGATGCCGGACGATCTCGTCCTGCCGATCGACTGCGAGCCTGGCAAGAGCTGCTGGATCGTCCAATACGTCGACCACGATCCGGGGCCGGCGGCGCGCGACTACAGGTGCGGGTCGATCACCACCGATGGCCAGAAGGGTACCGACATCGCGATCCGCGACCTCGCGGTCCTGGCCCGGGGGGTCGAGGTGCGCGCCGCGGCGCAAGGCGTGGTCGATGCGCTCCGCGACGGCATGCCCGACGTCAGCGTCGAGCAGAGAGGACGCGCGGCGGTCGCGGGCAGGGAGTGCGGCAACGGCCTCCGGATCGCCCATGGCGACGGCTGGACCACCTGGTACTGCCACCTCCGGCGCGGCAGCCTCATGGTCAGGCAAGGCGACGAGGTCGCGGTCGGCCAGCCGCTCGGCCTGGTCGGCCTGTCCGGCGACACGAGCTTTCCCCACCTCCACTTCGACGTCCGCCACGGCGACGACATCATCGATCCGTTCGTGGGTCTCGGGCGCGATCGCGACTGTGGCCCGGGCGAGGACCCGCTCTGGCGGGCCGACGTCATGGCCGACCTCGCCTACCAGCCGGTCGTCCTGACCAACGCGGGCTTCGCCGCCGGCCGGCCGCAGTGGCAGCGGGTTCAGGCGGGCGACGGCCACACGCCAAGCCTGCCGGCCACGAGCCCGGCGCTGGTGCTCTGGGTCGAGGGCTACTGGGTCGCGGCCGGCGATCGCGTGCGCTTCAGCATCGCCGGGCCGGACGGCGCGTCGGTCCTCGATCGCGTGGTCGCCCTGGACAAGGGCTGGAAGCGCTGGTTCCAGTTCGCGGGCGCCGGCCGCCCGGGCGCCGCCTGGCCGGCCGGCACCTACACCGGCACCCTCACCCTCGAGCGCACCGCCAGCCCGACGGTCACTCTCGAGCGCACGGTCGAGCTGCGGGAGTAGCCGCCGACAGGCCACCGGCAAGCGCCGGGCTCAACTCGCAGCCGCCAAACACCGACGCGATGCCTGGTCCGCCAACCGCCCACCGGCACCGTCATCCTCCAGGGCGCCCGGGTCGAGCCGGTCCCCCAGCGCAAGATCGAGCTGCAAGAGTAGCCGCCCGACACGGTTCCGACTGGCGCCGACACCCGCTTGCGACCTCCTCGGTCCTCGAGGCATCCGCCCGGCGCCCTGACCGCTCGGCGACGCCGCCGGCAGGGAGTCCCACGGTCGCACGGACCATCCGAAGAAACGGTTAACCGGCAATCAGTTAACGTTGGGTTAACGCCGGCCAGATCCTCGGGCCGTGATCACGGCTACCGGCGCGCGGTCGCGGCCGTCATGCTGCTCGGCCTCGGCGATGGCCCTGATCCGCCAGACCCGTCTAGCGTGCTTCCGGGGGCACGTCACGGTAACGGCGGAGGAGCTCGGCGTGCGCCGCCGGGTCGACCGGCTTGACCTTGCGCTGCCGTGGGGGCGGAGATTGTGCCAGCTTCGCCCGCGGACAAATCGGGCGCGGCACGAGGCCGCCGCCGCAGTTCGGCAGACGTTGGCCAGCACGTGCTCCGTGCAGTCGGCGCAGAAGGTGCACTCGAACGAGCAGATCCGCGCCTCGGTCGACGCCGGCGGCAGGTCCCTGCCGCAATGCTCGCAGCAGGGTCGCAGCTCCAGCATGGTCTTCCCTGTCGGCGGTTCGGGGGTCAGAACAAGCGGCCGCCGTCAGGGACCGGATGGTCGACCGAGACCAGCACGACGCGGCCCTCCTGGTCCGGAAAGCCGAGCACCAGGACCTCGGACTTGACGCCCGCGATCGGCCTGGGCGGGAAATTGACCACCGCCGCCACCTGGCGCCCGGCCAGCTGTTGGGCCGTGTACAGCTCGGTCAGCTGGGCGGACGTGGTCTTCTGCCCGAGCTCGGGTCCGAAGTCGACCTCGAGGACATAGGCAGGCTTCCTCGCCGCCTTGTTGAGGACGGCGCTGACCACCGTCCCGACCCGGATGTCGACCTTGGCAAAATCCTCGAAGTCGATCGTCATGCCCCTGATCCCGATGTCCGATCCGACACCCGGGGATCGGTCGACCCGACCGCCGGCCGAACGATGCGCGCGGCGAAGGTCCGGAGCTAACGCTTGGGCGCCATCGCCTTCTTGATCTCCTCGAAGCTCTCGAGGGCGCGCTGATTGATCACCTCGAGCGCCTCGCGGTTGGAGCGGCCGGCGACCTCGGCGAGCTCGCGCATGTTCTGGATCGCGGCCTCGAACGACGTCTTGGCGAGCTCGAACCGCTTGCCCGCCTGGGCCTTCGGATCGCCCTGCTGCATCATGCCCTTGGACGCCTCCGCGACCTCGGCCATGGCCTTCTGCAGGATCTCGACCTCGCGCCGCATGACCGCCTGGGCGCCCTCGATCAGCAGCTGATTGGCCTTGGCCAGGGCCTGCAGGTTCTTCTGCTGCGAGGCCATCAGCTCCGACCAGTCGACGCCCGGGATCTGGTACTCTCCCAGCATCTTGGTGAAGTCGGCGGGATCGAACGGGAACTGTGATTTGGCCATGACCGGTGTCCTTTGTGGCATGATGAAGGGGCGGGCGGCGGCTCAGGCAGGCTCCGGCGCCGCGCCTTCGGGGGTGCGGCCGGCGCGCGGTGCGCGCAGGCCGGCGATGCTCTGGACCCGCCGCAGCTGCTTGTCGAGCTCGGCCATGGTCTGGCCGAGGTCGGCAGCTTCGTCCTTGCGCCAGACCCGGAGCGTCTGCAGGTAAGCGGCGCCGAGCGCGCGCCTCGCCAACCGCGCGCACAGGCCCGAGCGGCGCAGGCCGGCCGCGTCCTGCAGCCAGGCGAACGAACGGTCCAGCCGGCAGGCGGACGCCAGCAGCAGGCAGGGGTCGCACCGGGCGCCGCGCGCCAGCCGCTCGAGCCCGGGCCGGAACGGCACCAGCGCCTCGAGCCGGCGCATCAGCAGCTCGAACACCCGGTCGCGCGGCGGCAGGCCCGCGAGCTCGGCCTCGTCGAACGCGAGCATCGCCTCGTCGATCCGTTGGCTCAACCGCCGCAGCACCGCACCCCGGCCCGGCAGCTCCCGATAGACCTCGGCCGGCGGCACGCCCGCGCGCCTGGCGACCGCGATCAGCGACAGCCGGGACCAGCCGTGCTCGGCGATCAGCTCGAAGGCCGTGACCAGCAGGTCCGGCGCCCTCGTCCCGTCCTGCTTGGCCCCCTTCTGGGTTGGCATAGGACCTCCTCCTCGGGCTCAGGCGAGCTCGTGCGACCGGCGCGTGCCGGCCGCGATCGCCCGGTCGAACAACGGCTGGATGCCGTCTTTGGCCATCAGCACCTCGAGCGCCGCCTGGGTGGTGCCGCCGGGGCTGGTGACGTTCCGGCGCAGGACCTCGACCGGCTCATCGGTCCCTGCCGCGAGCGCGCCGCTGCCGGCGACCGTGGCGCGCGCCAGCGGCCAGGCGAGCTTCTCCGGCAGGCCGCTCGCGATCCCGGCCCGGGCGAGCGTCTCGATCAAGAGGAACACGTAGGCCGGCCCGCCGCCGGACATCGCCGTGATCGCGTGCATCAGCTCTTCGTCGTCGATCCACCGGATCGCGCCGACCGCGGCCATGAGCGCCGAGCAGAGCGTCTTCTGGGCCGCGCTGACATGGCGGTTGGCGACCAGGGCCGCGACCCCCTGGCCGATCGCGGCCGGCGTGTTCGGCATCGCGCGCACGACCGGCGTCGCCGCCCCGAACGCCGCCTCGAAGCGGGCGATCCGCGTGCCGGCGGCAATCGAGAGCACGACCGCGCCGCTGCGCGCGAGCGTCTCGTAGGCCGGCAGCACGGTCGCCATCGCCTGCGGCTTGATCGCGAACACGATCGCCCGCGGCGTGAGCTCGGTCGGCAGCATCTTGGGCTCGGCGAGCGCGGCGACCCCATGGCGCTCCCGGACCGCTTCGCGCAGGGCGGCATCGGGCTCGACCACATAGGCGTCCGGGGCCGCCAGCCCGCGCGCCAGCCAGCCCTGGAGCAAAGCGCCGCCCATCTTGCCGCAGCCGACCAGGAGGAGCGGCCCGGCGAGGCTGCTCATCAGGCTTCGCCTTCGGTCTCGAGCATCGCCGCGGTCAAGGCCTCGAGCGGCGACTTGCCGCCCCAGATCACGAACTGGAAGGCCGGGTAGAAGCGCTCGCACTCGGTGACCGCGATGTCGACCAGGTCCTCCATCAGCTCGCCGCTCACGTTGACGCCCTCGCGCAACAGCAGGGCATGGCGGAACACCGGCAGGTTCTCGTCCGACCAGAGGTCGAAGTGCCCGAGCCAGAGCTTCTCGTTGGCCATCGCCAGCAGGGCGTAGATCGCCTCGCGCTTGTTCGCCGGCACCTTCATCTCCAGCGCGCACGACAGGTGCATCACGCCCAGCTCCGGATGCCAGCAGAACCACATCCGGTACTGGCACCAGTGGCCGTTGATCTCGGCCGCCAGCTCGTCGTCGTTCTGCCGGTGGAAGGGCCATTCGTTCGCGATCGCGACCTGCTCGACGAGGTCGACCGGGTTGCCGGCGGGCTCCTCGGTTTCTGATCTCAGCGACGACACCATGGCGCACTCCTCGATCGCGCCGCCGGAGCACGACTACGCTCCGCCGGTGCCGGCGCGTACCGGCCGCCAGTCCGACGACTGGCCGAGCGGTCCGCGCCGACCCGATCCGACGACACTGCCAAAATGATGATGGGGCCGCAAGGCGGCAGGTCGCCGCCCCCCGGGGCCGGGGGCCCGAGGGTCACTCGCTGGCCGGCTTGGCCTTGGCCGCGCGACGACGGGTCGTGGCCGGCTTCGGCCCGGTCGCGGGCGTCGACAGCTCGTTCAGGCGGCGCTCGAGCTCGGCCACCTGGGCGGCCAGCTCCTCCTGCCCGGCGCGCGCGGTCTGGGCCATCGCCTTGACCGCCTCGAACTCGTCGCGCGGCACCATGTCCAGGTCGGCGAGCATGCGCTCGACCCGCTCGCGCGCCCGGCTCTCGATCTCCTCGCGCAGTCCGGACAAGGTGTTGAGCGCGCCGTTCGCCATGCGGGCAAGGTCGTCGAGCAGGCGGTTGTCGGTTTGCATGGTGCTCCTCCTCGGCGCTGGCGCCAGGTGCCCGCCTGCGCGCGTGGTGATGTAGGGACCGCGCGCGCGCAAAGCAAGCGACGCCGCCCCCGCCGGTATAACCTGGTTGCGGGCCCGGCGGGGTAAAGTCCGGATCGGTCGGCCGGCGTGCAGCCGGCTGGCCCTTCTTTCGTCCGGGCAACCAATTTGCCTCATCCGCGTTGACTGATGAGGATGCCGGCCCCGGCCGAGCGAGGCTCGGGCCGCCGCGCTCTTGGGGAAGCCGTGTCAGAGTCAGACAGAAGCGACCAGACAGCGGGCGCTGAGGGGGCTGCCTCGCCGGTGGCCGGCAATGGCGAGCTGGCCGCAGGGATCGTTGCGACCATCACCCAGCCGCTCCTGGTGCTGGACGGCGCGCTCCGGATCGAGCTCGCCAACAGGGCGTTCCTCGAGCAGTTCCAGGTATCGCCCGAGGAGACGGTCGGGCGCCGGCTGTACGACCTCGGCAACGGCCAGTGGAACATCCCGGAGCTGCGGCGCCTGCTCGAGGAGGTTCTGAGCCGGCAGCAGGCGGTCAAGCACTACCGGGTCGAGCGCGCGTTCGAGCGGATCGGCCGCAGGATCATGCTGGTCAACGCCAACCGCATCGTCCGCGGCGGCGCTCGCGACCGGACCCTGCTCGCGATCACCGACATCACCGAGCGCGAGCAGCTGCTGTGGGAGCTCGAGGGGCGCCGCGAGTTCGCCGAGAAGCTGATCGACAGCGTCCGGGAAGGGCTCGTCGTGCTGGGCTGGGACCTGCGCGTGCGGTCGGCCAACCAGTCGTTCTACCGGAGCTTCGGGGTCGAGCCCGTTGAGACCGAGGGCCGCCTGATCTACGAGCTCGGCAACGGCCAATGGAACATCCCGCGCCTGCGCACGCTGCTCGAGGACATCCTGCCGCGCGAGACCCGGTTCGACGACTTCGAGGTCGAGCACGAGTTCGAGGGGATCGGGCAGCGGATCATGCTGGTCAACGCCTGCCGCCT
The DNA here is from genome assembly GCA_963733965.1 of uncultured Alphaproteobacteria bacterium. Lineage (GTDB taxonomy): Bacteria > Pseudomonadota > Alphaproteobacteria > Geminicoccales > Geminicoccaceae > DATAOG01. Next base: position 10,266 of record CAVTFM010000053.1, read on the forward strand.
CGACCATGAGAATCTGATCCTGCTGGCGATCCGCGACGTCACCGAGGAGCGGCGGGCGAAGGCGCAGCAGGAGGCCCTGATGGGCGAACTGCAGCACCGGATCAAGAACATCCTGAACAACGTGCGGGCGCTGTCCGCCCAGACCCGCCGGAGCAGCCCCACCCTCGAGGCGTTCGCCAAGGCCTTCGATGCGCGCCTGCAGGCGCTCGCGCGCACCCAGGACCTCCTGGTGCGCGGCCCTCTGGAGAAGGTCGGGCTCGCCGATCTCGTGCGTTTCGAGCTGGAAGCCTGCGGCGGACGGGAGGGCTCGAACTTCGCGCTCCGGGGGCCGGAGGTCCGCCTGTCGCCGCGCGACGCCCAGGCGATGGCCATGACCGTTCACGAGCTGACCACCAATGCGCTCAAGTACGGCGCGCTGTCGGTCGACTCCGGTCGGGTCGAGGTGGCCTGGCGCACCGAGCAGCGCGACGGCCAGCCGCATCTCTGGCTGCACTGGCGAGAGCATGGCCTCCATGTCCAGGACCAAGCTCCGAGCAAGGGCTTCGGCTCGCGCGTGATCGAGGACAGCCTGCCTTACATCCTCGGCGGCACGTCAGAGCTGACCTTTCATGCCGACGGCGCCGAATGCGTGATCGAGTTCCCGCTCCCGGCAGAGTGAGGCGGGCGCGGCGCCCAAAGCTTCAGGGACGACCAGGATGATGACCACATCGCTCGGCGGACTGACCATCATGGTGGTCGAGGACGACTTCCTTGCCGCGCTGGAGCTCAAGCGCCTGGTCGAGGACCGGGCCGGCACGGTCGCGGGCCCGGTCGGCCGGCTGGATCAGGCGCAGGAGCTGGCGCGCGTCGCCCGGCTCGACGGCGCGATCCTGGACGTCAAGCTGAACGGCGCGGTCTCGCTGCCGCTGGTCGACGACCTGATCGCGCGCGGCATTCCGGTGATCCTGGTGACCGGCTATGACGCGGCCACGCTGCCGGACCGCTTCGCCGACACGCCGCGCCTGCCCAAGCCGTTCAGCGAGGCGAACTTCGATGGCATGGTGTCGCAGGTGTTCGCAGCCGGCGCGGCTTTTTCCTGACCTTTTCCGCCGCCGTCAGCGCGCGCGGCCGCAGTCGGCCCCGATAACCGGCGTCAGAGGCGGGCGACCTCGGGCGCCGCGCCGCCGGCCCAGGCACGCTCGAACAGCTTGCGCGTCTGCGCGGCGGCGGCGGCGTCGCCCTGGGCGTCCTCCGCCTTCATCAGCCCGAACAGCGCCCAGCCGTTGTTCGGCGCGTCGAGCAGGGCGGCCTGGAAGACCTTCGCCGCCTCGTCGGCGCGGCCGGCCATGAGCAGGGCGGCGCCCAGCGACTGGCGCACGGGATAATACCAATAGGGCGGCTCGGTGTAGGGGATCGCGTCCTGGATCTGGACCGCCACCTGGTATTCCCGGACCGCCCCCTCGAGGTCGCCCGCGGCCTGCGCGATCCGGCCCTCGAGCACGTGCCGGGCGAGCTGCAGGATATCGGGCGCGGGCACGGCCCACGCCAGAAGGAGGCTGAAGTCGCCATTCTGATGGAGGTCTGCGATCCGCGCCGCCTCGGTGCGGGCGCCATCCAGATTGCCCTCGGCGGCGAGTGCCACGCCCCGCGCGTAGTGCCACATCGCCTGGAGGAAGGGGAACTTGTCGCCCGGATCGGGCAGGGCGAGCGCCTTGGCCGACTCGCCGAACTGGACGTAGGCATAGTACGGCGCCGCCTTGACCGGCTGCACCAGGCCGACCTTCTCGGCGACCGCATCCGGGATCAGGCCCGCGAGCTTGTCGGATGCGGCCAGCGAGGTGGCGGCGTCGCCCGCCATCTGCGCCGAGGCGAGCTCGAAGTGCACGTTGTGGGGATAGTAGCCGTAGGGATAGATCCCGTTGGCGTGCACCTTGGCGACGTCGATCTGCGCGAGGTAGGCCTCGTCGACCTTGGCGGCGGCGATGTTCGCCTGCAGCGCGTCCAGGTAGCGGCCGATCCGGTAGTAGGTGTGCGAGGGCATGTGCACGATGTGGCCGGCGCCCGGCATCAGCGCCGCCAGACGATCGGCGTAGGGCTCGGCACGCTCGGGCGTGGTCGACGCCTCGGTCAGGTGGATGTAGAGGTGGATCGCGCCGGGATGGCTCGGGTTCTCGGCCAGCACGCCCTCGACCGCCGCGACCGCTTCGCCCGCCTGACCCTTGGGGGTGCGGCGGTCCGCTTCCCAATAGTCCCAGGGCTGGGTGTTCATCACCGCATCGGCGAACAGCACCGCGATGTCCTGATCGTCCGGAAAGCGCGCCCGCACCGGGGCCATGGCTTCGGCATAGGCCCGGTCCAGCGCCTTGCGGTCGGCATCGGGCGCATCCGAGTAGCGGGTCGCCAGAGCCCCGATCAGCGCCTGCTCGGGCTCGCTCGCCTGCGGCGCCAGCTCCTGTGCCTTCCTGATCGCCGCCAGCGCCGGGGCCTTCGCCTCGTCGTCCATCGGCGCATTGATGTTCGGGCCGAGCACGAACGCCTCGCCCCAGTAGCACATCGCGCACTGCGGATCCTGGCGCTCGGCCTCGCGGAACGCCCGCAACGCCTCGGCATGGTTGAAGGCCCAGGTCAGCCGGAAGCCCTGGTCGAAGTAACGCTGCGCCAGCTCGCTGCCGGTCGTGATCTTGTGGCTGAGATCGCCAAGACCGTCCCAGAGCGGCGGCGTCTCGTTGGCGGTCTCCGCGGCGTAGGCGGCAGTCACCATCGCAAGCCGCATCCGCTGGAAGGCGGCGGCGTGCCGGTTGCCGCGCCCGCACAGGCCCGTGGCCACGTAGCCCGGGTCGAGCAGCCGGACGACGTCGCCCTCGTCCGGCGCCATCGCCGACCACGCGAAGATTCCGCCGCCGGCCACCAGGCCGGTGCTCAGGAGCAGGGCGAGCTTCAGCTTTCGATTGGCCATCACAGCTACTCCCCGAGGATCGTTGCCCGCCCGGCGGCAGGACATCCCATCCCACTCCATGGGTATCCGAGCCCGCCGCCGCGGCCTTGTGAACCAGCTCACACGCGCACCTCCAGAAAAGGCGGGGCCGGCTTCAGACCGGGGCGGTCATCAGCAGCGCCTCGCCGGTCGCGTGGATCATGGGGTGGGGCACGATATCGCGGCGGTCGACCACCGTGAAGCCCTGGCGCTCGTAGAGCCGCCGCGCGCCCGCGTTGGCGGCGAAGCAGATCAGGCTGAGCTCCGGGCAGCCCAACGCGCGCGCCCGCTCCCGGGCGGCCTCGGTGGTCATGATCGTGCGCAAGCAACGTCTACGCCTTACGCGGGGCCTTCTGCCCTTCCAGCATGAAACGGCCAAAAGCGCGGCTCAGCCCTGCTCCTGCTCGCGCGATGGCGTCGCGGTGGCGGGCTGCGGCGCCACGAGACGCGCGCGCACGAGGTCGAGGTGCTGGCGCAGATTGTAGAGCAGATCGCTCCGCGACAGCGGCATGGCCATGGCGAGCACTCTGCGTTCCACATCATCGAGCCGGCGCTGGAGCGCGGCGTGCAGCACCACGTCGGCGGGCGTCAGCTTGGCGGCGTCGCGCTCGATGGCGCGCAGCTCCCGGTACCAGCGAAAGGCGCGCGCGCGGATGCGCCAGTCGATCACTCGAGGCAGGATGCGCGCAACGGGCAGCAGCAGGGTCAGCAGCGGGATGAGGATGACGGTCGAGCGCTCGACGAGGCTCACCGCCCAAAACGGAAGCCAGCGCTGGAGGAACGACGGCCCGTGCTCCAGATACTGGCGCGCGCCTTCGATCGTCGGGATCTGCGGATGCGTTGCGGTCGGGAACTCGCGGGGCTCGGCGAACAGGTCGCCCTGGCTATGGATCTCGAGGGCCGCCTGCGCCAGCACGTCGACCAGCGCCGGATGCAGGTCGCGGTCGGCGACGAGTGCGGCGACTGGCGCGATCATCGTGATGTCGCGATCGGGGACGCCGCGCGCGAAATCGAGGACGCCTCGGTAGAGCGTCACCTCGCGCAGATAAGAAAACCGCTGGCCGTAGCCGTGCACGTCAACGAGGCTCAGCAGATGGACGCCCGGGACGGCGGCGAGATCGGCAAGGACCGGATCGGAAGCGGGCGTGACCGTGGCGACGACGTCGACCTGGTCGGCACGCAGCGCGTCAGCCGCGGCGCGGTCGGCGAGCGTCACCAGCGTCACGGCGTCAGCGCTCAGCCGGTTGATCGCGAGCAGCTCCTCGATCATTTCGCGCGTGCCGCTGCCCGCCGCACCGACCGCCACGCGCAGGCCCGCGAGCGACCTGATGCTCTCGGGCACCACCGGCTTGCGGGTGAACAGCCACAGCGGTTCCAGGAACACGCTGGCGATCGCGCGGACCTTGGTCCCGCCCTCGACGGGGGCGATACCGCCCTGGGTGAAAGCGATGTCGACCCCGGCGGCGGGGTCCTGGAGCAGACGCAGGTTCTCGACCGCCCCCGCGGTCTCGCGCAGCTCGAGCGTGATGCCCTGGCGCGCCAGCTCGTCCCGGTACCGCAAACCATAGACGTAGTACGGCTCGTCACGGTTGGAGGTCGCCATGACGAGGTGCATGGGCGGCGCCGGCGGCAGGAAATGGTAGGCGACGAGAAGGCCAAGCACGACCAGCACTGCCGCTGGCGCGTAGACGCGAGCGAGGTCCCTCAGCATACACATCTCTCTCCGGCGCGGCGCACCGGCGGGTCAACGCCCCCTAACCACGCCCTCGCCACGCTCGCCGAGATGGCGCAGATCACCGTCCCGCCCGAGCTGATCGACCTCGAGGCCCCGCCCGTCATGCGCGCGCTGATCCGCCACCTGCTCGAACGGGCCCACGTCGTCGCCCGTGATCCGCACGGGCGCACCATCCTGCGGTTCGACCTCGCGGTCGAGCCCCGGCTGATGGACAAGCTCGCCCCGTTCAGCACCAGCGACGATGACCAGGAAGACGCCGACGAGTGAAACAGCTCAAACCCGCACCGCCAGAGGCCGGGCCGGCTTCAGACCGGGGCGGTCATCAGCAGCGCCTCGCCGGTCGCGTGGATCATGGGGTGGGGCACGATATCGCGGCGGTCGACCACCGTGAAGCCCTGACGTTCGTAGAGCCGCCGCGCGCCCGCGTTGGCGGCGAAGCAGATCAGGCTGAGCTCCGGGCAGCCCAACGCGCGCGCCCGCTCCCGGGCGGCCTCGAGCAGGCGCGTGCCGACCCCCCGGCCGCGCTCGGCGGGTAGCAGGGCAAGCGCGGAGATGTAGAGGCTGCCCGGCGCCTCGAGCTCGGCATAGGGCCGCAGCACCGGGTCGATCGCCTCGGCCCCGGGCGGCCCGTCGGCCGGCTCCCGACCGGCCGGTTCGATGACGAAGGCGTGGAGCATGCCGATCACCGCAGCCGCGCGCTCGGCGACCACGCAGTTCTGGTAGGAGAATGCCGTGTTCACGCGCTCATAGCGGCGCTCGCCGATCTCGAGCAGCGACAGGCCGGGATAGCCCTCCTGCAACCGGCTCCAGACGTAGTCGGCAATCCCCTCCGACGAGATCCGGAACAGCTCGGCGATCCGCCGGCAGTCGGCCGGCCGCGCGGCGCGCAGCACCACGTCAGTCTCAAAGGACGCGCTGACCATGGCTCCGATTCCTTGTCGAGCCCAGGGCGCTGCAGTCATCACGAGCTGGCAGCGACCATCTGAGAGGCGGTGGTTTCTCCATGATGTCAGAATGGCGCGGGCTTTGTACCGATTGTTTCCCGGCAGCTCGCCGTAGTCTTGCGGCTGTTCCGGCCCCGGGCCTATAAGGCTCGCCATCCCTGGCCACGAGCGCAACGCAGTGCCGCTTCTTGCCATCCCCTTTCCGGCGATCGACCCGGTCCTGATCCAGTTCGGGCCGTTCGCGATCCGCTGGTATGCGCTCGCCTACATCTTCGGCCTGGTGCTCGGCTGGCGCTACCTGCGCTGGCTGGTCCAGCGCCCCGGCTGGCAGATCACCCCGGAGCAGCTCGACGACTTCCTGGTCTACGTCACGCTCGGCGTCGTGCTCGGCGGCCGGATCGGCTACATCCTGTTCTACCGGCCGGACTTCTACTTCAGCCACCCGCTCGCCATGCTTGCCGTGTGGGAGGGCGGCATGTCGTTCCATGGCGGCATGCTCGGGGTCGCGGCGGCCATTGCCCTGTTCGCCCACCAGCGCAAACTCAGGGTCCTCGAGGTCGGCGATACGATCGCCTGCGCGGCGCCGATCGGCCTGTTCCTCGGCCGGATCGCCAACTTCATCAACGGCGAGCTCTGGGGGCGGCCGAGCGACGTGCCCTGGGCCATGGTGTTCCCGAACGCCGGCCCCGAGCCCCGGCATCCGAGCCAGCTCTACGAGGCCGGCCTCGAGGGCGTGCTGCTGTTCCTGGTCATGACTTTCCTCGCCCTGCGACCGCGCGCGCCCGGCTCGGAGGGTCGTCTGACCGGCGCCTTCCTGGTCGGCTACGGCATCGCGCGCTGCATCGGCGAGCTGTTCCGCCAGCCGGATGTCCAGCTCGGCTTCCTGGCCGGCGGCCTGACCATGGGCCAGCTGTTGTCGCTGCCGATGATCGCGGTCGGTCTGGCGCTGGTCGCCTGGAGCCGGCGCGGCGTCCGGCGCGCGAGCCTTGAGCGACCTTAGCGCGGTGCTGGCCGCCGAGATCCGGTCGCGCGGCCCGCTCTCGGTCGCCCGCTTCATGGCGCTGGCGCTCGGGCACGAGACGCAGGGCTACTATCAGCGCCGCGATCCGCTCGGCGCCGCCGGCGACTTCACGACCGCGCCCGAGATCAGCCAGATGTTCGGCGAGATCGTCGGCCTCTGGCTCGCCGAGGCCTGGGCCCGATGCGGCCGGCCGTCACCCCCGCGCCTGGTCGAGCTCGGCCCCGGCCGCGGCACGCTGATGGCGGACCTCCTGCGCACGACGGCCCGCGTGCAGGACTTTCGCCGGTCGATCGCGGTCCATCTGGTCGAACGCAGCCCCCGGCTGCGCGAGCTCCAGGCGGATCGCCTTGGCGGCGTCGATGCCACCTGGCATGACCGCTTCGAGCAGGTCCCGGAAGGCCCGCTGTTCCTGATCGCGAACGAGTTCTTCGATGCCCTGCCGGTCCACCAGCTGGTAAGGACCGGGCAGGGCTGGGTCGAGCGCCAGGTCGGGCTCGCCGGCGACGGCAGTCTCGCCTTCGTCCAGGGCGACCGGCCATCGCCGCTCGCCCGCTCGCTCCCGGACGCTGCGCCGGGCACGGTCGCCGAGCTCAGCCCGGCGCGCGCGGAACTCGCACGTCAGATCGGCGAACGGATCGCGGGCGCGGGCGGCGTCGCGCTGCTGATCGACTACGGCGCCTTTGCCTCGCATCCGACCGGCGACACCCTGCAGGCGGTCCGGGGCCATGCGCGCGCGGATCCGCTCGCCACACCGGGTGCCGCGGATCTCTCGGCGCAGGTCGACTTCCGGGCGCTGGCGCAGGCCGCCTGCGCCGGCGGCGCCGCGGCCTTTGGTCCGGTGCCGCAGGGCACGTTCCTGCGCGCCTTCGGGATCGAGGCGCGGGCGCTGCAGCTGCTCGCGCGCGCGCGCCCGGAGCAGCGCCGGGAGCTGCGCGCCGGCCTCTTCCGCCTGACCGATCCCAGCGCCATGGGAGAGGTTTTCAAGGTGCTCGCGCTCGCCCGCCCGAACGACCCGCCGCCGCCCGGGTTTCACGCCCCGACCCTCACCCCGGCCTGACCGCAGAGCCATGCTCCAGGCTTCGAACCTCGAACCGCTCGTCCGCGTCCGCCACGGCTTCTTCACCCGCGCGGGCGGGGTCAGCCAGGGCGCCTTCGAGTCGCTGAACTGCGGCTGGTCGAGCGGCGACCATGCCGATCGGGTCGAGCGCAACCGGGCGCTGGCCCTGGCCAGGCTGGGCGCGCCCGCCGGCAGCCTCTGCACCGTCCGCCAGATCCATGGCGCCGACGTGGTGGTCGCGCGGGCACCCGAGCCCGGCCGCCCGGGCGAGCGCGCCGACGCCCTGGTCAGCGATCGTGCGGGCATCACGCTGGGCGTGCTCAGCGCCGACTGCGCGCCGGTCCTGCTCGCCGACCCCGAGGCGCGCGTGATCGGCGCCGCCCATGCCGGCTGGCGCGGCGCGCTCGCGGGCGTCATCGAGGCGACCGTCCGGGCGATGGCGCGGCTCGGCGCCCGGCCGGCCCGGATCTGCGCCGCGGTCGGCCCCTGCATCGCCCGGCGATCCTACGAGGTCGGGCCGGATCTGGAGCAGCCGGTGGTCGCGGAGGACCCCGCGAGCGCGGTCTTTTTCGAACCGGTCGCCGGCTCCGACCGGCTGCTGTTCGACCTCGAGGCCTATGTCCTCCACCGCCTGGCGCGCGCCGGCATCGCGCACGGCTTGGCGCTCGGCGCCGACACCTTCGCCGACGCCGGCCGCTTCTTCAGCGCCAGACGCACCCGCAAGGCGGGCGGCGAGCGCTTCGGCCTCCTGCTCTCGGCGATCGCGCTGCTCGATTGACGGCGCGCCGTCGAACAGGGCTTGCCGAACCGCGCCGGGAGATGCACCCTCAGGATTGAGCGCCTGAGGGAGGAGTGCCGCCATGGCCAGCCACCACCACCATAGCCCCCGGATCGTCCGCGCGACCGCGCTGCCGGAGCGCGGCAGCGTCGCCCGGGCCTCGCGCGCGACCATGGCGAGCCTCGCCAGGGCCCTCCTCGAGACCCTCAGCCCCGAGCAGCGGCGCAGCGCGCAATGGCCGTTCGCGACCGACGAGCGCTTCAACTGGCACTACGTCCCCCGCGCGCGCGCCGGCGTGCCGCTCCAGGCGATGCCAGCCGACGCCAAGGCCGCCGTCCACGACCTGCTCCGGCATTCGCTGAGCGAGATCGGCTACCGGAAGGCGACCGACATCATGGCCCTCGAGGAGCCGCTCGGCCTGATCGAGAACCAGCGCAGCCACTATCGCCACCCCGAGAACTACAGCGTCACGATCTTCGGCGAGCCCGGCCGCCTGCCCTGGGGCTGGCGGATCGAGGGCCACCACCTGTCGCTCAACTTCACCGCGATCGAAGAGCAGCTGACCGCGGTCGTGCCGGTCTTCTTCGGCGCCAACCCGGCCAAGGTGCCCGAGGGCTACCCGATGGCCGGCCACCGCGCGCTCGCCCGCGAGACCGACCTCTCCTACCAGCTGATCCGGAGCCTGGACGCGGACCAGCGCACCCGCGCGACGATCGCCGACGGCGCGCCCGGCAACATCCTGAGCATCCCCGGCCGCGAGGATTTCCTGCGCGAGCGCCAGGGCCTGCCGCTCGCCGCCATGGCCGAGGGCCTGCGCAACCTCGCGATGGACCTGGTCGCCGACTTCACCCACAGCCTGCGCCACGACCTCGCCCAGGCCGAGCTCGCGCGGATCAAGGACGCCGGCGTCGACAAGATCCACTTCGCCTGGGCCGGCGCGCTCGAGCCCGGCCAGCCCAACTACTGGCGCCTGCACGGCCCGCTCAGCGTGATCGAGTACGACAACACCCAGAACCAGGCCAACCACATCCACTCGGTCTGGCACGACCTCGAGCGCAACTTCGGCCGCGACCTGCTGCGCGAACACTACCAGACCGGCCACCACGCCCACGCGTGACGGGGCGATCGGCGCGCCACCTCGATCCACGACCCTAGCCGAGGCCGCGATACACCTCGCGCCGATGGCCGACCCGGATGACCAGCACGACCAACCGGTCATCGTACAGCTCGTAGACGATCCGATAGTCGCCCACGCGCAGGCGATAGCCGAGGTCAGCGCCGCCGAGCTTCACCACACCCGAAGGGCGCGGATCATCGGCCAGCCGGTCGATGGCCGGTGCGAGCCGCCGCCGCACCTCGGGTGCCAGTCTTCGGAGCTGTCGCCGGGCTGCGGCCGTGAACTCGATCCGGTAGGCCACGCCTGAAACTCAAAGGCCAAGGTCGGCCTTGACCTTCTCCCAGGGAATCGCCGGCTCGCCGCTCTGCTCGAACTCCTCCTTGGCCCGCTGGAACTCTTCAGCGTCGAGCCGGTCCTCGATCGCCTCGAGGAACTCCAGGTCCTCGATCGGCACCAGCGCGGCGACCGGCTTGCCGCGCCGGGTCAGAACCACCCGGTCCTTGTCCTTGACGGCGCGCTTCAGCAGCTCGTCGAAACGCTCGCGCGCCTCGGCGCAAGGCAGGCTGGCGGGGCTGGCAACGTCGGTCATCGGACGGCCCTCCGTTGGCTCGCGACCCTATGGCACGGCGGAGCGGATTCGGGAAGCGCCCGCGCCCCGCGTGGGCGGATCGGGCGCAACTTTGGGCTGCCCACTCTGCGCAATCGATGCTAATTCTGGGCGATAGTCGCCGAACCGTTGCCGGGCGCCCATGGTCTACTGGGTCTTTCTGAGCTCGACCAGCCAGGACCTCGTCGCGCATCGCGAGGCGGTCGTGAGCGCGATTCTGGGACTCGACGGCTTCGCCCCGATCGCGATGGAGCACTTCGGCGCGCGCGACACCACGGCCAGCGGCATCGACGAGGCGAAGGTCCGGCAGTGCCAGCTGTTCGTCGGGCTGGTCGGGCATTGCTACGGCAGCAGCCCGGGGGACGGCTCCCCCTCGTATACCGAGCAGGAATACGAGCTCGCCGGGGCGCTCGGGCGATCCCGCCTGATGTTCGTCGCCTCCGACGATTTTCCTCTGCCCGCACGTCTGGTCGAGCCCGAGGCCAAGCGCCGTCGCCAGGAGGCGTTTCGCACCCGAATCCTTGCCGAGCGCGTGGTCGCGAGGTTCGAAGACCCGATCGGCCTTGCCAGCCTGGTCACGGGAGCGCTGCACAACTGGCGGGCCGAGCGCGAGAATGTCGACGAGATCACGGCCGAGCTGGTCGCGGCCAAGGAGACGGCGGCCAGGAACGCGACGCGGGCCGCCGAGCTTGAGCAGGCGCTCGCCGAGGGTCAGAAGGAGCGGGAAGCCCTGCGCGCCGCGGTCCAGGCCCTCGCCGACAAAGCCAAGGAGCCGGACGCATCGCCCAAGGTCGAGCAGGCGCTCGCCCTCCTCCGCGCGGGCGAGAGCGCGCAAGCCGAGGCGATCTTTGCCGACATCGTCGCGCACAAGGAGGCCGAAGGCACGACCGCGCTGCGCGAAGCCGCCGAGGCGGCGAGGCATCTCGGCGCGCTCGCCTCTCTCGACGATACCCAGAAGGCGATCGCGGCCTACGCGACCGCGACCCGGCTCGACCCGGACCACACCTGGTCATGGATCTTGCTCGGTCGTCTCCACAAGCGGGCAGGCAACCTAGCCGCCGCCGAGCAGGCTTACCAGCAAGCGCGCAAGGCAGCGCAACGCGGCGGGGACGAGCGGGATTTAAGCGCGGCATGCACCGATCTCGGCGACGTGCGGCATGGCCCAGGGCGACTTGGCAGCCGCGCTCGAAGCGTATCGAGAGGGCTTGGCCATCGACCGACGGCTGGCCGCGCGCGACCCCAACAACGCCCAGTGGCAGCGCGACCTCTCGGTCAGTTACGACCGGATCGGCGACGTGCGGGTGGCGCAGGGCGATCGCGCGGGCGCGCTGGAGGCCTTCGAGCAGAGCCGGGCGATCAGCGACAAGCTGGCCGCGCGCGACCCCAACAACGCCGAGTGGCAGCGCGACCTCTCGGTCAGTCTGAACAAGATCGGCGACGTGCGGGTGGCGCAGGGCGATCGCGCGGGCGCGCTGGAGGCCTTCGAGCAGAGCCGGGCGATCAGCGACAAGCTGGCCGCGCGCGACCCCAACAACGCCGAGTGGCAGCGCGACCTCTCGGTCAGTTACGACCGGATCGGCGACGTGCGGGTGGCGCAGGGCGATCGCGCGGGCGCGCTGGAGGCCTTCGAGCAGAGCCGGGCGATCGCAGACAAGCTGGCCGCGCGCGACCCCAACAACGCCCTGTGGCAGCGCGACCTGATCGTTTCACACTGGCGGCTCGCGGATCTGGCCGAGCAGCGCGGCGAGGCAGCGGAGGCCCGCCGCCACTGGCAAACCGCGCTTGAGATCGCCAAGGATCTGGACGCGGCCGGCCGGCTGGCCCCTCCGGATGCTTACTTCATCGCGACGATCGAGGAACGGCTCGCGCGCCTCAGCGCGTCGGCGGCACGGTGAAGCGGCGGCAGCAGGTCTTCCGGTCCCTCGGGTCAAGCCTGGTCAGCCCCGAGGATGACCAGCAAGGGTGACCCGTTCCGTCCTCCCCCTTCTCACCCGCTCCTCCGCTCCTCTCTCCTCTCCTCCCCACCGTTCCTCTCCTCTTCGCCCCCGTCTCTGCCCCGCCCACCCCCTGCCCGGCTTGGCCGGCGCCGCGGGCACGGATTCCCACGGTCGCATGGACCCTCGAGCCCACGGCATAGCGCGCCATGGTTAACGATTGGTTAACGCCAACAACGCCGATCCTTCGGTCAGGCCCGGGGCCGACGATTAAATCCCGGTCCGCCCCGCTCGCCGGGGTCGCGGAATCGCGGGTTGGCCAGACGGGCAAAGCGGCGCGGCACTATCGGGCCGCGCTCGAGATCGCGCTGGCGTTGCGGGACAAGGGTCGCCTGGCGCCGGTCGACGCCTGGCTGGTGGGCGACCTCGAGGCCCGCCTCGCCCGGGTCAGCCAGCCACCCGCCCGCTGACGGCAACGCTCAGGTCTTCCGGACGCACCCGACGCCGCCTCCCGCCCACCTTCCCACCCGCTCTTCCCCCGGCCCTCGTCTCCGCCCACCCCCCGCCCGGCTTCGCCGGCGTCGCGGGCACGGAGTCCCACGGTCGCATGGACCACCCGAGCCGCGGCATAGCGTGTCATGGTTGACGGCTGGTTAACGCCAAGAACGCCAATTCTTCGGTCAGGCCTGCTCGGACGATGGGTGCGCCGGCCGCCCGGCTCGCCGGGATTGCGCGACCAGGGCGGGCAGCGTGGCAAGCAAGCCGGCACTATCGGGCCGCGCTCGAGATCGCGGTGGCGTTGCGGGACAAGGGTCGCCTGGCGCCGGTCGACGCCTGGCTGGTGGGCGACCTCGAGGCCCGCCTCGCCCGGGTCAGCCAGCCACCCGCCCGCTGACGGGGACGCTCGGGTCTTCCAGCTCCTCGGCTCCGCCGCGCTCCGGCTCGCCGCACCGGATCGACCTCGATGATCCTGCGTCCCAAGCGCGACCACCAAGCTCGATCCTGGCAGCCAGCGGGCCGAGGACGATCAAAAGGGACGGCCCAACGCCGCCCGACCACCCACCTTTCCGCCCGCGCCACCACCCCACCCCGTCTCCGCCCCGTCTCCGCCCCGCCCGCCCCCCGCCCGGCTTCGCCGGCGTTGCGGGCAGGGAGTCCCACGGTCGCATGGACCCGCCAGCCCACGGCATAGCGCGTCATGGTTAACGATCCGCTAACGCCGGTCGCCCGGGACGGCGTCCAGCCCCGAGGCGGGGCGGCCCGAGCTTCCCGCTCCTGGGTGCCGAGGTCGCGGCCGGGCGCGCATGAGGGCCAGCGCCCTCCGCCCGGTCGCCGGCCCGGCTCCATCCGTGCCTCCAGGGCACAGTCAGGGCACAGAAGTGTGCTCTCGGGCGTGATTGTCTCGTTATTATGGCTTCGCGCGACCAGAATTGTCGGCAGCGCCTGAAATACTACGATCGCCGGCAGCGTGGTGGGTTCGATTGGCGCTCGTCAAGTCACACGCGGATGGAGGCGGGGCTCCAGGCTGGAGCGGTCGCGCGCGAGCAATCACGCGCAAGTGCCGGGTGCGACGGTTGTGGCGCCTCGGTGCGCCAGATCTGTGTTACGGAGTGTGCCATCCCAATCGTGGTCGGGGTCGCTGATCAAATCGCGGCGGCATCAATTCTGCCTGTCGACTTGGCAGCGCAAAGGCGAAGCGGGGGCGTCGGTCATCGAAACCCGCCGATCATCAGCCGGTCGGGATGGTGATCACCGGCAGCTGGGGCTGGCCGGTCTTCTGGACCACGTTCAGGAGCAGCATCAGGCCAGTGAACACGCGCTTCGACCCGTAATCGTCGTCGTCGACCCAGTACCAGGTGCTGCGGTACTCGACCGCCGCGAAGGCCCCGCCGGGCGAGAACTCCTGGTGCCTGACGGCGAGCGCCGGGATCGTCGAGCCGGGGGTCGGGCCGGTCGGATAGGTCCGCCCGGCGGCGACGTCGTCATCGGGCACCTCGATGCGCCCGGCGAGGCTGTCCAGGATCTCGAACAGCGAGCGGGTGTAGACCCGGACCTCGTCGCGCGCGCCGGCGCCGAAGCCGAACGCGATGCGAAAGCTGCGCTTGGCGAGGTCGAGGCCGAGCAGATCGATCAGCCGGCGGACGCGGGGCGGCAGCGGTCCGCCGGCGGGGGCGCTGATCAGGAGATTGGCGTTGCGGACGCCGTCCCGGGTCTCGAAGGCGAAGCCGATCACGCCATCGCGGCGAAGCGTCGTGAGCAGGTCGATCACCTCGATGAAGGCGGGGTCGGCGGGGGTCGCGCCGGGCGCGTTGGTCGACCAGTTGCGCAGGCCGTTGACCGACTGGACGCCGAGCCCGATGACGTCGCTCGGCGCGCCGGCCGCGACCATGGCGAACAGCTCGCTGGGCGGGATCGGGGTCAGCATCGCCCGGGCGAAATCCTCGCCGGCGACCGGGGTGTAGGTCACGGTCGGGTTCTCGCTGAACGACCCGCTCGCGCCCAGATTGATGCTGTTGGCGAAGTCGAAGGTCTTGTCGAGGAAATCGGTGCCGAGGCTGATCGTGCCGTTGAGGCTGTAGCCGGCGACCAGCTGGCTCACCGAGACCAGGCTCGGCGTGTCGGCATAGCGCAGCTTGACGATGTTGAGCAGGGTCTCGCGCTTGGTCGCGTCGATGATCGCCTCGGCGAAATCGACCCGGTCGCGCCGGATCGTGGCCGGCCCCAGACTGGTGCAGCCCGACAGGCCAAACGGTCCGAGGCACAGGGCGAGCCCAAGGGCGATCCCGAGGCCGCGCATGCTCCGGCCCTTGGCGTCGACCTCGACGCGTCGATATTCGCCCCGCGCCGCGGCGCAGGAGACCCTGGTCCCGGGAAGATCGTTCGTCGGTGGCTCCCCAAGTGCTGACCGCTGTATGACACAGCCCGGCCACTGCGCAATGCGGCGGACGGTCGCTCAGAGCCGGCGCCGGTAGTCCTGGTAGCGGGCGCCGGAGTGGCGCTGCATCTGTGCCTCCTCGTGAACCACGAAGCGCGCCTGGAGCCGCCAGGACAACGCCGGCAGCACGACCAGGGGCGATGCCGTCATCACAGCTTGGCCTCGGGCAGGATCTGGCCGCCGTCGACCACGATCGTCGTGCCCGTGATGTAGGCGGCCTCGTCGGAGGCGAGGAAGAGCACCGCGTGCGCCACCTCGCGCGGGGTCCCGAGGCGGCCGAGCGGCACCGATCGCGCCATGGCGTCGGCATAGTCCCGCGAGCGGTGCAGGGTCAGCGCCTCGGTCACGATGTTGCCGGGCTCGACGCCGTTGATCGTGATGCCGAACGGCGCGAGCTCGATCGCGGCGGCGCGGATCAGGCCGTTGATGCCGGCCTTGGAGGCGGAATAGTGGCCATGGCCGGGGCTCGAGACCCTGGGGCCGGTGATCGAGCTGGTCAGCACGATCCGGCCGTAGGCCTGCGCGCGCATCGCCACGCTCGCGGCCTGGATCGCGAGAAAACAGCCGCGGAGGTTGACGCCCAGCACCCGGTCCCACTCCTCAACCGTGATGTCCGGCAGCAGGGTCAGGGGATAGATGCCGGCGTTCTGGACCAGGATGTCGAGCCGGCCGAAGCGCTCCAGGGTCGCCTGCACGAGCGCTTTGACCGAACCCTCGTCGCTGACGTCCGTGGCGACGAACAGCGCTTCGCCCTGCCGTGCGAGCCGCGCGGCGGTCGCCCGGCCTTCCTCCTCGAGCCGGTCGCCGATCGCGACCCGGGCACCTTCCTCGACCAGCCGCTCGGCGATCGCAGCCCCGATGCCGCGCGCCGCGCCGATGACCGCGGCCACCTTGCCCGCGACCCGGCCGGTCATGGCCGCGACCCCGGCGCACGCGGGCCGAGGAGCGCCCGCACCCGCTCGGCGATCAGCGCGGGCTCGCCATCCTTGAGGCTCATCGGCCCGAACCGGATCCAGCCCTCGTGGACCGCGAACGGATCGGCGAAGATCGCGGGCGTGCCGGTCTCCAGGCGATGCATGAGCTCGAGCGCGCCGACCCGCGCCGCCGGTTGGAGCTCGAACGCGACCTGCGGCATCCCGTCCTGACCTTGCAGCCGGACCTCGGTGCCGGCGAGGCCACGGAGGCCGTCGGCCAGCTCCTGCATCAGCCGCAGCCAGCGCGCGCGGCGCGCCTCGCTGTCCTCCTCGAGGAACAGCCGGAGCGCGGTCAGGAGACCCACGATCTCCTCCTTGCCGACCTTGCACGCCCGGCCGATGCCGTGCTGCGGCAGGCCCTTGAGGCGGTTCTTGTCGATCAGCCCCGGAGGCGGCGCCCATTGCTCGAAGAAGATGTCGAGATCGAGGTTCTGGAGCGCTGCCGCCATGATCAGATCGCGCCGGCCGCAGAGGATGCCCGAGGCCTGCGGCCCGCCGATCGCCTTGCCGCCCGAGAACGCGACCAGATCGGCGCCGGCGGCGATGAAGCGCCGGAGGTTGTCCGCGGGCGGCAGCTGGGCGGCGGCATCGACCAGGACCGGCACGCGTGCGGCATGGGCGACCTCGACCACCTCCTCGAGCGCCGGCCGGGCGCCGGCGCCCGCCACCCAGTGCACCGCCGCGGTCCGCTCGCCGATCGCGTCCGCGATCTCCCAGGCCTCGGCGTCGCGCACGCCGGCGCCGGCGTAGCGGTCGGGCAGGCCGACCTCGATCAGCCGCACCCCGGCGGCGCGCAACGCATGGTCGTAGAGATTGCGCTGGCTGCGCACCATCACGACCTCGCTCGGCATGCCGGCGGTGTCGGGCAGGCGGTTCATGCGCCCGGGATCGAGACCGGTCACGCAGGCCGCGGTGCCGAGCAGCAGCCCCGCCGCAGCGCCCGAGGTCACGTAGCCCGCCTCGGCGCCGGTCGCCTCCGCAAGGACCACGCTCGCCCGCGCCTGCAGCACCGCCATGTCGACGCAATGCCGCGAGGCCAGGGCCATCGCTTCCGCGACCTCGGGCCGCATGATCCCGCCCGAGAGCCGGGTCGACGGCCCCTTGGCATTGATGATGGTTGGCACGCCGAGTGCCGTATAGACGTTGGTCATGGCCCCGCCCGCGTTGATTTAAGCTCCGTTAGCTCCCGGACCGTAAGCTCGCTATCGATCCGGATTCGGGCATACCATATCAACTCTGGCGGCTTCGATCTTCGGTTGTCTGCCGCCAGACCTGCCCAGAGCTGCCTTGCCTGCCGTCAACGGGGGACCCCACCATGCAAAAGAACGTCGTGATCGCCGGCTATGCCCGCTCGCCGTTCCAGTTCGCCCACAAGGGCGCGCTCACCAAGGTCCGCCCCGACGAGCTGACCGCCGAGGTGATCGCGACACTGATTTCGCGAAGCGGAGTCGAGCCTGCGGACATCGAGGACGTGATCGTCGGCTGCGCCTTCCCCGAGGGCGAGCAGGGCATGAACATGGCGCGTCTGATCGGGCTGTTGGCACAGCTGCCGATCTCGGTCGCCGGCACCACGGTCAACCGCTTCTGCGGCTCCTCGATGCAGGCGATCCACATGGCGGCGGGCGCGATCCAGCTGGATGCGGGCGACGTGTTCGTCTGCGCAGGGGTCGAATCCATGACCCGGGTGCCGATCGGCGGCTACAATCCGCTGCCGAGCCCGAAGCTGGTGGCCGACTACCCCCAGGCCTACGACAGCATGGGGGTGACCGCCGAGAATGTCGCAAGGCAATATCAGATCACCCGCGCCGCCCAGGAATCGTTCGCGGTCGAGAGCCATCGTAAGGCGGCGGCGGCGCGCGAACAGGGAAAACTCGCGGACGAGATCGTGCCGATCCGCACCAACGGCGGAACGGTCGATGCCGACGGCTGCATCCGGCCGGAGACCAGCCAGGGGGCGCTCGCCGGCCTGAAGCCCGCGTTCGACGAGCACGGTACGGTGACCGCCGGCACCTCCTCGCCGCTGACCGACGGCGCCGCCGCGGTGATCGTCTGCACCGAGGATTACGCGATGACGCACGGCCTCGACGTGCTGGCCCGGATCCGGAGCGTCGCGGTCGCGGGCTGCGCCGCCGAGATCATGGGCATCGGGCCGGTCGCCGCGACCCGCAAGGCGCTGGCCCGCGCCGGGCTCGAGATCGGCGACATCGAGGTGGTCGAGCTCAACGAGGCATTCGCCTCGCAGGCGCTGGCCTGCGTGCGCGACCTCGGCATCGACCCGGAAACCTTGAACCTCGATGGCGGCGCACTGGCGCTCGGTCATCCGCTGGGTGCCACGGGCGCGCGGATCACCGGCAAGACCGCAGCACTCCTCAAGCGCGAGGGCCGGCGCTTTGGCCTCGCGACCCAGTGCATCGGCGGCGGCCAGGGCATCGCGACCGTGCTGGAGGCGGTCTGATGGCGATCTCGAAGGCGGCGGTGATCGGCGCCGGCGTCATGGGCTCCGGCATCGCCGCCCAGATCGCCAATGCCGGCATCCCGGTCCTGCTGCTCGACATCGTGCCGGATGGCGCCGCTGACCGGAGCGCGCTCGCCAAGGGTGCGCTCGAGCGCATGGCCAAGGCCGATCCCGCCCCGTTCATGAGCAGGCAGGCGGCGCGCCTGGTCACGCCCGGCAATCTCGAGGACGATCTCGAGCGCCTTGGCGAGGTCGACTGGATCGTCGAGGCCGTGGTCGAGAAGCTGGACGTCAAGCGGGCGCTCTACGCCCGGCTCGAGCGGGTGCGCAAATCGGGGTCCGTGGTCTCGTCGAACACCTCGACCCTGCCGCTCGCCAAGCTGACGGAGGGCCTGCCGAGAAGCCTTCGGCGCGACTTCCTGATCACGCATTTCTTCAATCCGCCCCGCTACATGCGCCTGCTCGAGGTGGTCGCGGGGCCGGACACGAGGGCCGCGGCGGTCGCGGCGATCAGCGCGCTCGCCGACCACCGGCTCGGGAAGAGCGTCGTGCCTGGCAAGGACACCCCCGGCTTCATCGCCAACCGGATCGGCTGCTACTGGATGCAGGCGGCGTTCTGCGCGGCGTTCGAGATGG
Source organism: uncultured Alphaproteobacteria bacterium (assembly GCA_963733965.1). Lineage (GTDB taxonomy): Bacteria > Pseudomonadota > Alphaproteobacteria > Geminicoccales > Geminicoccaceae > DATAOG01. Next base: position 29,412 of record CAVTFM010000053.1, read on the forward strand.
GCCTGCCGGTCGAGGAGGCGGACCTCGCCATGGGCCGCCCGCTCGGCATCCCGAAGACCGGGATCTTCGGGCTCGCCGACCTGGTCGGGATCGACCTGTTGCCGCACGTCGCGGCGAGCCTGCGGGCGGCGCTGCCGGCATCCGACCCGTTCCACGAGGTCGATCGCGAGTTCCCGCTGATCACCAGGCTGATCGAGACCGGCTACACCGGGCGCAAGGGCAAGGGCGGCTTCTATCGCTTGGCCAAGGCCAACGGCCAGCGGGTCAAGGAGGCGATCGACCTCGAGACCGGAGGGTATCATACCGCCCTGAAGCCGAGGCTCGAGGCCGTCGATGCCGCGAAAGGCGGCGGACCGCGTGCCCTGTTCGAGGCCGACGAGCCGGCCGCGCGCTGGGTCTGGCGCGTGATGCGCGGGACACTCGCCTACGCCGCCTCGCTGGTGCCCGAGATCGCCGATGACGTCACCGCGGTCGATCAGGCGATGCGGCTTGGCTACAACTGGAAATGGGGGCCCTTCGAGCTGCTCGACCGGATCGGTCCGGCCTGGTTTGCAGCCCGGCTCGAGGCGGACGGCCTGCCGGTGCCTCCGCTCCTGCGTGAAGTCGAGGAAAATAGCTTCTACCGGGTCGAGGCCGGGCGGCTCCAGTATCGGACCCTAGCGGGCGGCTATGGCGACGTCATCCGCCCCGACGGCGTGCTCCTGCTCGAGGACGTGAAGCGCCGGAGCCGGCCGGTCGCGAAGAACGGCGCCGCCAGCCTCTGGGACATCGGCGATGGCGTCGCCTGTCTCGAGTTCCACAGCAAGATGAACGCGCTCGACGGCGACACGCTCGATCTGATCGACAAGGCGATCGGGATCGTCGCCAAGGATTTCAAGGCGCTCGTGATCTACAACGAGGGAACCAACTTCTCGGTCGGCGCCAACATCGGGCTTGCCCTGTTCGCGGCCAACGTCGCGGTCTGGCCGATGGTCGAGGACCTGGTGGCCAAGGGCCAGAAGGTCTACCGGAAGCTGAAGCACAGCCCGTTCCCGGTGGTCGCAGCACCCTCCGGCATGGCGCTCGGCGGTGGCTGCGAGGTCTGCCTCAATGCCGATGCCGTGCAGGCGCACGCCGAGACCTACATCGGCCTCGTCGAGGTCGGGGTCGGCGTGATCCCGGCCTGGACCGGCTCGACCGAGCTCCTGACCCGCTGGGTGCAGAATAAGAAAAGACCGCGCGGACCGATGCCGCCGCTCGCGCAGACCTTCGAGACCATCGGCATGGCCAAGGTCGCGAAATCGGCCTTCGAGGCCAGGGAGCTGCTTTTTCTCCGGGAAGCCGACGGCATCACCATGAACCGCGACCGCCTGCTGGCGGATGCCAAGGCCAAGGCGCTCTCGCTGGTCGAAGGCTATCAGGCGCCTGAGAAGAGCGAGATCTCTCTGCCCGGCCCGAGCGGGCGGCTGGCGCTCCAGATGGCGGTCGATGCGCTTCGCCTGAAGGGTGTCGCCACGCCCCATGACGAGGTCGTGGCCGAGCAGCTCGCCGTCGTGCTCTCGGGCGGCGAGACCGACATCACCGAGACGGTCGGCGACGACCAGCTCCTGAAGCTCGAGCGCGAGGCCTTCATGACGCTCGTCAAGCAGCCCGCGACCCTCGCCCGCATCGAGCACATGCTCGACACCGGCAAGCCGCTTCGGAATTAGGGGGGAGCCAGCGCCATGACCATCTACCGGGCGCCGCAGCGTGACATGCGCTTCGTCCTCCACGAGCTGCTCGAGGTCGGGAAGCTGGCGAAGCTGCCGGGTTACGAGGAGGCATCGCCCGAGCTCGTGGACCAGGTGATCGAGCAAGGCGCGAAGCTTTGCGAGGACGTGCTGTTCCGAGTCAACCGGGCGGGCGACGCGATTGGCTGCGTCTACGAGAACGGCGTGGTGCGCACGCCGGACGGCTTCAAGGACGCCTACGACGCCTTCGTCGCGGGCGGCTGGACGGGGCTCGCGGCCGATCCCGAGTATGGCGGCCAGGGGCTGCCCAAGACCGTGAAGTGTGTGATCGACGAGATGGTCTGCTCGGCCAACCTCGCGTTCAGCACCTATCCCGGGCTCTCGGGCGGCGCTTACCACGCGATCTCGCTGCACGCCGACGCCGGGCTCAAGGCGCGCTATCTGCCGAAGCTCGCGGAGGGCCGCTGGAGCGGCACGATGTGCCTGACCGAGCCCCAATGCGGCACCGACCTCGGCCTGATCCGAACCCGCGCCGAGCCCGACGGCGATGCCAGCTACAGGGTCACCGGCACCAAGATCTTCATCTCCGCGGGCGAGCACGACCTGTCCGAGAACATCATCCATCTGGTGCTCGCCCGCCTGCCCGACGCGCCCAAGGGGATCAAGGGCATCAGCCTTTTTCTGGTACCCAAGTTGCTGCCGAAGGACGACGGGCAGGCGGGCCCCGGAAACGGCGTCCTGTGCGCCGGCATCGAGCACAAGATGGGGCTCTCGGGCTCCGCGACCTGCGTCATGAACTTCGAGCAGGCAAAGGGCTGGCTGCTCGGCGAGCCGCACCGCGGCATGCGGGCGATGTTCACGATGATGAACGACGCCCGGCTCGAGGTCGGCATCCAGGGCCTGGGCGTCGGCGAGACCGCTTATCAGAGTGCCGTTGCCTATGCCCGCGAGCGTCTGCAGGGCCGCGCGCTCTCCGGGGCAAAGCAGCCCGACCAGCCGGCCGATCCGATCCTGGTCCACCCCGACGTCCGGCGGATGCTGCTGACCATGCGCGCCACGACCGAAGGTGAGCGCGCGCTCGCCTACTGGATCGGCATGGCGATCGATCGCGCGGGCCGGGACCCGGACCCGGCGGCGCGCCAGGCGGCCGACGACCTGGTCGCGCTGATGACCCCGGTCCTCAAGGCTTATCTCACCGATCAGGGCTCGGCGCTCGCCAACCTCGGCGTCCAGGTCATGGGCGGCCACGGCTACATCCGCGAATGGGGCATGGAGCAGCTGGTCCGGGATGCGCGCATCACCCAGCTCTACGAGGGCGCCAACGGCATCCAGGCGCTCGATCTGGTCGGGCGCAAGCTGCCGGCCCACTACGGGCGCTATCTGCGCAGCTTCTTCCACCCGGTCATGGCCTTCATCGAGCAGCACCAGAGCGATGCCGCGCTGGCCGAGTTCGTCCTGCCGCTCGCCAAGGCGTTCGCCCGGCTGCAACAGATCACCCTGCATGTCGCCCAGGCGGGCCTGCGGAACCCGGACGAGGCGGGCGCGGCGGCGGCCGATTACCTGCGCCTGTTCGCGCTGGTCGCGATGGCGTTCATGTGGGCGCGCATGGTCCAGGTCGCGCAGGCGAAGCTCGCCGCCGGCGCCAATGGCGAGGCCTCGTTCTACGAGGCCAAGATCCGGACCGCGCGCTTTTTCATGACCAAGCTTTTGCCGGAAAACGGTGCGCTGTTCGCCCAGATCATGGCCGGCGGCGCGCCGGTGATGGAGTTCGACGACGCCGCCTTCTAGCGGTGTGTCTCATGGCCCTCGGGCGCGGGTGATGGAGTTTCGAGGACGCCGCCTCCAGCGGCGTGCTTCCTGGCCCTCGGCGCGCCGGTGATGGAGTTTCCAGAACGCCGCCTTCCAGCGGTGTGCCTCAAGGCCCTCGGGCGCCGGTGATGGAGTTTCGAGGACGCTGACTTCCAGCGGCGTGCTTCCTGGCCCTCCGCGCGCGCCGGTGGTGGAGTTCGAGGACGCCGCCTTCTCGTGGTGTGCCTCATGGCCCTCGGGCGCCGATGATGGAGTTTCGAGGACGCTGCCCACCACCGGAGCGCTTCATGCCGGTGGCGCGCCGGTGATCGAGTTTCGAGGACGTCGCCTTCCAGCGGTATGCTTTCCGACGCATGGTGCCGGCCGGATCGGGGTCTGTCATGGTCAGACTTGGTCGACGGCCGACCAGTTTACCGTTGATTGACCTTTGGCGCCTAACCGTGCTTGCGCTCGGTGGTCCATGGGATCCTGGAAGTCTGCGCGCCCCGGACCAGCCGGCGGCACGGAGTCCCACGGTCGCATGGACCCTCCGAAGCCGAAACTGACCAGAGTAGAGTTAATCTCTGGTTAACGTGCCGAGGGAATCTGAGGCCAGCCTCTCGCCCCCGGGCGGTCGCACCAGACGTCGCGCCAAACCGTCAGCGGGCTCGCCACGTGACCCGGCCAGGCGGCCGTGGATTGGACCCGACCACCGCCTCAGATCCAAGGCCGAGGGCTGGGGACGACAGCTCGGCGCGGATGCGGCTCGCAAGCCCTCCGCCGTTCTGAGCCCGGCTTTGGCCAAGCCGCTTGGCCAGGGCGGTCAAGGCGATGTCGGTGACCCGCGACGCCGCGCGGAGCTTCCGCTAAGTGTCGTTACCACGACCGTTGGTCAGGGTGAGCGGATTCTGCGGCATTGCCTCTTGCTGGCGAAGTGTGCCGGGCGGGCGCGGCCGGTCAAGGCTGCAACCGGCGGAGCCGGCAGCTACGCTGGCCTTGGCCGGCCGCAACCCAACCCGGCGAGAATGCTCCGCCAGAAGGCAATACCGGACCAGGGCCTGCCAGGGCATGACCAACGTTCGGAGCCATGACAGCTAAGCGTATCATTCGCCATGGGGGGCGGGTTGCAGGATGGCCATGAGCATGCGGCTGAGCGAGATCGTGCTGACCTCCGCGCGGGTCGCCGAGGCGAGTGGGCGGCTGGCCAAGATCGGCCACCTTGGCGATTGCCTGCGGCAAGCCGGGCCGGAGGCTCGGGTCGCGGTCGGCCTGCTGACCGGGTCGCCGCGGCAGGGGCGGATCGGGATCGGTCATGCGATCCTGCGTGAGGCGCGCGCCGAGCCTCCGGCGCCCCAGCCGGGCCTCACGCTTGCCGAGCTGGATGCGATCTTCGACCGGCTGCTGGCGGTCAAAGGCAAGGGAGCGGCGGCCGAGCGGCTGCGGCTATTGAAGGAGCTGTTCGGGCGGGCGACCGGGGCCGAGCAGGATTTTCTGCTGCGGCTCCTGGTCGGCGAGCTGCGCCAGGGGGCGCTCGAGGGCGTGATGGTCGAGGCGGTCGCCAAGGCGGCCGGATTGCCGGCTGTGGACGTGCGGCGCGCGATGATGCTGGCGGGCGATCTCGGGATCGTGGCCGAGGCGGCGCTGGGCGAAGGGGCGGCCGGGCTCGCGCGGTTTGCCGTGCAGCTGTTCCGGCCGGTGCAGCCGATGCTGGCGCAGCCCGCCGAGGATGCAGGCGACGCGCTGGCAAGGCTCGGCGAGGCGGCGTTCGAGTGGAAGCTCGATGGGGCGCGGATCCAGGTCCACAAAGGCGGTGACGAGGTCCGGGTGTTCACGAGGAAACTCAACGAGGTGACCGGGGCGGTGCCCGAGATCGTCGAGGTCGCCCGCGCGTTGCCGGTGCCTGAGCTCATTCTCGATGGCGAGGCGATCGTCTTCCGCCCTGACGGCCGGCCGCAGCCGTTTCAGGTCACGATGCGGCGGTTCGGACGCAAGCTCGATGTCGAGGCGATGCGGAAGGCGCTGCCGCTTCGGTGCTTCTTCTTCGATGCGCTGGCGCTTGGCGGCGAGACGCTGATCGACCGGCCCGGGCGCGAGCGCGTTGCCGCACTCGATACGGCGCTGCCGGGAGAGCTGCGCATCCCGCGGATCGTCACGAGTCGGGTCGAAGTCGCGGAAGAATTCGTCAAGGGTGCGCTCGAGCAGGGCCACGAGGGGGCGATGGCCAAGGCGCTCGATGCGCCCTACGAGGCCGGGCGCCGGGGGGCCGGCTGGCTCAAGGTCAAGCAGGCGCATACGCTCGACCTCGCTATTCTGGCGGCGGAATGGGGCCACGGCCGGCGCCGCGGCTTTCTCTCGAACCTCCACCTCGGGGCCTACGACCCGGCCGCGAACGGCTTCGTGATGTTGGGCAAAACCTTCAAGGGCCTGACCGATCAGATGCTCGCCTGGCAGACCGAGAAGCTGCTTGGGCTGGAGATTGGGCGCGACCCCTATACGGTCCATGTGCGGCCGGAGCTGGTGGTCGAGATCGCCTACAACGACCTCCAGGCGAGCCTGCGCTATCCTGGTGGCCTGGCGCTCCGCTTCGCCCGGGTCAAGGCCTACCGCCCCGACAAGCGCGCCGAGGAGGCCGACACCATCGAGACCGTCCGCGCCCTGTTCGCCCGCCAGGCCGAACCCGGTTGAGCCGAAACCAGGCACGCCGACCGCGGCGCCGCCACGCCCTCGGTCGCGCGTCAATCCGCGGTCTCGGCCATGAAGATTTTTCGGTACAGATCTTCGCCGAAGCTCGTATCCAATGGCTCGCCTTCCTGCAGCTTGAATGTCCTGACCCGATCGGCCCGCCGGCCTGCCCGCAGAAACAGGACATTGTCCAGGTTCTTCTCGTGCCAGCCATGGGCAAATTCGTACAAATGGGTCACGAACACCATCCTGATGCCCTTCTCCAACAAGGCCGTGACGATCTGATTGGCGATCTCCGATCCTTCTCTGACGTTGGTCGCGGCAAATAATTCATTGAACAGGATCAGAGAGCGCGGCCTGAGGTGATCGACGATCTCGCTCATCCGGCTCAGCTCTTCGTCGAACTTGCCGCTCCGCAGCGTCTTGTCCTCTTCGCGTTTGTAGTGGGTGAACAGACCGTCGCAGAGGGTCGAACAGTACGCCTCGGCGGCCACGAACAGGCCGCACTGCATCATCAGCTGGGCGAGCCCGACGCTGCGCAGGAAGGTCGATTTGCCGCCCTGGTTGGCGCCGGTGACGATCACGAGGTCCTTGTGGTCGGCCTCGACATCATTGCCCACGACCCGCTGATGCATGGTCAGCGCCAGACCGACATCGTACAGCCCGGTGCAGGAAAACCGCCGCTCGCCGGACGCGACCGGCAGGGGGAAGGCGGTCGGCGCCCCGAGGTGCGCGAGCGCCTCCTGCAGGCTCACGCCGCCCAGATAGAAGGCGAGCTCGGTCTGCAGCATGCGGAAGAAGCTCAGGATATGATCGGCGGACTGGGCGAGCGCATTGGCGACGAGGTTCACGCCCCGGTCCCTCAGCTCCGCCAGCGCGCGCCCGCCGGCCTGGTCGCGCGGATGGATCTGAAGGGTGTAGCTCGGCGCCCGCGGCGCCAGGATCCACGCCAGCCAGCTGCGGTCGCGGTCGCGCGGCTCCCGAAGCACATAGTTGCGCCCGACGCCGCCTTTGCCCAGTTCCGCACTGATCAACACGCCTCGGCGAAACTTCAGCTCCTTCAATTGCCCCTCGATCACCGCGAAATAGTCATCGCCGAGCTCGCGCTCCAGCATCGCGAAAAACCGCACAAACCCTCCGGATGTGAACTTGCCGCCCTGGGCCCTCCCGAGGCCCCGCAACCGCTTCAGCATCTCGACGAACATCTGCAGGACGTCGACCGCCCGGTGGAGTGTCGTGCCCGGAGAGTTGCCAAATACGCTGAAATACTGCTTCCGCTCGCGCGCCACTGCTTCCACCGCCAGCGCGTAAATGTCGCGGACCGTCGAGCTGTTCTTCAGGCAATCCTTCAGAATCTCCTGCCGATACAGGATCGTCTCGATGTCGTTCCGAGCGCCCAACAGGACTGCGCTCTTCGCCACTTCGAACAAAAAGCCGTCGCCGCCGGCCATGGCGTCGACCAGGGTGTTCAATTCGAGATCCTGCATTAGGGCACCCCGATTGACTGGCAATCTGCGCCCGTGCTCGAACTCGAAGTCACGGCCGCGAGACAATCCGAGATATCGCAGTTCGAAGTCGCGATCGGGGTACATGAGAAAGCACTTCATGATCGGATGCGCTCCCGCACGCGGGCATAGGTCAGTCCATACTTGGCCGCGATCGACAGCGCGTAAGCCAGGCCGTCGGCCGGCTTGCGCACGATCTTGAAGGTCCTGACCGCCGGGTTTTCCGGCACCACCGTGCTCACCATGCTCACGGTCTTCTCGCTTAAGCACGCCAGCTCGTCGATGAACGTCACGCACACCGCCAGCGCATCCAGGTCCATGATCCTCCCGAGCACCGTCCTGCTCAAAAAGATCGCGTCGCGCAGCGTCGTCGAATTGAAGATCTCATTCATGATGATGATGCTGTCGGGGGTCGCCTCGGCCAGAATGTTGTGAATTCGAAACAGGTCATCCTCCAGCTTGCCCCGCAGGGTGGTAATGTCCTCTGAGCGTTCGAAATGGGCAAACAGCCGGTCGAACAGGAAGAGCCGGGCCCGCGTGCCCGGCACCGGATAGCCTAAGCTGGCGAGATAGTGCAGCTGCCCGAAGGTGCGCGCGAACGTCGTCTTGCCGCCCTGGTTGGGCCCCGACACGACCAGGATCCGTTCGTTGCCCTCGAGGTGGAAATCGTTGCATACCACGGCCGCTTCGCCGGCAGCGAGCTGATGCGCCAGAGCCAAATCGAAGCCGTCGCGGCTCTCGACCTTCTTGCTGGAACCGGACACCTCGGGATAACAGAAGCGGAGACCATGGCCTTGCAGGACCGAGATGTGCTCCAGATAGGCGACGTAGAATTGGATCTCCTGATCGAACCTGCCGATGGTCGGGTCTATGAAGCCATCGTTGCGGCCCACGTAGTTGTCGAGATATGAAAATATCTCCGGGTACAGGTTCGCCACGAATCCGAGCACCTCTGCCTCGACGTGATTCATGTCGAGCCCATCGGGGAACTTCATCAGATAGTTTCCGACCGCGCCCTGCTTGAATCGGTCGAACGTACGCTCGACCACGGCGCTGTAATCAGGGGTGCTCTCATATTTCTGAACGGTGATCTTGTCATCTTTGATCAGGATCGAATACCTGACGGTCGCCAGATCCGCCTGCAGCTTGTCGGTCTCGGCGATCAGAGAGGTAAAACGTTCCGATGTCGTATAGTCGATGAGGTGGCCACGGCAGGCCACCAAGCCGCGGGACTGCAACTTCGCGGCGCGGAAATCGTGCGCAAGCGCCGTGATTGCGGCACAATAGACTGCGACCGCGTCGAGGAACCAAAGTCTCTTTTGGTGTGGGTAGTGAAGCTTGGCCGACAGGGCAAGATGCTGGCGGGTGCTCTGCATGCCCTGGGCGAAGGACCGCACCATTTGCAGGATGTCGTCGTGCTCGAGGTCTCTCATGACGTCGTGGCGATACGCGATCGTCGCGAGATCGCGGATCGGGCTGTAAAAGAACGGCCGCAGGCTATAGTCGTCTTTGCCGGCGGTGATCGCGGCGACGATCTTGTCGAGATTCAGATCGGGGAAGAATTCCGGCTCTTGAGAGCTGTCCTTGGCGAGGCCCTCGGCACCTGGCGGAACCAAGATGCTGCGGAAGGCCATGGCGTGGTCGGACGTGGGACCGAGACCCACGGGAGCGGCGGCTGGTGCGCCGGCGTCTGCGTGATTGACAGCGCCCGACCCGGGCGCGCCGACGTCTGGTCGAATGCCGGGTCGGCCGGGCGAGGAGGTGCCGTAGCACACTCTTGTCGACCCCGTCCTCGCGGATGGGCGGGCAGTCTCTGGCGCGTCCATGGACTCCTCCTTGTCCCGTCACGTGGACAGAAGAGGAGTCATCAGCCCCGAGGGCGGTTAGAGGCGAACTCCATCGCCTGGCGGTTCTTTAAGCTTGGGAGCGGCCGGCGGTTTGTCAATGGGCGGGGCGGGTTCGCCCCGGGGTTCGCCTAGTCGGCGACGGCCAGGGCGGCGGTGGCGGCGCGCTGGCGGCTTGGGCTGCGCAGCAGGAGCAGCATCGGCACCGCAAGCAGCATGACGTACATCATGAGCCGGAAATCGTCGACATAGGCGATGGCCGCCGCTTGCTGGGTGATCTCGCCGTTCAGCGCCATCATGCCGGCCTGGCTGCCGAGGCTCCAGAGCGCGGGCAGATGGGGCGCCTGGAACATGGGATTGAAGCGCGTCGCGTGCTCGGCAAGCGTGGCGTGGTTGATCTGGGTGTTCTGGGCGAGCAGGCTGACCACGACCGAGATGCCGATGCTGCTGCCGACGTTGCGCATCAGGCTGAACATCGCGGTCGCCTCGGTGCGGCGCTCGGGCGGCAGGGTGGCGAAGGCGACCGTGCTCAGCGGCACGAACATGAAGCCGAGGCCGAGGCCCTGGATCAGGCCGCTCTCGACGATCGCCCGGGCGCTCACCTCGGCGGTGAAGCCCGCCATCTGCCACAGCGAGAGCGCGGTCAGGCCGAGGCCGATCAGGATCAGCGCCCGGACGTCGACCCGGCCGGTGAGGAAGCCGACCATGAACATCGCGAACATCGTGCCGACCCCGCGCGGCGCCAGCAGGTAGCCCGTGGTCAGGACCGGATAGCCCATCAGGTTCTGGAGGAACGGCGGCAGCAGGCTGAGCGTCGCGAGCAGGATGATCCCGACCACGAAGATGAACAAAAGGCCGGTCGCGAAGTTGCGGTCCTTGAACAGCGCGGGCTCGATGAACGGGCGTTTGGCCGTGAACATGTGGACCAGGAACAGGTAGAAGCAGAGGCCGGCGATGACCGCCTCGGCGATGATCTCGGTCGAGGAGAACCAGTCCTTGGTCTCGCCCCGGTCGAGCATCAGCTGGAGGGCGCCGAGGGCGAGGCTGAGGAGCGCAAACCCGAAAAAGTCGAACGGCCGCGAGCGGTCGCGGATGGTCTCCGGGACGAAGGCGAGCAGGCCCAGGAGCGCCAGGATGCCGAACGGCAGGTTGATGTAGAACACCCAGCGCCAGTTGTAGTACTCGGTGAGCCAGCCGCCGAGGGTGGGCCCGAGGATCGGGCCGACCATGACGCCCACCCCCCACATGGCCATCGCCCGGCCGTGCTGCTCGCGCGGATAGCTGTCGAGCAGGACCGCCTGGGAGAGCGGCACGAGGCCGGCGCCGAAGGCGCCCTGGAGCAGGCGGAACAGCACGAGCTCGGTGAGCGAGGTCGCAGCGCCGCACAGCATGGAGACCAGCGTGAAGCCGGTGACCGTGCAGAGGAACAGGCGCTTGCGGCCGAAGCGCGCCGCGAGCCAGCCGGTGGGCGGGGTCATGATCGCGGCCGCGACGATATAGGAGGTGAGCACCCAGGAGATCTGGTCCTGGGTCGCCGACATGCTGCCCTGCATGTGCGGTAGCGCGACGTTGGCGATCGTCATGTCGAGCGCCTGCATGATCGTCGCCAGCATCACCGAGACGGTGATCAGCGCCCGGTTGACGGGGACGCCGTCGCCCCCCGGGGGGATCATCAGCGGCTCCGGGCCTGGGCGCTCCCGGGCTCGGTCACGTAGCCCGCCCAGGCGAGCGCGGTCTCGACGATGCCCGGCAGCTCGCGGTGGTGGCCGGTGTCGATCTCGGCGGTGACGCTCATGCCGGCGCGCAGCGGCGGGTCGTCGGGCCCGGTCTTGATCGCGATCCGCACCGGAATCCGCTGCACCACCTTGACCCAGTTGCCGCTCGAGTTCTGGGCTGGCAGCACCGAGAACTGGGCGCCGGTCGCCTGGCTGATGCTCTCGACCGTGGCCGGCCATTCGCGGTCGGGATAGGTGTCGATCTGGACGGTCGCCGGCTGGCCGGGCCGGACGTGGGTCAGATCGGTCTCCTTGAAGTTGGCGTCGACCCAGACCTCCTGGTCGGCGACGATGCTCATCACCGGCGTGCCGGCGCTGACGTAATCGCCGAGATTGGGCTTCTGGCTGGCGACGCCCGCGAACGGGGCGGTGACGGTCGCGTGGCGCAGGTCGAGCGCCGCCTGGTCGCGCGCCGCCTTGGCCTCGAGGTAGGTCGGATGCTGCTCGACCGGGATGTCCGGATCGCCGCCCAGACCGGCGAGCAGGCTGCGCAGCTCCTGCTCGGTGACGGCGACCTGCTCGTGCGCCACCTCCAGATTGTGCTGCGCCTCGTCATACTTGGCCTGAGAGGCGAAGTCGCGCTTCGCCAGCTTGGCCTGGCGCTGGAACTCCTGCTCGGCATAGGCGACGTTCTTGTTCGCGAGCTCGAGCTCCTGCTGCTTCTGCCGGTAGCTCGCCTTGAGCGCGCGGACGTCGTTGTCGGCCTTCTCGAGGCGCGCCTCGGCCTGGGCGAGCGCGATCTTGAACGGCTGCTGGTCGAGCCCGAACAGGACCTGACCCGGGTCGACGTGCTGGTTCTCGCGGACGTCGACCTGGACGATCGGGCCCGAGACCTCGGCGGTGACCGCCACCATGTCGGCCCTGACGTAGGCGTCGTCGGTGTCGACGTAGCGGCCGCCGGTGACATAGAAATAGCCGGCGACGATCAAGACCAGCGCCGGTCCGAGCAGCAGCAGCACGCGGCGCAGCCAGCGCCGGCGGCGCTCCGGCGACACCGGGCGGGCCTCGGCGACCGCGGTCCTGCTCGCCCCGACCGGGGCGGGCGGGGTCGGACGTCGGGACCACAAGAGCTTAGGCACGGGCCACCTCTGCCCGGACCAGGTTACCCTTGACCGCCAGCAGCGTCTGCAGCAGCTGCCGGCGCTCGCGGTCGGACAGCCCCTGCATCGCCTCCTCGCGGGTCTCGGCCGCGAGCACGCGGATGTCGTCGAGCAGCGGCTCGGCCTTGACCGTCAGGTACAGGCGCTGGACCCGCCGGTCGGCGGGATCGGGCCGGCGCTCCACCCAGCCCGCCGCCTCGAGCCGGTCGAGCAGGCGGGTGAGCGTGATCGGCTGAATCTCGAGCAGGTCGGCAAGGCAGGCCTGGCTCATGCCCTGGTTCTGGGAGACCCGCGCGAGCGCCTGCCACTGTGGCTGGGTCAGGCCCAGGCTCTGGGCGCGCCGGTTGAAGTTGCGGCGCAGCAGCCGGGCGACATCGACCAGCAGCACACCGACACTTTGGTAGGGATCGTCCATGGGCTTCTGCATGCTCATAGTAAGCTTGCTTATAATGAGCATCGGTGGCGAGCTTGGCAAGGGGGCGGCGGTCGAAAAACCTGCGCCGCCTGAACCGGATCCACGATCCCTCGAGCGACCTCGGGGAGATGGGTCGGCGAGAGAGTCCAGCGCGCAGCCGGTGCTCCGTGCGCAAAGTTCACGATCCGGGTCACGCCGAAGATGATCGAGAGTCCCGCGGCCAACAGGAACGGCGACGACGCGCTGGCCAAACCGTTCAGGAACTGGATGATGAGGAGCGTCATGACGCTCGTTCGGGGGCGATGGCGACAGGCTCGCCACCATAATGCATCTTGCGCGCCGCGATGACGAGACGCATCAAGAACCGCCGTGACCAAGCCGTCAAACGCCGCAACCCGATCGCGCGGACGCTGCGGGCGGCGGCCTTTCGGGCGCGCAAGGAGCAGAACCGCCGGCGTTATTCGCGTAAGGGCAAGCACAAGCCGGACGCCGAGACCGACCGAGAGTAGGAAACGCCATGCCCCTCCGTCCACGTCTGCCAAACCCGCGCCTGGCGGCCTGCCTCGGGCTCGCGCTCGCGCTCGGGGCTTGCGGCTATCTGCTGCCCTCGCACAACCAGACGCTCGAGCTTGCACAGCTGCCGGGCGGCGCCTACCGGCTCGACCCGGAGCACGCCTCGCTGCTGTTCAAGATCGATCATTTCGGCTTTTCCGAGCTGGTCGGCCGCTTCGACCGCTTCGAGGGCTCGCTCGACTTCGATCCCAAGCAGCCCGAGGCGGCCCGCCTGACGGTGCTGGTCGACACCGCCAGCATCGACCTCAACCTGCCGAAGTTCGAGCAGGACCTGCGCGGCTCCGACTGGTTCGACGTCGCAAAGTTTCCGCAGGCGCGCTTCGAGAGCCGGACGATCGCGATCACCGGCGAGAAGACCGGCCGGGTCACGGGCGATCTGACCCTGCACGGCACAACCGCCCCGGTCACCCTGGAGGTCACCTTCAACGGCGGCGCCGACAGCCTGCTGACCGGCCGCTACACGCTGGGCTTTGCCGCCAGCGGCACGCTCACCCGCTCGACCTTCGGCCTCGGCGCCTACGCGCCTGCGGTCGGCGACGAGGTCACCCTCGAGATCCACGCCGAATTCCAGCGCACCGGCGCGGGCGCGTGACGATCACGGCGACCCGGTGCCCGACGCCTCTGCGCCGAAGGGTCGGCACGAACGCCAGCAGGTGAAGCCCGGCTGGACACTTGTGCGCCACAACTGACCGGAAGTGTCGCCTGCCGTCACCCGAGAATCAGCCCGGACGATGCCGCTGCCGGGGCCCCGGCAACTGCATATTTCCGTGCGATTTCAGCAGGTTGCGATGAGATTGATGGTCGGTTGAGTCGATGGAGGCAAAATCAATACTTGAGGGCCAGACCGCGCCGGCAAGTCCTGACCGGCGACCGGGCAATAACCAGGCGTCAGAGCATGCCGCAGAAGTGTCGCATAGAGGCCGCGGATTCGTGTTCCTCGGTGAGGACTCACCAGTATCGGCAAATAAGAAAAACGCCACCGTCATTTAGAATGACACGGCTTCCGCAATGAAAGAACCGGTCACGGCCAGTGTGGGATGGAGCACATCAAAGGCGTGTCATCGATATTGCGACGAACGACTTGGCCGTATGCGTCCCAGTGCGTCTCAGCCGGCGGCTCCGAACTCAAGCGACTCCAGCGCCGACCTGGATCGCGAGCCGTAGAATCAGCAGCGCGCCCGGTTCCCTCGATCATGCCCTGGTGGCGCGCGGCAGCCGACCCAAGCGGCAGCTCACGGTCCGCTTCGACGCCGACCTGTTCGAATGGTTCAAGACTGAGGGTCCCAGCTACCAGCTTCGCATGAACGGCGTCCTCCGCGCCTGTTTCGAGCGCGCGCGCAGATCCACGCCCCGAGCCCGGAAAGAACCATGACCCCGGCAGCGATCAAACAGAGCAGCCATCCCTTGCCCGATTAAAGAACCTCTTCCCCCCTGCAAATGCTTGAACGCAAGACCTTGCCCCCGCAGCCACGTTTTTCCAGAACAAGTGGGAGGCGGCGGATTTCCTTAGCTTTCCGTATTTCGGCGAACAACAGTGTGTTTGCTCGGCCTGTTCAGCCGCGCTACACGATCCGGCTCTTTGCCTCGCCCCACGCTCAAACCAACTACTGGCTGTGAGAAATGCGGGCTAGCGAGGCCCACGCCGGGGTGGTGCTCGCCAACCGACCCAAACAGCGGCTCACGGTCCGCCGCGACGCCGACCTGCTCGACCGGTTTAAGGCCCAGGGCCCCAGCTACCAGGCCCGCATCAACGCCGTCCTCCGCCGCTATTTCGAGCGCGCGCGCAAATTCACGCCCTGAGCAAGGCTACCTGCCTCGATCGCGTTGCGGACCTGCTAAGTCAGGATCTGCCTCACGCAGGCATCCGCACCGATTCCGGCGTCGGTCTAGGACGGTCACGCGACGTGCCCAGGCATCCGCTCGCAGCCAGCAGGACCAGCGGGAGCAGCCATTTCAGCACGTAGAGTCCGCGCTCGATCGCCAGCGCGCCGCCACCGGTCGAGTCGCCCAAGCCGGGGCCGCTGCGCTGGTTGTCGGCCGCGTAGGTCAGGAGGATGGTGTCCAGGCTGCGAGCCTTGATCGCAGGGTCGGAGAACCGTTGCGCGCTGGTCTCGTAGTAGAGGCGTCGCACCTCGTCGAGGTGGGCTTCGGCGTATTCGAGATCGAAAGGCAGCACAGTGCCGTAGCTCGGATCGAGGATGATCTCCTTCCCGTCCGCGTGGACCCAGGTCGCCATGTGACCGTGCAGCCGCAACCGACCGGCGGTGAAGCCACGCTCGGCGAGCAAGCCGACCAGGGTCAACGCCTGCTGGCCGCACACGCCAAGTCCCCGTCGGAGCGCGCGCCTGGGGTCGACGAATTCATATTGGCCAAAACTCGGCCATAGGAAGGACAATCCCCAAATCAGCCAGTTGTCGGCTGGACTGACGCGCAGCGCCGGGCCGTCGTAGACTGCCATACGCCGCTGCACCACAGCCATCAGCGCGGTGGCGCGCCCGGTCTCACTGTCGGCATGACCATCGATGCCGTCGATGGCAGCGATGGTCTGCGCGAACGTCAGCTCGCTGTCCCCCGGCCGTGAGGCATCGACAAGGTCCTGGGGACGGTACAGATCTCGGCTGTACCCATAGAGGTTGACTGCGATCAGGCCCGCGCCAGCCAAGCCAAGCAATACCTGTGCGAGGGTGCGGACCCTACGACCGGTCCTCATAGCCAGTCTCTGCCACAAGCGTCCCACGATCATAGACCATCCTTGCGACATTACACAGGAGCGCCCGGGGGGAAAAGGCTGTCGGGAACGGAAACGTTCCGTCCGGTCTCGGCCGGGACCGAGATCGCCGCCGGCCCGGGAGGGTAGTCACTCCGCCGGGCGGAGGGCCTTGACCCTGTCGTCGCTGGGCATGGCCGGGACGCCGTTCCCGTAGCGCCAGTCGGTATCGCCGCCGACCACCATGCCGGGCTTTGGGCGGCTCGTTCCGCTTAGCCGCGAAGGTGTCGCGGCTATGGCCTCGCCGACGCCGCCCGCGTCAGCGCAGGCCGTCCTCGCCCTTGATCTCGGAGGCCTTGAGCCCGCCCGCGCGGGCGTGGATGCGGCCACCGGTGGTCATCGCCAGGATCAAGACGATCTCGTCCGGGCGCGGCGCATCGGCGACGCCCACCTCGACCGCATCGAAGTGGCTGCGCACGTAGGACGCGTTGATGTGGGTGATCGGTACGTCGATCCGGGCGCCGGCGACCCCGACCTTCTTGGTCGACGGTACGATCGCCTTGGCGCTGCCGAGCGCCTCGCGCATCGCCTGGCCGCCGGGCTGATGCCAGAGGGCGCCGTGCTCGAGCTCGCCCGCGGTGCCGACGATCACGCCCTTGCCGTAGCCCTGGATCGCCTCCGGATGGCCGCCCAGGGCATCGATCAGGCGCTTGGCGAGCTCGACCCCGAGCGGGCGGAGCGCCTCCATGAACGGCATGACGTCCTCGACGTAGCGGCCGGCATAGGGGTTGCGGGCGACCGCGAGGATCGCGGCGCGGACCAGCGGCTGGGCCGGCGGCGGGCCGCCCTCGTGGTAGATCTCTTCGAAGTGCATCGCGATCTTGCGCAGTTGGATCAGATCGGTCATCCCGCCACCCTCAAGCCCCGGCCATGTTCAGCCTCCGACCGCCTTCAACCCCCCGACCGCCTTGAATCCGGGGCCGTGCGCAGCGGGCCGACGATCCGGACCCGGCCCTGGAGCACCAGGCTCGCCGCAAAGATCTGCCCCGCCTGGCGGAACGCCTCGGCGCGCCTCGCACCCGCGGCGAGCGCCCGCTCGACCGCCGGCGCCGGCAACGGGCCGACCTCGACCGTGACCCGAAGATCGCCGAGATCCGTGTCATCGCGCAAGAGGTTCGCGGGCGACCGGGCGATCGCCGGATGGTCGCAGTCGACCGCATTGGCGATCAGGGTCGCGGCGGCATCGGCCTGGGCGGCGGTTGGCGCCAGCGCGGTCACGGCATCGGCGATGCCGAGCGAGAACGAGCGGCCCCGCCAGCCCGAGGTCGCGAGCCCGCGGACCGGCATGGCGTGGTCGAGCTCGACGCTGCCGTCGAGCGCGGGCGCATCCGGATTGGCGACCAGCCCGGCCCGAAGGCGCTCGCCCGGCCCCAGGTGCAGCGCGATGTCGCCGCCGTCGTTGACGTAGGCTCTGGCGAGGCTGCGGCCGATGCGCATCGCCGCCAGCACCTCGTCGGCGACCGCCCCGGCGACCGCCGCCATGGGCGTGACGAAATGCTGCCGGTAGGGCCAGACCGCCGCGACCATCCGCCTCGCGACCGGCCCGTCGACCGCGAGTTCGGCTTCGGTGATCGGCTGGCGAAGAGTGCCAAGCTCCGCCACCAGCTCGGCGAGGATGGTCTCGAAACGGCATGCCGCCTGCCGGTAGGCAAGCGCGCGCTCAGCCGGGCTCGCGAACGCCTCGGCGATGATGTCGATCGGCCCGTGGTGCAGGTGGAGGCGCCGGCCGTCGGCGAGCAGCGCCGCCTGCGCCTGGCCGGTCATGTCTCCTCGACGAGCGGCCGTTTGGGGCGCACCGGCCAGGGATTCTCCGGGTTCCAGGGTCGGGTCGTGAGGCGGCGCTCGGCGAGCACGTCCGCGAGTGCCACGATGCTGTCGAGATGGCCGCCGAGCGCCGCGTAGTCCGCGCGCGAGAGGGAAAACTCGATCGGCGCGACCAGAGCGGGCGTCGGGACGTAGCCGAACGAGCCCTCCGGCATGCGGGTGACGTCGACCATGATGGTAATGCCGCCGCCCGGCCAGACGTAGACCGGGGCGCCGCCGCAGGTCACGCGCGTGAGCGCCTGCTTGACCGAGCGGGTCAGGCGAACCGGATTTTCGGTGACGCCGGCGCGCAAGGACCCGCCGGCGCCGGCCATGAACAGGACCGTGGTCAGCGCGGGCTCGCAGTTCTCGGCGATCCGCTCGACCACCTGCGTGATCGCCGCGGGCATGGGCGCCGGCGCCGGCCGCAATTGGTCGTCGAGCACGTACCAGGCGGCATCCTCGCCGGTGGTCGACACCATCAGCAATCGAAGTCCGGGCCAGGCCACCTTGGCATCGATCCGCTCGATGATGTCGAGCGGATCACGGATATCGGTGCCGCCCCAGCCGAGCCCCGGCAGGGCGACCTGGAAGTAGCGCCCGGGCGTCGATTTCCGGCCGCGCACCCGGATCCCGGCCAGCGGCATGTCGAGGGAGCGCCCGGCCTGGTGCTCGGTGAGGACGCCGGTGATATGGTCATCGACCACGATCACCTCGTCAGCGTGCCCCTGCCATTGCTTGGCGAAGATGCCGATCGTCGCCGAGCCGCAGCCGACCCGCATGCGCTGCTCCTGCACGCCATTGACCACCGGCGCCTCGCCCGCCTGCAGGACGACCCGCGCACCATCCTCGATCTCGACCTCGACCGGCTCGCGCGAGCAGAGGTCGAGCATGGCCTGGCAGGTGATCGTGCCCTCGTGCTTGCTGCCGCCGGTCAGATGGCGGACGCCGCCGAGCGCCAGCATCTGCGAGCCGTACTCGGCGGTGGTGACGTGGCCGATCGGCTCGCCCGCGCTGCGCACCGCCGCTCGCTCGGGACCGAGGAAGCGGTCCGTGTCGATCTTCACCTTCAGGCCGCAGTAGCTGAAGATGCCCTCGGACACCACGGTCACCATGTCGACCCCGTCGACCTCGGAGCCGACGATGAACGGCGCCGGCTTGTAGTCCGGGTAGGTGGTGCCGGCGCCGATCCCGGTGACGAAGCTCTCGGCCCCGCGCACCAGGGCGCCGTCCCATTCGCCCGCCCCCTCGAGGAACGGCACCGTGGTCTCGGCGCGGCGGGTCACGACCAGCGGGTCGACCCGCACCAGCTTGCCGTCCAGATTGGCGTAGCGGTCGCAGGCGCCGGCCTTGCCCTCGCGGATCCGGCAGAGCACCGGGCAGGCATCGCAGCGGACGATCGGGCCGGCCTCAGCCATCGACGCTACCTTGCGCGAGGATCGCCGCCCGCAGGCGATGGGGGAGCGCCGGCACCTCGGTGATCCGGACGCCGGTCGCGTGGCGGATGGCACCCAGGATCGCGGGCGCGGTCGGGACCAGGCCCGGCTCGCCGACGCCTTTGGCGCCGAACGGGCCCTGCGGCTCCGGAGCCTCGATCAGGATCACCTCGATCCGCGGCATGTCGCCGATGGTCGGGATCAGATAGTCGTGCAGGTTCTCGGTCCGGCCGGGCAGGTATTCCTCCATCAGCGCCATGCCCAGCCCCTGGGCGATGCCGCCCTGGATCTGGCCCTCGACCTGAGTCGGGTTGATCGCCCGACCCACGTCGTGGGCGGCGATGATCTCGAGGACCCTGGTCGTGCCGAGCTCGAGGTCGACCTGGACGCGCGCGATCTGGGCGGCGAAGGCATAGGTCGGGTAGGGACTGCCCTGACCGTCGCCATCTAGCGGCGCGCTCGGCGGATCGAAATGGCCCTCGCCGAGCAGGACCACGCCATCGGCGTCCGCCTCGAGCCGCATGAGATCGAGACGCTGCGCGCGACCCGGCTCCCGGATGATGGCCGCGCCATCGGCCAGATCCACGGTCGCGTCCGGGCCGGCATTGGCCCGCCGCAGGATCAGGGCACGCAGGTCGCGCGCGGCAAGCTCGGTGGCCTTGCCGGAGACGAAGGTCTGACGCGAGGCCGAGGTCTTGCCGGCGTCCGCCGTGCGGTCGGTGTCGCCGGTCACCAGATCGAAGCGCTCGACCCCGACGCCCAGCGCGTCGGCGGCGATCTGGACGAGGATGGTATTCGAGCCCTGGCCGATGTCGACCGCGCCGCTGTAGAGGGTCAACCGGCCGGCCCGGGTCAGCCCGACCCGGATGGTCGAGGGATGGGGTAGCGCCGTGTTGCCGATTCCATACCACATACAGCCAATACCAATACCTTGTCGAGATATACTAATGAATCGGTTGAACTCGGAAACGGCGGCCAGCCAACTTTGCCAATGGGGCATCAGGGCTTCGAGGCAGGCGGCGAGGCCGATGCTCGCCTCGAGCCGTTGACCGGTCGCGGTCCGATCGCCGGCGCGCAGCGCGTTGCGCAGCCGGAAGCGCAGCCGGTCGACGCCGAGGCGGAGCGCCAGATCGTCCATCAGGCTCTCGTGGGCGATTGCCGCCTGGGGCACGCCGAAGCCGCGAAATGCGCCGGACGGCGGGGCGTTGGTCAGGAGCGCGCGACCGCGCGCCTGGACGTGCGGCACCCGGTAGGGACCGGTGGCGTGGACCGGCACGCGTCCGGCCACGGTCGGACCCCAGGACGCGTAGGCGCCGGTGTCGAAGTCGGCATCGGCGGCGAAGGCGAGCAGGCGGCCTTCGGCGTCGCAGCCGAGGCGTGCCCGGATCCGGGCCGGATGACGCTTGGTCGTGCTCGCCATGCTTTCGGGGCGCTCGTAGACCAGGGCCACCGGCCGGTCGACCAGGCCGGCGGCGACCGCGAGCAGCGGCTGCACCGAGAGATCGAGCTTGCCGCCGAAGCCGCCACCGCAGGCGGTTGGCCTGACCCGCACCAGCTCCGATCCAACGCCCAGGACCCGCGCGGTCTCGTCGCGGTCCATGTAGGGCGACTGGGTCGTGACGTGGATCTCGATCCGCTCGCCGACCCGCAGGGCCCAGCCGGCCTCGGGCTCGATGTAGGCGTGCTCGACGAAGGCCGTGGTGAAGCAACCCTCTGCGAGCGCGGCGGCCTGCGCGAGGGCCCCCTCGGCGTCGCCCGACCGCACCCTGCCTTCGATCAGCAGATTGCCGGGCTTGTCCGGCTGGACCAGGGGTGCGCCTTCGGCGGTCGCCGCATCGAGGCCGGTCACCGCCGCGAGCGGGCGGTAGCGGATCGGCAGCTCGTCGGTGTGCACGCCCTCGATCGCGGCGCGCTCGCCGAGCAGAGCTGCCACGGCCTCGCCCCGATAGCGGACGATGCCGTCGGCGAGCACCGGTTGATCCTTGAGGTGGGGGTAGATGCCGAAGCGATTGACCGGGATGTCGGCAGCGGTCAGGAGGCGGAGCAGGCCCGGATGGCTAGCGAACAGTGGCGCCGGATCGCCGAGTTCGAACGCGGCCGCGGCGTGCGGCGTGCGGATCACCTTGAGCCAGAGCGCGTCTTTGGGAATCGCATCGGCGCCGTAGCGCTCGCAGCCGGTGAGCTTCGCCGGCCCGTCGACCTTGCCGAGGCGTGCGCCGACCGCGGCGCCGGCCGCCGGCATGGGCACATCCCCGGCCGTCGCGACGTCGAGGACGGCCTCGACGATCTTCTGATAGCCGGTGCAGCGGCAGAGGACGCCGCCTAGCGCATCCATCACCGAAGCCGCGTCCGGGCGCGAATCGCGCGCCAGAAGATCGCTCGCGGCCATCAGCATGCCGGGCGTGCAGATGCCGCACTGGGCAGCGCCATGGCGCTGAAACGCGAGCTGCAGCGAGCCGAGGCGGCCATCGCTTGCGAGCCCCTCGACCGTGGTCACGCGCCGGCCGTCGGCCTGGCCAAGCGGCACGAGACAGGCGCACACCTGGGCGCCATCCAGCAGCACCGTGCAGGCGCCGCAGTCGCCGGCGTTGCAGCCGACCTTGGTGCCGGTCAAGCCGAGGTCGTCGCGCAGCACCGCGCTCAGGCGCTTGACCGGCGCCGCCCGGATCCGCACCGGCCGCCC
This sequence comes from uncultured Alphaproteobacteria bacterium, assembly GCA_963733965.1. Taxonomy (GTDB): domain Bacteria; phylum Pseudomonadota; class Alphaproteobacteria; order Geminicoccales; family Geminicoccaceae; genus DATAOG01. The sequence goes on from CAVTFM010000053.1 coordinate 51,492, forward strand.
GTTGACCACGAAGCCGATCGTCCCCGACCCGGCTGCCGGCAGCGTCCGATCGAGCGGCGCGGTGTCGTTCATAGACTGGCCGCCAGTTCGTTCAAGGTGCGGCGGACCAGGGTCAGGGCGACGTCGCTCCGATAGGCGGCACTCGCCCGGACATCGTCGATCGGAGCCAGCTCGGCCAGATGCTCGGGCTGGACAAGAGCGCCGAGCCGCGGGGAGCAGGATACGCCGGCAAGCGCCCGTTCCGCCGCCGGCAGGCGCCTTGCGACCGGCGCGCAGGCGCCGACCGCGATCCGCGCGGCCGCGACCCGTCCGTCGGGGCCGAGCTCGAGGGTGGCGCCGACCATCACGATCGAGATCACCAGGTAGCGGCGCGCCCCGAGCTTCAGGAAATGGCCGCCGGCGCGGGCCGCCTTCGGTTTGGGGACGAGCACCGCCGTCAGCAGCTGATCGGGCCGGCGCGCGGTCTTGCGGTTGCCCCGGATGAACTCGGCCAGAGGAAGATGCTGGACGCCGTCGACCGAGGCCAGCTCGACCAGGGCGTCCATCGCCAGGAGCGGCGGCACGCCATCGGCGGCCGGCGAGGCGTTGCAGAGGTTGCCGCCGAGCGTGCCGGCGTTCTGGATCTGCTCGCCGCCGACCTCGCGGGCCGCCAGCCGCAGGCCCGCGAACCATGCCGGCAGCCCGGCCCGCGCGAGCGCGCTCCAGGTGGTCAGCGCGCCGATCCGCCAGTGCTGGTCCCGCTCCTCGATGCCGCGCAGTGCGGTGAGCGCGGTAATGTCGAGGATGGCTTCGTCGCAGGGTCTGCCGACCCGCGCCGGGTAATAGTCGGTGCCACCGGCGAGCACGGTCCGGGGAGCTGTGGCGAGCGCCTCGAGCGCGTCTGCAACCGATTCCGGCCGCCAATAGCTCTCCAACGTCGGGCCACCCCAATCCTTTGGTCTGCCCGACTATCAAGCGCCCGCCCAGGGATCGCGTCAAGGGCGGGCGCGGCGCCGACGGCGGTCAGCTAGAACCAGAGGCGGTAGCCGATGCCCCCGTCGTCGATCGGCTGCGGCAGCAGCTGGCCGTAGGGCGCCGGGGTCTTGAGGTATTGCGCGAGCGACGGGCTGCGGGTGGCAGCGCGCTCAGCGCCGCGGACGGATTGCCGCGCCGGCTGAGCTTGGTCGTCCGCGACCCCGTAGTTCACCTCGGTCAGGTCGAGCTCGAGCTTCGGCAGCCCGCGCTCGACCCCCGCCAGCCCGGGCGCGTCAATGGCGGCAACCGGTGAGCCCGCATGGGCACTGGTGCTGGCGCCAAGCAGCAAAGTCAACGCTGAGACCAGGCGGATGGCGGACATGGGCAACCTTCGCTTCGACTGACGGCCGCCGGCTGGCGGGCGTGGGTCGAAGCATCTCAGTTCTTGAGGTGTTTTCGTAGTTTACATCTCATTTACGGCGCATACTGGGATGCGCGAACAGTCGCCGGAAATATCTTCACGACCCCTGCCGATCCCCGGCCGCGGCCGGCGCCATTGTGAGCGATCCCGAGGTTTCGATCCGGCCGTCGTCAGGCTCAGCCACGCGCATGCCGGCGGCGGACCACCAGCGCCCACCAGAGCAGCCAGCCGACGAGCGCGGCCGCGATCAGCCAGAGCCACAGACTGCCCTCGCCCGACCAGAGGCGGTCGCCCATCACCACCATCAGGCAGGTGAGCGGCAGGATGCCGAGGCCGGTCGCCCAGGTGAAGGTCCACCAGGAGACCCCGGTCAGGCCGGCGGCATAGTTGACCAGATTGAACGAGATCACGGGCACGAACCGGCTGACCAGCAGCACGCCGCCGCCCTGGCGGGCGGCCCAGCGCTCGATCGCGGCCTGGTGGCGCGGGGCGACCATGGCGCGCACGAAGGGCCGGCCGAGCCAGCGCGCGAGTCCGAAGGCGAGATAGGCGCCGAGCATGGCGCCGGTCCAGGTGATCAGGGTGCCGAAGACCGGTCCGTAGAGCATGCCGTTGGCCATGGCGACCAGCTCCGCCGGGAAAGGCACGAAGCTGTGCAGGACCATCAGGAGGATCGAGACGGCGACTCCCCACATGCCAAAGGCCTGGATCTCGGCCTCGACCGCCGCGACCGACAGCTCGAAGCCGGGCAGCGGCATCGCCGCGCCGAGCGCATAGATCCAGACCAGGGCGGTGGCGAGCGCCAGCGCCAGCAGCACCGCGGCCGCCGGCCAGAGGCGACGGGAGCGGCCGGTCACGACCGCAGACGCTCGCGCAGGTCCTCGAGCAAGGGCAGCTGGCCCGGCAGGAGCTTCTCCTGCGCCGCCCCGAGGCCGAACCAGCCGGCGCGGTCGATCTCCGGAAACTCGCGCCGCTCGCCCGAGCGCGGCGGCCATTCCATGGTGAAGCGGTTGCTGACGATCATGGCGGGATCGAGATCGGCTTCGATGGCGAAGGCGTGCACCAGCTTGCCGCCCGCCTGGCGGATCGGGGCGAGCGCGATCACGTCACCGTCGACGGCAAGGCCGGTCTCCTCGGCGAACTCGCGCCGCGCGGCGGCGAGCGGCGCCTCGTCCGGCTCGATCTCGCCCTTGGGGATCGACCAGGCACCGGCATCCTTGCGGGCCCAGAACGGCCCGCCAGGGTGCACCAGGAACACCTCGAGCTCGTCGCCCTGCCAGCGATACAGCAGCAGACCGGCACTGGTCCTCGGCATCACTACCTCGTGACGGATCGGCGGCCGGCCGAGACTGGCAACGCAACGCCCCCTTCGCAAGAGGCGGCACATCCGGCAGATTGCCGCGCGCCATGCGCACCGAGCTCTTCGATTTCGACCTGCCGCCGGAGCTGATCGCGCAGCATCCGGCCGAGCCCAGGGATGCCGCCCGGCTGCTGGTGGTCGGCGCGACGGCGCTCGAGGATCGGCATGTGCGCGACCTTCCGGGCCTGCTCGACCCGGGCGATCTCCTGGTGCTCAACGACACCCGGGTGATCCCCGCGCGCCTGGTCGGCCGGCGGGGTGCCGCGACCGTCGCGGTCACATTGCATCAACCCGAGAGCCCGCAACCGGGTCGCGAGCCCGGCCAGGTCGAGCCTGCAGGCGCCGCCTGCTGGCGGGCATTCGCGCGGCCGGCCAGGCGGCTTCGGGTCGGCGACCGGCTGCAGTTCGGCTCCGGGCTCGACGCCCAGGTGCTGGCCCAGGGCGAGGGCGGTGAGCTGACGCTCGGCTTCGGCTGCGCCGCCGAGACGCTGCTGGGGCGGCTCGAGGCGGTCGGCCAGATGCCGCTGCCGCCCTACATCAAGCGGCCGAAGGACGGCGATCCGAGGGATCGGCTCGACTATCAGACCCTGTTCGCGCGCCGCCCCGGCGCGGTCGCGGCGCCGACCGCGGCCCTCCACTTCACCCCGGACCTGATGGCGGCGCTGGCCGGGCACGGCATTGGCCACGTCTTCCTGACCCTGCACGTCGGCGCTGGCACTTTCCTGCCGGTCAAGGTTGCAGACACCGAGCAGCACCGGATGCACGCCGAGCGCTTCGAGCTCGGGCCGCAGACGGTGGCCGCGATCGAGCGGACGCGGGCTGCCGGCGGGCGCGTGGTTGCGGTCGGCACGACCGTGCTGCGCACGCTGGAGACCGCCGCCGCCGAGACCGGGCGGCTGCGACCGGCGGCGAGCGAGACGCGGCTCTTCATCACCCCGGGCTACCGCTTCCGGGTGGTCGACCGGCTGCTCACCAACTTCCATCTGCCGCGCTCGACGCTCTTCATGCTGGTCGCGGCCTTCGCCGGGCTCGAGCGCATCCGGGCCGCCTACGCCCACGCGATCGGGCGCCGTTACCGCTTCTACTCCTACGGCGACGCCTGCCTGCTGGCGCGGGCCGGGCCGGCATGACCGGGTTTCGCTTCGAGCTTCTGGGCGAGGATGGCGCGGCCCGGCGCGGCCGGCTGCACACCGCCCACGGCACGGTCGAGACACCGGCCTTCATGCCGGTCGGCACGGCCGCCACGGTCAAGGCGATGACGCCGGCGATGCTGCGCGAGACCGGCGCGGAGATCGTGCTTGCCAACGCCTATCACCTGATGCTGCGGCCGGGGGCGGAGCGGATCGCGCGCCTGGGCGGCCTGCATCGCTTCATGGCCTGGCCCGGGCCGATCCTGACCGATTCCGGCGGTTTCCAGGTGATGTCCTTGGCGGCGCGCCGAACCCTCGACGAGCGGGGCGTGGTGTTCTCGTCCCACGTCGACGGCTCGCGCCAGGAGCTCACGCCGGAGCGCGCGATCGAGGTCCAGCACCTCCTGGACGCGACGGTCACCATGGTCCTGGACGAGTGCACGCCCTGGCCGATCGAGCCCGCGGCGGCCGCGGCCTCGATGCGCCGCTCGATGCGCTGGGCGGAGCGCTGCCGGCGCGCCTGGCAGGAGCGCGACGGCTACGCCCTGTTCGGCATCGTCCAGGGCAGCGTCTTTTCCGAGCTGCGCCTTGAGTCCGCCGAGACCCTGGTTCAGCTGGGCTTCGACGGCTACGCGGTCGGCGGCCTTGCGGTCGGCGAGCCGCAGGCCAGGATGTTCGAGATCCTGGACCTGACGCTCCCCGCTTTGCCGCCCTCCCGGCCACGCTATCTGATGGGGGTGGGCACGCCTTTGGACCTGATCGGCGCGGTCGCCCGCGGGGTCGATCTGTTCGACTGCGTGCTGCCGACCCGGTCCGGCCGGACCGCCCAGGCGTGGACGCGCTTCGGGCCCCTCAACCTCCGAAACGCCCGCCACGCCGACGATCCGCGCCCGCTCGATCCGGGCTGCGCCTGTCCGGTCTGCGCGAAGCACCCGCGCGCCTATCTGCACCATCTGGTCAAGGCGGGCGAGATCCTGGGTGCCATGCTGCTCAGCTGGCACAATCTTTTCTATTACCAGGAGCTGATGGCGGAACTCAGGGCGGCGATCGAGCGGGGCAACCTGGCGGCACGCCGCGTGCAGCTCGCCCAAGCCCAGGCGAACGGCGATCTCGAGCCCTGGCCCGCCAGCACGCCGGCTTGACGCCGGGTTCGGATTGCCGATGATCGCGACCGCGATCGGGGATTGCCGAGGCTCGCGGCCACGACCCGGGATGGCCGATGCGCGCGAGCCACCCGGCCGACCCGCGGGCGAACCCCAGGGCGCGTAGCTCAATTGGCAGAGCAGCTGACTTTTAATCAGCGGGTTCTGGGTTCGAGTCCCAGCGCGCCCACCAACAACATCATTCGCCTATGCTGAAGCTCACGGAACGGCAGAAGCTCCGCCGCACCTCGTACTTCCGACGGTTCCATGCTCGCGGTGCGGGCGCGCTTGGGTTACAGTCCCTGTGCCGACCGTGGGCGCCGATCCGCGGTCGGTCGAAACACGAAGCAATAGGGAGGTCACGTGATGGGCAACCATCCTCGGCAGGGCCGGCACGCGCCGCGATTGGCGCTCGCTCTCGGGGCAGCGGTCGCGCTGAGTGCCGGCGCGGCGCAGGCGGCGAGCTTCATGCTTGGCTATTCGGTCGGTTTCCTGACCGATCCGTTCCAGGCGATCCAGGTCGATCTGACCATGGCCGAGGCCAAGAAGGCGGGTCTCCAGACCCTGCCGGTGGCCAACGCCAACGGCGATGCCGGCAAGCAGATCACCGATTTCCACAACCTGATCGCGCAGGGTGCCAAGGGCATCATCGTGGTGCCGACCGACAGCGATGCGATCGCGCCGGCGCTTTCCTACGCCGCCGACCAGGGCGTGCCTGTGGTCGCGATCGACATCGGCCCGGCGGGCGGCAAGGCTGCGATGATCGTGCGCGCCGACAACATTCGCATGGGCGCCGATGCCTGCCAGCAGATGGGCAAGGCGCTCGGCGGCAAGGGCACCGTGCTCTCGATGATGGGCGACCAGGCCACGACCAACGGTCGCGACCGCACCAGCGGCTTCGATGCCTGCATGAAGGAGAGCTTTCCCGACATCAAGGTGATCGAGCAGCCGACCTACTGGAAGACCGACCGCGCCACCTCGGTCGCGCAGACCGTGGTGACCTCGACCCCGGACCTTGCCGCCATCTATATGCAGAGCGACGCGGTGATGCTCGCGGGCGTGCTCAGCGTGCTCGAGAGCGCCGGCAAGCTGAAGGCGGTCGGCGAGCCCGGGCACCTCTACCTGATCAGCATCGACGGCACGCCGTTCGCTTTGAAGAAGGTCCGGGAAGGCTGGCTGGACGCCGCGATCTCGCAGCCGCTCAACCTCTACGTCAAATATGGCCTCGCCTATCTGCAGGATGCGGTCGCGGGCAAGTCGTTCCCGCCCGGACCGACCGATCACGACAGCCGGATCGAGGAGTTCAAGGGCAATCCGATGGATCTGCTGCCGGCGCCGGTGGTCACCAAGGCGAACGTCGACGACGAGGCGCTCTGGGGCAATCACGTCAAATAGTACCGATGGCAGTGCGGCCCGCCGAGGCCGCAGGGCCGGCGGCGCCGATGACCGGGCCGGGCGGCGCGGCTCCGGCCGCGCCGCCGGTCGCGGAGGCGATCGGGGTCTCCAAGCGCTTCGGCGCGAGTCAGGCGCTCGACGCCGTATCGATGGTCATTCCGGCCGGCAATTCGCGCGCCCTGGTCGGCCGCAACGGCGCCGGCAAGTCGACCCTGGTCGGGGTGCTCACCGGCCTGCTGGCGGCGGATGCCGGCCAGGTCCGGCTCGCGGGGGAGCCGGCGCCCGGCCTCGCCGACCGCCAGAGATGGCGCGAGCGGGTTGCCTGCGTTTATCAAAAATCGACCGTGATCCCGACCCTCACGGTCGCCGAGAACCTGTTTCTGAACGCGCATCCGACCTTCGCAGGCGGCCTGGTCGCCTGGCCGGCGCTGCGCCGGCAGGCGGAGCGGGTGCTCGCGGACTGGGGCCTCGAGATCGACGTCGAGATCGACGCCGTGCGCCTCACGGTCGAGCAGCGCCAGATCGTCGAGATCGCGCGCGCGCTTCTGCAGGGCACCCGCTTCATCATCCTCGACGAGCCGACCGCCCAGCTCGAAGGCCGCGAGGTCGCCCGCCTGTTCGAGCGGATCGCCCGCCTGCAGGAGGGCGGCGTGACCTTCCTCTACATCTCGCACCATCTCGAGGAGATCTATGAGGTCTGCCGCAGCGTGACCGTGCTGCGCGACGGCCAGGTGGTCGCCAACGCGCCGCTCGAGGCCATGCCCAAGGAGCGCGTGGTCGCGGCCATGGTCGGCGAAGCGCTGCGCGGCGCGGGCGGGCCGGGTCGCCCGGCCCGGTCGCCGGCCGCCGGGCGGGTTGCCTGCCTGGAGGTGCGCGGGCTCTGCATCGAGGGCGCAGCCCTGGACCTGACCTTCGAGGTCGCGGCCGGCGAGACCGTCGGGCTGGCCGGGCTCGCGGGCTCGGGCAAGGAGCAGGTCGGCGATGCGATCGCCGGGCTGGTGACACCGTCTTCGGGCGAGATCCGGGTCGCCGGCACGCCGCTCCGCCCGGGCCTGGTGGTCGACGCCTGCCGCAAGGGCGTGGGTTACGTGCCGCGCGACCGCCACCGGCGCGGGATCGTGCCCCAGCTCTCGCTTGCCGAGAACCTGACGCTGACCATCGTCGAGCGGCTGGGGCCGGCCGGCCTCGTGCGTCCGGCCGTGCGCGACCGCGAGGCCGGACGCCTCGTGCGCTCGCTCGAGATCGTGGCGGCTTCGACCGAACAGCCGATCGCCGAGCTCAGCGGCGGCAATCAGCAGAAGGCCGTGATGGGCCGGGCACTCGCCTCGGCGCCCAAGGTGCTGGTGGTGGCGCACCCGACCCAGGGCGTCGACATAGCGTCCAAGGAGGCGCTGTTCGGGATCCTGGAGCAGGCGCGCGCGGCCGGCACGGGCGTGCTGATCGTGTCCGATGATCTCGACGAGCTGGTCGGCTGCGATCGGGTGTTGGTGATCTTCCGCGGCCGGCTGGTGGCCGAGTTCGGCGCCGGCTGGCGGGACCACGAGCTGGTGGCGGCGATCGAGGGGGTGGAAGGTGGCGACTGAAGCACGGGATCTCGAGGCGACCCCGACCGGCATGGGCGCGGGCCTTCGCCGGCGCGCGTCCGCGATCCGCTTCCGCGAGCTCACGCTGCTGCCCGCGATCGGGCTCGCGATCATCGCCGGCGCGCTGATCAGCGATGCCTTCCTGACCACCAACAACTTCCTCAACATCCTCCAGCAGTCGTCCGAGCTGTCGGTCCTGGTGATCGCAGAAGTCCTTGATCCTGATCGCCGGCAAGTTCGACTTGTCGTTGGAATCGACCGTCGGCCTGCCGCCGATGCTGGCCGCCTGGCTGATCGTCAGCGAGACGACCTTCGGCGGCTCGGGCTTCGGGCTCAACGTCTGGCTCGCGATCCTGGTGCTGTTCGCGACCGGTGCCCTGATCGGCGCGATCAACGGCTTCCTCGTGGTCCGGCTGCGGCTCAACGCCTTCATCGTGACGCTGGCCATGCTGATCCTTTTGCGCGGCGTCACGCTGGGCATCACCAACGGCAAGACCCTGTTCGATCTGCCGCGCGCCTTCCTCTACCTCGGCAGCGGCAAGTGGCTGGGCGTCCCGGTCTCGATCTGGATCGCGGGCGTCCTCTATCTGCTGGTCGGCCTGTTCCTGCGCTATCATCGTACGGGTCGCGCCATCTACGCGATCGGCGGCAATCCCGAGGCGGCGCGCGCGGCTGGCATCCGGGTCGAGCGGATCACCTTCGGCCTCTACGTGGTCGGCGGCCTGCTCGCGGCGCTCGCCGGCCTGATGCTGACCGGCCGGATCGCCTCGGTGGTCGCGAGCCAGGGCCAGAACATGATCTTTTACGTGTTCGCCGCGGCGGTGATCGGCGGCATCAGCCTGAACGGCGGCCGCGGCCGCCTGGTCGGCGCGCTCACCGGCGTCCTGCTGCTCGGCATCCTGCAGAACGTCCTGACCCTGTCCCAGATCGCCGCCTTCTGGATCGATGCCGCCTACGGGCTGATCATCCTGATCGCGCTGATCCTCGCCCGGGTCACCGGCGGAAGCGCGCGCGAAACCTGAACGTCGGCGGAGGAACGAGCATGGCCGCGGCCGCCCTGATCGTCTTTGTGACCGGCCCCGATTCGAGATAGGCGAAGCGTTGCATCCCTGCCGGCAGCGGGTATCCGAGGATCTGATCCGTTTCGCAAAAACCGTCTTGCGAACGGATCATGCGGGGTCGGGACCTGTAAATTCGGCGGGCTGGGCGTGGGCGCTTCTTGATCGAGTCCCAGCGCGCCCGCCAACGGTGACGACGCGACCGGTAACCGGACCGAAGTTCCCGAGGTCGGGGTCGCTCGGTACGGTCCACAGCAGACTGAAGGAAAAAAGGGCCTGCCACAGCCTGCCACAGCGATCATGTCATGGGCCTCCGACATGCGCCCGATCCCGGTGTGCTTATCGGTTCGGCTTTGCAGGTTGATCAGTCGAGCAGGCTGAGCAGGAAGCGGAGGCCCACGGTCAAAAGGAACAAGGCGAATGCGAGCTCGAGCGTGCGGCGCGAGATGCCATGCGCCAGGCGCACGCCGAACGGCGCCGCGGCGACGCTGGTCGGGATGATCAGCAGGGCGCCGAGCAGGCTGACGTAGCCGAGCGAGCCCGGCGGCAGGCCGGCGGCGCCCCAGCCCGCCCAGACGAAGCCGAGGGCGCCCGGGATCGCGATCAGCGGCCCGAAACCGGACGAGGTCGCGACCGCGCGCTGGATCGGCTGGCCGTAGATGGTCATGAGCGCGGTGATGAACACGCCGCCGCCGACGCTCATCAGGGTCGAGACCAGGCCGACGAAGCCACCATAGAGCGTCCGGAACGGCTGGCCCGGGACCGCGTCGCCGAGCAGCCATTTGCGCCCGAAGATGAGCTTGATCGCCATCAGGGTCGCCGCCCCGACCCAGACCACCTTGAGGACATCATCGCTGGCGTAGCGCGCCAGCAGCGTGCCGAGCCCGACCCCGACCACGACCGGCAGCGCCATCGAGCGCAGCAGATCCATGTCGACCGCGCCCCGCGCCCGATGGGCCGCGAACGAGCGGATCGAGGTCGGAACGATGACCGCGAGCGAGGTCCCGACCGCAAGCTGCAGCCGCACATCGTCGTCGACGCCGAGCGCGCCGAACAGCTCGTAGAGGGCGGGCAGCAGGATGCCGCCGCCGCCGATCCCGAGCAGCCCGGCGAGCAGCCCGGTCACCAGGCCCGCGACCAACAGCGCGCCGACCAGGAGCGCGAGCTCGCCCCAAGGCATCCCCAGGTCCATGGCGTCACCGTCCTCCCGCGAGCCCCGATTGCGATCGCCGGCACGAGCCCGGCTTGTTCTCGCCGGCCGCGGCAGGCATAGATTCGCGCTCGGCAGATCGGCCGCCACGATAGCCACGGAATGCCGACATGAACATCGCCCATCTGTTCATCCGCGCGGGTCGCGGGCAGGCCGAGCGCCCGGCCGTCGCGCGCGGGGCCGAGGTGCTCATGACCTGGGGCGAGCTGGTGCGCCGCGCGGCGGTCATGGCCGGGCGGTTGCGCGCCGGCCACGGCCTGCAGCCGGGCGATCGGGTCGCGCTGGTGATGACCAACTGCGCCGACTACGTGGCGCTGCTGCTCGCCGGCTGGTACGCCGGCCTCGCCATGGTGCCGGTCAACGCCAAGCTGCACCCGCGCGAGCTCGCCTACATTCTCGACCACGCCGGCGCCAGGCTCTGCTTCGCGACCCCGGACCTGATCGACGCCGTGGCTCCGCTCGAGACAGGCCTTCAGGCCCTGGATCGGGTCATCGAGGTCGGCGGCCACGATGATCTGGCACTGCGCACGGGCGACCCGGTGGCGCTGACCGAGGTCGAGCCGGACGCGGTCGCCTGGCTGTTCTACACCAGCGGCACCACCGGCCAGCCCAAGGGCGCGATGCTGACGCACCGGAACCTCTTGGCCATGACCCTCAGCTACTTGGCCGACGTCGATCAGATCGGGCCCGCGGATGCCATCCTGCACGCCGCGCCGATGTCGCATGGCTCGGGGCTCTACATCCTGCCGCATGCCGCCAAGGCCGCCTGCCAGATCGTGCCGGCGAGCGGCGGCTTTGATCCGGCCGAGGTGTTCGAGCTGCTCGGCCGCCGGCGGGGCGTGACCCTGTTCGCTGCGCCGACGATGGTCAAGCGCCTGGCCGGGCATCCGCTGGCCGGGCGGTCCGGGCATCCCGGCCTCAAGACCATCGTCTATGGCGGCGGCCCCATGTATCAGGCCGACCTGGAGCGGGCAGAGGCGGTGTTCGGCCACCGGCTCGCCCAGATCTACGGGCAGGGTGAGAGCCCGATGTGCATCACCGCGCTCGACAAGCCGGCCCATGCCGATGTCGGCCATCCGCGCCATCGCGAGCGCCTTGCCTCGGTCGGCGCCGCCCAACTGGTGGTCGAGGTCCGGGTTGCGGATGAGGGCGACCGGCCGCTGCCCGCAGGCCAGCCCGGCGAGGTGCTGGTCCGGGGCGACAGCGTGATGCGCGGCTACTGGCAGGACCCGGAGGCCAGCGCCCGCACGCTGCGCGGCGGCTGGCTGCACACGGGCGACATAGGCGTCATGGACGCGGACGGCTTTCTGACGCTCCGCGATCGCTCCAAGGACCTGATCATCTCGGGCGGCTCGAACGTCTACCCGCGCGAGGTCGAGGAGGTCCTGCTCGAGCATCCAGCGGTCCACGAGGTCGCCGTGATCGGCCAGCCCGACCCCGAGTGGGGCGAGGCCGTGGTAGCCTTCGTGGTGATGGCGGACGGCGAGACGGTCGCGGCCGCCGACCTCGACGCCCACTGCCTGGCCCGGATCGCCCGCTTCAAGCGCCCGAAGGCCTATCGCCTGGTCGCCGCTTTGCCCAAGAATGCCTACGGCAAGGTGCTCAAGGCCGAACTCCGGAACGCCCTCCGTTCACCCGCGTCCTGACTGCGGCGCCGGTCAGCTCTGGCTCTGCGGGCCGGCAACCGCGGACGGCACGCAACGGCTCCACTGAAAGCTCCGGGCGAGCAGCGGCCACTGGAACTCCTCGCGCGGCATGCCCGCATAGGCACCGACCTTTTGGCTCTGCTCGCTGGTGACCTTGACCAGCTCCGCCCGGGTCGATTCGCACGCGCTGGACGACTTGAAGACGCGCACCCGCCGCCATTGCTCGATCGGCGCCTCGGTCTCGGCCGAGAGCTCGGTCAGGATCTCAAGGCGCGCCTCAGCCGTAGGTGCCGCCTTGACCTGCTCGAAGAGGCCCTGCAACGAGCGCCGGTCCTGCTCGGTCATGCGCTTGGGAGCGCCGGGAAACCGATCCTTGCCGTCGGGCAGGAACTCGAAGGTTTCCAGGAAGGCGACCGTCAGCGTATTGTCCGGTGGCGCGATCAATATCCAATCCTGCGGCAGCAGCTGGTTCGCCTGGCTTTGGCGAGCGGGATCGGGCGTGTGGGAGCAACCGCCGAGCAGCGCCGCCGCGCCGGCGACCAGGGCCACAAGGATGCGCATCGCATCTCCAACTGTTGGAGGGATCGGAGGGCCGGCGAACCGTGGGAAAGCCCTTGACGACGGCCCGACTGAGGCCGGGTTCCCCTCGCCAGGACGCTGCCGCCCGCTCAGGCATCGACCTCGTCACGGACTAACAAACCCGACCGATGGTTTATTCTTCCTTGCCGGGCTCGCGTCAAGTGCGCCAGCTTGACGCCGGGGTGCGGGCATTCTCAGAATCCGGGCCGCAATTCACGCGGAGGCAAGGGACATGGGCAGGCGGCTCGAGGACCGGGTGGCGCTGATCACCGGCGCGGGCTCGATCGGGCCCGGCTGGGGCAACGGCAAGGCCACTGCCGTGCTGTTCGCGCGCGAGGGCGCCAGGGTGTTCGGGGCCGATTTGAACCTGGAGGCTGCTGACGAGACGCGCGCGATCATCGAGCAGGAGGGCGGGGTCTGCCTCACCCACGCGGCCGACGTCGCCAAGGCCGCGAGCGTCGAGGAAATGGTGGCGGCCTGTCTGCGCGCGTTCGGGCGGATCGACGTGCTGGTCAACAACGTCGGCATCGCGCGCACCGGCGGCATCGTCACGACCGAGGAGGCCGACTGGGACCAGGTCTCCGACGTCAACCTGAAGAGCATCTACCTGCTCTGCAGGCAAGTGGTGCCGATCATGGAGCGCCAGGGCAAGGGCGCGATCGTCAACATCGCGTCGATCGCCGCCCATCGCTGGACCGGCATCAGCTATGCCAGCTACTACGCGACCAAGGGCGGCGTCGTGGCGCTCTCCCGGGCGATCGCGCTCGAGCTCGCGACCAAGGGCATCCGCTGCAACTCGGTCTCGCCGGGGCTCATGAACACGCCCATGGTCCACCACGGCCTGACTGGCGCCTACGGCCAGGACGGCGACGTCGAGAACCTGATCCGGGTGCGCGACGCGCAATGCCCGATGGGCCACATGGGCACTGGCTGGGACACGGCCTTCGCCTGCCTCTTCCTCGCCTCCGACGAAGCCGCCTACGTCACCGCCCACGACCTGGTGGTCGACGGCGGCATCACGGCGAAGATGGTGTGAAACATCGCGCGGAAAGGCAAGGCATGTGAGATCGTTTGCTTCCGAGTCGCTTGCCAGCTATATTGGTTCCGAATTGGAGCTGTTTTGGAGCCAGACATGCCGATGAGCCTGTCCATCAAGAATGCCCCCGATGAGATGGTAAACCGCCTCAAGGAGCGGGCCGAACGGCACCATCGGTCGCTGCAGGGAGAATTGATGGCCATCCTTGAGGAGGCTGTGGCTACGCCAAGACCGCTCACCCCCGACGATGTTCTGATCAAGGTTCGACAGCTCGGCCTCGCGACCCCTCGCGAAGCCGCCGCCATCGTCCGTGCGGAGCGTGATGGCCGTTAAGATCGTCGACGCTTCCGCGTTGGCCGCCCTGCTCTTCGGCGAGCCGGACGGTGCTGAGGTCGCCGAACGTCTGCGGGGAGCGCGCTTGGTCGCGCCTGCATTGTTGCCCTTCGAGATCGCCAACATCTGCCTCAAGAAGGCGCGCCGGCACCCAGACCAACGGGACGCCCTCGTGGCCGCGTTCGCGATGCTCGATCGGATGCAGGTCGGCGTCGTGGCAGTCGACCACGGTGAAGCACTCGTCCTCGCGGAACATTCAGGCCTTACCGCTTATGATGCCAGCTATGTGTGGCTTGCCCGCAGGCTGCGCTCAGAGCTGATCACGCTCGACCGGCGATTGGAGGTGGCCGCGGCGGCGCCTTGGTGAGAATCCGATAGTTTCGGGCAGCGGTTGCCGATTCCAACTTCCTCGGAGCCGCCTCGCTCGCGCGCTGAAACCAGCCCGCGGACGCGGGCTGCCTCGCCCCGCGTGGCGCCCGCACGGGTTTGGCCGGCGGTAAGTTCCATGGCATAGTCGCGGCCGTGGCTGGAGCGGGTCGGGGGCGGGAATGACGGACTATCTCGGGATGCTGCGGCTGGACGGGCGGGTGGCGCTGGTGACCGGCGGCGGCAATGGCATCGGGAGAGCCACCTGTCAGGCGCTGGCCGAGGCGGGCGCCGATGTGGCGGTCGCCGACATCGATCTGGAGGCCGCCGAGCGCGTTGCAGCCGAGATCGGGCGTGGCGAGGCGCACCGGCTCGATGTCACCGACGAGGCCGGGGTCGCCGCGGTCGTCGACGCGGTGGCCGCCCGCCATGGGCGGCTCGACGTCCTGATCAACAATGCCGGGCTCGGCGCGCGCGTGCCGACGGTCGAGCTGCCGACCGAGCGCTGGCGCCAGGTCATGGCGGTCAACCTGGATGGCAGCTTCTTCTGCGTGCGCGCGGCCGGCCGGCACATGCTCGCAGCCAAGCGCGGCGCGGTTGTCAATCTCGCCTCGATCATGGGCCTGGTCGGCGGCGGCCACTACCCGAACCTCGCCTACCACAGCGCCAAGGGTGCCTTGGTCAACTTCACCCGCGCGCTCGCCTGCGAATGGGCCCTTCACGGCATCCGGGTCAATGCGGTCGCTCCGACCTTCGCCAGGACCAGGCTGACCGAGCCGCTGCTCGGCGATCCGGCGATGGTCGAGCGGCTGCTCGCCGAGACGCCGCTCGGCCGCTTCGTCGAGCCGGAGGAGGTCGCCGCCGCGATCCTGTTCCTGGCGAGCGATGCCGCCAGCATGATCACCGGCGTCACGCTGCCGGTCGACGGCGGCTGGACCGCGCGCTGACCGGAGGATCGATCCTGACGCTAACGCGCGAGCCGCTGCCCCCGCCCGATGGTCGCAACTGAGCTCCTCCTGGTCGCGGCCTGCGCCCTGGTCGACGTCGACCACCGGGTGCTGCTGACGCGCCGGCCAGAGGGCAAGCCGATGGCCGGGTTGTGGGAGTTCCCGGGCGGCAAGGTCCGGCCCGGCGAGACGCCCGAGGCCTGCCTGATTCGCGAGCTCGAGGAGGAGCTGGGGCTCGACGTCGCCGCCAATTGCCTGGCGCCGCTGACCTTCGCCTCGCACGGCTACGCCGGGTTCCACCTTCTGATGCCGCTCTACGTCTGCCGGGTCTGGACGGGTCTGCCTGAGCCCCGCGAGGGCCAGGCGCTGCGATGGCTGCGGCCGCGCGACATGGAGGGTCTGCCGATGCCGGCAGCCGACCGGCCGCTGGTCGCGTTCCTGCGCGATTTTCTCTGACGGCACCCGGTCGTCGCGGACGCCAGACCTCGAAAGCGGTCGGGTGGACCATCCGCGGCGCCCCGTGGTAGGTCCGCGGGGGCCAGGACGCAGCCAAGGGGGAAGCCTGCCATGCGATTCGAGGGCCAGGTTGCGATCGTTACCGGCGGTGCCAACGGCATTGGCCGGGCCTGCGCCGAGGCCTTCGCGGCCGAGGGTGCTGCGGTGGTGGTCGCCGACGTCGATGCCGAGCGCGGCGGGGCGGTCGCGAGCGCGATCGAGGCCGGCGGTGGCCGGGCGATCTTCATCGCGACCGATGTCGGTGACGCTGGCCACGCCAGCCGGCTGGTCGAGCGGACGCTGGCCGCGTTCGGCCGGCTCGACGTCCTGATCAACAACGCCGGCATCATCAAGACCGCCGATTTTCTCGAGATCAGCGAGGCCGACTTCGACGCCGTGCTGCGGGTCAACCTCAAGGGCGTGTTCCTGGTCGGCCAGGCCGCGGCGCGCGCCATGGTCAAAGCGCGCAGGGGCGCGATCGTCAACATGTCCTCGGCCAACGCCGTGCTGGCGATCGCCAACCAGGTGCCCTACGTGACCAGCAAGGGGGCGGTCGGTCAGCTGACCAAGGTCATGGCGCTGGCGCTCGCCGACAAGGGCGTGCGGGTCAACGCGATCGGTCCGGGCTCGATCCTGACCGACCTCTTGAAGGTGGTGATGAGCGACGACGCGGCGCGCCGGCGGATCCTCTCGCGCACGCCCATGGGCCGCTGCGGCGAGCCCGCGGAGATCGCCAAGGTGGCGCTGTTCCTCGCGAGCGACGAGGCGAGCTACATCACCGGCCAGACCATCTATCCCGACGGCGGCCGCCTCGCTCTCAACTATACCGTGCCGGTGGCGGAGGGCTGATCGTCCCGGTTGTTGCCAATCGGCAACAGCCTTCCCATCTGCTTGGCGGGGCCCTAGAAAGCAGCTCGGCGCAGCGGGCCATCGACGCTGGTCGGCGCGCCGCCGATCTGGTTGGGGGAGCAGATTATGGATCGACCGTTGATGCCGAAAGCCACAGCGGTGTGGCTTGTGGAAAACACCAGCTTGACCTTCGAGCAGATTGCCGACTTCTGCGGCCTGCACCCGCTCGAGGTCAAGGGCATCGCGGATGGCGAGGTGGGCGCGGGCATTCGCGGCCTGGATCCGGTCGCGAGCGGCCAGATGGAACGGGGCGAGATCGAGCGCTGCCAGAAGGATCCCAACGCGCGCCTTAAGATCGCCCGCCCGGCGGTCGCCGACCTCAAGATCACCAAGCGGCGCGAAGCGCGCTACACGCCGCTGTCCAAGCGCCAGGATCGACCGGACGCGATCGCCTGGCTGCTGCGTCATCACCCCGAGCTCACCGATCAGCAGATCTGCAAGCTGCTGGGCACGACCAAGAACACGGTCAACGCGGTGCGCGACCGCACCCACTGGAAGAGCAGCGAGATCCGGCCGCGCGACCCGGTCCTGCTCGGGCTTTGCAATCAGGTCGACCTGGACGCGGCGGTGATCGCCGCGCGGGCCGCGCAAAAGCACCATCAGGAGATCGACTTCGCGGCCGCCGAGCGCGCGTTATTCGAAATCGAGACCGACTGAGCCTGGCAAGGGGGCCGGGAGGCGCTTGGGTTGGATCGCCCCGACGCGACCGCCAACCGGGCCGCAATGCGCGATCGACGCCGCAATGCGCGATCGTACGAAGCGAGTCCGCCGATAATTAAGACGGCAACGGATTGCTCGCGTTCTGGATGATGTGCGGGCGCGCCCCTGCGTGGCGCGGCCGCGCCCATCAGAGACCGAAGCTGCCGCCGACCCCGAGGTTGAGCCAGCGGGGCAGAAGGCCGAAGCCGTAGGTGTTCGCGTAATCGTCGGGAAACAGGGCTCTGCGACGTGCGCCAGAGCAGGCGCTCAAAGGCCCGGTCGGTCGGGCCCGCGACCCGATCCTCTTCGCGCACCATGTCGAGCGCCTTGTCGCCCTGGCAGAAGACGGCGAGCACGCTGAGCCGCTCGCTCGCCGGCGCCGTGGCGACCGTCTCCGGCGCGCCACAGGCCGCGGCGGCGGGCGGCTCGCCCACCGGGTCCAGGATCACCACGAGATGCGGCTCGGGCGCCGCTGCCCGGTCCGGGTAGGTCGTGAAGTCGACCGTGAGGGCCCGGACACCCTCCGCCATCGCCTGGGTCACCAGGGTGTTCAGGCGCGCCTCGTCCATGCCGAACGGATTGCCGCGGACCACCGCCAGGATCGGCCCCGCGCTCCGGTGCTCGGCGAGTGCGCGCCGGGCATCCTCACCCGGGGCGCCGGTACGCGGCGCTTCCTGCGCGCAGCCCGCCAACAGCACGCCCCCGGCCAGCAGCGCGGGCCGCCAGGGGCGGCAGCCGGCGTGCCGGCGGTGGGCGCGGCGCGGCCGCTCAGGCCTGATCGGCACTGCCGCCCTGACCATCCTCCGTTCCGGCCGGTCGGGGATCGCGATCGAGCAACCCTTGCGCGCTCGCCACTCCCTGCCAGTGGCGCGCCGAGAGCAGCCGGCGATCGCGCTCGATCCAATCGGCGATCTGACGCAGCGCCGCGGCCGCGCTCGAGGGCAGGGTGCCGGGGCTGATCAGGACCCGGACCGGAACGTCGTCGCTGAGCTCGTGGTCGAGCTCGACCGACAGACCGATGTCCTCGGCGGTCGCCGCCGGGTAAGCGTCGAAGCGGACGAAGGGCTCCGGCTCGCGCTCGGTGTAGCGCTCGAGCAGATGGCTCTTGCTCGGCTTGGCCGCCGGCGCCTCGAAGATCCCGCGCATCAGCCGGCGCTTGAGGTCCTCCGGCTGGTTGTGAAAGATCTCGCGAGCTTTGCGCAAAGCCGCCAGGTCGCCCGAGTTGAGGCCGCGGTCGATCCGATAGCGGAGCACCGCATCCTCGCCCAAGGCGGCGACCACGAGCGGCCGCAATTCCTGCAAGAAGTGCCGGAGTGCGCGCCGTTCCCCGACGTAGCGTTCACCGTCCATAGGCGTTCTGCCGTGCCTCTAGTGGCGAATTAACCGGATGTTAAGGGTTCGCGGCCGCTTCGACAATCGCGAATACCCTTAAAATGCCGCCCTATGGGGCGCGCTCGACCAGGAACCAAGGTTAGCGCCTGCGGCGCGCCCAAGGGGCCAGGCCGCAGCGCCGGCATACCGCGCCCGGGGGCCGCCGGCGGCCGGCGATTTCCCCTGGATGCCGGCCGGCGAAGGTGGAATACTCGGGTCACCAACCAACAACGACGGCATGGCCGCGAGAGCGTACGGCAGCCGGAGGACCGTAGATATGCGACAGCTGGCAGAGATCGGAAAGCGGGCCACCCTCGTCATCGCCGCCGCGCTCGTCCTGCTCGCGTGCGGAGCGTCAGCCGGCGAGATGCGTAAGGTCAAGATTGGCACCGAGGGCGCCTATCCGCCGTTCAACTCGATCGACAGCAACGGCCAGCTGGTCGGCTTCGACGTCGACATCGGCAAGGCGCTGTGCCAGGCCGCGAATTTCGAGTGCGAGTTCGTCGTCCAGGATTGGGATGGCATCATCCCGGGCCTGATCGCCAAGAAGTACGACGCGATCGTCGCCTCCATGTCGATCACCGACAAGCGCAAGGAGGTGGTCGACTTCACCGAGAAATACTACCAGACGCCGGCCAAGTTCGTCGCCGCCAAGGGCGCCGGCTTCGACATCTCGCCCGAGGGGCTCAAGGGCAAGGTGATCGGCGTGCAGCGGGCGACCACGCATGAGAATTTCCTGCGCGCCAAGTTCCCAGGCGCCGACGTGCGGACCTATGCGACCCAGGACGAGGCGGACGCCGACCTGGCGTCCGGCCGGCTCGACCTGGTGATGGCCGAACTCGGTGGTCTTGCTGGAGGGCTTTCTCAAGACCGACGCCGGCCAGGGCTTCGAGTTCGTCGGTCCCGCCTACATCGATCCGAAGTACCACGGCGCCGGCGTCGGGATCGCGGTCCGCAAGGGCGATGAAGAGCTGCGCCAGGCCTTCAATGCCGCTATCGACAAGATCCGCGCCGATGGCACCTACGAGGCGATCAACGCCAAATACTTCGACTTCGACGTCTATGGCCCGACCTCGTAGGCGGCCGCGGGCCAGACGCCGCCCGGTCGCGTGATCGGCGCGGGGTGATCGGCGTGCTCGACTTCAAGGGCTACGAATGGGTCTTCTGGGAGGGCGCCAAGGTCACCCTCCTGGTCGGCCTGTCGGCGGTCCCGGTGGCGCTCCTGCTCGGCCTGCTGGGCGCCTGGGGCAAGCTCGCCGGCAATGCGCTCGCGCGCAGCGTCGCCGGCATCTACACGACGATCGTGCGCGGCGTGCCCGAGCTGGTGCTGATCCTGCTGGTCTACTACGGCTTCACGATCCTCTTGCAGCAGCTGCTCACCTTCGTGACCGGCGGCGATGTCGTGGTCGACATCGATCCGTTCACCGCCGGCACCTTCACGCTCGGCGTGGTCTACGGAGCGTTCGCCACCGAAGTGTTCCGCGGCGCCTTCCTGGCGCTCGATCGCGGCCAGATCGAGGCGGCCCAGGCGATCGGCATGAGCCGGGTGCTCGCGTTCCGCCGGGTCATCCTGCCGCAGGTCTGGCGCTTCGCGCTGCCGGGCCTCGGCAACGTCTGGCTGGTGCTGATCAAGGCGACCGCCCTGATGTCCGTGGTCCAGCTGCCGGAGCTGATGCGCATGGCGGACGTCGCCGCGCGCGCGGTGCGGATGCCGTTCACCTTCTATTTCGGCGCCTCGATCATTTATCTCTTGATCACCGTCGCCTCGCTGCAGGTCCTGCACCGCGCCGAGACCAGGGCCAACCGCGGCATCCGGCGGGCCTGAGCGATGGACCTCGGAATCATCGTCGACAGCCTGCCGCGCCTCCTGAGCGGCGCCTGGGTCACCCTGCAGCTGACCGGGATCAGCGTGCTGATCGGTCTCGTGGTGGCGGTGCCGGTTGCCCTCGCCCGCTTGTCCGCCAACCCTCTGCTGCGCTGGCCGGCCTTCGCCTACATGTTCTATTTCCGCGGCACGCCGCTCCTGGTCCAGATCTTCCTGATCTACTATGGCAGCGGGCAGTTCGTGCAGCAGCTCCGGGCGCTCGGGCTCTGGGAATTCTTCCGCGAGCCCTACTTCTGCGCGGTCCTGACCCTGACCCTGAACACCGCGGCCTACACCGCCGAGATCCTGCGCGGCGCGATCCGGGCGGTGCCCTTCGGCGAGGTCGAGGCGGCGCGCGCGCTCGGCATGTCCGGCGGCCTCCGGCTGCGCCGGATCGTCCTGCCCAAGGCCTTCCGGCTGGCGCTCCCGGCCTACACCAACGAAGTCATCTTCCTGTTCCAGGCGACCTCGCTGGTGTCGATCATCACGATCATGGATCTGACCGGGGTCGGCCGGGTGCTGATCGCGGAGACCTTCCGGACCTTCGAGATCTGGATCGTCGTCGGCCTGTGCTACCTGGTGATCTCCTACGCCATCCTCTTCGCCTTCAAGCGCCTGGAGTACTATCTGTCCGGCCATCTGCGGACGGGGCCGGTCGTGACCGCGGCCGGACCGGTCCAGGCGCGCATCGCGCCGAGCGGCGAGCCTCAGGCGGCCTGGAGCGATGCGCTCGCAATCCGCTGAGCGCACATAGCCCACCTTGGTCGCGCGACCGACCGATCGGGCGCGTGAGCGGCCCGGCGAGCCACCTTCTGTCGCCCTGGATCGGGCTAGACGGCGTAGTCGACCGGGCGCAAAGCCTCGCTCGCGACGCCCTGCTCCTCGGCGCGCCGGCAGAGATCGTCGATCGTGACCCGGTCGAGGCGCGCCATCAGTTCCTGCTCTGTGCTCGCCCAGAAGGGGCCGATCACCCGGCGGCCGAGCCGGGAGGCGGACGCGAGATCCTCCTGCGCGGGCATGTCCTCGATGCCGCGGACCACGCGCACCACGTCGCCGACGCTGACCCGGCGCCGCTCGCGGGCGAGGCGATAGCCGCCGCGCGGGCCGCGCACGCCGCGCAGGATGCCGGCCCGCACCAGCTGCTGCATGACCTGCTCGAGGTAACGGCGCGGCAGGCACAGGCGTCGCGCGATGTCCTGACTCTGCACCGGCTCGGCGCCGCCGTGAAAGGCGATGTCGGCGACCGCCTCGAGCGCGAGCACCAGCTTCTTCGATGGCCTCAACATGACAACACGTCCCGCATTTCGGTGTGCCCGACCTCAGCTGCTGGGTCGCCGAGCCGGCCTGGCACGAGCGACCCGCTCATGCCGCGACGACGGCTGAGGTGTTCCGTAGATGCGCCGCTATGCATGCCACCAGTCGCGAAGCGACCTCGGCTTTCGACATCCTGGGCCAAGCCTCGGGCTCGGCGTCAGCGCGAATCAGTTTCACAGTGTTGTAAACGCTGCCGAAGGTCCCTTCATCCATCGAAACGTCATTAGCGACGATCCAGTCGCAACCCTTGGCTGCCAGCTTGCGGCGCGCGTTGGCCTCGACATCCTCGGTCTCGGCGGCGAAGCCGACCACCAGCCGCGGCCTTGCCGGACCGGCCCGCGCCAGCGTCTTGAGGATGTCCGGATTGTCGGCCAGCACCAGGGTCGGCGGCGCGCCCGCCCGGCGCTTGAGCTTTTGGACCCGCCGCTCGGCCACGCGCCAGTCGGCGACCGCGGCCGCGCAGACCGCGACCGCGACCGGCAGCGCCGCCTGGCACGCCGCGAGCATCTGCTCCGCCGTTTCCACCCGGACCAGCTGCACTCCTTCGGGGTCCGGCTCGTGGACCGGGCCGCTGACCAGGGTGACGTCACCACCGGCGGCCTTCAGCGCCGCCGCGATCGCGTGCCCCTGCTTGCCCGACGAGCGATTGGCGATGAAGCGCACGGGATCGATCGGTTCGACGGTCGGGCCGCTGGTGACCAGCGCCCGGACGCCTTCAAGCATCCCGACCGCCGGCGCCAGCAGAGCCTCGATCGCCGCGACGATCTGGTCCGGCTCGGCCATGCGGCCGACCCCGGTCTCGCCGCACGCCATGTCACCCGGGTTAGGCCCGACCATCCGGATCCCGTCGGCGCGCAGTTGCGCGACATTGCGCCGCGTCGCCGGATGCTGCCACATCTCCGGGTTCATGGCGGGTGCGATCAGCACCGGCTTGTCGGTCGCGAGCAGCGCGGTCGAGGCCAGATCGTCGGCGAGGCCGCCCGCCATCTTGGCGATCAGATCCGCGGTCGCGGGCGCCACGACCACCAGATCGGCCTCCCGCGACAGCCGGATGTGCCCCATCTCGGCCTCGTCGATGAGGGAGAAGAGATCGCTGAACACCTTTTCGCCCGAGAGGCTCGCGACTGCGAGCGGGGTGATGAATTCGGCCCCGGCCCGGGTCAGGACCGAGCGCACGCTGACGCCCCGCTCGCGCAGGCGACGGATCAGCTCGAGGCTCTTGTACGCCGCGATGCCGCCCGCGATGATCAGCAGAATCCTGCGCCCTTGCACCGCCCTCGCGTCCCACGCCCTGGCGTTGACCACTCCCTCCGAGTGGCTCGGATCACACTCTGTGAAATGAGTTACGCCTCCCGGTTCGGCAAGATGGGCTCAACCTGAAATCGCGCCGAACCGGACTGTGAATTGCCTGGTGCGGGCTGGTACGCGGGTGCCCGGCCGACGGCGTCGGCGGGCGGTCGGCCGGGACTCAGTGCAGCAGCATGCCGAGCAGAAGCCCGCCCAGGAGCAGGCAGAGCGCCCAGGGCAGCAGCCCGCTGGAGGACCGGCCGGGGCGGCTGGTGAGCGCGGTCAGCGACTGGGGATGGAGGCGGATGCCGCCGTTCGCGACCGCCTCCAGGGTGCGCTCGGCCCGCTCGACCAGATGGGGCAGGCGGCGGGCGGCCTCGAGCCCGTCCTCGACGGCGCTGCGCAGCTGCGCCTGGGGCCCGAGGTTCAGGGCGATCCAGGCCTCGATCAGGGGCTGGGCAAGCT
This sequence comes from uncultured Alphaproteobacteria bacterium, assembly GCA_963733965.1. GTDB lineage: Bacteria > Pseudomonadota > Alphaproteobacteria > Geminicoccales > Geminicoccaceae > DATAOG01. The sequence goes on from CAVTFM010000053.1 coordinate 75,056, forward strand.
GCCACATATTGAGGTCGGGATTGAGCGCTCTGCCTACGCCCTCGGCCACGACCATGGTCTTTTGCAGCAGCAGCAGCTGCGGCTGGGTCTCCATGGCGAACGTCTCGCTGACCTCGAACAGTTGGCCGAGCAGCCGGCCGACCGAGATCTCGGCCAGCGGCCGGCCGCGGATCGGCTCGGCGATCGCCCGGCAGGCCTGCATGAAAGCGGCCTTGTCCTGATCGGCGGGCACGTAGCCGGCGGTGAAGTGGACGTCGGCGACCCGCTGGTAGTCGGCGGAAAGGAAACCCAGCAGCATCTCGCCGAGGTAACGGCGGGTCGGCCGGTCGAGCCGGCCCATGATGCCGAAATCGACCGGCACCAGATCGCCCTTGGCGTCGATGAAGATGTTGCCGGGGTGCATGTCGGCGTGGAAGAAGCCGTCGCGGAACACCTGCTTGAAAAACGCCTCGGCCGCTTTGGCGAGGATCTGGTCGGGGTCGAAGCCGGCGGCGATCAGGGCCTCGCGCTCGTCGGAGGCGATGCCGCTCACCCGCTCGAGCGTCAGCACCCGGCGCGCGGTCCGCTGCCAGTCGACCCGCGGCACGCGGAAGCCCTGGTCGTCGGCGAAGTTCTCGGCCAGCTCGGAGGCCGCCGCCGCCTCGAGGCGGAGGTCCATCTCGAGCCGGGTCCAGAGCGCGAAGGTCTCGACCACCTTGACCGGCTTGAGCCGGCGATAGCCCGGCTGCAGGCGCTCGACCCAGGTCGCGATCCAGGTGAAGAAGTCGATGTCGCGCAACATCTGGCGCTCGATTCCGGGCCGCAGCACCTTGATCGCGACCTCCTCGCCCTCACAGGTGACCCCGAAGTGGACCTGGGCGATCGAGGCCGCGGCGACCGGCCGGTCGTCGAAGCTCGAGAACAGCTCGGCGAGCGGCCGGCCGAGCTCGCGCTCGATCAGCTGGCGGGCGAGCGCGGCCGGGAACGGCGGCAGATCGTCCTGCAGCTGCGACAGGTCGGCGGCCAGCTCCTGGCCGAGCAGGTCGGCGCGGGTCGCGAGGCTCTGGCCGAGTTTGATGAAGCTCGGACCCAGCTCCTGGAGCGCCCGGGCGAGGCGCTGGCCGGGGCGGCCCGGCGCGTCCTGGCGTGAGAGCCTTCGGGCGAGCCGCAGCACCGCCTCGGGCAGCGGCAGCAGCTCGAGGGGGAACAGGGCGTTGTAGCGGGCGAGGCAGCGGCCGATCCCGAGCAGGCGCCAGAGATGGCGGCTCGCGCGGATCATGGCCTAAAGCCGCCAGGCCGAGTGCAGCGCCGCGATGCCGCCGGAGAGGTTGCGCCAGCGCACCTGGCCGAGGCCCGCCCGCTCGATCAGCTGCGCGAAGGTCGCCTGGTCGGGGAAGCGGCGGATGCTCTCGACCAGATACTGATAGGCCGCGCGATCGCCCGCGACCTGCTCGCCGAGCCAGGGCACCACGGTAAAGGAGTAGGCGTCGTAAAGGCGCTCGAGCGGGGCCAGCTGGAAGCGGGAGAACTCGAGGCAGAGGAAGCGGCCGCCCGGCCGCAACACGCGATGGGCTTCCGCCAGCGCGCGCTCGATCCGGGTGACGTTGCGGATGCCGAAGGCGATGGTGTAGGCATCGACCGAGCGAGCCGGCAGCGGCAGGGCCTCGGCGTCGGCGCAGACGAAGCGCAGCCCCAGCAGCCGGTTGTCGTCGAGCGCCCGGTCGCGGCCGACCTCGAGCATGGCGGCGTTGATGTCGCAGACGATCACCTCAGGCGGCGGGCCCTTGCGCCTTGCCGCGCGCTCGAGCACCCGGAACGCGATATCGCCGGTGCCGCCGGCCACGTCCAGGAGGCGCATCCCGGGCCGCGGCGCCAGCCAGTCGATCAGCGCGGCCTTCCAGAGCCGGTGGACGCCGGCGCTCATGAGGTCGTTCATCAGGTCGTAGCGCTCTGCGACCCGCGCGAACAGGTCGCCGACCAGCCGGGACTTGTGCTCCGGGGCCACCTCCTGGTAGCCGAACGAGGCGGCGAGCCGTTGGTGCGCGTGGTCGACGGGATCGGTCATCTTGCGGCAATCTCGCAAGCCGCGGCGCGGCTGAACTGGACCGCCTTTTAGGGGAGCGGGGACGCCGGGACAAGCGCCGGACCCCGCGCGCGAACCGCCCGCGGGAAAAGTGAAGTCGGAACGGTTGGGCCATGCCCGAGCTGCCGGAAGTCGAGACCATCGCGAGGGCACTTGGCGCGCGTCTTGCGGGCCGGCGGATCACCGCGCTCGAGCAGCGGCGCCCCGACCTGCGCTTCCCCCTGCCGCCGCTCCTCGCCTCGCGCCTGGTCGGGCGCGAGGTGCTGGGCGTCTCGCGCCGGGCCAAGTACATCGTCGCCGCCCTCGACGACGGCCAGACCCTGCTGCTCCATCTCGGCATGTCGGGACGGCTGCTGTTCGACGGCCCGCCCGCCGGCCCGCACGAGCATCTGACCTTCGGCTTCGACGACGGCACGCGGCTGCGGTTCGTCGATCCGCGCCGCTTCGGCATGCTCGATCTGACCCCGACCGCGCACCTTGAGGAGCACCCGAGACTTGCGGGCCTCGGCCTCGAGCCGCTCGACCCGGGCTTCACCGGGACAGCGCTCGGCGCCGTGCTCGCCGGCAGGCGTAGCCCGCTCAAGGCAGCGCTCATGGACCAGCGCCTGGTCGTCGGGGTCGGCAACATCTACGCTTGCGAGAGCCTCCATCGCGCCCGCCTGTCGCCGCAGCGGACCGCGGGCTTCCTCCGCCCGACCGAGGCCCGGCGCCTGGCGGCGGCGGTCCGGACGGTGCTGAACGAGGCGATCGCTGCCGGCGGCTCCAGCCTTCGCGACTACGTCCACACCGATGGCGAGATCGGCTTCTTCCAGGAGCGCTTCGCGGTCTATGGCCGCGCGGGCTTGCCCTGCCCGATCTGCGGGCGGCCGATCGAGAAGCTGGTCCAGGCCAACCGGGCGACCTTCTGGTGCCGCCGCTGTCAACGCTGAGCGGCCGGCTGGTGCCAGCGTCGCCGGTCAAATCGGGGCTGGACGGCGGCCGGCGGTTGGTCCATACCGCTCGCTTCTTTCCGGCCGCCGGTGTTCGCCCGTGGCGGGCGCCTCTCTGGCCGGGACATCGTCGCGCGCAGGAGCCACCAAGCATGGCCTACGAGACCATCCTGGTCGAGAGCCGCGGGCCGATCGGGCTGATCACCCTGAACCGGCCGCATGCGCTCAATGCCCTGAATGCCCATGTGATCGGCGAGCTCAACCAGGCGCTCGATGGCTACGACGGGGATCCCGAGATCGCGGTCATCGTGCTTACCGGCTCGGACCGCGCCTTCGCCGCCGGCGCCGACATCAAGGAGATGCAGGAGAAAGACTTCATCGGCGCCCTGCGGAGCGATTTCATCAGCCCCTGGCAGCGGATCGGCCAGCGCAAGAAGCCGATCATCGCCGCGGTCGCCGGTTACGCGCTCGGCGGGGGCTGCGAGCTCGCCATGATGTGTGACGTGATCCTGGCCGCCGACAACGCGAGGTTCGGGCAGCCCGAGATCAACCTCGGCACCCTGCCCGGCGCCGGCGGCACCCAGCGACTGACCCGCGCGGTCGGCAAGGCCAAGGCGATGGAGATGGTGCTGACCGGCCGCATGATGGACGCCGAGGAGGCCGAGCGGGCCAATCTCGTGGCCAGGGTCGTGCCGCTCGCCGATCTGCTGGATGAGGCTTTGAAGCTCGCCCAGACCATCGCCGAGAAGTCGCAGCCGATCGTCGCGCTCGCCAAGGAGGCGGTCAACGTCGCCTATGAGACCACCCTTCAGGAGGGCATCCGGTTCGAGCGGCGGGTGTTCTATGCGACCTTTGCGACCGAGGATCGCAAGGAGGGCATGCAGGCGTTCGTCGAGAAGCGGACGCCCGATTTCAACAACCGCTGAGCTCGGAAATCGGCGCGCTCGCTGGCGTTGACGGGGGGCCGGCGGGGCGCTATAGCGCTTCACTCGACACGGGGAATAAGGCGACAGCCGATGGCGCATCATCGTTCCGCGAAGAAGCGGATCCGGCAGACGGTCAAGCGGACCGTGATCAATCGGGCGCGCAGCAGCCGGGTCCGGACGTTCATCAAAAGGGTTGAGCAGGCGGTCGCCAAGGGCGATCCTCAGGCCGCGCAGACGGCACTACAGGTAGCGGAGCCGGAAATCCGTCGCGCGGTCACCAAGCGAGTGCTGAAGCTGAACACGGCCTCGCGGCGCATCTCACGTCTTGCGAAAAAGGTGAACAACTTAACTCCCCCGTCTCCTTAAAGGCGAAAATCTGGTTCGGGCCCTTGAACCGCCCCTAAGTCTTTGGTTGGGTCTGTTGCAACTGTCGGCAGTCGAGTAATTTTGCCTGTAATTTAGCGAAATGACTTGGGCGTGCGCGATCAAGAAGCGGTGGTTACTTCTCAACTCCTAGGCGATATTTAACGTTCTCCTTTCGATCACCTTGCCATCATCCAGCGTCGGGGTTATCCTGCCTGCTAAGCGCTGAGCCTCTTGAGTTCCGCTGCGAAAACAGGGCGTCTTACCGAATCGCGGGTCGATACTTGTCGATCAGACGGGGATCCTCGTGTCCAGAGCATGAATATTTCGGCGTCTCAATGCCCGTGCCCACGTCCTCCGGCATGGGCAGCTGGGTGTTGGTGAGCGAGCCTGAGGTCCCCATGAACCTCCGACCCAAGAGCGCCGCCCTTGGCCTGGATCAGCAGTGGTCGCAGGTGCAGGGCATGCTGCGGGCGGAATTCGGGGAGATGGCCTACCGGACCTGGCTGGCACCCTTGCAGCTGACCGGGCTGGAGGGCGAGCGGGTGCTGCTCGCCGTGCCGACCCGCTTCCTGCGCGATTGGATCGCGGCCCACTACGCCGATCGCATCCGCGCGCTCTGGCACATGCTCAATCCGGCGGTCGGCGGCGTGGCGCTGGTCGTCGAGACCGCGACCACGACCGCTCCCCCGGTGCCACCGCCCGCGCTCGGCACCGGCGCTGCGCCCGGCGCCCCGGTGCCGCCGCTCGAGGCGCCACCTCCCGAGAACGAGATTGGCGCGCCGGTCGACCCACGCTGCACCTTCGAGAACTTCGTCGTCGGGCCGCCCAACGAGCTCGCCTTCGCCGCCGCCAGGCGCGTCGCCGAGCTCGAGGCGCCGCCGTTCAACCCGCTGTTCATCTACGGCGGGGTCGGCCTCGGCAAGACCCATCTGATGCACGCGGTCGCCTGGCAGATCCGGCGCCAGAACCCGGGCCGCAAGGTCGTCTACCTGTCGGCCGAGAAGTTCATGTACCAGTTCATCAAGGCGCTGCGCTTCAAGGACACCATGAGCTTCAAGGAGCTGTTCCGCTCGTCCGACGTCCTGATGGTCGACGACGTCCAGTTCATCGGCGGCAAAGGCAGCACCCAGGAGGAGTTCTTCCATACCTTCAACACCCTGGTCGACCGCGGCCGGCAGATCGTGGTCTCGGCCGATCGCAGCCCGTCCGAGCTGATGGGGCTGGAGGAGCGGATCCGCTCCCGCCTCGGCTGGGGCCTGGTGGTCGACATCCATCCGACCACCTTTGAGCTGCGCCGCGACATCCTGCGCCGCAAGGCGGCGCTGCTTGCCCGCGAGGCCGAGGTGCCGGATCGGGTGCTCGAGTTCCTGGCGCATCGGATCACCGCCAACGTCCGCGAGCTCGAGGGCGCGCTCAACCGGGTCGTGGCGCAGGCGACCCTGGTCGGCCGGGCGATCACCCTCGAGATCGCCCAGGAGGTTCTGCAGGACCTGTTGCGGGCCCATGAGCGGCGGATCACGATCGAGGACATCCAGAAGAAGGTCGCCGAGCACTATGGCCTCAGGATGACCGACATGCTGTCGGCGCGCCGCGCCCGCGCGGTCGCAAGGCCGCGCCAGGTCGCGATGTCTCTGGCCAAGCAGCTGACCCCGCGCTCGCTGCCGGAGATCGGGCGCAAGTTCGGCGGTCGCGACCACACCACCGTGATGCATGCGATCCGCCGGATCGAGGAGTTGCGGCAGACCGATGCGGTCCTGAACGCCGACATCGAACTGCTGCGCCACCTGCTCACCGGTTAGTCCGCCGGCGGTCGCAGGCCTGCGGCTCCGCGCCGGCTCCCTCTCCTTGGCTCCCGGCACCGGCCCACCGGAGGTGGCTGCGGAGCGGCGAACGGCGTCCGGAGTTGGGCCTGGGCGCCGGAGCTTTTTTGCTGCCTTCTCAAGTGATTGGTGCTAGCTTCTCAATCCGGGCGGGGGTGCGACCGCAACCGCGGCCGTACCGCTGACTGTGCCGGCGGTGCGCCGGACCCGGCGCCGGCCATCGGCGGTCGACACGGTCCGGGCGACGGGCCACAAGGGCCCGTACAACCTTGGGATTTTGGCGCGATCATGAAGCTAGCCATCGAGCGGGCCGCCTTGCTCAAGGCGCTCGCCCATGTCCAGAGCGTCGTCGAGCGGCGCACGACCATCCCGATCCTGTCCAATGTCAAGCTCGAGGCAGACGGCGGCGGGCTCGCCCTGACCGCGACCGACATGGACCTGTCGGTGGTCGAGCAGGCCGAGGCCGAGGTCAGCCAGCCAGGCGCAACGAGCGCGCCCGCCCACACCCTCTACGACGTCGTGCGCAAGCTGCCGGAGGGCTGCCGGATCAACCTCGAGCGGACCGAGAGCGGCGCGGAGATCACGCTCCGTGCCGGCCGCAGCACCTTCGATCTGCCCTGCCTGCCGGCCGCCGACTTCCCGGCGATGACCGACGAGGGCCTGGACCACAGCTTCGAGATCCCGGCCGGCGACCTCAGGCGGCTGATCGACCGTACCCGGTTCGCAATCTCGACCGAGGAGACCCGCTACTACCTGAACGGCATCTTCCTCCACGCCATCGAGGAGGGCGCTGCCAGCTGTCTGCGCAGCGTCGCCACCGACGGCCATCGCCTCGCCCGGTTCGAGACCGCGCTGCCGGCCGGCGCCGCGGGCATGCCGCCGGTGATCGTGCCGCGCAAGACGGTCGGCGAGGTCCGCAAGCTGATCGACGATCTCGATGCCGGGCAGGCGGTCGAGGTCGCGCTGTCGAGCGCGCGGATCCGCTTCCGGGTCGGCCAGGCAGTGCTGCGCTCGCGGCTGATCGATGGCACCTTCCCCGACTACCAGCGGGTCATCCCGATGGGCAACGACAAGCTCCTCGTGGCGCGGACCAAGGAGCTGAGCGAAGCCGTCGACCGGGTTGCCACGATCGCGACCGAGAAGGGTCGGGCGATCAAGCTCAGCCTCGCCGATGGCCGCCTGACCCTGTCGGCGATCAGCCCGGATGCCGGGCGCGCGGTCGAGGAGCTCGACGTCGCCTACGCCGGCGAGGCGCTGGAGATTGGCTTCAACGCTCGCTATATCCTGGACATGAACAGTCAGATCGAGGGCGACGAGGTCGAGCTCGCGATGGCCGATGCCGGCTCGCCGACCCTGGTCCGCGACCCCAAGGACAGCAGCACGCTCTACGTGCTGATGCCCATGCGCGTGTGATGGCGCTCGCGCTGGACCCTGTGGACGGTCCGCGAGGCGGGGCGAACCCCGCGATGCGGCCGGCCGCGAGCTCCCTTAGCCGGTTGATCCTGGAGGACTTCCGGTCGTACCTGCGGCTGCGCCTCGAGATCGACCGGCGACCGGTCGTCCTGACCGGGCCCAATGGCGCCGGCAAGACCAACCTGCTCGAGGCGATCTCGTTCCTGAGCCCGGGGCGGGGTCTGCGCCGGGCCCGGCTCGGCGAGGTCGACCGGATCGGCGGCGGCCCCTGGGCGGTCGGCGCCCGCGTCGAGGGGCCGCGCGGCCCCGCCGATCTGAACACGGCCCGGGTCCAGGACGGCGAGCGCGAGCGGCGGGTGACCCGGATCGACGGCACCGCGGTGCCGAGCCAGGCGGCGCTCGCCGAGATCCTGAGCGTGGTCTGGCTGACCCCCGCCATGGACCGGCTGCTGAGCGAGGGCGCGGGCGCCAGGCGGCGTTTCCTCGACCGCCTGGTCCTGGTCGGCGATCCGGCGCACGCGACCGCGACCGCGAGCTATGGCCAGGCGCTCCGGGAGCGCGCGCGCCTGTTGCGAGCGGGCCGTCTGGAGCCCGCCTGGCTCGGCGCGCTGGAGCGCCGGGCGGCGGCCGGCGGGGTTGCGATCGCGGCCGCGAGACGACAGGCGACCCGGGACCTGGCGGCGGCCCTGGCGCAGGCACCCGGCTGGCTGCCGCAGCCCGAGCTCCGCCTCGAGGGCGAGGTCGAGAGCTGGCTGGACGAGCTCTCGGCGCTCGACGCCGAAGCCCGCTTCGCCGCGGCGCTCGCTGCCAGCCGGCGCACCGATGCCGAGGCCGGCACGACTGCGACCGGGCCGCACCGCAGCGACCTTCTGGTGCGGGACCGGGTGTCCGGCCGGCCGGCGCGCGAGGCCTCGACCGGCCAGCAGAAGGCCTGCCTGATCGCCGTGATCCTAGCCGAGGCGCGGCTGCGCGCGGCGGCCGGCGAGCAGCAGCCGGTCCTGCTGCTCGACGAGGCGCTCGCCCACCTCGATCCGGAGCGCCGCGCGGCGCTGTTCGCCGAGCTCACGGCGCTGGGCGCGCAGGCCTGGCTGACTGGGACCGAGGCCGCCCCGTTCGCGCCCCTGCGCGGGCGTGCCCAGTTCTTCACCGTTCAGGAGTCGACGCTCGAGCCCCATGACTGAGCCTGATCCAGCCCTCCCTGGAGCCCTGGAGCCCGGGGCCGCCGAAACCACCGCCGCCCAGCTCGAGCCGATCCCGGACGAGACCTACGATTCGACCTCGATCCAGGTCCTCGAGGGCCTGGAGGCGGTGCGCCGCCGGCCGGGCATGTACATCGGCGATACCGACGACGGCTCCGGCCTCCACCACATGGTGTTCGAGGTCGTCGACAACGCGATCGACGAGGCGCTCGCCGGCTACTGCGACCGGGTCGAGGTGATCCTCAACGCCGACGGCTCGGTCACGGTGCGCGACAACGGCCGCGGCATCCCGATCGACATCCACGAGGGCGAGGGGGTGTCGGCCGCCGAGGTGATCATGACCCGGCTGCACGCGGGCGGTAAGTTCAACCACAACTCCTACAAGGTCTCGGGCGGCCTGCACGGCGTCGGCGTCTCGGTGGTCAACGCCCTCTCGGAGTGGCTGGAGCTCCGCATCTGGCGCAACCGCCAGGAGCACATGATGCGCTTTCGCGACGGCGGCGAGCCGGTGGCGCCGCTCGCGGTCACCGGTGCTATGGTCGACCGGCGCGGCACCGAGCTCACCTTCATGCCCTCGATCGAGGTGTTCTCGAAGACCGAGTTCAGCTACCCGATCCTCGAGCATCGCCTGCGCGAGCTCGCCTTCCTCAACGCCGGCGTCACCATCCTGTTGCGCGACGAGCGCAACGCGGAGCCGGTCGAGGACGTCCTCCACTACGACGGCGGCCTCGTGGCCTTCGTCGCCTACCTCGATCGCGCCAAGACCGCGATCCACGAGCCGCCGATCCTGCTCGCGGGCGAGCGCGACACGATCGAGGTCCAGGCCGCGCTCGAATGGAACGACGGCTACCACGAGACGACCCTGTGCTTCACCAACAACATCCCGCAGCGGGACGGCGGCGCCCATCTGGCCGGCCTGCGCTCGGCGCTCACCCGCTCGATCCAGGCCTACGCCCAGGAGAGCGGCATCGCCAAGCGCGAGAAGGTGACGCTGTCCGGCGAGGACGCGCGTGAGGGCCTGACCTGCGTGCTCTCGGTCAAGATGCCGGACCCCAAGTTCTCGTCCCAGACCAAGGACAAGCTGGTCAGCTCCGAGGTCGGGCCGGTGGTCCAGAGCGTGGTCGGCGAGGGCCTGAACCGCTGGCTCGAGGAGAACCCGGCCGCGGCCAAGATCATCGTCGCCAAGACGGTCGAGGCGGCCGCGGCGCGCGAGGCGGCGCGCAAGGCGCGCGAGCTGACCCGGCGCAAGGGCGTGCTCGACGTCGCGAACCTGCCCGGCAAGCTTGCCGACTGCCAGGAGCGCGACCCGGCCAACGCCGAATTGTTCCTGGTCGAGGGTGATTCCGCCGGCGGCTCGGCCAAGCAGGGCCGCAACCGCGCCTTCCAGGCGATTTTGCCGCTCCGCGGCAAGATTCTGAACGTCGAGCGCGCCCGCCTCGACAAGATCCTGGGCTCGGGCGAGATCGGCACGATGATCACGGCGCTGGGCACCGGCATCCGGGACGACTTCGACCTCGCGAAGCTGCGCTACCACCGCATCATCATCATGACCGATGCCGACGTCGACGGCTCGCACATCCGGACGTTGCTGCTGACCTTCTTCTACCGCCAGATGCCGGAGATCATCGAGGCCGGCCACCTGTTCATCGCCCAGCCGCCGCTCTACCGGGTCAAGCGCGGCAATGCCGAGCGCTACCTGCGCAACGATGCCGAGCTCGAGGACTTCCTGATCGCGGCCGGCCTCGAGGACGCCCGTCTGCTCGGGGCGGGCGATGCCGTCCACGAAGGCGAGGCGCTCCGCCGCCTGGTCGAGGACGCGCGCCGGGCCGTCCAGCTGATCCACGCGCTCGAGCGCCGGCTCCCGGCCGAGCTGGTCGAGGCCGCGGTGCTCGAGGGCGCGCTCGCCGAGGAGGCGCTGACCGAGCAGGCGGCCGGCCAGGGCTTTGCGCCGCGGATCGCGGCTCGCCTCTCCGGCGCCGGCGCCGAGACCTGGGGCGGCACCCGCAACGAGGACGGCAGCCTCGCGTTCACGCGCCGCCGCGGCGAGCGCCGCGACCGCTACCGGCTCGACCCGCAGATCGCGCGCAGCCCCGAGGCCCGGCGCCTGAACGCCGCGGTCGCCGACCTGCGCAAGGTGTTCGCCGAGCCCGCGACCCTCGAGCGCAAGGGCGCGCAGGCCCGGCTCACCGGGCCCCTTGGCCTGATCGAGACCCTGCTCGCCCAGGGCCGCAAGGGCCTCGCGATCCAGCGCTACAAGGGCCTCGGCGAGATGAACCCCGAGCAGCTCTGGCAGACCACCCTCGACCCCGAGGTCCGCAGCCTCTTCCAGGTCAAGGTCGACCACGCCGACGCCGCCGACGAGATTTTTTCCACGCTGATGGGCGACGTGGTCGAACCCCGCCGCGACTTCATCCAGGAGAACGCCTGAAGGTGGTGAACCTCGACGTGTAGCCTCGCGCAGCGATCGCTTCAGCGAGCGCACAGTTCGAGATTCAGAACCGGTCCGGCCACCGCCGCGCCGCGTGAATTATACCCACCAACTCGACCGTTCGGCTTCGGAGGCGATAGGCGACGATATACGGCGTGCCCGCGACCACCAGCTCCCTGGACCCGGCTACGCGACCGGACCGTCCCATCCGCGGATGCAGCGTCAAGTTGGTGATCGCCCGATCGACGCGGTCGACCGTCGCTCGCGCGGCTCGCGGGCTGTTCGCCGCGATGAAGTCGTAGATGTTGTCGACGTCCGCGATCGCCTGCTTGGTCCACTTGATCGTCAGCGCCGCCATCGGGCGAACGCGTCAGCGACCTCGGCTTTCGTCGCGAACTCACCGGCATCGGCTTGGCGCAGGCCTTCCTTGATATGTGCAACCTGCCAGGCGTGCAGCTCCAGGTATGCATTCAAGGCTTCCTCGATCACGACCCCGAGGTCGCGGCCGCTCTCGGCGGCGATCGCGTCGAGCGCCGCCTTCTTGTCGCTCGCGATCCGGACGCTGATTGTCTCTTCCGCCATATCCTCTAGCCCTACCGACGCCATGCATCCCAGTCTACCACCCGAACGCCACCTCGGCCAGGGGGCCGGTCGCCGGCTAGGGTCACCATTCATGACATGGCCGAGAGGCGAGCAATACACGCCTCCCAAAACCGATCCGTATCGGAGACCGTTTTCGATCTTAGATATCACGTTGAGAAACTCAAGATCGCGATTCACGGTTTTAAACTACGGATATCAATAACCGAGGTCGATAATAGCGAAGCTGTCCGGATCAATTTTTCATTTCGGAAATCAGAATAGGCGCTACACAGTCATTAAATAATTCGGCATATGAAATTGCGGGAGTTCTCGCGGAAGGACAATTTTTCTTCGGAAGTATCGCAGCGACGCGGGCCGCAATATAACGCGACCGGACGCCTCGTCCCGCCGGCGGACAGCCGAGGTCATGCCCCAGCTGAAGCGTCACTGACCGGATCTCGACCCTGGCTCAGTGGTCGCAGATGGCGGCCTGCTGATCGAGAGCGGGAACCGTCTCGGCGCCACGTGGTTGGAACTCGGCGCACGGGGTAAGCACCCTTGACGGCGCCGGGCGGTCTGCCCACTTTGGAAGTGTTCTAAAACGTCAAGCGGAGCCCGCGTATGAAAGGCAATTCCGAGGTCGTCCAGCACCTCAACCAGCTGCTCGAGAACGAGCAGTCGGCGTACAACCAGTATCTGCTGCACAGCCAGCTTCTGAAGAGCTGGGGCATCGAGAAGCTGGCCGCGACCGAGCGTGCCGAGGTCAACGACGAGATTGGCCACGCCGAGCTGCTGCTCGACCGCATCCTCTACCTCGAGGGCACGCCCAAGATGGCGGGCGGCGAGCCGGCCGAGGTCGGCGCCGATGTCGTCGAGATCCTGAAGCGCGACCTGGCGCTCGAGGTCAAGGGCATCGCCGATCTGCGCGAGGGCATCGCGGTCGCCATGCGGGTCGGCGACCAGGTCAGCCGCGAGCTGATGGTCAAGATCCTGGCCGACGAGGAGCACCACGAGGACCATCTGCTGACCCAGCTCGAGCTGATCGAGAAGATCGGGCTCGCGAACTACATCACCGCCCATCTGTAGCCGGGGCTGGAGAGCGGCGCCCGCGCCGCCAACTCGCCCCGCCGTCCCCTGGAGCACGGCCGGTCCCGGCCGGCGCCGCCGATCGCATGCCCGAGCCGGCAGGCTCCTCCCGGAGCCCCCGCCGGGGGCCGCCGAGCGCCCTCCGATCGCATGTCCGAGCCGGCACGCTCCTTGTGGCCGCCGCCGGCCGCCGCGCGCTCTGCGATCACCGTCCCGGACTCACCTGCGCCCCTGGTCCGAGTTTGCAGCGTTCAGTCTAGTTTTGATTTAGAATGATTCTGATCCAAGACCTAGTGGCTTAGCACTGGGGGCGCTCAATTGCGGGGTCGACAACAACTCTGAACCCGGCTAGACATTTCTTGCGCTTGCCGCCAGATCTACTTTCGCAGGCAACCAAGAAGCGGGGTCACGCCGAGCACGACCATGCGCATGTCGCTGCCCACGATCGACGCCGGGCCAAAGCTCGGATGGCGCCTGCCCAGGCGGCTCGACCGCTGGAGCCTGCTGGCGCTCGGGCTGGCGCTGGCGGTCGCCCTGCCGGTGCTGGTGGTGTTCGCGAGCGTGCTGGTGCCGACCGATGGCGTGTGGTCGCATCTCGCCCATACCGTGCTCTGGGGCTACGTGTCGGATACCGCGCTGCTGGCGCTCGGGGTCGGGCTCGGGGTGGTGGCACTCGGGGTCGGCGCCGCCTGGCTGGTCAGCATGTGCCAGTTTCCGGGGCGGAGCCTGTTCGAGTGGGCGCTCCTGCTGCCGTTTGCGGTGCCGACCTACATCATCGGCTACACCTATACCGATCTGCTGCAGTACGCCGGGCCGGTCCAGACCATGCTGCGCGAGGTCACGGGCTGGGGCCGCGCCGACTACTGGTTCCCGCCGATCCGCTCGCTCGGCGGCGCGATCGTGGTCATGACGCTGGTGCTCTATCCCTACGTCTATCTGCTGGCGCGCGCCGCCTTTCTCGAGCAGTGCACCTGCATGCTCGACGTCAGCCGGACCCTCGGGCGCGGCCCGTGGAGCAGCTTCCTCGCGGTCGCCGTGCCGCTCGCCCGGCCGGCGATCGCCGGCGGCGTGGCGCTGGCCCTGATGGAGGCCTTGGCCGATTTCGGCACGGTCCAGTATTTCGGGGTCAACACCTTCACGACCGGCATCTATCGCACCTGGTTCGCGCTCGGCGAGCCGGTCGCCGCGGCCCAGCTCGCGGCCGCGCTGATGCTGGTCGTGCTGCTCGTGCTGGCGGCCGAGCGCTGGTCGCGGGGCCTCGCCCGCTATCAGCACACCGCCCAGTCGCGGCTGCGCCCGTGCTACGATCTGCGCGGCGCCTGGGCGGCGCTGGCCCTCGCGGCCTGCGCGCTGCCCGTGGTGCTGGGCTTCGGCGTGCCGGTGCTGGACCTCGCGGTGATGGCGGTCCATCGCGGCGACCCCTTGTTCGGCGGCATGTTCCTCGGGCTCGCCTGGCACAGCCTCACGCTCGCGGTGCTCGCCGCCGTGCTGACCGCGGGGCTGGCGATCGTCGTCGGCTACGGCCTCCGCCTGCGGCCGACCCTGGTCATGCGGGTCTCGACCCGGGTCGCGGGGCTCGGCTATGCGATCCCGGGTGCCGTGATCGCGATCGGCGTGCTGATCCCCTTCGCGCGCTTCGACAACGTTCTCGACGCCTGGCTGCGCGCGAGCTTCGGCATCTCCTCGGGGCTGCTGCTGACCGGCACCGTGGCCGGCCTCGTGTTCGCCTACATCGTGCGCTTCCTGGCGCTGGCGCTCAACACGGTCGAGGCGGGCCTCGGCAAGATCAACCGTCATCTCGACGATGCCGCGCGCACGCTTGGCCGCAGCCCCGGCGGGACCTTGCTGCGGGTGCACGTGCCGCTGATGTGGAGCAGCGTGCTGACCGCGGTGATCCTGGTGTTCGTCGACGTCCTGAAGGAGCTGCCGGCGACCCTGATCCTGCGGCCGTTCAACTTCGAGACCCTCGCGGTCCGGGTCTACCGCTTCGCGTCCGACGAGCGTCTGGCCGAGGCCTCGACCGCGGCGCTCACGATCGTCGTGGTCGGGCTGATCCCGGTAATCCTTCTGAGCCGCGCGATCGCCCGCGCGCGCCCGCAACGCCCCGCCGCAGAGGCCTCGCACGATCGCTCAGTGGAAGCGGACGCCGGCCGCTGGGCGGTCCAACGCCAGGCGCCGGCGGAGCGGTAGGGCGAGGCGTCGTTCGGCCAGCGCCTGACCGAACTCGCGGGCCGCCTGCAGCAGATCGCCCAGCGCCGGATCGGCGACCAGCGCCCGGGCGTGGCCCCAGGCGGTCAAGGCGTCGTCCGCCTGGAGTGCTGCGATCAGGCCGAGGATCGCGAGCTCGTCCGGGCTGACGCAGCCGCAGCCGCAGCGATGAAACCAAAGGTCGCGCCGGCAGTTGCGTGCAAGCGCGCCGAACAGCTGCTCGAAGGCCACGAACGCATCCCGCTCGTGCAGGCCGCCGCCCGCCAGATCGAAGCCCCTCTGCAGCGCCGGCAGATGCGCCGCGCCCTCGAGCCGCTTGCGCATCGCCCAGACCACCAGCTGCTCGCCAAGGGCCAGCTCCGCCAGGCTCGGCAGGGCTCCGTCCGGGTCCAACGCCGGCGGCTGGAATGCAGCCATGGGTCGATCTCCTCAGCCGGTCCGGCCACCGGCGGGCAGAGCCGCCCGCCCGATTCCGGCGGTGGCGGTCAGGTGCAGCGCCTCGAGCCAGCCGAGCTCCGCCTCCCAGCGCTCGACGTCGCGCGCCAGATAGCGCTGGACGAAGACGCAGCGGCAGGGGCAGTCGGCGCGCGCGGCCAGGGCCTCCTGCAGCGCGCGTCGATGGGCCGCCAGCAGATCGTCGAGCACGGCGCCGCGTGCGTCCGGGTCGAGCATGCCGAGGAAACAGATCTTGAGGCAGGCGCAGACCGCGGCGAGCGCGTCGCCGGGTGCCCCGGTCCGTACCATGAGCAGCCGCTGGACCTCGGCCCGGCCGGCCGCCGAAGGCTGCCAGAGCGGTTCGTCCGCGCGTACGGCCGCGGTGCTCAGCAGGCCCCTCTCGGCAAGTGCCGCGATCCGCCCGGCAATCACGTCGCCGGTCGGCTCGAACCGGCGGCCGCCGATCTGCTGGACTGCTCTGATCAGGGCAGTCGCGCTTCGCGCGTTCTCCCCGGCAACTCCGAGAATTGCCAGATCAAGCATCTCTCTCGGCGCCAGCGTGTCCCAACTCATCGCAATGGACCATCGAGTGATTAGCGTAGACGCAGAGAATTATTACGGTTAGATCGAGATAGCAACAACAATTTAACAAAACTGTTGTTGATTATACTTTGTCTAATTATTAGGTCACTTAAGTGACGTGACTAGACGGCACGGTCAGGCAGGCGCGCGGTCGCCAGGTGATTGTCCCAGGGGGTGACCAGCTGGTTCGCGATCGGGACTGGCGACTGGCGGCGGGCGCGCG
The DNA here is from genome assembly GCA_963733965.1 of uncultured Alphaproteobacteria bacterium. GTDB lineage: Bacteria > Pseudomonadota > Alphaproteobacteria > Geminicoccales > Geminicoccaceae > DATAOG01. The sequence goes on from CAVTFM010000053.1 coordinate 91,315, forward strand.
GCTCGACGCGCAGGATCTGGCCCCGGCCGTCGCTGACGAGGAAGGCGCCGGGGGTGTCGGCGGGCGTCAGGCCGCAGCCGTCGGCGAGCTCGACGTGGTCGACGAGGCTGCCGCTGCGGGCGTCCCAGAAGGTGAACAGGTTGCCGCGCGGGCTGGAGACCGCGAGCAGCTCGCCGCCCGGGTCGAAGGCGATCGCGCCGGTGTACTGGCGCATCCGGCGCAGGATGTCCGGCGGCGCCTGGAGCAGGCGGAGCTCGCCCTTGCCGTCGTCGAGGCCGACCAGCGGCACCTGGTCGCGCTTGCTGCCCTCGTACTGCATCGCGACCGCGACCAGGCCCGCGGCGTTGACCGTGACGTGCCGGATGCTGAGCTGGTGCAGCTGATGCGGTAGCTGGACCTCGCCGAGCATCCGGCCGCCGGCCAGCTCGAGGTAGGCGAGCGAGGGCGTCATGCTGTCGAGGTTGAGCTCGAGGCGGTCGTAGTCGGGATGGGTGCGGACGCCGCCGTTGGCGATCGCAAGCGTCTTGCCGTCCGGCATCAGGGTCGCCTCGTGCGGACCGATGCCGAAGGACGGCAGCTCGCCGATCTGCCGGTAGTGGTCTGCGGCATCGCGCACCCCGATCACGCCGCGGCCGGCCTCATAGTCGTTCTCGGTGGTGAGCAGATAGCGGCCGTCGGCGGAGTAGGTGCCATGGCCGTAGAAGTGCCGGCCGGCCGCGGCGTCGATCCGCTGCAGGGCGGCGCCCTCCGCGGCATCCAGGACCACGGCGAAGCGGCCGGGACGGCGGGCGTAGACGACGCAGTGCGCGGTCCCGGGCCGGAAACTGATGGCATGGCCGCGGCCGGGTAGCAGGAGATCGAACACCGTCCGGCCGTCGGCCCGGAAGCCGCTCGTGAAGAAGCGGCCGTCGCCGTCGATCCGGCAGCCGACGTAGAGCGGCCCGGCGCTGCCGCGCGCCGCCGCCGCCCTGAGCCCGAAGCCCAAGAGCGCGCTGCCGGAGAGGCTGAGCAGGAAGCCGCGGCGTCCGAATTCGAGGGTTGGAGGGTCCTGAGCCATGGTCCGTCGTCCCGTCAGTCGCCATCGAGGGCGTTGAAGCCGATCGCGAGGTCGAGCGCCGGCGCCAATTCCTGGGCCACCAGCTGGCGGAGCGCCTTGAGCTCGGTCACCAGCGTCTCGAGCTTGGGCCGGGCCTTCGGGTCCTCGACCGCCCTGTGCAAGGGCTCGCCGATCGCGTCCAGCGCGGCGAACGCCCGCTCAAAGCCCTTGCGGATCGCGTTGTCGAGCTGATCGTCGTCGGCCTGCGCCCGCAGCGCGTCGCTAAAGCCGCCGGCGCTGACGTAGAGCGCCTGGGCGGTCTCGAGGTTGGTCCGGATTGAGGCGAGCGAGCGCTCGCTCCGCCAGTTCTCGGCGTGCATCGGCTTGGCGGTGTCGAGCGACTTGCCGAGCGGGCCTTCGAGCTTGATCGCGATGATCGCCTGAAGCGCCGTGTGCAGGCTCTTCAGGTAATCGCCGGCCGCCTCGTCCACGCTTTGATAGGTGTCGTTGCCGGCGGCCGCGGTCAGGACGGCATCGCGAAAGCCGTTCGGCCGCTGCCAGTCGTCGAGCAGCGCCGCCGCCTGGCCAGCAAGGTTGCGGCCGATCGCTGCGGCCAGCGCGCAGGCGTAGTCGGCATCGGCCGAAAGCGTCCCGGTCGCCGGCAGCCTGGCATCGTCGTAGAGGATCTGCTCCAGCGCCGGGAAGCCGGTCAGCGCCACGCTCTTGCCGTCGAGCCCGCCGGCCGCGACCAGCGCCGGGTCCCTGGCCGCGAGCGCCTTGGCGAGCTGCCTCGTGACCGCGTCACGGCCGTCCGGGAACAGCTGGATGATCATGGTCCGGCCACCCGCGCGCGCCGGTCCGAACACGATCGGCTGGACGCGCTCCCAGGCGTCCAGCGCCGCTTCGAAGGCGTGGCGCGCATCAGCGAGCCGCGCCGGATCGGGGGCCGCACAGAAGCCGGCGATCGCCGTCCCGAGCCCGGCCGTGGCGTCGGCGAAGCGCTGGTAGTCCGGAATCAGGACCTCGTCGGCAAGCTGCCGGTTCAGGGTCTCGAGGACGTCCGCGGCGTGTGCGGGCTGGCTCAGCGCGAGAGCCGTGGCGAGCAGCGGGAGGAGGCGGGCGCGCATGATGCCAAGCCCTCACAGCGAGTTCAGGAACGCGAGCAGGGCGTCACGATCCGCCTTGGGCAGCTTGGCGAAGGCATCCCGCGCGGCCTCCGCCTCACCGCCATGCCAGAGGATCGCCTCGGTCAGGTTGCGCGCCCGGCCGTCGTGCAGGAAGAACGTGTGCCCGCTGACCACCTGGGTGAGGCCGATGCCCCAGAGCGGCGGTGTGCGCCACTCGCGCCCGCTGGCCTCGCCCTCGGGCCGTCCGTCCGCCAGCCCTTCGCCCATGTCGTGCAGCAAGAGATCGGTGTAGGGCCAGATCAGCTGGCCGGCCAGCGCCTTGACCTCCCAGTCGCGCCGGGTCGCGAACTTCGGCCGGTGGCAGCCTATGCAGCCCGACTCGTAGAACAGCCGCTTGCCTTCGAGCACGGTCGGATCATCGACGTTGCGGCGCGCCGGGACCGCGAGATTGCGGGCGTAGAACAGGATCTGGGCCATGACCTTGGCCGGCGCCTCGAGGTTGTCGTACTGCGGGCTGTTGCCGCTTGGCGCGCTCCGGCAGAGGGCTTCGGCTTCGGTGCAGTCGCCCCAGGCGGCGGGCTGCATCGGGTTGCCGACGCCGACGTCGCCGGCAAGGGCGAGGCCGCCCTGCTGATCGAGCGAGGGCTCGCCCGCCTTCCAGCCGAAGCGCCCGAGCACGACTTTCTGGTCCGCGATGCTCCAGACCCAGTTGGGCCGGCCGGAGATGCCGTCGTGATCGGCGTCGTCCGGGTCGGCGTTGGCGAGGATGTCCTCGGGTGCTATCGCCTCGAGCAGGCCGAGCCCGATCATCGGCGGCGCGACCCTTGGGCTGAGCATGATCCCGGGATGGAGCGGACCGTAGGCGAGGTCGGCGATCCGGTAGCTGGGCTTTTGCAGGTGCACCGTCTCGCCGCCTGCCAGCTCGACCGGGATCTCCTGGTAGTCGATCACCATCCGGCCTTCGGGCAGCTGGCCCGGGATCGCGAAGTTCTGCAGCTGGCCGCCATAGGTCGGGTCGGGGATCACGCTCGCCCGATGGCTCGCGATCAGCTCCCGCTCGGCATCGGTCCCGGGCGGGATCGAGAGGCGCAGGAACATCGAGGCCGCGGTGTCGTCCGGCCCGGTCGGCGGATGCCCGCGGCCGTCCTTGAGGTGACAGTTCTGGCAGGCGCGGGCGTTGTAGAGCGGCCCAAGGCCGTCGGCCGCCTGGGTCGAGGACGGCGCGATCACCCACTCGCGGCGGAAGATACCGTTGCCGATCGAGAAACCGGCGCGCTCCTCGAACGAGAGGCTCTCAGAGGGCTCCGAGAAGGCGTCCCGGGTGAAGGTCGTGCGGTTGGTGGCGGTGCCGCCGGAGAACGCCTCCCAGCGCTCGGCCTTGGTGAAGTCCGTGGTCGGGGCGAGGATCGCCGCCCGCTGCTTGGCGCTCATCGCCGCAAAGGCGGGCGCCGGCATCGCGCCGAGCAGCACCACCCCGGCCAGCGCCGCGAGCGCGAGCGCCCTCAGCCGCAAGCGTCGCCTCCGCTCACTGGAACACCTTCTGCGGATTGTCGAGGCTGTCCGAGCCTTCCAGCTGGAGCGGCCCGAGATCGAGCGCCGCCACGATCTTCTCGATCGTCCTGGTCTGGTCGAGCAGGCCATCGATCCCCGCCTGGACCATGGCGTTGCCCTCGGGGTTGTTCTCGCCGATCATCTGGTCATAGGCCATGATCCCACGGTCGGCGGTATCCTTGATCTTCTGCATGGCGGCCTGGGTCTTATCCAGCTTGGCGCGCATCTCGGCGTCGAGCGCCGGATCCTTGGCGCGCACGAGATCGGACAGGCTCGGTCCCTGGACGGTCGAGCCGTCGACCCGGCGGTAGCGGCCGAGGTAGACGTTGGCGATGCCCATCGCATCATAGTAGTGCGAGTTGTGGGTGTTGTCGGAGAAGCAGTCGTGCTCCTCCTCGGGGTCGTGGAGCATCAGGCCGAGCTTCATCCGCTCACCGGCGAGCTCGCCGTAGGACAGGCTGCCCAGCCCGAGCACGATGCTGGTGAGGCCATGCTTGGGCGGGTCAGCCATGACCGCCTGGCGGGCAGCACCACCCGCGTCCCAGTTGCCGACCATCTCCTCGAGGTCGGCGACCAGGAGACCGGTCGCCGTCTTCAGATAATCGCGCCGGCGGTCGCAGTGGCCGCCCGTGCATTCGTCACCGAGGGCGTAGTCGGTCCACGACCGTTCGCCGGCGCCCGGCCCGGTGCCATGCAGATCCTGGCCCCAGAGCAGGAACTCGATCGCGTGATAGCCGGTCGCAACGTTGGCCTCGACGTCGTCGACCTCCTGCAGCGAGCGGAGCAGCTGGGCGTCGATCTTCGAGGCGTCGAGCGTCTTGCCGCCGGCGTTGAGCGTCGGGTTGGCGATCACATTGGCGACGTAGTACTTGTTCTCGGCGGACTCGGTGCCGTAGGACGGGGCGACGTAGTCGATCAGGCCCTCATCCAGCGGCCAGGAATTGACCCGGCCCTCCCAGTCGTCAACGATCGGGTTGCCGAACCGGTAGGCCTCGCTCTGCTGGTAGGGCACGCGCGCGGCTTTCCAGGTGTCCTTGGCCGCCTGCTGGGTGGCGGCGCTCGGTGCGGCGAGCAGGGCGTCGACCGCCGCCTGCAGCTTCTTGGCGGTGGTCAGGGAGTCCTGATAGGCGGCGTGCGCGATGTCGGCATAGGTCACGAGCACGGCCGTCGTGTCGACCGGGTCAGCGGCCGCCGCGACGTCCGGCGCGGCGCAGGCGCCGATGGCAAGTACGACGGCGGCCGGCAGCAGACGGTCTCGGCGGATCATGATGCGAGCTCCCTCAGTGTTCTGATCTGGCGGCTCCGGCGTGGAGGCGCTCGGACCGCTCATTTCCAGCCGACGCGGTCCATCAGCTTGACCGCCGCGGCGTTGTTCTGGCCGTACTCCGACGCGTTGACCGGGTCGGTCTTGAAGTCGCCCAGGCGGGCCAGCGCCGGCTCGAGCTTGACGCCCGGCACTGCGGGGAACTCGTAGTTGCCCTCGGTGAAGTAGACCTGGGCCTGATCGGTTGTCAGATACTCGAGGAACTTGACCGCGTTGGCCTTGTCCGGGGCATTGACGGTGACGCCGGCGCCGCTGATGTTGGCTTCAGCGCCCCGACCGTCCTGGTTGGGGAACACGATGCCGATCTTGGCGGCGACGGCGCGATCGCCCTCGTCGTCCGATTCGATCAGCCGGACCAGGTAGTAGTGATTGACCACCGAGATGTCGCACTCACCGGCCGCCACCGCCTTGATCTGGTCGGTGTCGGCGCCCTGAGGTGAGCGGGCGAAGTTCGCGACCAGCCCCTTGCCCCACTGCTCGGTCTGCTCGAGGCCGTCGGCCGCGATCATCGAGGCGACCAGCGACTGGTTGTAGACGTTGGTCGAGGAGCGCATGCAGATCGCCCCGCGCCACTTCGGGTCGGCGAGCTCCTCGTAGGTCTTGATCGCGCCCGGTGGGACCCGGTCCTTGGCATAGATGATGATCCGCACGCGCTTGCTCACCCCGTACCAGAGGCCGTCGGGGTGGCGCAGGCTGGCCGGGATGCGCTCGTCCAGGACCTTCGAGTGGATCGGCTGCAGGACGCCCGCCTGCTCGGCGCGCCAGAGCCGGCCGGCATCGACCGTGATCAGGATGTCCGCGGGGCTGTTGCGGCCTTCGGCCTTGATCCGCTCGATCAGCTGATCGGCGTCGCCCTCGATCCGGTTGACCTCGATGCCGGTCGCTTTGGTGAAGCCGTCATAGAGCTGGACGTCGGTGTCGTAGTGGCGCGACGAGTAGATGTTGACCTCTTCCGCCCCGGCCCGCGCGGCAGTCATCGCCAACACCACGGCAAGCAACGGGGCGACCATCAGGGCGGCGGCCGGGGCGGTCCGGCAGGTCGGGTTCATCGTCTCGGCTCCTCGGCGAACGCGTCGCTGTCGACAATCGATGCCAAGCACGATAGCCTGCTATCCAGATCATCGCAAGTCAAAACAAAGTAGAACGATTCCAGAGTCTTTGTTGTATTGGAATTATTCTAATTATCAATCGCAAAACTTCGCCCGAGAGTGATTGTCGAACCCGGATTTTCTCATGGAGGACGACGCGGACCCGCGGGCGGGCGCGGGGGCGCAGCCGCCGGCACTCGATCGCTCGGGCGGGGTCGAGGGGTCGGGACGAAGCGCCGGGTCCGACGCGCCCGAGGTCGGATCTCAGCCGTGCTTGGCCGGCAGCTGGTGAATGTGCACGTCGTGCGCGGAGTGGCGGGTCAGGATGTCGATGGCGCGGCGCTGGGTTGCTTGATCGGGCGTCCGAACCCAGAGCAGGAGGCCGCCGCGGTCCAGCTGCTCCTGCAGCTGCTCGGCGTGATGCTTGTCCAGCCAGCGGGTCAGCACGCTGCCGATCAGGGCACCGGCGATCGCCGTGGCGGTCACCGCCGCGGCGACCACGCCCTCCGAGGCGACCACGGTGCCGGCCGCGACGACCGCCGGCAGATAGGTCAGCGTGCCGATGATCACGTCGTCGCTATCGCCGATCGAGGCCCGGGTCCGATAGGCGATGCGCGGCGCATCCGGCTCGTCCTCCAGTTCCTCGACCCGCTCGTAGCGGTGGCCGAGCTTCTTGCTGACCGCGTCCTCGCTCGCCAAGAGGCTCATGTCGGTTTTCTTGAAGCCGGCCTTGAGCAGCTCCTCGACCGCGGCATCGAGCTCGTAAACCTGGTCGAAGACCGCGACGGCTTCGCGCACAGTCGGCTTGCTGTGGTCCAGCGACATCTCGCTCACCCGCTCGATCTGACAACCCTGGGCCCAACCGGCCGGGCTCGCGACGTGCGATCGGCGATGGCGGTTGGGCAGCTGGCCATGGTTACGCTCGCCGGCCGGGCCTGTCGACCATCAAGTCCGCGAGCAGCGAGCCGTCCGCGGCGCGCGCGATGAACCCCTGGACGTCGCTGGCCGGCATCGGCCGGCAGAACAGATAGCCCTGGACCTCGTCGCAGCCGTCGCTCGCGAGGCGCGCCAGCTGGCCGGAGTCCTCGACCCCCTCGGCGCAGGTCTCGATTCCGAGCCCGCGGCCGAGCGTGACCACCGCCCTGATGATCGCCTCGGCATCGCGATCCCGGTCGAGGTCGTGCACGAAGGACCGATCGATCTTGATCTTATCGAAAGGAAAGGTGCGCAGATGGCCGAGGCTCGAATGGCCGGTGCCGAAGTCGTCGATGGTGATGCGGACGCCCAGGTCCTTGAGCCGGAGCAGCGTGAGCAGGGATTCCTGCGGCTCCGCCAGCAGGACCGACTCGGTGATCTCGAGCTCCAGCCGGCCCGGCGCCAGGCCCGAGCGTTCGAGCGCCGCCTTGACCGCTGCGACCAGATCGGCGTGCCGGAACTGGACCGGCGACAGGTTGACCGACATCCGGACCCCGGACCAGGCCGACGCCTGCGTGCAGGCGCTCGTCAGCACCCATTCGCCGATCGGCATGATCAGACCGGTCTCCTCGGCGAGCTCGATGAAGGCGGACGGTTCGACCAGGCCGCGCCGCGGATGGTGCCAGCGCACCAGCGCCTCGATGCCGGCCAGCCGATCGTGGCGCAGGTCGATCAGCGGCTGATAGTAGAGCTCGAGCTCGCCGTTCTGGAGCGCCTGCCGCAGATCAACCTCGAGCGCCTTGCGCTCCTGGAGCCTTGCGTCCATGCCGATCTCGAAGAAGCGGGCACGGTTGCCGCCTTCGGCCTTGGCGCGGTAGAGCGCGGTGTCGGCGTTCTGCAGGAGCAGTTCCGGCGCGTCGCCGTCGGCCGGAATCATGGCGATGCCGATGCTGGTCGTGACCAGGGCTTCCTGGCCGTCGAGGTCGAACGCCCGGCTGAGCTCGGCCAGCAGGCGCTCGGCCAGGCCCTGCACGTCGGCGAGATCCTCGATCCCGGACTGCAGGACGGCGAACTCGTCGCCGCCGAACCGGGCGACCGTGTCGATCTCGCGCACGCTGGCCGTGAGCCGGCTGGCGCAGGTCTTGATCAGCAGATCGCCGGCGGCGTGGCCGAGGCGATCGTTGACCTCCTTGAAGCGGTCAAGATCGAGGCAGAGGATAGCCGCGGTCCAGTGGCGGCGCCGGCATTCGGCCAGCGTGTGCTGCAGCCGCTCCTGCAGCAGCAGGCGATTGGGCAGGCCGGTGAACGGGTCGTGCCGGGCCAGGTACTGGGCCTGGGTCTGGGCGTGCAGCTCAGCGGTGATATCGGTTGCCGCACCCCGATAGCCGCAGAAGCGCCCGTTGCCATCGACGATCGGTTTGCCGGCGACGCGCAAGGTGTGCGCGCGGTCGGCGACCCCGTCCAGGCGGCAGAGCAGCCCGCGGAATGGCTGCCGGGCCGCGAGATCGGCCAGATGACGCTGCCACCGCTCGCGGTCCTCGGCCGGATGCAGCAACTCGGTCAGCGGACGGCCCAGAATCGTATCCGGGCTGATGCCAGCGATGGTCGCGAAGCGTTCCGAGACGAATTCGACCCGAAGCTCGGCGTCGGTCTCCCACAACCAGTCGGAGCTGGCCTCGGCGATATCGCGAAAGCGCGCTTTGCCGTCGCGGATCACAGCGGCCGCGAGCCGGATGTTGCGCAGCGCGATGCCGGCGAAGCCGAGAAAGACCACGAGCGCCGCGAGCAGCGCCGGCGCGAGCCAGACCAGCAGCTTGCGGCCCGGTTGCTGGGGCACCCAGGTGATCATCGACAGCTCGCCGCCAGCCGGCGAGAGCAGCCGGATCCGAGCTGTCCCCACGGTCGTCGAGAGCGCGCCGATCCGAACTTTCTGCAAGCTGAAATCGGCCTCGATCTGCGTCACGAACTCCGGTCCCAGGCGCTTGACGAAAACCAGGACGGATCGCCGCCCGGGCGGCAGCTGCAGGGTGGAGCCGGCCTGCGTGAGCAGCGGGCTGACCGCGGCGACGACCACGCCGTCGCTGGCCTTGAGCAATCCGGTTGCCGGTTCCGGCGCCTTGTCGGGGGTGATCGGGGCGGCGCGCGCCTGCGCGATCAGGCGGCCGAGCGGCGCGCCGAGCACGGCGAAGGCGTCGGCATCGGACCGCGCGCCGTCGACCTGACCGTAGATCGTCCGGTCGTCGCCATCGAGCACGAAGGAATACTCGAAGCCAAACGTGTCGTGGATATAGGCGCCGACGTTGCCATCAGCCCACTCCGGATCGAGCCCGAGCACGAGATGCTGCACGGCATCGTCCCAATAGGCGTAGTCCTTGACCGTGAGGGATGTCTGGCGACGGACGGTGGCGATCGCGTGCTCGATCAGCTGCCGCTCGTGCTGGCGCGCGAGGGCGTCCTGACTGGCGCTGGCGAGCCAGAGCGCGCCCGCGAGCAGCCCGAGCGCCGCGAGCACCAGCGCTGCGATCGGCACCAGGATGCGGGCATCGGCGTTGTCAGGCGCCGCGTCGGCGTTCGCTCGGTTGGCGGGCATCGATCCGGTTCGGTGCAGATCGCGCAGGTCCGACGCACTATCCCCTGGAATCGGTGTGTCTTCTCTTAAGGCTGGGACCGGGTCTTAGGGCTGCGGGCGGGTCTCAGGCTGCGGGCCGGCGCCGCGCGACAAAGCCGTTGGTCGCTCGGCGCTGCCTGGCTAAGCTCGCGCCTGTCGTCCGCCGGCACCGAATTGAGAGCAAGGCCAGCCCCACCATGCATCTCGCCCACTTTCCCCGCGTCCGCTTCGCCCATCTGCCGACCCCGCTCGAGCCGATGCCCAACCTCACCCGGCGGCTCGGCGGGCCGCGCCTCTACGTCAAGCGCGACGACTGCACCGGCCTCGCGACCGGCGGCAACAAGACGCGCAAGCTCGAGTTCCTGCTCGGCGACGCGCTGGCGCAGGGCGCCGACACGCTGATCACCCACGGCGCAGTGCAGTCCAACCACGTCCGCCAGACCGCGGCTGCAGCCTGCAGATACGGGCTGAGGTGCGAGGCGGTGCTCGAGCGGCGCGTGCCGGGGCACGGGGCGGCCTACGAGGCGACCGGCAACGTCCTCCTCGACCGGCTGTTCGGGGCGAGGCTCCGCTTCGTCGCGGCCGACACCGACATGGATGGAGCCTGCGCCGAGGTCGCCGAAGAGCTGCGGGCGCGGGGCCGGCGGCCCTACATCATTCCGGGCGGCGGCTCGAACGCGGTCGGCGCGCTGGGCTACGTCAACGCAGCGCTCGAGCTCCTGCAGCAGGCGAACGACCGGGACCTCAGGATCGATTGCGTGGTGGTCGGGACCGGCAGCTCCGGCACCCAGGCGGGCCTGGTTGCGGGCCTCGAGGGCGCCAATTCCGGGATCGACGTGCTCGGCATCTGCGTCCGCCGGCCGGCCGAGGCGCAGATCGAGGCGGTCCTGCGGACCGCGGATGCGACCGCTGCGCACCTCGGCCTGCGCGGCGGCATCCACCCGGAACGGGTCATGGCCAACGGCGACTACGTCGGCGAGGGCTACGGCATTCCCACCTCAGGCACGCTCGACGCGATCCGGCTCGCCGCCAAGACCGAAGGCCTGCTGCTCGACCCGGTCTACACCGGCAAGGCCATGGCCGGCCTGATCGACCTCTGCCGGAAGGGCTTTTTCCGGAGCGACCAGAACGTGGTCTTCCTGCACAGCGGCGGCGCCGCCGCCCTGTTCGCCTATGAGGCCGATCTCGCAGCCGCCTCATGAAGCGTGCGCTGCGGCCGGCCCCAGCGGAATCGATTCGGCGAAACGCCGCGGGCTGGCTGGGTCGGGCTTACCCGCCGGATCCCCGCGATCCCGCAGATCGTCGCTGGCAGGGTCTGCCGCCAAGTCTAAATGAATGATTGTAGAGGCTTGAGGGCGAGCCCCGGGGAGGAGCGGCGATGGCGGATCGGCGGGCGGCGGTGGTGGTCGGCGTCGGGCCGGGGCTCGGCTTCGCGCTGGTCAGGCGGTTCGCGCGCGCCGGCATGGCGGTCGCGATGGCAGCGCGTGCCAAGGATCGCCTCGAGCAGCTGCTGCAGGAAGCGCCGGTCGCGGGCGCCAGGGCTTATGCCTGCGATGCCACCGACGAGGCCGCGGTCGGCCGTCTGTTCGAGGCTGCGGAGCGCGACCTCGGCGCGCCCGAGCTGGTGGTGTTCAACGCCGGCACCTTCGAGCCGGGCGGCGTGCTCGAGATCGCGGCCGCCGACTTCGAGCGCTGCTGGCGGGTCGGCTGCCTCGCGGGCTTCCTGGTCGCGCAGGCGGCGGCCCGGCGGATGCTGGCGCAAGGCCGCGGCACGCTGATCTTCACCGGGGCCACCGCGGCGCTCCGCGGCGGTGCCCGCTTCGCCAACCTCGCGGTGCCCAAGTTCGGCCTGCGCGCGCTCGCCCAGAGCCTGGCGCGCGAGCTCGGTCCCCAGGGCATCCACGTCGGCCACGTCGTGATCGATGGTCAGATCCGCTCGGAGCGCTACCAGCATCTGGCGGCCGGGCGCGGTCCGGACGCGCTGCTCGATCCGGACGGAATCGCCGAGGCCTATTACCAGCTGCATCTGCAGCCGCGCAGCGCCTGGACCCTCGAGCTCGACCTCCGGCCCTGGTCCGAGAAATTCTAGGCGCGAAGGGAATTCCGATGGCCCACTATCTGGTCCGCGCGCGGATCAAGCCGGACTTGCAGCCCGAGCTCGCCGAGCGCCTGGCGGCCGATGCCTTCGTCGATCTGCAGCCCTTCGGCCGGGCCCTGACCCGGGGCCTGCGCCACGCCCGCGTCGAGCCGGCGGGCGCGGTCTGGGAAGAGGAGGATTACTGTGCACCGCCGCTCGCCGAGGAGCGCACCGCCGTGCTCGATGCCTATTTCGAGGCGATCACGGTCGAGCCGGTCGCGCGCGGCGAAGGCTGGCAGCGGATCGAGGCCTTGCCGCGGCTGTTCCCGGAACTCGGCGAGCGCGTCTGACCGCGTGAGCGCGGGCGGGTCGGGGGCGCGGCGTTAGCACGACTTCAAGATTATTCGCCCTAGGCTTACCTCTATCGGCAGCCGGGGCAACGGCGTCGACTGCGGGCGCCCCGCGCCGGGGAGGATTGCGATGACCGCCCAGCCGACCGGTTTCGCCACCCACGAGGTCCTGAACCAGCCGCCGCCCCTCGAGGCGTTCAACCTGTTCGAGCGGGACGCGGCGCTGCGCGAGGCGGTGGCGCGCGAGGGCGGGAGCTGGGGCGAGGCCCGGCTCGTCCGGTTCGGGGCCTGGCTCGGCCAGGCCTCGACCATCCGCCTCGGCGAACTGGCCAACCAGAACCCGCCGGTCCTGCACAGCCACGACCGCTTCGGCCACCGGATCGACGAGGTCGCGTTCCATCCCGCATGGCACGAGCTGATGCGCCAGGCGATCGCCGAGCAGATCCACGCCCTGCCCTGGGTCGATGCCCGGCCCGGTGCCCAGGTCGTGCGCGCCGCCTTGGCCTTTCTGCTCAATCAGGTCGAGAGCGGCGTCTGCTGCCCGCTTGCCATGACTTTCGCCGCACTGCCGGTGCTGCGCGAGGCGCCCGAGATCGCCAGGGTCTGGGCGCCCAAGGTCCTGACCGCCGAGTATGATCCGAGCTCGCAGCCGGTGGCGGGCAAGCGCGGCGCTCTGATCGGCATGGCGCTGACCGAGAAGCAGGGCGGCTCGGATCTGCGCGCCAACAGCACGAAAGCGGAGCCGACAGACGACGGCAGCTACCTGCTGATTGGTCACAAGTGGTTCTGCTCGGCGCCGATGTCGGACGCTTTTCTCACGCTCGCGCAGACCGAGGCCGGTCTCACCTGCTTCTTCGTGCCGCGCTGGCGGGCGGACGGGGTGCGTAACGCCATTCACATCCAACGCCTCAAGGACAAGCTCGGCAATCGAGCCAACGCCTCGGCCGAGATCGAGTACGCCGGCGCCATGGCGCAGCTGATCGGCGAGCCCGGCCACGGCGTGCGCGCGATCATCAAGATGGTCCACCACACCCGGCTCGACGCCGCGCTCAGTTCGGCCGCGCTGATGCGCCAGGCGGTCGCGCAGGCGCTCCACCACGCCGCCCATCGGAGCGCCTTCCAGAAGCGGCTGATCGACCAGCCCGTGATGCGCGGCGTGCTCGCCGATCTCGTCCTCGAGGCCGAGGCGGCCCTGGTCATGGTGATGCGTCTCGCGCGCGCCTTCGATGCGGCGGCGAGCGACCCGGTGGCGGCGAGCTTTGCCCGCCTCGCGACCGCGGTCGCCAAGTTCTGGATCTGCAAGCGGGCGCCCGCCGCGATCGGCGAAGCGCTCGAATGCCTGGGCGGCAACGGCTACGTCGAGACCTCGATCCTGCCGCGCCTGTACCGCGAGGCGCCGGTCAACTCGGTCTGGGAAGGCTCCGGCAACGTCGTGTGCCTCGATGCGCTGCGCACCCTGACGCGGGATCCGGGCGCCCAGGACGCCTTGTTCGCCGAGCTCGAGCGCGCGCGCGGCGCCGACCTCAGGCTCGATGCCTGGCTGGTCCGGCTGAAGAACTGCCTGCGCGAGCCGGCCGACCTCGAGTTCCAGGCGCGCCGGCTGGTCGAGCAGCTGGCGCTGGCCCTGCAGGGCGCGCTCCTGGTCCAGCACGCGCCGGCGGCGGTCGCCGACGCCTTCTGCGCATCGCGCCTGGCCGATGGCGGCGGGCGGCAGTTCGGGACGCTACCGCGCGGCCTCGATCCGGCGGCGATCTGCGCGCGGGCACGCCCCGCCCTCGCCTGAGCCCGCGGGCGATCGTGAGCGGCCTCAGGCCGCCGGCGCGGCCTCGTAGGCGGTGACCGGCAGCTCGGACTCGACCGTGGCACGGAGAAATGCATCGAGCTCGGCCGCCTCGAGCGGCCGGCTGAACAGGAAGCCCTGGAGCTCGGTGCAGCTTTCGGCGCGCAGCCAGGCGCTCTGCTCGGCAGTCTCGACGCCCTCGGCGCAGACCTCCATGCCGAGCACGCGGCCGAGGCCCAGGATCGCGTGGATCATGACGTCCGCCTGGTCGTGGCGGCCGAGGGTGCTGGTGGACGAGCGCGCGATCTTGATGCGGTCGAACTTCTGCAGATAGCTGAGGCTGGAATAGCCGGTGCCGAAGTCGTCGATCGCGATCGTGACCCCCAGCTGCTTGAGCCGGTCCAGGATCTCGCAGGCCAGGTGGGTGTCGCTCAGCACGGCGCCCTCGGTGATCTCGAGCTCGAGCCGCTCGGGCGCGAGCCCGGTCTGATCGAGCGTCTGCTGGACCAGGGCGACCAGATCGCGCTGACGGAACTGCGCCGGCGACAGATTGACCGAGACCCGGATCTTCGGCCACGCCGCGGCGCGCGCGCAGGCCTCGTGCAACACCCAGGCGCCGAGCGGCACCATCAGGCCGATTTCCTCGGCGATCGGCAGGAATTCCCGCGGCTGGACCAGCCCCTGGGTCGGATGCCGCCAGCGCAGAAGGGCCTCGAGGCCGACCACGATCTGGGTCTCGGCCGCGATCTGGGGCTGATAGTGGAGCTCGAACTGGCCGGTGGCGAAGCCGTGCCAGAGATCCGCCTCGAGCGCGGTGCGCTCGCGCAGCTCGGCGTCCATGTCCGCCTCGAACCGGCGGCGGCTGCCGGGGCCCTCGCTCTTGGCCCAGCGCAGCGCGATGTCGGCGTGCCTCAGCAGCTCGTCGGCCGTGGCGCCGTCGCCAGGGACCAGGACGACGCCGATGCAGGCGGTCATGGTCAGGCTGCGGCCCTCGATCTCGAAGGGCGGGGCCAGGCAGCCCTGCAGCCGCTGGCAGAGCGCCTCGGCATCGTTCGGCTGGCCGACGCGCGGCTGCAGGATCGCGAACTCGTCGCCACCGGTCCGGGCGATTATGCCGGGCTCGTGGAGGCAGGCCCGCAAGCGCTCCGCGCAGGCCTTGATCAGCTGATCGCCAATTCCCGGCCCGAGGGTGTCGTTGATCTCGCTGAACCGATCCAGATTGAGGCACAGCAGGGCCGCCGGCTCGCCGTGCCGGGCCCGCGCCACGGCCTGCGCGAGCCGTTCGCAGAGCTCGCCCCGATGCGGTAGGCCGGTCATCGGGTCGTGCGCGGCGAGATGCCGGACCTCGGCCTCGGCGACAACGGCGCGGGTCACATCGGTACCGCTGCCGCGGAAGCCGACCAGCTGCCCGGCGCGGTCGTGGACCGGCCAGCCGCTGATCTGCAGATGCCATTCCCTGCCGTCGGCATCGGCAACCCGGAACTGGAAGTCCTGAAAGGCGCGGCCGCGGACCAGATCGGCGCGGTGGCGCACCCAGGCCTCGTCGTCGGCCAGCAGGCCGCCCGGCCGCCAGAATGCCCGCGCCCCCGCCAGCTCGATGAGCGGCGGTGGCGCATTGTCCGACACCTTGGCCAGCTGCTGGTCGGCGTCGATCTCCCAGGTCCACTCCAAGGACCCGCCAGGGACGCGGTCAGGGGCGGAGGCGGCGGCCTCCGCCGATGCGCGGTCCGCGAGCCCGACCAACCGGCGCTCGACCTCCTGCCGGCGGGCCACCTCAGCGCCGAGCTCGCGCGTGCGCCTGGCGGCGAGCATGCCGGTCCCGATCGCGAGCGCGATCAGGAGCGCCCAGAGCTCGCCGAGCAGCCAGCCCCAGCCGTGGCTCGACAATTCGGCAAACAGCCCCCGGATGTCGACCAACGACCCGAGCGCGGCCGTCCCGGCCAGGAGGATGAGGGCCCTCAGGATGTCGCTCCGTCCCGTCCGGCTGCCGAACAGTCGGAGCGAGCGGGGTCCGAGATCGGGCCTGTCCTTGGATTGGAGCATGATCCGCCGTGCCGAACCTGTTGCGAGCAGTTCAGTATCCGCGCCGCGCGCTAACAAAGCCTATATGACGCCCGGCTCCGGTGCCCGGGGACGCGAAGGCCGCTGGTGTCGGAAAGCATCGACGCGTCCATCTCGGACTAAGGGGCAGGGAGGGGCAGGGTAGGGGCAGGGCCACTAGCCTTGCCGCGCGGCGCCGGTTATAGCTAAGCTTGAGAGGCAGGAGCGGGTTGCCCGGTCATCGCGACCATGAGGCGCGGGGCAGGGCGGTCCGCGTCCGATCGGGCGAACGCCCGGGAGGCGAATTCCGGTGGCCGACGTCGTCGAGCGCACCGCGTTGCGATCAGGGCCGGCCTTCGGGGAAGGGTGCGGTCGCCGAGGGAGCATTGGGTTGGGCCGCTCGGCAGCCGGGCGGCCGCGTCGAAGCTGGAACGCGCGAAGGGTCGCGCCTTGACCATGCAGTTGCCCAAGATTTCGCAGGCCGACACGACCGCCAAGCTGTTGCTGCACAATGCCGCCCGCTTCGGTACCGAGGTCGCGCTGCGCGAGAAGGACTACGGCATCTGGCACGCCTACAGTTGGGCCGAGTCCAAGACGAAGGTCCAGGAGCTGGCGCTCGGGCTGCTGGCCCTCGGGCTCGGCCGCGGCGCCGTGGTCGGGATCATCGGCCGCAACCGGCCGCACTGGCTCTGGGCCGAGCTCGCAGCGCAGAGCGTCGGCGCCATGTCGCTCGGCGTCTACGAGGACGCGCTGGCCAAGGAGGTGCAGTATCTGCTGGGCTATGCCGAGGCCAAGGTCGCGTTCGCCGAGGACGAGGAGCAGGTCGACAAGCTCCTGGAGATCGCGGGCCAGCTGCCCGAGCTGCGCTGGATCGTCTACAACGACGCGCGCGGCCTGCGAAAATACGCCGACCCCCGGCTGCTTTCGCGTGCGCAACTGATCGAGCGGGGACGGGATCAGCCGGCCGGCCGCTTCGAGCAGGTCGTGGCCGACGGCCGGGGCGATGAGGTCGCGGTCTTGTGCACGACCTCGGGCACGACCGCGCACCCCAAGCTCGCGATGCTCCAGCACCGGCCGCTGCTTGAGCATGTCTGCGCGTATCTCCGCGCCGAGCCGCGGGAGCCGTCCGACGAGTACGTCTCGATCCTGCCGCTGCCCTGGATCGTCGAGCAGGTCTATGTCGTGCTGATGCCGCTCCTGTCGCGGATCCGGGTCAACTTCCCGGAGGACGACCGCACGGTGATCCAGGATCTGCGCGAGATCGGGCCGACCCACGTGCTGTTCGCGCCGCGCGTCTGGGAGCAGATCTCGGCCGACGTCCACGCCCGCCTGCTCGATGCCAACCGGCTGAACCAGGCGATCTTCCGTCGGGCGGTGGCCGCCGGGCTCAAGGCGCTCGATGCGGGCCGCCGCTCCTGGCTCGCCGACCGGGTGCTGTTCGACACGCTGCGTGACCGGCTCGGTCTCTCGCGCGTCAAGTCGGCGGCGACCGGCGGCTCGGCGCTCGGTCCCGACACCTTCCGCTTCTTTCTCGCCATGGGCGTGCCGCTCCGCCAGCTCTACGGCCAGACCGAGGCGGCCGGCGCCTACACGATCCAGACCGGCGGCGAGCTCGACTTCGACAGCTCGGGCATCCCCTTCGACGACACCGAGATCCAGATCCACAGCCCCGACCCGACCGGGCTCGGCGAGGTCCGGGTACGTCATACCGGAATGTTCAAGAGCTACTTCAAGCAGCCCGAAGAGACCAGGCAGACGATGACCGCGGACGGCTGGCTCGCGACCGGCGACGCCGGCTATCTGGACGAGAAGGGCCGGCTGGTCGTGGTCGACCGGTTGCGGGACATCGCGACGACCGCGACCGGGGTCCGCTTCTCGCCCCAGTTCATCGAGAACAAGCTGAAATTCTCGCCCTTCATCGGCGAATGTGTGGTGCTCGGCAACGGCCGGCCGGCGGTGACCGCGATCTTGTGCATGCGCTACGCGATGGTCGCCAGGTGGGCCGAGGGCGAGGGGCTCGCGTTCACGACCTACACCCACCTCGCGGCCCGGCCCGAGGTTTACCAGCTGATCGCCGGAGAGGTCGAGAAGGTCAACGCGAGCTTGCCGCCGGCTCAGCGGATCAGCCGGTTTCTGCTGCTCTACAAGGAGCTGGATGCGGACGACGGCGAGCTCACCCGGACCCGCAAGCTGCGGCGCGGCGTGATCGACGAGCGCTACCGGACCCTGATCGACGCGCTTTATTCGGGCCAGAGGAAGGTCGCGGTCGAGACCGAGGTCACCTTCGAGGACGGCCGCACCGGCAGGATCACCGCCGAGATGGCGATCCACGACGCGGCGCCCGAGGCGCTGCTGATCCAGCAGGCGGCGGAGTAAGCGGGCGCCATGGCCGCGGTGACCGAGCCGACCGCCCGCGCCGGCCGGGGGCGTCAGCTCAACCGGGTGCTGCTCGAGGTCAACGGCATCACGCTCCGCTTCGGCGGGGTCACGGCGCTGACCGACGTGAGCTTCGACGTCCGCGAGCGCGAGATCCGCGCGATCATCGGCCCGAACGGCGCCGGCAAGTCCTCGATGCTGAACGTGATCAACGGCTTCTACCACGCCCAGGAGGGCACGATCACCTACAAGGGCCGGACCTGCCGGCACATGCGCCCGCATGAGGCGGCGGTCCAGGGCATCGGCCGCACCTTTCAGAACATCGCCCTGTTCCGGGGCATGAGCACGCTCGACAATCTGATGACCGGCCGGATCCTCAAGATGCGCGCGACCTTCCTCGAGCAGGCGATCTATCTCGGCCGCGCCAGGCGCGAGGAATTGGCGCACCGCGAGTTCGTCGAGCAGATCATCGACTTCCTCGAGATTCAGGCGATCCGCAACACGCCGGTCGGCCAGCTGCCCTACGGCCTGCAGAAACGGGTCGAGCTCGGCCGGGCGCTTGCGATGCAGCCGGAGCTTTTGCTGCTGGACGAGCCGATGGCAGGCATGAACCTCGAGGAGAAGGAGGACATGTGCCGCTTCGTGCTCGACGTCAACGAAGAGTTTGGCACCACGATCGCGCTGATCGAGCACGACATGAGCGTGGTGATGGACATCTCGGACCGGGTGGTCGTGCTCGACTACGGCAAGCTGCTCGCCGACGGCACCCCGGACCAGGTACGCAACGATCCCGCAGTGATCGACGCCTATCTCGGGGTCGCCCATGACTGAGACGCTGACCCGGCCGGGGCCGCGGATCGACGACCCGGAAGAGCTCGACCGGCTGGTCGAGCAGATCGTCGCCAAGGTCGATCCGGTCGCGATCTATCTGTTCGGCTCGCGCGCCCGTGGCGACGCCGACGAAGACAGCGACTACGACCTGATGATCGTGGTTCCGGACGAGCGGATGAACCGGCAGGTCTGGGACCGCCTGGAGGAGGCGAGGCGGGGAAGCGAACTGAGCGCCGAGCTGATCCCGGCGCGGGCGGGCGGCTTCGCTGAATGGCGGCATGAGGTTGGAACGCTTTCCTTCGAGGTGAGTAACGATGGCGTCAGGCTGTACCCGGGCCATCGAGGAGACATCTGGATCGAGACGTCGACCCGTCCACGTGACCATGCCTCGATGAACCGGCAGGTGGTAGCAAGCTGGCTGAGGAAGGCCGAGCGGGATCTCGCAATGGCCAGCCGCGCTTGCGAACCGAGCGATCCCATGCCCGACCAGGCAGCCTACCATGTACAGCAGGCGGCAGAGAAGCTGACCAAGGCGGCTCTGGTTGCCCATGAGATACGTCCCCGCAAGGGCCACGTGATCAAGGCGTCCGCGACGCGGTTGCCGGATGAATTCGTCCATCGAGCCCGCTTCCTCGAATTGGATCGGTTCTCCGATTACGTCTGGGCATACCGCTATCCCGAGGAGGACCTCAGTCGGGCGCCGCCGCCTCAGCCTTCAACTGTCGAGGCGCGCGCCTGGATCGATGAGGTGTGCGCCCTGAAACTCGATTTCGAGCGCTGGCTGGCGGAGCGGGAAGCGGCGTCGTGAGCACCTTGAGCGCGGTCTTCGTCGATCCCTTCGTGAGCATCGCGAGCGCGCCCTTGTTCTTCGTCGAGGTGCTGATCGGCGGCCTGATGGCCGGGGTCATGTACGCGCTGGTGGCGCTCGGGTTCGTCCTGATTTTCAAGGCCTCCGGCGTCTTCAACTTCGCCCAGGGCGGCATGGTGCTGTTCGCGGTGCTGTGCTTTGCCGGGCTGATCGACGACGTCGGCCTCAACCCCTGGCTCGCCTTCGCGCTCGCGATCGGCATCATGATCGCGGTCGCCTCCCTGATCGAGCGGATCGTGCTGCGGCCGCTGGTCAACCAGGCGCCGATCAGCCTGTTCATGGCGACCATCGGCATCACCTTCTTCCTCGACGGCTTCGGCCAGGCGGTCTGGGGCAGCCAGGTGCGCGTCCTCGATCTCGGCATTCCCCAGGAGCCCTGGATCGTCGGCGGCATCTACATCAACCAGTTCGACGTGTTCGCCGCGGTCACCTGCGGCGCGCTGGTCGCGGTGCTGGCCCTGTTCTTCCAGTACACGTCGACCGGGCGGGCGCTGCGCGCGGTCGCCGACGATCACCAGGCGGCGATGAGCGTCGGCATCCCGCTCAAGGTGATCTGGACCATCGTCTGGTCGGTCGCCGGCATCGTCGCCCTGGTCGCCGGGATCATGTGGGGCACCAAGCTCGGGGTGCAGCCCTCGATCGCCCTGGTTGCGCTCAAGGCGCTGCCGGTGCTGATCCTCGGCGGTTTCACCTCGGTGCCGGGTGCCATCGTCGGCGGCCTGATCATCGGCGCCGGCGAGAAGATCGCCGAAGTGTTCTGGGGCGACGCCTTCGGCGGCGCGATCGAGGACTGGTTCGCCTACATGCTGGCGATGATGTTCCTGCTGTTCCGGCCCCAGGGCCTGTTCGGCGAGCGGATCATCGAGCGCGTCTGAGTCCCGAGCGCGAGGCACTGCCATGCTCTACCGCGAGACCGGCCAGTTCAAGACGAGCTACGCCGCCGACCGCGCGATCCTGCCGATCCGCCAGGACCGGATCGGGCTGGCGGCGATCCTGCTGCTCGCCTTCGTGGTCGTGCCGCTGGTCGCCGACCGCTACTGGCTCGACACGATCATGCTGCCGTTCCTGGTGTTCTCGATCGCCGCCCTCGGCCTCAACATCCTGACCGGCTATGCCGGCCAGCTGTCGCTCGGCACCGGCGGCTTCATGGCCTGCGGCGCGTTCGCCGCCTACAAGCTCGCGACCGCATTTCCCGACCTGCACATCGTGCTGGTGCTGGCGCTGGCCGGCCTGATCACCGCCGGGGTCGGCCTCCTGTTCGGCCTGCCGAGCCTGCGCATCAAGGGCTTCTACCTGGCGGTCGCGACGCTCGCCGCCCAGTTCTTCCTGCTCTGGCTGTTCAACAAGCTGCCCTGGTTCACCAATTACAGCCCGTCCGGGGTGATCAGCGCGCCGCCGCGCGCGGTGTTCGGCCAGGTGTTCGTCACCGGCGCCGAGTCCAGCGTCGAGGCCAAATATCTGTTCACGCTCACGATCGTCGCCCTGCTGGCGCTCGCCGCCAAGAACCTGACCCGGTGCAAGATCGGGCGCTCCTGGATGGCGATCCGGGACATGGACATCGCCGCCGAGATCATCGGCATCCGGCCGTTCACGGCCAAGCTCTCGGCATTCGCGATCAGCTCGTTCTACATCGGCATCGCCGGCGCCATGTGGGCGTTCATCTACACGAGCGCGGTCGAGGCGCTGGCGTTCCAGATCGACCGCTCGTTCCAGATCCTGTTCATGATCATCATCGGCGGCCTCGGCAGCATCCTCGGCTCGTTCCTCGGCGCCGCCTTCATCGTCCTGCTGCCGATCTTCCTCAACAACGCGCCCGGCCTGATCGGCGTGCGGATGCCGGTCGATCTGATCACCAATCTCGAGCACATGATCTTCGGCGGCCTGATCATCTTCTTCCTGATCGTCGAGCCGCACGGCCTCGCCCGGCTCTGGCAGGTCGCCAAGGAGAAGCTGCGCCGCTGGCCGTTTCCTTACTAGGCCCGAGGTCGTCGCCCGATCCGCCGTCCACTCCTATCCTGTCGAGGTTGCTTCAGCGCGGCCAAGGCATCCTCTGCGGTGAACCTCATGGCTGAAGCCAAGCCTTGCGGCTTGCTGCCTGGTTCCAAAGGACCTTGACGCGTCGTCGCGGTCGATCGCGGTTGGGGAGTCGCATCGAGCCGGTCTGTGCGGGTGGGGCGGCATCCGGCGGTACGCCACCGTCGGCAAGGCGCTCAGGCTCGGCCTGAGCGAACGCGGCCTGTAGTCGGCGGCGGCACTCCGGAGGCAGCCTTGGGCGCGCCGCAGAGCGGGTGATTCGCAATTGCCTTGCTTCGGCTTTTCTGACAATTGGGCGGCGGCGCCGGTGGCCGGCGCTTCCAACCAGACCTGGTCAGAGAGGCAGCTCATGGCCCTGCGCACGCTTGTCGCTGTCGCCCTCCTCGCCGCGCTCGGCGGCACGGTCTCTGTCCAAGCGCAGGAGATGCGGTTCTTCCGGATCGGCACCGGCGGGGTCGCCGGCACCTACTACCCGATCGGCGGCCTGATCGCGGACATCATCAGCAGCCCGCCCGGGGCCCGGCCCTGCGACCAGGGCGGCAGCTGCGGCGTGCCAGGCCTGGTCGCGATCGCGCAGAGCTCGAACGGCGCGGTCGCCAACGTCAACGGCATCAAATCCGGCGAGCTGGAAAGCGGCTTGGTGCAGTCGGACGTCGCCTACTGGGCCTACACCGGAACCGGGATCTTCAAGGGCAAGGGCAAGGTCGACAACCTGCGCGCGATCGCCAGCCTCTTCCCGGAGAGCATCCACATCGTCACCCGCAAGGACGCCAACATCCACTCGGTGCGCGATCTCAAGGGCAAGCGCGTGTCGCTCGACGAGCCGGGCTCGGGCACCCTGGTCGATGCCCGCATCATCCTCAAGGCGTTCGGCCTGACTGAGGCCGACATCAAGCCCGAATACATCAAGCCGAGCCCGGCGGTGGGCAAGATCCGGGACAATCAGCTCGACGCCTTCATCATCGTCGCCGGCTACCCGACCGGATCGGTGGTCGAACTCGCCGCCAGCGCCGGCTGCGGCCTCGTGCCGCTCGAAGGCCCCGAGGTCGACGCGCTGCTCAAGAAGTACCAGTTCTTCGTCAAGGACGTGATCCCGGCCGGCGTCTACGAGGGGATCGGCGAGACGCCGACGATCAGCGTCGGCGCCGAGTGGGTGGTCGGCGCCGGGGTCGACGAGGACCTGGTCTACGGCATCACCAAGGCGCTCTGGAACCCGACCGCGCGCCAGCTGCTCGACCGCGGTCACGCCAAGGGCAAGTCGATCACCCTCGAGACCGCTCTCGATGGCATCGGCATACCCTTGCATCCCGGCGCAGAGCGCTACTACCGGGAGGCGGGCCTGCTGCTACTGCTAGCCGGCGGGGATGGCGGCCGGTCGTCGGGTTCCAGATCGCCGGCGGCCTGCTGGTCGGCCTCTCGGCCTTTCACTACTATACCGCGGGTTTCGGGCTGCTGCGCGACGCGACCCATTGGTCGCTCATTTCTTCGTCCTCTATTTCGGCGTGCTCGCCGACATCACGCCGCCTGTGGCGCTCGCCGCCTGCGCTGCGGGCCGCCCGGCTCGCTCGCCTGAAGCGACAGGGCAGGGCGCGGCCTATGGGGCCAGATCGGCGAGCAGCCGGACCCGAAAGGCATGGTCCGGCTGGCTGGCCACGCGCCGCGCGAAGCGCGCGTCGGCGGTGACCATATGGGTGTCGTGGAGGTGAGCCGCGGCCAGGTAGAAGCAGTCGTAGGCGGGGTGTTGCAGCGTCAGTGCGTAATCGATGGCGGCCGGCAACAGCAGGTCAAGCGCGATCTGAAGTACCGGCGCTTGCCCCAACGTCACGCAGGCACGACGAACCTCGTCCTCGCTGATGTCCTGCCGGCGACACTTGCTCCAAAGGGCGCTGGCTGCTTCCGCCAGCCATAAGGCCGGGGCAGCCAGTCGCTCGCCGAGCAGCGTCTCCGCCTTGTCGCCATCGGGTTCGTCAACAACCCATTTGACCGCGACGCTCGCGTCGATGATCAGCATCCAGCGTCAAGCGCCTTCGGCATCGTCGTCCGACGGAGAATAGTCGCGGTCGCGATCGGCGCGAATCAGCTCCCACGCTTCGACCGTGCACCGGCCCTTAGTGCGTTCGCGCAGCAGGCGGGCGCGTTCCTTGAAGGCCTCGATGTCCGGCCGGAGCGCCTGTTCCAGGATCAGGCGATGCTCGGCCTCGGCCGACCGCCCGCCCGCGACCGCGCGCATCTTGAGGCGCCGGACCAGATCGTCATCGAGGTTTCGCACCAGCAACTGAGCCATGGCGTCATCAACTCCAACTCCCGATCGATAGCAAATGTAGCATCGGTGCAAGGGTGCGTCGAGGGCGGCGGCCTGCCGCCTGGTCAGCGGGCGGGCTTCGGAAAGCGCAGCTCGCAGCGCACGCCTTCGGGGTCGAACGCGAGCGCGACCGAGCCGTCGAGCTCGTGGGCGATGCCGGCCTCGATCAGCTGGGTGCCGAAGCTCCGCTGCCTTGGCGGTGCAACCCTGGGCCCGCCGCGCTCCTGCCAGAGGAGCGCCACCTGCGGCCCGTCGACGGTCGGCTCCTGTCGCCAGCTGACCTCGACCGTGCCGGCATCGGTCGAGAGCGCCCCGTATTTGGCGGCATTGGTCGCGAGCTCGTGCAGGGTCATGCCGAGGGTCAAAACCGCATTCGAAGGCAGCATCACGTCCTCGCCCACGAGCTTCAACCGGTCCTGCCGCTCGAGAAAGGGTGCCAGCTGCGCCAGGATCAGAGCGCGCAGCCCGGTTTCTGTCCAGTTGGTGTCGACCAGCAGATCATGGGCGCCGGCGAGGCCTACGAGGCGCCCCTGGAACGCCTTGGCGAAGGCCTCGAGCGAGCCGCCGTGCCGGAGCGTCTGGCTGGCGAGCGACTGGACCACGGCGAGCATGTTCTTGACCCGATGCCGCAGCTCCTGGAGCAGCAGCTCCAGCCGCCGCTCCGCCTGCTTGCGCTCGCTGATGTCCATGCACACGCCGGTCATGCGCAGGGGGCGGCCCTGCTCGTCGAGGATCATCCGGCCCTTGCCCTCGACCCAGCGCTCGCCCTCGGTCGCGCCGGCCAGCCGGTATTCGACGTGGTAGTCGCCGCCCTGCGCCATGACCTCCTGGACCCGCGCCATGACCGCCTCGCGATCGCGCGGGTCGACGTCGGCGAGGAAGCTCGCGAAGTCGCCGCCGAACGAGCCCGGCGGCAGCCCGTGGATGGCCTCGAGGTTGTCGGACCAGTGCACGCGACCCGTCTGCAGGTCCCATTGCCAGGCGCCGACGTTGGCGGCCTCGAGGGCGAACTCCAGCCGCGCCAGCGTGTCATCCGACGGTTGCGATGGCTCGCGGGGCGCGGGCAGCACCTTGGTCTCCGACCCACGGCCGAAGCTCCGGTTCACGGCGCGTCCCCACTGTTGTTATGGCACGTGACGCTAGCACAGGCGGGGCGGGTTGTCGCCTCTTTCGCCGCCGCCGCGACCGGCCGGCGGCTGCTCGGCGAATCAGGCCGCGGGCTTGAGGATCACGCGACCGCGCACCCGGCCGGCGCGCAGATCGTCGAGCGCCTGGGGCGCGGCATCGAGCGGCCGGATGTCGAGCGGGATCGGCGGCACCTTGCCGGCCTGGCCGAGCGCCATGACCGCCTGCAGCTCCTCGAGCGTGCCGACGTAGGAGCCACGCAGGCTGAGCGAGCGCTGCGGCAGGAGCGGCAGCGGCACCGAGAGCGCACCGCCGAACAGGCCAACCACGATCAGCGTGCCGCCCTTGCGCAGCACGTCCATGCCGAAGCGCGCGGTCTGCGGCGCGCCGACGAAATCGATCGCCGCCTTGACCCCGCCCTTGGTCAGCTCGAGCACCTTCCTGGCGGCATCCGGCTCACTGTTGTCGATGGTCTCGAAGGCACCTGCCTGGCGCGCGACCGCGCGCTTCTCGGGGTCGACGTCGGCAACGATCAACTTCGAGCGGCACGAGCGCGGGTGCGATATGGACGCCGCTGAGACCCGACTCCGCCGGCGCCGATCATGACCAGGTAATCGTCCGCGCGCAGCGGCGCCACCTTCTGGATCGCGCTGTATGCGGTGAGCCCCGCGCAGGCGTAGGTGCAGGCGAGCTCGGTCGGGATGCCGTCGTAAGGGACCAGATATTGCGGGTGCGGCACGATCACGTGGTCGCTGTAGCCGCCCGGCACCCGGGCGCCCAGGAACTTGGGTGTGAGGCACCACTGCTCGCGCTCGTGCAGGCAGATCGCGCAGTGCCGGCAGCCGATCCAGGGAAAAGCGACCCGGGCGTCGCCCACCCGGACGCCCTTAGCCTCGGCCCCGAGCGCTTCGACCACGCCCACGATCTCGTGGCCGAGCGTGAGCGGCAGGGTCGCGCCGAGCTTGGCGAGCTCGGCCCGCCGGCCGTCGCCGAGATCGAAGTAGCCGTCGTTGATGTGCAGGTCGCTGTGGCAGATCCCGGCGGCGGTGACCCGGAGCAGAACCTCGGTCCCCTGGGGCACAGGCGTCGGCTGCTCGCGCAGCTCGATCGGCTGCCCCCACTCGACGATCTGATAGCTGCGCATCCGCTGCCTCCCTGAACTTTGCTCCAAGCTTTGGTCGACCCTCAGGCTTCGTCAACCAGGATCGCCCGGAAATCGTTGACGTTGGTGAGCGTCGGCCCGGTCACCACCAGATCCTCGAGCGCGCTGAAGAAGCCGTAGCCGTCGTTGTCGGCGAGCCTAGCCTTGGCGTCCAGCCCGAGCGCCTCGGCGCGCGCGAGCGTGTCCGGGGTGATCATGGCGCCGGCATTGTCCTCGCTGCCGTCAATGCCGTCGGTGTCGGCGGCGAGCGCGCTGATCCCAGGGGCACCGTTCAACTGCACCGCGAGCGCCAGCAGAAACTCGGCATTGCGCCCACCGCGGCCGCGGCCGCGCACGGTCACCGTGGTCTCGCCGCCGGACAGGAGCACGCAGGGCGCTGCCACCGGCTGGCCGTGGCGGCGCACCTGCAGGGCCACCGCCGCCAGCACCTTGGCGACCTCGCGCGCCTCGCCCTCGATCGCATCGCCGAGAATCAGGGCGTTGAGACCGTGCTCGCGAGCGACTGCCGCCGCCGCCTCGAGCGCGGACTGTGGCTTGGTCACGACGATCGCGCTGGCGCCCGCGAGGCGTGGATCACCAGGCTTCGGGGTCTCGTCGGCGGCGGTCCGCAGGTGCTCGAGGACGCTCGCCGGCGGCACGATCCGGTACCGTTCGAGGATCGCCTGCGCATCCTTGAAGGTGGAGGGATCGGGCACGGTCGGCCCGGAGCCGATCACCGCCGGATCGTCGCCCGGCACGTCCGAGATCAGGAGGCTCACGACCCGCGCCGGATGGGCCGCGGCCGCGAGACGCCCGCCCTTGATCGCCGAAAGATGCTTGCGGACAATGTTCATCTGGCCGATGTCGGCGCCCGAGGCCAGCAAGGCCCGATTGACCGCCTGCTTGTCCTCGAGCGACAGGCCGGGGGCCGGCAGGGCGAGCAGAGCCGAGGCGCCGCCCGAGATCAGGCAGAGCACCAGATCGTCCGGGCCGGCGCCGGAGGCGAGCTCCAGGATCCGGCGGGCGGCATCATGGCCCGCGGCATCGGGCACCGGATGCGCCGCCTCGACCACCTCGATCTGCACGCATTCGGCGCCATGGCCGTAGCGGGTCACGACCAGGCCTTCGAGCGGGCCCGGCAGGTGGCGCTCGACCACCTGCGCCATGGCGGCGGCTGCCTTGCCGGCCCCGAGCACGATGGTCCGCCCGGCGGGCGGCGGCGGCAGGTGCGGCAGGATCGCATGCGCCGGCTTGGCCGCCTCGAGCGCCGCCTCGAGCAGCTCGCGTAGCAGCGCCTCGCTCTGGATGATCCGTTGCGGTGAAACCATACCCTCGCCCCAGGCTCAGCCCAGCGCCGAGCCCGACGCCGGCTCGATCGAAGCCCTCAAGACGCCATCGCCAGCGCCCGGCGTCAAGCCCGGCGGCCGGCGGGGTCCGGCGGGGTCGAGACCGAACGGGCGGATGCCTCAGTTGCCGTCGGCGAGCGCGGCCTGAGGCTGCAAAGCGGCCGCCTCGGCCGCTGTCCGGGTCGGGTCGACGGCGGCCGCAACCGGCCGCTCGCCCTGCAGCTCGGCCGAGCGAGTGGTCATCTGCTCGCCGATGTAGCGGGTCAGTTGCTGCACCCAATCGCGGTTGAGATGGTAGGCGTCGAAGAACGCCTCCTCGGGCATCTTCAGGGCGGCGTGGGCGTCGATCATCAGCGCGCCGGTGCCGGCGAGCTGCTCCCGGAGGCGCTGCCGGTGCTCGGCCAGCAGGGCGCCATCGGGATCGCGGTAGGCCAGATAGCCGGGGCGCATCGGTGCGATCACGTAGGTGAAGAGCAGCTGGGCCCGGCGCAGGTCCTCGACCAGGGCGTGAAGGCTCTGATAGCAGGCCGGATCGAGGGTGATCGGGAGCCCGGCCCAGAGCCGTGGGGCGATCCGATCGCGCGGCACGTTCAGGAGCACGGCGCCCGACCGGTCGAACGACACCGCGTCCAGATCCTCGGTGGATTGCCGCAGATCCTTGATGTCGGCTGCTCTCTTGACCACTCCCTCCAAATCAAGATACTTGAATTGATAGAATACCTCGGGCATGGATCTCGACAGATACTTCTTGACCTGCTCCGGATTGAAGAAGCGGGCGGGCGTATTCTGGCAATCTTTGAAGTCCAGCATGGTCGAGACCATGATGACCTCGGTCACGTGGGGATAGACGGGGAGAAACTGAGCGGCGAGGAAGCGCGCTTGGTTGATCCTCAGATCCTGCACGCCAAGGTTGGCGATGCCGCCCCGGAAGTGCAGCGCCTGACGCAACAGGTCGCCGTCGACGCCGTGCAGCGTGGTCGACGAGCCGACCAGGAGGATCTCGACGTCGTTCAGCGGCTCCTCCCGCAGCAGGCGCAGCTTCTCGTCGAAGCTCAGGCGGTTGGCGAACGCCGGCGCTTTGAGCCGATCGGCTTGGTCGAGGCTGACGAACAAAGTGCCCAGGCCGACGATCACGCCGGCCATGCCGGCCACGAATCCGAGCAGGAATCTGGTACCTAGCGACATGGGCATTTCCGGGCGTTGCGGTCCGCGGGCTCAGAACTGAAAGTACAGGAACTCGGTCGGGGTCTCGGCGAAGATCGAGAGCAGGCAGTAGCATAGGATGATGCCGAGGACCGAGCCGTGGACCACCGTCGGCTGCCATCTCGGCAGCGCGGCCGCCAGGCGGGCGAACAGCGGCGTACCGCCGCCGGCCTCGGCCTCGCGCTCGCTGCCGAGATAGCCGACCCATTCCTGGGTGTTCGGCAGCAGGAAGGTGATCGCCAGCAGCGCCAGCAGCCAGCCGGTCTCGGCGAAGCCGCCGAACAGCAGCGAATCCAGGGTTTCGAAGCGCCAGCCGAGGCCCTGGAGGATCGGCCCGAGCGGACCGAGCAGAGGGAGATAGGATGCCGGCAGCCAGACGCCGTTGGCGCCCGCCATACCGGCGAAGACGCGCTCGGCCGTATCCAGGCCCTGGGCGCGGAAGCAGACCCAGGCGCATACGACCACGAGGAAGGTAAGGGTGCGGGCGGCGACCCGGCCGTGCCAGGTCGAGTGCCCGAGGTCGTGGCCGAGTGAGCGCCTGAGGCCGTGCCAGGCGTGGTTGATCACCAGGAAGATGCCGTGCAGCGCGCCCCATAAGACGAAGGTCCAGCCGGCCCCGTGCCACAGCCCGCCGAGCAGCATGGTGGTCATCAGGTTGGCATAGCGCCTCGGCATGCCGAGCCGGCTGCCGCCGAGCGGGATGTACAGATAGTCGCGCAGGAAGCGCGACAGCGTGATGTGCCAGCGCCGCCAGAAGTCGATGATGTTAACCGCCTTGTACGGGCTGTTGAAGTTGATCGGCAGGCGGATGTTGAACATCCGCCCAAGGCCGATCGCCATGTCCGAATAGCCCGAGAAGTCGAAGTACAGCTGGAGCGTGTAGTCGAGTGCCGCGCCCCAGGCCTCGAACAGGGTCGGCGCGTAGCCGCCATGCGCCGCCTCGAACACAGACGTGGCGTAGCCGGCGACGTTGTCGGCGAGCACCACCTTCTTGAACAGGCCGATCGAGAAGATGCTGAGGCCGAGCGCCAGGTTGTCGAGATCGAAACGGTAGGTCTCCGGGCGGGCGAACTGCGGCAGCACCTCCTTGTGATGGACGATCGGGCCGGCGATCAGCTGCGGGAAGAACGTCACGAACAGGGCGTAGCTGACGAAGCTCTCGGCGCGCAGCTCGCCGCGCCAGGCGTCGACCAGGTAGGCGAGCTGCTGAAAGGTGAAGAACGAGATCCCGAGCGGCAGCACGATCGTGCCGAGGCCGATCTCGATCCCGGTCAGCTGCTCGAAGTTGGCGGCGAGGAAGCCCGCGTATTTGTAGTAGCCGATGCTCGCCAGATTGGCGCCGATGCCGATCGCCAGCACGGCCCGCGACCGACGCCCGACCAAGCTCTGGCCAACGTAGTAATTGAACACCATCGACAGGATGATGAGGACCAGATAGGGCGGATTCCACCAGCCGTAGAAGGCGAGCGAGGTGACCACCAGCCAGCCGAGCGCCAGGCGCCTGCCGAGCACGAAAAAGCCGATCAGGGTGATCGGCAGGAACACCAGGATGAACTCGAGGGAATTGAACAGCATGCGGCGACCCCGACCGGCGACGGGCGCAGGCGTCCGAGGCCCGGGTCATGCCTACCCGGGCGGGCTTAAGGCCGGGTGAAGGTCAGCGCTGCCGCCTGCCGCGGGGGGCGCGCCCGGATCGGGAACTGCCGGAAACGGGCTAGTCGAGCCGCCAGGCGTCGACCAGGTGGTGCGGCAGCCGCCAGGGGCGCACGGCGACCAGGTCGAAGCGCAGGACGCAGTCGGCATGGTTCGGATAGCGCAACAGGAAGAGCGCCGCGGCGCGCTGGGTGCGCTCCCGTTGCCGCGGCCCGAGCGCATCCAGCGCCTGCGCCAGATCGGGCCGCGCCTTGACCTCGACGAACGCGATGAGACGGCCGCGGCGGACCACCAGGTCGATCTCGCCGAGCGGGGTCCGGTAGCGCCTCGCGAGCACCTTGTAGCCGCGCAACCGCAGGCTCCAGGCGGCGAGCGTCTCGGCCCACCAGCCCCAGGCGTGACGGCGCGCCCGGCTCATGCCTCCTCGGACGGCTCGCGGCCGCGCTGCCGGAGCGCGAGCGCCCGCCGGTAGACCTCGCGCCGGGACCGGCCGGTCGCCGCGGCGACCGCGGCCGCGGCAGCCGCCGGGGCCATGCTCGCGAGCGCCGCCTCGAGCGCGGCGTCGAGCGTCCCGGTATCGACCGGCGCGTCGGCCGCCGCGGCGGGCCCGATCACCAGGACCACTTCGCCCTTGGGCGGCCCGCTCAGCGCGTACTCGGCGGCCAGTCGGTCGAGCGGGCCGCGCCGGACCTCCTCGAAGCGCTTGGTCAGCTCGCGGGCGACCGCCGCCTCGCGCGGCCCGAGGGCCTGGGCGAGCTCGGCCAGGGCTGCGGGCAGCCGCCTTGCCGCCTCGAACAGCACGAGCGTCGCCCGGACCGCGCCAAGCTCGCGCAGCGCCCGCTGGCGCGCCGCCCCACGCGCCGGCAGGAAGCCCGCGACCAGGAAGCGGTCGGTCGGCAGCCCCGAGACCGTGAGCGCGGCGATCGCCGCCGACGGCCCGGGCACCGTGGACACCTCGATCCCGGCGTCGATCGCTGCCCGCACCAGCTTGTAGCCGGGGTCCGAGATCAGGGGCGTCCCGGCGTCGGTCGTCAGCGCCACCGCGGCACCGGCCTGGAGCCGGGCGAGAATCTGCGGGCGCATCCGGGCCGCGTTGTGCTCGTGATAGGCGAGCAACGGGCGCTCAATGCTATGCCGGTGGAGCAGATTGCCGGTCACCCGGGTGTCCTCGCAGACCACGAGGTCGGCGGCGCCGAGCGCGGCCAGCGCGCGCGGCGACAGATCGCCCAGATTGCCGATCGGGGTGGCGATCAGGTGCAGGCCCGGCGCGAGTTTACTTCGCTCGGTAGCGTCGCTAGGTTGGCCGTCGTCCGGGGCAGCCGAGGCCGAACGGGTCACGCTCATGTCTCAGGCTTGGGCAATGGCAATGGGGTGGATGCGGGTGAAGTCGAAGGTGGCGGCATCGGCACTCGGCGTGCTCCTGCTCGCGGGCTGCGCGACCGAGACCGGACCGAAGTCAACCTCGACCGTACAACCACCGGAAGCGCAGGTCGAGTTGCAGCCGGCGCCCGAGGTTCGGGTCGGTCTGCTGCTGCCGCTCACGGGACAGGCCGCCGAGCTCGGCCAGGACATGCTTGATGCAGCTCAGATGGCGCTATTCGACGTCGGCGCCAACGATCTGGTCCTGCTGCCGCGCGACACCGCCGGTGGCCCGGACGGCGCCCGACAGGCGGCCGAGCAGGTGATCGCGGAGGGCGCCGCGGTGATCCTCGGCCCGCTGTTCAATCAGGCCGTGACCGCGGTCACGCCGGTCGCCGCGCAGTCCGGGATCCGCGTGCTCGCCTTCTCCAACGTCACCGCGGCCGCCGCCGATGGCACTTTCCTGCTCGGCTTCCGGCCGGAGGAGCAGGTCGAGCGGGTCGTGCGCTATGCGCTCGAGCACGTTCAGCGCCGGCCGTCCGATGCCGGGCTGCCGGGCGCAGTTTCTGCGCCCGCCCAGACCACTCCAGGCCTGGCCGCGCCGGGGATGTCCGGCCAGGGTCCGGCACCGCTCGATGCCGGTCCGGTCCGGATTGCGGGCCTCGCCCCTAACGACGCTTACGGTGCAACCGCGTTGGACGTGCTCCGGCGCACGGTCCTGGCCAACGGCGGCGAGCTCGGCCAGACGCTGTTCTATCCGCCTGAGCAGGCCGATCCCTCCGCGGTGGTCCGCCAGATCGCGGCCTATGACGCGCGCAAGGCGGCGCTCGACAAGGAGCGCGTCCGCCTCCAGAAACTGAACGACGACCAGTCCAAGCAGGCGCTCCAGCGGCTGTCGACCCTCGACACCCTCGGCGGGCCGCCGTTCGACGCCATCCTGATCGCCGACGGCGGCGACCGGCTGCGTTCGGTCGCCTCGCTTTTGACCTTCTTCGACGTCGACCAGCCGGCCATCCGCTTCCTCGGCACCCTGCGCTGGCAGGATGATCCGCGGGTGCTGCAGGAGGCGGCCCTGCAGCAGGGCTGGTTCGCGGCGTCGGCGCCCGAAGGCCTGGCCCAGTTCCAGAGCCGCTTTCAGGGCGTCTACGGTCATCCGCCGCAGCAGCTCGCGGCGCTCGCCTACGACGCCACCGCGCTCGCCGTGATCGTCGCCCGCGACATGCACGACCCGAAGTTCCAGACGCCGACGCTGACCAACGCCCAGGGCTTCGCCGGCGCGACCGGGCTGTTCCGGCTGCGCCCGGACGGCCTGGCCGATCACGGCCTGGCGATCCTCGAGGTTGCCAACGGCCAGGCGCGCACGATCGAGCCGCCGCCCGCGAGCTTCACCGGCCAGGTGGCGGGGCGGTGATCGGGGGATCGGGGGGCGGGCCGAAGCAGCGCGCGAGCAGCCGTCTGAGCGCCCGGCCGCGGTGGCTCTGTGCCTGCTTGGCGGAGCGCGGGAGCTCGGCAAAGGTCTGGCTCGAGCCCTGCGGCTGGAACATCGGGTCGTAGCCGAAGCCGCCCCGGCCGCGCGGCGGATCGACCAGCTCGCCCGCGACCCGGCCCTGGACCAGCTCCTCGTGGCCGTCGGGCCAGGCAAGGCAGAGCGCGGCGACGAAGGCTGCCCGCCGGTCGGCGGCCGCAAAGCTGCCAAAGCGGGCGGCAAGCTCGCCCCGGACCCTGGCCATGGCCAAGTCGAAGTCGCGCTCGGGTCCCGCCCAGCGGGCCGACTGCACTCCCGGCCGGCCAGCAAGCCCCGCCACCGCCAGCCCCGAGTCGTCGGCCAGCGCCGGCAGTCCGGTGGTGCTGGCGGCCGCATGCGCCTTGATCCGGGCATTGGCCGCGAAGCTCCGGCCGTGCTCGACCGGCTCGGGCAGTCCGAGCGCGGCGCTCGAGACCACCTCGACCGGATGGTCGGCCAGCAGCTCCCGAAGTTCCGCGAGCTTGCCCGGGTTGTGGGTCGCGAGCACGAGCCGTGGCTCGGCGAACCGCCTTGCCACCTCAAGCATCCAGGCCGAGCGCCCGCCGCTGGATGGCGAGCAGCTGGCGCACGCCCTGCTCGGCGAGGCGATGCATGGCGGCGAACTGCCCGACCGCGATCGGCTCGGCCTCGGCGGTGACCTGAATCTCCACGATTGCGCCCGAGCCGGTCAGCACGAAGTTGGCATCCGCCTCGGCGGTGCTGTCCTCGGCATAGTCCGGGTCGAGCACCGCCTGGCCCTCGACCAGGGCGCAGGCGACCGCGGCGACCGGCTCGCGCAGGGGCAGCGCCGGCAGCTCGGCAGCCGCGACCAGGCCCGCGAGCGCCTGGTGCAAGGCGACGTAGGCGCCGGTGATCGCGGCCGTGCGGGTGCCACCGTCCGCCTGCAGCACGTCGCAATCCAGCACGATCTGACGCTCGCCCATCAGGCTCAGGTCGGTGACCGCGCGCAGCGCCCGGCCGATCAGGCGCTGGATCTCCTGGGTCCGGCCCGACTGCCGGCCGCGCGCCGCCTCGCGATCGGTGCGGCGGTTGGTCGCGCGCGGCAGCATGCCATATTCGGCCGTGACCCAGCCGCGGCCGCTGTTGCGCAGGAACGGCGGCACCCGCTCCTGGACCGTGGCCGTGCAGAACACGTGGGTGGCGCCACAGCGGACCAGGCAGGAGCCCTCGGCATGCGGCGAGCAGCCGGGTTCCAGGGTCACCGCGCGCAGTTGGTCGGGAGCGCGTCCGGATGGTCGCATGGCGCCTCCAGGATTGCGGGCCTCCAGGGTTGGGTGCCCGTCCTAGCGTCCAAGGCCCGGGACATCAAGGCCGGGCCCGACGGCCGGCCCTGCGCGGGACGCGCCCGGTCACGCCGACCGCCGGTCACCCCATGACCCCGCGGGCTCACGAATTGTTAGGACCTCCAGGACAGGATCGCGTCGCCTCGACGACCTGGCGCCGGATTCGGGGGCGCAATGGAGTGCGGCTGCGGCGCTCGGGTGAGGGAATGCTCGGCTCCAATCGATCTCGTGCCGCCGGAGCGCGGCGGCGATTCTGCCTCTCGGTCGCGCTGGCGACCGCGCTGCTGGTCGGGGTGCCGGCCGCTGCAGCGGCCGCCGACCCGGCCCAGCTGATCAACGGCCTGCAGCGCGACCTCGGTGCGCTCAGCGCCGAGTTCGAGGAGGTCGACCCCGCAGCCTCCGAGAGCAGCCACCGGACGGTCGGGTTCGACACCGATCTCGGCGACGGCAGCGCGGCCTTTCGCCGGCGCAGCCTGGTGACCATGGCGCACGCCGCCGCGCGCAACCTCGACCGGCTGATCGGGGCGTATCGCGAGACCGGCGACCAGCCGCATGCAGGCGGCGCCGAGACGCTGCGCCTCAGCATGTACGCGCTGACCGGGCGGATCGAGCGTCTGGCCGAGCCGGCGGCGCCGGAGACCGTCGTCGTGCTCCGCGACCAGAGCCGCGCTCTCCTGGGCGCGCTCGTTCGGGAGGTCGATCTGCTGGCTGCCGAACCGGCGCCGGCGGACCCGGTCGCCACACCCGCACCGCAGCCTCCGGCCTGACCTTTCAGAGCTGCGGCGAGCGCGGCGGCGCGCCGCCCGGGTCAGAGCTGCGGCGAGCGCGGCGGCGCGCCGCCCGGGTCAGAGCTGTCAGCGAGCGGCGGCACGCCGCCGGGCATGCCTTGTGCCCGCGAGCGTTCCGGGCACCGGGTCGGCGCGCGGCGCAGTCCGGGCTGGACAGCCCCAACCCATGCCCGCATCATTCAGGCGACGCAGCCGCACCGCCGCCGCCGGCGATCATCGAAGACGCGCGAGCTGCCCGCTCAGGACGAGTTGAGGAGGCCCCGACCGATGACCCGCATGACGCCGAGCGAAGCTTTCGTCGAGACCCTGGCCGCCCACGGCGTCAAGACCGTCTTCGGCATCGTCGGCTCCGCCTACATGGACGCGCTCGACATCTTCGAGCCCGCCGGCATCCGCTTCGTCTCGGTCGCGCACGAGCAGAACGCCGCGCACATGGCCGACGGCTACTCGCGGGTGCTCGACCGGCATGGCGTCTGCATCGCCCAGAACGGGCCCGGGATCACCAATTTCGTGACCGGGATCGCGGCCGCCTACTGGGCGCACTCGCCGGTCGTCTGCATCACGCCCGAGACCGGCAGCGCCACGATCGGCATGGGCGGTTTCCAGGAGACCGAGCAGATGCCGATCTTCTCGAAGATCACCAAGTTCCAGACCCACATCAACCGGCCCGACCGGATCGCCGAGCTGACCTCGCGCGCCCTCGATCTGGCACTCGCCGAGCGCGGGCCGGTGCAGATCAACATCCCGCGCGACTATTTCTACGGCGAGATCGACGTGAGGATCCCGAAGCCGGTCGTGATCGAGCGCTCGGCCGGCGGACCCGCCTCGCTCGAGGCGGCGGCAGGCGCCCTGAAGTCCGGAAAGTTCCCGGTGATCGTCGCGGGCGGCGGCGTGATCATGTCCCATGGCCAGGACGAGGCGGTGGCCCTCGCCGAGGAGCTCGGCGCCCCGGTGGTCGCGAGCTATCTGCACAACGACAGCTTCCCGAACCGCCACCAACTCTATTGCGGCCCGCTCGGCTACCAGGGCTCGAAGGCGGCGATGCGCATCCTGGCGCAGGCCGACGTCGTGCTGGCGCTCGGGACCCGCCTCGGCCCGTTCGGGACCCTGCCGCAATACGGCATCGAGTACTGGCCGAAGGATGCCCGGATCGTCCAGGTCGACCCCGACCACCGGATGATCGGGCTGACCAAGCCGATCGACATCGGCGTGGTCGGCGATGCCAGGGCGGCCGCGGCCGAGCTGCTGGCGCGCCTCCGGAACCAGCCGCTCGCGGGCCGGGCCAACCGGGCCGAGCGGCTTGAGGAGGTCCGACGCCAGAAGGCCGCCTGGGAGGAGGAGCTCTCCGGTCTGTCCGGAGGTTCGGGCTCGCCGATCGCGCCGCGGCGGGCGCTGCGCGAGCTCGAGAAGGCGATGCCCAAGAATGCCATGGTCACGACCGACATCGGCAACGTCTGTTCGGTCGCCAACAGCTATCTGCGCTTCGATGCCCCGAACAGCTTCTTTGCGCCCATGAGCTTCGGCAACTGCGGCTACGCCTTCCCGACCGCGATGGGCGCCAAGGTCGCAGCGCCCGAGCGGCCTGCGGTCGCCTATGTCGGCGATGGCGCCTGGGGCATGAGCCTGAACGAGGTTTTGACCTGCGTGCGCGAGCGGATCCCGGCCACGGCTGTGGTCTTCAACAACGGCCAGTGGGGGGCGGAGAAGAAGAACCAGATCGACTACTACGCCGATCGCTACGTCGGCACCAACCTCGAGAACCCGAGCTTCGCCGCGATCGCGCGCGCGATGGGCGCCGAGGGAATTACGGTCGAGGCGCCGGATCAGGTGGGCGATGCGCTGCGCGCCGCGACCTCATCGGATGTCTGCACGGTGGTCGAGCTCCAGCTCACCCAGGAGCTCGGCGAGCCGTTCCGCCGTGACGCGCTGAAGAAGCCGAAGCGCTTCCTCGCCAAATACAAAGCCTACGAAGTGGCGTGACATGGCCAGCTCGCTCGATGACCGGCGCGGCCGGACGCCGGCCTGGGCGCTCCTTGCCGGCGCCCTGATCCTCGGGCTCGGGCTGGCGGCCGCGGGCTTCCTGGTCGGCCGCGGCTTCGAGCGGGGCCGGAGCGTCGATCGCTACGTCACCGTCAAGGGGCTGGCCGAGACCCTGGTCAAGGCCGACCTCGCGGTCTGGCCGCTCCGGATCACCGCGACCGGCAAGGACCTGGGCCAGGTCCAGACCAAGATCGATGCCGACCTCGGCACGATCACCCGGTTCCTTTCCGAGCATGGCATCGAGGCCGCGGCGATCCAGCCGCAAAGGGTCGAGGTCACCGACCTGCTCGCCCAGCCTTATCGACCCGAGGGGGTGGGCGACAACCGGTTCATCGTCGCCCAGACGGTGCTCGTACGCACCCTGCAGGTCGACCGGGTGGCGGAGCTCAACCGGGCGACCGGCGAGCTGGTCAAGCAAGGCGTGGTACTCGCGGATACCGGCGGCCCCACCTACCTGTTCACCAAGCTCAACGACATCAAGCCCAAGATGCTGGCGGACGCGACCCGCAACGCGCGCGCAGCGGCCGAGCAGTTCGCCGCCGATTCGGGCAGCGAGATCGCCGAGATCCGGCGCGCGTCCCAAGGCCTGTTCGAGATCCTGGCCCGCGACCCGGCGCCTGGGCTGTCCGAGCAGAACCAGGTCGACAAGCAGATCCGCGTGGTCAGCACGGTCGAATACCGCCTGAGCCGGTAGGGCTCCGCACGGATGATTTCATCTTCAGGATCGAAGATGGCGACGCCGTGGACGTCGACGACCTGGACTATCACTGAGGCGGGAGACGCGAGCCGTGGCCATGCACAATCCTCCCCATCCCGCTGGCATCGTCCGGCGCCAGTGCCTCGAGCCGCTGGGCCTGACCGTGACCGAGGCGGCGCAAGGCTTGGGCGTGACCCGCCAGGCGATCTCCGAACTCCTGAACGAGAAGACCGGGATCTCGGTCGACATGGCGATCCGGCTCTCGAAGGCGTTCGGCTCGAGCCCGGAGACCTGGCTAGGCGCGCAGATGGCCTACGACCTCTGGCAGGCGCGCGGGCGAATGGACGAGATCAGGGTCCGGCGATTCCAAGCCGCCTGAGGCTGCCCCGCGATCACAGATATCTGGCTGGCGCGCCTCGGAGCAGCCGGGCCGCCTCGGCCACGGTCTCGGCGACGATCTCGGCGGCCGGCATGACCCTGGTGATCAGGTCGACGACCTCGCCGGCATGGATGACGCGGGTCGAAAAGTCGTCCGCGGTGGCCGCGTCGTAGCGGGCGCGCTCCTCGTCGATCCGCGCGCTCAGGCCTTCGATGTCACCATGCCAACGGCGCGAGAAGTCGTTGTGCAGGACCCGGCCGGTGAAGCCTTCAGGCCAGTCGAAACCGCGCGCCAGGTCGAACACCCGGGTGCGCACCGTATCATCGCCGGCGGCCGCGACGAGGCGCGCCCTGGCACCGGGCGGGCCGCTCGCCTCGGCCGCTGCCCAGAAGCGCGTGCCCATCATGACCCCGTCGGCGCCCAGCATCAGGCTCGCGGCGAGTCCGCGGCCGTCGCCGATGCCGCCCGCGGCGACCACGATCCGATCCTCGCCCGCGAGATCGCGAACCGCGGGCAAGAGGGTCGTCAGACCTCGCTCCAGGCCATGGCCGCCCGCCTCCTGGCCCTGGGCGACCAGAATGTCGACCCCCGCCGCGAGCGCCTGGCGCGCCTGGTCGAGCCGCTGGACCTGCCAGATCGTCGGCACCCCCGCCTCCTTGCACCTGGCGACGAAGGCAGTGGCATCGCCGAAGGCAAAGATCATGGCCCGCGGGCTGTGTTCGAGGCAGAGCCCGAGCAGCTCCGGCTGCTTCGCCAGCGACCAGGTGATGAACCCGGCCCCGACCGGCTGATTGCCGGCGGCGGCGAACTGCTCTTTCAGCCAGGCGGCATCGCCATAGCCGCCGCCGATCAGGCCGAGCCCGCCGGCCGCCGAGACCGCCGCCGCGAGCTCGCCGCCTGCGACCATGCCCATCGGCGCGAGCAGGATCGGGTGCTCGATACCCAGCTTCTCAGTCAAGCGCGTGCGAATCACGACCGGCGCCCCCCAGGTTCCGTGCCCAGCTCTACATCCTGCCCTTCCAGGGCACCAGCGCCTGCTCGATCCGGCGAATGGGCAGGCGAACAGGTAAGCAGGCGCGCCGGGCACGATGCCCCTACGACCACGTCGCTGCCCAGAACCTCTCGGGGGTCCCGGCCCATCGACCCGCCCGGGGCAACTACAGGAGATCAGGGATCGACAGCACGACCGCCTCTCCGCGTGGGTGCAGACCGTCAGGAACATTCAAGAACCCGCGGATCCAGCTTTCGACCGTTTGCCTCTGTTCCGCATCCGCGCCTTGCATTTGCCGCTCGATCTTTTGCACCAGCTCGGCCTTCGCTGCTGTCAACTCTTCTGCTGATCTGCCAGGACGCCAGGTTCTCAAACTCCACAAGCAAGCCATGACAATTTGGGTTGAGGCCGCCGCTTTGATGATGACCATCGCTTGCACCTGATCGTAGCACTGTGCATCGACGAAATGAATTACGGGCCGCGCCAGAATCGTCAAATCCACCGGATCGAACTCGAGCATGCTCACGCGAATATCATGTGCGCTGATACTCTCCGGCGGATCAGCCAGACGGCTTAGCTGATCCATCGTCTCGCTGACCCAGCGGGATACCGTATCCCGATTGATGAACCGGGCGATCGCCTCCGAGACCCTCCACG
Organism: uncultured Alphaproteobacteria bacterium; assembly: GCA_963733965.1. Classification (GTDB taxonomy): domain Bacteria; phylum Pseudomonadota; class Alphaproteobacteria; order Geminicoccales; family Geminicoccaceae; genus DATAOG01. Next base: position 131,809 of record CAVTFM010000053.1, read on the forward strand.
CCCAATTGACGTCGACTCTTATGACTTCAAGTAGTTCTTGCGCATCCTCCAGTGTCGGAGCGTCCATGACGGTCCGCATTTCGAACCTCAGGCCCATCTGAGGCTGGGTCGATGCCAAAATTTCGCCAATGGTGGCCGGCTCCGGTCCGCGACACGGTCTGCCATATTGAATGACGTTTACCACATCTCGTCTCGTCAATCCGCGATCGGCGAGGAAATCGGCGGCGTGAGATCCTCTTTCCGAGAACAGAGCCACCAACAGATCGGCGCCATCGGCCGAGTGGGCAAATGCTTTCGAACGGACGACTGCTCTTTGAACGGTACGTTGGAAGCCGACGGTTAGCTGAGCAGCGGCAGGACGATCGGCAGCGTCGGGCAGGTCCTGATCGAGGAACTCCGTCGCCTCGGAGCGCAGACCTTCCGTATCGACCCCGAGGGCCAGGAACACCTTGCGCGCATCGGGATCATCAAGCAGAGCCAGGAGCAAGTGTTCGACGGCAGAGTATTCGTGGCCGCGCTCGGTTGCGTAGGCGACCGCGCGGCGGATGGTGGCCTCCGCGGTAAGCATCATATCCCTCCCTGGCGACCGTAGGGATCATATGGGGGCGGCCCAACGGCTCGGAAAGCTCTACATCCTGCCCTTCCAGGGTACCAGCGCCCGTTCGATCCGGCGCATCAGCAGGTCGAACAGATAGGCAAGCGCGCCGATCACCACGATGCCCATGATCACGACGTCGCTGCGCAGGAACTCGGACGCGTTCCAGACCATTTGACCGAGGCCGGCGCGCGCGGCGACGATCTCGGCCGCGACCAGCGTGGTCCAGCCGAAGCCGATGCCGATCCGCATGCCGGTCAGGATCTCGGGCAGCGCGGCCGGCAGGATGACGTGGCAGATCACCTGCAGGCGCGAGGCGCCGAGCGAATAGGCGGCGTGGATCTGCTCGAGCGCGACCGAGCGCACCCCCGCGCGGGCGTTCAGCGCCAAGGGCGCGAATACCGCGAGGTAGATCAGGATGATCTTGGCGAGTTCGCCGATCCCGAACCAGATCACGATCAGCGGCAGGTAGGCCAGCGGCGGGATCGGCCGGTAGAACTCGATCGGCGGGTCGAAGACGCCGCGGGCTCCCCGGCTGACGCCCATCGCGATGCCGACCGGGATCGCCGTCAGGCAGGCGAGGAAGAAGGCCGCGAACACCCGATACAGGCTCCAGAAGGTGTGCTCGAACAGGGTGGCACCGCCGAAGCCTTCGGTCGCGACGTCGCGGAACTGCGCGATCACGGCCGCCGGCGACGGCAGGAACAGAGGCTTGATCCAGCCCTTGCGGGTCACGAACCACCAGAGCAGGAGCAGCGCCAGCACCGTGACCACGCTGATCACGACGCTCGAGCCCTGGCCCGGCTGGCCATAGGCCTCCCCGGGCCTGGCGGGCGGCGCCTTGAACAGCAGGGCGAGGCGCGCCGAGGCGCCGGAGCGCGCCCTGCTCAGCCGCTCACGCGAGGAGATCGCCATGGCGCGCTCAGGCGGCCTTGCCGTGGATGATGTTGAGGGCCTGCTCACGCATCGCGATGAACTCGCGATCGGACTTGATCTGCCGGGCGTTGCGGCTGGCGAAGAAGCGCCGGCAGAAGTCGAGCTCGAAGCGATGCGTGATCCGGCCCGGGCGGGGCGACATCATGACCAGGCGGGTCGCCATGAACAGGGCCTCCTCGACCCCGTGGGTGATGAAGAACACCATCTTGCCGGTCGCCCGCCACACGTCGAGGATCAGCTCCTGCATGGTCTCGCGGGTCAGGCTGTCGAGCGCGCCGAGCGGCTCGTCCATGAGCAGCATGGCGGGGTCGCTGGTGAGGGCCCGCGCCAGGCCGACCCTTTGCTGCATGCCGCCCGAGAGCTCGTAGACCGGCGCCCGGGCGAACGCCTCGAGACCGACCAGGCGGATGTTCCCAAGTGCCACCTCGCGCCGCTCGGCCTTGGCCATGCCCTGGAGCTTGAGGCCGAACTCGACGTTCTCGAGCACGTTCAGCCAGGGCATCAGGGCGTGCTTTTGGAACACCACGCCACGATCGGCGCCGGGGCCGGTCACCGGGCGGCCGTTCAGGCTCACGCTGCCCGTGGTCGGCTGCAGGAACCCGGCGAGCACGTTCAAAAGCGTGGTCTTGCCGCAGCCCAACTCGCCGAGTGCCACCACAAAGTCGCCCGGCTCGATCACCAGGTCGACATGCGCCAGCGCCTGGACCGCTTCGCCGCGCGCCGCGGGATAGACGACCGAGAGATCCTGGACCGCGAGCATGGTCTGGTCGTCAGAGCCACCGGCGGGCGTCGGACCGGCCCCGGCGCCCGCCGGGGCCTGGCTATTGCAGCTTCATCGCCGCCTCGACGTACTTCGGCGTCACGTAGCCGGTGTAGTCGGGCAGCGCGTCCGGGATCTTCTTCTGCGCCTTCAGGAACTCGGACGTGTAGATCAAGGCCTTGGTGGCACCGCCGTCCTTGCCGCAGCCGAGCCAGGCGCAGGACGCCTGCTGCTCCATGGTCGGGAAGTTGTAGAGGGCGAGCACGCCCGGCACGTCCTTGGCGTCGCCGCCGACCACGCCCACGATCTTCTTGACCGGCGCGGAGTCCGCCGTCCAGGCGTCCTTGTGATCGCGATAGTCGGCATCGGCCATGGCGATTGTCTGGATGAACTTGGCAAGCCCCTCCTGGTGCGCCTCGGCCCAGGTCTTGTTGACGATCAGGCCGTCGAAGGTGGGCTTGCCGAGCTTGCTGAGCTCACCCGAGGTGATCACCACATGGCCGGTCTTCTTGATCGCGCCGAGCGCCGGGTCCCAGACGAAGGCGGCGTCAATGTCGCCGCGCTCCCAGGCGGCGGCGATCTGCGGCGGCTGCATGTTCAGGATGTCGACCTCGTTCGCCGGCACGCCGAAATGTTCGAGCGCGAACAGCAGGTGGAAGTGGCTGGTCGAGACGAACGGCACGGCGACCTTCTTGCCCTTGAGGTCCGCGACCTTCTCGATGCCGGAGCCCTCGCGCGCGACCAGCAACTCGGCCGAGGCGATGTCCTCGACGATCCAGACCAGCTGGATGTCGAGGCCCTGGCTGGCGCCGGCGGCGATCGGGCTCGAGCCCGCGAGCGCGATCTGGACGTCGCCCGACGCCATGGCCGCGATCACCTTGGCGCCGCTGTCGAACTGGCGGTACTCGACGTCCCAGCCGGTCACCTTCGAGAAGGTATTGTCGGCGATCGGCACCTTCCAGGGATTGTAGATCAGCTGATAGCCGACAGTGACCGTCTCGGCGGCAGCACCGCCGCTGACCAGCGCGCCGAGGCCGAGCCCGGCCACCGCGCCGAGAAGCTGCTTCCAGTCCATGAGACACCCCCTCCATGATTGGGCCGGCATGATTGGGCCGGCCGGTCGCCGGGCCGCAGCCCTGGCCCGAGCGGGCCGGCAAGCCGGATCATGATGGCGGTGACGGCAGCGGCGGTCCAGCCTTAATGGCCCGCGCCCGCGGGCGATGCTCACCCGAGGGCCGCGCTGTCAACGGTCTCAAGAAATGGCGCGCCGCTGGAGTTTGTGAGCGGAATGGCGCTCAGCTGGCGCGATCGTCCCGGGCGCTCTTGGCGTAGACGAAGACCGGCTTGGCCTTGGCGTTGGCGACCTCCTTGTTGATCACGACCTCCTCGACCCCATGGAGCGAGGGCAGCTCGAACATGGTCTCGAGCAGGATCGTCTCCATGATCGAGCGCAGGCCGCGCGCCCCGGTCTTCCTCAGAATCGCCTTCTTCGCGATCGCCTTCAGCGCGTCCTCGGTCAGCGTCAGGCGCACGTCCTCCATCTCGAACAGCTTCTGGTACTGCTTGACCAGCGCGTTCTTGGGCTCGATCAGGATCTGCACCAGCGCCTTCTCGTCCAGGTCGGTCAAGGTCGCGACCACCGGCAGCCGGCCGACGAACTCCGGGATCAGCCCGAACTTGAGCAGATCGTCCGGCTCGACCTCGCCGAGCAGCTCCCCGGTCTTCCGCTCGTCCGGTCCCTGGACCTCGGCGCCGAAGCCCATCGAGCGCTGCCGCCCGCGCGCGCTGATGATCCGCTCCAGGCCGTTGAACGCACCGCCGCAGATGAACAGGATGTTGGTCGTGTCGACCTGCAGGAACTCCTGCTGCGGATGCTTGCGCCCGCCCTGCGGCGGCACCGAGGCGATCGTGCCCTCGACGATCTTGAGCAGCGCCTGCTGCACCCCCTCGCCCGAGACGTCGCGGGTGATCGAGGGGTTCTCCGACTTGCGGCTGATCTTGTCGACCTCGTCGATGTAGACGATCCCGCGCTGCGCCCGCTCGACGTTGTAGTCGGCCGCCTGCAACAGCTTCAGGATGATGTTCTCGACGTCCTCGCCGACGTAGCCGGCCTCGGTCAGGGTGGTCGCATCCGCCATCGTGAACGGCACGTCGAGCGTGCGCGCAAGCGTCTGGGCCAGAAGGGTCTTGCCGCAGCCGGTCGGCCCGATCAGCAGGATGTTCGACTTCGCGAGCTCGACCTCGCCGCCCTTGGAGCCGTGCGCCAGGCGCTTGTAGTGGTTGTGCACCGCCACCGACAGCACCCGCTTGGCCACCTCCTGCCCGATCACGTAATCGTCCAGGACGCGTTTGATCTCCATCGGCGACATCACCGACGGGCCGGACGCCTTGCGGGTCTTGCGATCCTCTTCCTTGATGATGTCGGCGCAAAGCTCGACGCATTCATTGCAAATGAACACGTTCGGGCCAGCGATCAGCTTGCGAACCTCATGCTGGCTCTTGCCGCAGAACGAGCAGTAGAGCGTCGATTTCGCGCCGCCATCGCTGGATTCAACCATCGGCACTCCACTTCGCTTCGACGGCGCGGGCCATCTGATTCTGACGACGCCGACCGCCTCGGACGCATCCGATCCGCCACAGGCTACCAAACACGCCCGTGTCGACCGGGTCAAGCCTGCGCTCCGGTCTCCCACATATAAAGACACGGTTGAGGATTGCCAGCGTGGGGACGTCTTTGCGACCAAACGCGCTGGCGTGTCGGTCGAGCGCTCCCTCCCGGGGCTGGATCGGCCACCGCCCCCGGCCACGGCTCGCGCCCCATCATCTCGATTGCATGGCGACCGGATTGGAGGCACGATTGTTGCTTGGGTGGCCTGCACGCTCGGCAACTGCGGTCGGGCGAGGTCGGGGGCATAAACTATGAACCACAACGGTGCGGGCGCGGCTCGGCTGTGGGTGCCGGGCGACTGGAACGCCTTCTTCGGGCTGTTCACCAACGTCCTGCTCAACGTCATCGTGCTGACCGGGCTCGCGCTCGGCGTCGTCCATGTGCCCCCGGACGTCGTGTTCGGGCGGATCCTGCCGGCGCTCGGCATCGCGCTCCCGATCGGCAACCTCTACTACGCCTATCTCGCCTGGCGCCTCGCCAGGGCCGAGGGGCGAAGCGATGTCGCGGCGATGCCCTATGGTCCGAGCGTGCCGCACATGTTCATCGTCGTCTTCCTGATCATGCTGCCGACCTATCTGAAGACCAACGATCCGATCCTCGCCTGGCAGGCCGGGCTCGCCTGGGCGTTCATCATCGGGGTGATCGTGCTGCTCGGCGTGTTCGTGGGCCCGACCATCCGCAAATACACGCCGCGCGCGGCCATGCTCGGCACGCTCGCGGGCATCTCGATCGCCTTCATCTCGATGCGGCCGGTGTTCCAGATGTGGGAGGTGCCCTGGATCGCCTTCGTGGCGTTCGGCATCATCCTGATCAGCTGGACCGCCAACGTCCGCCTGCCGGGCGGCCTGCCGGGCGGGCTCGCGGCGGTGATCGTCGGCACCGTGCTCGCCTGGATCGCCGTCCTGCTCGGCTGGTCCGGCTACATGGTGCCCTCGGCGGTCGGCCAGTCGCTCAGTCAGTTCGGCCTTCGCCTGCCGATACTATCGACCGACGTGCTCAAGGGCCTGGGCGACATCTGGCCGCTGCTGGCGACCGCGATCCCGCTCGGCGTCTATAATTTCACCGAGGGCATGAACAACGTCGAGAGCGCGGCCGCGGCCGGCGACAACTACAACCTCCGCCACATCCTGGCGGCCGACGGCATCGGCGCGATCGCCGGCTCGCTGCTCGGCAGCCCGTTCCCGCCCGCGGTCTACATCGGCCATCCGGGCTGGAAGGCGGTCGGCGGCCGGATCGGCTACTCCTTCGCGACCGGCATCGTGATCGCGGCGGTCTCGTTTTTCGGCCTGACCGCGCTCCTGCTGGCGGTCATCCCGCTGGTCGCGATCCTGCCGATCCTGTTGTTCATCGGCCTCGTGATCGGCGCCCAGGCGTTCCAGGCGACGCCGTCCCGGCATGCGCCCGCGGTGGTGCTGGCGATCGTGCCCAACATCGCGGCCTGGGGCCAGACCCAGGTCGACGGGGCGCTCAACGCGGCCGGCACCTCGGCCTCCGCGCTCGGCTTCGACAAGCTGATGGGCACCGGCGTGGTCTACCACGGCATGGAGCTGGTCGGCGGCGGGGCGGTTCTTGCCGGCCTGATCCTCGGCGCGATCGCCGCCTTCATCATCGACCGGCAGTTCCGCTGGGCCGGCATCTATGCGCTGGCGGGTGCGATCCTCTCCTTCTTCGGCTTCATCCACGGCGTCCAGCTGCAGTTCGCCGCCTCGCCGCTGGTGGCTCTGGGCTATCTGTTGCTGGCCGCGATTTGCCTGGCGGTCGCCTGGCGCGAGGAGCCGGCATCGGAGCGATTCAGCTGGGCGCCGCCGCCCAGCGAGGAGGAAGTGCCCGCGGAATAGGCAGCAGCGACGCTTCGGTAGGCGATCCGGCCGAGGGAAGGAGCGGAATGGCGTTCGAGCTGTTCGTCAACGGCACGCTGATGCGCGGCCTCGCCCTGCACGCCAATCTCGACGGTGCCGAGTTTCTTGGCGAAGCGCGGACGGCGCCGATCTATCGGCTGTACTCGATCGACGATCGCCATCCCGGCATGTTCGAGGTCGCAAAGGGCGGGGTCGAGGTCGTGGGCGAGCTCTATCTGGTGCCCGACGCCGTCTGGCAAAGGGTCGAGGCAGGCGAGCCGCCGGGTCTCTATTGCGGCCCGGTGCGGCTCGCCGACGGCCGCACGGTCCAGGGCATCCTCTATCCGCAGGACCTGGCCGAGGGCCGGCATCGCGACATCTCCGCGTTCGGCGACTGGCGCGCTTACATGACGTCCAGGCAGAACGCCCGATAACGGCAGCCTTGGGGAAAACATCATGGCGACCATGCAGTTCGAGGCGGAGCCCTATCCGCTGGCGTTCGAGCCAGCCTCGACGGCGCTGCTGATCATCGACATGCAGCGCGATTTCGTCGAGCCGGGCGGCTTCGGCGAGCTGCTCGGCAACGACGTCTCCCTTCTGCGCTCGACCATCCAACCGATCGGTCGCGTGCTCGAGGCGGCAAGGCGGGCGGGGCTCGCCGTGATCCATACGCGCGAAGGCCACCGCCCGGACCTGAGCGACGCGCCGCCCGCCAAGCTCAGGCGGGGCGGGCTCGAGGTCGGGATCGGCGACCAGGGGCCGATGGGCCGGATCCTGGTGCGCGGCGAGTATGGTCACGACATCATCCCCGAGCTCTATCCGATCGCCCGGGAGCCGGTGATCGACAAGCCGGGCAAGGGCTCGTTCTACGACACCGATCTGGACCTGATCCTCAAGAACCGCGGCATCAGGACCCTGATCGTCTGCGGGGTCACGACCGAGGTCTGCGTCCACACGACCGTCCGCGAGGCCAACGACCGCGGTTATGAATGCCTCGTGCTATCCGACTGCGTCGGCTCGTATTTCCCCGAGTTCCAACGGGTCGCGCTGGAGATGATCAAGGCCCAGGGTGGCATCTTCGGTTGGGTTGCCGACTCCAAGGAAGCGGTACGGGCGCTGAACCGGATTGCCCCAGCGGGCGGTCCGGTGGTATCCGAGACAGCGGTGGTCGGGGCCTCTGACGATTGAGCGGATGCGTCTCCAGGCGATCTCTGCCGGTGCCGGAGTTCCGAGCGGCCCCTTCACGGGAGTCGTGCACAGCATCTTTCGGCGCGCCTGCAACCTGCGCACCGACGGCGGCGGGCTGCTGGCCCTGCTCGCCCCCGAGTTCGGCAACACGCCACACGGCATACGCGTCAGCATGCCCGCCGGGCTCGCGTTCACGGACCATCTCCAGGCCGGGCTGCAGGCCGGCTGCCGGGCCGCGGTGCTGCGGATCGCCGGCAGCGGCGTCGCCATCGATCTGAGCACGGCCACCGTCTGGCGAAGCGAGCTCGCGAGCCTGAGAATTGACCTGGCCAGGCCCACAGTCGCCACCGCCTGGGCGGTCGCCTGGCGGGCGCTCGAGCGCCGCCGGCGCCTGGACCGCGACCCATTGCTACGCACCATTCACCAGCGCGGGCTGGCGCTGGCTGAGGCAAGCGGTGCGCTCGACATCGACGCGGCCGGCAACGCCATCGAGGCGCTGATCGGCTGCGGACCCGGCCTGACGCCGGCTGGCGACGACCTGATCGTGGGCTTCCTCGCCGGCCTCTTTGCGAGCCAGGGCGACGATCCCGCAAGGCGGTGTTTCCGGTCCGCGCTAGGCGCCGCGGTCACCGCCGCGCTCGCGAGCACGGGCGAGATCAGCCGCGTCTATCTGGAGCACGCGACCCTGGGCAGCGTCGCCGAGCCGCTCGCCGGGCTCGCCGGCGCGATCGCCGACGGATCTCCGCCGTCCGAGGTCGAAGAAGCCACCGACCGGGCGCTGAACGTCGGTCACACCTCGGGCGGCGATGGCGTGCTCGGCCTCCTGCTCGGCATACAGGCCTGGAGCTGCGCTCGCGAGCCCGGCCATGGCTAGGGCGGAGCGGGTCTTTCGCAACCTCTATCGCGATTCGGTCTCGCTGATGCAGCTCTCGGCGAAGATCGGCGCGCTGGCCGGCGTGCGCCAGGCCTCGGCGGTCATGGCGACCGCGGGCAACCTCGATCTGTTGCGTGCGGCGGGGCTGGTCGCGGCTGCGGTCGAGCCCAGCCCGAACGACCTCCTGGTGGCGGTCGAGGGCGACGACGAGGCGGCCCTGGCCGAAGCGCTCGCGGCCGCCGAGGCGGAGCTCACCCGGGCGCCGGCCGCGCGTGCCGATGGCGGGCCGCGGCGGATGCCGCCCAAGAGCCTCGAGATGGCGCTGACCGAGTTGCCGGGCGCCAACCTCGCCCTGATCTCGACCCCCGGCGACTACGCCGCCGCCGAGGCCATGAAGGCGCTTCGTCTCGGCCTCAACGTCATGCTGTTCAGCGACAACGTCGCGATCGAAGACGAGATCCATCTCAAGCGCTACGCCCGCGGGCACGACCTCATGGTCATGGGGCCGGACTGCGGGACGGCGATCCTGAACGGTATTCCGCTTGGCTTCGCGAACGCGGTCCGCCGCGGCGAGATCGGCGCCGTCGCGGCGTCCGGCACCGGGCTGCAGCAGGTCACCTGCCTGATCGATCGCTGGGGCGAGGGCATCTCCCAGGCGATCGGCACCGGCGGCCATGATCTCAGCGCGCGAGGTCGGCGGCATCACCATGCTGCAGGGTCTGAACGCGCTCGCGGCCGACCCCGGCACCCGGGTCGTGGTGCTGATCTCGAAGCCGCCCGACCCCGAGATCGCGGCAAGGGTGCTGGCTGCCGCCGAAGCGGCCGGCAAGCCGATCGTGGTCAACTTCCTCGGCGCCGATCCGAGTACGGTGCGGCGGCCGAACGTGCACCCGGTGCGCACCCTCGAGGACGCAGCCAGCCTCGCAGTGGCGCTCGCCGGCGGCCGGCGGCCTGAGGCCGATACCGAGCCGACGATGGCGGCGGCAACCGCGGCGATCGCGCAGCTGGCGCAAGGCCAGCGATACGTCCGCGGGCTCTACAGCGGCGGCACCTTCTGCTACGAGGCGTTGCTGCTGCTCAGCGAGGCGCTCGGGAGGGTCGCCTCGAACACGCCGCTCGAGCCCGGCTGCCGGCTCGCCGACGTCTGGCAGAGCGAGGGCCACACGGCGATCGACCTTGGCGATGACGTCTTCACCCGCGGCCGGCCGCATCCGATGATCGACCAGACCCTGCGCATCGAGCGTCTGCAGAAGGAGGCGGCCGACCCGGAGGTCGCGGTGATCCTGTTCGACGTCGTGCTCGGCTACGGCGCCCATGTCGACCCGGCGGCCGAGCTCGGCCCCGCGATCCGGAACGCAGCGGCCGCGGCGGCAAGCGGCGGGCGCAAGGTCGCCTTCGTCGGCTCGGTCTGCGGCACCGCGGCCGATCCGCAGGACCTCGGCCGCCAGGAGGCGGCGCTGCGCGAGGCCGGCGTGCTGCTCGCCGAGAGCAACGCGCAGGCGGTCCGCCTCGCAGCCCGGATCGCGGCCGGCGGCTCGGGCTGAGGGGCGGGCTGAGGGGCGGGGGGCTGATGGCGGCGCTGTTCGCGGAGAAGCTGGAGGTCGTCAACGTCGGGCTGCCGGCGTTCGCGGAGGCGATCCGCGCGGCCGGTGGCACCGCGATCGAGGTCGAGTGGCAGCCGCCCGGCTCGGGCGACCTGGCGGTGGCGCGAAAGCTCGCCCGCCTGATCAACGAGCCGCGGATCGAGGCCGCCAACCGCGACGCCTTCGGCGCCTATCTCGCCGCCCAGCCGGTGCTGCAAGGCATCGGCCCCGCCCGCGACCATGTGCAGGGGCTCGGCGCGCGCATGATCCTGCACGCCGGTCCGCCGATCGCCTGGGCAAAGATGTGCGGCCCGATGCAGGGCGCGATCGTCGGCGCGATCCTCTTTGAGGGCTGGGCCGCGGACGCCGAAGCGGCTGAAGCGCTCGCAGAATCCGGGAAGATAGATTTCGCGCCCTGTCACCACCATGGCGCGGTCGGGCCGATGGCCGGCGTGATCAGCCCCTCGATGCCGGTCTGGATCGTCGCCAACCCCGAGGGCGGCAACCGCGCCTGTTGCAACCTGAACGAGGGCCTGGGCAAGGCCCTGCGCTTCGGCGCCAATGGTGAGGAGGTGCTCGCGCGCCTGCGCTGGATGGCCGAGGTGCTGGCGCCGGCGCTCGCGGGAGCACTCGAGGTTCTGGGCGGGCTCGAGCTGAAGCCGTTGATGGCGCAGGCGCTGCACATGGGCGACGAGATCCACAACCGGAACGTCGCGGCCTCCTGCCTCCTGCTCAGACGGCTGGTGCCGGCGCTGCTGCGCACCAGGGTCGCCCCGGCCGAGGTCGCGGCGGTCGTCGACTTCATCGCCGGCAACGATCACTTCTTCCTCAACCTCTCGATGGCCGCCTGCAAGGTGATGCTCGATGCCGCGGCGGGCGTTGCCGGCAGCAGCATGGTGACCGCGATGGCGAGGAACGGGGTCGAGTTCGGGGTACGCCTGAGCGGCACCGGCGATGCCTGGTTCACCGCGCCCGCGCCGCTCATCGACGGGCTGCTGTTCCCCGGCTATACGGCCGCCGATGCGGCACCCGACCTCGGCGACAGCGCGATCACCGAGACCGCGGGGCTCGGCGGCTTCGCGATGGCGGCGGCACCGGCGATCGTCCAGTTCGTCGGCGGCTCGCCGCAGGATGCGCTCGCCAACACGCTCGCCATGAGCCACATCACGCTTGGCCGCAATGGTGCCTTCACCCTGCCGGCGCTCGATTTCACCGGCACGCCCGCCGGCATCGACGCGCGCAAGGTGGTCGACACCGGCATCGCGCCGATCATCAACACCGGCATCGCGCACCGGGCCGCGGGCGTGGGCCAGATCGGCGCCGGCATCACCCGGGCACCGCTCGCCTGCTTCGCCAAGGCGATCGTGGCGCTCGCCGACCAGATCGAGGGCGCAGAGGAGGGCGGCGATGGCGACCGGTAAGCGTACGGCCGTGGTCGCGGTCGGCGGCAATTCGCTGATCCTCGATCCGGCGCATCAGTCGATTCCGGACCAGTATCGGGCGGCCGCGACCACCGCGCACCACATCGCCCTGATGGTGGCCGCCGGCTGGAACGTGGTCGTGACCCACGGCAGCGGGCCGCAGGTGGGCTTCATCCTCAGGCGCTCGGAGCTCGCGATCGCCGAGGTGCCGCCGGTGCCCATGGACTACGCCGCGGCCGATCTCCAGGGTGCCATCGGCTACATGTTCCAGCGCGCGCTCGGCAACGAGTTCCGGCGTCGCGGCATGGACCGCCGGGCGGCGACCGTGGTGACCCAGGTGCTGGTCGACCCCGCCGACCCGGCGTTCGCGGATCCGGTCAAGCCGATCGGCTCCTACATGGACGAAGTGACCGCGCAGGCGCGGGCGAAGGAGCTTGGCTGGATCGTCAGGGAGGACGCCGGGCGGGGATGGCGGCGCGTCGTACCCTCGCCGCTGCCCAAGGGCATCGTCGAAATCGAGGAGATCGACCATCTGGTCAAGGCGGGCTACGTGGTGATCGCCTGCGGCGGCGGCGGCATTCCCGTCTATCAGGACGCCGCGGGCGACCTCCAGGGCGTCGAGGCGGTGATCGACAAGGACCTCGCCTCCAGCATGCTGGCGCGCGAGCTCGATGCCGATCTCCTCTTGATCTCGACCGGGGTCCCGCAGGTCGCGATCGCCTTCGGCCGGCCGGAGCAGCGCTGGCTGGAGCGGATCACCCGCGCCGAGGCCCTGGCCTATCTCGCCGCCGGCGAGTTCGCCGAGGGCAGCATGGCGCCCAAGATCCGGGCGATCATCGGCTATCTCGACCGCAAGGAGCGCCAGGGCCTGATCACCGACCCGGCGAACATCGGCCAGGCACTCCGCGGCGAGACCGGCACGACGATCGTCGCCGACTGATTGCCCGTGGGCGCCGCGGATTGACACTTCCCGGCGCCATGCCGCTTAATCCCGGGGCAAACTCCGGCTGAACAGGGACGGCTGGTGACGCCCGGCCCCTGCCGAGGCAAGTTCGGAAAAAGGAGAAAAACATGGCTGCGGGCCAGAAGGTCATCATCACCTGCGCGGTCACCGGCTCGATCCACACGCCGACCATGACGCCCTATCTGCCGATCACGCCATCCGAGATCGCCGAAGCCGCGATCGGGGCCGCCGAGGCAGGTGCTGCGATCATCCATCTGCACGCCCGCGACCCGGAGACCGGCCGGCCGACCCCGGACCCCGACGTGTTCATGCAGTTCCTGCCGCGGATCAAGCAGGCATCGGACGCGGTCGTGAACATCACGACCGGCGGCGGCCACGGCATGACGCCTGGAGGAGCGCCTGGCGGCGCCGTTGCGCGCGAAGCCCGAGATGACCTCGCTCAACATGGGCTCGATGAACTTCGGTCTTTTCCCGATGCTAAGTCGCTACAAGGAGTTCAAGTTCGAGTGGGAACGCCAGCACCTCGAGGCCTCGCGCGACTTCATCTTCCGCAACACCTACAAGGACATCGAGCGGATCATCCAGGCGCTGGCCGAAGGCTGCGGCACCCGCTTCGAGTTCGAATGCTACGACGTCGGCCATCTCTACAACCTCGCCCACTTCCTGGACCGCGGCCTGGTCAAGCCGCCGCTCTTCGTCCAGACCATCTTCGGCATCCTGGGCGGCATCGGCGCCGACCCGGAGAACCTCGTCCACATGCGCCGGATCGCCGACAAGCTGTTCGGCATCGGACTACCAATGGTCGATCCTCGCCGCCGGCCGCCACCAGATCCCGCTCTGCACGATGGGCGCCACGATGGGCGCCAACGTCCGGGTCGGCCTCGAGGACTCGATCTACGTCGGCCGCGGCCAGCTCGCCAAGAGCAACGCCGAGCAGGTGACCCGCATCCGCACCATCCTCGAAGCTCTTTCCCTGGAGGTCGCCACCCCCGCCGAAGCCCGCACCATGCTCGCGCTGAAAGGCGGCGACCAGGTCGCGTTCTGAGCGCCGGCGGGCGGCGCAGGGCTTGACGGCGCCCGCAGCCACGCGATCGCCGACGAAAGATCTCCAGGGCCTCCAGCCGAGCTGGAGATTGATCCGAAGGGGCCAGGAATCTCAAGCCTCGCGGGCAACCCAGGCCGCTCCGATTGTCTTGCCATTGATTTGAACAAGCGAAACTACCGTCACTCGATGCTTATCTTTCGACCAATCAAGCGCACTACGCCTGGCCATCACTAATGTGGATCATGCCGGCAACGGTATAGTTCGCCCAGATCATTACTTTGGGACTCCTCGATCCAGGCCGCGACTGTGACGGATGTGTGCACCCAAGGGCACACTTCTGTCGCATGAATGATTAAGCGCCGCCAAGATGAGTGAGCCGGCTCAAGGATTGATGATCAACTCAATATCAATCCTGCGCGTTTGGTTGACCCTGGCGGGTGAATCCCGAGGATTTCTGCCATCCAGGTTCTCCACCCCAAGCGGCCGGAGATTGATGTGGAGATGCAAGGGGGTGCGGATTGATGTGCGTCGAGAGCACACTTCTGTCGCATTTGCGCGCGCCGGGGCGATCCCCCACGCCCCTGACCGCGCTCGCATATCGATGTGCGATTCTCCTTTGGCCCGCGCACGCCAATGCGCGATAGATTCGGCATGACGCATCACGAGCTCCTGAATGCGGCTTGACGCGGTCGACGCATGCGCTTACCTGACCAGCCTATGCTTCAGCATAGGCCAGCGAGGCCACGGTGCTAACCGAGCGACGCGTCAAGCTGTTCCGGAACGGTCGCAACCAGGCCGTCCGAATTCCACGCGAGTTCGAGCTGCCGGGCACCGATGCCGTGATGCGCAAGGAAGGTGAGCGGCTGGTGATCGAGCCCGCGAAGCCTCTGTCCCTGCTCGAGGTGCTGGCGACGCTCGAGCCGCTCGATGAGGAGCTTCCGGAGATCGCCGAGCTCGACCTCGATCCGGTCGAGCTCTGATGCGCTATCTCTTGGACACCAACATCATCGCCGACCTCGTCCGCAACCCGCAGGGGCGTGTGGCAGAGCGCGTCCGCGAGGTGGGCGAGACGGCGGTCTGCACGAGCATCATCGTCGCGGCGGAACTTCGCTACGGTGCCGCAAAGAAGGGATCGCCGCGCCTTCCGCCCAGGTAGAGGCGATCCTCGGCGCGCTCGACGTCCTGCCGTTCGAGGCCCCGGCCGACGCCGCCTACGGCCGGCTCCGCGCCCGTCTCGAGCGGGCCGGACAGCCGATCGGCGCCAACGATCTGCTGATCGCGGCGCACACGCTCGCCCTCGGCCACGCCCTCGTCACCGCCAATGAACGAGAGTTCGCCCGGATCGAGGATCTTCGCAGCGAGAACTGGCTGCGATGAGCTTCACCCGCCACACCGATTGGGCCGTACGGATGCTTGAATGCAAGACCTGACCCCGGCAACCGAGACCTGACCCCGGCAACCGGCAACCACGGATGCTTGAATGCAAGACCTGACCCCGGCAACCAGATGCTTGAATGCAAGACCTGACCCCGGCAACCAAGACCTGACCCCGGCAACCAAGACCTGACCCCGGCAACCACTTGATCCAGCCGAGTGATGAGCTTACGTGATCGGCCGCGTAATGCTGTTTGGCCACGCTGAAAGCAAGACTTCAGCGTGCGTCGGAGGCAGCCTGAGATGACCGAGGATCCTGCAAGCTACGACTACGCCGTTCATTCCGATTTTCTGATCCATTGGACAGGCAAGGATATCGACGCCGAGCATCAGCCGACGTGGTACGACGCGGACCATCGTTCGAAGACTGATCGGGTCGTGGACGACCTTTATCTGCAACGCCTTCGGGACATCCTCACCCATGGGTTATGGATGACAGTCGAGAGAGAACGACGATTTAAGGTGGGATCAAGTGAGATTACTATCCCTCCTACGCCGCAATGTTGCTTTACAGAACTTAGACTTTCGGAATCACGCAGGCACGCGAAGCACTACGGGCGTCTCGGGATAGGTCTCAAGAGACCGTTTTTGTTCCAACGATTTGGGAGACCGCTCGCGTATTTTGGATTTGGAGAACAGAGCTACAATGACAGATTTCTCGAAGCTTGCTTGCAGGATCTGCAGGATAAGCGTTTGATGAATTTTTTCAAGCCCATGAACAGCGATCACGCGCGACTGACGTATGAACTTTACGCAGAATCTGAATGGCGAATTCTGTTTTTCGATGAGTTGCTTAAGACGAGAAAAATCGTAGATCCGAGAGATAGTAATAATGCACAGCAACATACTTATTTCAAGTCGTTGACGACCATGCAACAAAATAAGCTCCAGTATCTCGTTCCTCTTGATGGCTGGTTTGCGATGATCATATATCCATCTCTTACAGTGAAAAATCGCGCGCAATGGGATGGCACGTGCACGATTAGGGAACAAATTAGGCGCATCAAGAGTGACCCAAATGACCACGGGAATCGAGTGGAGGGCTTAAGAAAGCCGACGAGGGGTAATTGGCGGATAGAAGTCACTTTGGATGCATGCAGAAATTTCTGAAGTTATGAAGGCTCCGGGGTCATGGCTCCGGGGTCAGGTCTTGGCTCCGGGGTCAGGTCTTGGCTCCGGGGTCAGGTCTTGGCTCCGGGGTCAGGTCTTGCGTTCAAGGATTTAGGGCTCCGGTTAGGAATCAGGCCGCGCGGCGGGCCTTGGTCGTGGGTTCGGGATCGGATCACCGCTGGCGCGGCAGGCGGCAATCCAGGCTTCGATGGCGTCACCGATCTCGTGGACCGCGGCCTCCGGGGTCTTGCCGAAGGCCGAGCAGCCCGGCAGGTCGGGCACGATGGCGATGTAGCCCTCGTCGTCGTCGCTCCAGAACACCTCGACCAGGTACTTCATGGGTTCGATCCGTACTTGTTGATCATCCGCACCAGCTGCCGGGCCTGATAGGGCGGGACGTAGCCGTCCCGGTCCTGAAAGTTGAGCTGCACCGGCTCTCCGCGACGCTTGAAGACGCGATGCGATCCCTTGCCACCCTCATGCACGAAGCCGAGCAACCGGGCTGCACGGCATGCGTCCTGGAAGCGGACGTTGCGCGGATTCGCCCGGATCGTCGCGAGGAGCTTCGCCCCCTGAGCCACGACACATCCTAACACAAGGAGCGAGCGGAGTCGCGCCAACCTCTGTCCACACCGGTCAGCCGCGGACCCGGGGCAGGATGAGGTAGGGCCAGGGGCCGGGGAGCTCGCCGAGGGGGACCTCGATCAGGGCGGGCTCGTTGCGGGTGAGGGCGTGGGTGAGGGCGGTGCGGAGGTCGCCGGGCGTGGTTGCTCTCTGTGAAAAAATGGAAAAAGAGGCGGCGAGGCGGGGGAAATCGGGGTTGGTGAGGTCGCTCGCGATCACGCGGTTGCCGTAGAGCTCGCGCTGGATGCGTTTGACGTTGCCGTAGGCGCGATCGTTGAAGACTACGGCGACCACGTTGATGCCGTATTGGGCGGCGGTCGCGAGCTCCTGGACGTTGTACATGAAGCCGCCGTCGCCCGCGATCGCGATCACGGCGCGCTCCGGCAGGGCGGTCTTGACGCCGAGCGCTGCCGCGTAGCTGAAGCCGAGCGTGCCCTGGTAGCTGCTGCTGAGGTACTGGCGTGGCCCGTGGACGGGAAAAGCGAGGCGCGAGACGTAGCCG
Organism: uncultured Alphaproteobacteria bacterium; assembly: GCA_963733965.1. Classification (GTDB taxonomy): domain Bacteria; phylum Pseudomonadota; class Alphaproteobacteria; order Geminicoccales; family Geminicoccaceae; genus DATAOG01. Next base: position 149,351 of record CAVTFM010000053.1, read on the forward strand.
ATTTGCGTTAGGTCCTCGACCAGGATGCCGTCCTCGGGGATCGCGGCTCGGAGGGCGTCGATCAGCTCGTGCTGGGGGGCGAGCTCGCGGCGGAGGAGTCCGGAAACTCTCGGCCTTGACCGCGGCCACCCGCTCGCGCCAGGCCGTGCGCCGGTTGCTGCGGATCGCCGGCAGCAGCGCCCGCAGCGCCTGCCCGGCATCGGCGAGCAGCGCCACCTCGGGGCGCGCGTGGCGGAAAATCTCGGTCGGGTCGAGGTCGATCCGGATCACCTTGAGCGCGGCATCGAGGCCCCAGTCCATCTGCACGCGCTGGAAGCGCGAGCCCACGGCGAGCGCCACGTCGACCTCGGGCCAGAGCCTGTGCGCGGCGGTGATGTTCAGGCTGAGCTCGGAGCGGCCGTCCATGACGCCGAGACCCATCCAGCCCGCGACCACCGGCGCGCCGAGCCGTTCCGCGAGTGCCCGCACCTCGGCGCTCGCCTCATGAGCGCCGCCGCCTGCGAAGATCATCGGTCGCTCTGCGTCGTTCAATAAATCGGCCGCGCGCTCGAGCGCGTCCGGATCGGGCTCGGGATGCACCACTGGTCGGGCCACCGGCGGCTCGCCGGTGATCCAGCCCTCGCGTGCCATCACGTCCATCGGCATCTCGAGCGCGACCGGGCGCGGCCGGCCGCTCAGCATTTTCTGGAACGCCTCGGCGACGAGTCCGGAAACCTCCTCGGGCGCCTCGATCCGCGCCGCCCACTTCGTCAGCCGCTGCATGATCCCGAGCTGGTCCGGGATCTCGTGCAGCAGGCCGGCGCCGCGGCCGATCCAGCGGGAGGGGATCTGGCCCGAGAGGCAGAGCACCGGCGCGCTGGCACCATAGGAGGTCGAAAGCGCCGCCGTGGTGTTGAGGAAGCCCGGGCCCGGCACGACGCAGTAGACGCCCGGCCGGCCGGTCGCGGCGGCGTAGCCGTGGGCCATGTAGGCCGCCCCCTGCTCGTGCCGGACCACGATCACGCGCAGGCGCTCGGCGGCGTCGTAGAGCGCGCTGAAGAACGGGTCGTTCTGGACGCCGGGCAGCACGAACAGCGTGTCCACGCCCTGGGCCGCAACCGCCCGCACCAGCGCTTCGCCGCCGGTCATTTTTGTCATTTTCGACCTCTCCCGTCCCGGTGCTCTCCCCGGGCTCCGGCGCGAGCTTAGCCAGCGCGCCCTTGGCTGTGAACCACGGCGGTGTCATGAAGTGACCTGGAGCGCCGATTTCATGACCCGCCACCGACCTTCGTGACCCGCCGATGCCGCATGCCCTGAAGCAGCTCCTCGCCGACCGCGCCGCCCTGTTCGGCCTGATCGTGATCGCCGGCATGACGCTCGCCGCCCTGCTCGCTCCCGCGCTCGCGCCCTACTCGCCGGACGAGCAGTTCTTCGACGGCCTGACGCTGGAGGGCGCGCCCCTGCCGCCGAACGGGCACTTCTGGCTCGGCACCGACCTGCTCGGCCGGGACCTGCTCTCGCGCCTGATCTTCGGCGCCCGGACGTCCTTGATCATCGGCATCGTCGCGAACGGCGTCGCGGTGCTGACCGGCACCCTCCTGGGCGTCATCGCCGGCTACCTGGGCGGCTGGATCGGAGCCGCGATCATGCGCTTCACGGACCTGATGATGGCGTTCCCGGCGCTGCTGCTGGCGATCGCGCTGGCCGCGATCTTCAGCCCCTCGCTCTGGATCGTGGCGCTCGTGATCGCCATGGTCAACTGGGTCCAGGTCGCGCGCGTCGTCTATACCCAGACCCGCGGCCTGGTTGAGAAAGAATTCATCGAGGCCTGCCGGGCGCTCGGCGCCGGCTCGCTGCGCATCCTTTGGCACCACATCCTGCCCCATCTGGTGCCGACCATGCTGGTCTGGGGCACGCTCGGGATCGCGACCACGGTGCTGCTCGAGGCGACGCTCTCGTTCCTCGGCGTCGGGGTCCGGCCGCCGACGCCCTCCTGGGGCAACATCATCTTCGAGAACCAGACCTACTTCGCGACCGCGCCCTGGCTGGTGTTCTTCCCGGGTGCTGCGATCCTGCTCCTGGCGCTCGGCTTCAACCTGGTCGGCGACGCGCTCCACGACGCCCTCGACCCGACCCAGCGCGGCCGCGGCTGATGGTCTCCTACATAGCCAAGCGCCTGGGCCAGGCGGTCTTCATCCTGATCGGCATCACGGCGGTCACCTACGTGCTCCTCTACCTGGTGCCGGCCGACCCGGTCCGGCAGATCGCCGGGCGCAGCGCCACGCCCGAGACGGTCGAGAGCATCCGCCGCCAGCTCGGCCTCGATCTGCCGCTCTGGCAGCAGTACCTGCGCTATCTCGGCCATCTGGCACAGGGCGACCTCGGCCGCTCCTACATCCAAAAGACCGAGGTCAGCGCCCTGATCCGCTCGCGCCTGCCTGCGACCCTGCAGCTGATGGCCGCGGCGATCTTCGTCGAGCTGCTGATCGGGCTCTCGGCCGGAATCGTCGCCGCCACCAGGCGGGGCCGGCCGAGCGACCGGCTGGTCATGATCGCCTCGTTTGCGGCGGTCTCAGCGCCCCAGTTCGTGGTCGGTATTTTGCTGCTCTACATCTTTGCCGTGCAGCTCGGCTGGTTCCCGATCGGCGGCTACGGCACCTTCCGGCACCTCGTCCTGCCGGCGGTGACGCTCGGCATCCTGGGCGGCGGCTGGTACGCGCGCATGACCCGCTCCTCGATGATCGACGTGCTCCGCCAGGACTACATCCAGACCGCGCGCGCCAAGGGGGCGGGCGAAGTGCGGGTCGTGCTCGTGCACGCGCTGCGCAACGCCGCCTTGCCGGTGATCGCGATGGTCGGGCTCGACATCGGCATCTTCATGAGCGGCGCGGTCGTGGTCGAATCGGTCTACGGCTGGCCCGGGATCGGCCAGCTCGCCTGGCAGGCGATCCAAAGGGTCGACATCCCGATCATCATCGGCGTGACCCTGGTCGCAGCGGTCGCGATCGTGATCGGCAACCTGCTGGCCGACCTCGCCGCCCCCTTCATCGACCCGCGCATCAAGCTGCGGTGAGAGTCGGCGCGGAAGACCAGATGAAGTCACCCAGGCAGAATATTTACCTCTTTTTTGCAACCGTTGCGGCTCTTAACGACGAGGCAAGTGTAATGCACACCATCCATGTGAGACCTTGGCATGAGGTACCGGGCGACGACTTCATGTAGTCGACGATTCGCAGGATCCATGCGATCCATGCCCTCGGTAACTCCCGAATCAACTATGATATCACCGATATGTGGTAAATGGCCACCGCAGTCAGTAAAATCAAATTCGTCGCCGCAAAATTTAAGCACCTCCCCGTGGTCTTCGTAGAGACGTACGAATGTAGCTCCGGTTTCTGCCTTTGTGGTCATGTGAACGCGTCCTGTCATTCCTGAACGTGCACTTAGCGCGAACGCAGTGTCCCGAGTAGCGTCGGCTGTTACAAGACGTCGCCCCTCTCGCGAGTTAAGAGAGGTATAGTAAAATCTTAGCGCGCGCTCAAGGAGGCTCGCCTCTTGCCGATGAAGCTTGTTCGGTATATCTGTTATCCAAACTGTATATCCGGAGTGGTCCTGATGGCCCTCTTCATCAGCGACGACAGCGTCCGCGAGCTGGCGGAGCGGCTGGCTAGGTTGCGGCACACGACCGTGGACGACGCGGTTCGGCGGGCGCTCGAGCGGGCGCTGGCCAGGAGACGATCGCGCGGAGCGCGAGCGGCGCATCCGTGAGAGCTTGGCGCGGGTCGACGCGATGCCACACTACGATTTCGACGAGAACGACATGTACGATGAGAGTGGCGCCCCGAAGTAACGAATTGACGGAGCGCAGCATGGGACTCTACATCCGCGACGACCGCGTTCGGGACATGGCCAAGCGTCTCGCCGAGGCTCAGCACATCACGGTGACTGAGGCGGTGCGACAGGCGCTCGAGCAGCGGCTCAAAGGCCTGGACGAGGACCGCGCGCAGCGCGACCGCGATATCCGGCAGATCTGGGCCGAGCTCGACGCCATGCCTCACTACGACTTCGACGAGGACGACATGTACGACGAGATCGGCGCCCCGAGATAGGCGCCCGTGCAGATCGTCGCCGATACGTCCGCATTGCTTTCGGTGCTGCTCGGCGAAGCGGACCGCGCAGGCTTCCATGAAGCTCTGCTCGATCACAGCGTTGTCATGTCGGTCGTCAGCATCACCGAGACGATGCTCGTGCTCCGGGGCCGGCGTGGACCTGCGGCCCTCGAGCGGGTGGATCGCGCGATCCTGCGCTATGGGATCACGCCCGAGGCGGTGAACCCTGAAGATCTGGCGCTGTTGCGCCAAGCCATGCTCGACTTCGGGAAGGGACGGCGGCGGCGCGCCGGCGGTGCTGAACTTCGGCGATCTGTTCGCCTATGCGCTGGCCAAGCGCCTCGGGCTGCCGCTGCTCTACAAGGGCGACGGATTTCGCGCGGACGGATGTCGTGGCCGGCGCTGCCCTGAACACGCACCGTTGATCGACCTCCGCCGCAAGCTGCGCTAGGGTGAGCTCAAGCAACCATCCGGAGGGATCGTCGCATGCTCCGAAATCTCCTGTTTGCGATCGCCGCGCTGGCCTTCCTTGCCGGCGCCTCGCTCGCGCCCGCCGAGGACGCCAAGCAGGGCGGAAGCATGATCGTCACCTACAAGGACGACATCTCGACCCTCGATCCCGCGATCGGCTACGACTGGCAGAACTGGTCGATGATCAAGAGCCTGTTCGATGGCCTGATGGACTACAAGCCAGGCACCACGGACCTGGTCCCGGACCTCGCCGAGAGCTACGAGGTGGCGCCCGACGGCCTCTCCTACACCTTCAAGCTGCGCCAGGGCGTCAAGTTCCACAACGGCCGCGAGCTCACCGCGCAGGACGTCAAGTGGTCGATCGACCGCGCCGTCCAGCCGGAAACCCAGAGCCCGGGCCAGGGCTTCTTCAACATGATCGCGGGCTTCGAGGACGTGACCTCGGGCAAGGCCAAGGAATTGTCCGGGATCGAGGTGGTCGACCCCTACACCATCCGCTTCACGCTCTCGCGCCCGGATGCCACCTTCCTCCACGTCATGGCCCTCAACTTCGGCTTTGCCGTGCCCAAGGAAGAGGTGGAAAAATACGGCCAGGACTTCGGCAAGCATCCGGTCGGCACCGGCGCCTTCAAGATGACCGAGTGGACCCTTGGTCAGCGGGTGGTCTTCGAGCGCAACCCCGACTACTACAAGAAGGGGCTGCCGAAGCTCGATAAGATCACCTTCGAGATCGGGCAGGAGCCGCTGGTGGCGTTGCTGCGCCTGGAGCGTGGCGAAGTCGACATCCTGGGCGACGGCATCCCGCCGGCCAAGTTCCTCGAGGTCATGAACGACCCGGCGCTGAAGCAGAACGTGATCAAGGGCGGCCAGCTGCACACCGGCTACGTCACCATGAACGTCAAGATTCCGCCGTTCGACAACAAACTGGTGCGCCAGGCGGTCAACCACGCGCTCAACAAGGACCGGATCATCAAGATCATCAACGGCCGCGCGGTGCCGGCCAACCAGCCCCTGCCGCCGGCCATGCCGGGCTACGATCCGAATTACAAAGGCTACGCCTACGATCCGGCCAAGGCCAAGGCGCTGCTCGCAGAGGCCGGTCTGGCCAAGGGCTTCGATACCGAGCTCTACGCCATGAACACCGACCCGAACCCGCGCATCGCCCAGGCGATCCAGCAGGATCTCGCCGAGGTCGGCATCCGTGCCGAGCTCAAGACGCTGGCGCAGGCGAACGTGATCGCGGCCGGCGGCGATGAGAAGGAAGCGCCGATGATCTGGTCGGGCGGCATGGCCTGGATCGCCGACTTTCCCGGATCCCTCCGACTTTTACGGACCGATCCTGGGCTGCGCGGGCGCGGTGCCGGGCGGCTGGAACTGGTCCTGGTATTGCAACCAGGACTTGGACAAGAAGGCGGCCGCGGCGGACGCGATCACCGACCCGGCCAAGACCGAGGAGCGCCTCAAAGCCTGGCGCGACATCTTCATCGCCATCATGGACGATGCGCCCTGGGCGCCGGTGTTCAACGAGCTGCGGTTCACGATGAGGGCCGACCGCATCGGCGGGCCGGATGCGATCTTCGTCGACCCCGTGCACATCCCGGTCAACTATGACGTGGTGTTTGCCAAAGATGCCCAATGACCCGAAGACCACCCCCAGGCACACGATCCACCAGCACCGTCATCACTTCGGCTGGGACAACGCCAACCCGCCGGCGCTGACCGTGGCCCCGGGCGCGACGGTCGCGTTCGAGACCGTCGACGCCTCGGGCGCGCAGCTCTCGCCTGCCTCGACCGTGGCCGATGTCGCAGCGCTCGACTTCGCCAGGGTCAATCCGGTGACCGGCCCGGTCTACGTCGACGGCGCCAAGCCCGGCGACGCGCTCAAGGTGACGGTCGAGAGCTTCGCGCCGTCGGGCTGGGGCTGGACCGCGAACATCCCGGGCTTCGGGCTGCTCGCCGACCAGTTCCCGGAGCCGGCCCTCCACCTCTGGAAGTACGATCCCGGAACCATGGCGCCCGCCATGTACGGGCCCGGCGGCCGGGTGCCGCTGAAGCCGTTCACCGGCACGATCGGGGTCGCCCCCGCCGAGCCGGGGCTGCACAGCATCGTGCCGCCGCGCTGGGTCGGCGGCAACATGGACATCCGCGACATCGCGGCCGGCACCACGCTCTATCTGCCGGTCGCGGTGCCGGGGGCCCTGTTCTCGGTCGGCGACTGCCACGCCGCCCAGGGCGACGGCGAGGTCTGCGGCACCGCGATCGAGAGCCCGATGGCCGTGACCCTGACGTTCGACCTGGTCAAGGGCGCCAACCTCAAGTCGCCGCGCCTGACCACGGCCGGCCCGGTCAGCCGCCACTTCGACGTCAAGGGCTACGAGGTCACGACCGGGATCGGTCCCGATCTGTTCCAGGGCGCGCGCGATGCGACCCGCGCCATGATCGACCTGCTCGCGGCCCGCCACGGCATGGCGCCGGTCGAGGCCTACATGCTCTGCAGCGTCTGCGCCGATCTGCGGATCTCGGAGATCGTCGACCAGCCGAACTGGCTGGTTTCCTGCTACTTCCCGCGGGTCGTGCTGGACTGAGGCCGGCAGCGAGCCTGGTTCGTAAGAGGCGTCGGCATCGACCCTCAATGTGACTGAGACCCTCAGTTGTGATTGAGCTCCAGCGCCGCATCGGCGCTGGGGCGCTTCGCCCGGGCAACCGCGAGTCCGAGCGCCCGGATTGATGGCATCGCACTGGTTAACCGAAAATTAACCACTGATGGTTAACGCTTCGTTCGGGTGGTCCATGCGACCGTGGGCCTCCGCCGCCGCCATTTTGGCGGGATGTCCATCGCATCAACACAGGGCGCATCTTCGGATGGAGCGAGATTGACTTGCGTCCATGCGGGCCAGGCGACAGGAGTAACACACCATGTACTCACAACTGGGGCCTCGAGAGCACAGAAGTGGCGCCTGTTCTGCTTGGCGGTCGGCCGCCTCCAGCGGATCAGCATCAACCAGGTCGATCGGATTTTGCGATGATTCGCGGCACCGCGGATTCCGGGGCGCCACGGCCATCAATGTGCTCCAGCGCTTGATCGGACTCAGGAGGGTTGACTGGAGGATCAATGCGACACAGGCGACACTTCCGTGCGCTTGCTCCACCAGCCGTTGTGTGAAATGCGGATGCTCTTGGTGACGCGGGCGACGCCGCATACCCCTAACTCCCTAAGTCCCAGATGCGTATCGTGTCCCTAACCCTAGTCCCCTAACTCCCAGATGCGTATCGTGTCCCCCTAACTCCCTAGATGCGTATCGTGTCCCCCTAACTCCCTAACTTCCCCAAACCGGCCATCGGCTTGCCTTCGGGACGGCGCGTCAGCAGCACGCGGTGGTCCGCTATCGACCAGAGCGCAGGCGGCGACCAACAGCAGTGGCGTGGGCTCGGTCTGCGACATGCTTCGTCGCCCTCACCTCGGGTTGCGGCTGGGATGCTCGGACGTAAATGAGCGCTTTCCTCGGCCACGACACCGTGCAATCATGCCGTAGTGACAGCCGAATGACGCTTTTTCAATTCGCGCTGCCGTGGCGCCGGCCGTCAAGCCGCTCACGGAAGCGACTCGATTGGAGACCGACGCCGGACTTAAAAGAGGGGAGGCTTCGATGCGCATTAGCCAGTCCCGCCGTGCTTTCCTCGCCACTCTGTCAGCGGCCGGCGCCGCAACCGTTCTCCGTTCCCGGAGCACCCTCGCCGACGAAGGCCCGCCCGAAGTGACCACGATCCAACTCCGGCGCGACCCCGACGACAGCACCAAGCTGATCGGCGGCGGCGTTGACACCGCGGACTGCATTTCGCCTGGTACGTAGCCAAGGAGCTGCTGGTCGAGGAGGGCTTCACCGACGTCCAGTACGTCGCGGTGAAGGGCGGCCCTACATACAGCCAGGCGTTCGTGCGCGGCGAGCTGGACTTTGGCCTCATGGGCCCTGGCGGCCTCGTCGGTCGGATCGAATCGGGCGTGCCGATCAAGGTGCTGGCCGGCATTCATCCCGGTTGCTTCGAGCTGTTCGTGCATGACCAGATCAAGTCCGTCGAGGACCTGAAGGGCAAGCAGGTCGGGCTTGATGGCGGGCCGGGGACGACCCCGTACCAATTCGTCTCGTTCATCGCCGCCAACGCCGGCCTCGACCCGGAAAAGGATATCCGCTGGGTCACCACGGACAGCGTCGCCGAGCCGGTCAAGCTGTTCATGGACGGCAAGATCGACGCATACATGGCGTTCATGGCTCAAGCGAATGGGTTGCACCAGCGCAACATCGGCCATGTCCTCGTCGACCTGGCCAGGACCGAGCCCTGGTCCAAGACTTTCTGTTGCCTGACGGTCGGCCGCACCGCCTTTGTCCAGGATAACCCGATCGCGACCAAGCGCGCCTTGCGCGCCTTGCTGAAGGCGACCGACATGTGCGCGTCGGAGCCGCAGAAAGCCGCGCAGCGGCTGGTCGATGGCGGTTTCGTCCGGGAATACGATAACGCGTTCGACCTGATCACTAACCTGCGTTACGACGCTTGGCGCCAGATCGATGCCGAGCACTCGCTGCGCTTCTATGCCGAGCAGCTTCGCCAGCTCGGCCAGCTAAAGTCCGATCCCGATAAGGTCGTCGCGGACGGCGCCGAGCTGCGGTTCCTCAACGAACTGAAGCGCGAATTGAAGGCGTGAGCGCGCGCAACGCGTAAGAAGAGCCGCCGGGTGGACCGCGTCTGCCCGGCGGCTCAAGCCTGAGCTAAGGGCGTGACCATGCGCGGTGTAGTTACCGGATTTCTCAACCGTGTAGCGAGATGGGTCTTAGCGGTGAGAGTGCGGCGAGCTCGTCACGAAAGAGCAGGGCGCGGACACGCCACGACATTTCGGAGACGAGGCGGCCTCGGCGGTCACGCGATATGTCTTGGCGGTCAAAGGCGGCGACGCGCTTCAGGTAGAGATAGGCGAGGTGACTCGTCGCGGTAGGGGCAGGCAGACGTCATGGCGGCCTCGGGGTCAGGTCCTGGGCGCCCTCGGGGTCAGGTCTTGCGTTCAAGCATTCGCGAGAATTGGTGGGGCCTCGGGGTCAGGTTGGGCCTCGGGGTCAGGTCTTGCGTTCAAGCATTCGCGAGAATCGGGGTCGAGACTCCTCACGGAGAAAGCCCGCCCGCCGCCTGGATGGCGCGGTGGGTCGGGGTGCCGGCGAGGCCGTGCAGCAGACCGCCTTCAGCGTTCGATCGGCAGAAGGTCCTCGATGGCGACGCGCAGGGTCTTGGCGATCGCGGCGAGCGCCCGCGTCGAGCCCGGCTTCTTGCCAGCCTCGATCTCCGACAGATAGCTCGGCGCGATGCCGGCGCTCTTGGCCAGGGCGCCGAGCGTGAGCCCACGATGCTCCCGCCAGGCCCGGACCGGATGCTCGCCCGCGAAAATCCGGTCGGCGAGCTCGATCGGGACGTATTCCGCCTCGCCGGAGGCTTCGCGGGCGCGCAGATCGGCCAGCGCCCGGGCGTCGAGCGCGTCCTCGACCGCCGCCATCAGGGCGTCGTAGGTCGCGCGGCGAAGCACCACGATCTCGTCGGTCAGAGCCAGCGGCGCCGCGATGGTCATCGGTAGACGCTCCCTCTGGTGTCGATGATCTGAACCTGCATCTCCTGCGCCTCGCGGTCGATTCGATAGATCGCCCGCCACTGGCCGTGCCTGAGCCGGAAGCTGTCCGGCCCGCCCTCTTTGTAGCGCTTGACGTTGGCATGTCTGGCGAAGGGATCGGCTGCGATCTCATCGAGCCTGCGGCGCACGCTCTCGCGGACCGATCTGGGCAGAGTGTTGAGCCGACGCATCGCCGCCTTTTCGATCACGAGACGCATGAAGCGTTTATATCGCTATTGGATATCGGACTCAATTCAAAAAGAGCGAACCCCATCCCTTGGCGCCGCCTGGATCACGCGGCGCGAAGGGTCGCGATGCGGCGTCGAGGGAAAGGTGTCAGGGTGTCAGAGGGGAAAGGTGTCGGGAACCTTTCCGCCAGCAGCGCCGCTAGGTCGCGCTCTCGACTGCGCCTTGTTGTTGCCGGTGAGCGACATCGCTGCGGCAGACCAGCCGATCCCCATGGCGCGCTTACCGCACGCTGTTCATGTGGTAGGGTGGCTGCGGCAGAAGAGTTGCGTTGCGGCCCGCGGCCGTTTCCGGTGGCGACCGCGCGCCTGGGGGGCGCCGCGATGACAGAGACCCGCTTCACCGAGCCCGCTGACCCGGCGCCCGCGGCCGAGGTGCTGCGGCTGGCGACCGCCTATCAGGCATCGCGGGCGACCTATGTCGCTACCAAGCTCGGCGTGCCGGACCTGCTGGCCGACGGGCCGAAGTCGGCCGAGGACCTTGCCGCCGCCACGGGCGCACACCCATCCTCGCTCCGCCGCCTGATGCGTGCGCTTGCGGGGTTCGGCGTGCTCGCGGAGGGCGGCGACGGCCGGTTCGCACTCGGGGCCCTTGGCGGGTGCCTGCGCGGCGACGTGCCTGGTTCGGTCCGCGCCCTGGTCCTGATGTACGGCGATGAGGATTTCTGGCGCACCTGGGGCGATCTCGAGCACTGCGTACGAACCGGCGAGACCGCGGCCAAGCACCTGTTCGGCGCCGCCGACGCCTTCGCGCGCTACGCCGCCGATCCGAGACTGGGAGCGGTCTTCAATGCGGGCATGACCGTGCTTTCGGCCACGGTCGGGGCCGCGGTGGCGGCGGCCTGCGACCTCTCCGGCGTCGGCCGGGTCGTGGACGTGGGCGGCGGCCAGGGGCGGCTGATCGCGGCCCTCCTGCGCGCCAACCCGGACCTGCGGGGCACCCTGTTCGATCTCCCTTCGGTCGTGGCAGGCGCGCCGCGGCTGCTCGCGGAGGCGGACGTCGCCGACCGCTGCGAGGTGGTGGGCGGGGACATGTTCGAGGCGGTGCCCGCGGGTGGCGACCTGTACGTGCTGTCGAGGGTGATCCACGACTGGGACGACGCGCGCGCGACCGCCGTCCTCGGCAACTGCCGCCGCGCGATGGGGCGCGCGCGCCTCCTGCTGGTCGAGCGCGTGCTGCCCGAGAGGGTCGAGCCCACTTCGGCGGTCCAGTCCCAGGTGCTCAGCGACCTGAACATGATGGTGCGGACCGGCGGGCGCGAGCGCACCGGCGCCGAGTTCGGCGCGCTGCTGGCCGCGGCGGGGCTCCGGCTGGAGCGTGTCGTGCCGACGCAGGCGCCGGTAAGCCTCGTCGAGGCCGCGCCCGCCTGAGACGCGGTCCGGCGCTCAACCGGCGTCCGGCGGATCGTCACGATCGTCCGGATGACCTCGTCGACAGTGCTGCTCGTGGAGTGGGTTCGAGGTCGCGCGGGGCCGACCCGGTCGCGCGCCGTGCACAGACCGCCCCAACCTCGGCTAACGATTTAACAGGGTGCCGGTGCCGACGCTGATCCCTTCGCCGGACTGGAAGTTGGTCTCAGAACCGCCCTCACAGATACCAAGCAGCGTTGCTCCTTCGCTTGCGAACACATTCATCATCACCCGCCCGGCCCCGACCGCCAGGTCGCTCCTTTTCTGCCCGAACTGGTCCGTCGCGACGAAGGAGGCTTGCAACCCATGTGCGGCGGCAGTGCCGATAACGTAGTCCTGGACCGGGCACTCATGCTCCGAATCGAGGGGCTCCGGACAGGCATTGACCGGGTACGTGATCCGGAGGACGGCTGTCGCTTCGACGCCGAACTTGTGGAAGTCGTCGTCGGAGGTGGTGACCTCGCTCAGGACGTTGCACACGATTGAGATGTCGTCGACCTCCAGAACCTTGTTGGCTGGAACCACGAAGCCATTGCGGATCAGCACCCGTTTATCGGCTGGGGCTGCGAGCGACGGCTGTGCAAAGGCTGCGCTCAGCGCCGGCAGCGCCGCGAGCACGGCGGTCGAAAACCAAAAGCGCCTCATCGTAGGTTGCTCCTGATTTGAGATGCGTGACGCGAAACACGCTAGGAGGCCGACGTTTCAACGTTGTGTCGCGCGACAGGTTTTTGGTTTCAATTGTCACGTTCGATTGTTCAGACCATACCCCCGAATATCTTCGGCCACCAGCAGCGCCACGACCGGCAGATCGCGCGCCGCACCGAGGAGCAGCGCTGGTTTGGCGAGCCCGACGCGCGGCGGCGCGCGAGGCATCTTGCCTGGGGCGTCCGCACGTCGTGGGATATGCTGGTGCTTCTCGTGGCGCGGAGCAGGAGTTGTGGATCGCGGATCGAGCGCGACGATGACCGACCGGATCGCTGGTCAGGGCGCGGATCAGTCAGCCCGCAGGAGCGCTGCGGCGCGGGATGGGCGTTCGCCGCCGATGCCGCTGCTCGAGGTCGAGCATCTGAGCGTCGGGTTTCGGACCGAGGCGGGGTTCGCGCGCGTGGTCGACGATCTGTCGCTCGCGATCGGGGCCGGGCGGATCGTCGGGCTGGTCGGCGAATTCGGGCTGCGGCAAGAGCGTCACGGCCAAGGCGATCATGCGCCTGCTGCCGATGCCGCCGGCGCGGATCGAGGCCGGGCGCATCCGGCTCGAGGGCCAGGACCTGCTGGCGCTGGGCGAGCGGGCGATGCGGGCGGTGCGCGGCAACCGGATCGGCATGATCTTCCAGGAGCCGATGACCTCGCTCAACCCGACCTTCAAGGTCGGCTTCCAGATCGGCGAGGCGCTGCGGCTGCACCGGCCGGCGACCCGCGCCGAGGCGCGCGAGCATGTGCTGGACCTGCTCCGCCTGGTCGGGATCGGCGCGCCCGCGCGCCGGCTCGAGCAGTATCCGCACGAGCTCTCGGGCGGGCTCCGCCAGCGGGTCATGATCGCGATGGCGCTCGCCTGCCGGCCGAAGCTCCTGATCGCGGACGAGCCGACCACCGCGCTCGACGTCACCATCCAGGCGCAGATTCTGGAGCTTCTGCTGCGCCTGCGCGACGAGCTCGGCATGGCGATCCTCCTGATCACCCACGACCTCGGCGTGGTCGCCGAGTACGCCGACGAGGTGGTCGTGATGTATGCCGGCAAGCGGGTCGAGTGGGCGGACGTGCGCGCGCTGTTCCAAAGCCCCCGCCACCCTTATACGCAAGGCCTGCTTGCCTCGATGCCGCGGCTCGAAGGCAGCGCGGGCAGGCTGCCGACCATCCCGGGCGCGGTGCCGGGCCCGATGGAGCGCCCGCCCGGCTGCCCGTTCGTCGGCCGCTGCCCGCGGGCGCAGGGCCGCTGCGCCCTGGAGTTCCCGCCGGTCGAGGAGCAGGACGGCCACGGCTTTGCCTGCTGGAACCCGCTGCCCTCCCGGGATGCGGCGCCATGACCGACGCGGAGCCGCTGCTCGCGGTCGAGGCCCTGGCCAAGCATTTTCCGGTCAAGGGCGGCCGGGTGCACGCCCTGAATGGCGTGAGCTTCGTCCAGCGGCGCGGCGAGACGATCGGCATCGTCGGCGAATTGGGCTGCGGCAAGTCGACCCTTGCCCGCGCCGCGCTCCGGCTGATCGAGCCCTCGAGCGGCCGGGTGCGCTTCGAGGGCCAGGATCTGGGCGCGCTCTCGGCGCGCGCGCTGCGTCGTCGCCGGCGCGACCTCCAGATCGTGTTCCAGGACCCCTATGCGGCGCTCGATCCGCGGGTCGGGATCGGCGCGACCCTGGCCGAGCCCCTGATCATCCATGGCGAGGGCACGCGCCGCGAGCGCGCCCGTCGCGTCCAGGAGCTGCTCGAGCTGGTCGGCCTGCCGGCCGAGGCCGCCGATCGCTATCCCCACGAGTTCTCGGGCGGCCAGCGGCAGCGGATCGGCATCGCCCGGGCGATCGCGCTCAACCCGAAGCTGCTCGTGCTCGACGAGCCGGTCTCGGCGCTCGACGTCTCGATCCAGTCGCAGATCCTGAACCTTCTGGTCGAGCTGCGCGCCCGCCTCGGCCTCAGCTATCTCTTCATCTCCCACGACCTCGCCGTGATCCGCTACATCAGCGAGCGGATCGCCGTGATGTATCTGGGCCAGATCGTCGAGCTCGGGAGCGCGGCTGCGATCTACGAGCGCGCCGCCCACCCCTATACCCTGGCGCTGCTGTCGGCGATCCCGCAGCCCGACCCGGAGCGGCGCCGGACCCGGATCGTGCTCACGGGCGATGTGCCGAACCCGGAGCAGCCGCCGCCCGGCTGCCCGTTCCATCCGCGCTGCCCGAAGGCGTTCGACCGCTGCCGGACCGAGCCGCCGGCCGAGCGCAATCTCGGCAGCGCGGAGGCACCGCACCTGGTCCGCTGCCACCTGTACTGACGCCGCTCGGCGGATCATGTCCCCCGAACCCCGCCGGAACCCCGCCGAAGATGCGTATTATGTCCCCCGAACCCCCGAACCCCGCGAAGATGCGTATTATGTCCCCCGAACCCCGACCCGAACCCCGAACCCCGCGAAGATGCGTATTATGTCCCCCGAACCCCAAGATGCGTATTATGTCCCCCGAACCCCGCGAGGTCGACCACGCCGCGTGACCCCAATGGCCGCCCCAAAATGCTTGAACGCAAGACCTGACCCCGGACCCCAGACCTGACCCCGGACCCCAAGACCTGACCCCGGACCCCAAGACCTGACCCCGGACCCCAAGACCTGACCCCGGACCCCAAGACCTGACCCCGGACCCCAAGACCTGACCCCGGACCCCAAGACCTGACCCCGGACCCCAAGACCTGACCCCGGACCCCAAGACCTGACCCCGGACCCCAAGACCTGACCCCGGACCCCAAGACCTGACCCCGGAGCCCAAGACCTGACCCCGGACCCCACAAAAATGCTTGAACGCAAGACCTGACCCCGGACCCCAAGACCTGACCCCGGACCCCCAAAATGCTTGAACGCAAGACCTGACCCCGGACCCCAAAAATGCTTGAACGCAAGACCTGACCCCGGACCCCAAAAATGCTTGAACGCAAGACCTGACCCCGGACCCCATGACCCCGGACCCCAAGACCTGACCCCGGACCCCAAGACCTGACCCCGAACCCCAAGACCTGACCCCGGACCCCTACAAGACCTGACCCCGGACCCAAGACCTGACCCGGACCCAAACCTGACCCCGGACCCAAGACCTGACCCCGGACCCAAGACCTGACCCCGGACCCAAGACCTGACCCCGGACCCAAGACCTGACCCCGGACCCATGACTCAGAACTACGGAAAAAAATCAAGCATACCAGTCAGCACGCCAACATCGATCTTCAGTGTATCGTTTATTATTCTCAACTGGTTGAGCACCAAGATGAGTTCGCCATTCTTTTTCAGTAGCATATCGAGCAGGCTTAGTGAGGTTTGCTAGATCGTGCATTTCAAGGCCGGTAGGAAGAGCGTCAGAATTCCGGTTCATCGGAATATGGAATCTTCCCGACATCGGAATAGTGAACCTTTCCAACAAATGCTGTACATCGCGGCATGCAATCTCTTATTCGTTTCTCGAACTCTTGGATATTGGCGAGTTTCAAGCGATACCGCCCCCAATGCCGTGGCGGAGAAGCACATTCTGTAAATGACAGAATGTAACCAGGGCTCACCATATTTTTCTCGCTCCAGTCGATCCGATGTCGGCCTTTAATCCGTCTCGAGGCTATACCTTCGCGATCGTCTCTCCTCGCCGGATCTTCGAGCCTGCGGAAATATGAGTAGGTCCGTAGCCACAATATTCCAGAAATGCTATTGGTCCCGCGCTTTGTCATCGACGAATTGAAAAAGATACATTGTCGTCTTCTTTCAAAGAGTTACTGGGGGAAAAGGGTGTCAGGAACCTTTTCAACTACCATTTTACCTGACCAAACTCCGCTTAGGACCACATGTCCTTCACGCATTTACCGTCACGTGGCAGGTCCTCGAAGCTGTCGAGGCCGTCGAAATGATCAATGAGCAGCGAGGCGATCTGATCCGAGAGGAAAAGGTTCTTTAATCGGGCAAGGGGTGGTTGCTCTTTTTGGGTCGCTGCCAGGGTCATGGTTCTTTTCGGGCTCGAGGCACCAGCATGACGGTCGAAGGCGGGCCGGATCGATGTGTCAGACGGGCTGTGCCCCCACCTTTTCCGCGATCTCGGCTGCCAGCGTCCCCGGCAGAGACAACGCCGTGCTCAGATGCTCATGCCGACGCCCACCGGAAATCCTCCTTGTGTGACCATAGATGGGTAAGCGGTGTGCGGTCCCCACCTGCCCAAGAGCGGCGTGATCGGGGAGAGTGACGATCCTTTGCAGGGATCGTTTTATGTGTAAGCGCTGTTGTCAGGCCACCTGGTTGGTCGGGGCGTAGGCCCAGGGCATGAGGTGGTCGATCTGGCTGGCGGGGTGGCGGTTGACGAGACGGGTCAGGACATCGGCGAGATAGGCTTGGGGATCGACCGCGTTGAGCTTGCAGGTCTCGATCAGTGAGGCGATCACGCCCCAGTGGACGCCGCCCTGGTCGGAGCCGGCGAACAGCGCGTTCTTGCGGTTGAGCGCGATCGGGCGGATCGCGCGCTCGACCACGTTGGACTCGATCTCGACCCGGCCGTCGTCGAGGAAGACGGTGAGGCCGGCCCAGTGCTTGAGCGCGTAGCGGATCGCCTGGGCGATGCGGGAGCCGCCCGAGACCTTGGCGAGCTTCGCCTCGAGCCAGGGGCGCAGCTCATCGATCAGCGGCCTGGTCTGGTTCAAGCGGACGCGGCGGCGCTGCTCGGGCGGATCGCCGCGGATCGTGCGCTCGATGCCAAAGAGCGCGGCGATGCGCGCGAGCGCCTCCTCGGCGAGCGGGGCGTTGCCGCCCTGGGCGATCTCGTAGAAGCGGCGCCGGACGTGAGACCAGCAGTAGGCAAGCGTCACCGGACCGCCGGCGCGAGCGGGATCGGCCAGCGCGTTGTAGGCCGCGTAGGCGTCGACCTGGAGAACGCCACTGAACCCCGCGAGCGGCCGCAGGGCATGCTCGGCGCCGCGGCCGGGGGCGTAGCGATAGACCACGGCGGGCGGCTCGGGGCCGGCCCAGGGCCGGTCGTCGCGCGCGATCGCCCAGAGGTAGCCGGTCTTGGTCCGCCGGCGCCCCGGGTCGAGCACCGGCGCCCGGGGTCGGTCTTGCATCCATGAACAGCTTGGGCGAGCGCATCAGATGCTCGAGCAGACGCTCGTGCAGGGGGCGGAGCTCGGCGGCGGCGCGGCCGACCCAATCCGCCAAGGTCGAGCGATCGAGCTCGATCCCTTGCCGGGCGTAGATCTGGCTCTGGCGGTAGAGCGGCAGGTGGTCGGCGTATTTGCCGACCAGGACGTGGGCCACCAGGGCCTCGGTCGGCAGCCCGCCCTCGATCAGCCGCGCGGGTGCTGCGGCCTGGACCACCGCGCTCTCGCAGGCACGGCAGCCATATTTGGGGCGGCGGGTGACGATCACCTTGAACTGGGCCGGGATGACGTCGAGCCGCTCCGCGACGTCCTCGCCGATCCGGTGCAGCGCGCCGCCACAGCAGGGACAGGTCTGCTCGGCCGGCTCGATCACGATCTCTTCGCGCGGCAGGTGCCGGGGTAGGGCGCCGCGATTGACACGCCGTTGCTGGCTGCGCGACGCTTGCAGCGTCGCGTCGGTCTTCTCTTCTTGCCCCTCGGCTTCGGCGAGCGCCTGCTCGAGGTCCTCGAGGGCCAGCTGCAGCTGATCGGGATGGGCGGCCTTCTCGGAGCGTCGCCCGAACAGGGCCCGCTGCAGCTCCTTGATGATCGCGCGCAGCTGCTCGTTGTGCCTGGCCAACTTGGCCGCCGTCGCGCGTTCGGCCAGGAGCAGAGCTTGGAGCGTCGCCACGTCGGCGGGCAACGGGGCGGCTGCGGCGGCCTCCGGCGAAGGGCTCATGGGGGCAGTGGATCACACCGCCGGCGTCTTGTAATCCACTGATAAGACTGGTGATTTACTCTGTCGCAGGGTCATTGCGCGAGCTGCGGCCGGGGCATCCGCCGGCTGTGCACCCGCTTCCAGTCGAGCCCCTCGAACAGCGCGCCTAGCTGGCCCGGCGACAGCCGCATCACCCCGTCCTCGATCCGCGGCCAGACGAACCTGGCCTGGTCGAGCCGCTTGTAGATCAGGGTCAGCCCGCTGCCGTCCCAGACCAGCAGCTTGACCCGGTCGGCGCGTTTGGCGCGGAACACGAACACCGCGCCGCTGAACGGGTCGAGCCGCAGCTGCTGCTGCACCACCGCGGCCAGACCATCCATGCCCTTCCTGAAGTCGACCGGCCTGGTCGCGACGAACACGGCGAACCGTCCGCCCGACAGGATCACGCCAGCGCCTGCACGACGCGCAGCACCTTGGCCAGCAGCCTGCCATCGACCTCGGGCGGGACCCGCACGACCGCACCACCGAGCGCGACCTCGATCAGCCCGGCGGGCCTGGCCGAGGCGGACGGCGCATCGGCGCGCGGCCGCGACCACCGGCACGAACGCCAGATCCTCGGCCGGCAGCACGAGGTGCCCCTGCCGGGCCTGCTGGCGCCACGCGAACAGCTGCTGTGGCCGCAGATCGTGCCGCCGCGCAACCTCCGAGACCACCACCCCCGGCGCCAGGCTCTCGGCCACGATCCGCGCCTTCGCCTCGGCGCTCCACCGCCGTCGCCCGAGCGCGCCGGTGATCACCTCGAGCCGCCGAACCTCGCGGACCTCAGGGTCAACCTTACGGTCAAAAGCTGACATAAAAGTAAGCGGTGTGCGGTCCCCACCTGCCCAAGAGCGGCGTGATCGGGGAGAGTGACGATCCTTTGCAGGGATCGTTTTATGTCAGCTTTTGACCGTAAGGTTGACCCTGAGGTCCGCGAGGTTCGTCGGCTCCTCGATTGTGCTCTGGTACGCCAGCGCGGTGATCGGCCCGACGCCGGGCACGGTCATCAGCCGCTGGCAGGTGGTGTCTTGCCGGGCCTCGCGCAGCAGAATACGGTCCAGGCGTTCGACCTCGGCGCGCACCGCGCGCCGCGCCGCGAGCAGGGCGTCGGCGACCGGCTCGAGCGCCGGACAGCTCGCCACCAGGGTTCAAGACGCGCTGCTCGAACCGGCCCTTGCCCTTGCCGACCAGCAGCCCAAAGCTGCGCAAGAAGCCGCGCAACTGGTTGCCGAGATCGCGCGCCGTTGCCACCAGTTCGGCCCGTGCCGCGAGCTTGGCCCGCAGCGCATGGTGATCCAAGCTCTTGACCCGAATGTTGACGTACCAGCCCATGCGTGCGATCTCGGCCAGGCCGCGGGCATCGTTGCGGTCGGTCTTGGCCGGCCGGAGCGCCAGCTGCGCCTTGGCGCGGCGGGCATCGATGCAATGCACCCCCAGACCCCGTCCGCTGAGCTCATGCCACAGCCAGGGCGTCAGCCCGCCGGTCTCCAGCAGCACCCGCGCCGGCGCTGCCGGCAGCGCTGCGAGACACGCGGCGATCGCGTTCGGGTCGGTCGCGACCCGGCGCTCCAGCACCACCACCCCGCCCTCGTCGACCACGCACACCGAGGTCTGTTCCAAAGACACGTCCAGTCCAGCATAGTATGTCATGGTTGCTCTCCTTTGGTTCAGCTCCGAACCAGCGATGGATCACCCATCGCTGGAGAGCAACCACCCGAACTGGCTATCCATGAGGTTCAGGTTGGTTTGGTCGAGGTGGCGGGTTGAGGTAGTCTGGCGGCGATGACGCGTGGGTTGGAGGACACGATGCTGCCAAGGGACTTGCCGGGCGATCTGCCAAGCTTTTGGAGCGTTTTGGGACCGACGAGCAATGCCGGGCCTACCTGTTCCGGGCACGCTGGCCGGAAGGATTTCGTTGCTCGGCCTGCGGCCAAGACCGGGCCTGGGCGCACAAGGCGCGCCTGGTCGACGAATGCGCGGGCTGCGGCAAGCAGCATTCGCTGCTCGCGGGCACGATCTTCGAGCAGACCAAGACCAGGCTGTCGCGGTGGTTCCTGGCGATCTACCTCGTGACCTCGAGCAAGGGCGGGATCTCGGCGATGGAGCTCAAGCGGCAAATGGGCTTCGGCAGCTATCAGACCGCCTGGAGCTGGTTGCACAAGATCAGAAAGGCGATGGTGCGGCCCGAGCGGCCGCCGCTGGCGGCGCGGGTCGAGGCCGACGAGACCTATATCGGCGGTCCCAGGCCAGGCAAGCCGGGCCGCGGCGCCGCAGGCAAGGTCAAGGTGGCCGGCGCGGTCGAGACCGGCCGCGGTCAGGGCCGGGGGCGGCGCCTGGGCCGCCTGCGCCTAGCCGTGGTGGCGGATGCTTCGGCCAGCAGCCTCGGCGGCTTTCTCGGCCGCAACGTCGCCCGACCCGCAACCGTGGCGACCGACGGCTGGTCCGGCTATCAGGGCCTCGCCGCCGCTGGCTACGTCCATGAGCCGCTCAACCTCAGCGCCAGCTGGGGCGACGCGGCGCTGCGCCTGCCGGCGATCCATCTGGTGTTCGGCCTGACCAAGCGGTGGCTGCTTGGCACCCACCACGGCGCGGTCTCTGCCAAGCACCTGCCGGCCTATCTCGACGAGTTCGTCTTCCGCTTCAACCGCCGCACCGCCAAGAGTCTCAGCCACCGCTTCGCCCGCGTCATCGAACACGCGGTGCAGATCCAGCCCACCACCTTCGAGGCGCTCGTCACGCAAACCGCAGCCTGAGACTTATGGATAGCTAGTCCACCCGATTACCTCATGTGTCAGTCGCCCGCCTCAACCACACATGTCGAGAGATACGAGGAACCAACACCGATGGCCGCAAGGGAGAAAACGGGGTTCGATCACGCCGCGCGGTGGGTCGGGATGCGGGCGAGGTCGGCGGCGAGCGTGCGCTCCAGGCGCCAGAGGTCGCGCAGCATCTGCATGCGCAGCCAGAACTCGGGGCCGTTGCCGCAGAGCCTGCCGAGCCTGAGCGCCATCTCGGGGGTGACCGCCTGCTCGCCGCGCACGAGGCGGTGCAGGGTCATCCGGCTGACGCCGAGCTGACGCGCGGCCTCAGCGACCGACAACTTCAGGCCGTCGGCGAGGATCTCGCGGAACAGCTCGCCCGGATGGGTCGGGCAGCGTGCGGGGCGCCCGGTGACCGCGTAGTCCCCCGGCTTAGTGGTATTGCTCGAGGTCGACCCGGTAGGCATCGCCATCCTCGCTCCACTTCCAAGGTGATCCGCCAGGGGCCACTGACGTCGATCGCCCAACGCCCCGTCTGATCGCCTTTCAGCGGATGCAGGCGAAAGCCGGGCAGGTCCAGCTGGCGCAGCGCGGTGGCGGCGTTCAGCGCGTCCAGTCGGGCGAGGCAGCGCCGCCTGAGGTCCGCGCGCAGGCCGGCGCTGCGACCGGTAGGGAACAGATCCCGCAGGCCCTTGTGGCGGAAGCTCCTGATCACCGGCCCGAATGTAACGTCATTCGTTACAGGCTGTCAAACGCACCGTCTGCGGGAACCGGCGCCGGACCGTCAGACGCCCAGGGCTGATTTAGGCAGGACCACGTGGCAGCCCTTCTGCTCGTTGACCAGCTGGGTGATCCGGACGTCGGCGGCGAGGCTGCAGAGCATGTAGGCCTCGGCCGCGTCCAGGTTGGTGCGGCGCCGGATCAGGGCGATCATGTCGCGGAGCGCGTCCTTGGCGGCGTCGTCGAGATCGGCGTTGGCGGCCATCGTGATGTGCGCCGTGGCGGTCTCGGCCGCCGGGAAGCGCAGCGAAAAATCGCGCCGCAGGTGGAACTCGAAGACGCCCTCGAGCGCGGTCTCGATCGCGGTCACGCAGACCTCGCCGTCGCCCTGCACGCCATGGCCGTCGCCGGCCGAGAACAAGGCACCCTCGGCCCAGACCGGCAGGTAGAGGGTCGTGCCCGCGACCAGCTCCTTGTTGTCGAGATTGCCGCCATGGGCGCGCGGCTGGGTCGTGCTGATGCGCCCCCAGGCGGGCGGCGGCGCCACCCCCATGACGCCGAAGAACGGGCGCAGCGGCAGCAGGGTCCCCCAGGGCAGCCGCCCGACCATCCGGGCGGCGTCGAGGGCGATGTGGATCAGCCGCGGCTCCGGAAAATCCTCGGGCAGGGTGCCCCAGAGCGGGCGAATCCGGGTGTAGCCCCAGTCCTGGCGGAGCTGGACGTCGAGAATGCGCACCTCGAGCACGTCGCCCGGCCTCGCCCCCTCGATCCGGATCGGGCCGGTCAGGATGTGCGGCCCGGGATCGGGGTGCAGCGCCCGATGGATGTCGCGCAGCTCCGGCGGCACGTGAAAGCCGCTTTCGGGCAGCACGTCGGGCGCGCCGGTGACGCTCCGGAGCATCACCCGGTCGCCGGGCGCGACCGTCAGCACCGGCTCGAGCGTCGCATCGAAGCTGCCCCAGTGACAGGTGGCGGGTGAGGCGGCGAGCTCGTGCTCGGCCATGACCGTCGGCGTCTACAGCGCGGCGAGATGGCTCTTGGCCACCTTGCAGATGAACGTGTACTTCGGGTTGACCATCTGCGTGCAGCGCGCCTCGGCGATCTGGCCGAGCAGCATGTAGGCCTCGGGCGCCGGCAGGCCATAGTCGTCCTCGAGCCAGTGGATCATCTCCTCGAAGGCGATCCTTGCGGCGTCTTCGAGCGGCCGCGCGCAGCCGAGCGTGCCGATGTGCGAGGCCGTCTCGATGCGCGGCCAGACCATGCGCGCCGGCCTCGGCGCCACCTCGACGCTGACCGTGAGGCGGGCCGCGATCTCGATCGCACCGCAGCCGTTGGCCTCGAGGTCGC
>CAVTFM010000054.1:0-53734 GCA_963733965.1 uncultured Alphaproteobacteria bacterium
GGCCCCCGCCCGACGGCTGCTGTCGCAAGACTACGGTTGATCTCCGATCAGTATTGGCCGCCGCTCGCCGATCGAGTCCTATAAGCCTTGAACTATCGGGAATGATGAAGCGCCCGCCCGGCGCCGGCCGCCGGACGAAAGCCGTTCGAGCTCCCGAAGAAACAGGCATCTTACCATGGCAATGGCACACCGAATTCTTGCCATAACACACAACTGGGCAGACAGGTGACGGAAGTGTCGCCTTTTTTGACCTGAGCCCGGCAAGTCGAACCGAATCCTCCAGGGGTGGAGGCTCGATCAATCTTCCTGCTGCATCTCAACTTATCTC
Source organism: uncultured Alphaproteobacteria bacterium (assembly GCA_963733965.1). Lineage (GTDB taxonomy): Bacteria > Pseudomonadota > Alphaproteobacteria > Geminicoccales > Geminicoccaceae > DATAOG01. Next base: position 329 of record CAVTFM010000054.1, read on the forward strand.
GACAACCAATTGCCATTGCTCACAGATCCGAGAATCAAGCGATCGGCGAGCGATGTCGCATACAGGCAAGAACTCCAGCTCCTTGATCGGCCAGCTCCATGCGCCGGCATGCGCCACTTGTGTCGCTTTTCCGGTTCGCGCCGATCCGGCATCAGGTCGTCGCCGGGTGGCAGAACCGGCCGCCGGTTGCCCGGTGGAGCCCTTGAGCCGGGGTCTGCCCCGGCGCGTCGAGAGCTTGCGCCAGGGGGCGGGGTGGCGGCAAGGCCCGTCCGCGCTCCCTGCGAGCGCCCTTGCCGGTCGGTGCGACTGGTCCGAGCCTTGCGGGTCCGGCTTCACGCGAGATTCGAGGTCAAAAGGAGTGCTTTCGGCGGCCGCGACGCTGGTGCGGGGTCCGCCTGCCGGGTCGCGCCGTAAGCCCGCGCCCGGCGCGAAATCGGCAGGCCGTTGATCGCCGCGACATCGAGCCGCGAAGCCGCCGCTCACCGGGGCGTCCCGGCGTGCGGAGCGGTCATCTGGGCTTGGTCTCGATCGGCGGCCCGATCTTTCCCGGGGGCGCATTCTGGAGCGCGGGCGGCGGCTGTTGGGTCGCGGCCGGCGGCGCCGTGCCTTCGGGCGCGGCCGGCGCCCCGGTCGGCTCCGAGGGCGCGCTCAGGCTGTCGAGGTAGGCGTCGATGTCGGCGATCTGCTGCGCGCTCAGCGCCAGGTTCGGGAGGATCGGGTGCATCGGGCCGCGCCAGGCGTGCAGCTCGGTCAGCCGCCGGGCCGGATCGTTGGCGATGGTCTGGAAGGGCGGCGCCGCGTCGCTGCCGACGCGCTCGGCGCCGACGATGTGACAGGCGGCGCAGAACCGGGCGGCGAGATCGTGCCCCGCCGCAGGGTCGCCGCTCGGCTGCGCGGCCGCCGGCCAAGAGGCGGTGACGACGCCGAGCAGGCCGCCGATGATGCAGGCCTTCACGAGCGGTTCTCCCCCAAGTGCCTGCCCGAGGCTACCACATCCTACCCTCAGGCCACTACCGGAACCGGCTGCGGGGTTCCGAGCGCCGGGCATCAGGCGGCCGGGCGCTGGACCAGCAGTCGCGCCGAACGCCCGACGAGGGCCGCCTCCTGCCCCGGCGCGAAGCGCTCGCCCTCCTCCTCCTCGATCGCCTCGTCCGCAGTATCGATCAGCGTCTCCCAGACGGCGCCGCCCGGCCCGGCCGGCAGCCGCTGGCCCGCCGCCTCGTGGGACGCGTTGACGATCAAAAGGAAGGTGTCGTCGGTCTCCTGCTCGCCGCGCGCGGTCAGATGCATGAGCCCCGCCTCGCCGCTCAGGAGCAGGCAGAGCATCCGGGCCTCGCCGTCGGCCCAGTCCGCCTCGGTCATCTCCTCGCCGTCCTGCCGCAGCCAGGTCACGTCCTTGACCTCGGTGCCGGGGATCGTCTCGCCCTGGAAGAAGCGCGAGCGGTGGAACACGATGTGCGCGCGGCGCAACCGGATCAGCAGCTGTGTGAACGCGAGCAGGCTCAGGCCTTCGGGGCTGAGGTTCCAGTCGAGCCAGCCGATCTCGCTGTCCTGGCAATAGGGATTGTTGTTGCCGCCCTGGGTGCGCGCGAACTCGTCGCCCGCGACCAGCATCGGCACGCCCTGGGAGAGCAGGAGCGTGGTCAGAAGGTTGCGCATCTGACGCCGGCGCAGCGCCTGGATCTCGGGGTCGTCGGTCTCGCCCTCGGCGCCGCAGTTCCAGCTGTTGTTGTTGTCCGAGCCGTCGCGGTTGTCCTCCTTGTTGGCCTCGTTGTGCTTGCCGTCGTAGCTGACCAGATCGCGCAGCGTGAAGCCGTCGTGGGCGGTGACGAAGTCGATGCTGGCCCAGGGGCGGCGGCCGCGGTGATGGTAGATGTCGGCCGAGCCGGACAGGCGCGAGGCGAGCGCTGGCAGCTGGCCCGGATCGCCCTTCCAGAACTTGCGCACCGTGTCGCGGTACTGGTCGTTCCACTCGGCCCAGCCGGGCGGGAAGTTGCCGACCTGATAGCCGCCGAGCCCGGTGTCCCAGGGCTCGGCGATCAGCTTGACCCCTGCCAGGACCGGGTCCTGGGCCACCGCATCGAGGAAGCTCGCATGGCCGTCGAAGGCCCCCTCGACCCGCGCGAGCGTGGTCGCGAGGTCGAAGCGGAAGCCGTCGACCCGCATCTCCTCGACCCAGTAGCGGAGCGAGTCGGTGACCATGCGCAGCACGTAGGGATGGCGCAATTCCAGGGCGTTGCCGGTACCGGTGAAGTCGTTGTAATGGCGCTCGTCGCCCGCCATCAGGTAGTAGTAGGAGCGGTTGTCGATGCCCCGGAAGGAGAGGGTCGGCCCCAGCTGGCTGCCCTCGCCGGTGTGGTTGTAGACCACATCCAGGATGACCTCGATGCCGGCATCGTGCATCACCTGGACGAAGGTCTTGACCTCGCCGAGCCCGCCCGCGCCCAGGTACTCGGGATGCGGCGCGAAGAAGCCGATGGTGTTGTAGCCCCAGTAGTTGCGCAGACCACGTTCGATCAGGTGGCGGTCGTGGACGAAGGCGTGGACCGGCAACAGCTCGACCGCGGTCGCGCCGAGCTCGCGCAGATAGGCGACCACCGGCCCGCTGGAGAGGGCGCCGAAGGTGCCGCGCAGGGTCTCGGGCACCTCGGGATGGCGCATGGTGAAGCCCTTGACGTGCATCTCGTAGACGATCGTCTCGTGCCAGGGCCGCTGGTCGGGCCGGGCGCCGCCCCAGGTGAAGGCGGGGTCGACGACCTGGCATTTGGCCATGAACGGCGCGCTGTCGCGCTCGTCGAACGACAGATCGCCCTCGGGATCGCCGACCCGGTAGCCGAACAGCGCGTCGTCCCAGCGCAGCTCGCCGGCCAGCGCCTTGGCGTAGGGGTCGATCAGCAGCTTGTGGTGGTTGAAGCGATGACCGGCTTCGGGCTCGTAGGGGCCGTAGACCCGGTAGCCGTAGAGCTGCCCCGGGCGCACGTCCGGCAGGTAGCCGTGCCAGATCTCGTGGGTGAACTCCGGCAGCGGCACCCTTGCCGTCTCGGTCTCGCCGTCCGGGTCGAACAGGCAGAGCTCGACCTTCTCCGCGTGCGCCGAAAACAGCGCAAAATTGGTCCCGGCGCCATCCCAGGTGGCGCCCAGCGGATAGGGCAGACCCGGCCAGACTCGAAGCTCCTGCGCGGCCATGCTGCGGCTCCTTGTGCGGGGGGCGCCGCCCTGATGACGGCGCCCGAGCAACGCCGCGACCGCCCGCGGGTTCCCTCGGGCCGGCGCGCTCCGCCCTCGCGCTTGCGCGTGTTTCGCCCGCCGCCTAGGTAAGAAGCCTGGTACGCCGGCGTAGCTCAACGGTAGAGCATCCGCCTTGTAAGCGGGAGGTTGCGGGTTCAAGTCCTGCCGCCGGCACCACCGGGCAGCGCCCGGAGGCCGCACTTGGACGGTGCGATACGACCGCCGAGCCCAAGTGGGGTCGCCGCGGTTCGGGCGTCGATCCGGCCCGCTTACGGTCGCTTAAGGCTTGCCGGGTTAGCTTTCCTCCCAGCCTGCCGCGATCAACTGCGCGGGCGCGACGGAGGGACAAGCCCGATGGCGAAGTCGATCGCCCGCGACGCCGAGGATTTCGCGCGTCTGATGTTTCAGACCGTCGAGCGGCTCGGGCAGAGCGGCGAGTGGGTCCCGGCGCGCGCCGCTTTCGCGCAGACCGTGAGCGACCATCCCGAGCACCCCTACGCCCTGCACCTCAAGGCCAAGCCCGGGCGGCGGATGGGCCTCGCCACGGTCGCCGAGCGCCTGCGGGCCACCGAGTTCGTCAAGATCGAGCGCCGCAAGTCCGGCTCGCGCAGCAACGCGCCGGTGTTCTATCGGGTCGCGAGGCCGGTCGCCGACCTCGGCCTGCAGCTGCCCGCCGACGTCGCCGCCGATCATCCGCTGGTCAAGAAGCACCGGGTCGCGAGCGCCGCCGGCGACCGGCCGGCCTCGGCGCGGCGCACCCGGATGACCGAGCCCGGGCCGAAGTCGCCCTGGCGCCGCCGGCTGCTGGCGCGCCCGATCGCGATCCATGTCCCGACCGGGCTCGACGCCGCCTCCCAGTCGCTGCGGCAGTGGTGGGAGCGCCTGCGCCTCGCGGTCTCGGAGATCGCAGCCGTCGCCCGGCGCGGCTGAGCAACCCGCGCCGCGAGGTCGGGCCGCGACCGGCGACGGCTCCGGGCTACGCGCCGGCGGCGTGGGCGGCGAGATAGTCGCGATCGAAGACGATGCCGTGGCCGGGCCGGTCGGGCGGCGTGAACCAGCCGTCGGTGATCCGGATCGGCTCGCGCAGCGCCTTGAGGTCGGACAGCGAGCCGCCATCGATGCTCTCGAGGATGTGGGCGTTGGGCAGGCAGCAGAGCAGCTGGCCGGAGAGCTCCATCATGAAGTGCGGGGCGAGCGGCAGGCCGAAGGCGCGCGCCAGCGCCGCGATCTCGAGATAGGGCGTGATGCCGCCGACCCGGACCACGTCCGCCTGGACGTAGTCGCAGGCGCCGCGCGCGAGATAGTGGCTGAACTGCTGGAGCGTGTAGACGTTCTCGCCGATCGCGAGCGGGCTCCTGACCCGCCGGCGGAGCTGCGCGTGGCCCTCGACGTCGTCCGCGAGCAGCGGCTCCTCGACCCAGTGCGGCGAGAGCGGCTCGAGCGCGTTGATCGCGCGCGCGGCGGTGCCGATGTCCCAGCCCTGATTGGCGTCGATCATCACCGGCAGCCGGCCCGCAACCTCCCGGACTTTGGTCAGGCGCAGGACGTCCTCCTCGATCTCGGGTTTGCCCACTTTGATCTTGAACGCCTTGAAGCCTTGGGCCCGCCAGCCCCGCACCTGCTCGACCAGCTCGGCCTCCGACTTGTTCAGGTTGATGCCGCTGGCATAGGCCTGGATGCGCTCGCGACAGGGGCCGAGCAGCGCCACCAGGGATTTTCCCGCATCCTTGGCGGCGAGATCCCAGAGCGCGATGTCGAGGGCCGCGAGCGCGGTGGTCGTGACCCCGCCGCCGCCCATGTTGTGCAGATGATGCCAGCATTTGTGCCAGAGGCCGCGGGGCGCCGCCGGCTGGCCGATCACATAGGGCGCGATGTCGTGCTCGAGCATCGCCTTGAGCGTCCGGCCGCCGACCCCGCCGGTGTAGCTGAAGCCGGTGCCGGTGAGACCTGTGTCCGAGGTCACGTCGGTGACCACGACCTCGATGTGGGTCACGTCCTGGATCGCGTCGCGCCAGGCGCCGCCCGGCAGCGGCAGGCGTGCCAGCCGGGTCTCGACCGCCTCGATTCGCATTGTCGCCAGCTCCCCGACGCCTGAGTGTTGGCGGGCCTCCCGCGGCCCTGCACGAACAGAAAGAGCAACGCCGGCCCGGATGCAAGAGCCGCCTCTGCCTGCGGCCGATGCGAGCGGTCGCGCAGATCTGATCGCGCCCGCCGCGCCCGCTGCACCCGAGCCCGACGGGACCCAATAGGAGAGCGTCCAGCAGAGGCCGCCTCGCCCTGCTCACGCGGGCAGCGCGCGCGGGCGGGGGTGGCTCAGCAGGAGCCAGAGGGCGATCGAGAGGTTGAGCAGGTTCCAGGCGATGCCGTTCAGGAAAGCCGCCCGGTAGGAGCCGGTGAGGTCGTAGATCGCACCCGCCATCCAGCCGCCGAGCGCCATGCCGAGAACGGTCGCCATCAGCACCAGGCTGATCCTGGCGCCGGCCTCGCGCGCCGGGAAATGGTCGCGGACGATGAGCGCGTAGCTCGGGACGATGCCGCCTTGGGCGAGGCCGAACAGCGCCGAGACGACGTAGAGGGACATGAGGCCGTCAAACGGCAGGTAGAAGAAAAGCGCCATGCACTGCAGCGCCGAGCCCAGAAGGAGGGTCCCGGTGCCGCTGATCCGATCTGCGATCAGGCCGGAGGCGAGCCGGCTGACGACGCCCATGCCCAGCATCAGCGAGAGCATCTCGGCGCCGCGCGCGGGGCCGTAGCCGAGGTCGGCGCAGTAGGCGACGATGTGCACCTGGGGCATCGACATGGCGATGCAGCAGCCGAGGCCGGCCACCACCAGGAGCGCCTGCAGGGCCGAGGGCGAGACGCTCGCCAGGTTCGGAAAAACCCGCGCATGGCCGGCCGTCCTCGTGTCCTCGACCGGTGGCCGCCGGCGCAGCGCGAGCGCCAGCGGCAGCATGGTGACCACACAGAGCACGCCGATCGCGATGTGCGCCCGCCGCCAGCCGACCGCCGCGATCGCGTGCTGGAGCAGCGGCGGCCAGATCGTGCCGGCGAGATAGTTGCCGCTCGCGACCACCGCGACCGCGATCCCGCGCCGCCGCTTGAACCAGAGCGAGACGTCGGCGACCAAGGGGCCGAAGGTCGCCGAGCTGCCGAGCAGGCCGATCAGCAGCGCCTGGGCGAGGATGAACTGCCACAAGCTGGTCGCCTCTGCGGCCGCGACATAGCCGATCCCGAGCATGCAGGCACCCAGCATCAGCGGCACCATGATGCCGAACTTGTCGGCGAGCCGGCCCATCAGCACGCCGCCGAGCGCGAAGCCCACCATGGTCGCGGTGTAGGGCAAGGACGCGCCGCCGCGGTCGACCCCGAACTCGGCCTCGATCACCGGCAGCGCGACCACCACCGACCAGAGCCCGATGCCGCCGATCGTGCTGAGCGCGAGCGAGGCCGCAAGCCGCCAGCCCAAGAGGCGCCGCTCAAGCATGGTCACCATCCGATTGCTCGGCGCCCCCCGAAGGAGCAGGCCCCCGGACACGGCGCGAGGGCCACGTCACCTGGATTGCGCGGAAACCGTATTTCGCGGCCGACCCTTAGCCGAACTGCGAGCGCCGATCGAGTCCCCTGCCGAAGCTTCGCCCTTGATCGAACGCCGTTCGGGTAGGATTGTACGGCACCCTTGGAAGCTCGTTTCGGGAGGCGTCGCCATGGTTTGGACCTTCATGCCGGCGGCGCTGATCCTGCTGGCGCTCGGCGCCTGCGCGCAGCTCGACCAATTCGCCCAGTCCAATAGCGAGCGGGACCAGGCGTTGCAGGCGTTCGTCACGGCGCAGGACGACGCGGAGGATCAACTGAGGGCGTTCCAGAAGGAGCCGCACGGCTCCTGCGGCTCCCAGCACCTCGCCCAAGCGTCCGCCGGCGCCAACGCCAACCTCGCCCTCCTGGACCCCTCCAGCCCGACGGATCCTTCCCGTCCGCTGGACCCGAGCGTCGTCCCCTTGGTCGAGAGCGTCTATGGGACCCGGCCCGTCGCCGACGTCGCCAAGCTGACCCTGGACGTCGCCAATGCGGCGGCCGACGCGGGCTGCCCGGAACAGGCGCGGGTGCTGTATCGCTACGTGATCGATCGGTACGTCAAATCGGACTACGCGGGCTACCGCCAGCGCGCCGAAGTCGGACTGGCAGAGATCGGCGGGAAATGAGTTGCGGCGTCGGCCGCCCCCAGGAACTCCTCACGCTCGACCTCGCGGAGCCCGATGCGACGGAGTGAAGAACGCGCCCGATCAATCGCCTCCCGAGCCTTGCCCCCAGCCGGTCGACCCACCTCGCCAGCCGCTCAATGTCGACTATGCATCGCGCGCACCTCGACCACGAGGCTGTGCATGGTGGCGTCCAGACGCTCGACCCGCGCGGTCAGCACCATCACGTCATCTCCACGTGCCGGCTGGTTCGCGAGACGGCTATCCATAGCACGACGCCGCACGCGCCGCGACCGCCCGCATCCAGTCCAGGCGATGAGCCGCTCGCTCGACCAGTCGGTACTGGTCTCGGCGAGCCGCCCGTCAGCACGGCGCCCCGCACGAATCCGGTCATGGTCGCGGTACAGGGCAGGGACGCGCCGCCCGGGCGACCCCGAACTTGGCCTCGATCACCGGCAGCGAGACCGCCACCGACCACAAGCCCGATGCCGCCGATCGTGCTGAGCGCGAGCAAGGCTGGGAGTCGCCAGGCAAGAGGCCAGCCAAGCATGCCGCTGTTGGTTGGCTGGCCGCAGTCGCGGTCGGTCCGACGCATTGACCGGGGTCCGTCCGGCGAATACCTTCGCATGATCCCGTCGATCTACCGACCATCGGCGGTCGCGAGCACGGGGCAGGAACCAGCCCCCTCCACGGGCTCGGGGGTCGATCATGGTTGCAGTGAACGTCAAGCTCGGCCACATCGGTTCGTACTGGACCCCCGCGTGCAGACAGGCGGTGAGTGGTCTCAACGCGCTGTTCAGGCGCAAGGGCATCGAGGTCGCATTGGCGCTGGACGGCGCCGGCCCGACCATCAGCGTAAGGACCGATCCCGGCATCGCCGGCACCGCGGTGCATGGCCAGACCAGCGCCGAGACCAACGACGCGGGCAGACTGCTCCGCGCCGAGGTCCGCCTGCCCGTCAAGCTCACCATCAACACGCCGAAAGGCATACGGGACGCCGGGACCGGCATGGCCGAGGTGGTCGCGGCCCACGAATTCGTGCATGCGCTCGGGCACGCCCCCCACAACTCGCACCTGATGGCGCAGACGTTGTACAAGGTGCTGGGCGACCGCGCCGCCGATGACAAGCTGAAGGCGGGCGCTGTCGTGATGCCTCCGCTCCAGCTCTCGGACGAGTTCAGTCGAGATCCTCAAGGGGATCTGGAGCTAAGCGGCCTGACGGAGACCTCGTGGTCGGCCCGAATCGCCGCAACACTATTGGTTGGGATATTTTGAAGACCAGCCGAGCGGCGGGTACGTGGAGCTGGATGAAATCGCAGCCAAGGCTCGAAGATCAGAGCCAAATATGATCTCAGTCAGATAGCCGCAAGCGAACCCGGGAGACCGGGCGGGCGGGCGGTGGGACGGCGGCGTCGGCGACCCGGGGCGGGGAGTTCTTGACCCACTCCGGTTGCGGCGGGCGGCGTCCCGGGGCCGGTGAGGCGGGCTCTTGATCAAACGGCCGCCGGGTAGGATGGTGCGCCCCAGGGACTGAGATCGGGAGGCGTTGCCATGAAGACGGTCCGGCTGACCATGGCGCAGGCACTGGTCAGGTGGCTCTGCGCCCAGCGCACCGTGATCCTGGGCCAGGAGGTGCCGCTGTTCGGCGGCGTGTTCGCGATCTTCGGCCACGGCAACGTCACCTGCCTGGGCGAAGCGCTCGAGGCGGTGCAGGACCGGCTGCCGACCTGGCGCGGCCAGAACGAGCAGTCGATGGCGCTGGCCGGCGTCGCCTACGCCAAAGCGAAAAAGCGCCGCCAGATCATGGTCGCGACCAGCTCGATCGGGCCCGGCGCGCTCAACATGGTGACCGCGGCCGGGGTCGCGCACAGCAACCGCCTGCCGATCCTGCTGCTCTCGGGCGACAGCTTCGCCAACCGGGTGCCCGACCCGGTGCTCCAGCAGGTCGAGCACTTCGCCGACCCGACCATGACCGTCAATGACGCCTTCAAGGCGGTGACCCGCTACTGGGACCGGATCAGCCGGCCCGAGCAGATCATCGCCTCGCTGCCGCAGGCGACCGCGGTCATGCTCGACCCGGCCGACTGCGGCCCTGCCTTCCTCGGGCTCAGCCAGGACACCCAGGCGGAGGCCTTCGACTACCCCGAGGCATTCTTCGAGCCCGGGATCTGGCGGGTGCCGCGGCCGCGGCCCGACGTCGAGCAGCTGGTCGCGGCAGCAGCCCTGCTGCGCAAGGCGGACAAGCCCCTGATCGTCGCCGGCGGCGGCGTCCACTATTCCCTGGCGACCGCCGAGCTCGCCGCCTTCGCCTCGACCCACCGGGTGCCGGTGGTCGAGACCATCGCCGGGCGCGCGGTGCTGCCCCACGACCATCCCAACAACGCCGGCCCGCTCGGGGTGATCGGCAGCGCGTCCGCCAACGCGCTCGCCGCCGAGGCCGACGTGGTGCTCGCGGTCGGCACGCGGCTCCAGGACTTCACCACCGGCTCCTGGACCGTGTTCGGCAATCCCGACGTGCGCCTGATCGCGCTCAACGCCGCCCGCTTCGATGCCACCAAGCACCGCGCGCTCGCGGTGGTCGGCGATGCCCAGGTGGGCCTGAGCGAGCTCTCGGCCGGCCTCGCCGGCTGGCGGGCGCCCGCCGCCTGGCTCGAGCGCGCGGCCAAGGAGTACGCTGGCTGGAACCGGACGGTCGATCAGCACGCGGGGCCGACCAACGTCGAGGTGCCGTCCTACGCGCACGTGGTCGGCGCGATCAACCGCGCCTGCGACCCGACCGATCTGGCGCTGACCGCGGCCGGCGGCCTGCCGGGCGAGCTGTGCAAGAACTGGCGGGCGAAAGGCATCGGCACCTTCGACTGCGAGTTCGGTTTTTCCTGCATGGGCTACGAGATCGCGGGCGGCTGGGGAGCGAAGATGGCCGAACCCTCGCGCGACGTCATCGTGTTCACCGGCGACGGCTCCTATCTGATGCTGAATTCCGACATCTATTCCTCGGTGCTCACCGGCCACAAGCTGATCGTCGTGGTCTGCGACAATGGCGGCTTCGCGGTGATCAATCGCTTGCAGAACGCCAAGGGCAGCCCGTCGTTCAACAACCTGATCAAGGACTGCCGCATCGAGCACGAGGTCCGGGTCGATTTTGCGAAACATGCGGAAAGCATGGGCGCAATTGCCGAGCACGTGCATTCGATCGGCGACCTCGAGGCCGCCTTTGCGCGCGCCAAGGCGGCCGATCGCACCTATGTGATCGTGATCGACGTCCAGGCCCATCAATGGACGCCGGGCGATGCCTGGTGGGACGTGGGCGTGCCCGAGGTCAGCCGGCGCAAGGCGGTCCAGGAGGCGCGCGCCGCGCAGGAGCAAGGCTGGCAGAAGCAGCGGATCGGAGTCTGAGCCATGGCGACCCGCGGGACGACGGCGAAGGCGGGACCGATCCGGCTCGGGATCGCGCCGATCGGCTGGTCGAACAACGACCTGCCGGAGCTCGGCGGCGACATCAGCCTCGAGCAGTGCCTGTCCGAGGCGCACGCGGCCGGCTACGCCGGGGTCGAGAACGGCACCAAGTTCCCGCTCGAGCCCAAGGAGCTGCGGCCGATCCTGGACGCGCACGGGCTCAAGCTGATCACCGGCTGGTTCTCGGGCGAGCTTCGCCGGCGCACGCTCGAAGCCGAGCAGAAACGGCTGGCGCCGCAGCTTCGGCTCTATCAGGAGCTGAACGCGCCGGTGCTGCTCTACGCCGAGACCACCGACACGGTCCAGAACCAGATCGACCGCCCGGTCAGCGATCGCCCGGTCATGCCGGACGAGGAGTTCAAGCGCTATGGCGAGAAGCTGACCGCGCTCGCCGACTGGCTCAGGGCCGAAGGCTGCCCGATGACCTACCACCACCACATGGGCACGGTGGTCGAGACCGAGCGCGAGATCGACCTCCTGATGGCCAACACCGACACCTCGGTCGGCCTGCTGCTCGACGTGGGGCACCTGACCTTCGCGGAGGGCGACGTGCTCGCCACCACGCGGCGCCACGGACGCCGCATCAACCACGTGCACTGCAAGGACATCCGCGCCGACGTGCTGGCCCGCCTCAAGGCCGAGCGCTGGTCGTTCCTCAAGGGCGTGATCGAGGGCGTGTTCACCGTGCCGGGCGACGGCTCGATCGATTTTGCCCCGTTCGCGAAGGTGCTGGCCGAGATCGGGTATAAGGGCTGGGTCGTGGTCGAGGCCGAGCAGGACCCGAAGAAGGCCAACCCGCTCGAGATGGCCGAGATCGGCCACAAGGCGCTGACCGAGGCCTTCACCGCCGCCGGCTTCGAGATCACGGCCTGAGGTTCTGGTAGGGGTGGCGGCGCCCGCGCGTGCAGACCGGCCTTGTGTCCGCGAGCCGCCCCGAGTCAAGCCCGATCGAGCAGCCGTTCGCCGGGCTCGAGGCGCTCAGCCGCAGGGCTGCCAGCCTGACCGTGGCCGGTCGAACCGAGGGTATCGTTCGTCGGGCCGGTTGGCCGGGGCGCGCCTGGTCGATCGGTCGGGGAGATCGCATGGGGTGGCGGACGACGGGCGCCGTGGTCCTGGCCTGCCTGCTCGGCGCGGGCGCACCGGCCGGGGCGAAGACCGCGATCGGTCTCGCTCTGGTGGTCGACGGGTTGACCCGGCCCCTGTTCGTGACCCATGCAGGCGATGGCAGCGGCCGGCTGTTCGTGGTCGAGCAGGCGGGCCGGATCCGGATCGTCGAGAGCGGTGCGGTGCTCGAACCGCCCTTCCTGGACCTGAAGGACCTGGTCAAAAGCGGCGGCGAGCGGGGTCTGCTCGGGCTCGCCTTCCATCCCGACTTCGCGACCAACCGCCGCTTCTTCGTCGACTACACGCGCGAGCCCGACGGTGCGACGGTGATCGCGGAGCAGCGCGCCGGCACTGACCGCGCGAACCGCGCCGACCCGCTCGGGCGGGTGCTGCTGACCGTCGCCCAGCCCTTTTCGAACCACAACGGCGGCATGCTCGCGTTCGGCCCGGACGGCGATCTGTACATCGGGCTCGGCGACGGCGGCAGCGGTGGCGATCCCGGCAATCGCGCGCAGAACCCGAACGAGTTGCTGGGCAAGATCCTGCGCATCGACGTCGACGGCGCCCGACCCTACGCGATCCCATCCCTCAACCCGTTTGCCAACGGTGGCGGCCGACCGGAGATCTACGCCCTCGGACTGCGCAATCCCTGGCGGTTCGCCTTCGACCGCGCGGACGGACGGCTGCTCGCCGGCGATGTCGGCCAGAACCGGGTCGAGGAGGTCGACGTCATCGCCCGCGGCGGCAACTACGGCTGGCCGATCCTGGAGGGATCGCGCTGCTACCGGCCGAAGGCCGGCTGCGACCCGACCGGGTTGACGCCGCCCGTCGCCCACTACCGGCACGAGCGCGGCCGCTGCTCGATCACCGGCGGCTACGTCTATCGCGGGGCCGCCCTGCCGGAGCTGGTCGGCACCTATCTGTTCGGCGACCTCTGCAGCGGCGAGATCTTCGGTTTGCGCGAGCGCGCCACCTCGGTCCTGCTCGACACCGACCTGCGGATCGCCTCGTTCGGCGAGGACGGCAACGGCGAGGTCTACGTGGTCGATCTCGGCGGTGCGGTGTATCGGATCGTCGGCCCCGGCCCGAGAGCCCCGGACCCGGTCAGGGGACGGTCGGGGTGAAGCTGTCGGTCAGGATGCGCCCGGGCGGAGCGCCGAGCTCCCGGACCTTGGCGACGGCGGCCTCGACGAAGCCGGGCGGGCCGGCCGCCAGCACCCAATGGCTGCTGAGGTCGGGCAGCTCCTGGCCGAGCCAGGCTGGAATGCGGCCGCAGCGCCAGCCGGTCGCGGGGTCGACGGTCGCGGCGCGCGTCAAGGTGACGGTGTAGGAGACGTGGGCAAAGCGGCGGCTCAGAGCGTGCAGGGTATCGAGCGCGAAGACCTCGCTCCGGTCGCGGACCGAGTGGACCAGCCGGATCGGCTGGATGAAGCCGGAAGCGAGCGCGCGGCGGACGATCGCGAGGATCGGCGCCAGGCCCGAGCCGCCGGCGAGGCAGAGCACCGGGCCGGAGGCGTCCTCGGGCAGCCGGAACGTGCCGTAGGGCCCGTGGATCCGGACCGGGCCGCCGAGCCGTTCCGGCCCATGCAGCCAGCCGCTCGCCTGGCCACCTTCGTGGCGGGTGACGAAGAATTCCAGGAGGCCGTCGGGCGCCAGGCCCTGATCGTCAGGAGCGGTCGCGATCGAGTAGGTGCGCGGCTTCGCGGCCCCGGGCGTCCTGAGCTCGACGTGCATGCCGGCCCGGTAGCGGAAGCGGATGTCGGGCGCTAGCGCCAGCACCAGCCGGCGGATCGAGGGCGTCACCGGCTCGGCGGCGACCACGGTCGCCATCGCCTCGATCGGCGCGGGCGGGGCCGCCTCGGCCGCGTTCATCGCGCCGTCGGTCCGGATGACCAGGACCCTTGTCAGCGGCCTGCTCTGGCAGATCAGGCATTTGCCGGCCGCCTTCTCGTCCTCGGAGATGGCAAAGCTCATCACCCAGCCGTGGTCGACCTCGCCTTCCAGCACCGTCGACTTGCAGGTGCCGCAGGCGCCGCCCCGGCAGTTGTGCGGCAGGCTGAGCCCGGCTCCGAGCCCGGCGTCCAGGATCAGCTCGCCGGCCGGGCACTCGAAGCTCTGGCCGGTGTTGGCGACCGTGACGCGGCAGCCGCCCGCTGCGGCTCGCTGCTCCATCATGCCATCCCGCTGCTCCGGCCGCAGCATCGCCGCGAGGAATCCCTGGACCGATCGGCTGGTCATTAGGTAGGCATCGCCGCGGACCGGGCAAAGGCCGGCCAGCACCCCTGCCGGAGACGACGCTTGAGCCGATCGAGCTTGGATCTGATCGTGGTCGGCGCCGGCGCCGCCGGCCTTGCGAGCGCGCGCCGCGCCATGGAGCTCGGGCTCGCGGTCGTCGTGCTCGAAGCGAAGGATCGGATCGGCGGCCGGGCGCACACCGACCGCGCGACCTTCGGCGTGCCCTGGGACCGGGGCGCCCACTGGCTGCACGACGCCAGCCACAACCCGTTCACGGGCTTCGCCGACGCGGAGGGCTTCGCCTACGACCGGACGCCGGTAGCGCGCCGCCTGTGGAGCGACGGCTGGGCCGATGCGGCGCTGCAGGCGGAGCTCGACGACTACCAGGCCCGGGCGTTCGCCGCGGTGCGGGCCGCGGGCGCGGCCGGCCTCGACGTCCCGGCTTCCGAGGTCATCCCGCCGCATCCGCGCTTTCGGGCGATGGTCAACTCGTGGCTGGCCGCGCTCGCCGGCGTCGATCCCGAGCGCCTGTCGACCCTCGATTATGCTCGCTACCAGGACGGCGGCGGAAACTGGCGGGTCGTCGACGGCTATGGCGCTCTGGTCGCCCGCTTCGGCGCCGGCCTGCCGGTCGAGCTCGGAACCCGGGTGCTGCGCATCCGCTGGGGCGGCCGGACGGTGGCGGTCGAGACGGCACGCGGCATCCTCGAGGGCCGCGCGGTGGTCGTCACCGCCTCGACCAGCGTGCTCGCGGCGGGCGGCATCGGCTTCGATCCGCCGCTTTGCGCGCGCAAGCAGGAGGCGCTCGCGGCGGTGCCGCTCGGCGAGGCCGACAAGGTTGCGATCGGCTTCGCGCGGGATGTCTTCGGCCCCGGCAACTCCTACCGTCTGCACATCGAGCACCGGACGCAGGAGGCGATCTTGTTCGAGTTCCGCCCCTTCGGCCACGATCTCGCGCTTGGCTATCTGGCCGGCCGCTTCGCCGCCGAACTGGAGGCGGCCGGCCCGGACGCCATGGCCGCCTTCGCCCTGGACCAGCTGGTCGAGGTCTTCGGCAGCGATCTGCGCAGGCACGTCCGGGATGTCGTAAGCACCGCCTGGTGCCGCGATCCCGACATTTTGGGCGGCTATTCCTGCGCAAGGCCTGGGCTTGCGCATCTCCGTCCCCGGCTCGCGGAGCCGCTGGCCGACCGCGTATTCTTCGCGGGCGAGGCCTGCTCGCTCGAGGCCTATGGCACCGTGCACGGCGCCGCCCTGACCGGGCGTGCTGCCGCCGAGGCAGTCGCACGGCAGATCCGCGCTCACCCGCCGGCCGCCGTTGCGGGCGGCGCCGAGCGGGCCTAAATCCAGGGCGTCCGCGATCGGATGGGTGGCCGAGCGGTTGAAGGCACCGGTCTTGAAAACCGGCAGGGGGCAACTCCTCGTGGGTTCGAATCCCACCCCATCCGCCAAGAATCCCGCTTCGCGGCGACAGTGACGGCAAGAAGCGGTCAGGTCGTCGTGCGGGCTGCAAGGCAAATCGTCCTCCCTGGCCGGCGGCATTGAAGCTGGCGCAAAAGACATCAGCCATCGTCCTTGAATGTCTTTCAGCAAGATAGGACCGCACGGGCGGTGATCGCGAAACAGGGGCGCCGAGTGTCGTCGCCGATACGACCGGAATCCCAAGAACAGGATGACGCCGTTCCCCGAAGAGACAGGTGCGCCTGGATTCATCGACGTTCCCCGACCCTACCCTGCGGCGAAGGGCACCGGTCGGCGGGTCGTTGCCACGAGCTGCTGCCCAGGAAGCAGACCGCCGGGCCGTCGCGGTTGAGCCCGGGGGCCGCGCCGTTCAGGCTCCAGCGGGGCAGCTGGCCACGGGGGGCCCGTTGCCCGATCCCGCCCTCGCAGCCTTGTCGGCCCGGCTGGAACGGGTCATAGTCGACTTCCGGGAAACCAGCATCTGGGGGAACCCTGGTGGTCGATGCGCAGGGGGCCCGCGACGCAAGATCGGGAGCATGAGGGCTCCGGCGACGTTTGATCGGCTGGCACGGAACGCGCAAGGTCGGGCTCGAGCAGGCCCGGGCACGTGCCGGCGCCAGAGTCGATCCGACGACCCCGGTCATCCAGGGCCGGTCCTCGACAGTCTGCCGGTCGATGGCGTCGAACTCGGAGTTCACCCGATCAACGTAGATGCCATCAGCACGCACGCCTGAAGGACAAAACGGGAGGATCCCATGAGGCTCAAGGTCGTCACCAGCGCGATTTTGCTCGCGATCAGCGGCACAATGGCGGCGAGTTCTGCGAACGCTGAAGACGCCAAGCTGAAGTTTTATGTGAATTTCATCGGTGGCCCTGAGATTCAATTCTTCGCGGTGGTGAAGCGGGGTGTGGAGGATGCGGGCAAGGATCTTGGAGTCGACGCGATCTACAGCGCGCCCAAGTGTTGCGACATCAACTTGCAGGCTCAGATCCTCAAGTCAGACGTCGCCGCGCAACCGAATGGCATCGCGGTCGAATTCAATGATCCGAAGGCGTTGAGCAAGCCGATCCTGGATGCGCTCGATGCCGGGATTGCGGTGATTCTCGTGAATACCCAGAACTTTGCCGAGGAAAGCGACCCGCGGATCAAGGCGCTGGCGTATGTCGGGCAGGATGAGTTCACCTCGGGCGCCAAGGTCGGCGCAGGACTGCTGCCGCATCTGAAACAGGGCGCGCGGGTCGTCTGTCAGAATCCAGGCCCGGCGCAGATCGTCCAGACCGTACGCTGCGATGGGCTGAGGAAGTTTCTGGAGGCGAAGATCGGCGCCACCGTGGACACCCTGGTCAACACGGCATCGACGCCGAGCCAGGGGCTGGCCGTGCTCGACGGCTATATGCGGAAGAACAAAGACACGGCGGCAATCGTCAGCCTGAATCCGGAAACCGGGACCATTGCGTGCCAATGGGTGACCAAGAACGACGCCAAGGGTAAGGTCGTTCTCGGTGGCTACGACGTCTCTCCGGCCGTGCTCGATTGCATCAAGAAAGAGGTCACAGCATTCACGCTGGTGCAGCAGGCCTACGCCCAGGGGTACCTCTCGGTCGTCAACCTGTACATGAAGGTCAAGTATGGAATGACGCCGTCGAACATCGATACCGGCACCCTGCTCGTCACCAAGGACAACGCAGCCGAGTTCCAGCCGGTCGTCGACTCCGGTCGTGGCGGCTGAGAAGATCAGCTGTGGTGTCGATTTGAGGCGGGCGGAGCGATCTCGGCTGGTGTGGCCCGGCGATGCCCGAGAGCGCCGGTCGCGCCGACATCGCCGGAAGCGACCGTGCCGCCGGTGAGCGGCCGAAGCCCTGACACGGCCGCGGGGGCCGGTCTGCCGACCCCTGCGCGCCGCGGCGGGGCCCGCTCGCTGCTGCCGCGCCTGTTCGCCATTCAGGAGCTCGGGGTCCTGGTCGCCGGCCTTGCGATCGGGGCCGTGTTCGCGTTCCTTTCGCCCGAGTTCCTGACCGCTGCTTCGGCCGGCTCGATCCTCGCCAGCGCCGTCCAGTTCGGGGT
Source organism: uncultured Alphaproteobacteria bacterium (assembly GCA_963733965.1). Lineage (GTDB taxonomy): Bacteria > Pseudomonadota > Alphaproteobacteria > Geminicoccales > Geminicoccaceae > DATAOG01. Next base: position 18,074 of record CAVTFM010000054.1, read on the forward strand.
CGTCGGCCTGGGCGTCACGGTCCTGATGATCGCGGGCGAATTCGATCTCTCGGTCGCGTCGGTCTACTCGCTCTGCCCCCTGGTCATGGCCTCGCTCTGGATCGATCACCACATCAACGTCGCCGTGGCGCTCACCCTTGCCCTGCTTCTCGCGCTCGGCATTGGCCTGCTCAACGGGTTGGCGACCCTCCTCCTCGGGATCCCTTCGTTCATCATCACGCTGGCCACGGCGCTGTTCTGGGCGGGTGTAAGCCTCAATCTCACGGGCGGCTATCCGATCTCCTACTTCGGCAACTCGCCGGTCATGAGCTGGCTCGGCAGCGCCGAAATCGGACACAGCAAGATTTCCGTCTCGATTCTATGGCTGGTCGGAATTGCCCTGCTTCTTGCAGGCCTCCTGCGTCTGACCGCTACCGGCAACTGGATCTTCGCGAGCGGCGGTGACGGCCGCGCGGCCCGCGCAATGGGGGTCCCGGTCGGAATCGTCAAGGTCGGATGCTTCCTCTTGTCTTCCTTGCTCGCCGCTTTCACCGGCATCATTCAATTCGGCTCCTTCGGGTCGGCGACGCCGACCCAGGGCTCCGATCTCGCGCTCACCGCGATCGTGGTCGCGGTCGTCGGCGGCGGGTCGCTGATGGGCGGTCGCGGCAGCATCATGGGCGCCCTGCTGGCGGCGGTCGTGCTCGGCATGTCGTACACGGGCCTGGTTCTGTCGGGCGTCTCGACCACCTGGTTCCAGTCGTTCGTCGGGTTCCTGCTCCTGTTCGCCGTCATCATCAACCTGCGGACCGCCGGCCTTGGCACCAGGCTCGGGGTGATTCGCAAGTCATGACCGGACCCGCGCCGCGCGAGAAGCTTTTTACGCTCCAGGACGTGACCATGAATTTCGGCAACGTCGTCGCCATTCAGGAAGTGGTCTTCGAGGTCGGCCATGCCGAGATCGTCGGCCTGGTCGGTGACAACGGCGCGGGCAAGTCGACCCTGGTCAAGGTGATGAACGGTTTTTACTCACCCGATCGGGGCGTCATGCGATTCAAGGGCAATCCGGTCAGGTTCAGCTCGCCGAGGGATGCCCGCAGGGTCGGGATCGAAACGGTCTATCAGGACCTTGCCTTGATCCCGGCGCTCAGCCTGTGGAGAAACTTCTTTCTGGGCCGCGAGCTCAAGATGGACCGCCGGCCTTTCAGGGTCCTCGCGATGAGCCAGATGCGCGACATCACGATGGCCAACCTCCGTGAGATGGGGCTCACCCGCCTCCGGTCGCCCGACGAGCCGGTCGACATCCTTTCCGGGGGCGAGCGGCAGGCACTCGCGATCGCCCGCGCCCGCTACTTCGGCGGCAGCCTCCTGCTGCTCGATGAGCCGACCTCGGCGCTGTCGGTGAAAGAAACCGAGAAGGTGTCGGAGGCGGTCCAGATTGCGCGCAATGGCGGCCTCGGCGTCGTCATCATCGATCACAACATCGGACATGTGCACCGCATTTGCGACCGCATCGTCATCATGGAGGCCGGTCGGGTGATCCGGTCGGTGCGCCGCGACGATGTCACGGCCGAGCACGTGGCCGATCTGGTCGCCGGACGGCATGCGCTGTGAGATGGGCGCCGGCCCCGGGCGCGGCGCGCTTAACAATCTCGGATCCGCAGGAACGGGCTCGGATCCAGGCAGGAACAGGCATGGCCAAGGACTTTGAAACCTCTGAACTCGGTCTTTTGTCCGCGCTGGACCTGCGCCGGCTGATCCTGTCGCGCGCAGTCTCGCCGCGCGAGGCGGCCGCGGCGTGCCTTGCGCGCATCCGGGCGGTCGACGATCGAATCCGCGCTTTCGTGACCATCGACGAGGCGATGGTGATGGCGATGGCCGACGGCGTCGAACGTCGCCTGAGGGAGGGCGCGGCGCTTCCGCTCGCCGGCATTCCCTTCGCCCTCAAGGATCTCACCGACACGGCCGGCCTGCGCACGACCTACGGGTCGAAACTCCGCGAGCACAATGTGCCGACCCGGGATGCCGCCGTCGCCAGGCGCCTGCGCGAAGCCGGAGGGGTCTTGCTCGGAAAGACCAACACCCCGGAATTCGGTAACCGGGCGACCACCGCCTACGGCCTCTTCCCGGCGACCCGGAACCCCTGGGACGTGAGCAAGACCGCCGGCGGCTCGAGTGGCGGATCGGCCGCTGCGGTCGCCGCCGGTCTCTGCCCGATCGCCGAGGGCTCCGATGGCGGCGGCTCGATCCGGATCCCGTCGAGCTGCTGCGGCGTGGTCGGCATCAAGCCGTCGCGCGGCCGCGTCTCGAATGCGCCGAACTCGAACCCGCGGGGCGGGCTCATCACCCACGGGCCGATCGCGCGGACGGTGCGCGATGCCGCGCTCATGCTCGACGTCATGGCCGGCTCGGAACCCGGCGACCCGTTCACCGCGCCGTTCCAGAGCCCGTCGTTCCTCGAGGTGGCCGACCGCGAGCCGGGCGGCCTCCGGATCGGCATGCTCGCCACGAGCGACAAGTGGATCGATCCGGCGGTGGTCGCCGCCGTCCACCGGACGGCCGAACTCCTCACGTCGCTCGGCCACCGCGTCGAACCGGCCGGCGTCGACCTGACCGGGCTCGGCGGACTGTTCCGCGTGATGGTCGAAGCCGAGAGTGCCGCGAACGCAGGTCGAGGACCCGGCGCTGTTCAGCGATCCCTATTCGAGATGGTGCTACGAAAGAGGCGCAAAGCAGACCGCCGTCGAGTATATCCGGGCAACGGAGGAGATGTTTCGCCGCAGCCGGCAAATCATCTCGGAGTCGATGAACTGGGACTGCCTGCTCACCCCCACGGTCACCTTGACGCCGCAACCGCTCGACACCTTCCTCGCGGATACCGAGCGGGTCGCGGAAGACGACCTCGCCTACATTCCATTCACCTATCCCTTCAACATCTCGGGGCAGCCGGCAATCTCGCTGCCCCTCGGCTGGACGGACGACGGCCTGCCGATCGGCGTCCAGCTGGTCGGCCATCCTTACGGCGAGGCCTTGATCATCGCCCTGGCCGCGCAGCTCGAACGAGCCGCACCATGGGCGTCCAGATACCGGCAGCAAATCCGCGGTTCGGACGCGCCCGGGGGTGGTATCCGGCGCTAACGTCGGTGCCGGCGCCCCGCGGGCCTGACCGCCTCATCGGGTCACGCGCGGCGCCGGCCGAAGCCGGGCTGAAGGGCGCCCGAGGACCCTGCCCTCGCGGCACCGGGCCGACGGCTCCTCATCGCCCGATCGGGGAGGTTTGAGCGAGGATGGTGACAGATATCGGGAATGCCGTTGCGGCATCGCCCGCGCCCTGCCATCGGAGACGGACATGAAGCTTGGTCTTTACCTGCGCAACATGGGGCCGCAGTCGGTCCGCCCTTTGATCGCGGATGCGGCTCGCGCCGCGGAGGAGGCGGGCATCGACGATCTCTGGGTCGCCGATCACGTCGCGCTCGCGCCTGAGGATGCGGAGGGCTCGGAGGGGCGCTACCTCGAGCCGCTGGCGACGCTCGCCTTTCTCGCCGGGATCACCGAACGGGTGGCCCTGGCCGTGGGCGTGCTGATCGTCCCCTACCGTCCCGCCCTGCTGACGGCGAAGTGGATCGCGTCGATCCAGGAGCTGTCGGGGGAGCGCCTGGTCCTCGGCGTCGGGGTCGGCTGGATGGAGAAGGAGTTCCGGGCGCTGGGCGTGGACCCGCGGCGCCGGGGCGCGATCACCGATGCGGCGCTCGCCTTCCTCCACGCCTGCTTCGCCGGCGACGAGGTCGAGGCGAACGGCCAGGCGTTCCTGTTCCGACCGCGCCCGAGACGGCCACCGATCATCGTCGGCGGAGCCCCGCCTCACGCCATCCGCCGCGCGGTCCGTTTCGGCGAGGGCTGGATGCCAACGGGTGCGCACGCGGAGGTGCTGGAGGCCGGCATCGCAAGCCTTCGCGAGGGCATGGCGGCGGCCGGCAAGCCGGCTCCCGAGGTCGTGCTGCTGCAGGCGCTGCCGGCCGAGGACGACGACCGGCTGGCGAGCCGGCTCGGGGAACTCGCCGCGCTGGGCGTGACCCGTGTCATCCATCCCTGGCGCTACCGGGATGCCGAGGAGGTCGCGCGCGTCGTCGCGCGTCTCGTCGCCGCCCGGGATGCCCACGCGCCGTGAGCCTGACCGAGACAGGATGCGGCCGCCGGTCGGTCGCGGGCTCGCCTCACATCGGCATGCCGAAGCGTAGCGCCTGGGCGATGTTGTCGATCATCTGGTCCAAGACGCTGCCGCGCTCGGCCGGCTTGAGCTGGCTCCTGGCCTCGATCAGGTAGCGGTTGACCAGGTCCAACCGCCCGGCCAGGACCACGGCGACGTAGAGGGCCGCGGTCGGATCGATCTCGAGAAAGCTCCGGCCGTCGGCGACATAGAAGGTCGAGGGCTCGAGCACCCGCACGTCCGCCGTGTGCGGGCGGCCCAGCAGAAGCGCGATCTCGCCGAACACGGCACCCGGCTCGCGGACCTCGGCGAGGCGCACGCCGCCCCGCACCACCTCGACCGCACCCTCCTTGAGGATCAGGAGCTTGCCCGTCGCCGCCCCGGCGGCGAGCGCGACGCTGCCTGGCGCGTGCACCTCGACCGGCAGCGACGACAGCCTCTCCAATACCAGTGCCGTGTCCAGGATCGGCGGCATGACCGGAAGCCTCCTTCGAACGGACCCCCGGCATAGTGCCAGCTTCGGCCTCGCCTGTCGCGTGGCGCGCGTGCCAGCCGCGCGCGGCTGACGGCGCGGCCGGCGCTCAGACCTTCTCGAGCACGTAGATGAAGATCTGCCCGCTCTGCTCGCTCTTCAGAAGCTTGTGCCCGGTCGCCTCGCAGAAGCTGGAGAAATCCTCGACCGAGGCCGGATCGGTCGCGAGCACGCAGATCGTGGCGCCGGGCTCGACCACCATCAGCGCCTGGCGGGTCTTGACCAGCGGCATCGGGCAGACGAGCCCGCGGCAGTCCAGGAAGACGTCGTAGGTCGGGCGCTGATCGGCGGTCACGGGTCGAGCTCCAGCGGGGTCACGCCTGTCACTCTAGCAGAAGAGGAGCCACCCCGTGAACCGGTGCAGAGCAAAGGCGATCGCCGGCATTGACAGCCGGCGATCCAGGCCAAGACTCGATCTACCCGACCAGACAGGGAGGCCAAACCATGACCACGCCACCGTTCCGGGCCGATCACGTCGGCAGCCTGCTGCGGCCCAAGCGGCTGCTCGAGGCGCGCGCGCGGCGCGCCGAGGGCAAGGCGAGCGACCGGGAATTGCGCGCGGTCGAGGACGAGTGCATCCGCGAGGCGGTCGGCAGGCAGGAGGCGACAGGCCTCGAGGGCATCACCGACGGCGAGTTCCGGCGCACCTTCTTCCACGTCGACTTCCTCGAGCGGCTGGCGGGCGTCAGCGTCGGCGAGGGCAGCTTCAGCGCGAGCTTCCGCCGCGACGACGGCACCGAGGTGGGCTTCAGGCCGCCGGTGATGCGGGTCACCGGCCGGCTCCGGCACCAGGGTCCGATCCAGGGACCGGACTTCGATTGCCTGCAAAGCTGCACGACGCGCACAGCGAAGGTCTGCATCCCCTCGCCCTCGATGCTGCATTTTCGGGGCGGGCGCGAGGCGATCGACAAAGCCCTCTACCCGGACCTCGAGACCTTCTACGCCGACCTCGCTGCCGCCTACCGCGCCGAGATCGCCGACCTTGCGGCCCGCGGCTGCCGCTATCTGCAGCTCGACGACACCAACCTCGCCTATCTCTGCGATCCGAAGATCCGGGACGCGACCCGCGCCCGCGGCGACGATCCGGACCAGCTGCCGCGCACCTACTGCCGGCTGATCAACGCCGCCGTCCAGGGCCGGCCGGAGGGCATGACGGTCTGCATCCACCTCTGCCGCGGCAACTTCCGGAGCGCCTGGGTCGCTTCGGGCGGCTACGAGCCGGTCGCCGAGATCCTGTTCAACGAGCTCGCCCTCGACGGTTTCTTCCTCGAGTACGACGACGCCCGCTCGGGCGATTTCGCCCCGCTTCGGTTCGTGCCGCGGGGCAAGACCGTCGTGCTCGGCATCATGACCAGCAAGCGGCCCGAGCTCGAGAGCAAGGACGCGCTGATCCGGCGGATCGAGGACGCGGCCCGCCACGTCCCGCTCGAGCAGCTGGCGCTCAGCCCGCAATGCGGCTTTTCCTCCACGGTCCACGGCAACGAGCTCTCCGAGGACGACCAGTGGCGCAAACTCGCGCGCGTCGTCGAGGTCGCGAACCAGGTCTGGCCAGCCTGATTTTCCAGGTTCGCCGAGGGCGCCGGAACGACCCGTCCCGCGGACCCGAGGGCGGCGCCCTGCCCCTGCCGCGAGCCTCTGCGCTGAAGAGGTGCCGGACCTGATGCGCGGGCCTCGCTCGAGGCGGTCTTCGCGCAAGGAGGCCCTGGCCGGCCGCCGGGAGGCGCTCCCGGTCAGACGTAGACTTCGACTTTCCTGATCCAGGCCCAGGCCTCGGCCTGCGCCGGCAGCGAGCCTCCATAGGTCAGCTCGAACCAGGGCCCGACCATGTTCGCCGAGACGTGCAGGTTGTTGTCGCTCCCGACAGCGTCGGCCTTGCAGAAGTAGATCAGCCCGTCGAGCGAGGCGATCAGCTCCCGGGTTCCCGGCGCGCCCAGCTCGCCATCGATGTCCTTGGTCAGGTAGATCCTGGAGTAGCCGTCGCCGGTTCGCGACGGCTTGGTCGGGGGATTCGACCTGCGGGCGTTGTCCGGGACCGTGGCGGGGTCGGTGAGCTGGGTCTCGAGCTCGATCCGGTGCCACACGCCGTGGATGCCGGACGCGTCGGCGGTATGGGTGGAGTAGGCAATCTCGCCGAATTTATGCGGCCGGTCGAAGTTGTAGGTATAGGTGTGCAGGAACTTGCTGGTCGGCGCGCACTGAACGCGATAGCCGCCGCGTCGGATCGGAAAGCTTGGATCGCCCCACCAGTTGGTGACGCCGCCGCCGGAGGCGACCTCGCCGGCATAGCTGCCGATGTAGTATTTGGCGTGAGTTGGCTTGGGCGTTTGCTTGCTGTCGATCCAGTCCGGATAGCGGCCGCCGGTGGTGCCGACCCCCTGGCCCTTGTAGGTCGTCGGGTCGCCGGCCCGGCAGGTCTTCAACTCGAAGACGACCCGCATGTAGCGGGGCGCCCCGACGAACTTGTCGAACAGATCGACCGTGAAATTACAGGTGGTGGCGACGCCGGCGACCGAACGGATCTCCAAAGACGGGTGGCCGGTCGGCGCCCGGTTGAAGCACTTGTAGCTTACGGGGTGGCCGGCATCGGCGACCGACTTGACCAGATCGCCGCCGATGGCGGCGCCGCCGCCGCCAGCAACGGGTCCCCACTTGACGGGCTGGACCACCTGGTCGCCATCGCGCTGGCCGAGCGGCACCCCGTCGATCCAGGACGCCTGCGGTTGCCAGAGGTAGACCAGCGTGCCCACCGGCCGGGACCCGCTCGGCGCTGGCGACACGGCGCGCGAGGCGCCGAGCATCAGCTGAAGCGTCTGCCGGCGGGAGAACAGTTCGAGACCTCGACATAGCGCTGTTCGCGACCGCCGCGCCCGCGGCGCCGAAGGTTGCATCCAGCTCACCGCTCGGGCACCGGCCTGCCGGGGCCAAACCGACGTGTGGCGGGCGGCTTCCCTGACCGAAACCAGAGCGATCAGCCGAGGCCCGACTATGCGCCGATCCAGCGCGGGAGGCAACGGCGCAAGGCGCCGGGATCAGCCCTGAGGTCGTCGCCGGTCGCCCCAGCGTCGTGGCGCCGCGATGTCGACAGCCCGCAGGCTCGCGGTGGTCAGGGCTTGCGCCATCGGGCGGGTGTTTCATCTCGTGGGTCCCATCGACTCCGGGCGGAGCATCCCCTCCTGCCGCAAACACCCACTCCGGGACGTCGTCCAACCTGGAGATGCGCTTGACATGTTCGGATGAACATGTTCAGTGTCATTGCGCTCCCCGGGGATGGGCCGATTTCCTCAATCGAGGCGGCGACTGGCCGAACGCCTGCCGATGAAGAATGTCCGTCTCGAACTCGATCCACCCGGCCCGGCCTCGTCCCGCCGGCGAGACGCCGCAGTCCCCGGTTCCGATCGCGCCCTCCCGGCTTGATCCCACGGTTGGAGACCCAGGCGGACGGCGGACCGGGCCATCAATCACGAGTGCTTTCGAAACTGCGGTCCGACCGGCCGTGGCGGCCGCGGACGAGGCTGACGCCCGGAGCCGCAAAGCGGCGCCGGTCGGGCGGCCGCTGCGGATTCTCTTTCTATCGCACTATTTTCCGCCGGAGGTGAACGTGCCGGCCTCGCGCACCTTCGAGCACTGTCGGGCATGGGCGCGCGCCGGGGCCGAGGTCACGGTGGTCACCTGCGCGCCCAACCACCCGGCGGGCAAGATCTATCCCGGCTACAAGAACCGGCTGTGGCATGAGGCGACCATCCAGGGCATTCGGGTGATCCGCCTGTGGACCTACCTCGCGCCCAACGAGCGGGTCTTCCGGCGCACCCTCAACTACCTCTCGTACATGCTCTCGGGTTGCATCGCGGCGCCGTTCCTGCCGCCTGCCGACGTCGTGGTGAGCACCTCGCCGCAGCTCTTCTGCGGGCTCGCGGGCTATATCGTGAGCCGGGTCAAGCGGGTGCCCTGGGTGCTCGAAATCCGCGACCTGTGGCCGGAGGCCATCTGGGCGGTCGGGGCGATCCGTAATCCGCTGGTGATCAAGGCCCTGGAGAAGATCGAGCGTTGGGCGTACCGCAAGGCCGATCGCCTGATCACGGTGACCCATGCCTTCCAGCGCTACATCGAGACCCGCTGTTCGCATCCCGGTACGGTTGGACTCATCACCAACGGCGTCAATCTCGACCGGTTCTCCTTACCGCGACGCGATCCGGAGCTGGTCCGCGAGCTCGGTCTCACGGGCAAGTTCGTGGTCGGCTACTTCGGCACGCTCGGCATGGCACACCACCTGGAGACCGCGCTCGAGGCCGCAAGGTTGCTGCGCGACGAGCGCGGGATTGCCTTCCTGATCGTCGGCGACGGTGCCGAGCGGACTCGCCTCGAGCGCCTGCAGGAGGCGCAAGGCCTCGCCAACGTCGTCATACTCGGGCAGCAGCCCCAGGAGCGCATGCCCGAGTTCCTGGGGCTTTGCGACGTCGCGCTCGCGCATATGCGCAAGAGCTCGGTGTTCACGAGGACGATCCCCGCCAAGATGTTCGAGGCCATGGCCATGGAACGGCCGCTCATCCTGGGGCTCGAAGGCGAAAGCCGGGAGATCGCCGAGGAGGCCGGCTGCGGGCTTGCGATCGAGCCGGAGAACCCGGCGGCGCTCGCTGACGCCGTGCGTCGGCTCGCCGCGGATCCGGCGCTCGCCGGCGAGATGGGCCGGCGCGGCAGGCGGTTCGTCGTCGAGCGCTACGACCGCAGCAAACTCGCCGGCGAGTTCCTGGCCATCCTCCAGCAGCTGACCGGGCGCGAGACCCCCGCGCGCGTCCTGGCGGCCAGGCGCTCGGCGCACGCGCGTTCATGACCTCCAGGTCGCCGAAGTAGAGAGCCAGGCAGCGCCTCGGACGGGACCAGCTGCCGAGCGGGCTTTCGAACTCAGCGTCATGGGGCTCCGGATGCGCCGCCCGGCGCGGCGAGGACGGCGTCCAGGCAGCCTCGCAGCGCCCGCAGATGGCTCGCGATGTCATACCGCTCCAGCGCTCGCCGGCGGGCGCTATCGATGAGCGCCGCGCGCAGCACGCCGTCCCGAAGGAGGCGCTCCAGCGCATCGGCGAGAGCGGCCGGGTCGTCGGGAGAGACCAGCAGACCGGTCACGCGGTCCTCGATCAGCTCGGTCATCGCGCCGGCGCGGGCGGCGACCACCGCGGTGCCACAGACCATCGCCTCGACCAGCGCCAGGCCGAACGGCTCCCGGGTCGAGCAGCTGACGCAGGCGACGGCCGAGGCGACGCGGCGATAGGGCGGCGAAAGGACGCCCATGAAATGGACGTGGTCGGTGAGGCCGAGCCCGCGGATCAGGTCGCGCAAAGTGCGGTAGTGCCGAACCGAAGGGTCCAGGGGGCCACCGATGATCTCCAACTCACAGTCGACCCCGCGGCCACGCAGAATCTGGATGGCGCGAATCGCAACCTGCTGCTTTTTCCAGCCGACCAGGCGGCCGACGATCACGATCCGACGGGGGTCTTTCGCCGCGCCCGGGATCGCCGCCATGATGGTTTGGGCGTCGATGCCGTTGTCGACGCGATCGGCCTTGCGCCGCGCCGGTCCCCAGAGCGAGGCGGCGACGAAGTCGGAGACCGCCACCAGGCGGTCGGCGATGGCGGCCAGGGCGAGCGAAACCAGGACCCGCTGGAGCCCCAGGAGGCGCGTCGGGTTGAGGGCGTTGTGGAGGTGGCAGACCAGGCGACAATCGAGGCCGCGCGCCGCCAGCCGGCCGATCGCGAGGCTGGCGTAGGAATGGCTGTAGAGGATCTCGGCCGGCACGCTCTGCAAGAAGCGTCGCATGCCGGCATACGCGCGCCAGAGGCGAGGCAGCCGGAGCAGCCAGAAGAACGGCAACAGCAAGGGATGGCCGGGATGACCCAGGGCGATCTGGCCGCCGCCGACGACGACCGATGCGCCGGCGGCCCGGAACGCCTTCGTACAGTCGCCATCTTGCACCGCGATGTAGCGCAAGCGGATCCCGGCCTGCTCCGCATGCCGGAACTGGGTCAAAAGAAAGGTCCGGATCCCGAAATCCTCGACGCCGGCGATGACCACCGCCACCTGCCGCATGGCCGAGCGCTGGCTGGCGTTGTCGTCCTGCCCTCTGGAAACCTCGAGCATCTGATCTGCCCATCATGGTTGCGAGCGCCCGGCGACGAGGTCGAGCCCTGGTGGCCGCCGGGGCGAGAGAAGCCCCAGCCGCCCCAGATTGCGAGCTCGCACCGCCTCTTGCCGTCCTGCCTGGCAACCGGTCAAGCAACACCGCCGTGGCCTCGTCCTACCGGCCGTACTACAGTCGCGCGGCGCGCCGGCCGTAGAACCGCTTCGGCGCTCGTTCTCGCTCACGGTCTCGATGAAGATCGCCCACCTGACCTCGGTCCACCCGGTCGTCGACACGCGCATCCTGCACAAGGAAGCGGCGACCCTTGCGGCCGCGGGCCACGAGGTCGTGCTGGTGGCGGTGGCCGAGCGCGAGGCGATCCTGCGCGGCGTGCGCGTGCGTCCGGTCGCGCGCGCGGGGTCGCGCCTGGCGCGCATGACCGGGACCGCGTTCCGGGTGCTGCGCGCGGCGCTCGCCGAGCGGGCCGATGTCTACCACTTTCACGACCCCGAGCTGATCCCGGTCGGCCTGTACCTCAAGCTCGCCGGCAAGCGGGTGATCTACGACGTCCACGACGATCTGCCGGCAGCGGTCCTGAGCAAGGCCTGGATCAGGCCCGGCCTGCGCCGGCTGGTGGCGCGCGTGGCGGCGGCTCTGGAGGCGGGGCCGGCCCGGCTGTTCGATGTCGTGGTGGTCGCCAACCCGGCGCATGGACGCCGCTTTCCCGCGGCGCGCACGGTCGCGGTGCGCAACCTGCCCGACCTTGCCGAGTTCCCGGCGGCGGCCACGAGCCAGGCGGCGCGCGAGCCGGCCGTGGTCTATGTCGGCGACCTCACCCGGGCGCGGGGCGCGCTGCGGATGGTCGAGGCGATGGCGCTGCTGCCGGCCGCCTGCCCCGTGCGCCTGTGGCTGGGCGGGCGGTTCAGCGAGCCGGACCTCGAGGCCGCCTGCCGGGCGCTCGCGGGCTGGGCCCGGGTCGACTTCCTGGGCTGGCTCGATCGCGCCGCGGTCGCCGACCGGCTCGGCCGGGCCCGGGTCGGCCTGGTGCCGCTCCAGCCGGTGCCGCATTATCAGGCCAATTACCCGGTCAAGCTGTTCGAATACATGGCCGCCGGCCTGCCGGTGGTCGCGGCCGATCTGCCGCTCTGCCGCGAGGTGGTCGAGACGGCGGGCTGTGGCCTCCTGGTCGACGCGCGCGAGCCGGCAGCGATCGCGGGCGCGGTCTCATGGCTGCTCGAGCATCCGGCCGAGGCCGAGGCCATGGGCCGGCGCGGCCGGGCCGCCGTCGAGCAGCGCTACAGCTGGCAGGCCGAGAGCCGGACGCTGCTCGCCCTCTACGACCGGCTTGGCCCGACGCGGCCGGCCGGCGGCACCTCGTGCGGCCCGCGCAAGCCATCCTGAACTCGGCTATGGCGACGCGCGGTCAGCGCCGGCGCCGGTGGGGCGCAGGCGGACGAGCTCGATGCGGCCGTCCTGCCCGAGCGCGGCGCGCGCGACCTCGGTCAGGCGGCCGGCGGGCAGCGCGTCGAGATCGGCGCCGCGGCTCGCCGGCTCGGTGGCGCGCACCAGCCAGAGCTCCTCGGCCGGGTCGGCATAGGCGAGCAGCTCGTCGGGCGTGCTGAGGAGCCTGCGGTCGGACCACATCTCGCGCCGGCCCCGCTCACGGCTGTCCTCCGCGAACCGGCTGTGACCACGGTCGAGGTAGACCGCGTGCTCGGCTGCGAGGTAGTAGGACAGCGCCGGCAGGGTATCGACCACGATCCGCGCCCCCGGCGCGGCGGCGTGCCAGCGCGTGAGCGTCGCGGCGGCGCCGCGCACGTCCCAGCGCGGGTACCAGGTGGCGGCGAAGCGCGCAAAGCCGTTGGTGCGGTAGCGGACGGCATCGGCCCCGACGTTCAGGATGTGGCGCGGCTGGAAGTCCGGTCCGAGCGCGAACAGCAGGAGGAACGCGATCGCCGCTCCTCGCCGGGCCGAGAGTTCGCTGGAGCGCAGGCATCGGGTCGCGGCCTCGGCCAGGCTCACGGCGATCAGCGTATAGAGAACCGGAAGCATCGGCAGCCAGTAGCGCGAGGTCGAGGAGCCGACCGTGAACAGCGCCATCGCCGCCGCCCAGTAGAGCACGAGCGCGCCGGGATGCCGAAGCAGGTCGGGCGCGCGTGCGTGCCGGTAGGCGACGACGAACCAGCCGAGCGCCGCGAGCAGGGCGAGCCCGAGCTCCGGCAGCTCGGTCGCGAACGGCCGCAGCGTCGAGCGATAGAAATCCGGCCAGCCGAAGAAGGTGCTCCAGAGGGCGCGCAGGAACGCCCCGGGCGCGCCCGGGTCGGGCACGTCCCAGCGCGCCACGACCTCGTCGGTGACGATACGCCCGGGCTCGATCCCGGCCAGGGCCAGCCAGCCGAGCACGGCCAAAAGCGTGGCGCCGAGCATGACCATCCGCCCGGCCGGCTGGGCGCGCAGACGCCACAGATCGTATCGGGCCAGGGCGAACCCGAGCACCAGGGCCAGCGCCGCGAACAGATGGAACAGGCTGGCCAGCAGGGCGAGCGCCAGCAGCAGATCGGGCCACGCAAGCTTCCGGGCGCCGGCCCGTCGTGCCGCGAGGAAGGCCGCGACCAGCACTGCGGCGATCAGCCCGACCGCGGCCAGATGCAGGATCGGCGACGGCAACAGGCGGAAAAACGGTAACGCCGGCGTCGCGAGCGTGCCGCCGAAGCGCGCCGGATAGTCGTAGCCCGGGGGATAGGGATCGACGACGCCATGGTCGCGCAGAGACTGCCCGACCGTGATCAGCAGGGCGAGGCCCAAGGTGACCAGCAGCGAGGCCATCGCGAAGCCGAGCCACCGGCGTGGTCCCCCCAGGCGCAGGCGGGTGCAGCCCGGCAGCAGCGGCAGGAACAGGAGAGGGGTCAGCAGAAGCGTGAGGTCATGCACGAGCGCTGCCAGGAGCAGCAGCGCATGGGGCAGGTAGCGCCAACCGGGGCGGGCCTCGAAATAGGCCTCGTCGAGGGCGATCAGAAACAGCAGCACCGCGATCTGGAACGGCGTGTAGAAGCGCGCCATGCGGCCGAACTCGATCTCCCAGGACGAGAGCAGCAGGGCGGCCGCGACCGCGAGGCCGACCGCGAGGCCGCCGAACCGGCGCGCGTAGAGGAAGCCGAGCGCGCCCAGGAGCAGGCCGCAGAGCGCGCTCGGCAGACGGTAGGCGAAGGCGTCGGCGCCCAGGAGACGGGCAAAGCCGGCCGCGGCATATTGGACCAGCGGGGCGCGAATGTAGTAGCCACCGCTCGGGATCGCCGGCAGGCCGTCGGCGAGGATCCACTCGATGCTCCGGGCGGTGTAGTACTCATCCTCGGCCAGCGGCGCGCCGCCGAGATCGTCGAACCGGGCGAAGGCGCCGAGCGCGAGCACGCCAAGGACCGCGCCGAGCAGGCTGATCGAGGCCCGACGGCGTAGAGACAGAGAGGCGGGCCAGACCAGAGCCGGCAAAACCGGTGCCTCCGTCGCGAACCCGGGCGCAGCGGCACAAAGGGCGCCCTGACTACAGGCGGTTCGCGCCCGAGTCCAGGCTGTCCGATGCCGCAATGTCCACCGCCGGAACCCTGGGTCCAGATCCCGGACGGCTTGCCAGAATGGCGCTGGGTGGGTCCCCCGCGATCAACTTGAGATTGGCGGCGTCCTGCCCTAAGAAGGGTTCTCCTCAGATCAAGAGGATCCGGCCGATGACCGCCACCGCCCTGGTCCGCGCGCAGGGCCACGTCCCGGTCTTCCCGCCTTCGCTGCGGGCGGCGCTGCTGAGCCTCTTGTCGTTCGAAGCGCTGCTCACGCTCTACCTGTTCGCCGGCCTGTACAAGGGCGACCCGCGGTTCGACTGGATCACCCTCGATCCGACCGGCCTGTTCTTCGCCCTCAGCGTCATCATCGGGATCTTGATCCTGGTCTCGAGGCCGCTGTTCTGGCCCGGGCTCTACCCCGTGCTCGCCTGTCTCGCGCTGGTGACGTGGTTCGCGTTGTCTCTCCTGTGGTCGCCGAGCCAGGTCTACGGGCCCGACAAGGTCTTTTACATGGCCACGCTCGTCCTGTGGGGGCTGATCGCCGGAGCGATCATCATCGCCCCGGACCGGGCCCGTTTGCGGCGGCTGTTCATGGTGCTGGTGCTGGCATCCCTGATCGCGGCGCTCGGGGCGGTCGCGCTCTATCTCGAGACCGGCGGCGGGACGCTCCGGGTCGGCAGCGGCAACTACATCGCGCTCGGGCGGTTGTGCGGCCTCGGCGCCGTGATCGTGTTCGTGGCGTGGCTGTCCAGCCGGCGGCGCTTTGGACCTTATGGTCTGGCCTGCCTCGGTCTGTTCGGTCTGTTCGGTTTCGTGCTCACCGTCGGCGGCGGCCGGGGTCCGTTGATCGCGACCGTAGCGAGCCTGCTGCTGCCGTTGTTCGTCGGTGTCCGCACCAGCCGCTACGGCCTTCACCTCGCCCGCTACCAGGCGCCGGCGATCGGCCTCGGCCTGCTCGCGGTGAGCGCGCTCACGGTCTGGATCGCAGCCAGCGAGCAGACGCCCGAGACCCTCGAGCGCCTGGAGCAGCTGACCGACAGCCAGGGCCCCGGCAGCTCGGCGCTGTCCCGGGTCGCGTACTATCAGGCGGCGCTCGCCTTCTGGGACAATGCGCCGGTGCTCGGCCACGGCGCCGGCAGCTGGCCGCTGCTGCTCGGCCGCGGCGATGTGCCGAGGTATCCCCACAACCTGTTCGCCGAGGTGGCGGTCGAAGGTGGCCTCGTCGGCCTGGTCCTGCTCGCCGGCCTGCTGGTGATCGCGCTCCAGCCGGTGTCCTTCGCCCGGGTGCGCCGTGATCCCCTGTCGATGTGCGTGCTGATGCTGTTCCTCAATGCGTTCCTGAATGCCATGGTGAGCGATGACCTCCCGGGCAACCGGGTCCTGTTCCTCCTGATCGGGACGCTGACCGCGTTCGCGCTGCCGCCGCGGGCGCGGCCGCGACGCCGGCTCCGGCGCCGCTCGCGCGATCCAGCCGAGGATTCGCCGGGCGGTCCGGTTGCGGACACGGGCAGGAGCCCGCTGCGGTGGCCGGCGGCCTCACCCTAGGTCCCCGAGGCTGGTCGGCCGCTGAACGACGGACGGGTGACCGAACGTCATCCAGCAGGTGCTGCGAGGCGCGCCGATCACCGGTCCAGGGGGCTGGAAGCGAGGCTCAGAGCCCGTCTCGGGTTCGTTTGGTAGAATCCACCGCGGGATATTTTTGAGCGCCCGGCGATTTTTTGGCAATTTTTTGCGGGATAATTCCGGAGGGCGCCATGGTTTTTGCCAATTTCCGGGGATTTCTCAGCCCCGGCGCGCGTCTGGCTTCTGAAGCCGACCACCAAGGTCAGCTCCGAAGCGACGCGTCCGCGCGGCCGGCGAGTGGACACCCAGGCGACACTTCTGTAGCCTCAGGCGACAGAAGTGTGCTATGCGTAAGCCTTTGCCGCGGCGCGGTTTTTCGCCAAACAGGCGACTTGGCCGTCGATTCCGGCCGCAAAACGGCTGATTCTGGGCACACAAGTGACGCCTCTCTGGTGCCGTGGGGCGCATCCGCGTTTTCCTGATTTTCCGATTGCGAACAGTGCGCGGTCGTAGCCTTGCAGCAGGCAGCCCGCCAGACGCATGATGGCCGCATGCTCGCAGGTCCACGCCGGCTGATCCGTTTCCTGGCGCAGCATCCGCTGACGCGTAGCGACCTGCCGAGGGCGCTCGGCCGTCTGGCCCGGTGGCAGATCGAAAGCCGACTCCGTCGCCAGGTGGTCGTGCCATGGATCTCCGGGACGCGCCTGCTGGTGAAGCGGGGCATGACCGGCGCCACGGGCAACATTTACTGCGGTCTGCACGAGTTCGCCGAGATGGCGTTCGTCCTCCACCTGCTCCGGGCTGGTGACGTCTTCGCCGACATCGGCGCGAACGTCGGGAGCTATACGGTGCTTGCGGCGGGCGTGCGGCGGGCTCGGGTGATCGCCGTCGAGCCCGGCTCGGCCGCGCGCGCGGCGCTGCGCGCCAATGTCGACCTCAACGGCCTGGGCGATCTCGTCCAGGTCGAGGGCGTGGCGTTGGGCGCTGCCCAGGGGCGGGTTGCTTTCACAACGGGGTTGGATACGACGAACCATGTTCTGGACGAAAGCGACGAGCCTCACGAGGACGTCGAGCAGACGACGATCGACGAGGTGTTCGGCGCTCGCTGCCCGGTTCTCCTGAAGCTGGACGTCGAGGGCGCCGAGGCCGCGGTGCTCGCCGGCGCGGCCGCAACGCTCAGAGACCCGACGCTGAAGGCGATGATCGTCGAGTTGAACGGCAGCGGGCGACGCTATGGCTTCGATGATGCGCAGACGCACCGGAGCCTGCTCGACCTCGGCTTCTCGGCGCAGAGCTACGCTCCCTTCACGCGCGAACTCAAGGGTCAGACCGCGAGCGGCGGGGATAACAGGATCTACGTGCGCGACCTGGAGTGGGTGTCCGAGCGCCTCGGGAGCGCCCCCGCCCTGCGGATCTTCGACCACGAGTTTTGAGACCGCCGGCGGCGCGGCCGAGGATTGGCGAGCCACGAGACTGACGCCAGCCGACTTGGCGCTGACCCGCGTCAGGCCGCGCCTCCGGCAGCTTACGGCAGGGTCACGCCACGCCCGCGAGCAGAGGCTTGGCGCAGGCGCGCATCGGAGCGACTTGGCCAGCTGAAAGCGGGGATCAGGCAAGGTCACGAAGGCCAGCCCTCTGGCGAGGGCGGCCACCGGCAGTCTGAGCCGAGCATGAAAAGGGCCATTGATATTCAGCCACTCAGCAACCGGAAGATCCGCGGTCCCGTGTTATAATAGGACGATATACCCTCGTCAAGGAATAAAGTACCGATGCTCAGTGGCGGGATCAGGCCTCGTAGCGGCGGAACGGCTCACGCCATGCGCCGGCGGCAGGTCGGCGAGGAAATACCGACCGGCGCCCTTGCTTTCATTCCTATATTGCTTGACTTTCGGTCGATCAGATGGCAGGCTGTTCGTGCCGGGTCGGGAGGGCCGCTGGTCGGGAACCCTCCGGGCCCGGCCGCGTCGTCGGCGCTGACCCCCGGGGCGAAACGAGGCATCAGGGCAGCACATACGTCACGTAGCCGTTCAGGTCGCCCGGCACAGGGCAGAGCATGCCGGCGTCCAGAACGAGCCGGTGGGTATCTTCAGCCTTCAGCCCACGCCGGGCCAGAGTGGCGGCGTGATAGTCGACCATCAGGGCCCGGACCCGCTGCTCGCGCAGCGCCGGAAGGAGGCCGCGCACGACCTCCGGCTCGTAGCCTTCGACGTCAACCTTGACGAGGTCGATCCGATCGAGGCCGCTGTCGGCGATGAGCGTCGAGGCGGTCTTGGTTCGGACGCGTTCCGACGACCGAGAGAAGCGGTAGCGAACGACGACGCTGGAGGCGCCGGTATTGAGACCGGGGTAGAGGTTGAGGGCGAGCGTCGCGTCGTCGCGCTCGGAGAGCGCGCACGCCCAGAGACGGTAATTGCGCAATCCGTTGAGAGCAAAATTCCGGTTGATCACCTCGTGGAGGCGGGACTGTGGCTCAACCGCTAGCACGGTACCTGCAGAACCGACCAGGGAGGCGGCGTACACGCTGTGAATGCCCTCGTTGGCTCCAATGTCCAGGAACACCGCCCCCGGACCGAGATACCTCTCCAGGGCTCGCGTTACGGGTTCCTCGAACCCACCCTCGGCAAGGCTCATGCCGAGGCGGTTGAGTGGATCAAGCCAAAGCCTGAGCCCAATCGGGGTCGCGGTCGCCACACGCCGTTGCGCCGGCCCGACCACAGCAAGCAGTGCGTTTGCAAGCGCCATCGGCCGAAGTCCGGCGAGGCGGCCGTAGCGCGCTCGCATGGCGAGGAAGTCAGGGCTGAATATGCTCGACATGGCTGGCTGTTTCCTCTCAATCCGGCTACATTGTCAACACCGACGGAAGATAGTTGGTAGTTGGTAGCACAAGAATGAGCTCAAGCTACGGTGATGTGATGATCGCGAGCATAAGATCGCGGCGATGCGCCAGATCGTGGCCGGAGGCCTCGCCGCGGGGCTTGTGGCGAAAGCGAGAGTCGTCATCGCTACCGAGATAAGCGGTGTGGAAGCCAAACTGGCTTCAAACTCGGCGTTTGAGCTCCCAGAGCTTCGCATCGACCAGAAAGCGGAACCAGAAGCGCTGCAGGGTGTGGAAAATCAGGCCTTCGACGCCGTCGAGGAAGCCAAGACGGAAAACGTAGCCGTAGATCCAGAACAGGAACGGGCGCAGGAACAGCGGGAATTGCTGATAGACGCGGGTACGGAGAAAGCGTCGGCGCTCGATCGCCGTGCCGGTGAGGCGGGCGGTCACCGTGGCATCCTGCGGGGATGCGAGGCCCGTCGCGGCCAGGATCTCCCGCGCCTCCAGCTCAGCCCAGCGGTTGTGGCGCGAGATGAAGGTGCCGAGGTCGCTGGTGATCACGTCGACGTAGTCGTGGCTCAGCCGGCCGACGCTGCCCCGGACGATGAAATGCTGATCGTACAACCGATCCTCGCAGCGGCCGCGGCCGGAGCGGAAGAGGCGCAGGTGCCAGGCGGGGTACTGGCCGCCATGCCTGATCCAGCGGCCCATGAAGAGGGTGCGCTTGCGCAGCATGTAGCCGTCGTGCGGGGCGTCGGGCCTGGCGACGAGGGCGGCGATCTCGGCCGCGAGCTCGGGCGTGAGGCGCTCGTCGGCATCGAGGCAGAGGGTCCAGGGGGTCGCGATCGGAAGGTGGTCGAAGGCCCAGTTGCGCTGGCGGGCGTAGTTCTCGAACGGATGCTCGACCACCTGACAGCCGGCCGCGCGCGCGATCGTGACCGTGCGATCCGTGCTGCCGGAATCGACGATGAACAGATCGGCGTCGAGCGGCCGGACGCTCGCCAGGCACGCGGGCAGGTTCGTCTCTTCGTCGAACGCCAGGACAATGACCGAAAGCGCCCGCGCCATCATCGGTCAGTCTGGCGCGGGGGCTCGAAGGCGGCAAACCAGGTTGCCCAACGAGCAAAGCACTCCAGCTCCTCGGAATAGCGGTCCACGGCAAGCAGGGCGCCAGCGGGTGTCAGACGATAGAGGCGGTAACCGTGGCCGCGCAGGAGATCCCAGAGGTCCTTGAAGAAGGTGCGGGAGTTAAGGTTGGAAATGCCGAATTCGAATGCGACCGCGCGCACGCGCCCGTCCGCAAGTGCTCTCGATGCTCCCCGCAGCGCAAACAGCTCATGCCCCTCCAGGTCCAGCTTGAGAAAGTCGACCATGCCAATGCCTTGCCCGGCAAGGAAATCGTCGAGGGTGGTAACCTCAACCATCTCGGACGACTGACTGAGATCGCCAAAGAAGCTGTCCCGCCTGACATGGAGCGAAGCCGCCTTGTCGGCCGTCGTGGTCGCATACAGGGGCAGAAGCCCCGACGTCTCGCCGAGCGCCATCGGGACGATGCGAGCGCCGGCTATCGGCTCGCGCCGGAGCCGCTCGACAGCGCCGGGCGCCGGCTCGAAAAGGAAGATGGTCGCTGGACTGCCCAGCGCCGGCCGGATTTCGCGCGACCACTCACCGATGTTGGCGCCAGCGTCGATAATGACCGCCGTCTCCCTGCAGCGGATAAACCGGAATGCCGCCCTGACCTCGACCGGTATCCCCACATCGACACCAAAGCCACGGATCGCGGAAAAATACGCGCCGGCGAGCGTAAGCCAGCGGTCGGATCTCGGTGTGACCAAAACCGAACTCATAGCCGGAACCATAGACCATGCCACACGCTTCATCCACTGAGGTGCTGGCAAAGGCATGCCCAGCCCTTCAACCTCTGACAAACCGGTTGGCAGCTCTTCGCAGGACTTTCTTTATCCGTTCGGCGTTCTGGCGAACTTTATAATTGATCACGGTAGTGGTACGTCTAAGGGCCATAACATCCAAATCTGATTTATTGTAACCAAAGTGCTGAGCTAATTCCTTGACAACATCAAACAGTCGACTCGAGCTGATGTCTACAGCCTGTCTGGCTCGTCTTTGATGCCTATCGACGCGCTGGATCTGCAATGACGCAGGATCACCGGCGTCCGCCGCATGGTAGACGCGCCTGAGGCCTTCCAGCGATCCACCAAATAGATCTTCGAAGGACGCCGCCACGGTTGATGGCAATTCTGACCGAGCAGTAAGCTCCACGGCATATTGGTTGATTTCGAGCCATTGAAATAGACATTTCTCATAGGGAGTCAGAGTCGGCCAGTCCGCCGCCAATTCGTGGTAATGTACGCCAGGGTCGTCTGGCTCAAGCTGGGCCAGCTTTATATAGGCATCGTTACGTTTTTCTGGCCTGTAGAAATCCTGGGTGGACAACGAATATGCGAAATAAATAGGATTTCGAATCAGGTGAACGTATCGAAAATCAGCGCCAAAAAGCTGCTTGAACAATGGGACCCATGGAAAAGTCGGCCAGCCGGTCTCGACATAGATTTTACCGGTCGAGACGATTTGGGCGATGCGATCGAGGTGGCGGTCGACGATGGGCATCGCCTGCCGCAGAGTCGGCAGGTCCGGATGGCGCAGCGCCAGTTTGGGAGCGTATTCCGGGCCGATCGGTTCATGCTCGACCACCGCGCGTTCCCCAAGATTCCGTTGGAAGAACGTCTGGAGGAACTGCGTCCCGCATCGTCCGGTCGAGTATACGAGTAGGACTGTCATCGCATCCTATTCGTTGCTGCAGCAAGATTACGTTTGCTCATCAGCGCTGAACCGTCTGCCTCGGGACCATCTCGAAACGTCCCGGAAAACCACGGCGCAGGAGCCAACGCGCCGCAAGGTACCAAGCCTGAGGATGCCAGGCCGTGGCAGCAAGCCGAAGCGCGTCACCGGGCTTCCTTCTGCTCAGGCGGTGCAAGGCGCGGATCAGGCGAACGGACTGGTTGGCGACATGAATCGGCGGCGGCCTGAGTGCCGGGTCGATCAGCGGGAGCATCAGCCGGCGCAAGGCTTCGAACTCGGCGTCCAGCGCGGGATCATCGAGGCTGTTCGTCACCGTCGCATGTTCTCCCTGGTATTGATCCGCGAGGGTTTCGTTGACGATAAGGAGATCCCCGTGCTGGAGCAAGCGAGCAAACCACCAGGCATCGACGCAGCTGACCAAGCCGTCCACGTCTTCCAGAAAAACGCCCTGGTCAATGCAGTCGCGATTGACCAATGCCTGGGTAGGAATCCAGATGTCGACGTCCTGAATGTACATGGCGTACTGGGCACTGGTCCGCGGGAGCCGCTCGATACGGACCCGCGCGCCACCCGAGTCGCTCAGAGTCGCTGAACCCTCGCGGTAGCGGTCGGCGAGACATGTGGCGATCGCGATGGACCGGTCGCCATCAACTGCGGCCAGGAGCGCTTCCAGGCAACGCGGGTGCAGAACATCGTCGTCATAGAGGATCTTGATCCAGGCGGCGCGCGCGAGCCGCAGGCCATGGTTCACGTTGCCGGACTGGCCGTGCGGGCCGGGGTTGCGCGCGATTTGAACCCGGGCGTCCGCGGCGGCCAAACTCTGCAGATATGCCCATGCTTCTCCGGGCGGGTCCTCATCATCAGTGATGATCAGCTCCCAATCTTCGAAAGTCTGGGCATGGACGCTGGCAACCGCGCGCCGCAACAATTGTGGCCGCCGGTAGGTCGGGAGAACGATGCTGACCGCGGGCGTGCTCAGGCCGTTGCCTGACAGAGTGACTCTGCCCCGGTCGGTTGCGATGCATGAGGGCGGAGGTCCGCCGCCCAGCAGCCACTCGTAGACCGAGCTCGTCTGCTTTGCGATCTCCGGCCAGGCGAATCTCTCCTGCACGAGGATGCGACCGCGCGCGCCGATCGCGTGCCGGTCCGCTTCCGACATGGCCATCAGACTGCGCAGGGCTTCGGCCATCGGCAGGGGATCGGGCTCGGTGCGCAGCGCGGCGCCGGCAGCGAAGCCCTCAGGCAGGTTGCAGGCATCGGTCATGAGCACCGGCAGGCCGAAGGACCACGCCTCCAGCACGGCAATCGGCAGACCTTCGCTGAACGACGGCAGAACGAAGGCGTCGGCGAAGGCCAGGCTCGCCGTCTTCTGGTCGCCGAACTGCGGGCCAACCAGGCGGATCGTCCGGGCGGCGCCGAGCTCGTCGATCAGGCGCCGCAGCTTCGCCTCGTGGCCGCCCTGACCCCAGCCGGCGATCACGAGCAGCCAGTCCGCGGCCACGGCCGAACGGTCGGCCTGAACCTCGGCCCAGGCGCGGATCAGATTGAGCAGCCCCTTCTTCGGGTGCAGCCGGCCGAGGAACAGGAGCACGCGGCGACCGCCCGCCTCGGCGGCCCAGGCGGGGAGCGCCCGCGGCTCATCGTCCGGCAGATCGACGCCGCTCGGAATGACGCAGATTGGGTTGCGCAGGCCGTAGCTGCGGATCGCGCGCGCCTCGGCACCCGCAAGGGCATGCATGCATGCCGCGCCTGCCAGATGCGCATCCTCGAACCACCACCCGACCAGCCGCTTCTTCCAGGCCGCATTGCGGACCGCCCAGGGATCGAGCATGCCGTGAGGGCTGACGATGTAGGGTCGCCGTCCGCGGCCTCGCCGGCTCCACCTGAGGCTCGCGAGCGAGGGGTACATCCAGATGCCGTTGACGTGGAGAATCGAGAGACGCCGGGCGTCGAGCGCGGCGACAAGGCTCGGGGCATAGCCGAAGGCTGGGCTTCCGATCACGTGATGCAGGTTGAGCGGCGGCGTTCCGTCTTCCCGATCATCGACGCCGCCCGAGGCGCCCGTGAGGCCGAACAGCTCCACCTCGACGGCGTTCCCAGCCAAGGCGCTGCCGAGCCGTTCGACACCGAGCCACACGCCTCCGGCGCTGCTGGAGACCCCCGCCGTGAGCAGTCCGACCCTCATCGGTGCACCAACGCCCAAAGAAGCGACCTGTCGAGCCAGGATGCCTTGGGCAGCGGCCGGCTGCGCGCGACCGCCACCGCCTGCATCAGGCCGTCGGCAAAGCGCTCCGGCCCCCAGTCCTTGATGATCTCCTGGCTGGCGCGGCCCATGGCGAGTCGGTCGCATTGGTCCGAGCTCACCTTCAGCATGAGATCGGCGAGCTGGCCAGGATCGTAGGGATCGAAGGTGAAGCCGTTGACGCCGTCGCGCACGAGGTCCGGCGCACAGCCGCAGCGCTCGGAGACCAGCACGGGCAAGCCCGCGGCCATGGCCTCGTTGACCACGAGGCCCCATTGCTCGGTCGTGCTGGCATGGACGAAGGCGCCCGCCAAGCCGTAGTAGATCGGCAGCTCGTCATATTGCTTGAAGCCGGGGAAAACACATCCGTGGCCATTCCCAGCTCATCGATCCGGCTCATGAGGGGCCGGTGCAGCTTGCCGTCACCCAAGATGACCAGGCGCCAATGACCGCCCTTGGCGCGGGCGCGGTAGAGCGCGTAGGCTTCGAGCACGCGAAACAGATTCTTCTTCTCGACGAGACGACTGCAGGCCAGGAAGAACCGCTCAGGTAAACGGAGCCGGCTCCGCCAACTGGCAGCATGCGTGCGCGCATGCTGTGCGCCGCGGGCAAAATGATCGTTATCGACCACGTCATAGCCGCAGAAGATGCTGTCCTTCGGTAGCCCGAGCGAACAGGCGTAATCGCGCTGGGGAGTCCCGGCCACCGCAGCAGCACTGTGGAGGCGAACGACGCGCTGCTTGATCATCTCACGGCCCCGCCGGCGGATCTGGTCGCGCTCGGTACTGTCCGACATCAAGACGGCGGGACGCCGGAGTCGCAGGCACCATAGAAGGGCCGCCACGGCAGCCGGGTGCGACCAGCCGGGAATCGCGACCACGTCCGGAGCAACCTTATCCAGCGCCTGATGGACCCGCCGGCGCAGGCGCGTCCTCGCGATGGCGTCGACATCGTCCTCAAACAGAACAGCTTGCGCAAAACCATTCGCGTCCTCGATCTTCGCCCAGGCGTAAGTTTTGTCGACGGTGGAGACCTCGAGGGCGGTCAGCCGGCAGCGAGAGCCAAATGCCCGAAGTCGAGCGTGATGATAGGGACCGAGCCGGTGGAACATGACGGCCACATGCGGCTGATCAGCGCAATCAGGAATGCCCCCGGATCGCCGCCACATGGCCGACCGCGCCTCAGTGGTGATCCGACCGGTGCTAAGCAAGGCTCGCCTCGCGCGAATTGTTGGCTGTTATTGACGGGCTAGTCCTGAGGCACTCTTGTCGCGCACATATATCGGCCACCTTGGCACGAAAGATCGACCAAGGTCGAGACCGCGCAAATGTCTGTATCGCCTTGTGGTCTAATTCTCGCTTCTTGAACAGTACGTAAGCACGTTGCATCGCGCCGACAAGACTTGCTACGTCTCCAGCGGTCGCCACAGAGCCCGCATGTTCCGGGCACATGATATCAGGGAATCCAGTGTTCTCGGTGCCGATGCAGTAACATCCATTAGCTAGCGCCTCAAGATAAACATAACCGAAGCCTTCAATGAGCGATGGAAGAACAAATATATGTGTGGCCTCGTAAAGTTCCTGAAGAGCGATATCGCTCTGAGCACGCAACACCGTCACGCGATCGGAAGGTTGTAGCGCTGCAATCTCGTGGTCGATATGTCTGGCAACGACCGTCAAGTGTGCGTCTGGCAGACGCAGCAAGCGCCACGCGTGAAATAGATGGTGCAAGCCCTTACGGTGAATTCCAGATCCCACGAACAAGAAGCGACAAACGTCCGGTCGCGACATCTTTGCAGCAACTTTGCCGAGCGTTGTTGGCAACGTCGATCCCGTAGGGAACAACATGAATTTTGGCGGGTGGGACTCCAACGTAGGCAAGGGATTGGGCGCTAAAGGCACTAGCACAAAGAATAAATTTCGCATGCTGAAGTTCTTGTAAATTCGTTTTGTCGGGCGTGCTGGCGTTGAGTTGATCGCGTGATGCTTTAAGTTGGTGGTGCATTTCTAGATCACGAACTAAGATGGTCGCGCTCAGATCAATGTGCGGATGATACTGAAATAGCCCTTTGCGCATCGTCTGCGACTGCGACAATTCAGATGCCTGGTATCCGTAACCAGCATAGCATAACAGATTGGAGTTGCTCATCTCGGCGATGTGCAAGGCGGCAATCGAGAGGACCGATTGCAAGTTTGGTCGCGATCCGCGCGGCAAAGACACTCCCAGTCGCGGCAATATCGGGCGTAGATACTGCTCATTGATGAGGGAAACATTCCAGTGCACCTTGGCAAAAGGAAGCCCGGGCGCGTTTCGATGGGCCAATTTCCCGAGTGCGGGAAGAAGGCGACAGAGCCGCGCTATGGAGGAAGGCAGATAAAAATCGGTTGCAAGCTTGGAAAGAAGGCCGCGCTCGTGCAGGGCTAGGGCGACCTGATACGCGTCACGGGCGCCGTTGAACGCCACGACGAATCCGGTCCGCTCGGCTTGAGACACTATTCGGGCCATTCGCGACGGACGACGGGCTTTTTCGGCCGAGGGTTGGCAAGCTCGCCCGCATCGAACCGAAACGCGTCCGAGCCCTGCCAGAGAGCGACGAAACTCTCGACCGTCCGGCGCCAGGAAAACTCCTCGGCGCGAGCTGCCACTCGCGCTCGGAGCTGCCAGTAGCGCTCGGGCGCTGCCACGAACCCGGCCAGGAGATCGCCCACCTGGTCCGGAGGTGCGTCGGGCTCGAAGAGATAACCCAGCCCTTCGGGGACGGTGTCGGGGATGCCACCGACACGGCGTGGCCAGAACCGGAACCCCGAGGCGGAGGCACTCGAGGTTCGAGATGCCGTAGGCCTCGGCGGAAGAGAAGAGACAGCCGAAATGCCACGAACGGACCTGCTCGATCAAGGCCGGCTGCCCCGAGAGCTTGTCGATGAAACCTGTGGGGCGGAGGCAGGGGGCCGAGGGCAGGCTGCGCGCGTCTGGCCCGATGGCCACCACCTCGACAGCCACATGGCGCCGCGTCAGGATCTGCGCGATCTCGAGCAGGAAGGGCAGGCCCTTCCTCTGCCAGTCCTTGCCGATGAACCCGAGGCGCAGGGGTCGGACTTCGTCCGATATCGTCGTCGGGCCCGAGGGCTTCTGGATCCGCTCCTCGAAGAGGTTCGCACCGGGTGCGACGACGTGCACCTTGCTCGTCGGAATGCCATAGTCCCCGACGACCGAGCGGGCGGCGTAGGTCGAGAAGCAGACGATGCGAGCCGCACGCTCGTAGGCCGCTCGCTCATGCTCCAGGGCGTCCCGCACCACCGACTTCGCCACCCGGGCTGCGGCACCGTAGTCGAAGAAGACCTGGCTCAGCGTGGCGTCGATGTAGTAGCTGACCGGTATGGCATCCGTGCCCTCGGGCGGGAGCAGGGGGAAGTGGCTCACGATCTCGGATTCGCCATTCACCGGGTCCTGAGCATAGAGGCGACCGAGAAATCTGCTCGAATATTGAAAGCCGCCGTAGCCACGGCCGTTGACCAGCCGGCGCGCATTCCACGAGAGCCGATGCCACCGCAGGCGTGACGGCTGCAAACGCAGGCCCCGGTGCAAGAAATTCTGGCGCCGGCCGGCGCGAAGGAAAAAGTAGGGAATATTGCTCCAGGTCGCGATGTCGTCGGCATCGCCGACGACCGCCAATGCCCGCTTCGGAGATTCCAGCGCCATCCCGATCACGCCAGGAGCAGCCGGTACCAGTCGGCGGCGCAGCGCTCGGCGGTGTACGCGGCGCGGACGCGGGCGGTTGCCAGTGCCGCCCAGCCGGCCCTGAGCCCGGGGTCGCGAAGGAGCGGCCGCAGCGCTGCAGCCAGGGCCACCGGAGTTCCGGCCGGCACCAGGATGCCGGCATCGCCGTCCGCCAGCAGCTCGCGGCAGGCTGGCACGTCGCTCGCCACCACAGGCAGGCCGGCGGCCATCGCCTCGATGAGCGCGATGCCGAAGCCTTCGCCCTCGGTCGTGCTGAAGGCGTAGACATCCATCTGGCCCAGGAGCTCGGGGATGTCGGCACGCCGTCCCCACAAGACCACGCGACCGGCCACGCCCTCGGCGTGCGCCAGCCGGCGCAGCTCGGCTTCCTCCTGACCGTCGCCCACGAGCCATAGCTCTGCCTCCGGCAGCTCGCGGGCGAGGGCGGCGAATGCCCGGATGAGGGTCGCCTGGTCCTTGATCGGATCGAGGCGGGCGACCATGCCGACGATCAGCCGGCCGTCCGGTGGTCGGGACCGGCGCGCGACGGCGGCGCGGCGCCCGATCTCCTCGGTATCGCAGCCGTTGGCTACGGTGCCGGAGCCTCGCGGCAGCCATCCGGCGAGCTCGCGCAGGGATCGCTCGACGCTGCGCGAGCAGGCCTGGACCGGCACGCCGATCAGGGCCGACAACCAGAGGACGATCGCCCATTTCCGGCGCGCGGCGGGCGTCATCGGCGCAGGGTTGCCGGCGGCAGCCTGGACCGTCGGCACGCGTGCCAGGCGCGCGCTGGCGCCGACCAGCAGGTGCGGGATGCCCAGCGCGTACATGAGGATGGCCTGCGGGCCGATCCGGCGCAGCTCCCGGGCCATCGGCGCGATCTCCGCCAGCCGCGAGCGAGTCTGCGCCGCCACGCAGCGCACCGAAAGGCCGGGCACACGCTGGAACAGCGGCAGCATGTCGGCCCGGCTCGGGTCGCGGTAGATGAGGACGTTGTCGACGTGCGGCGGGGAGTGACGGACGATCTGCAGGCAGAGGGTCTCGTTGCCGCCGAAGCCGAGGCCGCCCAGCACGTGAACGACGACCGGGCGCGCCACGTCAGGCCGCCTCCGAGCGCGGCCCGACGGCGGCGGCCTTCAGACCCAGCACCTCGGCATAGCCGTCGGCCATGCGCTCGGCGTCGAACACGTCGAATGCCTTGAGCTGCGCGCGCCGGGCCCGCGCAGCGGCGGCTTCCGGCTCCGCCCTGATCCGCTCGATCGCAGCCGCGAGCGCTGCCGGATCGCGGGGCGGCACCAGCAGCCCGAGGTCGCCATCATCCAGAACCTCGCGACAGGCGCCGACGTCGCTCGCGACCACGGGCACACCTGCGGACATGGCCTCGATCAGGGCGATGCCGAGGCCTTCGCTCGGGGTGGTCGAGAAGACGAACAGGTCCATCTGCCCAAGGAGCTCCGGAATGTCCCTGCGCATGCCGAGGAGGTCGACGGCGCCGCCGAGCCGTTCCGAGGTGATCAGCCGCTCGAGCTCACCGCGCCGGCTGCCCTCGCCGATCAACTGCACCCGGCAGGCCACGCCGCGTTCGGCGAGCTGCCGCGCCGCCCGGATGAGGGTCGGCTGATCCTTGTGCTGCTCGAGCCGCGCGACCATGCCGACGACGAAGCCATCTCCCGCACGCGCCCGCCGCGCCCGCGCCGCCCGCTCGGCAATCGCGGCCGTAGCGCAGCCGTTATAGATTACGGTGGTCGCCGCGGCCGGAACGCCGAAGTGCCGCACCACGCCCTCCTGCACGTAGCGGCTGCAGCAGACGAGGGTGTCGGTCATCGGACGCCCGGCCTGGACCTCCCAGCGGAACTTGCGAAAGGCCATTCCCGCCCGGTGCGGCGGATAGTTGCCGACGTGCGCAGCCAGCCGCGGCACGCCGCCCAGCCTGGCGCCGGCGGCCAGGAACGCGTGCCAGCCGAGCGGCATGGACAGCACGGCTGTCGGTCGGTAGCGGCGCACGAGAGCGAACATCCCCTGAGCCATCTGAATATAGCGGCCGTACCCGCGCCCCGGCATCAACCCCAGGGAGTGGCGCACGACCCTCATCGCATCCAGCTCCGGTCCCAGGTCCACCGGTTCGCCAAAGAGGGTCACGACGATGGGCTCGATACCCCACTCCTGCCACGCCCGGATCATGTCCAGCGCGAGCCGCGGGGTTCCCTCGGCCACGAGCGAGTTGAGAACACAAATCACCCGCTGCGTATTTGCCCCCAGGAACCTCAAGCTCAGCCTTCCTTCCGATTCTGACACTCACTCAGTTGAAAGATCGAACCGTTGGACTTCGTACTCATGCAGGAGCGTGGTCAGCTTCCTACGACTCCCGTTCGGCCTGTCCCAAGCGTGATATCCGAGGTCATCCAGGCACCGCAGCAGATCTCCGGGGTCCAGACCTCGCTCCCGAAGCTGCGGCGAATGCAGCTCGAGATGGATTCGCGGGCGGGCTGTCTTCAAGAAATCCACCGATGACATCACAACCTCGTATTCGTAGGACTCGATGTCGATCTTGACGAAATCCGGCGTAAATCCGGCTTGTCGACATATGCTATGCATTGTCATACATGGTATCTCGATCCCGTCTGGACTCGACTCATCGACGACCGTGCCGAGCGACCGTGCGGGCTTGAACTTTACCAGCCTATCGGTCTCCGCCACGCCACAGTTGAACAGGAGCCACTCTAGCCCATCTTTCGAGTTCAGTTGCCGTGTCTCTTCTAACAGATTGAATGATTTTGCCTCAGGTTCGACTGAGATCAGCCTCCCGGGCACGGGGCATGCTTGGGCAAAAACTGCCGAGAAATATCCAGCGGCCGCTCCGATGTCCAACATGCGAGTACACCCTTCCTTAAGTCTAAGAAATCCCCGGAGTTCCTCGTAGAGGTGGGTCTCAGTTGCCATGGCGAAAAAGATATTGTGGCAAAGTAGGTCGTCCGGCGAAAAGATGGAAAGATCATGATCGAGAGGAATCGCATTGGCGGGCAGGTTTTTTTGCATCTTGAGCTGCCGACACCGCTCCACGCGGCGGTAGACCGGCAAGCGATAGGCGAGGCGAAGCCACGCGTACGACCGCTCACCAATGGCATTTTTCAGCCAGCGCCGTCGCTTCAGCCCCGGGTTCTCCATCCTATCCCCCAATTCTATCATCGGCTCGCAAGCCTCGGCTGGCAGCTCGGCATACTCGTCGCGAAGTTGAACATCCGCCAGTCGCGAGGGAGCTGAGGACGATGAGGAGCCGCGCCGGGTCGGTGATGATGACGCCTCCAGAGCCATTCTGGAGACGGCCTCGGGTTGGCCGGCCTGGCGAGCCGCGAACGTCATCGCAAAACTCGGGCCTTGGCATAACGCCGCAAAACTACAAGATCGATAAAAACACTCGTCGTAGTGTTTATCTGGTGTTATGCCATAGGTGTACGAAAAGCCGTTGTCAGTCATATAGTCATACAACTGTATCGCGCTAGCACCATGATTGTTCAGATTCCTATCATTGATTTCGACAGATATCATGAAACATTGGCTACTGGCAAGCAGACTGGCCGCACCCTTCAGTACACTTAGCTCATGGCCTTCCGTATCTATTTTAACCACGATGCGTCGGCCATCGCTCAGCAAAAGTCCGTTAAGCAATTGATCGAGTCAAATCATTGGTACATTGATAGTCTTATCAGTTTCGGCGCCATCAACCTTTGTCGAAACGATCCTGTTGCCACCAGCATGCATAATATCGCTCACCAGCAAGCGCGCGACGCCGCTGCGCTCAGAAGCGGCAGCATACATTGGCACCACATTGTCCACGGTGTTCAGCTCGATATTCTTCAACAGCCGGACAAACTCCCGCCGGCTCGGTTCTAGGGCAATAACCATCCCACTTGGGCCGACTTGTTGCGCCGCTAAAATCGTGTAGAGGCCGATATTCGCACCGACATCGATGAAGATATCACCTTCGTTGAGATGAGCCAAGACATCTCGAACGCTGTCATAATTGCCAAAGAGGGAATGCCAGAGCGTCGTATCCCGCAAATCGACGGATAAGAGGGGGCCGTACACGGAGCGCACCGGAGCATTGGCGGTAAATGGGTGCAAAGCCCTCGCAAGCCGAACTTTGCCCCGCTCGACGGGCATGTGGCGGATGTAGGCTAAAGCCGACTTGGCGAGAGCCGCCTTGAGCGCTTTCATCCGGATGCGAACTCCCCGGAAATTTGACCTTTCGGCGCTGAAAGCAAATCGTGCGCCACAGCAATATACTGCTCGACCATGCGGTCCACGGAAAAGCGCCTCTCACATTCTGCACGGCACGCGCATCGATCGATTTCGCCAATTTGCCGTATCGCATTCACCATTTCATCGGAGCTGTGGCACAGAAATCCTGTGACACTATGACGTATGAGCTCCGGCATCGAGCCGCGATCCATCGCAATCACCGGGGTGCCGCAGGCGAGGGCCTCGGCGACGACGATCCCGAACGGCTCGTCCCATCGGATGGGAACGAGGAGCGCCCTTGCCTGGCCGAGGAAGGCTGGTTTCTCGACGTCGCCGATCTGACCGACCCATTCGATCCGACCGCCGAGGTGCGGGCGCACCTCGCACTCGAAAAACGCGCGGCCGCCAGCCTCGTCGGACACGTTGCCGGCGATCTTGAGCGGGAGACCGGTGCGCTCGGCGACCCGGATCGCGGTGTCGACGCCCTTGTTGGCGGTCAGCCGACCGAGGAACGCGAGATACTCGCGATCGGCCTGATCCGAAAATGAGAACCGATCAAGAGGTACGGCGTTGTAAATCGTTTGCCAGCGATGATCGCTCGGGAAGTCTCTCCGCTGGTTATCGCTGATGCTTACCAGCCTTATGCGACCACGCCGCCGAGCCAATAGAGATCTGGTCTCCCCCGCCCCGATCGGATTGCCGAACCTGCAGAGCAGGGGCTTGCGGGTCTTCAACAGGGCCCACAGGTAGTCCGTCCGGCCAAAGTTGATCACAACGTCCGCGCGATGGGCCGCCCACAGGCTCAGCGCCTGGAAGCGAATCTTGTACCACGCCCGGTATGGATAGGGCTTGCGCCCCGCCCAGGGGCACGGGATCAACCGACCGTAGTTACGCGAGCCGTTAGCAGCCATGAGCGTCACCGCGTGGCCGCGCTCCGCCAAGCCCTCGCACAGCAGCGCAGCGATCCGCTCGGTGCCGCCGTAGGTTGCGGGGGGAACGGGAATCTTGGCATCCGCGATGATGAGGATGCGCAACGGCCGCGGAAGGGACGGCGCGGAATCCTTTGCGACGTCGGAGGTTGTCGTCCGACGCCGATCGTCGGCCCCTTGTGCGGAGAGCACGTAAGTCTGGTCCATCGGGCTATCGGGCGAGGCTCAGGAGTTGCGAGGAAAGCAACTGGCCGCGGGCGAGCGTGTCCTGGATCGTGGCGCGATCGAGGCCCCAGCAATCGCGCAGGCGCAGCCCCCAGCGCGTGCGAAGGTGTGCGAGCAGGTAGAGCAGGGAAACGACGTTCGCGATCACGAGAGCGGCCGGCACGCCCTCGAGGCCAAACGACCTCGCCAGCGGCCAGACAGCGAGGCCGAAGACGGCGAGCGTCGTGCTCTCAGCCACGATCCGCGGGCGCCAGTCGCCGGTGCCGCAGAGGCCGTTGGTGATGACCTGGCGGAGCGCGGTCGGCACGTAGCCGAGAAGCAGGACGATGCAGATGCCGGTCGCGCCCGCGTAGGCGTGGCCGAACAGGAAGGGCACCAGCCACGGGCAGAGGAAGAGGAGGGCCATGGTGCCGGTCGTGAGGAGCAGCATGGCGTAGCGCAGGGTCTGGCTCAGGATCTGCCGCCGGGCCTCGATGCTGCCGGCGGCGGCGAGGCGGGGCAGCAGGATCACGTTGAAGCCCGCGGCGACGACGCTGAGGCCGGCGCCAGCGAGCGTGGCCGCGACGACGTAGAGCCCGAGGCTCGCGTCGTCCCAGAAGGTGAGCACGACGAAGCGATCGGCCTGGGCGAACAGGGCGGCCAGCAGGGCGGCCCCATGGAAGCGGGTGCCGAGCGCCAGGAGCGCACGCGCCTCGGATACCGAAGGCCGGACGCGCAGGACATGGCGGGCCTGATAGAGCCGGACGAGGGCGGTGACCGCGGTGCCGAGCCAGGTCGCCCCGACGAACGCCGCGACGCTGACCGCGCCCAGCGCCCAGAGGGTCAGCAGGCTCGCGAGGTAGACGTAGGACGGCAGGAGGCGCACGAGGTTGTAGCGGGTGAACCGCATGTCGCCCTGGTCGATGGCGAGCAGGGTCAGGCCCACGAACTGGAACGGCAGAAAGGCGAGCAGATAGAGCTGGGCGAGCGCGCCGGTGGTTGCGCGCGTGAGCAGGATCGGCAGGGCGAGAGCGCCGAGGAGGCCGCAGACGGCGGCGAGGCCCAGGGCCAGCCAGGCACCGGTCGCGGCGATGGACGGCCGGGCGGCGCTTGGCCGGCCGCGCCGGTAGATGATGGCGCCGGGCAGGCTCAGGAGCCCGAGGGAGGCGATCAGCTGCGGCCAGAAGAGGATGGCCGCGAGGGCACCCCGGCCCTCGGGGGCCAGGAGCCGGGCCGAGAGGATGCCGGTCGCGATGCCGCAGAGCATGATGGCAGCGCTGGTGGCGACGGTGCCGAGCCAGGCGTGCGACAGGCGCGCGGCGAGACCGGCAGGCTGCATCGCAGCCCCCGGTCGGCCGGCTGCGAGCGCCGAAGCATTGCCAGATCCCAGCATCAGGGACGCGCGACGCTCGTCGCGCCCTGCGGTGGCCACACCCGGGCAGGTGCGGCGCCGGGCGCCAGGGCGTAGCGCCAGGCGAGCCATGCGGGCAGCGCGGTCTCCAGAAAGCGAAACGCCATGGCCTCCAGGGTCTGCATGACCAGGTACGCAGACAGGGCGAACATGAGGCAGTAGAGCGTGGTCCACAGGCCGCCCTGCCCGACCGCGCGGCGCCAGACCCGGCCGTACCACCAGCCGAAGGCGAAGAGCACGGGGAAGGCGCCGAGCCAGACCTCGATCCACATGTCGGCGATGATGCCGGGCGCGGCACCTCGGGACCCCGCCCAGCCGAGGGTGGAGTGGAAGGCAGAACCGCCGGTGCCCAGGTTCACCTCCATGTCGGGCACGCCGAGCATGGCCGACGCGTTCTGGTACTTCGACGGCCAGAGGAAGCGGGGGATCGGCCGCACGAAGAATTCGACGAGGTAGCGGCGGCCCCACCAATATTCCCCGGTGCGGTCGGCGTTGAGGATGGTGCCGGCGCCGTAGACGAACTCGTTGCCCGAGCTGGCCTTGCCGACGAGCAGGTCGGTGTCGAACCGGAAGTCGGAGCCGAGATAGATCTGGCTGCGGTTGCCGACCAGCAACAGCATGAGGCAGCCGAGCAGGAGGCCGCCGCCGAGGACGGCGAGCAGGCGCGGGCGGCGGCCGCTGAGGAAGCACCAGCCGACCACCAGGACGGCTGTCGCCATGAAGGTGGGGCCGCGGCGCGCGCCGAGCAGGCCTTGGATCAGCCAGGGGCTGATGAAGAGGATCACCCAGGCCCAGTCGATGGCGGACGACGGGCGGCCGGTGCGCGCCGCGAGCAGGAGCAGCAGGGCTGCGATGGTGAGGAACTGCAGGTCGCGGATGTAGCCGCTGTCGGCCCAGACGCCGCCATAGGCGCGCCCGTAGGCGGCGCTCAGGCCGCCGACGTGGGCGAGCATGTAGGCGTAGGCGGCAAGGCCGACGCAGCCGAGAACGAGCGCGGCGTGGGCCAGGCGCCGGCCGACGGCGGGCGGCAGCGGGTCCGGCGGCGACCGGTGCCGGACCGCCGCCGGTCCGCTGCCCAAGAGGATGCCGGCGCAGAGGCAGAAGCGTGCCGATCAGATTGAGGGTCTGGACGTAGACGAGGTCGCGATCGTTGAGGAAGCCGCCCAGCTGGTGGGGCTGCCCGAGGGTCAGCATGACCGGCAGGGCCGAATAGAGAAAGATCAGCATCGGACCGATGTAGAGCATCGGGTGGAACGGGTCGCGATGCTGATGCCACGCGAAGAAGACGAAGAAGATCACGATCAGGCCGGTGAGGTAGGCAAGGAGGGCGAAGGTCATGG